>NZ_JAQQET010000013.1:0-220685 GCF_046026855.1 Paraburkholderia sediminicola | reverse complement strand
GGGGGGGGGGTTGGGGGCGCCCCCCCCACCCGGGGGTGGGAAAAAAACGGAAAAATAAAAAAACCCCCCCCCCCCCCCCGCCCCCGGGGGGGGGGGGGTGGGGCCACCCCCCCCATTCCCGGCGCTTGCCGGCGGGGCCGGGCGCCGGCCCCCCCGCCCACGGCGACGCGTATCCGATACGCGTCTACTCAGAAGTACCGGCTGCGCGCGCAATGCGCGCAGCGCACGCGCCGGCGTTCAAGCCTACGCTTCAGACCATAAACGCCCACCCGTTGCCCAGTTTTCGCGTTTGACGTCGGTGAGGATAATGTCCACCGAGTTCGGTTCGACGCCGAGCGATTCGCAGGTCGCTTTGGTGATGGCTTCGACGAACTGGCGTTTCTGTTCCAGCGAGCGGCCTTCGAAGAGTTCGATATGAAACGTGGGCATTGCATGACTCCGTGATGGGTGACATTGGGAAATAAATTTAATCGCGGTACGTGCGATCGAACCGGTCGAGCTTGCGCAGCAACGCCGGCCATTCCAGTGTGCCTTCGATCGCACCGCCGTCGTATAGTTGGTCGGCGGTGCGTGCGGCGATTGCATTGCCTGGCACGACGAGCTCGCTGCCGCATGCTTGCGCCTGCAACTGGATTTCGCAGGCCTTGATCAGCGTTGCCATGAGCACATAGGCCTCGGCGACAGTGCGGCCGGCAGTCAGTGTGCCGTGGTTGCGCAACAGCATGGCCGGTTTGCCGGCGAGATGCGCGACGAGGCGTTCGCCCTCAGTCGGCGTAAAGGCGAGGCCTTCGTAATCGTGATAGGCGAGGTGGCCGTAAAAGCGCAGCGCATGTTGCGACGCCGGCAGCAAGCCGGCCGGTTGAGCGGAAACCGCCACGCCCGCCGTATTGTGCAAATGCATCACGCAGAAGGCATCGGGGCGTGCCGCGTGCACGGCGGCGTGCAGTGCGAAGCCCGTCGCGTTGACGGGATGCTCGCTCGTGCCGACGATGTTGCCTTCGATATCGATCTTCACCAGATTCGACGCACACACTTCATCGAACGCGAGACCAAACGGATTGATCAGAAAGTGGCCGGGTTCACCGGGAACACTGGCTGAGATATGCGTGTAGATCAGGTCGTCCCAGCCATTGAGTGCCGCGAGGCGATAGGCGGCGGCCAGGTCGATGCGGGTCTGTTGTTCGGCGTCGGACATCGGCCCCGCCTCGGCGACGCGGCCGGCGGGCGTGTGGGTGAACGACATGTCTGTCTCCTGAAATTGTCTGGTGGGCCGTGACGGCGGCCGGGGTCTGGGGGATAAACCTGCGGCTTGAACCTGCGGCGCCAAACCCATGGCGCTAACCCGCGCGCCTGACCGAAGCCGCTGACGTAATCGATGCCGGTGACGTGACGGGCCCCCGGGCTTCGATGCATTCCGCCGCTTCGGACACTGCTGCGTCACGCATAAACCGTCGAGTGAACCACTGCATGCTCCACGTCGCGAGTACGAACGGTGCCGTCATAGCCGGCAGCGCATAGTAAGTGGCCGCCGTTTGCAACGCGACCGAAAGTGCAACACCGCCGAGCGTCACCGCGATGCCGCAATCGGCCAGCGCGATCGCGCTCAGCGCACCGTTGAATCCTAACAGGCCTGCTTCGAACGAGCTTGCACTTGCGCCGAACTGCAGGTGCACGGCGCTCGCGAGGCTTGCGCCGACCAACGCCCACAGCGCGTGCCGGCGTGACGCCGCGGCGATTCCGATCAGGACGAGCAAACCCGGTAACGCGCCGGACGCAAAGCCGGTTTGTGCGAACCCGGCGAGTAAGCCGCTGCTCAATTGCGTGGCGTCGAGCGTGTGCTCAGCGGTGAAAGCTGTTTGCTGGGAAACTCGTGTCACCAGCGGTAACCAAAACCACGTAACGATCAGGCAGGGGCTCGAGAAAAACCCGAGATCCCGTGCACGTAACCAGCGCGACCACGGTTCCAGCAGCCACGCGGCGCCCGTCGCGGCCAGAATCGCCACGGCGGCGGCTGTTGCATTGTCGGCGATGAAGCTGAACGCAGCGAGACCGGCCAGCGCGCCGTTAAAGCCATGCAGGCCGGCGCGGGTCGCATCCTCGCGATAGCCGGCCAGCACTGCGCTTACGTTGGCTGCGATCGCGCCCATCAGCGCCGCGCATGCGAGGCGCGGATCGCATAGCAGCCATGCGGCGAGCAGGCACGCGCCGGTGAAAGCGTTCGGTTGCAGCACGATCTGGCCGAGGCTGCGCAACAAGGTGCGCAAGGCGGCGGATTGTGCTTCGGTTGCGGCTGCGGGCATGGTTTGGGGACGGTGAATTCGATACGGCGCGACTTTGCCGCGTGCAAGCCAGGCGTGCGCGGCGGGTCAGGTTGAGTGTGACCCGCGAGCATAGGCCACTTGCCCCCCGCCAGGCATTGCCGGGCGTTGATAGTGGCTATTTGCGACACACGCGCACCATAGCGCCCCTGACCGAAAGGCCGAAAAACAACCTGTCGGCGAACCGAAAGCTTTCGCGCTACGATAGGAACCCGGCACGCTGGCTGTGCCGTTTCACAAGGAGACAGGCGGATGCGTGAATTACGATGGGCATCGGAAGAGGACGACGGCATTGAACATCTGGTGTTCGAGGCGCGCGCGGACGGCTTTGCGGTGGAGAGCGCCCTGGTCGGGCAGCGCTACGGCAAAGCGTATGGCCTGCACTATCAGGTGCGCTGCGACGCGCAATGGCGCACCACGTATGCGTGGCTGAAGATCGTCGGCGGCGGGGAGCTGGAATTGCACGGCGACGGCGCCGGCCATTGGCACGATGGCCACGGGCGCGTACTGAGCGCGATTGAAGGCTGCATCGATATCGATATCGCCGCCACGCCCTATACGAACACGCTGCCGATCCGCCGTTTGCAACTGGCCGAGGGCGCGCGCGAGCCGATTTCCGTAGCCTATATTTCGACGCCGGATTTGCAGGTCACGCGCGCCGAGCAGGCGTATTCGTGCATCGAGTTGAATCGCGTGTATCGCTACGAGGGCATCTTTCGCAATTTCACTGCGGACCTGACAGTGGATGAAGACGGCCTCGTGATCGACTATCCGACGCTGTTCACACGCCTGCCGCGCGGGCGTTGATCGTCGGGATGCCGGGGCCGCCAGCCCGATGCTGTTCGACAAAGCGTTCGATGCCTGCCGCGATGCGCTCGGGTTCGCGCAATATGACCCAATGGCCGGCATCGATTTCGGTGCGATCATATGCGCCGAGCCAGCCTTCGAGCCCAAGGGAAAGCTCGGGCCCGACGTAGCGATCGCGCAGTGGCACGATGAATTGCACCGGTGCCTGCGCATGGCGCGCGCGCGGGTGCAGCAACTTGTCGATGAAATTGGCGCGGTAGAGATTCAGGCCGTTGATCGCGTTGCGCGTTTGCGCAGGATCGCGTTCAGGGCGCACGCTTTCGGTCAGGCGCAGCCATAACGGCCACATGCGTGCGCCGCCCGCGCGCCACACCAGTTCCGGCAGCAATGGCAGGTGAAAGAAGAAGATGTACCAGGATTTGAGTGTCTGCCGCAGACCGCTGCCGAATGGGCGCTTTGCTGCCTGAGGCGCTCTGGATTGTTCCGCAGGATCGGCGCCAGCGCCGCCGCGTAAGCCGAACGACGCGTGATCGAGGCACGGCCCGGAGATCGACGTGTACGAGGCAATGCGGCCTTTGAAGGCAGGATCGGTGACTGCTTCCCAGCTTTGAATCGAACCCCAGTCGTGGCCAACAAGGTGAAACGGCCGCGCGCCGCACGTTGCATCGGCGACGGCCGCGAGATCGGCGGCCAACCGTTCGAGCCGGTAAGCCGCGCGCGCCGCCGGCGCGCCGGATGCCCCCGCGCCGCGCACGTCATAGCTGATCACGCGATAGCGCGCGTCGAGTTGCGCGCGCACCGGTTCCCACACTGCCGCCGAATCCGGATAACCGTGCACCAGCACGATCGGTGGCGCGTCGCGCGGCCCACTCACGTAGACCGCGAGCCGCACGTCGCCGGCCTCGACCGACAGCGTGTCGCGTATCACGCGGCCGCCTGCACGCCGCGTCGCGCGGCTTTGCGTGCGCTCGGCGTGGCCGCGTTGGAGGCGTCGACTGCGGCGACGAGGCCGTCGATACGCGACAGTTGCGCGCGATTGTCGTGATCCCACGGATGGAAGCCCGGGCGGAAAAAGCTCAGCCATTCGCCGGCGATACGCGGAAACACGCCGTGACGCGGGCTGTACAGATACTTCACGACGCGCCACATGCCGCGGATATGGCCGCCGCGTTTGCGATCAGCGATTAGCAGACGCACGTGGAAGTCGAACACGATCAGCCAGAAGGTCAGGGTAGTGGCGAGCATCGTGCTGGTGCGCAGCAGATAGCGTCCGAGGCCGGGTTTAACCACCGCATTCCACACGTCGTACGAAACCGACTTGTGTTCGGTTTCTTCGAGCGCATGCCAGGTCCACATCTGCGCATAGCCTTCAACCGAACCTTCGATACGCGATGCGTCCTCCAGCAGCAAACCCGCCAGCATCGCCGTGTAATGCTCGAGGCAGACCGTCACCGCGAGTTGATACGAATGCGGCAGGATCTTGCGGCCGAAGTTGAGAATCGCCCACAGCCGCTTGTCGAGCTTGTGCGCGGGCAAACCGGCTTCCTGCAGCAGATCGTTGTATTCGATGTGCTCGCGCGTATGCATCGCTTCCTGGCCGATAAAGCCGAGCACCTGCTTCTTCAGCACAGGGTCGTCGATCTGGTCGCGGTAGTTGCGCACGCTATCCATGAAGAAACGCTCGCCGGCTGGGAATAGCAGCGAAAGCGCGTTGAAGAAGTGTGTCACATGCGAGCCCTGCACGTGCCAATCGGAGGCACGTTCGGGCGGTAAGTTGAAACGGAGGTCGCGGCGAACCGGCATCATGGCCTTGCTCCTTGTGATCTTTTATGTGCTGCTGATTGTGCTGATCGGGTGTTATGCATCGCGTTACGTGTCGGTCCGCGCATCACGCGCGACGGCCGTCCATTTGCGCGGCACGGCGCGCGCGCTTTTCCGCAATGCGTTTCATGCGGCGCGTCTGCATCACGACCAGCGCCTGATACGCCGCCGGCAACGTACGCGCCATCCAGTCGGCGGCGCGCGCATCACGGCCGATCAACACACGCCGTTTGTTCTTGCGCACGCCGTCGAGAATCACGCGTGCGGCTTCGTCGGCGGTGGTGATGAAAAACTTCTCGAAGTCGTCCTTGCCTTGCTGTTCGGTTTCCAGCATGAAGCCGACCATGTTCGACGAGATGCGGCTCGACTGTGCGATGCCTGTGCGAATGCCGCCCGGGTGCACGCAAGTCGCCGACACGCCGCACTTCATCAGATCGAGTTCCTGGCGCAACGCTTCGGTAAAGCCGCGCACGGCGAATTTGGTCGCGTTGTAGCCGCTCATGCCGGGCTGCGAGAACAGGCCGAACACGCTCGACGTATTGATGATGTGTCCCGCACCGGAGGCCTTGATATACGGCAGAAACGCCTTCGTGCCGTGCACCACGCCCCAGAAATTGATGCCGACGATCCACTCCAGATCGGCGTACTCCATTCCTTCGATGGTGCTGGACAGTGCGACGCCCGCGTTGTTGAACACGAGGTTCACCCGTTGATGCTGCGCGGCCGTTTCGGCGGCCCAGTCGAACATCGCGGCGCGGTCCGACACGTCGAGCACACGCGTGGTGATGCGCAGCGGCGAGCCCACGATATGCGGCGCGGCCGCCTGCGCGAGTTGCGCGGTTTCTTCGAGGCTCGTGGCGTTGCGGTCGGCGAGCGCGAGGTGGCAGCCTTCGCGTGCCAGCCGGATCGCGAGTGAACGGCCCATGCCTGAGCCTGCGCCGGTAATCGCGGCCACTCTGTCGGTGAAGTTTTTCATGGCTTATCTCCTGTCCTCTCTGAACGGTGCCTTGTCGTTGCGCTCTTTTTGGTTGTGCTTTTTCAGGTTGCTTCCGCGGATGTCGTGGCCGCGTTGCCGTGAGCATGGACAGGCGGCTGCGTGTCGGCATGCCCGCTCAGCGGCTGCACGGCGGGCGAATACGCGAGGTAATCGTCCATGCTGAAGGTGCTGGTGGCCTGGCGGAATTTGTAGGCGAATCCTGGCCACAGCGTTGTGTTCTTGCCGGTCTTCGGATCGAGATACCAGCTCTTGCAGCCGCCCGTCGACCAGATCGCACGGCCGAGTTTCTGCTGGATCTGTTCGTTGTAGGCACGCTCCACCTGCGGGCGCACTTCGATCGCATCGGCGCGTTCGGTCTTCATCGTCTTCAATGCGCGCAGGACGTATTCGACTTGCGATTCGATCATGAACACCATCGAGTTATGACCGAGACCGGTGTTCGGGCCGACGATCATGAAGAAGTTCGGATAACCGGGCAGTGTCGTGCCGAGATACGCATGCGCGCCATTGCGCCACGTATCGACGATATCGACGCCGCCACGCCCGCGCACCACGCCCGCCGGAAACGGGTCGGCCACCTGGAAGCCGGTGCCGAAGATCAGGCAGTCGGCCGGATGGCGCGCGCCGTCGGTCGTGATCACCGCGTCTTCTTCCACGCGAGCGATGCCGGTGGTCGTCACCGACACGTTCTGGCGCGACAGCGCGGGGAAGTAGTCGTTCGAGATCAGAATGCGCTTGCAGCCCATCGTGTAGTTCGGCGTGAGCGTGGCGCGCAGCTGCGGATCGGGCACCTGGCGGCGCAGATGACGCTCCGCGACTTTCTGCGCGGTCTTCATGAGCGAAGGATGAACCGCGAAACCGAGGGCGCGTGATTCGAGCATGCAGTAGAGTGCCGAACGCATGATCTTCTGCGTGAACGGCAGATGCCTGAACAGCCACTGTTCGAACGGCTTCACCGCGCGGTCGGCCTTCGGCATGATCCACGGCGGCGTGCGCTGGAACAGGTTCAGATGCGAGACGCGCGGCGCGATCTGCGGCACGAACTGAATCGCGCTCGCACCGGTGCCGATCACCGCGACGCGTTTGCCTTCGAACGAATAGGTATGGTCCCAGTGCTGTGAGTGGAACGCTTTACCCTTGAATTTCTCGATGCCGGGAATGTTCGGCATGGCCGCGCGCGACAGCCCGCCCATCCCCGAGATCAGCACGCGCGCCGACCATTGCTGACCGTTCGCGAACGTCAGTTGCCAGCGGTGGCGGGTTTCGTCGTAGATCGCGCTCGCCAGCTCATGGCCGAAGCGCAGATGACGCTGAACGCCGAAGCGTTGCGTGCACGCTTCCAGATAAGCGCGAATTTCCGGCTGGCGCGCGAACATGCGGGTCCAGCGCGGATTTGGGGCGAAGGAGAACGAATAGACGTGCGATTGCACGTCGCAGGCACAACCGGGATAGTGGTTGTCGCGCCAGGTGCCGCCCACCGACTCAGCCTTTTCGGCAATGATGAAGTCGGTCATGCCGGCTTGCCGCAGCCGGATCGCCATCCCAAGGCCGGCAAAGCCGGAGCCGATGATGGCGATATCGGTATCGATGGGCGTGGATGCGTCGGGCGCCGGTGCGTCGGGCGCCGCGTCGTCGAGGGGCATCATGCGTGCGTTCATCCGATCCGTCTCCGTTTTGTTCGCTTTTGACTGTTACATTGGTTGATGTAACAATAGAGGCTGTCAACGGATGACGCAAGCGGGCTGTTAGACCCTCCGCTCTAAGAATGGCTGCATGATTTTTCACTATGTGAAAAAAGACTGCCGGCGTCAGGCATAAAAAAGCGGACCCGCAGGTCCGCCGTTTTTCGCCTCACTGGATACTCAGTGCCGCTTCATTTCGCCGCCAGCGCCGCTGTAACCGCGCGGTTTTGCCAGACGTTGTCCTTCACGGTCACTTTCTGCGGAATCAGATGGGCGCCGTAAAACGCGTCGGCGACCACCTGCTGCGAGCGCACGATCTCGTCGGTCACGGTGCTGGTGCCGTACGGATAGCGGCGCACCCAGGTTTCGACCAGCTTCTGATCCAGACCGACCTTCGGCGCGATCAGCGCGGCGGTTTCTGCCGGATGGTCGTTGACCCACAGGCCGGCGGTGCGCAACTGGCCGAGAATCGCGCCGATCACGTCCGGATGCTGCTGCGCGAAGTCGCGTGTGGCCTCGTAGAAGTTATAGGGGGCGTTGAGGTCCGAATAATCGACCAGCGTGCGAGCCTTCAGCGCCTGTTGCGCGGCGGCGTAATACGGATCCCAGATCACCCAGGCGTCGACGGTGCCGCTTTCGAAGGCGGCGCGCGCATCGGCGGGCGCCAGATACACCGGCTGAATGTCTTCGTAACGCACGCCGGCTTTTTTCAGCGCTTCAAGCAGCAGATAGTTCGAGCTCGAACCCTTCTGCAGCGCGACACGCTTGCCTTTCAATTCCGCCACGCTATGCAGCGTCGAATCGCTTCGGACCAGAATGGCTTCGGCATGACGTCCGGACGGCTCCGCGCCGACGTACACGAAGCGTACGCCACCGGCCTGCGCGAACACCGGCGGCGGCGCGCCGGTGTAGCCGAAGTCGACGCTGTTCGCATTCAGTGCTTCAAGCAGTTGCGGGCCGGCCGGAAATTCGAACCATTTGATGCTGTAGCCAAGCGGTTTGAGCTTGTCGTCGAGCGAGCCTTGCGCTTTCAGGATCGCGAGCAAGCCTGATTTCTGATAGCCGATGCGCAGTACCTTGGCAGGCTCCTGGGCGGCGCCGGTGCCGCTGCTTTGCGCGCTTGCGCCCAATGTCGTGAATGCCGCCAGCAATGCGGCGGCGATTGAAAGCAAAAAACGGGTATGACGGGCCATCCGGCGAATCTCCATTGCGTTCGATTGGTCGAAGATCGTCGCATGGACGTCCCGCCGGGCAAACGAAGCAATGCAGATTTGAATATGACGCGCGCGGCGCTATTTTTTAGGTTTTTCTTTCTTTGCGGCAGCGCGCTCCGCCGTTGTGCCTTCAGGCGGATGGCCCAGCTTCTTTTCCATGATCGCCGCAACGCGGTCGCCGAGATAATCGCCGGAAGCTTCTTCAAGCGCGCGGTTCATTTCACTTTCAACCAGCACCATTGCCAGCGGCCGCACACGCCAGATCGCTTCGACCAGGGCGGGCACGTCGGCAGGCGGTGGCAGCGCGTCGGCGTCGTAGCGGTCCAGTTGACGCACCACCAGATCGACCAGCGCCTTGGCGACCGCATTGAAGTGCGGCCTCGCGGTACCCACGGCATCGAGCAGGTCGGTGAGTGGAATGCCTTCCTTCGCCAGGGCGGCGCCGGCGGTCAGCGCCGTAGGGTTGCCCGACACGAACGAAAGGCCGTCGCGCTCCAGCAAACCGAGATCGACGGCTTTGCCGAGCGCGCTCGGGGATGCTTTATTGCCGAACAATTGCAGCAGTTCGATCAGCGAGTATTTTTTCGGCCGTTCGCGCGACCAGCGGCCGCCGATTGCGGTTTCAAGGCCGAGGATCGAACGCAGATCGTGGCCTTCATCGACGGCCATGATCAGGTCCTGGATGTTCGCGAGCGTGTAGCCGCGCGTCAGCAGGTGGTTGATCAGCTTGAGGCGCGACACGTGCGTGTCGTCATACACGCCCACGCGGCCGCGCTTTTCCGGCGGCTCGAGCAGGCCGCGATCCTGATACGCGCGTACGTTGCGCACGGTGGTGTCAGTGACCCGCGCGAGTTCGTCGACGGTGTATTCATTGCGCGGCACGGCGCTTGCCGGGACGTTCGAGTCGTCGGGCGCGGGCGAAAAGGAGGGCGGCGGTTTGGGCATGGGGGGATTTTAACGCGCCGCGCAGCGCTTCAGTCGTGTCCCTGCGCCACATCGTCCGGTAAGGATGAATCGCCTGCGCCCAAGGTCCGCTGCATCAGCGTGGTGTCGAGCCACCGGCCATGCTTGAAGCCGACCGCCTTCAACGTGCCGGTCAATTCGAAACCCAGTTGCGTATGCAGCGACAGTGAACCGCCGCTGCCGCCGTCGGCGATGACGGCGACCATCTGCCGCCAGGGGCCGGTTTCGCAGCGTTCGATCAGCGCCTGCAATAGCGCGCGTCCCAGGCCTCGCCCGCGATACGCGTCGCCGATGTAGATCGAATCCTCGATCGTATGGCGATAGGCGACGCGCGGCCGGTAGGGCGTGGCGTAACAATAGCCGGCGACCTCGCCGTCGATCTCCGCCACCATGTACGGCAGCCCGTGGCTGCGCACCGATGCGAGGCGCGTGCGCAGGTCGTCGACGGAAGGCGGAATTTCTTCGAACGAAGCGACCCCGGTCAGCACGTGGTGCGCGTAGATCGCCTGAATCGCGGGCAGATCGGCTTCGGCGGCGTCGCGGATGACGGGCGCGGTGGGCGGCAGCGTGGCGGCTGAGTCGGCTGAATGGGCCGTGGAGGGTGCGGGACGGGTGGTGCTCATACGTGTTCCTGTCGTGGCCGGTAGGTCTGAGAATACGTTTTACTATGCCCGCCGCGCGCGCGAATTTGAAGCGAGTCAAAAATCGCTACGTTCTATAGGCGGTATCAGCGTATCTACAGGTGACTGGCGTACGCCAGACCTGGCGTGGAACGCCCGGCCTGGCGTGGAACGCCCGGCCATGCGGCTGGGCCGGGCGCTACGGATTTTCGTCGCCAGCACGCATCCGCGCGGCATGCGTTCCGGGGATCAGTTATGCGAGTACGTATCAGGCTGTGTCACGTGTCCGCGGTAATGCCGGTGATGCTTGCTCTTGTGCTTCGGTTTGGCCTTGGCCGGCGCGTGCTCGGCAGGCTGGGCTTGCGGCGACTGCTGCGGCTGGGCCTGTGCGCCCGGCGCGGGTGCCGGATGGGCATTGCCGGACGGCAGCGAGCTTTGGCCTTCGCCGAAACGGAAGGTCTGCGAGGTTTGCGCGTAAGCACCGGCGGACAGCGTTAGGGCGGCAACTGCGAGGCAAATCGAAAACTTCATGAATCCATCCTCCTTCTTAACGAGCCGGTGAGAATACCGCAATGCGGCTTGCTGTTCCCCCGGCGCGCTCAGACGGGCATGGCCGCAAGCACTGATTCGTCAAGCTCGAATACCAGGGGGCTGCCGGACACATTGACTGGCGTGCTTCAGGATCAGGCGTCCGCGGCAGGAAACACGGGTTCGCCAAGCGTGAGCATCAGCCGATTGGCCCACGCGAAGATCGCAATAGCGTGAGTCAGGTCGAGGATTTCCGCGTGCGTCAGGCCATGTGCTTCGAGCCGTTTGATGGCGGCTGCGTCGACATTTTCAGGGCGTTCGGTCAGTTCGATCGCGTACCGGATGATCGCTCGCTCGTGCTCCGTGGTGCCTGCGGTCAAGGGGTCTTCGAACACCTGCTCGATCGCGTCGGTCCGCTTCGCGAGCTGGCCGAATCGTTGCGCGTGCACCGAAGCGCAATACACGCAGCCGTTCACACGCGACACCACGGTGCTGGCGAGCTCGCGTTCGGCGCGCGGCAGGCCGCCTGGCGCATACATGATCGCGTTGAAAACCCCGGAGCGCTGCCGCAGGATTTCCGCCTGCTGGACCAGCAGCAGATAGTAGTCGGAGGTCTTGGCTTTAGGATGGCTCTCTTCGAGCACGGCGATCTGCTCGAGTGTGGCGCCGCCGAGGCTGACCGTGTCGAGCCATGCGCGCCAGCCGAGCGTATCGAAGGTGAAGCCGTTGAACCGGTCAACCGGCAACGCACTGGTATTCACATGACTCATGCTGCCTCCTGGGCGGCGCGCAGTGCCTTCAGGCCCACTACGACACGCAACTGATAGGTGACGAACGCAATCAGTTGCGACAACGCGACGATACCGCGCGTCGTGATACCGGCCTGCTGCAGCGTCAGCAGATGTTCGGGGCGTGCATCGACAGGCGCGAGTGTCAGCAGCTTGACGTGCGAGAGGATCGCGATCAGGCGCGCGTCGGTGGCGGGGTCGAGCGTGCCCGCTTCGATTGAATCGAGCGTAACCGGTTGTGCGCCGGCGGCGATGAGCCTGGCGGTGTAGGCGTCGGCGAGATCGTCGGCCCGCGAAAGGCGCGCGGCATACCACGCTGCAGACAAACGCTCCTGCAAGGAGAGATCGGGCAACGCGGGATCGAACAATGCATCTTCGCTGCGCTGTGTGTGCAGCGCGACTTTGTCGCGGGCATGACGGATCGCGGCGAGCGGGCTGCCGGTTTGCAGGCCGGCGAGAGCGTCGACGGTGTCGATGATGTCTGCGCCATTCGCGTCTGAGGGCGCGGACGGCTGGTTGGGTGATGCGAGGTCGGTCATGTCTGCTCCGGCGGGTTAATCAGTGTTTTCAGCGGTGTTTTCTGCTTGCAGGTGAGCGCGCGAAGTGCCGGACGACGCATCCGCATCGGTCCATTCATTGCCTTGCAGCTCCGCCGTATTGAAGGCGAGGAGTGCCTCGTAGTGCCGCTCACGATCCGCGTCGAACAGACGGCTCGCGATGCCACGCGCAAGACGCTGTGCGCCGTCGCTGATCGCCGGGATGTCGCCGGACAGCTTTCCATGACTGAGGCTCGCTGCATGATTGAAGCAATGGATCTGCGTCAGCGCCGCACATGTGCCGCGTTCGCGTTCCTGAAACGCGAATGCGGCACCGAGATCCGGTGATTCGGCCAGTTCGTGTGAAGGCAGCGACGGGTCTGCTTGATAGCGATCTTTCCAGCGCCGCACGTAGCGCGCGAACGGCGCGAATTCGGAACGCGTGGAGAGATCCGAATGAAAGCCGGTCGCGAAGATCAGAAAGTCCACCGCGTAACGGCCTTTCGGCGTTGTCACCGCGAGCGAACCGTGGAGTTCGTCGAGCGCAACGATCGGGCTGCCGACGTGAAAGCATGCACCGTTATGGCGGGAAACTCGCAGCACGCTGTCGCGCGGCGGGGGTGTTTGTTCAGTCTGCGCGTAGTGCAGGAAGCGCCATCTGGAAGCATCGTCGAGATCGGCGAAACCGTGCACGAGGCCCGGATTGCCGATGCCCGTCAGCTTGTTCACACGCGGAATATCGTCGCGGCGGATAAACAGATCGACACTGGCCGCACCTGCTTCGAGTGCGGTCGCGGCATTGTCGAAGGCAGACGCACCCGCGCCGACGACACCGACGCGCTTGCCGGCCAATGCGGCGAAGTCGATTGCATCCGCGGAGTGCGCCCAGTAGCGGGGCGCAACCGTGTTGGCGATAGCCGGTACAAAGGGACCGCCCAAACCGTCGCGTCCGGTGGCGAGCACGACATGCCGCGCGAGCACCGTGCGCTGCGCGCCTGCTTCAGCGAGATCGAGCGCTAGCAGGCCGTCGTCGTGCGGCCGAAGCGAGGTCAGCGTGGTGTCGTTATGCACCGGCAGATCGAGCACGTGGCGATACCAGCGCAAATAGTCCATCCACTGTGTTCGCGGAATCTTGTAGAGCGCATCCCATGCGGCGCTGCCGAATTGCGCTTCGTACCACGCGCGGAACGTGAGGGCCGGCATGCGCAAGGCGGGCCCCGTGAGCTGCTTGGGCGAGCGCAGCGTTTCCATGCGCGCGAACGATACCCACGGACCTTCGTGTCCGGATGGCGCGCGGTCAAACACCCGCAGATTGTCGATGCCGAGCCAGCGCAGTTCTGCCGCCGCGGCGAGCCCCGCCATGCCGCCGCCGATCACCGCGACATCGAGCACGCGTTCAGCATCGGCGAAACGCGGCGGGACCCATGAGGGCGCGGGCAATTCCAGCCAGCGCAGATCTTCACGCAAGCGGGCTTCGAGTGCGGCAAGGCGATTCATGCGGTGTGTTCCAGATGTTTGGTGCGTGCACGGGGGACGCGCGTTTCGCGCTGTAGTAGCGCATCGTGTTGCTGGGCGGGATGCAGCACCACGCCTTCGAGCAGTTCGCGCGTCGCGTGTTCGATGGCTTGCAGCAACGCGTCGACGGCGGCGCGGCGCGGTTTGCCCGCCGGCGTCACAACGCCGAAGAAGAACGGAATCGCACAGTCGAGTGGCCGCGCCGTTACGCCTTCGATCGACAGGCCGAGACCCGTTGCCGGATCCACGATCGCGACTCCGGCACCCGCCCGGGCGGCCATCACCGCATTTAACGATGCGTTGGTTTCGAGGAACACATCAGCGGAAATACGCGCGGCCGCGAACGCCGCGTCGATCCGATGCCGCAGTCGAAACCGGTTCGCCACGGTAACGATGCGCCGGGTCGCCAGATCGCGCAGCGCGATGTACGGCTGCGAGGCGAGCGGATCGCCGCTTTGCACGAGCGCCACGCAGGGCGCCTCAGCTATCCAGTGAATGTCGAGTCCCGCATGGCCGATCGGCAGCGTGACCAGGCCGATATCCGCGGAACGGGTCAGTACTTCATGCACGACGTGTTCGGCCGACAAACTGCGTAACTGGAATTGCGATGCATGGCCGAGCGGCGGCAGCGCGGCGATGGCTGGCGGCACGATTGACGCCGCCAGCGCGGGCGTGGCCGCCACGCGCAGCGGTTCCGCTTCGCCGAGACCGATGGCGCGCGCCCGTTGCTCGATGGTCTTCAGTCCGATTAGCGAACGCTCGACTTCTTCGTAAAGCAGAAACGCGCGATGCGTCGGCGTGACACGCGGACCATTGCGATTGAAGAGGGCATAGCCGAGATCCGCTTCGAGCTCCTGAATCTGACGCGTGACGGCGGGCTGCGAGCGCTCGAGTAAACGCCCCGCACCGGTGATGCTGCCGGCGGACATGACCGCCGAAAACGCTTCGAGTTGATGCAGCTCCATGGCTGGCCCTGGCAATTCGGTCTGCGCATTGTAGGGTCGTCTGAATACGGGATTTATATAATCAATTCCGATATCGACAGCCGAAAAAATGCGAAGCGGATCGGCGGACGAGCGCGTGGCGTCTCAGGTTCTGTTCCATGCGGTGCGTTTCGAAAGAGAAAAAAATCAATTGCATCAATGAGATGCTTCAGCGTGTTTGCGGATGAGGGTGAACATGGGCGCATGGCTTCGTCTTGCGCAAGCAGAGGCATGCGCTCCAACGTGATAACCATATTCCCAAAACTTCGTTGGTTCGCCGGAATTCACCGTGGTTACATGGCCCCACTTTGAAGATGAGAGTCGGGGCAAACATGAAGCACGTATCGAAATCATCGCGGACCAGCTGGTCACGCTGGCTAAAAACGCTGCCGGTGCTCGCCGCCGTGGTGGGCATCGCAGTAACCTCGCCGGCCTATGCCGGCGCCGCGGCGGGCGAGCCGTATCTGATCGGCGTGAGTGGGCCGCTTACTGGACAGGACGCGCAATACGGCACGCAGTGGAAGCGCGGCTTCGATCTCGCGTTGGAGCAGATCAACAGCCAGGGCGGCATCAAGGGCCGTCCGCTTGCCTACGACTTCGAGGACAGCCGTGGTGATCCACGCCAGGCCGTGTCGATCGCGCAGAAGTTCGTCGGCGATCCGCGCATTCTGCTGGAGTTGGGTGACCTGTCGAGCACGACCTCAATGGCGGCCTCGCCGATTTATCAACGCGGACAACTCGTGCAATTCGGCTTCACCAATTCGCACCCTGATTTCACCAAGGGCGGCGACTACATGTGGAGCACGGCGCTCAGCCAGGCCGAAGAACAACCGCTGCTCGCGCATTACGCGGCGAAAGAACTCGGCTTCAAGCGCATTGCCGTGCTTTATCTGAATACCGACTGGGGCCGCACCAGCAAGGACATTTTCTCGAAAGCCGCCGCGCAGGATGGCGCGCAGGTCGTCGCGGCGGAAGGCTATCAGCCGACGGAGAAAGACTTCCGCGCGACGCTGGTGCGCGTGAACGAAGCGAAGCCCGACTCGCTCGTGCTGATCTCGTACTACGCGGACGGCGCGCAGATCGTGCGCCAGGCGCGCTCGTCAGGATTGACGCAACCGATTGCGGCAGTGGGCTCCATCTATTCGCCGAAGTTTCTCGAACTGGGCGGCGAGGCCGTGAACGGCGTATTCACCGAATCGAATTTCTTCCCCGGCGACAAGCGGCCTGAAGTGCAGGACTTCGTGCAGCGTTATCGCGCGAAGTACAGCGGCGAGCCCGATACGTTCGCCGCGCGTGCTTATGACGCGATGATCGTCTCGGCGGAGGTCATGCGTCGCTATGGCGTGACCCGTCAGGCGGTACATGACGGTCTGAAGCAGATCAAGGATGTGCCGAGCCTGATCTTCGGCAAGGTGCAGTTCGACCCGCAGACGCGCCGCGTGGCCGGCGCGCGCAGCGTGTACCTGGTCGTCAAGGACAACCAGTTCACACAATGGGACGGTGCGAAGCCGCTGGTCGCTTCGAAATAACACCTGCGCAACGCAAAAGCAACGCTCACGTGTCTGCTTCTCACCGGATCTGATTGCTATGGCCTCATGGCTCGACTACACGATCAACGGACTGATCGTCGGCAATATCTATGCATTGCTGGCGGTCGGCCTCGCGCTGATCTTCGGCGTGTCGCATCTGATCAACTTCGCGCACGGCTCGGTGTACATGATCGGCAGCTTCATCGGCTGGTTGTGTCTGACGCGGCTCGGTTTGCCGTTGCCGCTGGCCTTGCTGGCGGTGGTGCTCGGCTGCGGGCTGCTGGGCATCGCGATCGAGCGTATCGGCTTGCGGCCGCTGCAGGGCGCGGCGCGCATCGCGCCGTTGCTCGCGACGATCGGTATCAGCTTCGTGCTCGATCAATGCGCGCAGTTGCTATTCGGCGCCGATCCGCGAGCCGTGCCGAGCACGCTGCCCGATTGGCACTTCCGTCTTGGCGGCGCGACGATCGGCTCGCTGGATCTGCTGATTGCCGGCATCGGCGTGACGGCTGCTGCCGTGCTCTATGTGTTTTTGCGTTTCACGCGGCTCGGTTGGGCGGTACGCGCAACGGCGCAGGACCGGGACGCGGCGCAGCAGATGGGCGTGAACGTCAACGGTGTGAATCAGGCGGTGTTTGCGATCGCGTGCGCGCTTGGCGGCGTGAGCGGCTTGCTGGTCGGCATGTACTACAACAGCATCGATCCGGCGATGGGCTTTCAGGCCACGCTCAAGGGCGTGGTGGCGTTGCTGATCGGCGGATTGGGCAATGTGCCGGGCGCGATTGTCGGCAGCCTGCTGCTGGGTCTGGTCGAGAGCTATGGGGTGGCGATCTTCGGCACCAGTTACCGCGATCTGTTCGCGTTCGTCCTGCTATTGCTGTTTCTGGTGTGGCGTCCCAACGGACTCTTTAGCGGCAGCCGCCGTTTGCCGCCCGAGCCGATGACCGGCACGTTCCTGTCCGCCGGCAAGGCGGTGAAGGTGCCGCGCGCCGTGGTGATTGCACTGACGCTGGCTGCGATTGCGCTGCCGTTCGTTGCCAGTTCGTCCTATCTCCTGCAAACACTCACCAATGCCTGGCTGTACGGAATGCTGGCGTTGAGCCTGACGCTGGTGGCGGGCACCGTGGGACAGATTTCGCTCGGCCATGCCGCGCTGCTGGTGATCGGCGCGTACGCATCTGCGTTACTGTCGACGAATCTCGGCTGGTCACCGGTCGTGACGATTTTTTGCGCCGGTCTGATCACCGCCGCACTTGGCACGCTGCTGGTCTATCCGGCATTCCGTTTGCGCGGGCACTATGTGTCGATTGCGACGCTCGGTATCGGCGAAGTAGTGAGCCTCGTGATCCTCAACTGGGACAGCCTGACGCGTGGCCCGCTCGGCATCGCGGGCATTGCGCCGCTGTCGGTGTTCGGCTGGACGCCGGACAGTGCTCGTGCGATCTACTGGTTTGCGCTGGGCGTGCTGATCGTGCTGGCGTTGCTGCAAACGCGGCTGCTGGGCTCGCATCTGGGCCGCACTTTGCGCGCGATTCGCGAAGACGAGGTCGCTGCGCGCTCGCACGGCATCCGCCCGAACCGCTACAAGGCGATCGCGTTCGCGTTCGGTGGGCTGGCCGCCGGCATCAGCGGCGGGATCGCGGCGCATCTGTATAGCTACATCAACAACCAGACCTTCGACTCGCAAGTGTCCATCCTCGCCTTGACGATGGTGATTCTCGGTGGCCTCGGCAACGTGCTGGGCGGCATCGTCGGCGCGGTGGCGCTGATCGGCTTGCCGGAGATTTTCCGCTGGGCCGCCGATTATCGGATGCTGATCTACGGCCTGGTGTTGCTGCTGCTGGTGCGATTCCGGCCGCAGGGTTTGCTGGGCACGGTATGACGGAGCGCACATGACACAGATTCTTCTCGAGGTGCGCGGCGTGACGCGGCGCTTCGGCGGACTGACCGCGGTGAACGGGGTCGATCTTTCGATCCCGGAAGGCGAACTCGTGAGTGTGATCGGGCCGAACGGCGCGGGCAAGTCGACGCTGTTCAACCTGATCACCGGGCTCGATACGCCAGACGCGGGCCGTGTGCAATTCGATGGCCGCGACATTACCGGCGTGCGGCCGGAAAAACTCGCCGCGCTCGGGCTGGCGCGCACGTTTCAACATGGCCGGGTGTTTGGCAACCTGAGCGTGCTCGACAACGTGTTGATCGGTGCTCACGCGCGTTTGCGCGCCACTCGCACGGGTTGGCCGATTGTCGGCGCGGTTGCCGAAGTGGCGCGCGCGCTCATCGGGCCGGCTTCGATCCGTCGTGAAGACGCGGCGTTGCGCGACGAAGTGCGCGAGATCATCGCGGGGTTTGGCGAGCGCCTGACGCCGCGCATCGATCATCCGGCGCATAGCCTTTCGTATGCGAACCGGCGGCGCGTCGAGATTGCTCGCGCGCTCGCCTTGCATCCGCGCATCCTGTTGCTCGACGAGCCGACGGCTGGCATGAACGAGTCCGAAACCGCCGAAATGCTGGTGCTGATTCAGCAACTGAAAGCGCGCGGGCTGACCATCCTGCTGATCGAACACAAGCTCGACATGGTGATGCGGCTATCGGATCGCGTGATCGTGCTCGACAACGGCGGGAAAATTGCCGAAGGGTTGCCGCGTGACGTGCGCAACGATCCACGTGTGATCGAGGCATATCTGGGTCATCGCAATGTCGGCGGCGCGGCGACCGTGCGCGTCGCGGCCTGAACTTCTGGAACCTCGACAATGAGTGACGCTCTACTGAAACTCGAACATATCGAAACGTTTTACGGCCCCGTCCAGGTGCATTTCGATGTCAACTTCCAGGTACGGCACGGGCAGATCGTGAGTTTGCTCGGCGGTAACGCGAGCGGCAAATCGACCACGATGAAGCTGATTCTCGGTCTGCACAAGCCGCGTGCCGGCAGCATAACGTTCGAAGGCGAGGCGATCACGGGCCTCAGCACGCCGCAGATCGTGCGGCGCGGCGTCGGTTCGGTGCCTGAAGCGCGAAGGCTGTTCGGCGACATGACAGTGCGTGAAAATCTGCTGATGGGCGCCTATACGCGGCGCGACCGTGTTTCCATCGACGAAGACTACGAGCGCGTGTTGGGCCTTTTCCCACGCGTGAAGGAGCGCCTGACGCAAAAGGCCGGCACGCTCTCCGGCGGCGAGCAGCAGATGCTGGCCATGGCGCGTGCGCTGATGAGCCGGCCGAAACTGATCTGCATGGACGAACCCACCATGGGTTTGTCGCCGCTGTACGTCGATAAAGTGCTGGAGCTGATCGACACGATCAACCGGCAAGGCGTGACGTTCTTCATGGTCGAGCAGAACGCCAGCCTTGCGCTGGAGATCGCGCATTATGGCTACGTGTTGCAGACCGGGCGCGTCGTGCTTGAAGGCACGGCAGAATCGCTGCTCGGCGATGAGCGGATCCGCGACGCTTATCTTGGCGGCGAGGCGGCTGCGACGACAGCATCCTGACGCGATCAACGCACGGCATCGAGCGCGGCGAGCGGTTTATGCGGGATCACCTGTGCATTGCGCCGCGTAGCAGCATGCGCTTGCCATGCGTGGCGTGGCGCGCCCCGGGGAGCCGATCGTCAATCACGTGGCCTATCGGGAAAGCGGCTTCAAAGGTCGAACTGGTCGAATTCGCTTTGCAGTTCGCGATTGCGTGCAACGCGTTCGTCGATGCCCGGGCCGAGCCGTTCGACAATCGCCGACATCAGCAGGTTGAACAGGCACGTGAGCGGCGCCAGCGAATCCCAGAACTGACCGACATCGGTTTTCACCTGTAAAAGATCGCCGTCGAATTCGCGCGCCCAAGGACAGTAAATATCGGTGACGAGCGCGAAGGGCAGGCCACGGCGCGTGGCGGCTTCGCAATAACGGCGCGCAACCGACGAGTAGGCGCGCGTATCGGTGATGATCAGATACGGTGACTTGAACTCGGAGTTCAGCGAATCGACATATGAGCCCGACATGCCGTCGGAATAGAACACGCGCGGGCGGATGTATTCAAGGTAGCTGTAAAACGCGTTGCTGATGCCGCGCGTGGACTGAATGCCGAGGATATAGACGGCGTCAGCATTCGAGATGCGTTCGGCCACACGGGCGAACACCGGCGATTGCGCAAGCTGGTAGACATGCTGGATCGCACCGATTTCGAGTTCGAGCGAGTGGGTGAGAGCCGGGTTGGGGGCGGAACTGGAAGCGTTGGGTCCGCTTGCGGTGGGTGCGGCTTCGTCGTGTTGGCCGGAGGCGCGGCGAAATGCGTCGAGGCGGTCGGTGATCAGCCACGGGCGTTCCTGCGCGCCGCGCAGTTCGCGCTTCAGGTCATCGAGATTCTGGTAGCCGATGCTGCGCAAGAAGCGGCCCACCGAGATGCCGCTGGTGCCGGCTTGCTGGGCGATCTGATCGGCGTTTTCGAGGCCGAGCCGGTCGAGATTCGCCAGCATGTAGCTGGCGACACGCTTGGAGGTGGGCGTGAGTTCGGCAAAGCGGGCTTCGACGGTTTGTGCAAAAGCGGTCGGCATCGTAGTTGCGGCGCGGAGCGGGTGGTGGGTCGATCACCAGGATGATGACATAGTCGACCGCGAGCCGACCCCGCACGATCCTAAAAATCAGGGCGCGCCCGTGCGGGTGAGGGCCTGGTCAGGCTGCCGGCCGGGCCGACGCCGTTCGCGAAAAGTGTCGCGCGCCCGCCACGCACGCCACCACCACGACGGTCACCAGGATCATCGCGGGGGGCACCTCTTCGTGCAGCAGCAAACCGGCGAGCAGCAGGCCGAAGAACGGCTGCAGCAACTGCAACTGCCCGACACCGGCGATGCCGCCGAGCGCCAACCCGCGATACCAGAACACGAAACCGATCAGCATGCTGAAGAGCGACACGTACGCGAGCCCCCACAGCGCGGCGTGGCTCACGCCTTCAAACGATGCGGGCCGCGTCCACCAGGCGAGCGGCAGCATCACCGGCAACGACAGCACCAGCGCCCACGAAATCACCTGCCAGCCGCCGAGATGGCGTGACAGCCGCGCGCCTTCGGCATAACCCAGGCCGCAGACGACAATCGCCGCCAGCATCAGCGCATCGCCGACCGGTGACGCGTCGATGCCGTGGCGCAAGGCGAACGCGACCACCGCGCCGCTGCCGAGCGCCGAGAACAGCCAGAACGCCGGCTGTGGGCGCTCGCCGCCGCGCAGCACGCCGAAGATCGCGGTGGCCAGCGGCAGGAGTCCGACGAACACCACGGCGTGCGCGGCGTTGACGTGGCGCAGCGCGAGGGCGGTCAGGAGCGGAAAGCCGACCACTACGCCGAGCGCGACCACCACCAGCGGGATGAGGTCGCGCCTGGCGGGCCGCGCCTGGCGGAATACGAGCAGAAGCAGCAGACCCAGCGTGCCCGCGATGGTCGCGCGGGCCACCGTCAGGAACACCGGATCGAGACCTTGTACGGCGATACGCGTGGCGGGTAGCGAGCCGCTGAAAATCAACACACCCACCATGCCGCTCACCCAGCCGTTTGTTGTCTTATCCATCGAAAGAGTCCATGCGCATTGAAAATGGAACCCACAGCATGCGCTTTCAGGCCGCAAAGGGTAAGCTATGAATCAGTACAATTCGTACAAACTGTGCCGAACATGGAGCAGTACAGATGGCGGAGAGCGATAGCAATCGGGTGGCCCCAGGCATGCAAACCGGCACACGTGTCGGCACGGTAATGGACAGTTTGCGCGAACGCATCGCGCGCCGTTCGCTGACGCCGGGCGCGCGCGTGCCGTCGATCCGCATGATGACCGAGACGCTCGGCGTGTCGAAGTCGACCGTGGTGGAAGCGTACGACCGGCTGGTTGCGGAAGGCGTGATCGTGGCGCGGCGCGGTTCCGGCTTTTTCGTGTCCGGCCATGCGCCGCCGCTCGCGCTCGCCGATCTCGGGCCGCGGCTGGATCGCGAGGTCGATCCGTTGTGGCTCACACGGCAGTCGCTTGAGGCCGGTGCGAAGGTGTTCAAACCCGGCTGCGGCTGGATGCCGCCCTCATGGCTGCCGGAAGACGGCGTGCGCCGCGCGTTGCGTGCCGTGGCGCGCGATCCGGAGGCGCCGCTTGCTGAATACGCTAGTCCGCGCGGTCTGCCCGCGCTGCGACAGCAACTCGCGTGGCGGCTCGCGCAGCACGGTGTGGAAGCGCCGCCCGAGCAGATCGTGCTGACCGACGGTGGCACGCACGCGCTCGATCTCGTCTGCCGGTTCCTGCTCGAACCTGGTGACACGGTTCTGATCGACGATCCGTGCTATTTCAACTTTCAGGCGCTGCTGCGCGCGCATCGCGCCCGCATTGTCGGTGTGCCTTATACGCCGTCCGGGCCCGATCTGGCGGCATTCGAGCGGGCGCTGATCGAGCACCGCCCGCGGCTCTACGTGACCAATTCCGCGATCCACAATCCGACCGGCGCCACGCTTGCGCCGGCCATTGCGCACCGGCTGCTGAAACTAGCGGGCGAGCACAATCTGCTGATTGTCGAGGACGATATCTTCGCCGACTTCGAAGACGAACCCGCGCCGCGTCTTGCGGCGTTCGACGGTCTCGCGCGGGTGGTCTCGATCGGCAGCTTTTCGAAAACCTTATCCGCGGCGGTACGCTGCGGCTACATCGCGGCGCGCAGCGAATGGATCGAGCCGCTGGTCGATCTGAAGCTGGCCACCTCGTTCGGCAATGGCCAGCTCGCGGCGAGCGTGGTGCATCGCCTGCTGGTGGACGGCACGTACCGGCGGCATCTGGAATCGATGCGCGCGAAACTCGCGGACGCCATGGGCGAGACGATCAGGCGGCTGGGCTATGCCGGTCTTGAAGTGTGGACGCGGCCACGCGCCGGAATTTTTGTGTGGGCGCGCCTGCCGGATGCGCTCGATGCCGCCGATATCGCGCGTCACGCGTTAGCCGAGAGTGTGGTGTTCGCGCCGGGCAATGTGTTCAGTGCGTCGCAGTCGGCAACCGGCTTCCTGCGCTTTAACGTGTCGCAATGCAATCGGCCGAAGGTGTACGAGGCGCTGCAACGGGCAATGGACGTGTCGGCCGCATCGAAGGAGCACGCCTGAGCGCGCGCTTCTCACCGTGCGCGCAAGCTTACTTGCACAGCAGAAGCAGGCGCTCCTGATCCGTGCAGGTGGAGCGCGGTTTTTGCGCGGCTTGCGCCGCCGTCGCGCTGATCGCCGCACTCTTGTTCGCGAGGCACGCGCGCAAATGTTTCTCCACCGGGCCGTAGTATTTCCATCCGTGCACGAGCGTCGGCAATTCGAGTTTCACCTGCTTCCACTTCGGATGCCCGTGCTCCTGCAGATTGTCGAAGTTGGCGCACAGTGAGTCGGCAAAATGATTCAGATTGCCGACGGTATCGCGCAGGCCGTAATCGTAGGTGACGAGAAAGGCCTTCACGGTCAACGTGGGAACGTCTTCTTTCAACCAGTTCGGGTAGCTGGTCGCGCGGAGCGTCGCGGGAAAATATGTCTGTTTCGCGCGGGCGGTTTCGGGTGCGTTGGGATCGACCCTCAGAGGGCGGATCTGTTGCAACAGTTCTGGGTTCATGTCGTTGAACAGTTTCGCCGGCTGCCCGACCACGATGATCGCAACGTCCACCTTCTTGACGATCAACGCGGCCAGCGCGTCTTCGTTACTCAGATGCTGGATGTTCTGCTCGGGAATCGCCTGTCCGAACATCAGGTGATAGAGGGTCGTGGCGGACTGAGCTGTGCCGCTGCCGATCAGACCCACGCTGATGCTCTTGTCCTTGATGTCGGCGAAGGTTTTCATCGGCGAGTCCGCGCGCACCACGACGTTAATTTCCTCGTCGTAGAGCGGCATGATGAGCCGTAGCGGCCGGATCGCCGTGCCTGCATCGGCATTGCCCGCGTTGGCCATATCGATGTAGGCCTGGTACACGTCGGATTGCACCAGAGCGAGCTTCACACCCGGCTCGAAGCGCATGCGCTGCACGTTTTCAGCGGAACCCTTCGACGCCATTACTTCCAGGTCGATGCCCGCCGGCTGCGCGACCCATTTCGAAAGATCCTGGCCGAACTGAATATAGGTGCCCCGTTCCGGACCAGTGACGATCTTGTAGTGCGCAGGCTCCGCGCAAGCAAACGAAGACATGACCATCAGCGTCAGCCCCAGCCATCCCGCCAGAAGTTTCTTCAGCATGGTCTATCTACCTATCGGTCAGGGTTGAACGGCCGCTCGCGTCGGCGCGCGCGACACATCGGTGAGCCGGCTTGCCGTCTCATGTTCAATGCGTTGCGTGCGTCTTGTCCGTCTGTTGCCGCTCAGAGGGCACGTGATCGCCAGTGCGATCGGGCATGCCGTGAATCAGGCTGTCTGTCGCACAAGCGGCTATGAAATTCGGTATCCAAACGATTTGTTGATAACCGGGTTGTCTATCGCTGCATGCGGGTTGAGTGGCGCCCAACCTGTCTCGCGAATCACGCGTTCAAGGATTGTCTTCGCGGTCTCGTTGCCGGTGTCGATGGTGAGCGCTTCGTTGGCGTGCTGGCGCGCGCAGTTCCACGACTGCTGCGAAACACACACTTGCGCTGCCTGCAACGCGGCGTCGCGATGCGCGGCGAGCGGCCTCAATTCGGTCAGCAGACTTTGCGCGTCTGTGTTGCCTGGTTGCAGTGTTTGCGCCGCGCCAAGCGCCGCTTGTGCCGCGGATAGATCGTTGGCGCGGAAGGCCGTATGTGCTGCCTGCAGTGCTTGCGCGGCATCGTGGAACTGCGGCGCAGCAGGTTTGACAGGTGTTGTGACCACCTGCGGCACGATGGGCGCGGTCTGCATCGCTGGCGCAGCCCTGGCAGAATTGGTGGGGGCAACAGGCTTAACGGCGGCAGCCTGGTTCGTCGATTGAGCCGGTGCGTACAGCGCAATTGTGCCGGTCGCCGTTCTGGCATCCTGAACGTTGTCGGCGTTCTGTTCGGTGTTGCCGTTCTGCGATTCGTGGTTGTCGCTGAATAGTTCATAGGCGACATAGGCTAGTCCGATTGCGCCAATGGCTACGATCGCGAGCAACACGCGGCGCACTGGGAGCGCGTGGAGACCGCCAGAACGTGGCAGATCGGCGAGCGGGGGAATAGGTGCATCCGGAGACGCGAGTATCGGCGCTTGTGCTTGTATTGGCGTCCCGGCAGGGGAAGCTTCGTCGGTTAACGCAACCTGCGCGGCGAGCTCGGTTTCGCCCGGCTGTACCGGATCGATGTCGTTTTTCTGCGCCGTCTTGCTCATGGCGCTGGCGCGGCTGCCGGGAATCACAACGCGCTTGTGTGGGCCGGCGTCGAGCGGGTGCACCGCGCCGCAATACGGGCAATAGTCGACTTGCCGGTACAGGGCACCGCCACAGCGTTTGCAGGGCGTGGGGAAACTATGGCCGAGTATTGTCTGGGTGGACATACTGTGGACCCACCTGTGGAAAACAATGCCGTTACGGCATGCTCCAGATCGTGTTGAGGCAGGAGTAATTGTCCGCGGAAATCACGATCCACATGCACTGGAGAGCCTTGAGGCGCAAGTCCTCGCTTGCGGTGCTGCTGCTTGCAATATGTGGCGTTTCGATGAGAACGTCAATCGACGTTCTTACCTACTTTATGTGCGGTAGAACACATTTGCAGGTACGACGAAACACTGCATATGTCGGCAGAACGAACAGACGGATGGTTTTTTTCACACCGCATGCGTAGTCACGATGCGCACGTGATGATTCGATGGCGGAATCGGCAGAACGGCATGGCGGCGATGAAAAGAAACGAGGTCGAAGCGCGTGGCGTTCGACCTCGTTATCAGGCGTTTGCAGGAAACGCTCATAGAAAACGTGATGCGGGATTAGTGCTTGCGCAGCGGATGATCCTTCAGTAGCCACGCGAGTGCGAAGGCCAGCACCACCACGCAGGCCGCCGATAGATACACCAGGTGCAACGCACCGGCAAACGCCTGCAGATAATCGCTACGCAACGCTTCAGGCAACTGGTGAATGGCAGCAGGTCCGAGCGCGTGCGGCAATTCGGTGTCGGGCGGAATCAGCTTTTCCAGGCGCGCGGCGAGGCCGTTCGAAAACACCGCACCAAAAGCGGCCACGCCGATCGAGCCGCCAATCGAACGGAATAGCGTCGCGCCGGAAGTGGCGACGCCCATGTGCTTGAATTCGACCGTATTCTGGACGGCGAGAATCAGCACCTGCATCACCATACCGAGACCGCAGCCGAGAATGCCCATGTCGATATACATCACATGAATCGGCGTGCTGATCTGCAGGCGAGCGAGCAACACCATCGCCACGGCCACGAGGAACGTGCCGGCGATCGGGAACATGCGGTACTTGCCGATCCTGCTGATCAGGCGGCCGGTTACCATCGACATCACGAACAGGCCGCTCATCATCGGCAACATCTGCATGCCGGCTTCCGTAGGTGTCGAGCCTTTGACCACCTGCAAATAAAGCGGCAGGAAAGTGACCGAGCCGAACAGCGATACGCCGATGATGAAGCCGATCAGACTGCTCAGCAAAAACGTGCGCTGTTTGAAGAGCTCGAGCGGCATGATCGGTTCGACGGCAGTACGTTCTTCATGGATGAAACCCCAGATCGCCACCAGTCCCATCCCCAGCGTGAACCACAACTGCGGCGACGACCACGGCAGAATCGTGCCGCCCTGGCTCGTGAACAGGATGATGCAGGTGAGGGCGCCGGCCAGAAATGCGGCGCCCATGTAGTCGATGGTGTGCTTCACATGCCGCACGTGCGGTTTGAAGACCGCGCCGATTACGGCCAGCGAGATGATGCCGAGCGGCAGGTTGATATAGAAAATCCAGCGCCATGACAGGTGCTCGACGAGAAACCCGCCGAGCAGCGGCCCGACCACGGTCGCGAGACCGAACACGCCGCCGAATACACCCTGATAGCGGCCGCGTTCGGCCGGCGGAATCACGTCCGCGATAGCGGCCATTGTCACGACCAGCAGACCGCCGCCGCCGAGCCCTTGCAACGCGCGCAGCACGATCAACTGGGTCATGTTCTGCGCGACGCCGCACAGCGCCGAGCCGACGAGGAACACGACGATCGCTGTCTGCAGCACGATCTTGCGGCCGAACAGATCGCCGAATTTGCCGTACAGCGGCACGACGATGGTCGAGCTGAGCAGATACGCGGTCACCACCCATGACAGGTTATTAAGCCCGCCAAGTTCGCCGACGATGGTCGGCAGCGCGGTCGAGACGATTGTCTGATCGAGCGCGGCGAGCAGCATGACCAGCAGCAACGCCGGGAACAGCAGGCGGATCGGCGGGTGGTCGGCTGCCTGCGTGCCGGGCTGCGCGTCTGGCTGCATCAGCCCGGTGGGTTGAGTCGTTGTCGATTGGTCCATGGCACCAGGGTGTTGAAATTAATTAATTCAGGGATTAATATATGCGACATCGCGTCACTCGTCAAATTGAATGCAATGGCAAGGATTCCGTCAGATGAACAGGAAGTGAAGCGCGCGCCGCGCAGCGCGTCCGCCGTGAAGGCGCGAAAGCTTTCGAAGCCGGCGTCAGCGGCGGTCGGAGATTCTGCGGACGTTGCAACGCCGGCCCCCGCACGCCGCCCCGGCAGGCCTACGGGTTCGGCGCGCGGCCCAGAGCAGCGCAGCCGCCTGCTGGATGCGGCACTTGCCTTGTTCGCGCGGCAGGGCATCGTCGATACCACGCTTGGGGAGATTGCCCGCGAGGCAGGTTTCACGCCGGCGATGATGCATTACTACTTCAGGACGCGCGATCAACTGCTCGACGTGCTGATCGACGAGCGCTTCGGTCCGCTACGCGCGGCGCTCGGCGTGCCGTTTCAGGAACATCCCGACGATCCGGTGGCAGCCATCACCCAACTCGCCCGGCGTTTGGTGCAGGTGGCGAGCGACAACCCGTGGTTTCCGTCGCTATGGGTGCGCGAAGTGATTAGCGACGGTGGTCTGCTGCGCCAGCGCATGCATGAACGCTTCGGCAACGCGCATCAGAAGGCGTCACTGTCAGCCATTGCACGCTGGCAAAAGGAAGGGCGCCTGAATGCGGGGCTGGAGCCGTCGCTGGTGTTCGTCACGCTGCTAGGCCTGACAATTCTGCCGCTGGCCACCTCGAAGCTGTGGCGAAACGATCCCGTGCGGCGCAATATCGGCGGCGAGGAGATCGCCCGGCACGTGGTGGCCTTGCTGGTGCAGGGCATCGGTCCCAGCAAAGCGGGCTGACCCACCACTGACTCACTCAAGATTACATTTCTGCCACCCCCGCCGATCGAAAGCACCGAGGCACGCAACATGCTACCTGAGGGGTGGATGCGAATGCCGCGCGAGAGACGCAACAGCGTTGGCGTCGCAAAAGAACAGGGATGTCAGGGAAGACGCCGCGCTGGCAGGGCGATGCACACGGGTTTGCAGCGGCTGCCACGGCGAATCGGGTGTCGGCATCTGTCTGCCGGGGCATTGGCGTCGAGGCCGGTTTTTCATTGGCGTGCAATTTTGGCGCGTTACTGTGCGCACGCGTTGCGCTCAGGCCGTGTTTTACAATCGCGGGCCTGCATGCAACTCAACGCATGAAATCGAGTCGGACCATGAACAGCAAGACAGCAGCCGCGCAAATCGGCGGCAAACAGCAGAGCGATACGTTGGCCGCGTCTGACGGCCCAACCGGTTTTTTAGAGCAACAACGGAACATGAACGGAGCATTGAGACTCGATCAGGCCACAATCGTGCTCGTCGAAGACGACCCGGATAGCCGGGAATCACTGGCTTTGTTACTCGAGGCAGAAGGGGCGCATGTCGTCGCTGTGGCGGATGCGGAAGAAGGCGTCGAAGCGGCGCTGCGGCTATTGCCTGACGCCGTGGTGTGTGACCTCGAATTACCGGCCATGGACGGCTTTTATCTGATCCAGCGGCTGCGTGATCACGAGATTCGCGGCGATCACGCGCCTTCGGTGGCCGTGGCGCTCACAGGCCATACCGACGACGCTTACCGCCTGCGCAGCATCGGCGAAGGCTTCCAGCATTTCATGATCAAGCCGGCATTGCCGGAAGATCTCGTGACGTTATTGCGCGACGCGATCGAAGCCCGCGCGGCGGGCTGATCTGCCTCACTCGCGGGTGAGGCTGTTATTTGGCAACGGCGACCGGTGTTGCGGCACTGGCGCTGGCTGCTTCCGCTGTCTGACAGGCGGAACACAATCCCTTCAATTCGATTTCGTCGCTGGCGAGGCGGTAGCCCGCGTCTTCGATTTGCGCGACGAGAGCCTGACGCAGCTTGGGCTGATGCAACTCGGTAACGTTGCCGCATTGCTGGCAGACCACCAGAATGCCATGTTGGCATTGCGTCAGGTCGTGGCAGACGGTGAATGCGTTAATTGATTCGATCCGGTGCACGAGCCCGGCCGTGAGCAGAAAGTCGAGCGCCCGGTAAACCGTGGGCGGCGCCGAGCCGGGATGGATCTGGCGCATGTCGTCGAGCAACGAATAAGCTTTGGTGGCGCGCCCTGAATTCAGCAGCAATTCGAGCACTTTGCGGCGGATCGGCGTGAGTTTTTCGCCGCGTTCGCGGCAATATTCTTCCGCGAGAGTCAGTGCGGCTTCCTGCGATTCACCGTGCCCATCGTGCGTGTGCCCCGGCGCATGATGATGAGCGGAGTCGGCGGGGGTGGCTTTGTCGGCGGTCGCGGTTGGCTTGGCGGTCTTCATGCGTCGATTATAAAGGCCATCGTGCTTCGCTGTGCCGGTGTGCGTCGCGCCGGCCCGTCGCGGCCGGGCGTCGCGATGAGGCATGAGGCTGCCGGATGGCTCAAGTCAGGTTTAATCAAGTCAGGCTTAAGTCAGCGGGAAATCGACGTATTTCTTGAAACCCGGGCGCGTCGCAATCCGCGAATACCAGCGTTCCAGATTCGGCAGCGGGGGACGTTCCACGCCATCCAGCCCGAACCAGCGTTTCGCGTACGAGCCAATCACGATATCGGCTAGCGTGAAATTCTCGCCTTCAAGGAAAAAACGGCCTTGCAGATGATTGTCCAGCAGGCGCCACAGCAGCGTGACCGCGGCGAAGTCGGTGGCGAGTTTGGCGGCGTCGCGCTCGGCGGCCGGCGTGCGCACCAGTGCCCAGAACACAGGTTTCTCCGCGGGTTGCAGCGTGGTGAGCGACCAGTCGAGCCAGCGGTCGATGCTGGAGCGCAGTTTCGGCTCGGCGGGATACAGGAGGCTCGATTCGCCGTATTGCAGCACCAGATAGCGCAGGATCGAGTTCGATTCCCACAGCACGAAGTCGTCGTCGACCAGCGTCGGAATCTTGGCCGTCGGGTTCATCGCGAGGTAATCGGGCTCGTTGTTGCGCCCGAATTGCAGGCCTGCATCGATGCGTTCGTACGGCAGCACCAGTTCGTCGCAACACCACAAGACTTTCTGTACATTGACCGAGTTGGCGCGTCCCCAGATCGTAATCATCCGGCAAATCCTTTTCTTTATGCTTACAGTTGGCAAGCCGCGTAAGGCACGCGGCGTTCAGCCAGCAACGATACACGATGCACATGGGTTTGCGCGCCGCCGGCCGGCAATTGGCCGCGTGTAGTGCTGGCCGACGTGTGGTCTGAACGCGGCTCAAGGCGTTGCCGAAAAGTGGCCGAAGTGTGGTCAAAGCACCGCCCATCCGGGGCCCGAATACCGGCCCAACCACCATGCCGGCAACACGCGGGCGTTGCGTACAATGGGCGCACCCGAATACGATGAGGCACCGCATGGCCCGCATTGTCCCCGACGACTGGAAGAGCCTCGCCGCCACCGGCGCGGCGGCACGCGAACGCGAAACCCTCGCGTTGCTGGAAGACGCCCTTCCCGATGGCTACACCGTCTATCACGGCGTGCACTGGACCCGCCTGAATCAGAACTTTTCGGTGTTCGGCGAGGCCGACTTCGTGATCGTCAGCCCGGCCGGGCGCGTGATGATCGTCGAACAGAAAACCGGTTTCCTGCGCGAAACGCCGAAGGGGCTCGTCAAGGTCTATCTTCAGACGGAGCGCAATGTGGCAATCGCGCTCGCGCACACTGTCGAAACGCTGCACCGGCGCTTTACCGCGGCGTTCGGCGCGGGCACGTATTTCATCGAAGAACTGCTGTATTGCCCGGACCACGTTGTCAAGGACGCGGCGATTGCCGGCGTGAATCCTGCGCGGATCGTCGACGCGACGCGTAAAGACCGGCTTGCCGCGATTATTCGTGAAGCCTTGCCGGCCGACGAATCGCGTCTCGCCTGCGCGCCGAAAATTCACCACTTCTTTGCCGACGAACTTGCGCTCACGCCCGACGCCAGCGCGCTGGTCGGCCAGGCCGGCACGCTCGTCACGCGCCTCGCGGGCGGCCTCGCAACCTGGGCGCGGCGGCTCGAATTTTCGCCGTTCCGGCTGCGCGTGATTGGCACGGCCGGCTCAGGTAAAACTCAACTGGCGGTGCAGGTGATGAGCGACGCGGTAGCGCGCGGACAGCGGCCGCTGTATGTGTGTTTCAACCGGCCGCTCGCGGATCACATCGCGCGGGTGGCGCCACCTGAGGCGAAGGTGGCGAACTATCACCAGCTATGCGACTGGATTGCACGCGACGCGGGCCGCGAGCCGGATTTCCAGTCCGGCGACGTGTTCAATCAGCTTGAAACGACTTTCGCGGGCGCGCCGATCGACGCGCGCTGGCAATTCGACGTGCTGATCGTCGACGAAGGGCAGGATTTCCAGCAGCCATGGGTGGCGGCACTCGAGCGTCTTTTGAGGCCGGACGCCGCGTGGTGGTGGCTCGAAGACCCGCTGCAGAATCTGTATATGCGCGAGCCGGTCGAACTGCCCGGCTGGACCACGCTGAAAGAGACCACCAACTATCGCAGTCCGCGCGACATTCTCGATTATGTGCGCGACGTGATTGGCGCCTCGGTGCCGGTCGCGGCGGATCTGGCGTCGGGCAGCCCGTTCGACGGTTCCGATATTTCGCTCTCCGTCTACGACGAAGTGAATGCCGCTGAAGGCAGCATCGAGGCGACCAAGCGGGCGATCACGCAGGCGTTGTCGCTCGGCTTTCGCAAACAGGACATCGCAGTGCTCTCGTTTCGCGGCCGCGAAGGCTCGGCGATGACCGCGCAGGATCATCTCGGCCCGCATCGGCTGCGCAGTTTCACGGGTAAGTACGATCTGTTCGGCAACCCGGAGTATCGCGAAGGTGATGTGCTGTTCGAATCGATCTATCGCTTCAAGGGGCAGGCGGCGCCGTGCGTGATTCTCACTGAAGTCGACTTCGATACGTTCGATGAACGCATTGCGCGCAAGCTGTTGGTCGGCGCCACGCGTGCGACGATGAAGCTGATCATCGTTGCTTCGCAGCGGGCGGCGGGGCATCTGCGCTTGCGTGATGGTAAAGAGGTCAGGGAAACCAAAGAGATCAGAGAGGCGAAAGAAGCTTAGCGTCCGTCTGGGCCGATGTGCGCGCCAGAACCTGCGCGCCTGGGTTCGCGCCCGGTTTCACGCACACAGGCCCACGCCCTCAAGTCCACGCGCGCGCGCCCACCAGCATTCCGGTTTGCGTAGAGGCGTCCCACCAGATCACGCGCAGCAGCGGCGCCTGCTGCGCGATCAGCAGTGCCTGCACCGGATCGCTCTCGACAAAATGCGTGACGCCGCCGCGCAATGCCGCAGCAGCCTTGTGAGCGGCGGCGCCGGCGGGACTTTCATCGTGCGTGCCGGGCGTGCGCATCACCAGTTGCATATGACCGAAGCCGTGCCGCGCGAGCCACGCTTCGGTGCGCGCGCGATCCAGTTCCGGCCGGCCGGTAATGATGGTACGAACGCGTTGCAGATCGAGGTCCGGCAGCATCTCGAACGGCAGCAGCGCGTCGCGTTCGGCGAGCGCCGCGGCCAGATCCTCGTCGTAGCGTGCGAGCGGCACGTCGGGCAGCAGAATGCCGTCGAGGTCGATCGCATAGGTGGCGTATTCGTGATCGTCGGCCATGGCGGGCGCGGTGCCCGCTTGCACGCGCTCCCAGTCCTCACGATAGCGCGCGGTGTAGGCCTGGCGCTCCCACGGAAACAGCGCGAAGTAGCCGCGGGCGTCGATCGCGTAGTCGGGTTGCATGCGGCTCAGGTCGTCGACCGCGGCGGTCAGCGTCCTGACGTCGAGGCCATGCTGCTGGAGGAATGCGATGCAGTCAGTCAGCGTAAAGCCGCGCCCCGCGATGTCCTCGCACAGCAATACCTTCGAGCCCGCAGGTGGAATGGGCAGAGTCGAATCCCAGGCAACCGTGCGCGACTGGCGGTCGTAACGCAGGAAGGCGACCGGCGTGCCAGCCGCATGCGAAACCATCAGCGCAAGCGGCGCGCCGCCGCGCAGAATGCCGATCGCCAACGTGAAACGCTCCGCCAGCAACGCGGGTTGCAACGATTCGATCCAGTGATCGAGTTGTTCGTACGTCAGGGGCAAAACGGGCTTGTTCATGACTCTTTGGGCGTCGCGTGGAGTACGCAGGGCAGGTGTCCCGTAGGCGGAGAGCGGCGCGCGGCGCAGCGCGGCGGCAGGTCCTCGTTTTTGAGACAAAGATTTTTGGCGATATTATGCATGCGGTTCAAAGATCGCGCGTCGGGGTGACGCGCGTCGCCGGACGGGGCGCGTCGCAAAGACCGGCGCCGCCGGCGGGGAAAGGGCGCTGCAGGTTCGCTGGCGGGTTGAGCCGGCGCAGCGTGGAGCCGCCCAAAAAAATAACAAACGATGGAAAAGCCAGGCAAATGACCAAGTTGAGCGCAGCGGTGGATGGCAGGAAAGGTGTGTGCAGGGGCGCATGGTGGGGGCTGGGTCTGATCCTCGCGCTCGCCGCGTGGAGCATGCACGCCCAGGCGCAGGCAGAGTCGTTGCCGTTGTCGCTCGACGTGAAGGGCAAAATCAGCAAGACCAACGACGCGGCACACCATCTGTATCACTTCACCGAGGCACAACTGCTCGCGCTGCCGGTCCATTCGATTACGACTGCCACCACCTGGACTCCACGTTCCACCTTCACAGGACCACTGCTCGCGGATATCCTGAAGGCAGTCGGCGCATCTGGCAGCGCAGTCGAGATCCATACGCTCGACGACTATACCTACACCATTCCGGTGTCGGACTGCGATCGCTACGGCGTGGTCGTTGCATACAGCATGAACGGCCGGCGCCTGAAGATCAGCGACTTCGGGCCGCTGTTTCTTATTTATCCGCGCGACGCGTTCCCCGATGAACTCATGGGCGCGGCGGGCGACTCGAAATTCGTATGGCAGATCAAGGCACTCATCGTCAAATAACGCGCCGCCCCTTGCGTCGTGTCCTCTATGTGCTGATCTGGCTGACCGCGCTCGCGGCGCCGGCCGGCGCAATCGGCTATCTGTTGTACGCGAACCTGCTCAATCCGCGCGCCACCGAGCAGTTGACCGGTTCGTACGACGGCTTCTATTGGGACGCCGCGCAACTGCAGATTGCCTACGCGCGCTTCGAGAACCAGTTATTGCTGTATCAATCCGGCGTCGACGACGACTATCCGCGGCTCATGTTGCGCTACCAGTTGCTGCAATCGAAGCTGCATGTGATGGCCGGTTCGACACGCCGGCTGACTACGCAGCTCGCGCTGTTGCAGCGGCAACTGGACGAAATCCAGTCGATCGATCATCTGCTGGACGGGATTGAGCCCGAGGTCAATGCCTTGCAGAAGGACCGCAGCCGCGCCAGTCAGATCGTCGGAGAGTTGCGCCAGCATTGGAATGAGGTCAACGATCTCGCATTGAGCCGCCGGTTTGCCGACGTAGCCGACCGTGAGGCGATGAACCGCGATTTCATCGACAAGCGCCGCATGCTGTTCGCGGGCGGCCTGTTGCTGCTGTTGCTGTCGGCGGCCGCGACCACGCTGCTCGTGCTCAACGGCCGGCGCCGCACGCGCCTGATGCATCAACAGCACGCGGCGCTCGAAGCGGAGCATCAGGCGAGCCGCGCCGCGCGCGAGTCGAGTCTCGCGAAAGACGCGTTTCTCGGCATGATCAGCCACGAACTGCGCACGCCCTTGCACGCGATCGTGTCATCGATCGAATTGCTGGGCTTTAACTATCACTCGGAGGCCGACCGCAAGGTCATCCAGCGGCTCGAAACCGCGGGGCGGCATCTGGAAGCGCAGATGAAAGACCTGACCGACTATGCGCGCCTCGGCGCCGGCAAGCTCGAACTGCGTCATGAGCATTTCGAGCCGCGCGAACTGCTGGCGTCGATCGTCGATGAACACGCGATGTCAGCCGCCGCGCGCGGTCTCAAGCTGGAAAGCGAGGCGAGCGGTATGAACGGTCTCGTCGATTCCGATCCTCACCGCATCCGCCAGATCGTCAACAACCTGGTCACCAACGCGATCCGTTATACCGAAACCGGCACCGTGCGCGTGCAATTGAGGCAGCGGCCGGCGGTGCTGATCTTCGTCGTCAGCGATACGGGGCCGGGCGTGCCGCATGCGCAGATTCCGCTGATCTTCCAGGAGTTCACACAGCTGGATGCGTCGCGCACGCGCCGCTTCGAGGGTGCGGGCATGGGTCTCACAATCGTGCAGGGGCTGCTCAAGCTGTTCGGCGGCACCGTCGAGGTGGCGAGCACGGTGGGTGAGGGGACGACCTTTACGGTGACGATCCCGGTCAAGCCGGTCGCGGCAACCGCGCCGGCCGGCGTCGCGGCACATGCCGAACCGGGCGGCGCGCGCCCGTGTGTCCTGATTGTCGACGACAACCGGTTGATTCGCGAGTCGCTCAGCGAAATGGTCGCGCACATGGATTTCGACGCGCACGCCGTCTCCAATGCCGACGATGCGCTCGCGTGGCTAGACGCGCATCACTGTGACGTGATGTTGCTCGATCTGCATATGCCGGATCGCGACGGTTATACGTTCCTCGCGGATTTCGCGGCACGCGGGGGGCCGTCGTCGGGTGTCCCGGTGATCGTGGTGAGTGCGTATGCGCCGGAGACGGCGAGTGGGGGCGGTGCGGCGGGGGAAGAGGGAGAAGCCGGCTTGCAGCCGTTTTTTGAAGCGTTATTAAAGCCGGTACATTACGAGGAACTGCGTAGCGCCTTGCAGCGTGCTTTGACTTCGCGGCATACGGTGTGATGTGACGCCTGGAAGACGCAGATGGAGGAGGGCTCAGCCTGAGCACACACCTTCAACCGCTTGCCGGCTCGTCAGGGCCGGTTGAGGCGCTTGGACAGATCGGCGACCAGGATCGCCATACGCGCGGGCTTTTCATAGCACGCGACGTCGTAATTGCGGATGACCTGGCTGATCTCCGATTCGCTAGCCTTGCCGGTCAGCAATTCGCCGGTCAGCACGAAAATCGGCGCGTCCGGATTTTCCGACGCCCGTACCGCGCGGATCGCCGCCGCCGAGGTCTGCGAGCCGAACAGCCAGTCGATCACGACGCCGTCGAAGATCTGCGTTTGCAGTTGTTCGGTGAACGCCGCGAGGCCGTAGATCGCCACCGCCGCGAAACCGCTGCGCTCGAGATAGTCGCGCAGATTGTCGGCTGAGGCCTGATCGTCGTCGACCACGGCGATGGTCGGCTTGTCGGTTTCAGCGCGGCGCGGATAGATCTCGATCTTGTGGACTTCGTACGCGCTTTGGTAAAGCGTACCGTCGTGACGCGTAACGCGCCATTGACCGAGCTTCGAGTACGCGACGAATTCAGGGCGGCTGCCAGGTTCAAGCGCGGCGCCGACCCAGGCGGTGCAGCTCAACTCGATCGCGCCGATGCTGAACACCGCCTCCTGGGCAATTGCGCCGACCATGCCCGGATCGAGCGACTGCGCGCCGAATAGCTGAGCGGCAGGTTCGCCGAACACCTCGGCGACCTTCTTGATCTGCGAGAGGGTCCACGGGCTGTTGCCGCGCAGCTTGCGGTGCCCCTGCGAAAAACTCAGATCGAGGATGCGGCACAACTCAGTGGTTTGCTGGCGTTTGCCAATTCCATGCCGGCTCATCAACTCGCGCACGCGCTCGGCGACAGCGATGGAGTCAGGTGAGTGTGTTTCGTTGGTCATACTGCGTGAGGATCTGCCTTCTTGAAGGGTGGCTGGGGCATGCGATACGGCACGCGCAGCGCGACCATGCACATTGAATGCGCATTGACGCCACTACGCGGGGGACAGCAAATGTACCGTAAAAAGTCTCACGGTCTGTATTTTGGTATGACTGCCGCTGAGCCTGTGGGTGCGAGACGCAAACCGACAAACTCGGCGATCTATTTATGCTTTTAGCATTGTCAGCATTTTACCGATTAAACCGGTTGGAATCTGTAAGTAATTCCGATTGAATTTTTCCTCATCCGCCGTTACGCCGCCGGCATCTTGCCGAGCGTGGCTGCCGAGCTTTTCAGGCCTTTGAAAATCCGCTCGGCGACCTTACCCGGAAACCGCTCGGGCAATTCGGCCGAGACCCGCGCGATGACCTCCGGCGTCTGTTCGATCAGCCGCTGGATCAATGGCTCGGCGTTCGCGCCGTACGAACATTTCAGCGCCATGGTGTTGAAGTGGCGCCGCTGCACGTCGCGGAAGGCGTCGTGTTTGCTGCGCGACCACATTGCCATGGCAAGCTTGGCCTTGAACCACGACCACTGATTCGGGCCGTTTCCTTCCACCGGCCAGATCGACATCACGTCGTAAAGCGGCGTGAGACGGTACTGGCCGCCCGCCAGCAGGCGAATGCTGAAGTTCTTGGCGTGGCCGTCCGGCGCCGCCAGCATCCAGAACAGGATCTGGCTTGCCAGCAGTGTCTCGATGTCCTGCTGCGCCGACACCGATTGCTGAAGAATCCGCGCGAGGTCCAGCACGCCCGGGCCGCCTTCGTTTTCGTACTTGCGATGCGACGGCACGCCGTACACCTGGCAGAAGTCTTCCTGCGGCAGGCGCAGCAGCCATTGCCCGCTTGAATGCAGTTGCCGGTCGAAGCGTTCGACGCTCAGCACCCGCTGCTTGCCGAACGTCATGATCTCGGCGTTGGCCACCGGCAGGCCGTAGGCGCGCAGGATTTGCAGACACAGCCATTCGTTTTCGACCGAGGTGCTGAGGTCGGCAAGCTTGTTGCCGACCAGCCCGAGCGGCAGCTTGAAAATGTGCGTGGTCGGCGTGGCGCCATGCGGACGCTGCCACTTGCCGTCGTGCCACAGCAGAGCGGTTTTCTCCTGCGCGCCGGCGAGCGAGATGCGGAAATCGTCCGCTTCGTCGCGCGCGCCCAGGGCGGGGCTGCTGACGGTGCGCGCCAGCATGGCTTCGATCTCAATGTCGGAGAGCGGCGTGCCGTCGATACGTTCGACGCCGGCCGGCGCGTCGTCAACGGCCAGCAACTGGACGGCGCCCACGCAATCGCGGCCAATGGCTTGCAGCAGGTCGAACGCATCGAGCGTATCGGTCTGGTAGCGCTGCGCGATGCGTTTTCTGATCGCCTCGCTGTCGGGCAGCAGATTGTCGAAATAGTTGAGCACCCGTGGCCCTTTGTGCACCACGTTGCCAGGCGCGAACGGCAACGAGAGCGAAAGCGGCCGGCCCGCGGGCGAGGCGACCCACGCGGGATCGTAAGCGAACTCCATGGGACCGCGGGTGGGCAGGCGCCAGACGCCGACACGCTCGCCGTTGGCCCACACCGAAAGCGCCCGCGAATGAGTTTGACGGCCCATGCTTACCACTCGATCAAAGGCGCTGGCTCAGGCGCCGGCTGGTTCTTGTCGCGTACCTGCAATTGCAGGCCGTAGGCGCCGCACAGCGCAAGCAATTGTGCGAGGGTGAGACTGGTGGCGTCGGTTTCCAGCGCCGAGATGCGGCTCTGGCTGACGCCGATGCGCGAGGCGGCTTCGGCCTGGGTGAGACCGGCCTGGCGCCGGCCGGCAGCAAGTAGCTGGGCCATCTGGTCCTGCGTGGAGACAAGGTGGATCATGGCAAATTATCCGTGAAACGAATAAATGCACTTTATGCGTCAGACAGATATTTGTCAAATATTCATATGACGCATATTTTTCAAATATCTGTCTGGCGCATAAACGGAAAATATCTGTATTGCGAATAAAATTGGTCTGTCTGCATTCCTGGCAGAGGATGGCCGTGTAGCATGCTGTGAAAACATTTTCTACCGACTCCATTCGACTCATGAACCCGCCGACGCTACGCCACACCGACGTGCCGTACTACACACAATGGGGCAGCCCCGACTGGGTGCGCCACATCGTCGAACAACAGGGCGATCCGTGTGACGATCCATGCTGGCAGCGCAGTGGTTTTGCCGACCCGGAGCGTTACCGTTTCTGGGCCAAACGCCTGTGCGGTCTGACCTGCCTCGAATCCGCGCTTGACTACTGGCGCATCGAACACGCGCCGCGCGCCGTGCTGCTCGATGAAGCGTTGCGTCACGGCGTGTACCGGTTGCGCGACGACGGCGGCGTCGATGGGTTGATCTACCGGCCGTTCGCCGATTGGGTTGACGAGGCGTTCGGCATTCAGGTCGAGGTGCTGCCGCAGGCGCCGCTCGAAGAGATCGCCGTGCGCATTGACGGCGACACGCTTGCGATCGTTTCCGTGAGTCCCGAAATCCGTTATCCGGAGCGGCCGAATCAGCGCCAGGGCGGCCATCTGATCCTGCTGCACGGGCGCGATCGCGATGGCGTATGGTTCCATAATCCGTCGGGCATTGCGCCTCACCAGGCGGATGTGTACCTGCCGTTCGCAACGATGGCGCGTTTCTACGCGGGGCGTGGCATGACGCTCACCCGCATCGTCGGCTAGGGGCGGCAGCAGGCACGCCGTACGGCGAGCGCGATGATCGGGCCCGTTTTCTGCTGGAAAGTTTCCCACCGTCCTTTGCGATACCGGAAACCCGACATGAATCGAACCTATGCCTTGCTTGCCGCGGGCCTTGTCGCGCTCAGCGCCGTGACCGCAGCGAATGCAGCCGCCGAGGACGACCAGGCCAAGGCCTGCCGCGGCGACGCGATGCATTTCTGCTCCGCCGAGATTCCGAACAAGGAAAAAATCACCGCCTGCATGAAGCAGCACCTCGACGAACTCAGTCCGGCGTGCCGCGCGATGTTCAAGGGCGGCAAGAAGGGCGACGCCAAAGCCGCTTCGCAGTGAACGTGGCGGCAGCGCGCCGCTGCGTTTCGGTGAAGTGCTTCGGTGGACCACTTCGGTGAACCACGCTAACCCCTGCGTTGCAGTCGCGTTCCCGCGATCCGGCCCCAGGGCGCGCCGCACGTCGTAGAATCGCTTGTTCCCGATTCCCGGAGTAGCCGCGTGTCTGACCAGCCACACCCCCAGCCACGCCCACCACGCTTTCGTCTGCCGCGCCGTGCCCGCACGCCCTGGCAGGCGCCGCGCGCCCGCACATTGTTCACGCGCCCCGCGGCGTCGCCGCAGCGTGTGTTGCTGCAGCGGATCTATCTCGTGCTCGGCCTGTGCGTGCTCGCCTTCGCCGTGCTCTATCTCGACCGCGACGGTCTGCGCGACGCCAACCGCAAGGTGCTCGGCATCGTCGACCTGATGTACTTCACGATGGTCACCGTCGCCACGGTCGGTTATGGCGACATCGTGCCGGTCACCGCCCGCGCGCGGCTCATCGACGCCTTCTTCATTGTGCCGATTCGTATCGTCATCTGGTTCGTGTTTCTGGGCACTGCTTATCAGTTCGTCATTCAACGCGTCATCGAGGAATTCCGCATGAAACGCCTGCAAAAACAACTGCGCGATCACGTCGTGGTGTGCGGCTACGGATTAAGCGGTTCGGTCGCGGTGCGCGAGCTGCTCGAAAGCGGCTTTGCCGCGGAGTCGATCGTCGTCATCGATTCGCAGCAGGAGGCACTTGAAGCGGCCACGGCGTTAGGTGTGGCGGGGTTGCTCGGCGATCCCTCGCGTGAGGACCTGTTGCAGCAGGCGCAGGTGCGCATCGCCAAAGCAGTGATCATTGCCGTCAGCGACGACGCCATCGCGATCCTGCTCACGCTGACCGTACGCAGCGTCGCGCCGGACACGAAAATCGTCGTGCGGATTCAGGAGCAGACCTATCAGCGCCAGTTGCGCCAGGCCGGCGCGGACGTGATCGTTTCGTCGACCAAGATTGGCGGGCTGTTGCTCGCCGACGCGGTGGACAGCAACTACATCGTGCCGTTCATCAACGATCTGTTGTCGGCGCGCGGCCGTGTCAATCTGGTGGAACGTCCTGCTACGGCGCTGGAAGTCGGTCGCTGGAGCAATGCGCTGCCGGGCGCGGTGGTGGTCGGGCTGATACGCGCGGGGCGCATGCTGTCCTTCTATGAAGACGAGCCGTGTCCGATTGAGCCGGACGATCTGCTGATGGTGATCCAGTCGTCGCGCCATGCGGGCGACGCGTCCGGCGGCTAGTGCACACCGCCAGGCGCGCGGCCGGGCTCGGCCGCTTCAAGGAGAGGCCCCTGCAGATTGACGACGATGCGCATGTTTATGTTTTTGTAAACTAGCTCGCCGACGAACGCGATTCATTGACATTGACTTACGGTTTTCAGGTGCGCTGAATCGAACGCATCATCTTGCAAGGACAGGAAAAGCCCGCTTATGACTCACCCGACCACGCAGATCTTCGACGACGCCGCCACCGCGCGGCTGATTCCGTACGCGACGCTCGTCGACGCTTTGAAGCGCGCAAGCATCGACTACGCGCAGCAACGCATTAAGAGTCCTGAACGGCTTGTCGTGCCGCTCAACGAAGGCGGCATCATGCTGTCGATGCCGGCCACCGCGCCCGATCTTGCGATTCACAAACTGGTCAACGTGTGCGCGAGTAATAGACCGCGCGGCATTCCGACGATCCACGGCAAGGTAATGGCCTTCGATGCCGACACCGGCGAGACGCTCTTCATCCTCGACGGCCCGACGGTGACCGGTCGGCGCACGGCGGCGATGTCGATGCTCGGCGTACACACTTTCGCGCGGACCCGGCCGCACGAATTTCTGCTGATCGGCGCGGGCACGCAGGCAGTGAACCATCTGGAAGCAATCGGCGAACTGTTTCCCGACGCACGTGTGTGGGTGAAGGGCCGTGCGCCCGCGCGGGCCGAAGCGTTTTGCGCTACGCATCGCGGCAAGGCGTATGACCTGCAACCGCTGCCGCATCCTGACAACGCGCTTCCCGATTCGATCGACGTGGTGATCGCACTGACCACCAGCAAGCAGGCCGTCTACAACGAAGCGGCGCGCGCGGACCGGCTCGTGATCGGCGTCGGTGCGTTCACGCCGGCCATGGTCGAAATCGGCGCGCACACGATCGCAGGCAGTGCGCTGTTCGTCGACGACGAAGCCGGAGCGAGGCATGAAGCCGGTGATTTCATCCAGGCCGGCGTCGATTGGGCGCAAGTCGGCGGAATTGCCACAGTGGTGGAAAACGCTGCTTTGTTGCCGCAGGGGAAAGCGATTGTTTTTAAAAGCGTCGGTTGCGCGGCCTGGGATCTGGCGGCCTGCCGCGTGGCGCGCGAAGCCTTGTCCGGCGGCTGATCGCGGATCGTTTGCAGCGCCCGGCGCAGGGCGGTTCGCAGGCCCTGGTTGGCATCTTGCGCCAACCTGCGGCACATGTTGCCGTGCAAACAATCTCAAAACGTTGCACCATAGGCGTTTGCCAGAAAAAAGCGCCGGTCCGCCGGCGTTTTTTGCCCTTTGTCCTTTGAACGCCTATCACGACGCTGCGACCGCGCTATGACGACCCACCACGCTTCTGCCACTCCCGACCTGCCGCTCGACATGATCATCTTCGGCGGCACCGGCGACCTGTCGTTTCGCAAGCTGCTGCCCGCGCTCTATATGGCGCATCTGCACTGCAATCTGCCGCCGGATACCCGCATTCTCACGATCGGCCGCAAGCCTTGGTCACGTGAGGAGTACATCAACGAATTCATGGAAACGAAGGCGAAGCCCTTCATCGAAAAGAAGGCGTTCGATGCCGCCGCCTGGGACAAATTCCTGGCGCTGTTCGAGTACGTGCGCATGGACGTCGATTCGGTCGAGGACTACCAGCGTCTGAAGGAGGCGTCGCGTGACGGTGTGCGGCGCGTGTTCTATCTCGCGACCTCGCCGGATCTGTTCACGAACATTTGCGACAACCTGTCGGCGGCGGGACTGGTCGACGAGAATTCGCGGGTCGTCCTCGAGAAACCGCTGGGCCACGATCTGGCGTCCGCGCAAGAGATCAACACGGCGGTCGGCAAACATTTCAGCGAAGCGCAGATCTACCGGATCGACCACTACCTCGGCAAGGAAACCGTGCAGAACCTGATGGTGCTGCGCTTCGGCAATCCGATTTTCGGCCCGCTGTGGCAGGCACCGTATATCAAGAGCGTGCAGATTACGGTGGCGGAAACGGTCGGCGTAGGCAGCCGCGCGGGCTTCTACGACAAAACCGGCGCGCTGCGCGACATGGTGCAGAACCACTTGCTGCAATTGCTGTGCATCGTTGCGATGGAGCCGCCGGTGTCGCTCGACCCGGATGCGGTGCGCGACGAAAAGCTCAAGGTGCTGCGTTCGCTGCGGCCCATGACGCCCGAGGACATCGCGCGCGATACGGTGCGCGGCCAGTACACCGCGGGCGCCGTGGACGGCGAGGCAGTGAAGGGCTATCAGGAGGAAGACAACGTGCCGCCGGGTAGCCGTGCCGAGACTTTCGTCGCGTTGCGCGCGCATATCAACAACTGGCGCTGGGCCCACGTGCCGTTTTTCCTGCGCACCGGCAAGCGGATGCAGAAGAAAGTGTCGGAGATCGTCATCGAGTTTTCCGAGTTGCCTTTCTCGATCATTCCGAACGGCAATAGCGGGCGCAACTATGGCAACCGGCTCGTGATCCAGTTGCAGCCTGAAGAGTCGATCCAGTTGCAGGTGCTGGCGAAAGAACCGGGCAGCGGCATGCATATGCTGCCGGTGAATTTGAACCTCGACTTGCAGCAGGCGTTCACCGAGCGTCGCGCGGAAGCGTATGAGCGTCTGCTGATCGACGTGATTCGCGGACGCCTCACGCACTTCATGCGCCGCGATGAACTCGAAGCCGCGTGGGCATGGGCCGAACCGATTCTTGAAGGCTGGGGCAAGTCGGGCGACAAGCCGCGTGGCTATACGTCAGGTACGTTTGGGCCGGCTGCGTCGACCGCGCTGATGGCGCGGGAAAACGCCGTATGGGCGGAAGAATCGCAGTAAGTCAGCCGGCAGCCGGGCGTCGGCTGTAGGTCGACGCTTTGAAGTGTTCGTCTGGCATTAAAAAAGGCGGCCCGTTTTTGCGGGCCGCCTTTTTTATTACGTGTGAGCCGTGCTGCTCTACGGCAACGAAATCGTCAGCGTGGCCGATTGCGGTCCGAGCTTGACCACCTGCGAATACGGCGCGAGTGTGCGCAACGTCTGATCGCGCAGATAGGTGTTCAGACCGAGATAAGCGAGCAGCCCGACCAGCGCGAACACCGCACCGATCGACCACAACGGCACCTCGCGCTTGAGCCGGTGAGCGACCTGGTCCGGCAGCGGCCAATGTGGGGCGAACGGTGCACGCTTGCCTTTCATATGCGCGATTTCGTCGCCGATCCGCGCAGTCAAATACGCAAGCTTCTCTGGACCCTCGAGCAGATACTTGCCCTGGAAGCCGAGCAGCAGGCACATGTGGAACACTTCGAGCGACTGCAGACGCGCGGCGCCCTGGGCGCGGCATTCCTCCAGATACTGAAAGAACTTCTCACCTGCCAGTTGCTCGCCGAACAGCACCAGCTGGAGCGGCCGGCGCTCCCATTCAGTGCGAATCCTGAACGTTGACGACAACACCGATTCGTCAATGGCCGCGCAGAACGCAAACTTCGACGCGTAGACATCTTCCGCCGATGCATTGAGTTTTTTCGCACCGCGCTCGAAGTCGCCGAGAAACTGCTGGATACGCTGGCTGAACTCGTTCGCGTCGCCGGGTTCGCGGCCGTTCTTCAACAAAAACAGCATGAAGAAGCCGTCGTATAGCAGATCGAGCAGCGAGCGGACCTGGTAGCTCGGCTCGCTCATAGGGGCGGGCGTCGCGGCAGGTGTGTTGCCGCCAAACAGGGAAGGCGCGTAGCTCATGATGTGACGGCGATCAGTTCGAGTTGAAGATCGTTGATGCCCGACGGCGCGTAGATCATTGCCGATTGGGCCTGCAACATACGGTCATACAATGCGCCGCGCGATTCGCAGGAGAAGTAGCACGCGCCCGGCCGTACTGGAATGGCGGGCGGTACTTGCGGCGTGTAAACGAGGCGCACGCCCGGCATGGCCGAGAGCACCAGCTTGTCGACGTCGTCCGGCGCGCCGACCTTGAAGCGGGCGGGTACGGCTTCGACGAGTTCCGCGGTCGGCATGTCTGCGGAGACGGCGATGTAGAACATGGTCTTGTCGTCGATCTTGCCCGAGTCGAGACGGCCCGCATGGAACGACGGACGCACTTCTTCGAGCGCGATCGCGAAGTAGCGCGTCGAGATGACAGTTTCGAGCAGATCGCGCAGGATCGTGTCGAGGCGCGCAAAACCGGGGCCCGGATCGTCATGCCGGTAAGCCGGCAGGTCGGACAGCGCATAGCCCTTCGAAAACGTCATTAACTGGCCGGCGAGACGCAGCAATTCCTGAAACAGACGTTCCGGATGCAGCGCCGAATGCTGATACAGATGCGCAAGCGAGGCAAACGCGGCACTGGCGGTGTGCAGCAGCCAGAACGACGCGATGTCGCCCGAACGGAATTCGATGATGTTCTTGGTCGGCTCGCGGTGAAAACCATACAGCGCGTTGACCTTGGCCTGCAGCGCGTCGATCAGTTGACGCAGCCGTTGATGCAGGATCGGCGAGGCGTCGATCGCGAGGCAGGGCGGCACGAACGTGTCGTCGATTTCGAAACCCGACGTGGCGGTGCGGCGCACGCGCACGAGCGGCACCGACAGCAACTGGTCACGCGGCTCGCTATGCGCAATGAGTTTGACGCTGGTCTTCAGGAAGGTGATGTCGGCTTCGGCGGCGTCGGTGAAATGATCGGCCACCGGCGTCTGCTCGCTGACATAACGCGACACGAAGCCCGCGTTGCTGTCTTGCGAATAGTTCGCGCCGGCTTCGCGCAGCGGATGCAGCGCCAGATAAAACGTGAACTCATTGATACCGTCGGGCAGCGTGTCGAGCGCGATCGGCGGCGGCAGGTCGTCGGCTTGCGGCGCGGAGTAGAGCGCGCCATCCGGAAACACCAGCGAGAGTTCGCTCACGCGCAGCACATTGCTGCCGAGCGCGTCGCGGTCGAAACGCGCCGAACGCACGCCCCAGTTGTATGGCTGGATCGCCTGGATCGATTCGAACAGGCGCGCCTCATGATAGGCGTCCTGACGCTGAAAATGCTGTGGCCTCAAAAACAGGCCTTCCCCCCAGAGCACTTTTGCCGAATAACTCATCTCAAACCTGTTATATACGTTCAGCGTGTGGCGCGCCCGGAGATAACCGATTCGAACGCCGTATTGTTAATTCTATAAAAACTGTTAAATCGTATTTGACCGGCATCTTTAACCGCAGCTTACTGAAGAAAGCATATTCAGCGGCTGGGCGGGCAATCCCTGTTCAGGCGGGATCACAGTGCCGTTGGTCACCGTCATTGCGCAGTTATGCAGGCCGATCATTATGCCGGATTTCTCCGACTTCGCCGGGTCAAAGGCGAATTTCCAACGCTGCATGGCCGGGTCGCGGAATAGAGCGACGATACCGAATGCCTGAGCTTCACGCGAGACTTTTTCGGTAACGACGTAACGCTGACCGGGGATCAGCGTCACTTCGCGCACACCCAGCAGATCGCCGCCCAGTATGGTCTTTTCCTTGGCTGGATCGGTAAAGGCGTCGAATGGCGCCTGCTGGAATGAAGTGGGGTCTTTCAGCACGTAAAGCCGTACGACGAGTGCCAATGGGCGCTGGTCATTGGCGGCATTGAGATTCTGTGCGGCGTATAGCGTGAGGCCGACATTACGCGGTGGCTTTTGCGCGTCCGGCAGGTCGGGCTTGCCGAGGCCGCTCGCCTGCAAAACCGCGTTGGCAGCGGCTCCCAGCACCGGCACGGCGGCCGCGCAGCCGTCCAGCAGCGCACACACGGCGGCGCTGGCAATCAATAGCGATGCATAGCGAACAAGACGCGAATTCATATACATCGACCGGCTCGGCGCCGTCCCCCGTCAAAACATCAATAACGAAATCAATCAGGCAAATTTTCAGCAACGCTATGCCGCGTAATGCCGCTTTATGCAAAGCGCATTGCTCTCCGACACTTACCTGTTTGCTGCCTGGCATGCGGAAATTTTTTCCGTTCTCCGCATTGTGGCTATTGCACCAGGAAACAATTTCTGCATGTTTCGTTTAAATCATCCACATGCATTTTTTTTGTGCAATCCTTCTTCACACGAAAGTTGAATTATCGAAAATTGGCCTGTACTATACCCGCGCAGTTGAAGCAAAGCAAAACTCCGGTTTTCCCTTGAATTAAAAAAATCGCACGTCGGTGAAAAACGATGAATGAGCGTCTGTTAGTAAAACTATCTGGGGTAGTGTTGGCATGCGGCGTGATTGCCGGTTGCGCGACACAGGGCAACAACACAGCGACCACACCGGAGGCTTTTAATAAGCAACTCGCGGACGCGGATACCGTCGCCAAGGGCGGAGATCAGGATCGCGCCATCGCGCTTTATCAGCAATTGTCAAAATCGGATCCGACCCGTGAAGAACCGTGGTCGCGTATTGCGCAGATCCAGTTCACGCAAGGTCATTACGGTCAGGCTATTGTCGCCGCGCAAGAAGCGTTGCAGCGCGACCAGACGGATCGTCAGGCAAAGAGCGTGCTGGCTGTAGCCGGCCTGCGCGTGGCCACGCAATCGCTCGGCGAACTGCGTCAGGATGCGTCGCTCGCGGGTGACGCGAAATCAGACGCGCAAGCGCTCGCCAAGCAGTTGCGCGACACGCTCGGCGAAGCCACGTTGTTCCCGCCTGATCCGAACGACAAGCCCGTCGTGAAGAAGAAGCGCATTATTCGCCATGTCGCCAAGGGCAAGGCTGCGGAAACGCCGGACGCAAGTCCCAGCGCCGCGGCTCCGGCGGCTACGCCGGCTGCTGCTCTCGCAGCACCCGCGCCGGCGCCTGCAGCACCCGCCAAAGCCGCACAAAGCGGCGGCGCGTCCGATCCGTTCAGCGCGCTGCGCTAATTCAGGCCTGATTCATCTGCATCCGGGAGCCGACGATGGCGAAGAAAGAAAGTATTCAAAAACGTTTGCAAAAAGTGCGACCGCCACGCGTTCAACTGACGTACGAAGTTGAGCGTGGCGATGCGATCGAAATCAAGGAACTGCCTTTCGTCGTCGGTGTGGTTGCCGATCTGGCAGGGCAGTCCGAAGTCGAGCAGCCGAAGCTGCGCGATCGCAAGTTCGTCAGCATCGACCGTGACAATTTTGACGACGTGATGAAAGCGATCGAGCCGCGCGCCGCGTTTCAGGTGGAAAACCGTCTGAGCGAGGCAGGTGGCAAATTCGCTGTCGATCTGCGTTTCAAGTCGATGGCCGATTTCAGTCCGGATGAGGTGGTTGCACAGATCGAGCCGCTGCGCCGTCTGCTCGATGCGCGTTCGAAGCTCGCCGACCTGCGCAACAAGCTGGCCGGCAACGACAAGCTCGAAGACCTGTTGAGCGAAGTGCTCAACAACACGCAGCAGTTGCAGACGCTGGCGAAAGATCAGGGCAACGCAGCAGACCAGCACGCCGGCGCGCCGGATCACGACAAGCAGGGCGAATAAGTACGCACGGGGTGTGAGATGAACCAGCAAACGGCAGCAGCCCAACTCGCCGCGGCGCAAAGTGGCGCGGAATCCACGCTGCTCGACGAAATCGTCGAGAAAAGCCGCGTGGCGAAGTCCGAGTCAGAACATGCGCGCGCGAAAGACCTGATCGGCGAACTCGTCCACCAGGTGCTCGACGGCACGGTGGTGATGTCCGACAACCTGTCGGCCACTATCGACGCGCGCGTCGCGGAACTCGACCGCCTGATCTCCGCGCAACTCAGCGCGGTGATGCATGCGCCGGAATTCCAGCGCATGGAAAGCACGTGGCGCGGTCTGGATTACCTGTGCAAGGAAAGCAATACCGGCTCGACGGTCAAGATCAAGGCGCTGCACGCGCCGAAGCGCGACCTCGTGCGCGACTTCAAGAACGCCATTGAATTCGATCAAAGCGCACTCTTCAAGAAGGTTTATGAAGAAGAGTTCGGCACCTTCGGTGGCGCACCGTTCGGCACGATCATTGGCGACTTCGAAGTGACGCGTCAGCCTGAAGACGTGTATTTCATCGAACAGATGGCGCACGTCGCGGCCGCGGCGCACGCACCGTTCATCGCATCGGCGTCGCCTGAACTGATGGGTCTCGAAACGTTTGCCGATCTCGGCAAACCGCGCGATCTCGGCAAGGTGTTCGATACGGTTGAATACGCGAAGTGGAAGTCGTTCCGCGACTCCGAAGACTCGCGCTATGTCGGGCTGACTTTGCCGCGTTTTCTCGGCCGCCTGCCTTTCAATCCGAAAGACGGCGCGACTGCGGAAGGCTTCAACTTTGTCGAAGACGTAGACGGCACCGATCACAGCAAGTATCTGTGGTGTAACGCAGCGTGGGCCTTCGCGGCGCGCCTGACGGCCGCATTCGACGATTTCGGCTGGTGCGCGGCGATTCGCGGCGTGGAAGGCGGTGGTCTGGTGGAAGATCTGCCCACCCACACGTTCAAGACGGACGACGGCGAAGTCGCGCTGAAATGCCCGACCGAAATCGCGATTACCGATCGCCGCGAAAAGGAATTGAGCGACCTCGGTTTCATTCCGCTCGTGCACTGCAAGAACTCGGATTACGCCGCGTTCTTCGCCGCGCAATCGGTGCAGAAACCCAAGAAGTACAGCACCGATAGCGCGAATGCTAACGCTGTGCTGTCCGCGCAACTGCAATACATCTTCTCGGTGTCGCGCGTGGCGCACTACCTGAAGGCGATGATGCGCGACAAGATCGGTAGCTTCGCATCGGCGCAGAACGTTGAAGTATTCCTGAACCGTTGGATTTCGCAGTACGTGCTGCTGGACGACAACGCGACCCAGGAGCAGAAAGCGCAGTTTCCGCTGCGCGAGGCATCGATACAGGTCTCGGAGATTCCGGGCAAACCTGGTGTGTATCGTTCGGTCGCGTTCCTGCGCCCGCACTTTCAACTGGACGAGCTTTCGATCTCTTTGCGGCTTGTCGCTGACCTGCCGAAACCGGCAAATTCATAAACGAAGTCAGAAAGCCCGTGCCGGCCGCACGGGTTGGCTGTTAAAACCACCTCTTTGGGGAGTCGATGAGTTATGAAGGACATCTATTTAAAATTCGGCAATCCGGCGATCAAAGGCGAATCCGCCGATAAAGATCATGCTGGCTGGATCGAAATCGATTCGTGGAGCCACTCGATTACGCAACCGCGTTCGGCAACGGCTTCGACGGCGGGTGGTCACACGTCCGAGCGTTGCGAGCACGCCGACATGCAGTTCACGAAAGATATCGACGTGGTCAGCCCGCTGATCTATCAACACGCATCGGGCGGTACGACGTTCGACGAAGTGACGATCGACTTCATGCGTTCGGACGGCGAAGGCAACCGCATCAAGTACCTGGAAGTGAAACTCAAGTACGTGATCATCTCGAGCGCCACGCCGAGCGTGGTGGGCGAAGGCCTGCCGACCGAACAGTTCTCGCTGAAGTACGCTGCCGTGCAGTGGAAGTACACGCAGCAGAAGATCGGCGGCAACCAGGGCGGCAACGCGCAAGGCGCGTGGAGCCTGACGAAGAACGACAAGACGTACGCGGTTTGATGCCGGGGTGCGCGCGGCGTGCGACCTGAAAAGGCTGACGTCCGCCGCGTGCACCTCGCGTCGAACCGCTTCTTCGGACGCTGATGAAACGCTTCGAACCCAGCTTTCTCGACAAGCTGTTCGACGACGAACCGCATTTGCCGGCTTCCCCGGCGATGCGGCAATTGTCGTTGGACGAGTTGAAGGCCACCGTCGCGCGCGACGTCGAGGCGATCCTGAACACCCGGATCGCTCTGACCGAGCACGAGCTGGCGGCGCTGCCGGAATGTCAGCGCTCGGTGCTCACATACGGTCTGAACGATTTTGCGGGCTTGAGCCTCGCGAGTCACTATGACCGCACGTTTATCTGCAAATCGATTCAACAGGCAATCGCACGGCATGAGCCGCGCTTGCAGCAGGTGGCGGTCACGCTCGAATTAAACGAACAATCCACCAACGCGTTGAATTTTGCGATTCAGGCGCTGCTGGTCGTGCACCCGGCAGAAGAACCGGTGAGTTTCGATGCAATGCTGCAGCCTTCTACGCTGCAATATTCGGTGACGCGCGCACGCGCCAAGCTTTAGTACCTGATTTTGGCGGCTGAGTTTTAGTACCTGCGTTTTGGTGTTTTTAGTACCGCTTTGCTGCCGTTAACGCGCAACGGTGGCATGGATTGGGCGGAGAGGATTCAGGTCCGGGGATATCGATGGAAGAATTGCTGCCGTATTACGAGCGCGAATTATCATTTCTGCGGCGCTATTCGCGCGATTTCGCCGAGCGCTATCCGAAGATCGCAGCGCGTCTGGCAATGTCCGGCGAGCACTGCGAAGATCCGCACGTCGAGCGGATGATCGAGTCGTTCGCGCTGTTGGGCGCGCGCATCAACAAGAAGCTCGACGACGATTACCCCGAATTCACCGAAGCGCTGCTGGAAGTGCTGTATCCGCACTACCTGCGGCCGTTTCCGTCGTGCTCGATCGCGCAGTTGGGCACCTCGGCCGCGCTCAGTCACCTGACCGAACCGGTCCTGGTCGAGCGCGGCACTGAACTCAAGTCGCGCCCGATTCGCGGTGTGCAGTGCCGTTTCCGAACCGCCTACGACGTGACGCTGGCGCCGATCCGCATCTCGGAGGCGAAGTACACGTCGGTGGCGATGGCGCCGAGCGCGACGGTCTTGCCGGGAAACGCTACGGCAATCGTGTCGATCACGTTCGAATCCACGGCCGCGCAGCTCGATCTCTCCGCATTGAAAGTCGGCACGTTGCGCGCCCACCTGCACGGCGAGCAATCGTTTATCGCGGCGCTGGCGGACTGCCTGTTCGTCAACGCAATGGCCACGTATGTCGAAGCGGACCGCCGCGGCGTGTGGAAGCAACTGCGTGAATCGCCCGTCGTACAAGCCGGTTTCGATGAAGACGATGCACTGATCGATTACCCGGCCAAATCGCACCCGGCCTACCGGCTGCTGACCGAATACTTCGCGTTTCCCGAAAAATTCAATTTCACCGATTTCGATCTGGCGGCCATGACGCGCGCGAGCGGTCGCTGCCAGCGTCTGACGCTGCACGTCGTGCTCAAGGAAGTGCGCAGCGATTCGCACATCGCGCGTCTGCTGGATTCGTTGTCCGCGCATCATTTCCGCTTGTTCTGCACGCCGGTGGTGAACCTGTTCGAACAGCATGGCGAGCCGATCCGCGTCAGCCACCAGGCGGTTTCATACCCGGTGATCGCTGAGGCGCGTCGCGCGTTCGCGTACGAGGTCTATTCGATCGATTCGGTGAAACTCGTCCGGCAGAAGGCGCACGAAGAATCGGTGATCGAATTCCGGCCGTTCTATTCACTGCATCACGGCGAAGCGGCGCGTGCGGGGCACTACTGGTTCGCGCGGCGTAACGATTGGGTTGCGCAGAAAAGCCCCGGTTACGAGACCGAAATCTCGATCGTCGATATCGACTTCGAACCGGCGGCCCCGCAAACCGATACGCTGAGTCTCGATCTGACGTGTACCAATCGCGATTTGCCGGCCGGCCTCGCCGTGGGGCTCGAAGGCGGCGACCTGTTTCTGGAAGGCGGTTCGCTGACCGGCAGCATCGCGATGCTGCGCAGGCCGACGCCTAGCGTGCGCTTCGAGCGCGGGCGCGCCTCGCACTGGCGGCTGATTTCGCATCTGGCGTTGAATCATGTGTCGCTCGCCAATAGCGGCCTGTCAGCGCTCAAGGAAATGCTGGTGCTTTACGATTTGCGGCGCACGGCGGTGTCGGCGCGGCATATCGACGGATTGGTCGGCATCGAGCAGCGCGCAGCGGTGCAATGGCTGCCGGGCAAGCCGTTTGCGACCTTCGTGCGCGGCATCGAGATTCGTTTGACGATCGACGAAGAGCATTTCGTCGGCACGAGTCTCGCCTCGTTCGTGCGGGTGATCGATACGTTTTTCGGGCTGTACGTGCATCTGAACAGCTTTGTGCAACTGGTCGTCGTGTCGAAGCGCACCGGCGAGGAGATTCTGCGATGCAAACCGCGCAGCGGCGAATCGATCCTGGCGTAGTCGAACAACTTCTCGACGAACCGCATCGCTTCGAATTTTTTCAGGCGGTGCGGATTCTCGAGAAGTGGTTCGCGCAGCAAACGCCGTCGAGTAATAGACGCCCCGGCGAAATCGTCGCGCAGCGGATTGCTTTTCGCAATTCGCTGTCGATGTCGTTTCCGCCTAGCGAAATTCACAGCGCGCAGTCGTACGACGATGCAGGTACGGCGCTGAAAGAGAAGCCGCAGCGCACCGCCGCGCTTGCGGCGGGTTCGCTCCACAAGGTCGATATCACGCCGGCGTTTTTCGGTTTGCTCGGCGGCCAGGGCGCGTTGCCGCTGCATTACACCGAGCAGATCATCGCGCGCGAGCAGATTCAGCGCGACCGGGCCGCGCGCGAATTCTTCGACGTGTTCTCGAATCGCGCGACCGCGCTGTTCTACGCGGCATGGAAGAAGTACAGGCTGCCGTTTCATTACGAACTGGATCGCGACGAGCGCTATCTGCCGCTATTGCTCGCGCTGGCAGGCGTTGCCGACGACGACACGCGCAACAGTCTGCAAAGCGGCGACGGTGCGCTATTCGACGAAGCGATTGCCGGTTACGCGCTGGCCGCACGGCATCGGCCGGTTTCCGCGGCCTATTTGCAGCGTACGCTGTCCGAATACTTCAAGGTGCGGGTACGCGTCGAGCAGTTCGTCGGAAAATGGTACGACGTGCCGCGCGATCAATTGACCGTGCTCGGCGGTGTCAACGCGACGCTCGGCGCCACCGCGCTGGCGGGCGAGCGCGTCTGGCAGCGCGACATGCGCGCGCGGCTCGTGATCGGTCCGCTCAACAAAGCCGACTACGAAGCATTTTTACCGGGTGCCGACCGCGCCGTGGCGCTCGAACGCATGCTGACGCTGCTCGCCGGCGTGACGCTCGAATACGAGATTTCGCTAGTGCTGCGCCGCGCGGAAGTGGGGCCAAGCATGTTGAGCGGCGGCGCACGCCTCGGCTGGGACGCCTTCCTGTGCACCAAGGCAGCCGACCGTGACCGCGCGGATGCCCGCTACGAATTGCACGTGATTCACTGACCACAACAATAGAACCTGGACCCGGATCGCACGACATGAGTACGTCCCTCAATACCCTGATCGCCAAACTGAATCCGACCTGCCGGCAGGCGGCTTTGCTCGCGGCGAACAACTGTCTCGCGCGCGGTCACTATGAGGTCGACCTCGAGCATCTGTTGCTGGCGCTGCTGGATGAACCGGCGAGCGATGTCACGCTGGCACTGCGTGCGAGCCGGGTCGACGCGCATGCTTTGCGCGCGGATATCGAGCGCGAATTGCAACGTTTGAAGACTGGCAATACGCGCACGCCGGTGTTTTCAAAGCATTTGATCGACTTGCTCGAACAGGCGTGGCTGATTGCATCGCTCGATTCGCAGATTGGACGGATACGTTCGGGGCATTTACTGCTGGCATTGTTGACGGCGCCGGATCTCGCGCAGTTCGCTGAGCGCATGTCGCCGCTGCTGCGCGACGTGCGGGTGACGGATCTGAAGCACAAGTTCGACGAATTGACCGCCGGTTCGCGTGAAGTCGAACGCAGTAACGCTGCGGAGAACGCGGCGGAAGGCGCGAGCGATACGGCTGCGGCCGAATTGGCACCCGGCGCGCCTTCCAGAACTCCCGCGCTCGATACGTACACCAGCAATCTCACGCAGCGTGCACGTGAAGGCAAGATCGACCCGGTGATCGGTCGCGAAGCCGAGATTCGCCAGACCATCGACATCCTGATGCGCCGTCGGCAGAATAATCCGATCATGACGGGCGAGGCGGGCGTTGGTAAAACAGCCGTGGTCGAAGGTCTCGCGCTGCGCATTGCGGCTGACGATGTGCCCGCGCCGCTAAAAGGCGTCGCCTTGCATGTGCTCGATATGGGTCTGTTGCAGGCAGGCGCCAGCGTGAAAGGCGAGTTCGAGAACCGCCTGAAAAACGTGATCGACGAGGTGAAGAAGAGCCCGCATCCGATCATTCTGTTTATCGACGAAGCGCATACGATCATCGGCGCCGGTGGTCAGGCCGGGCAGAACGACGCAGCGAATCTGCTGAAGCCGGCCTTGGCGCGCGGCGAATTGCGCACCATCGCGGCGACCACGTGGAGCGAATACAAGAAGTACTTCGAAAAAGACGCGGCGCTGGCGCGGCGTTTCCAGGTCGTCAAGATCGAAGAGCCGAGCGAGACCCTCGCGGCGGCAATGTTGCGCGGCATGGCCGCGTTGATGGAAAAGCACTTCAACGTCCGCGTACTGGACGATGCGATCACCGAAGCGGTGCGTTTGTCGCATCGCTACATCAGTGGCCGCCAACTGCCGGACAAGGCGATCAGCGTGCTCGACACCGCTTGTGCCAAAGTCGCGCTCGCCCATAGCTCGACACCTGCCGCGATCGACGACACGAAGAAACGGCTCGAACGTATCGACACCGAAATCGCCGCGCTGGAACGCGAGGTGGCGAGCGGGGCGTTGCACGACGAGCGGCTTGCGGAATTGCGCAGCCTGCGCGAAGAAGACGTGAAAGACCTGGCCGTTGACGAGGCGCGCTATGACAAGGAGCGTGCACTGGTGACGGAGATCGTCGGCTTGCGTGCGGAAATCGACGCCGCGCGCGTGAGCAGCGCGGACGCCGGCCAGGCCGACAAGGCGCCGCAGGCGCGCGAAACGCTTGCCACGCGCGTGGCGGAATTGCATGCATTGCAGGGCGGCCAACCAATGGTTCCATTGCAGGTTGATGGCCACGTGGTCGCCGAAATCGTCGCTTCATGGACCGGCATTCCGCTCGGCCGCATGATCAAGGACGAAATCCAGACCGTGCTGAATCTGCAGCCGCTGCTGGCCTCTCGCGTGATCGGACAGGACCACGCACTCGATGCGATCGCGCAACGCGTGCGCACGGCCAGTGCGAGTCTCGAAGACCCGAACAAACCGCGTGGCGTCTTCATGTTCGTCGGACCGTCGGGTGTCGGCAAGACCGAAACCGCGCTGGCGCTCGCCGACGTGCTGTACGGCGGCGAACGCAAGATGGTCACGATCAACATGAGCGAGTATCAGGAGGCGCACAGCGTGTCGGGCCTGAAGGGTTCGCCACCGGGCTACGTCGGCTATGGTGAGGGCGGTGTGCTGACCGAGGCGGTGCGTCGCAATCCGTATTCGGTGGTGCTGCTCGATGAAGTGGAAAAGGCGCACCCTGACGTGCTGGAAATGTTTTTCCAGGTGTTCGACAAAGGCACCATGGACGACGCCGAAGGGCGCGAGATCGATTTCCGCAACACGCTGATCATCCTGACCTCGAACGTCGGCTCGCAGGCGGTGATGCAGGCATGCCTGAACAAGAGTGCCGAAGAACTGCCGGATACGGACGAACTCGCGGAGACATTGCGCCCGCAACTGTACAAGGCGTTCAAGCCGGCGTTTCTCGGCCGTATGAAAGTGGTGCCGTACTACCCGATCTCCGATGACGTGCTCGCCGAAATCATCGCTTTGAAGCTGGAGCGGATTCGCCGCCGCATCGAGTCGAATCACAAGGCGGTGTTCGAGTGGGACGAGTCGCTGGTCGATGCGGTGCTCGCACGCTGCACCGAAGTGGACTCCGGCGCGCGCAATGTCGACCATATTCTGAATGGCACGCTATTGCCGGAAGTCGCACAGCAGGTGCTGGAGCGCATTGCCAACGGCACCGCGATCGAACGCATCGCGGTACGCGCGAGCGACGCGGGCGAGTTCGAATACACGGTTGTGTGAGCGGGCATGCCCCGCCTGCCTGCCAATCTGTTTTAATGCCGTACCGGATACTTATTGCTTTCTGTCATGCCGACTAATCTGAACACGCTGCTGGCCCCGATCAGCGAAGCCTCGCCTTGTGGCGAAGACCTGCTGTTTTCAGCGGATTTCGACGCGATCCAGCACGCGCGCCGATTCGAAGACCCGTCGCTGGATCAAGGCGAATGGGTCACGGATATCAAAGAGGCCGACTGGCCATTGGTGGTCGAACGTTCCAGCAGCCTGCTGCAGACGCAGACCAAGGATTTGCGTCTCGCTGTCTGGCTCACCGAGGCGCTTGCCATCGAAGAGGGCGTGACCGGTCTCACGCAAGGGTATGCGCTGCTGACGGGGTTGTGCGAAAAGTACTGGGATCACGTGCATCCGCTGCCGGAAGGCGATGATACCGAGTATCGACTCGGCAACGTCGCGTGGCTGGTCGGCCGCACCGGCGATCTGCTGCGGGCGACGCCGCTCACATCGTCGCAAGGCAATTCGTACAGCACGATCGATTGGGACGTGGCCACGCATGTTGCGCAAGCGGTCAAGCGCGATCCGGATCACGCCGACGATATCGCGCGCGGCAAGCCTTCCATCGAGCAGATCGAGGCGTCGAAACGTGCCACGCCACCGGCGTTCTACTCAACGCTGCTGGTCGATCTGAAAGCGTTCGAAGCGGCGATACTCGCGCTCGAACAGGAACTGGACCAGCGCGCTCCCGATTCGGCGCCGAGCTTCCGTCAGGCGAAAGATGCGTATGAAAGCGTCTACCGGTTGGCGGAACGCTTCGCACGCGAGTTGGGCGTAAGCGCCGAAGCGTCGCCGCCAAAAACGCCGAACCCGGACGAGCACGAACGCGCCGAGCCTACCTTCAAGACTTCACCGCAACGCGAGGAACCCGTGTTGACGACCAGCCAGACTATCCCGAGCGGCCCGATTGCAGGAATCCAGAGCCGTGCACAAGCCGTCGCGCAGTTGCGTGCCGTGGCTAAATTCTTTCGCAGCACCGAGCCGCATAATCCGGCTGCTTACCTCGCCGACAAGGCGGCGGAGTGCGCGGATATGCCTTTGCATCAGTGGCTTTCCTCGGTAGTGAAGGACGGTGGGTCGCTCGCGCATATTCGCGAGCTGCTGGGCGTGAAGCCCGAGGACAACAGCTAAGACTTCCATAGTGCAAACAAAAAAGCCTGGCATCGAACATCGGTGTGCCAGGCTTTTTTTTGATCACGCGCTCAGGCAAGCAACAACTCAAGACCCCGCGCGAAACTCAATGCGTCTGTTACGCGCCCGTCCATCGGTCGTGTCGTTCGATGCAATCGGCTGATCCGGACCCACGCCTGTGGTCGTCATCTGCTCGGGCGGGATGCCCTTGGCGACCAGATAACCCTTCACCGCGTCCGCACGCGCCTGGCTCAGCGCGATGTTCGAGGTGCGATTCCCCGAGTTGTCGGTATGGCCGATGATCGCCACCGTCTTCGTCTGCATCTTCGACAACACGGCCGCCATCTGATCGAGAATCGCGCGGCCTTGCGGCGTGAGCGTCGCGCTGCCCGTCTCGAACTCGATGGTGCGATTCGCCAGAGTCTGATCGAGCACGCCCTGTTCAGATGCGCTCACGCGTAGACCGTTCTTGATCGTGTAGGTCGGATTCAGTGCGTTCGCCATATCGCTTGCGAGCTGCTGACGCTGCGATTCGTTGTGCACTTCACCTTTCATGTCGATCTGCGTGCCGTCGATCTTCAACTGGCCTTTGCTGATCTGCTTCAATTGCGGGCCGATCAGCTTTTGCACGTTGGCGGACCAGTTCGGCGGCGTCGCGACGTCCGCGACTTCGATCTGATCGACTACGTTGGACGCGCCGTAGGTGTCGCGCAGACGTGCCAGCACGGCGGCCTTGGTCGCTTCATCCGGCACTTTGCCGCCCACGACGACCTGGCCCGGCATGGCATTGGCGGGCGGCGGCGATGCGCTGATCGCACCGGTGCCGGCGCCGGTGGTGCCGCTGGCGAGCCCGGCCGTGGTGACGGCAGGGCCTGCATTGCCCGGCTGCGCCGAAGCCGCGGGCAGAATCGTCGTGCGAATCGCAGTGCCGCTGTTGTCGACCGGCGTGACGCGTGCCGGGCCGTCGTTGTCGGCATGGGCGAGCGTGCTGATCAGAAGGCCGGCCAGCAGCGAGGCAATGCGCGTGTGTTTGCTCAACATCGTGTCACGCTCCCGTGAATGCTTCGCGGAACGTGTCGATGCTGACACGCAACGACAGTTGCGGTTGGTCGAGGTAGCTGACGAGCTTGCTGATGCCATGGTCGTTTTGTGCGTGCTCGTCGATCCACTCGGGATCGTCGATATCGATGTTATGTGCCGCGTACGCCTGCGGATCGACCACGCTATGCAGCGTTTTGGCCGAGGCGCCGTTAAAGCCGATGATGAGCCGCTCGCGCTCGGCAATCGTGCCGATAAAAATCGCCAGTTCGAAATCGGCCTGCGAGACGAACGGCGCGATCAGTTCGAGCCAGAATGCCGCGACTAGCGAGCGATAGAACGGATCGTTCGGCAGCGGCAAGGTCAGCCCACGCTCGAGATGCGACGAACCGCTTTGCATCACCGGGCGCAGCAGCGAACCGAGCGCCAGCATCGCGCCGCGCAAGCGCACCGGATGACCGCTCGCGAGCAGCATCTGTTCGAGGCCGGCGAGTGTCTGATGCTCGACGAAGTCGTTGAAGGTGCCGTCGTGCGGATTGCCCGGCCCACCGCCGATTTCGATCTGCACTTGTGTTTCGCCCAGCGCCTGGAGCGCGCCGGCCGGCTCGCTCACACCGAGCAGCGGCTTCATCTGCGAGGCGACACGCGACCACAGGCGCGCGAAGGCGAGCGGACTGCGCGCGAGGAACGTCAGCGGCTTTTCGACTTCCAGCGCGGTCGCGGCAAGAAACGGAAAGCGCCGCGACGACTGATCCTGACTCGCCACCATATGCCCCGCGATCGCCAGTTTGCTGCGCGAACCGAGGAACGCGAAGTGCATGGGCTGGGCGCTTTCGTAGACGATCTTCCAGCGTGGGTCGTCGGTGAGCAGTTCCATCGCCTCGGCGATCCAGCGGTCGAGCGTGGCCAGCAATTGCGGGTTATGCGGGCTTTTGACGAAGTCGCCGCGCGACGGAATCTTGCCGAAGTAGGCGATCTGCGCCTGCACGGTTTGTGTCATTGCGCACCCCCTGTGTTCGAAACCGCGGCGGCCGTTGCCGGCCGTGCCGCTTGCGACGTCGGCGTGGCAGCGGGCGCGACGCCCGGTGCACCACCCGCGGCCGTCGCATTGACTGAATTCGCCGCCGCGCTCACATCCGCCACCGAAGACGGCAGCCGCAAGCCGCGCAGGCTCTGTTGTTGCGGCGCGTCGCTGGTGGCGCTGCCCGAAGCCTGCGACGTGCTGATGATGCGCATGCTGACCGCCACGGTCACGTTGCCTTGCGTCCAGGACAGATCGAAGGTGCCGTCCGGGCGGCGCTTGCGTTGCGCCGAGTTGATCAGCTTTTCCAGACCGTAGCGGCCCGGCTCGTTGACCAGTTGCAGCGTGCGGCCGTCGAAGGTCGTGGCATTCAGCGTCGCGCCAGGCGAGCCCGACGGATTCGGCCAGACGAAGTTGGTCCATTGCGGCGGCGTGTTGCGGTAACGCATTTGCTGGCCGTCGATCGCGAGCGTGTATTCCGTGGTGCCGCTGCTTGGCTGCGGCAGGATCTGGAACACGGTCTGCGGCTCGGCCGAGCTTTGACCCGACGAGCTCGCGGCTCCCCCGGCCAACGGCGCTACCCAGCGCGCGAAACCGCTGGTGAAGTCAGGCGTCAGCGCGAGACCCATATCGCCCCATGTGCGCGAGGTCAGCGTGTCGCCGCGACGCACCGCAAGCGGCCCGAGCGTGGTGCCGACAAACTTGGCGATCGCACCGTCCGGCCCGAACACCTGGGCGATTTCGCCGGCGCCGGCTTCGACCTTCGCGTCGCCTGCAAACGGATACTTGTTCGCGAGCGAGCTCTGGAAGGTCTGATAGACCTGCGCGTTCCACACCTTGTTGACTTCGACGCTGGCCGGCTGGATCACCACCGCATAGGCCGCCATCAGCGGACGCACCAGCAGCGGGCGCAGCGCCTTGCGTTGCGAATCGGTGAGGCCCGTCAGCATCTGTTCGTCGACGTACTTCAGCGAATCGGCCAACTCGGAGCCACTGCCGTCGAGCGTCTGTTGCATCAGCTGACGCGCGCCCGGTCCCGGATCGCCCTGGTTCTTGATCACGTTAAAGCGGGTACGGACCTTCGAGAGCGTGTCCATGTAGCCCTTCAACATCGAGCCGTTGTCGCCGGAGACGACGATGCGGCCCAATGCCGAGAACTCCTGGCCGATCGGGCCCATCGGTACTTCGACCGGATTGCCGTTGATGTCGATGTTGGCGTTCAGCTGGCCGGTCGGCGCACGCGAGAACCAGTTCTTGAACCAGCTGGTCATGCCGGATTGCGCGCGTTTCAGGTTCGCGTTGAAGAGCGACGGGTTGTCCCACGAGGTCTGGTCATACGCGGTTTCAAGCACCTTGCGGATCGGCGAGTCTTGCGGATCGCCAAGACGGTTCATCGCGTCCACCGCCTGGCCGAAGCTGCCGAAGCTCTGCACGGCAATGCCTTGCATGAACTTCTGCCAGTGCATCGCGTACTCGGTCTTGTACATTGCCACCAGCGCTTTCTGGATCTGCTCAGGGCTGCCTTCCAGCGTCAGGTCGTCATGCGCGGAGGTGTTGAGCACCCAGTCTTTTGCCTGTAATTCCTTGGTGGCGGCGTCACGAATTGCCGGTTGCACGTACTGGAACCACGCCTCACGCGTGAAGGTGCCGGGGATCGCATAGCTGCCGGCCACCAGCGCCGTATTGTTTTCGCCGACGATGCGCGCGATCGTCATCGGCGCGAAGCGGGTCGACGCACGCGCCTTGATTTCCTCGTAGACGCGCTGACGGGCCGGCATGCCGCGCACCACGCGGCGCAGGTTTTCACGCGTCTGGTCGACGAGACCGAGGTTTTCGTCGATCATCGGCCAGTCATTGTCGGACACGCGCGACAGATAGAACGTGATCATGCGCTCGGCGCTGCGGATCATCTCGTCGCGGGGCATGTTGCCGCGATTCGTCTCGAGCCAGCCGCGCCAGAAGCGGGCGACCTGATCGGTCAGGTGAGCCGTTTCCACGTGACGCTTGTCACTGAGCATCAGGTAGGTCTTGAGCGCGTTGTACGCGTCTTCGACGTTGGTTGGCGACGCGTCGCTATACAGGCCGCCCTGGCTGTTCGCCGCCATCGCCGCGTGTGCGGACACCGGAATCGCGGCGGCGTCCGGCGTGCGGTTCAGCGGCGCGAGCTGATCGGGGTGCGCGTTGACGTCTTTCAGGAACGAGGCGAGATTCTGCGAGACCGGGTCGAGCAGGATCTGGCGCACGCCGTTGTAATACTCGGTCAGCAAGTGCTGCTCGAGACGGTCGCCCTGATACAGCCCGAGCGACACCGCCAGCGGCTTGTCGCGGCGGAACTGCTCAAGCTGGTCGATGCGGTCTTCCAGAATGTCCATAGCCTGCAAACGCGATTGCAGGTCGTTGCGGTTCTGCTGCAGGCGCACCACGTTATCGAGGTCCGCCTTTACATTGTCGGCGAGCTGCTGATTGCCGATCGTCGACCACGTCCAGCCGCCGAGCGCCAACGCGAGCACTGCGACGAAGCCGAAGAACGTTGCATAGCGCATGCGTGTCTTGGCGGGGCTGGCGAACTGCTTGACGGTCTGCCGGTCGGCGAAAATCACCTTGGAGAACAGATCGCGCAGGAAGAAGCCGTTCTTCGAGAACGCGCTATGCGGCTTGGGCAGGCTGTCAGCGGAAAGGCCGAAACGGTTGGCGATGCGTGTCGCAGCGGCGCTGTTGGTTTCGCCTTCCTGCAATGCGCTGGTGAAGTAGAAGCCGCGGAAAATCGGCTTATGCTGGAACGGATTGGTTTCGAACAGCGTGGCGAGAAACGCGCGCAACGCGGGCTTGATCGCCGAGAATTCGAGCGGGAAGCTCAACTGACCCGGCGAGAGCTTGTTGCCGCGGTTGATCGACATCTGCGCGACGCTGATTTCTTTCAGGCCGTCGTAGAGCTCTTCAAAGTGCTCGTCAAAGAGGCCCACTACGTCGCGCTTCTCGTCCGGCTGGTAGGGCAGGGTGGCGCCCCATACGCGGTCGTATTCGTGACGGTCATTGCCGCTGAAGAATTCGGTGAAGCCCGTGATCAGATCTGCCTTGGTGAACATCACGTACACCGGCGCGAACACTTCGAGCTTCTCGGTCAGCTCCTGAACCCGTTGGCGCAGGTTTTTCGCAAGATTGATCGCGAATTCGGGCTTGCTGCTGGTCAACTCGGCAATGCTCGCCGTCACGATAATGCCGTTGATCGGTGCCTTCGGCCGGAAACGCTTGAGCAGGCCGAGGAAGCCGAGCCATTCGGTGCGGTCTTCTTCGTGCACCGAATAGCGGCCGGCGGTGTCGAGCAGAATGCCTTCGGTCGTAAAGAACCAGTCGCAATTCCGCGTGCCGCCGATGCCATGAATCACCGCATTGTTCTTGTCGGCGAAAGGAAATTGCAGGCCTGAATTCAGCACGGCGCTGCTCTTGCCCGCAGCAGGGTTGCCGATCACGATGTACCAGGGCATTTCATACAGCGCCGAGCCGCCGGACATCTGGCCGATCTTCGAAGTCTTGATCGTTTTCACTGCGTCGACGAGGCGCGTGCGCAGCACGTCGAGTTCGGCTTGGCGCGCGGGCGTCGGGGCGGGGCCGGTTTCGGTCTGCTTTTCAGCCTGTTGCTCGAGCATTTCGCCGAGCTTGTTGTTCGCGCGCCGTGCGCGCAGTCGGCGCACCACCCAGACCAGCAGCCAGAGCGCGATCACCGCGCCGAGCACGATGGCAGGCCACATCGGATCGATCTGCAGGGTATCGGCGCCGATGAACAAAACAGCAGCGAGCGCGAGCAAGCCGATGATCGAGAGCGTGCGTGTATGGGTCAACACGTTAAGAATGCGTCGCATAAGCCGTTCAGGTCTTGGTGATGTGTGTTGTGGCGCGTGTGTGGCAAACAGCATGACGCGAGCGCGGACAAAGTCTGTCTGCGCCGCGTTTGAAACAAAACGAAAGCATATTCAAGTGGAGGTGAATGCGGCTGGATTGTTAAATCCGCCATGGGATGGCCCGCCAATGGCGATTGGACGAATGTCGTTATGCATGCGACATTGCCGACTTTTGCCAGAAAATTTGATTGAACGCCCCATTGCAACCTCTTTATTGCCCACTTCGTCTTAATGACCGCGCCCCAGGACGAAGCCCGGTTTGTGATATTCAACGTGCCCGAGATCCATCATTTTCCAGCGGCCACCCCACGTCAGGCCGACCTGTTCGGCCGTCTGTCCGTATAGCTGATAACCTCGCATGGCCCAGGGATCTTTTTCTGAAATGACGAGCTTGCCGTCGCGCAAAAACGCGTTATCCGCGGCAAGACCGTATTGGTGATAGCTCTGAAACGCAGCGGCATTGGTGACGTTACCCCCCATTTGCGCAAGCCGGTTTTGCCGCTCCGGACTGCGATAACCTTCCAGCAATGCCATCTCATACCCGTATTGCTCGTGCATGATTTTGTAAACGAGCAATAAACGCGTTCTGAAATCGGCGTCGAGCAAATTCCAGTCGCGGCTCGCGTCTTTCAGTGCGGGCCGAATCTGCTCCACTTCCTGCGTTGCAAATACCTCGGGCGGCAGCGGCGGCGGGGGCACGAGCTGTTCGCCATTCAATAACGCGGCAATTTTCTCGTCCGGTACCCGTGCAGTGTCATCGAATTGGAATAATTGCCGGCCGCGTAAAGCCAATGCCACCAATGGCGGCGTCGCAAGAATACCTGTGGTGGTAAAAATCAGCAAGCGCCGCTTTGCCAGTAACTTTTGCATATCGACTGCAGTCGATTGCGAAATTTTTGCCGAACGTGCTAATTGACCGCGAGCACGAGAAGCGCCTTGCGATGCCCCGCGCATAACGCGGCCATGAATAGCGAGTGCGGCGCCTAATAAAGAGGCGCGTACCGCCGGCAATAGCAGCATTGCGGCGATCACAACGGCGATGGCGAAATAGGCAAGAAGTACTACGGCAATCAAAGTCGACCCCGGAAAATTGGAAACAATTGTATTTTGTAATGCTTGCTCTTAGAATCAGGCCTGCTCGGAGAGGAGCCGGAACGGTATTATCACGGCGAAATAATCCAGGATTCAATGAGACAGTGAATGAGTGCGCCGGAAAATTCGAATTCCAAAGCCCCGCCTAGCCTGTTATCCGATAAGGCTAAGGGCGCCGATGGCAATGGTTCGCGAATTCTCGCGAACCTGGAAGGCCGCGTCGAGCCGCCTGCCGATAAACCACGCCGGTCGAAAACGCCGCTTGTGCTGGTCGCCTTGCTGGTGATCGCCGCGGGAGGTTGGGGCGCGTGGCATATGCAGCAGCGTGTGAAGACAGAGTCGTTAGCGTCAGCCACGCCGGCCAACGCTGAGAAAGCTGCTGTGCCGGCGTCCGCCGCCAGCGGTGCGCCGCAGGTCACCGCGAAAGCGGATGCCCCGGCTGCAGCGTCGTCACAGGCGGCTACGATCGTTGCTGACGACAGTGACAGCAAGACGCCCGCGGCATCCGCGAGTACCCCCGCAAGCGGCGATGACAGCCGCTTGTCGCGTGCGCTCGCCGACGGCGCCGAGCCGAGCAATGCCGCTGCGCCGGTTGCGTCGGCAACGGCTGCGTCGGCGGTAGCGGTGCCGGCGGCAAAGCATGGCAAAAGCTCGACGGCTGTCGCCAGCAATGCCAAGCGCGATACGGCGGCCCACAGCAAGAAGGAAAGCACGATCGCAAGCAATCATCACGCGAGCGCACCGACCGCGGTCGCTCAAACGAAGAAACCGCGTGCGGCCGGTAATGCTTCGAAAGATGATTCGGATGCCGATCTATTAGCCGCGCTCGTGGCACGGACCAAACCGGCTGACGCGAAAGCGGCAGACGGCAACACGGCTACCAAGGTCAGTGCCCCGGCTACCCCAGGGAACGCCAAGCTGGCCGAACGCGTGAAGGAATGTGGACAACGCGGCTTCTTCGAAGACCAGTTGTGCCGCTGGCGCGTATGCGACGGACATTGGGGTAAAGACCCGGCCTGTCCGGGTTCGGCGCCACAGGCACACCAGCCTTAAGTTCGGGTAATGTGCGTCCTGGTGACGCACTACCGCATCAGACACGACGCTGGGTTGATTTGAGTCAATCCGGCGTCGTGTCTTATCTGGAGGCGGCGCATAGAATCTTTGGATGCGTCCCGTCTCCTCCTGGCCTCTCGCCACCAAACTCGCCGCTCTTGTCTCTACGTTGCTGGCGTTGGCGTTGGCGTCGATTGGCCTGACACTCTGGATTACCTGGCAACTCGACGGCGGTGCAGCCGCAATCAACGAGGCCGGGCGCATGCGGATGCAAACCTACCGCGTTGCGCTGATGCTGCGCGATACCCCGTCTCGGGTCGATGCGTTCGCACGGCAATTCGACGACAGTCTCACGCTGCTTGAGCAGGGCGATCCAGCTCGTCCGCTGTTCGTTCCATGGAATGACGAGGCGCGCCAGCGCTTTGCCCGCGTGCAATCGCAGTGGCAGGTACTGCGTCCGGTCTGGACCCGTACCAATCCCCCTCCCGCTGCCGAGATCGATCGGCAAGCCGACCAGTTTGTTTTACTGATCGATTCATTCGACAGTTCGATCGAAGCACAACTTGCGCGCTGGACCTCGATCCTCAACGCGTTGCAGCTCGCGCTGCTCGTGCTGGCGATCGGCAGTGCGCTGGCGTTGCTGTACGTCGGCCATTTGAGCGTACTCGCACCGGTCTTCAGGCTTACTGGTGGTCTCGCGCGGATCGAACGCGGCGACTTTGACACGCGTGTCGAAGTGACGACGCAGGATGAATTCGGTGAGCTGTCCAGCGGTTTCAACCGGATGGCGCAGAACCTGCAACAGCTTTATGCCGGTCTCGAACAGAAGGTTAGCGAAAAAACCGCCAGCCTCGAGACGGAGCGCGCGCGTCTGGCCGCACTCTATGACGTGAGCGCATTTCTTGCGGATGCCAATACGCTGGATGCCCTTGCGCAGGGGTTCGCGCAACGTATTCGCCGCATCGCCGGGGCCGATTCGGTGGCGATCCGCTGGTCGGGAGAGGGCAACGAACGTTATCTGCTGCTGGCCGGAGACAGTCTGCCGCGCTTCATGGTTGAAGACGAGCAATGCCTCGCGTCGCGCAGGTGCCTGTGCGGTCATCCGCAGAGCGTGCCTGGCGCACGGGTCATTCCAGTGCTGACCGCGGGTCCCGGCGCGGCGACGCTCGGACATTGCGCGCGCGCCGGCTACGCGACGCTCGTGTCAGTTCCTGTGATTCTGCATCAGCGCACGCTCGGCGAGATCGACCTGTTCTTTCGCGAGACGATTCAGTTGTCTGCCCAGGATCGCGATCTGCTCGACACACTCGCGAGTCATCTGGCGGGCGCCATGGAGAATGTGCGTGTGAGTGCGCTAGAACGGGAAACGGCCGTGTCTGATGAACGCGCTTTGCTCGCGAGCGAACTGCATGATTCGATTGCGCAGTCGCTGGCGTTTCTAAAAATACAGGTGCAGTTGCTGCGCGACGCGTTGCCGGTCCCTGCCGATTCATCTGTCGCGCGTATCGTCGATGAGCTGGATGCGGGTGTGCGCGAAAGCACCGGCGACGTGCGCGAATTGCTGATGCATTTCCGCACGCGCGGCAACATCGAGGATATCGAACCTGCGCTGCGCACCACGCTGCGCAAGTTCGAGCACCAGACTGGACTCGCCACGAACCTGTCGATCGAAGGCCACGGTCTGCCGCTCGGTGCGGACGTGCAGGTGCAGGTGTTGCATGTATTGCAGGAAGCGCTGTCGAACGTGCGCAAACATGCGCATGCGCGTGAGGTCTGGCTGGAAGTGCAGCAAAGCCCGGTATGGAGTTTCGAGGTTCGCGACGACGGCGAGGGGTTTGACATACAACAGCACAAGCCCGGCGAGACCCACGTGGGAATGCGCATCATGCGGGAGCGCGCGGCGCGTATCGGTGCGACGGTGGTGGTCGACTCAGTGGCTGGCGCGGGAACGTGTGTCACCTTGACGTTGGCGCCATCCCAGCGCGGCGCGCCGGAAGCGGTTCATGAAGATCGGGCTGAGGCCGCTTAGGCACCAGCCCAAAACAGGTAGTCGATGATGATTCCAATTCGTTTGCTGGTGGTCGATGACCACACGTTGTTCCGGCGCGGGCTGATTGCATTGCTGCGCGAAGACGCACGATTTCAGGTGGTTGGCGAAGCGGCCGATGCCGGCGAAGCGCAACGGCGTGCCAGTGATTTGCAGCCCGATCTGATCCTGCTGGACAACCATCTGCCTGGCGTAAGCGGGATCGACGCGCTCAAGGATTTACGCGAGGCCGCACCACAGGCTCGAGTGCTGATGCTGACCGTGAGCGAGGACGAACGCGATCTGGGTGCTGCCTTGCGCTGTGGCGCGCAGGGCTACCTGTTGAAGACTGTCGACGCAGACATGCTTGCCGAGTCGATTATGCGGACAATGCGTGACGAGGCAGTTGTGAGTCCCGAGATGACGGGCAAGCTCGTGTCGGCATATCGCGCCGCAGCGGCGAATAATTTTTCGACGAGTACGGGAGCCGCGGCTGAGATGGCGGCGGTGCGACCGGCCGTGGTCGATGCTGCCCAGGCACACCTTGTGACTGACGTCGCGCTATCGGCCCGGGAGCAGGAGATTCTCGCGCATATCGCTCGCGGCGCGAGCAACAAGGAGATCGCTCGCGCGCTGGCGATCGCGGAGACCACCGTCAAGATTCACGTCCAGCATATTTTGCGCAAACTTAAGTTGGGATCGAGAGTGCAAGCCGCTGTTTATGCGACGGTGAATTCAATCGTAATAGATTAGCAATACTCCCAAAGAACTACGCTCTAAGAATCCTCCTACTCCTTCTGCACCAAACCTGACCTCCATCAGAAGGATATTCACGCCTCGCCCAAAACGGCAAAGTCAGAGTCATGGAACAAGGAGTCAATCCCATGACAAAGACCGCGGCCGGCAGCAGCGCCGCAGCGCAACCCAAGGCATGGTCGGTTCTGATCGCGAGCACCTTCGCGTTCACCGTGTGCTTCATGGTGTGGATGATGTTCGGCGTGATCGGCATTCCGATTCGACAATCTCTCCATCTGAACGAAACAGAGTTTGGCATGCTGGCCGCGTTGCCAGTCCTGACCGGCTCACTCGTGCGTGTGCCACTCGGCATCTGGACCGATCGCTATGGTGGCCGAGTCGTCATGGCCTGTCTGATGCTTGCCACGGTGCCGGCAATCTGGCTCATGAGCTACGCCACCACTTATTGGCAGTTCCTCGTCATCGGCCTGTTCGTCGGCCTGGCAGGCGGCGCGTTCTCGGTCGGCACGCCGTATGTGGCCCGCTGGTTTCCGCAGGAACGCCGCGGCTTTGCGATGGGCATCTTCGGCGCGGGCAATTCCGGTGCGGCCGTCAATAAGTTCGTCGCGCCGGCCATCCTCGTCGCCTTCGGCTGGGGCATGGTCGCTAAAACCTATGCCGTCGCCATGCTCGCCGCGGTCGCGCTGTTCTGGCTCTTTACCGCCACTGATCCCTCGCATCGCGTGCCGACCAACCAACGCTTTGTCGATCAACTCAAGGCGCTCAAGGATCCGCGCGTACTCAAGTATTGCCAGTACTACAGCATCGTGTTCGGAGGATATGTCGGGCTCTCGTTGTGGATGGTGCAGTACTACGTTGGCGAATACGGGCTCGACATTCGTGTTGCGGCTTTGCTCGCCGCGTGTTTCTCGCTGCCTGGCGGCGTGCTGCGTGCCGTGGGCGGCTGGCTCTCGGACCGCTATGGCGCGCACTGTGTGACGTGGTGGGTGATGTGGGTGAGCTGGATCTGTCTGTTCCTGCTCAGCTATCCGCAAACCGTTTTCACTATCGCCACCGTCGATGGTCCCAAGGTCTTCCACCTCGGCCTCAACGTAGTGTGGTTCACGGTGCTGATGTTCGTGCTGGGGATCGCCTTTGCGTTCGGCAAGGCCAGCACCTTCAAGTACATCGGCGACGAATTCCCGCACAACATCGGGGCGATCTCCGGCATCGTCGGACTCGCGGGCGGCCTCGGCGGCTTCGCGCTGCCCATTCTGTTCGGACTGCTGGTCGATCTAACTGGCATTCGATCGAGCGCCTTCATGCTGCTTTACGGCGTCGTGTGGGTCTCGCTGATCTGGATGTATCTCACCGAAGTGCGCCGCACCAATGTGATGAGGCCAGGCGCAACCGCCGCCGCCGGCATCGCATCAGGTCAGGCCTCAACGCAGGCCCCAACGCAGGCTTCAAATCAGCCTTCTTCTCAAGCAGGAACCCCATCATGAATATCTCGACAGCACGCGCGCGAGCCGGCCGCACGCTGACTCTCTGGACGCCGGAGGACAAGGCTTTCTGGCAGCAGGAGGGCGAATCCGTCGCCAAACTCAATCTGTGGATCTCCGTGCCCGCGCTTTTCCTGGCATTCGCGGTCTGGCAGGTGTGGAGCGTGGTGGCGGTTACCTTGCCGTCTCTCGGTTTTCGCTATTCGACCAATCAGTTGTTCTGGTTGGCCGCAGCGCCGGCACTCTCGGGCGCAACGCTACGCATTTTCTATTCGTTCATGGTGCCGATTTTCGGCGGTCGCCGCTGGACGGCACTTTCTACCGCGTCCCTGCTGATTCCCGCGATCGGTATCGGCTTCGCGGTGCAGGACAACACCACGAGCTATCCGACCATGCTGTTGCTTGCGCTGTTGTGCGGCTTCGGCGGCGGCAATTTCAGTTCGAGCATGGCCAATATCAGCTTCTTCTTTCCGAAGGAGCGCAAGGGTTCGGCACTAGGCGTGAATGGCGGATTCGGCAATCTCGGTGTATCCGCGGTGCAGTTTTTGTCGCCACTGGTGATCACGGCCGGCGTGTTCGGCATCTTCGGCGGCGAGCCGCAACTGATGACGAAAGCCGGTCATGCGTCGCAGGTGTGGATGCAGAACGCCGCGTTCATCTGGGTGCCCTGGATCGCGATTTCCGCGCTCACCGCATGGTTCGGCATGAACGATCTGGCCACTGCCAAGGCGTCATTCGGCGCGCAAGCGACCATCTTCCGTAGTCGTCACAACTGGCTGATGTGCACGTTGTATCTCGGTACGTTCGGTTCGTTCATCGGCTACTCGGCCGGTTTTCCGCTGCTCATCAAAAGCCAGTTCCCTGACATCAACCCGTTGACTTATGCGTGGGTCGGACCGTTCGTCGGCGCGGCGATCCGTCCGGTAGGCGGCTGGCTTGCCGACAAGCTCGGTGGTGCGCGCGTCACGTTCTGGAATTTCGTTGTGATGGTGCTGGCGGTGGTGGGTGTCCTGTACTTCCTGCCGAAAACCGGCAGCGCCGCATTTCCGTGGGGCCCGCAAGCAGGCGCATTCGGTGGCTTCTTCGCGATGTTCATGTTGCTTTTTTTTAGCACAGGTGTCGGCAACGGCTCCACGTTTCGCATGATTCCGGTGATTTTTCTGAATCTGCGCCTGCATGGCGTGCCGTCCAACGACCAGGAAGCACTCGCTCATGCGAACCGTGAAGGGAATACAGAAGGCGCGGCCGCAATTGGTTTTGCCGGTGCGATCGGCGCGTACGGCGGTTTCTTCATTCCGAAGAGCTACGGCAGTTCGATTCTCGCCAGCGGCGGTCCTGAACTGGCGCTGTACGGCTTCATCGCGTTTTACGTGTTGTGTGTCGGACTGACCTGGTGGTTTTACGCGCGGCGCCACGCCGGTATGCCGTGTTGAACGCGGCATTGCAAAGCATTCAAAAAGGAATTGAATCATGAGCCACTTTCTGGACAGACTGAAATACTTCGCGCAGCCGCGGGAGCGTTTTTCCAAAAATCACGGCGTGACCACGGGAGAAGATCGCACGTGGGAAGACGCATACCGTGCGCGTTGGCAGCACGACAAGATTGTGCGTTCGACCCATGGCGTGAATTGCACGGGTTCGTGCTCATGGAAGATTCATGTGAAGGGCGGAATTGTCACGTGGGAGACGCAGCAGACTGACTATCCGCGCACGCGCGCCGATCTGCCGAATCATGAGCCGCGCGGTTGCGCGCGCGGCGCAAGCTATAGCTGGTATCTGTATAGCGCGAATCGCGTCAAGTACCCGTTGGTACGCGCGCGCCTGCTCAAGCATTGGCGCGCCGCGCGCGCAGTCGCTGCGACCCCGGTCGACGCGTGGGCCAGCATCGTCGAGAACGACGCGCAGCGCCGCGACTACCAAAGTCAGCGCGGTTTGGGTGGTTTCGTGCGGGCTGACTGGAACGAGATCAACGAAATCGTAGCCGCAGCCAACGTCTATACGATCAAGAAGCATGGGCCCGACCGCATCGTCGGCTTCTCGCCGATTCCGGCGATGTCGATGGTCAGCTATGCAGCGGGCAGCCGCTATCTGAGCCTGATCGGCGGCGTTTGCATGAGTTTTTACGACTGGTATTGCGATTTGCCGCCGTCGAGCCCGCAAGTGTGGGGAGAGCAAACGGACGTGCCGGAATCGGCGGACTGGTACAACTCGAGTTACATCATCGCGTGGGGCTCGAATGTGCCGCAAACGCGCACGCCCGACGCGCATTTCTTTACCGAGGTGCGTTATCGCGGCACCAAGACCGTTGCGGTCACCCCGGACTATTCAGAGGTCGCGAAACTCGCCGATCTATGGATGCATCCGCGTCAGGGTACCGATGCGGCGCTTGCGATGGCGATGGGTCATGTGATTCTGCGCGAGTTCTATTTCAACAAACGCAGTGCGTATTTCGACGACTACGCACGCCGTTACACCGATCTCCCATTGCTCGTGCAACTGAAGCCGCACACGCTGCCGGATGGCCGCGAGATGATGGTGCCGGATCGCTATGTTCGCGCCGACGACTTCAACGGCAAACTCGGGCAGGACAACAACCCCGACTGGAAAACGGTGGCCTTCGACGAGCAGGGCAAGGTCGTTTTGCCGCACGGTTCGATCGGTTTCCGTTGGGGGCCAGACGGCCGAGCCGACGCCGGCCGCTGGAACCTCGAAGCGAAAGAAGCACGCCACGGCGACGCGGTGAAACTCAAGCTCTCCGTGCTGGAAGATGGCGCGCAGCAGCATGAAATCGTGCCGGTCGGCTTCCCGTATTTCGGCGGTATCGATACGCCACATTTCACCGCCAGCAAGCAGGGCGATGTCCTGGCGCGCTCAGTGCCCGCAGTACGCATTTCGTTGGGCAAGGCAGGCGAGGAGCGTCAGGTGCTGGTTGCCACCGTATTCGATCTGATGGCCGCGAACTATGGCGTGGACCGCGGCTTCGGTGGTGCCGTGGACTATAACGACGACGTGCCGTACACGCCAGCATGGCAGGAAAAAATCACGGGCGTCTCGCGCGAGCAGGTGATCACCGTCGCGCGTGAATTTGCGGAGAACGCCGACAAGACGCACGGCAAGTCGATGGTGATCATCGGCGCGGCGATGAACCATTGGTATCACGCCGACATGAACTACCGCGGTGTGATCAACATGCTGATGCTGTGCGGCTGTATCGGCCAAAGCGGAGGCGGCTGGGCGCACTACGTGGGCCAGGAAAAGCTGCGGCCGCAAACCGGCTGGACCCCGCTGGCGTTTGCACTCGACTGGATTCGTCCGCCACGGCAGATGAATTCGACCAGTTTCTTCTATGCGCACACCGATCAGTGGCGCTACGAAAAATTGGGTGTCGACGAGATTTTGTCGCCGCTCGCTGATAAACAGCAATACAGCGGCTCGCTGATCGATTTCAATGTACGCGCCGAGCGCATGGGATGGCTGCCTTCAGCACCGCAGTTGCAAACCAATCCTTTGCAGGTTGCCGCCGACGCGCAAGCTGCCGGACTCGATGCGAAGGACTACGTCGCGCGCACGCTGAAAGACGGCTCCCTGAAAATGAGTTGTGAGGACCCCGATCATCCGGACAACTGGCCGCGCAACATGTTCGTGTGGCGCTCGAACCTGCTTGGTTCATCGGGTAAAGGTCACGAGTATTTCCTCAAGCATCTGCTCGGCGCCAGTCACGGCGTGCAAGGCCGCGACCTCGGCGACGACGATGCCAGGCCGGAAGAAGTGACGTGGCATGACAAGGCGCCCGAAGGCAAACTCGATCTGCTGGTGACGCTCGACTTCCGTATGAGCACCACCTGTCTGTATTCCGACATCGTATTGCCGACGGCGACCTGGTACGAGAAGAACGACCTGAACACGAGCGATATGCACCCGTTCATCCATCCGCTCTCGAGCGCGGTCGATCCGGCGTGGCAGGCACGCAGCGACTGGGATATCTACAAAGGTTTCGCGAAAAAGTTCAGCGAAGTCTGTGTTGGCCATCTGGGCGTCGAGAAGGAAGTGGTGCTGACGCCGTTGATGCATGACACTGCGGCCGAACTGGCGCAACCCTACGATGTGCGTGACTGGAAGCGCGGCGAGTGCGAATTGATTCCCGGCAGGACCGCACCGCAAGTCAATGTGGTCGAGCGAGACTATCCGAATGTGTACCGGCGCTTCACGGCGTTGGGGCCGCTGATGGATAAGGTCGGCAACGGCGGCAAGGGTATTGCATGGAACACCCAGACCGAAGTCGGGCAACTGGCCGAACTGAACGGCACGGTGCGCGACGCAGGCGCGACGCAGGGCATGGTGAAGATCGACAGCGATATCGACGCCTGCGAAGTGCTGTTGATGCTCGCGCCTGAAACCAACGGTCACGTCGCGGTAAAAGCGTGGGACGCCTTGTCGAAAATCACTGGTCGTGAGCATACCCATCTGGCAATGCATCGAGAGGACGAGAAAATCCGCTATCGCGACGTGCAGGCGCAACCGCGCAAGATCATCTCGTCGCCCACGTGGAGCGGTCTGGAAAGCGAAAAGGTGTCGTACAACGCCGGCTACACCAATGTGCACGAACTGATTCCATGGCGCACGCTGACAGGTCGTCAGCAGTTTTATCAGGACCATCCGTGGATGCGCGACTTCGGTGAAGGCCTCGTCAGCTATCGGCCGCCGGTCGATCTGAAGGCCGCCTCGCCCATGCACGATCGCAAGCCGAACGGCCATAAGGAAATCGCGCTGAACTTCATTACGCCGCACCAGAAGTGGGGCATTCACAGCACGTATACCGACAACCTGATCATGCTCACGCTTAACCGCGGCGGTCCGGTGATCTGGCTGAGCGAAGACGACGCGAAAAATGCGGGCATCGAAGACAACGACTGGGTCGAACTCTTCAATATCAACGGTGCGATTGCGGCGCGTGCGGTGGTCAGCCAGCGCGTCAATCCCGGCATGGTGATGATGTATCACGCGCAGGAAAAGATCGTGAACGTGCCAGGCTCGGAAATCACCGGCACGCGCGGCGGTATTCATAACTCGGTGACACGCATCGTGCTCAAACCCACCCATATGATCGGTGGCTATGCGCAGCTTAGCTACGGTTTTAACTACTACGGAACCATCGGCACCAATCGCGACGAATTCGTCCTCGTGCGCAAGATGGCGAAGGTGGACTGGCTCGACAACGAACCGGTCCTCGCAGCAAACGGAGGTCGGCAATGAAAATTCGCGCACAGATCGGCATGGTGCTCAATCTGGATAAGTGCATCGGCTGTCATACCTGTTCGGTGACGTGCAAGAACGTCTGGACCAATCGGGAAGGCGTCGAATATGCATGGTTCAACAATGTAGAGACCAAGCCCGGCATCGGCTATCCGAAGCAATGGGAGAACCAGGACAAATGGAACGGGGGCTGGAAGCGTAACGCGGATGGCTCGATCGAGCCACGCCAGGGCAGCAGGCTGAAAGTACTCTCACGCATTTTTGCGAATCCGAATCTGCCGCAGATCGACGACTACTACGAGCCGTTCACATTCGACTACGAGCATTTGCAGGCTGCGCCGGAAAGCAAGGCGCCGCCGGTTGCAAGGCCACGCAGCCTCCTGACCGGCAAGCGGATGGAGAAGATCGAGTGGGGCCCGAACTGGGAAGAAATTCTGGGCGGCGAGTTCGAAAAGCGCAGCAAGGACAAGAATTTCGACGACGTGCAAAAGGATATCTACGGTCAGTTCGAAAACACCTTCATGATGTACTTGCCGCGGCTTTGCGAGCACTGCCTGAATCCGGCCTGTGTCGCGAGTTGTCCATCGGGCTCGATTTACAAGCGCGAGGAAGACGGCATCGTGCTGATCGATCAGGACAAGTGCCGCGGCTGGCGCATGTGCGTCTCAGGCTGCCCGTATAAAAAGATTTACTACAACTGGCAGGCCGGAAAGGCGGAGAAGTGCATTTTCTGTTACCCGCGTATCGAAAGCGGTCAGCCGACCGTGTGTTCGGAAACCTGCGTGGGCCGGATTCGCTATCTGGGCGTGCTGCTGTACGACGCGGATCGTATCGAGGAAGCCGCATCCGTTGAACGTGAGACCGATCTGTATCAGGCGCAGCTCAATGTGTTCCTGGATCCGAACGACCCGAAGGTGATCGAGCAGGCCCGTGCCGACGGCGTGCCGCAAACATGGCTCGATGCGGCGAAGCAGAGTCCTGTGTACAAGATGGCGATGGAATGGCGCGTTGCCTTGCCGTTGCACCCGGAGTACCGCACGCTGCCGATGGTGTGGTACGTGCCGCCGCTTTCGCCGATCACCGCAGCGGCAAGCGCAGGGCATATGAGCTTGAATGGCGAAATCCCTGACGTCACGCAGTTACGTATCCCCGTCAAATATCTGGCGAATCTGCTCACTGCCGGCGACGAAGCGCCGGTGATTCGCGCGCTCGAACGGATGCGGGCAATGCGCACCTATCAGCGTGAAAAGCACGTGGACGGCCGTGAAAATGCGGCAGTGCTCGCGCAAGTGGGTTTGAGTCAGCATGAAGTGGAGGACATGTACCGCGTGATGGCACTCGCAAGCTATGAAGACCGCTTCGTGGTGCCGGGCGCACACCGCGAATATGCGGAGAACCTGTACGACCTGAAGGGCGGCTGCGGTTTTTCGTTCGGCAACGGTTGCTCGGATGGCGCAAGCGAAACGAGTCTGTTCGGCGGTAAGAAGAGACGCACGATTCCGATCAAGGCAAAGGTGTGAGAGGTGCAGTGATGATCAACAAGCCCATTTATGAACCCCACTGCGCGGCAGCACGAGTGCTTGCCGCTTTGCTGAGCTATCCGGATGCTCAGTTGCGTGCGTTGCTGCCCGAGCTGACCATTGTTTTGTCGCGCGACACGGTGCTGTCGGCTGAGCGTCGCGATGCGGTCTTTGCGCTTACCGCCGACTTGCAACAAAGCGAGCCGCTCGAAGCGGAGGCGCGCTATCTCGACACATTCGACCGAGGCCGCCGCACGTCGCTCCATCTGTTCGAGCACGTGCATGGCGATTCGCGTGATCGCGGCCCGGCAATGATCGATCTTCAGCAAACCTATGCGCAGGAGGGGTTGTTGCTCACGCCCGGCGAGTTGCCCGACTACTTGCCGGTGGTGCTGGAGTTTGCGTCGACGCAGCCTTATGGCGTCGCGCGTGAATTCCTCGCGGAAATGGCGCATCTGCTGCAGTCGATTCATGCTGCGCTGGCGCGTCAGCAGAGCCCCTATGCGGCAGCCGTTGCCGCCGCGCTCGATCTCGCGGGCGAACCGGTGCAACAGCCCGAGACCGTGCCGGAAGCTCCCGCCGAGGCTCCGCTCGACGAGCAATGGGCCGAACCCGCTGTCTTCGACGGCTGTTCCGTGGCCGGGCAGAATGCCGGGCCTCGTGTACAGCCCATCCAGATCGTTCGGCGTGATGCTGCGTCGCCACGCCGGTCCAAGGAAGCCATTGTATGAATTACCTCGATACGCTCTTATTCGGCATCTATCCGTACATTTGTCTGGCGGTGTTTCTGATCGGCAGTCTGCTGCGCTACGACCGCGATCAGTACACGTGGAAAAGCGATTCGTCGCAGATGCTGCGCACCGGCACGCTGCGTTGGGGGAGCAATCTGTTCCACGTCGGCGTGCTGTTCCTGATGTTCGGCCACTTCTTCGGCATGCTGACGCCGCATGTTGTCTATGAATCGTTTATCAGCGCCGGCGTGAAGCAGGTCGTGGCGATGGTGTCGGGCGGTGTTGCGGGCACGCTCGCGTTTATCGGCGTGACCATGCTGCTGATCCGCCGGCTCGGCGACCCGCGCATCCGCGCTCATTCGAAGACCAGCGATATCGTGCTGCTGGTGTTGCTGTGGGTGCAACTGGTGTTGGGTCTGGGCACGATTCCGATGTCGGCGCAGCACCTGGACGGCAGCATGATGATGAAGCTCGCCGGCTGGGCACAGCACATCGTCACATTCCAGGGCGGTGCCGCCACGCTCATCGCTGAAGCGAGCTGGGTGTTCAAGGCACACATGTTCCTCGGCATGACACTGTTTCTGGTGTTTCCGTTCACGCGCCTCGTGCATATCTGGAGTGGCTTTGCCTCGCTCGCGTATCTGCTGCGGCCGTGGCAGGTGGTGCGTGACCGGCGTTTGAACGTACCCGTGGGGCAGAATACGCCGCGGCGGCGTTCGTAACGCGGCAGCCCTCGTTGCTGGCGATGCGCGTCACTCGACGCGCATCCGCTCCACCGGAAAAGTCGGGCAACTGTTTCGCGATGACTCGAAAGCGCGGCGCTGCGGCTTTCATGAATTTACCGATACAGCGGCGATGTTTATCGGCATTTTCGGCGATCTACGGCGCAGAAAGATCATTCCATGAATTACGCATTAAACCTGACGATTTTATTTCGTTAGGTTTACGTCTATGATGAGCCTCCTTATTCGAGCAGCACGACTGCATAAAAAGGAGACATCGGTGAAGAGGCTCTTCATGGTATTGACATGCGTAGCAAGCGTGGTGGCTGTCTCGGCCCTGTCGGCGTGCGGCGGCAGCGATCTCAATGCGCAGACGAACCCGCCCAAAGTGATTATCGACAGCGACTACAACACGCTGAGCGATGACGGCCAGCTCGGCGTAATGGCCACGCAATTGCAGGCGCAAGGCTCGCTGAAAGTATTGGGTATTACGGTCGTCTCCGGTAATCAATGGTTGAAGCAGGGCGTATCGGACGCATTGAAATCGGTTGAGCGTCTTGGCGTTGAAAAACAGATCGGCGTATATGCGGGCGCCAATTATGCGTTGTCGCATGATTTCGCCACCATTCAGGCCGAGCAGAAGCAATTCCCGGGTGGCGACGGCTATCTCGGCGCGTGGAATACGCCCGAACCGAAGTCGGACAGCGACCTCGTTGCACCGCCGGACGGTTTCGCCACGCACACCAAGGTGCAGAGCAGGAGCGCGGTGGATTTCATCGTCGATTCGGTGAAGCAATATCCCGGTGAGGTGACGATTCTCGCGATCGGCCCGCTGACCAACATCGCGCTCGCCACGCGCCAGCATCCCGAGATCGTGCCGCTGATCAAACAGATCATCTACATGGGCGGTGCGATCGATGTGCCTGGCAACACGACGCCGACAGCCGAATTCAACTGGTGGTTCGATCCTGAAGCGGCGAAGGCCGTGTTGCGTTTGCCGATCAAACAGGTGGTAATTCCGCTCGACGTGACCGACACCGTGAAGATGGACAAAACGCTGTACGACCGTGTTGCGCATGATCCGAGCAAACAGACCATCATCACGCAACTGTTCAAGACGCTGAATGGCTATGGTTTCGATGGCAAGAACGGCTTTGAAACGAATCCGAACTACACCACGAACATCTGGGACACGCTGACGCTGGCCTATCTGATGCACCCTTCGTTTGCAACGCAGACGGTGGATGAATGGGTGGACGTGGATATGAGCTTTGGCGCCAATGACGGCAAATCGACCGGTTACACCAGTTCGCCGCCGGCGGGCTTACAGAAGATGACGGTCGTCAAACGGTTCGACAATCCGGGCTTTTTCAATTTCTACGTTGATCTGCTGACGCGTCCGGTGCCGGTGACACTACCGAACTAACGCCTCCGTGGTGTTGCGAGCCTGCATGAAACCCACTTCAGGCGGGATGCAGGCCACGCAACAACTGACGGACTCGCGACAGGTCCTGGTCGACGTGTTCGGTTTGCTCGAACAATTCCGCGAGCCAGTCGACAAAGGCGCGCACGCGTGGCGACACCCGGCGGTTTTTCACATATGCGACCGAGACCGCCATCGGCACGGGTTTCCATTGCGGCAGTACTTCACGCAGCAGTCCTGAATCGAGGTAGGGCTGTGCGGCGATCCGCGCCGGTTGAATCAGCCCCAGGCCTTGCAATCCGCAGGTGAGATAAGCCTGCTCGTCGCTGACTTTGACGAAGCCTTTTACCTTGATGTTTTGCGCTTCGCCGTCCACTTCGAAGTCGAAATCGACTTCGCGGCCGTTATGCGGCGACATGCAATTGACGGCGACGTGTCCGCGCAGATCGTCGAGGTCGGCGGGCGTGCCGTGGCGGCCCAGGTAGGCCGGGCTTGCGCATGTTACGTGCTCGAGAGTGCCCAGTTGCCGCGCAACCAGATTCGAGTCTGGCAACTCGCCTAGCTGGATACTGCAGTCGATCGCTTCCGAGATCATGTCGACTGTCCGGTTGCTGATGCCGATGGCCAGATCGAGATTCGGGTAGCGGGCGTGGAAATCGTCAAGTGCCGGCAAGACGATGGTGCTCGCTACTGCACCGGGCATTTCAATACGCAGGCGGCCGGTCAGGTTATCCGTTGAATGACGGAGACTGGCTTCCATTTCGTCGATGTCGGCGAGTATTTGCGCGCAGCGTTCGTAGTAGGCTGCGCCTTCCGGGGTGATGCTTAGGCGCCGTGTCGTGCGGGTTAGGAGGGCGGTGCCGAGCAGGGCTTCCAGATTCTGGACGATTGTTGTCGCTGTCGCGCGGGGGATGTTGAGTGATTCCGCTGCGCGGGTGAAGCTGTTGGTGTCCACGATTCGGATGAATGTCCGCATTGCAGTTATTCTGTCAATCACGATTCAAACTCCAGTTAGTGAAATTAGGGTTGGTCTTTTTGCCTTTGGCGGCGGCGTTGTTTTTTGTTTGTCTGTGGTGGTTTTTTTTGTATTGCTCACGCTTGGGTTTGTTTGCCTGCGGTGTTGGCGTTTTTTGGGGCTCGTTTGCTTGTGCGGCGCTTTCTTGTCTGGTTGCCTATAGTGTTGGCCTTTCCTTGAATTGATATTGGATTATTAGCGTCGCCCCTGTGCGGGGCAGGCACCTACTTTTCTTTGCCTGCTGCAAAGAAAAGTAGGCAAAAGAAAGCAGCTCACACCGCTAGCTCGTAAGCGGGTCCCTCGCACAGTCGCGATAGTGGTGCATCTGGAATCCGTGCTCTCGCACATTCCGCCCTGGTGACAAGGCCGTCATACTTCCGGCGGCGCTGCGCGCGCCGACGCGGTACTTCATTAACGCGCCTGCCGTTTTTACGCTCTGTGGTACTTCATTTAGGCGTCCACCGTTTTGCACTCAGCGGTACTTCATTAAGGCGCCCGCCGTTTTTACGCTCAGCAGCACTTCATAAAGCTGCCCGCTGTACTCGACGCCTGTGGCATTTCATCAGATTTCCTGTCGTACTTGATATTCTCGACACTTCAAAAGGCAGGTTGCCGTTTCAGAGTTCAGCCGCATTTTGTATGCTGCGAGCTATGTTTTGCGTCGAAGGAGCGGTTCAATGCTATCGAATCAAGAAGCTAAAATGGCGATCCAAAACACTGAGCCCATTGGCATTTCGCCGAGGCGGAGCCGATGGCCGCACCACACCTGAACGGAGCCATGGGTTTGCACGATGAACCCTTCCGGCGAGCACGTAGTGCGAGGCGGGAAGCATGATTGCTTTGTCACTCACGCCGAATGTGCGAGAGCACAGATTCCAGATGCACCACTACCGCAACTGTGCGGGGGATCCACTTATGAGCTGGCGGTGTGAGCTGCTTTCTTTTGCCTACTTTTCTTTGCAGCAGGCAAAGAAAAGTAGGTGCCTGCCCCGCACAGGGGCGACGCTAATACACCAATAAGAAAACAAGGAAAGGCCAACACCATAAAAACACAGACAAGCGCCGCGCAGGCAACCAAATCAAGCAAAGGCCAACGCCGTAGGCAAGCAAACAAGAAAGCGCCACGGAGTCAACCAGTCAAACCAGAAAAGCCCCGCCTGCAAGGCACCAAAAACCCCACCTGGCGCCTCACAGGCAAAAAAACCAATTACTTCCGCATGGAATCCAGATCAACAACAAACCGATACTTAACATCACTCTTAAGCATCCGTTCATAAGCCTCATTAATCCCCTGCATAGGAATCACTTCAATATCCGAAGTAATCCCGTGCTCGCCGCAAAAATCGAGCATCTCCTGCGTCTCGGCGATCCCGCCAATCAACGACCCAGCCAGGCGGCGACGCTTGAAAATCAGATTGAACACCTGCGGCGACGGATGATCATGCTCCGGCGCACCGACCAGCGTCATCGTGCCATCGAGCTTCAGCAGACTCAAAAACGGATTCAAATCGTGCTGAGCCGCAACGGTATTCAGAATGAAATCGAAGCTATTGGCATGCGCGCCCATCTCTTCAGCATTCTTCGAGATGACAACCTCATGCGCACCAAGTCGCTTGGCATCTTCAATCTTCGACGGCGACGTCGTAAACAACACCACGTGCGCGCCCATTGCACGGGCCAATTTCACGCCCATGTGCCCCAGGCCGCCAAGGCCGACAATCCCGACCTTCTTGCCAGGACCGGCGCCCCACGTGCGCAGCGGCGAATACGTCGTGATACCCGCGCACAGCAACGGCGCCACACCCGCGGGGTCGAGATTCTCCGGCACCCGCAGGGTGAATTCCTCGTCTACTACCAGTTGCGTCGAATAACCGCCGTAGGTGATCTGACCGTCAACCCGGTCCACACCGTTATACGTGCCGACAAAACCGTTTTCGCAATACTGCTCGAGACCTTCCTCGCAACTCGCACACGTACGGCACGAATCGACCAGACATCCCACGCCCACCAGGTCGCCTGCCTTGTACTTCGTTACGTCCGGACCGACTGCGGTCACGCGGCCGACAATTTCGTGGCCGGGCACTACCGGAAAAACCGTGTTCTTCCATTCGTTGCGTGCCTGATGCAAATCGGAATGGCACACGCCGCAAAACAGGACTTCCATCTGCACGTCATGGGCGCGCAGTTCGCGGCGCTGGATTTCGAACGGGGCGAGCGGCGTGGTAGCGTCGTTCGCTGCATAGGCATAAGTCGTGCTCATGGATAGCTCCAGCAAAGAGGGTGATGTCACAAGGCGCCGGCGATTGGCAACGCGCGTTGCCGATGCGGTCAAACCTTGTTGTGAACCGGGATCACGGCGCAGGCGGTGGTCGACGTATTCACCGAAATGGTGAACTGGCAACCAGGCCCGGCGCAGCGCGGAAAAAGATGATCCGGAAGGATTCCCATAGTAGAAGCCGGGAGCGAATCGGGGAATACCTGAATATCTTGAAGGTTTGCCTAAAACTCCTGGCGATGAGCGCAGTAGTCCGTTTGATGCTAAATTTCAAGCATTATTCTCTTGTGCGTCACTATACCGTCATGTCAACCCGTTCTGTTGAACCCGTATCGGCCGGGCCGCGCTCGGCCGAGCACAACCCGGCCGAGCACAACCCGGCCGAGCGCGGCCCGGCCGATGCTGCCCAGCAACGTCTGGTCGAATTGTTCGACGCACTCGCGCCCAATCCGGGCTTTACGCGCTCGAGCCTGGAAGGTGTCAGCCTGATGCGGGCCAACCAGCCGATGCCGCGTATGCCCGTGATGTACGAGCCGAGCATCGTGATTGTGTGCCAGGGCCGCAAGCGCGGTTTTCTCGGCGATCAGGTGTTCCAGTACGACGCGCAGCAATATCTGGTGCTGTCGGTGCCGCTGCCGTTCGAATGTGAAACCGAGGCGAGCCTGGAAGAGCCGTTCCTCGCCATCTCAGTGCGTGTCGATTTGACCATGGTGGCCGAGTTGCTGATGGCGCTGAACGAAACGCAAGGCGCCACGCACAACGAGCCGCTAGGCATCTATTCGACGCCGCTCGATCCCGCCCTGAGCAATGCCGTGCAGCGTTTGCTGGAAGCGTTAGCCTCGCCGCTCGACGCGCGCATTCTCGCGCCAGGTGTAGTGCGCGAAATCTGCTATCGCGTGTTGACGGGCGAGCAGGGCGATGCGATTCGCGCGGCGCTCACGCATCAGAATCATTTCGGCCGCATCGCCAAAGCGCTACGGCGCATCCATGCCGACTACCACGGGCAACTCGACGTCGATACGCTCGCCTCCGAAGCGGGCATGAGTCTCGCCGTTTTTCATGCGCAATTCAAGGCCGTGACGTCGACCTCGCCGATGCAATACGTGAAGACCACGCGTTTGCATCACGCGCGCTTGTTGATGGTGCAGGATGGTTTGAACGCAGGCGCGGCCGCGGCACGCGTCGGCTACGAAAGCGCGTCGCAATTCAGCCGCGAGTTCAAGCGCCTGTTCGGCCTGAGCCCGGTCGATGAAGTCAAGCGGATGCGCGCCGCGTACGACGCACCGCCGCCGCGCGTGGTCAAGCCGGCAGCGCGTTATGTGACCGCGGTATGAGTGCGTTTGCTGGAGGCGTTATAGACCGCTAAACCAGTTGTATCCCTGGTCTTCCCAATAGCCGCCGGGGTTCGTGTTGGTCACGAAGATCGCCGCGATGTGCTTCGGATTCTTGAAGCCGAGTTTGGTCGGCACACGCAGCTTCAGCGGGTAGCCGTATTTAGCCGGCAGGGGCGCGTCGCGGAAGTCGAGCGTCAATTGAGTTTGCGGATGCAAGGCCGTCGCCATGTCGAGGCTCGAGTAATAACGGTCCGCGCATTTGAAGCCGACATAGCGTGCGTTCAGATCGGCGCCGATGCGCTCGAGGAACGTCCGGAACGGTACGCCTCGCCATTGCCCGATCGCGCTCCACCCTTCGATGCAGATATGCCGCGTAATCTGCGAAGCCTGCGGCAAGGCGCGTAGTTGATCGAGATTCCACGTGCGCTTGTTCGATACTAAACCTGACACTTCCAGTTGATACGTCGAACCGTCGATATCCGGCGCGTCGAACTCCGGATAGAACGCGTTGAACGGGAACGGGTCGGTGATCTCGCTCGCCGCATAGGTCGGCGCGAGCTTGTTGCGATCGAACAGCCAGCCCTGCACACGATCGTTCCAGCGCGACATGGCCCACAACACCTTGTCGACCGAATCGCCGTCCTGCATGTTGCAACCTGAGAGCATCGCCAACGCGCCGATCGAAAGCGATGAGCGCAGGAACAGGCGCCGCTGCAGGCGTTCGATTTGCGGTTTATGGTCGGCGAGGACAATGCGCGTGCCGCGCGAGTCCTTGCGTTCTGAATCGCTCATGCCTCGCTCCTTTCGTGCGTGGCGTGCCGGGCGCGGCCGGTCAACATGGGCAGCAGCGTGCGCGGCACCAGTAGCACCAACGCCAGATGCACGACGACAAACCCCACCACGCCGGCCATTGCGACAAAATGCACGCGGCGCGCGAAATCGAAGCCGCCGAATAGCGCGGTAAGCCACGAAAGTTGCACCGGCTTCCAGATCGATAGCCCCGACGCGACCAGCAGCACTCCAAGGAGCAAGACGAAGAGATAGAGCGCGCGCTGCACTGCGTTGTATTTGCCGTTATCGTGCGGCAGCTTGAACTGCATGGCTAATCTGGCATCGTGTACGACGTCGCGCGGAGAGACTGGCAATAGCTTGCGACGAAAATGCCCACGCCCGATGCCATACGCCAGATACAGCAGGCCGTTCGCGCACAGCAGCCACATCGCCGCGAAATGCCATGCAATAGAGCCGCCCAGCCAGCCGCCGACGGTCGCCCACAGCGGAAACCTGAACGGAAAGAAGGGCGACGCGTTATAGATCGCCCAGCCGCTCATCACCATGCAGACCATCGCAAACGCGTTGATCCAGTGCGTGATTCGTACGACGAGTGGGTGGACGATGAAGCGCGCTTGCGGTTCGGGCATGGTGAGCGGAGTTGAACCAAAGAAAATCTGAAAGCCGCGTCATCGAGGCACGCGGCTGTTCGAACAGCTGAAAAAACGCCGTATTACATCGGTGGCGTTACACCATGCTCGCCTGCCGAGATAAAGTTCGCCGCCATCGAGCCGTCGGCTTCCTTGTGGGCGAACAGCACGACCTTCGCACCCGGCACCAGCAGTGAACGGTCACCCGCTTCCAGGGCGACGATAGGCACGTCTTGCGGAATCACGATCTTCTTCTCGCCGTCCTTGTACTTGACGGTAATCGTGCGGCCGTTGCTGACCACGAGCGAGCCGACCGTGCCGTTGGTCATCGTGCTGTTCGAGCCCAGATCCCAGGGACGATGGCCTTCGCCCGAGCCACGCATGCTGGCGGGGAACACGTGTACTTCGAGCGCTTTCAGCGTGCCGTCGGCCTGCGGGATCGCAGCCGTGCCGACATAGCTGTCCGGCTTGATGTCGTTGACGTTGGCGATCGTGACACCGCGAATCGGCGTGTCCTTGCTGAGCTTTACGTCGACGTCTTTGCCGTCGCGCGTGTGGACCTTGAGCAGATCGCCCGAGAGCGAGGTCACGGTGCCGCGCACGCCGGTGGGCGCGGCGGTTTGGGCTTGCACGGCGGATCCTGCGGCAAATAATGACGCGGCGACGAGCGCGGGGGTGACGAAGGTGCGTATCGCATTAGCGGAAACAATCTTCATGAGTCTGCTCTGGGTGGGTGAAGGATAGGGGCAGATTAGGCGTGCGAGCGGCTCCGGCGAGTGACAGACGGATGACAAAAACGTCATGAACGGCGCAGCGAGGCCACGTAGAATGACCGACATATCCACGTCCCCATCCATGACCCACGCCCGAAGCGGCGCGGGATTGGAACCCCAGGCACCATGAGCATCCTCGTCATTGAAGACGACCCGAAAACCGGCGACTACCTGAAGAAGGGGCTGCGCGAGAGCGGCTATGCGGTCGATCTCGCGCGCACCGGCACGGATGGCCTGCACATGGCGCTCGAACACGCGTATGACCTCGTGGTGCTGGATGTGATGCTGCCGGGCATCGACGGTTGGGAAATCATGCGTGCGCTGCGCGCGCGGCGTGATCTGCCGGTGATTTTTCTGACCGCGCGCGATCACGTCAGCGACCGCATCCGCGGCCTCGAACTCGGCGCCGACGATTACCTCGTCAAACCGTTCTCCTTCACCGAGCTGGTGCTGCGTATCCGCACGCTGCTGCGTCGTGGCGTGATCCGCGAGAGCGATGTGTTCGAGATTGCCGACCTCAAACTCGACGTCCTGCGCCGCAAGGTCACGCGCGAGGGTGTCGAGATTCCGTTGACCAACAAGGAATTCATGCTGCTGCACCTGCTGGTGCGCCGGCAGGGCGAAGCGCTGTCGCGCACGCAGATCGCCTCGGAAGTGTGGGACATGAACTTCGACAGCGACACCAACGTGGTGGACGTGGCCGTCAAACGCCTGCGCGCCAAGGTCGATCATCCATTTGAAAAGAAGCTGATTCATACGGTGCGCAGCATCGGCTATACGTTCGGCGACGGCTCGTGAAGCTGTGGACCGAACGTTCGTTGACGGCCCGCACCACGGTGCTGTTCGCCTCGATTGCGTGCGTGGTGATCGGCACGCTGGGCGCGTATTTCTATCATTCCGCCGAGTTGTCGTTGCAACGCCGCGCGGACCTGGTGCTCACCGGCCGTGTCGAGCATTTCAGCCGCATCGTGCGCGATCTCTACTCGGTCAGCGAATTGAAGAACCGGCCTTTGCTGTTCGAGAGCATGCTCGGCGCGGAGGAAGACGTGCTGCTGTTTCGCCGTCCGGGCGAAGCGCCGTTCATCGACGTGAATCCTGGCAACGTCGCGGTGCCTGCCCTGCAGACCGGGACAGAGGACCGCTTGCCGACACTCTCGGACATTCGCCAGACCATGCTGCCGGACGGTGTGCCGGTTCATTGGGCGATCGCCACCGTCAAAGCGCGCGAGGACGGTAGCGAGGTCGAGGTGATTGCCGCGCATCCGATGACACAGGAAGTGCGGATGCTCGCCGCGTACCGTAATCGCATCGTGCTGGCCACGCTGATCGGTATGCTCGCGGCTACGTTGCTCGCCTACTACGTGCTGCGCCGCGCATTGCGGCCAGTGCGCGAGATCGCCACCCGGGCGGCGCAGATCAGTCCGGCGAGTTTGTCGGTACGGCTCGACAGCGAGGCGGCGCCGGTCGAATTGCGCCAGCTTACGGACGCGTTCAACGCCATGCTCGACCGTCTTGCCGATGGCTATCAGCGCCTCTCGCAGTTTTCCGCTGATCTGGCGCATGAAATTCGCACACCGGTGGGCGCCTTGATCGGCCAGACCCAGGTGACGCTCGCCAAACCGCGCGATACCGATGAATATCAGCAACTGCTCGAATCGAATCTCGAGGAACTGAGCCGTTTGAGCCACATCGCGGAGAACATTCTGTTTCTCGCGCATGCGGATCATGCGGCGCTGTCCATCGACCGTGAGCCGGTCGATCTGCGCGACGAACTCGTCAGGATCGCCGATTATTTCGAAGGCCCCGCCGACGAACGCGGCATGCGCTTTATCGTCGAGGCTCAAGGCGTGGCGTCGGTCAATCCAATGCTGTGCCGGCGGGCGATCAATAATCTCGTCGTCAATGCGGTGCGATACGGCGCGGGCGGTACGGTCGTGCGGTTGCGCGGCACACAGGACGAACAGGGCGCGACCGTGATGGTGGAAAACGACGGCGCGCCGATTCCTGGCGAGCAACTGGACCGTCTGTTCGATCGCTTCTACCGTGGAGATGCCGCACGCAGCGAATTCACCGAATCAAGCGGACTGGGGCTCGCGATCGTCAAGGCGATCATGCATCTGCACGGTGGCACGGCGCGCGTGGTGTGTCCGGTGCCGGGCGTGGTGCGCTTCGAATTGCGCTTTCCGGGCACTTAACCGGCTGTTTGCCTGGCTAAGGTCGTCTCCGGCGTATGGCAGCACACACAGAGTTTATTGCCGTCGGGATCGCGAAAGTACGCGCCGTAGTAGTCCGCGTGATAGTGCGGACGCAAACCCGGCGGACCTTCGCAGGCGCCGCCGTGGGCGAGCGCCGCAGCATGCGCGCGATCGACTGTGGCGCGGTCCGGGGCAAGGAGGGCCAACATCTGGCCGTTGCCTACGGTGGCAGGACGACCGTCGTGGGGCTTGCTGATCACGAACAGCGGCCGTGGCGCGTCTGCGGTCATCCAGCCAGCCCAGCACGCATCGTTGTCGCGGAACTTGAGCCGCAGCCCTAACGTGTCCATCAGCACGCTATAAAAGCCGAATGCGCGCGCGAAATCCGTAATGCCGACGAATACGTGGGAAAACATTAGTATCGCTCCTCGTTTGCGCTGCAGGCGGGCCCAAGCCGGGCCAGATGCATCAAACCTTCTTCAGATACTCGGCCTTCAGCATGAAGTTGCCTGCCTCCATCTTGCAGTCCACTTCGTGATCGCCGCCGACGAGGCGAATGCTTTTGACCTTGGTGCCCATTTTCAGCGTAATCGACGAGCCTTTCACTTTCAGGTCCTTGATCAGCACCACGGCGTCGCCGTCGGCCAGCGGGTTGCCGTTGGCGTCCTTGACGACACGATCGTCGGATTCGTCAGCGCTCGCGGCAGCGGTCATTGGCCACTCGTGAGCGCAATCCGGGCAGACGTAATTTTCGCCGTCCGGGTAAGTGTTTTCCATCGCGCATTGTGGGCAGGCGGGAATCGTCGACATCATTTTTTTCCAGACCGCGGCTCGGCGCGGATAACTTCAGGGCCGGCGAGTATAGCGGACGTTGACCGGGCGGCATTCGTCCAGCGCGCGAGACGCCCGGGCGTCACTCGCCCGGCGCGTCCGCAGCCGGACGGTTCGCATAGTGCGCGTGCTTTTCCTCATACATCAGCAGATCGGCGCGTTGCACGCCGGCTTCAAGCCGGTCGCCGCGCTGGCACGTCGCCGCACCCATCGAAAGACTCAGCAGCGAGCCCGGATAAAACTGGTTGTTCAGATCGACCAACTGGCGGATCGCATCGACCATCGCGGCGCCGCCTCGCTCGTCGGTGTTTGGGAGCAGGATCGCGAACTCGTCGCCGCCAATGCGCGCCGCATGAAAAGGCGCATCCGTCGCCTTGGCAAGGACTTCGCCGGCCCGCCGTAGCAAGGCGTCGCCGGCCGCGTGGCCGAGCTGGTCGTTCACGCGTTTCAGGCCATTCAGATCGGCCATGATGATCGTCACCGGCCACGGACCCTTGCGCTCCAGCCGGTTCAGTTCGTCGACATAGAACGAGCGGTTGCGCAGCTTGGTCAGCACGTCATGCTTGCCCAGGAACTCCAGGTAAGCTTCGGCCTTCTTGCGCGCCGTGATGTCGGTGAGGGCCACCAGCACCAGATCCCAATTGCGTTCGTGGCCGGGCAGGACTGAGAACTGCAGGTGCACGTGCACCTCGCTGCCGTCGAGCGAATAGTTGAGCACTTCGCGTTGCTGGAATAGCTTGCCGTCCCATAGATCGATCAACTGCTCGCGGAAATGCGCTCGCATGTCGTCACGGAACACGTCGGGCAGTCGCGCCAGCAGCGTTCTCTTATCTTTCGCCGCGAACATGTCCAGCGTGTGCTGGTTCACGTCGAGCACGTGAATTTCCTGCATGCAGCGCTCGACAAACTCGGGATGCACGTCGGTGAACACGCGAAAATCGCTGATGCCGGCCGCACGCGCGTCGTCGAGCAAACGCCTGACCGCGCTGAAATCTTCCACCCACAAGGACACCGGTGAATATTCAAACAGGCCGCGCACATACTGTTCGGCCAGCGTCATGCGATGCCGCGCGCCTTCCAGTTCGGTGATGTCTTCGACGGAGACGAGCACGCGGTCCCAGCGTGCTTCATGGCCGGGCAGTACGGCGCCCTTGAGCAGCACGTCGAGCCGGCGTCCACCGAGCGTGTAGTTGACCGTCTGGCTGGTGAACTGGGCTTGTCCGGCCCACAATTGGCATAGCTCTTCGAGGTGCGTCTTGAGCATGTCGTCGCGGAACACCGAGGCGAGATTGCCCGTGAGCGCGTCGAAATCGGCGGCCTCGAATTGCGTCAGCGTCTTCTGATTCACCTTGATGACGCGGATGCTGTGCGCGCAGTCGGCGACGAGGCTCGGATTCCCAGCGAAATGGGCGCGCAGATCCGTCACACCTTGTTCCCGCCATGCGTCGAATAGCGTGCGCACGCCGCTGAAGTCTTCAAGCCAGAGCGAGACGGGCGCCAGTTCGAACATTTCGGAATCGTCCCGCAATCCCCCAAGGGGACTTCCTTCGGGGCGGAGGACTTCCAGCGGGGCATGGTTGGCGGGCGCTGAGCCGCGCGGGAGGCTGTCCTGCATGAGATTCCCGTGGTCGGAGTTCCGGCTATTCTAAGACGGCTTGGGTTTGGCGAGGAAGAAAGACGCGTGACGGGGCCTGTTTGCGTCCGGTCCATTCAATAAGATAACGGCATGGTTCGAATCGACTTTAGGCGTATGGACGGCCGCGGGCCGCAGCAGGGCACGCCTGCTTGCGAGCATTTGTGGGCACGTCTGACAGCTTGTGACCGGTGACCAGCGGGGCAGCGGGAGGCTTGTTACACTGACTCGTCGTGTCTCCCATCCGTCACCGCCCCAAGAAAAAACACTCGCTATGAAGCCATCCCTGCTGGTTCTGATCTCCTTGAACGACGCAAGCCGCGCCAAGGTCGAGGCTGCTTTCGACGTCGTCTATGCACCCGATGTCACCCAGCGGACCGCCGCGATTGCCGAACATGGCGAGACGATCCGCGCCGTGCTGACCAACGGCACGAACGGGCTGATGGCCGCTGAAATCGACCAGATGCCGCAGCTCGAGTTTGTCAGCGCACTCGGCGCGGGCTATGAAAACCTGGCCATCGACCACGCCCGCTCACGTGGCATCGTGCTCGCCAATGGCGCAGGCACCAACGACCATTGCGTGGCGGATCATGCGTTCGCCTTACTGCTCGCGGCGGTGCGCGACGTGCCGCAACTCGACCAGGCCACCCGCGAGGGCGTCTTGCGCGACATGTTGCCAATGCGCCCGAACGTTTCCGGCAAGCGGCTTGGCATTGTTGGGCTCGGCAATATCGGCGAGAAAGTCGCGCGGCGTGGCGCCGGGTTCGATATGGACATCGGTTATCACAACCGCAAGCCGCGGGAAGGCTCGGCGCTACGCTATTTCGACAGTTTGCAGGGTCTCGCGCAGTGGTGCGATTTCCTGGTGGTGGCGACGCCCGGCGGCGCCGGTACGCGTCATCTGATCGGCAAGGCGGTCCTGGACGCACTCGGGCCGGACGGTTTCGTGATCAATGTCTCTCGCGGCAGTGTGGTGGACACAGCCGCGTTGGCCGAAGCGCTCGCTGCCGGCACGATCGCCGGTGCGGGCCTCGACGTCTACGAGGGCGAGCCGGATCCGCCTGAAGCCTTGCTGACGCTGCGCAACGTGGTTTTGACGCCGCATGTGGGCGGCCGCTCGCCGGAGGCAATTACCGCCTCCGTTGACAATTTTCTGGGCAACGCCCGGCGCCATTTTGCGGGCGAGGCGGTGTTGACGCCGCTCTGAAATTTGAAGGCAAACTGAAATCATCAGTTCAGCGGATAGTTTCTGTCATAAATCGCGATTTCCCTTGTGGACTCACGGCGCATAGGATGGTCGATATTGAACCCACATCGCTTCGACACAGCCGGAGCCGCGACGGAGATCCCGCATGGAACACCACGCCCGCACGCAGGACGAACGGCTCGAGATCAAGACGACCACCTGCTACATGTGCGCCTGCCGCTGCGGCATTCGCGTGCATCTGCGTGAAGGCGAGGTGCGTTATATCGACGGGAACCCAGAGCATCCGCTGAACCAGGGCGTGATCTGTGCGAAGGGCGCCTCGGGCATCATGAAGCAGTACTCGCCTGCGCGTCTGACCCAGCCGTTGATGCGCAAGGCGGGCGCGGAGCGGGGCAGCGCGCAGTTCGAGCCGGTGTCGTGGGAGGTCGCGTTCGACGTGCTCGAAAAGCGTCTTGCCACGATTCGCGCCACCGATCCGAAGAAATTCGCGCTTTTCACGGGGCGCGACCAGATGCAGGCGCTTACCGGCCTTTTCGCCAAACAGTTCGGCACGCCTAATTACGCGGCGCATGGCGGCTTCTGCTCGGCCAACATGGCGGCGGGCATGATCTATACGATCGGCGGCTCATTCTGGGAATTTGGCGGCCCGGATCTGGACAGCGCCAAACTCTTCTTCATGATCGGCACGGCGGAAGATCATCATTCGAATCCGCTCAAGATCGCTATTTCCAAATTCAAGCGCGCGGGTGGACGCTTCATTGCGATCAATCCGATTCGCACCGGTTACGCCGCGATTGCGGACGAATGGGTGCCCATCAAGCCGGGCACCGACGGCGCGCTATTCATGGCGTTTCTGCACGAACTGATCGCGGCCGATGCCTGGGATCACGAGTTCGTGCAGCGCTATACGAACGCGGCGGAACTCGTCGATCTGGACGAAGCCAGCGAAAACTTCGGCCTTTTCGTGCGCGGTCCGGACCGGCCTGTCGGCAATCCGCTCTTTCCGCAAAATCATCTCTGGTGGGACGCCACGGCCGCACGCGCCGTACCGCATCATGCCCCCGGCGTAACGCCCGCACTCGACGGACGCTATACGCTCGACGACGGCACGCCGGTCACGCCATCGTTCGCGTTGCTGCGCGAGCGCGTGGCCGACTGCACGCCTGAGTGGGCCGCCGGCATTACCGGTATTGCGGCGGATACGATTCGCCGCCTCGCCGGTGAAATGATCCAGACCAGCCGCGATCACCGGATCACGCTGCCGATCCGCTGGACCGATGCGTGGGGCGAGACGCATGAGACCGTCACCGGCAACCCGGTCGCTTTTCACGCGATGCGCGGGCTGGCCGCCCATTCCAACGGTTTCCAGTCGATCCGCGCGCTTGCGGTGCTGATGTCGCTGCTGGGCACGATCGACTGCCCCGGCGGCTTTCGTCATAAATCGCCGTTTCCCCGCGCGGTGCCGCCGTCGGCTAAACCGCCAAACAGCCCCGACGCCGTCAAGCCGAACACGCCGCTCGCAACCGGGCCGCTCGGCTGGCCGGCCGCGCCTGAAGATCTGTTCATCGACGAAAACGGCGGTCCGGTTCGGATCGACAAAGCCTTCTCCTGGGAATATCCGCTCGCCGTGCACGGCCTGATGCATAGCGTGATCACCAATGCCTGGCGCGGCGACCCCTATCCCATCGACACGCTGCTGATTTTCATGGCCAACATGGCCTGGAATTCGTCGATGAATACGGTGAAGGTGCGCGAAATGCTCGTCGACAAGCATGCGAACGGCGAGTACAAGATTCCGTTTCTCGTTGTGTGCGATGCGTTCCAGTCGGAGATGACGGCGTTCGCCGATCTGATCCTGCCGGACACGACTTATCTCGAGCGGCACGATGCCATGTCGATGCTCGACCGGCCGATTTCCGAATTCGACGGTCCGGTGGATTCCGTGCGTGTGCCGGTCGTGCCGCCAACGGGCGAGTGCAAGCCGTTTCAGGAGGTGCTGATCGAGCTGGCTTCGCGCCTCAAATTTCCTGCTTTCACGGCGGCCGACGGCACGCGCCGCTTTCGCGACTATCCCGACTTCATCGTCAATCACACGACGACGCCTGATTCCGGCGTGGGTTTTCTGATCGGCTGGCGCGGCAAGGACGGCGACAAGGCGCTGGTGGGCGAGCCGAATCCGCAACAGTGGGAACAGTACGCAAAGAACAACTGCGTGTTCCATTACCGCTTGCCGGAGACGCTCCAGTACATGCGCAACTGCAACGGGCCGTATCTCGACTGGGCGGTGGAAAAAGGCTTCCGTAAATTCAAGGAGCCGATCCTGATCCAGCTGTACTCCGACGTCATGCAGAAGTTCAGGCTCGCCGCACAAGGACGCACAAGCGGCAGGCAACCGCCGGAGCACTTGCGGGCGCGGGTCGAAAAGTATTTCGATCCGCTGCCCTTCTGGTATGCACCGCTCGAAAGCGACTCCACCGATCTCGCGCGTTTTCCGCTCGCCGCCGTGACGCAACGGCCCATGGCGATGTATCACTCGTGGGATTCGCAGAACGCGTGGCTGCGGCAGATTCATGGCGAGAACTATCTCTACATGAATCCGTTGATGGCGGCCGAAAACGGTATCGCCGACGGTAGCTGGATCTATGCCGAATCGCAATGGGGCCGCGTGCGCTGCATGGCGCGCTTTAGCGAGACCGTTGAACCCGGCACGGTATGGACCTGGAACGCGATCGGCAAGGCCTCGGGCGCGTGGAATCTCGGCGCGGGTGCGAACGAATCGCAGCGCGGCTTCCTGCTCAACCACCTCATCACCGACGAGTTACCCGGTCGTGACGAAGCGGCCGCGCGTCTCTCGAATTCGGACCCGGTGACAGGGCAGGCCGCGTGGTACGACGTACGCGTGCGCATCTATCCGGCGGAAGCGGACGCGCGTCATACGCTGCCGCAGTTCGACGCGATGCCCGCATTGCCGGGGTCGAACGGGGTGATATCACGGATCGTGCAGACCTATTTCGCGGGACGAGGCGAATTCGCGGCACGGTTGCGTGGCGCGGCGGGGCGCAAGTAGCCCACCAGCATTGGATATAGGTAGCGCGTAAGTCACGCAAGGAAAGCAGCAAGGAGCGATTCATGACTCAGATGGCGTTGGTGATCGACCTGAACGTGTGCGTGGGATGTCAGGCTTGCGTCACGAGTTGCAAGGAGTGGAATACGTCGGGCGAGTCGGGCAGTCTCGCCGACCTGAATCCGTACGACGCCGATCCGTCCGGGACGTTCTTCAATCGCGTGCAGAGTTTTGAAGCCGGCAGCTACCCGAACGCTGAGACGATCCACTTCCCGAAGTCGTGCCTGCACTGCGAGGACCCGCCGTGCGTGCCGGTGTGTCCAACCGGCGCCAGCTACAAGCGCAAGGAAGATGGCCTCGTGCTGGTCGATTTCGACAAATGCATTGGTTGCAAATACTGTGCGTGGGCGTGTCCGTACGGCGCGCGCGAACTCGATGAAGCGCGCAAGGAGATGACCAAGTGCACCCTGTGCGCCGATCGTATTCACGATGAAAACCTCTCCGAGCGCGATCGCCAGCCGGCATGCGTGCTCGCGTGCCCGACCTCCGCGCGACTGTTCGGCGATATCCACGATCCGGAGTCGGTGGTGTCGAAGGCGATTGAGGAGCGCGGCGGCTATCAGTTGATGCCCGAGTGGAATACGCGGCCGGCGAACCACTATTTGCCGCGCGTCACGACGTCGGCATCGGGTTGCGGCAGCAGTGCCTGCTCGTGCAAAGACGCGGATACGGCGCTGAAGATGCCCGAATCGGTCGATGCGCAGCTCGAGCGCGGTGAACTGCATCTTGCGTCGATGGCGACGCGTATCTAAAGGACTTCGCGATGAATCCGGCTTTTTCAGTGGTTTTTCTCACTACGTTGAGCGGCGCGGCGCAAGGTCTGCTGATCGCGCTCGTCGGCGTGGAGACGGCCGCGCATCTGGGACTCGTCACGGCGCCCGCGGATGCGTTCTATGTCACCGCCGCGGGCTTGTCGGTCGTGTTGGGCGGCCTCGGACTGATTGCCTCGTTTTTCCATCTCGGGCATCCGGAGCGCGCATGGCGTGCGGTTGCGATGTGGCGGACTTCATGGTTGTCGCGTGAATGTCTGTGCCTGCCGGCGTTTCTCGCCTGTGCTTTTTTCTATGGTGTCGCGCACTGGTTTGGCTCGCCGTGGTCGCTCGCGATAGGCTGGCTCGGCGTGGTGGCGAGCGCTCTGTTGTTCGTCTGCTCGGCGATGATCTACGCGTGCCTGCGTTTTCTGCAGGAATGGGCCACGCCGCTGACGCTGGTCAACTTCGTGCTGCTAGGTTGCGCGTCCGGGTTCACGTTGGCGACGGCGATGACCGCGTGGTTCGCGCCGGGTCTGACAGCGGGCCTGGCTATCTGTGCCTGCGTGCTGACGCTGGCGGGCTGCGGGAGCCGTTCGGCATCGCTCGTGCGCAATGCGCGATTGCGGCCGAAGTCCACCGTGCAGAGCGCAACCGGCATCAGGAACCCCAAACTCGTGCAGGTCTCACGCGGCTTTACCGCCGGTGCGTTCAATCTGCGCGAGTTCTTTCACGGCAAATCGGCGGGGACGCTGCGCGGGGTCAAATGGGGATTCCTCGGGGCCGCGTTTGTTGCGCCTGTCGTGTTGATGGTGCTGGGCGCAAGCCTGCATTCGATTGGCGTCTCGCTCAGCTTGCTGGCGGCCGCGTGTCTCGTGCAATACGCGGGTTTGGTGGCTGAGCGGTGGTTTTTCTTCGCCGAGGCAAAGCATCCGCAAAACCTGTATTACGCGAGAGTGGGGTGATGCTACTCACCCACACGCGCCGACCTCGCCACAGGCGGTGCAAAAATCGCAACCGTCCTTGCGGATTACCGCGTTCGCACCGCACGAGCCGCACTTGCGTCCGAGCATGGTGTGCAGCCCTTGCACGCCACCGGGTTGCGCCAGCGTCGACTCGTCGTTAGCGTCACCGGGATGCGGACGGATGCCGAAATCTGCGGGCAACGCCGTTTCAGCGTTCATCTGCCCGCGCGGTAGACGCGCCAACATACGCGACGGCACCTGATTGCCCTCGGCGTCGAGAAAACCGCGCCGATGCAGAATCTGCTGGATCGCAAAAGCGAGCGCCGCCACTTCGGAATCGTGCCAGCGTGGCGTGCGATGACCGTCAAGACGTTGCACCTCGCCGAGCCGCACCTGCCCGCGATCCCACGACACCTTGCGCATATCCTGCAAGTTACGCGCGACAAATCCACCGCGTGCCGCGAGCGACAGCGAACGCATTGTCGCCGTGATCCATTGCTGCGATTCGTCGCGCTGACCGGTCGGAATGAAGAACTCGATGGGGCGCTCGATCGTGACATCTTCACCACCGAGGCGTCCCGTTACTTCGATGAACGACACCGCCACGTAAAGCGACTTCTTGCCGGCTTGCGTCAGGTATTCGACCTTTTCGATGATCGCCGGCAACTCGCCCTTGGGGCGATGATCGATCGCGATCCGCAGCGGATCCTGATCGGTTTCGGCCAGCGTGTCATCCGCTTGCGGCGGGCTCACGCTCAGCACCGCGCCGAGCGTTTCATTCGGGCGGTACGTGGCGAGACCCTTGAGGCCATTTTTCCACGCGTCGAAGTAGAGGCTCTCGAACGCTTCGAACGGATAGTCCGCCGGTACGTTCACGGTCTTCGAGATCGACGTGTCTACGAAAGGTTGCACGGCGGCCATCATGTCGAGGTGGTCGCGTGCCGACATTTCGAGTGCGCTGACGAAGTAATCGGGCAGGTTTTTCACATCGCCGCCGAGCTCGCGGTAGAGGCGATACGCGTAGTCTTCGACGTCGAACGATTCGCGGCCGCCGTCGGCCATCACCTTCATGCGCGTGTAGGTCCACGAGAAGGCCGGCTCGATGCCGTTTGACGCGTTATCGGCGAACGCGAGACTGACGGTGCCGGTCGGCGCGATCGACAGCAAGTGACTGTTGCGGATGCCGTCCTCACGTATCGCATCCTTGATGTCGTCGGGCAGGCGTGAGGCGAAGGTGCCCGCTTCCAGATAACGCCCGGCGTCGAACAATTCGAACGCGCCACGCTCGCGCGCCAGTTCCACCGATGCCCGATAGGCTTCGTCGCGCATCAGACGGGCGATGCGGACTGCGAAGTCGCGGCCTTCCTGCGAGTTGTAGCGCAGGCCGAGCATCACCAGCGTATCGCCCAAGCCGGTGAAGCCCACGCCGATGCGCCGCTTGGCGCGCGACTCGTCGTATTGTTGCTGCAGCGGCCATAGCGTGACGTCGAGCACGTCGTCGAGAAAACGCACCTGGGTGCGGGTGCGTTTGGCAAGACCGTCCCAGTCGAACGAAGGCTTGCGGCCTTTCATTTGCGCGAACGGATCGAGCACGAAACGCGTGAGGTTCAACGGTCCGAGGTTGCAGCAGCCGTAAGCGGGCAGCGGTTGTTCGCCGCATGGATTGGTGGCGCGGATAATTTCGACCGCGCGTAGATTGTTGTCCTCGTTCATGCGCGAGATGAACACGATGCCGGGTTCGGCGACGTCGTAGGTGGAGCGCATGATGCGATCCCAGATCTCGCGAGCGGGTCGTTCGCTGTATACCCAGAGGCCGTCTTCGCGTTGCCGCACATCGCCTGCCGCGCGCATCGCCGGCGACGGCTCGGCGCGGTGCACGAGCGGCCAGGGCTGATCGTCTTCGACGGCGCGCATGAATTCGTCGGTGACGCCTACCGACACGTTGAAATTGTTCCAGCGGCCTTTCGAATGTTTCGCCTCGATGAACTCGATCAGATCGGGGTGATTGCAGTCGAGCACGGCCATTTGCGCGCCGCGCCGCGAGCCGGCGCTTTCGACGGTCCTGCAGGAGGCGTCGAATACGTCCATATAACTGCACGGGCCGGACGCCGACGAGCTGGTGGTATGAACGCGGGCACCCTTGGGCCGGATCGCGGAGAAGTTGTAGCCGACACCACCGCCGCGGCGCATCGTTTCGGCGGCTTGCAGCAGCGCCACGTAGATGCCGGGAAGGCCTTGATCGTCGACACCCTGAATCGCGTCGCCGACCGGCTGCACGAAGCAATTAATGAGCGTGGCGGCGATGCCCGTGCCGGCCGCGCTCATGATGCGCCCGGCGCCGAGTGCGCCGTGCCGCAGATTGTCGACAAAAAGCGCTTCCACCGATTCACGCAACGCTTCCGGCTCCGCCTGAGCGACGCCGCGGGCGACGCGCTGGAATACGTCGTCGGCCGATTGCTCGCCGCCTTTCGCGTATTTCTCGAGCAGGACGTCCAGCGAGAATTGTTGCGGTGCAACTAGCTGGGCGGGAGGAACCGCTGCGGCGCGGGTTTCGGGGGTGTCTTCTGCCATGGTGTCGCCTCTCGTTTGCCGCCAGACGGGCTGCGGCGCGTTCGAATGGGATGGAGGACATTCATTTAACGATGCGCGTCTGGCAGGTGTGGTGACCTGGCGCAACGGAGATCACCTTAACGCACGTGGCGAAGGGCCGCAATCAGGCTTTTGGGGCAGGGATACCAATCGGCTGTTCGGCAGCCGCAGTGGCCTTTTGCCGTGGCTTTTCAGGCAGAAAGTTGACAAGCGGCGCCAGGCGTGTGTGAGTGCGGCCGGGAAGGAGTCGGCGCGCAGGGAATCAACGCAAATAGATCACGGGAGGGATCAACGCAAATAGATCACGAGGGGAATCAGCGCAAATAGATCACGAGAGGGATCAACGACGGCAAACGCCCTAAGCGCAGATCAGCAAATTGCCGTCCAGGCAAAAACCTCAGGCCTCAACAAGTTCGCCCAGCACCTCAGCACAAATCATTGCAGAAGCATTCGAAGGCGCCGGCCGCTCAGCCGGTTTGAACACCGCATCGCCACGGCGAATCTTGCGCCGCGTTACCGCGCACGTTCCTGAGGTATGCGCCGACCGCCGCCGCCACCGCTGCTCGCCATAATGACAGCGCCCCGGTTCGACCCAGCGGATCACCAGCGTGGTGTCGGAGCGCTCGAGAATTTCGATGCGTACGCCATTGGTACCGTCAAGGGGGATGGACTCTAAGGTCATCATCGTCGGCTCCGTATTGTGGTGTGCCGAATGTAGTCCCGTGCGCCCTGGATAGCCATTGTGCCGGCGTTGAAACACTGTTCTCGAATTAGCAACAATGAAACTTGACATCCACGCTTACACGAAACGACGGGGCTTTGCGGGCCATATGCGTTGTGAATTTGCGATAGCGTGGATTTTTGCAACGCAGTGTTGTACGCAGCGCGACGAAAATGCCGGCTGCAAAGGGCTTCGGCGCTTCCTTTAAGATGTCGTTATTGTTGAGCGACCGTGCGATGCAAGTGTAGCGGGTTTGCATTTTTCCGGTCGGCTCGCGCGCATGTCCACAAGACTTTAAGAGCCCACATGATTTCACGCCCCCCAGTAGCGCCGCCAGAATCGCCGACACCGCCTGATCGCCCGAAAAAGCAGAAAGCGGCTTTACTCGTCCTGTATATCGCGCTCGTGCTGCTGGCGCTGTGGGTCGTGCGCGATTTCATTGCGGCGGTGGCATGGGCCGGCGTCATTGCAATCGCGCTGTGGCCGTTTTTGAAAAAGGTGGAAGGCAGCCGCTGGTTCACCGGCCGCACGACGTTGATCGCCGCCGTGCTGACACTCGCTATCGCGTTGCTCGTGGTGCTGCCGGTCGGGATCGGCATTACACAGGCGCTGCGCGAAGCCCACGACATGAATGAGTGGTTCAAGACGGTGCAGGAAAACGGTATTCCGATGCCGGACATCCTCGAGCGCTTGCCGTTTGGCGTGCAACAGATTTCAGCCTGGTGGCAGGCCAATCTCGCTCAGCCGCTGCGCGACTCGGCGGCAATGAAGGGGCTGCACAGCACCACGGTGATGACGCTCGGCCGCCACTTCGGCGCGCGCGCGGCACATGGCTTGATGGTGTTCGCTTTCATGCTGGTCACGCTGTTCGTGATCTTTCAGGCGGGGCCGCGTCTGTCTGGCTCGCTGATGAAAGGCGTGCGGCGGGGCTTCGGCGATGACGGCGCGCAGTTGCTCGAGCGCATGGCCGCGGCAGTGCGCGGTACGGTGTCGGGGCTGGTGGTGGTCGGGCTCGGCGAGGGCGCCTTGATGGGCGTTGCCTATTTCGTGACCGGCTTGCCGCACGTCGCGCTGCTCGCATTCATCACGGCGATCGCCGCGATGCTGCCGTTCTGTGCGCCGATCACGTTCGGCCTTGCGGCCTTATGGCTGTTTTCACAAGGCTCGGTTGCCGGGGCCATCGGGCTTGCGGTGTTCGGCTCGATCGTGGTGTTTGTCGCCGAGCATTTCGTGCGGCCGGTGCTGATCGGCAACTCGACGCGATTGCCTTTCCTGCTGGTGCTATTCGGCATTCTCGGCGGGGCGGAGACGTTCGGTTTGCTCGGCCTCTTCATTGGGCCCGCGCTCATGACCGTGCTGATGGTGCTGTGGACCGATCTCGTGCAATAGTTGCACGCAATGTCCCGGCGCAATCAGGACTGCTGATTCGCCGGGTTACTTTTCCTGCTCGCGCGCTGACTGTTTGACGCAGCCCAGCGTGTATTTCAGCGCGGCGGGCAATAGCGCGCTCCAGACATCCCACGTATGACCGCCGTCGATGATGCGCAGCGCCGCCGGATTTCCCGCCATCCGGAGATGGGTGTAAAGCAATGACGCATCGGCCTGGATCGCGAGGTCGTCGTCGCCGGCGGCGATGAACATCGGCAGGCGATAAGGCTGGCTCATGTACCGTTCCCATTGCGCCGGATAGTTGAGCGCGTGCCAGACATGCGGATCGAACTGCCGGTCGCCGAACACGCCGACGCGGCGCGCAGCTGAAGCGAGCGGCGGCTCATTGGCATAGATCGCGGGGCTTAGTAGCAGCGCGCCGCAAAAGAGCTCCGGTTGCGTCATGGCGTAGCGCAATGCGCCGAAACCGCCCATCGAAACGCCGCCGATCATCCGCCCGCCGCGCTGCGTCGCGACTGCGTAGCGCGTTTCGATCTCCGGCAGCAGATCGCTGAAGAATGCGGTCTCCATCTTCTCCTTGCGATCGACATACCAGTCCGTACCGCCTTGCGGCATGACGATCACAACCGGCGGCGTCTCCCTGCGCTCGATCAGTGCATCGGCGGTGGCTTGAAGGTGGCCTTGCGTGAGCCAGTCGTTGGCGTCGCCGTTATTGCCGTGCAGGAGGTAGAGCACGGGAATGCGTGCGGCGTCGTGGCGATAGCCGGTGGGCAGATAGATCGTGTAGGCCCAATCGCGGCCGAGCGCTTCGGAATGGAAGCTTCGGCTGATGACGGTGCTGGCGCTTGCCGGCGCACCGACAGCAGCACACAGCGCGAAGAGTGCGGAATGTAGGAATAGACGCATGTCAGGGTAAGAGGCGGCCGCGCAGGTCGCGCGCGGTCGTCATGCTATCAGTATCGGCAGTGGAAATCGGCAAGCGGCAAGCGGTAAGCGGAGTGAGCGAGAACCCGGAAACCCGGTGGGCACGCAAGCGACAACCCGGCATGCGGCGACCCAGCCAACGCTCGCGCGTGCATGCGCACGCTGCTCATTCAGGGCGACGTTCTGAGGCGCAAGCTCCAGAGGCGCGCCGTGATGCGCTTGAGCGGCTCCGACGCCCTGGCGACGGCGAACAGTGCGCCGACCGCAAAGGCATCCGCTACCAACCCGAGCGGATAGTTCAGATAGCCGTCGGTCGCGGCATACAGCACCGAATCGACGACCAGCGAAATCACAGCGCCCGCGATAAAACACAGCAGCCCTTTGCGGCCGATCATGCCAACCCACGGCATCCATTGAGCGAGCTTTCTTGCCCAGCCGAGCTGGATCAGGTTCGCGACGAGCCACGCAATCGCAAGGAAATTGACCGCGCGCAGATAGGAGAGGTTTTGCTTGAGGCTGCCGTCGAGCGGCTCACGTTCGATAAACAGCTTGTAGTAGGCCGCGGCAGCGACCACGGCGAACGCCAGTAAGCTGACCAGCCAGCCCAGACGGTGCGCGCTGATCCGCTGATAAACCGGCTGGCAACGTGCCAGCGCGCCGAGCACGAACAGCAACTGCCAGGCAAACGGGTTGAAATCCCAGTGCATGTCCGGCGCGGCGGGCAGGTAGGCGTCGATAGCCGGTGCGCCCGCCCACAGCGCGACGCTGCCGGCCAGTAGCAACCACGGCTTGCTGCGCGCGAGCGGCAGGATCATCGGCACCAGCAGCGCGAACAACGCGTACATCGGCAACACGGAAGCGAGATACGGCTGACGGCGGAATAGCAGGATGTCGCGCAGGGCGGCCACGGGGGCGTCCATCAGATCGTCGAGATCGGTGGTGGCGAGATTCGGGCCGTCGATACTGAACGCGGTCAGCACCGCGCTGACCAGCAGCATCAAGCCGGCCGTGATGAGGAAGGCGCGATAGATTTCCAGCGAGCGCCGCAGGAAACGGCTGCGCGCGGTCGCCTCGTTACGCCGTTCGGCGAGCGCGGCGTAGGCCGTAGCGGTGGCGAAACCGCCGAGGAACACGAAGACCTCGGCGGCATCGCACAACGCATAGGCATGCAGCGTGACGCGCGACAGAATGCTGCCGCCGATGTGATCGACGACGATGATCAGGAGAACCAGCCCGCGAAAAAAATCGAGCTCGATCAAACGGGATTGCGACTTTTGCATTGTGTGGTGCCTGAAGCAGCCCCGTGCGACGGCGCGCTAGTTCAGCGCGGCAGACGTCTCACAAAGCTTTTTGAAATTGGATCGGGTGCAGCGGCGGATGGCCGCCCCGCAGATAGCCGCCCCGCAGATAGCCGACCTGCGGGGCGGCCATCCGTGTCACCGCTTGAATCGGCCACGCGAAGTGCGGTTGTCGAGGCCAGTAAAAATGACCCGTTTGACGGCGCGGAGTTCCGCTGCGCCGCCGCAAAAAAGCTTTCGATTATATTTCTTTCGATGACAAACACGCTACGGGACGTGCCGGGCTGCCGCGTCCAATGCGACAGCCGGCTTAAGTCCGGACAACGCGGCGCCGTTTACCTGAATAAGCGCCGCGAAAAAAGGGGCGCCCGATGCAGTGGAGATTTCGCAACGTTTTGAGATATGGACGCGACACCTGATAGACGGCGGCGTAACGGCGTGTGAGGATTTCCTGAAAGCGCGTCGGGGTCGATAAACGCCTCAAGAAGCGTCAAAAGAAAGCGGTCGGATCGAGTTGTCCCATTACTCGAGTTCTGGGAGATCTTCATGAACAAGCAAGTGTTCGCGCTGGCTGTCTCCACCGCTTTGTCCGCCACCTCGTTAGCCATTTTCTCCGCGCCTGCTTTTGCCCAGACGAGCGTGACGCTGTACGGCGTGCTCGATGAGGGCATCAACTACACCAACAATGTCGGCCGCGGCCATGTCTATGAACTCGCCAGCGGCGATGCGCAAGGCAGCCGCTGGGGCCTGAAAGGCGCCGAGGAACTCGGTGGCGGCCTGAAAGCGATCTTCCAGCTGGAAAACGGTTTCGACGTCAGCTCCGGGCAGCTTGACCAGGGCGGCCGGATGTTTGGCCGCCAGGCGTTCGTCGGCTTGAGTTCGGAGTCCTACGGCACATTGACGTTCGGCCGTCAGTACGACTCGGTGGTCGACTATCTGGCGCAGACCACGGCCAACGGCGACTGGGCCGGTGCGTTGTTCTCGCACCCGTACGATAACGACAACACCGACAACTCATTCCGTCTCGACAACAGCGTCAAATATGCCAGCCCGTCGATTTCGGGCTTCCAGTTCGGCGGCGTCTACAGCTTCAGCAACGACACCGGCTTCGCCAATAACCGCGCGTACAGTTTCGGCGGCCAGTACACCTACGGCGGACTGCTGGTTGCCGCGGCATATCTGCAGGCTGACAACCCCGGCAACGGTTCAAACGGTGCGATTACTGCGAACGACGCCAGTTTTATCGCCGCCCGCATGCGCGTGTTCGGCGGCGGCATCACCTACACCTTCGGGCCGGCCACGGCCGGCTTCGTGTACACCAACTCGAACTACCTGGACCCGACCGGCAACGGCTATCTCGGCGTGACGCCGCTTGTGCCGCCGGGGGTGCTGTTGAACTCGTTGAAGTATCAGAACTTCGAGGTGAACGGCAAGTATCAGATTTCGCCGATGCTGTTCGTCGGCGCGCAGTACGTCTATACGATGGAAACCTACGACGCTTCGAGCGGTGGCGTGAAGCCGAAGATTCATTCGTTCGGCTTGATGGCGGACTACAACCTGTCCAAGCGTACCGATGTGTACATTCAGGGCGAGTATCAGCAGGTGACCGGCGACGCCACCTATTCGATTCTGGACGATGCCTTTACGCCTGGCACCCAATCGCCGTCATCGACTTCGAAGCAGGTCGTGGTGCGCGCGGCGATACGGCATAAGTTCTAGGGGCGCCGGTCGTGTATTGAATGACGACGGCAACGCCAGGTGCAATAAATGCCGCTTTCCCGTGCGACGGGAAATTAGTTCATCACGTAATTCTGAATCAGAATCCCGATTACCACGCCGGCGGGAATGCCAAAGGTTCTGCCGCGAAGGGTCGCGGTCAGATCTTCATCGAGTACGAAGCTGCAGCGGCGATCACGCCAGACGGTTTTATAGGCCAATGGTTTTGCATCGACGATAACGAGGGAAATGAGCGCGGTCAGGATGACCTGTGCCAAAGCATGCAGCTTCGCTATAAACGGCGAAAAATCACCGGCGTTGCATAGCAATACCATCACGACTGCAGCGACGAGGGTGCCGAAAAAGAAGCCGCCCATGAATCTGTTCGCTGAATTAAGAGAATCCACTTAAACCTCAAATCGTTCGCCGGCTTTATCGAGCTGGCGAAGTAAAAAATATACTAACGGAAATGGCCTTTCCGGTTGAAGACGTGCAACGCGCTGACAGAGAGGCAGGCAGACTCCAAAGGGACCCGTAAGGATATTTTTTTGACGTTCGTCAACATATCGTCCCTTTCCCAACCTTGTGTGAGATCAGTCCGAAAAATTGGGCGCGCGGCCAGATTGCTGGCTGAACAGCCGCAGCGGCGGCAGAGTGCTCGTCACACTCCGCCCACGCGCCTATGCCCGTCAAGGCGATTTGGTGGCACGGCCTGCAAGTCGCCGTTTACACGCCGAACAGATTCAACTTTGCATACTGCAACAACATAATCGTCTTTCCGTCGACAATCTCGCCACGCTCGACCATCGCCAGCGCTTCGTCCACCGGCAGTTCCAACACCTCGATATCTTCGCCTTCGTCGGCAATACCGCCGCCTGCGCCGACCTTTGCCACCGCATTGTATTCGGCGACGAAAAAGTGCAGCTTTTCCGTTACCGAACCCGGGCTCATGAAGGCTTCGAACACCTTGCGTACCTCATGCACCCGGTAGCCGGTTTCCTCTTCGACTTCCGCGCGGATCCGTTCTTCAGGCGAGGCCGCCTCCAGCAGACCTGCCGGCGTCTCGATCAGCATGCCGTGATGGCCGTTGACGAACGCCGGCAGGCGGAATTGCCGTGTCAACACCACCATGCGGCGGCGCGCGTCGTACAGCAGCAGCGTCGCGCCGTTGCCACGATCATAGGTTTCGCGGCTCTGGCGTTGCCAGCTGCCGTCCGCGCGTTGGTAATCAAAGGTGGTTTTTTTCAGTACGTACCAGTCGTCCGATAGCACTTTCACATCGACAATTCGTACCCGCCCGGCGATTTCGTTCATGACTCGCATCCTGTCCTGTGGGAATCCTGCTGGGAAACGCGGTCTGCACCGCATGCAATTCATGGTATCGTGCAATTTCATGCAAAAACAAGAAAGTTCGTGCAATCTGCCAAAATGCTTCCAGGATGGCCGCCATGCTCACATCGCAAAGAAAACAGTTGATCCTCGAAGCGCTCAAGCGTGACGGTCAGGTGATCGCCAAGACGTTGAGCGTCGAATTCGACGTTTCCGAAGACACCATTCGGCGCGATTTGCGCGAACTTGCCGCCGAGGGGCAGCTTCAGCGCGTGCATGGCGGCGCGTTGCCGGCCTCGCCGGCGGCGGTGGATTTCGCCGGGCGCGAGCGCATTGAATCGGCGTCGAAAGCGGCGATCGGCCGGGCGGCGGCGGGCCTGATCGGGCACGGCCAGATCGCGTTCATCGACGGCGGTACGACGGCCGTGCAACTGGCGCGTCATTTGCCGCGCCAGTTGCGCGCGACGATCGTCACGCACAGCCCGAGCATCGCGGTCGAACTGGCGGAGCATACGGAACTCGAAGTCCTCATGATCGGCGGCCGTCTGTTCCGCCATTCAATGGTCAACGTGGGCGCAGCCGCTATTGAAGCCCTCAGCCACATTCGCGCCGACCTCTATTTCATGGGCGCGACCGGTGTGCATCCGCAAGCGGGTCTGAGCACCGGCGATATGGAGGAGGCCTACGTTAAGCGTGCGCTCGCGGAACATGCGGCGGAAACGGTGGTGCTGGCGTCGGCGGAAAAACTCAATGCGGCGTCGGCGTACAAGATTGCGGATGTGACGGCGGCCAGTACGATCGTCGTCGAGCGGAATACGCCAGCGGTGCTTACCGCGCCGTTCGAGGCATTGGGCATCACGATCCTGCGGGCTTAGTCAAGCATGCTTGCAAGTCGAAAACCGGGCGACCGGGACCGCTGCGAGACCAATACAAAAAACGTCGTAAACCGAACGCTATAGCGGTTCATACTCAATCCGTTATTTGCGAGATAGCTGACAAAAATTGACGCACCGTGCGTCTAAACAGCGAGATAATCCCGGCCCTTGCCCTCTGTAGGGCAGGGAAAAGGCAACTCACGGTAGCTCCAGGTAAATCAGATCGACTGCGGCATTGCCGAAGTGATGGCTGCTGCACGTCGCCGGTACGCCCGGGCGCACACTAGCGTCCGCGGTTCGAACACCTCCCTCGTGGTTTACAGCCGTTCAGCGCAGGTCCGCCGCGTGTAAGCTGGCATGTGGCCGCGCCGCGCCGGCCTGTGTTCCGCGTTTGTCCTGCTATTGGGTTGCCGCTGTGTTCACTAAAGGAGAAGTCCATGGGGAAACTCGACCTTTCACGTCGTAGTTTTCTGAAGGCCAGCGTGTTGGCGGGTGTGTCGGTGTATATCGCGCCGATGGGCAGCCGCGCATTCGCTGCGTTGTTCGAAGAAAAAATTCTGACACCAGTTCAGTGGGACGCCGCCAACGGGCAGGCGAAATTCCGCATCGACGGTATCGCCAAAGTGACGGGCTCGAAAGTGTTCGCGCGCGACATCCGCGCGACCGACATGCCGCACTGGCCGCAGCAGCAGTCGCACGCGTTCATCCTGCGCACGACGCAAGCCGACCGCAGCTATGAAGGCTTCGACCTGTCGTTGCTTGGTGACGAACTGAAGCCCGATCGCGTAGTTACGGCGGACGATCTGACGCGCGACGGCCTGATCTTTCCGGCTTTCTACGGCGACGACATGTTGCTGCCGCCGGGCAAGACGCCTGCGTATCTCGGCCAGGCGGTCGCGATCCTGATCTATCACGACTTCGCGCGCTTTCGCTTTGCAAAAGACAAACTGAAGTTTCAGGATCAGGTCATCCGTTACGGCGCGCAAACCGGCCCGCTCGAACGCGATCCGTGGGGCATGTTCCGCTTCGTGCGCGTCGGCGGCAAGACGCCGTATGACGACGACATCTTCTCCAGTCTGAAAGACGCGCCGGTGTTCCCGAGCATGATGCGCAAGCACCAGCCGGTGTGGCCGGACGGCGTCGAACACGGCAAGCTCGACGAGCAGGGCATGTTCCATGCCGCTCAGATCCAGCAGGAGCTGGATCATCCGTCGGCGGACTGGCTGGTGATGGAGCGCGAGTACAACACGCAGTCGATCGACACGGCCGCGCTCGAACCCGACAACGCAAACTGCTGGTACGACGCGGCAACGCAATCGCTGCACATGGTCGTGCCGACTCAGGCGCCGTCCGAGGTCGTCGACAGTGCGGTCGGCATGGTTGCGAAGTGCGCGTTCCCAGTGAAGAACCTGTTCGTTCACCCGTGCTACACAGTGGGCTACGGTTCGAAAGATCACTTCAACGTGCCGTTCTACGGCCTCGTCTGCGCGATGTATGCGGATGGGCGCCCGGTGCGTCTTGCCAACGATCGCTACGAGCAGTTCCAGACGTCGTTGAAACGCCATGCGTTCAAGATGAACTACCGGATCGCGGTCGATAAAAACACGGGTCTGTTGCAGTCGTTCAAGGCCGAGATGGAAGCAAACGGCGGCGGGCGGTGTAACTTTTCGCCCTCGGTGGCGATGGTCGGCGCGACTGCTGCGCAGTCGATCTACTACTTCCCGAAGAACGATCTGTCAGCGGTTGCCGTCGCCTCGCGCGCAATCGACGCCGGTTCCGCACGCGGCTACGGCACGCTGCAAAGCATGGCCGCGACCGAGATGATGGTCGACGAAATCGCCGCGCAACTGAATGTCGATCCGATCGACTTCCGCCTGAAGAACGGGCTGCGTTCGGGCATGAAGAACACGCAGGGCGCGGTGCCGGCCGGCGCGATTCGGGTCGACGATGTGTTGCAGAAGGCGAAGGTCCATCCGCTGTGGGTGAATCGCGCGAAGCGTAAAGCCGAATTCGAAGCCGCGCATCCGGGCAAGCGTTATGGCGTCGGCTTTGCATGTGTGCAGAAGGACTTCGGCACCGGCGCGGAAACCTCGTTCGCGAAGGTCGAGTTCAGCGCTGACGGGAAGGTCAGCCTGCAGCACACGGCTGCTGAAATCGGCACGGGCGTGTCGACCTCGCAGGCGATCGCCGTCGCGAAGTGGCTCGGCAAGCCGGCCACCGACGTACATGTCGCGATCACCGATTGGCCCGACCTGCCGGTCGTCACGAGCGGCGATCCGTACATGATGTCGCAAGCGGACCAGGACAAGCTGGCCGCGAATCCGCGCTGGTCGCCGGGTTATGCGTCGCCTTCGAGCGCGACGAACTCCGCGTTCTATTTCACGCACAGCACGCGCGAAGCGGCGCGCGTCGTTTTCGCGCACGGCTTGTGGCCGGCTGCGATGGCGATCTGGAGTCAGGGCGGCGGCGGTGGTCAAGCCGCGCCGCTGATGGTTCGCATCGAAGACGCGCGTTGGGTTGACGGTAAGCTGTCCGCGGCCGGGCTCGAGGCGCTGCCGTTCGAACAGCTCGCGAAGAAGGCACACGAGTTGGGTCTCGTAACCGGCGCGACCGTGCACGTGTTCAATCGCTGGCAATGGACCGAGTCGGACTTCGAGATCGACGGCAGCGTCGAGCGTCTGCCGCTCGACGGGCTCGCGCTTCGATACGGCGACAACGCTTCTGCCGATAAAAAGAAACTGCAAACTACCGCGAACCACTACCGCGTGCTCGACCGTCAGCGCGTGTTTATTCCACCGGTTCAGCGCAACAACGCGGCTGTGACGTACTACAGCGCGGTCGGCACCCTGGTCGAGCTGTCAGTGCATGAGGCGAGCGGCAAGGTCGACCTGCTCGCGCATCACTCGATCATGGAATGCGGCAATCAGCTCTCGCCGCAACTGGTGTCGGGCCAGCTGCAAGGCGGTCTCGCCATGGGCATCGGTCATGCATTGCACGAGTACCTGCCGCTATACGAAGACGGTCCGGGCAATGGCACGTGGAACTTCAACCGGTATCACTTGCCGCGCGCGACTGACGTCGCCGTCTGGGCCCAGACCGGTGAAGTGTTGCCGCCGCTCACCGAAACGGATCCACCGAAGGGCATCGCCGAAGTGGTGATGATTCCGGTGGTCGGCGCCATCGTAAACGGTATCGCGCACGCGATCGGCCATCGCTTTACCGACCTGCCGGTCACCCCGCAACGTATTCAGGAGGTGCTCGCATGACGGCCCCCACTCAAACCCCCGTGAATGCTGCAAGCGGCGCCAGCGCGGCCGGTGCTCTTGCTGCTTCAGGCGCTGCTTCCGCTGCTTCAGGTTTTTCCGTTGGCTCGGGCATTGCTGTCGCCAATACCGCTGCCGGCGCCTCGGGTGCTGCCACAGGCGCACCGGCCGCTACCGTGGTCGAGCGTCCGTTGACGCATTTCCGCACGCTGCCGGTGTCGGTCAAGGTGAACGGCGAGATTGTCGGCCCGACCGACGTGCCTGCCGGTCTGATGATGATCGATTTTCTGCACGAGTATCTGCACCTGACCGGCTCGCGCCTCGGCTGCGGCCAGGGCATCTGCCACGCGTGCGTCGTGATCGTCGACAAGCCGGACGGCACCAGCGAAGAAGTGCGCACCTGCATCACGGGCGCGAACTTTTTCCACGGCAAAACCATCCGCACGATCGAAGGCCACGCGAAGCGCAACGAAGCAGGCGAGGTGATCGAACTGTCGCCGATCCAGCAGAAGTTTCTCGAGCACTTCAGTTTTCAGTGCGGCTACTGTACGCCCGGTTTCGTCAATGCGGCGACCGTGCTGATCGAACGTCTGAAGCGTCAGCCGATCACCAAAGACCAGGTCGAGCAAACCATCACCGAAGGGCTGAACGATCACATCTGCCGGTGCACGGGCTACGTGCGTTACTACGAAGCCGTGAAGGAAGTCGTGATGACCACGCCCGGCCTCGTAAAGGACGCCGCATGATGAGCCCCTCGATGAATCTGCGTCGTGCGCTGCTGTTGCTCGCCACGGCTGCTTTGCTAAGTGCTTGCGGCAAACACGACGACTCCGCTGCTGCGATGCAGGCAGCCGCCGCGTTGGGGCCGCAATCCACCGCCGCCGATCCGCTCGCGCGCGGCCGCTATCTCGTCAAAGCCGCCGACTGCGCCGCCTGCCACACCACGGCAGATGGCGCGACCTTCGCCGGCGGCGTGAAGCTGGCCTCGCCGTTCGGCACCTTCTACGGCACCAACATCACGCCGGACAAGGATCACGGTATCGGCAACTGGAGTGCGGACGATCTGTACAAGGCGCTGCACGACGGCGTTACGCCGACCGGGCAGTTGTATCCGGCCATGCCGTATACGTCTTACCGTCAACTGTCGCGTGCGGATAGCGATGCCATCTACGCGTATCTGATGGCGCAGAAGCCGGCAGCCGTGCCAAACCACGAACCCGAACTGTCGTTCCCGTTCAACATGCGTTTTGGCGTGCGCTTCTGGGACTGGGTCTTCCTGACGGACACATTGCCGGACGCATCGAAAGGGCAAGCCCCCACCGGGACTTCCTCAGGAGCATCCGCGGACTGGAATCGCGGGCGCTATCTGGCGAGCGCGCTTGGCCATTGCGCCGAATGCCATACGCCGCGCGGCAAGTTCGGCCAGCTCGACGGCGCGAAGCCGCTGACGGGCGCGGCGCTCGGCCGGATCGCCGCACCGGACATCACGCCGCATGGTTTGGCGGCGCGTGGCTGGACGGCCGCCGACCTGCAGGCGTTCTTCGCCACCGGTATCGCGCCGCAAGGCTCGGCTTTCGGCGAGATGTATCCGGTTGTGCATTTGAGCACTCAGTACATGACGCACGACGATCTGCGCGCGATGTCGACGTATCTGCTCGGCGACCAGGCTCCGGCGCCGCAACCGTTGCAGTCGGTCTCCGCCGATGCCGCGCAACTCGAGGCGGGGCGCAATGTATATCTCGCGGTGTGTGCCGGCTGTCACGGGCTTGGCGGTGAGGGCAAGCCGCACGTCGCCGTGCCGATGCATGCCAACTCGACCGTGCGCCAAAGCGATGCACATAACCTGATTGTGGCGATGCTGGACGGCATTGGCGCGCAGGATTTTCCGGGCCTTGAACGGATGCAGGACATGCCGGGATTCGCTACGCAACTCAGCGACACGGAACTCGCGCAGCTCGCGAATTACCTGCGCGCGACGTATGGCGGCCAACCTGCTGACGTGACGGCCGATGCGGTGAAAGCACTGCGATAAAGTGTGTCACGCGTTGGGTGCTGCAAGTCTGGCGTCGAGCGTGATTTAAGGAATAGCCGGTGCCGTTAAAGGCGCCGGCTTTTTTTATGCGTGGGCTGCGATGCGCAATATCAACACGCAGCAGCTTCCGGCAAACACGTCAACCTTGCTCTTCCAGCAACGCCTTCAGTTTAGCGAGATCGCGCTCGACCCACTGCGCGTCGGCGGCGAATTTCTCATCTGTCATGCCAGGCACGCGAAACAGGGTGAACTGCACGTCGCTGCCGCTGCCATTGGCGATCACCCGCAGCGGGATGTAGATCTCGTTGCCGTCGGGCAAGAGCACATAGTGGTCGAGCACACCGTAGTCGTTGATGACGGAGAAGCGCACGGTTACCGGGCCTTCGCTGCCTTCGAATATCCACTTCGTACCTTCGTGGCTCAGCGGTTTGCCAAGCCCCGATGCCCAGATCGGAAACGCTTCCGGTGGCGAAGTGAAAGCGTAGACATCGCGCCAGTCGCGTGCGATATGGGCGCTGATGATTTGCGCTTGTGAAGGCAAGGTCATTGTGTCTCCTGTGAATGGCGCGTAATGAACTCGCGCGCATGGGTCTGCTCAAATGGTATCGCGCCGCTACCGCCCAGCGGCACGGCCTACGTTTCGCCGTAGACCAATCGGGTTCCCTTCACGGAGACTTCATGAATAATCTCGCGACGCAGACTCTTCCTCATCATAGTTCCCCTAATTCGCTGGGTGCGCCGCTCGCCTGTGTGCAAGCCACGATCAGCAAAGTGTTCCTCAGCCCCGAGTTTCACCATGCCGCCGATCATCAGCAATTCGTCATCAAGATCGACACGGTCGTGAAGTTCGAGGGCGGCACGCAGAACCTTGTCGGCACGGAGGTATTCGTTGCCGTGCGCTTCGGCGACAGCGAGGGGCTCGCGCAGCAAATCCCCGGCTTGCAGGTGGGGCAACCGATCGAGGTGCAAGGCGAATACATTTCCGAAGCCAGCGCCTATCCCACCGCCGATAACAGCAACCCTGTTCTGCCGGTGCTGCACTTCACGCATCATCCGGTCGGCTACGTGAAGTATCAAGGCCAAACCTACAGCTAGTCGGCCGCTGTCTTATCGAGCAGGATGGGCAGAGGCTCGTGTGCTCGCCAACACATTTTTCCCTCCACGCTTAGCGTTGCGGCGACCGGCGATTCAAGTTTTGGCGGCGTTTTGCCGTTAAAGCAAACGTTATCGTCCGGTCGTCCGGCGGCGCAGCCGTTTACGGGTTTTGCGACGGTGCGTGTGGGCGCTTCAAGCTACCACTATGCATGCGGCGCGAACGGATCTGGAACGCCGGCTAATACAACACTAGGGCAGTGGTAACCGGACCTGCACGGAGCAGCGGCTGCTCGAGAGCATGCCGCGCCGGACTGGTTGCACGCGCAACCGTGTCTGCAACACCGTGCGTAAGGTTTGTATCAAAACGTGTGAGACGGGACGTTTTTTGCAAAACGCACTTTACAATTCCGCGTGAATTTTAATCGGCAATCTGGCCCTTTTCGCGGAAGATCGCCTCTTATCGGCATCGGACATCAGCAGGGCGAAAGGGGTTGGGTTGGACGGCAGGGCATGGGTGGGCGTCGCACGAGGCGGCCTCGCTGTGTCGCGAAAGAAGGCAGCGCTTCGTCAGAATGCGCGCGTCGTACGCGACAGGGCGGCACCCATCCCGCCAATAAAAAGCAGGAGTCGAACATGTTGGGAAAGCGTTTCGACAGGACAATGATGGCCAGTCTGGCTGGCGCGTGGGTCGCGCTGGCGGTCAGCGGTTGTGCGAATGTGGGGCAGCAGGGCGCGCAGACCGGCGCGGCAGTGGGCGCATCGGGTACATCGGCCGCGTCCGCTGTGCCGGCGGCGGCTGCGGCGCCAGCTTCCAATGTCGTCGCAGGCACGTCGGTTCTGCCAGCCGCGGACGACGGCACGCCGCTAAAAAAGGCGCCGCCGTTGGTGTATCGCGTCAAGCGTGGCGACACGTTGGCGCGCGTTGCGCAGCGTCATCATTGCAGTGTCAGGCAGTTGCAGGCGTGGAATGATCTCAAGCCTTCCTCGCGGTTGAAGCAGGGGCAGGTGCTGCACGTCGCCTCGCCGGAAACGGTGCGGGCAGTCAATGCGGCCAACGCTGCAGCGGCTGCGGCGGCGTCCGCTGTTCCGCTTGCAGCGCAGCAGGCGTCGGCGGCAACCACGTCGCAGGCAGCGGCACAGTCCGCCACACCCGCATCCGCGCCTAGCGCCGCCGAGGTGCGCGAAGTCGCGCAAGAGACTTCGCGGCACGCGAACGGCGTGTCGCTGGCATGGCCTGCGGGTGGCCGTGTAGTCGAAGCTTTCCAGCCGGGTGAAACGCGCGGCATCGAAATCGGCGGCAAGGCGGGCGATCCGGTAAGGGCCGCGGCCGACGGCAAGGTGATGTACGCCGGCACCGGTCTGAATAGCTACGGCAGTCTGATCATCGTCCAGCACAACAAGGACTTTCTGACCGCGTACTCGCATAACCGCAAGCTGCTGGTCAAAATCGGTGACGTCGTGCGGCAAGGTCAGCAGATTGCCGAGATGGGCGATGAAAATAACTCGCGCGTTTCCGTGGGCTTCGAGTTGCGCCGCGACGGCAAGCCGATCGATCCGATGCCGTATTTGCCGCAAGGCCGCGGCTAGCGGTATATCAGCGGGCGTTTCCGTCGCATCGGCACAAGCAGCGATCCCGGTAAATCATTTGCCGGGGCCGCTGTTTTTCCACATCCACGCATCCGTATCCGGTACTGAATCGCGCCGGTAACGGCCCACGTCTTCAACCGAACCAGCGCAGCGCCGCCGCGACGATCGCTTCGGGCGCATCTTCCTGCATCAGATGCCCGGCCTTGGGCACCGCCTGAAAGCGTGCCTCCGGTATGGCTGCCGCCAGGTGCCGGCCGCGTTCGAGCGGAATCCACTGGTCTTCCACACCCCACAGGATTTGCGTCGGGCAACGTATCTGCGAATAGCGTGCTTCGACCTCGTCGGTATAGCGCTGATCCATTTGGGCGATCTGGCGATAGAACGCGGCTTGTCCGGTTGCGCCGAGCCACGGTGTCACATAAGGCGCGAGTTCCTCGTCCGGAATGTCGCGAGCGATGGCGCCACGCACATATGCCTTCACCACCGCTTCATGAATATAGGGCGGCAGCCCGGCGAACGCCGCGCCGTGTTCGCGCACGTGCCGCACGAACGGCGAACCCCATGGCGCGACGGCAACCGGATCGATCAGTGTGAGGCTGCGGTAGTCGCATCCCTCAATGAGATGTGCGCGCAAAGAAGTTGCGCCACCGAAATCGTGCGCGATGACGTCCGGACTCTTCAGTTGCCAATGTGCGAGCAATTCCGCCAGCAGCACGTTCTGCACACCGAGCGAGACATCCTGAGCGTCGCGCTGTTCGGATTGGCCGTAGCCAGGCAGATCGTAGTAATAGACGGTGCGAATGTGTGCGAGATGCGGAGCGATGCGATGCCACACATACGAAGAGAACGGTGTGCCATGAACCAGCACCAGCGGCGGACCGTTGCCGGCCACGTTAAAGCGCACGGTTTGATCGCGGAACGTATAGCGTTCGGGAAGCGGCCAGTTTTGCATAACGGTGAGTGTCGTGAGAAAGCCTGCTTACCTTAGCAGGGTGTTCCAAAGCGCGCTGAAAGGCATTTCGTAGCGTCCGCTGAAGGCATCCCGCAAAAGCTCACCTTTGTTTTATTCAGCAAAGCCAGGCAAATTCAAAAGATTGTGATTGACGGCTGCACTGGATTGAGCGGTGAGCGGCGCAGGTACGGCCCACTATTACGAATCGAGCATAAATCACCTTGAAATAAGGGGGCGTTGTGCTGGCTGGATGCGGAAAGCCTGGTAATCGTCGCGAATGCGTCGATCCTGTATTCAACAAGACGACGCGTGATCGACCGAAATGCACGCCTGGCAATGGTGAGTGAATTCGGGAGCCAAAGGTGCAAGCATCACCAGACGTCGTGCTGCCGCGCTCAACCACAGCGACGACGCTTGGGCTAATGCCAGCGAATCCCCCGACGAAGTAACGCGCCGCCGGCTACTTCGATTCAGTGCCGCGCAGCAGTTGCGAAACCTGTCCGTGATGATGCAGGATCGCCGGGTCGGCTTGCAGGAGCGGCAGGTAGCGCGGCAGGAACGCGTTGTCGGGCTGGTCGGGAGAAAAGAGGCCGGTGATTGCTTCGGCTGCGGCGAGCCGATCGGCAGCATCCGCTTCCTTGTCGTCGAGAATTTCGTCGACATTCGCGATCACCGTGGAGAGCGGCGTGAGCCAGCGGAACCCCGAGCCGTTGATGAGCACTTGCAGGAACGCTGCCGGTGTCACGGGGCCGAATTCCTTTTCGTACGATGCACGCTCGTGATCGAGAATCGACTTATGCAGCGCCAGTAGCGGTCTGCGAATCTCCGAGAGGAATTGAGTGCATTGCTGGTCGTTCATCTTGCCGCTCCTTCGGATAGTCATGCCGGATCAGGCCGGGCGATCGGGTCAAGCCAGATCCATGCTAACAAAATCGCTCGAGGATGCACCAATAAGAATGATGCGCGTACGCGAAGCGCCTCAGATCAAGCCAATGTGGCAATGGTAACGCATTGATTTGAATCTGGTTTCACTTCCAGAAAGGACTGCGGCCGCCTCTCTTTCGGGGCGTGGACGCCGTGGAGATGCACGCGTTGTCGGCGAACTTCTTTATCCGCGACTACAATTTCCAGGTCCGCTTCCAGCGCGCTCGCGCTGCGCATCATCTATTGTCTTCATTGAACGGTAGCCGCGTTGCGTATTAGCACGACTTGCTGAATAAACACCGCAAGTCTTTGCGTTTTGGTTCAACGTCTCTGTCTAAACAGCCTGACAAACAATAAACCCCACCCGGAGCCGCCCATGACAACGTTCAACATCAACGGCCAGACTCATACCGTCGACGCACCGCCCGACATGCCCCTGCTGTGGGTCTTACGCGACCTCGTCGGCTTGACCGGCACCAAGTTCGGTTGCGGCATTGCGCAATGCGGCGCGTGCACGGTGCATCTCGATGGCGTCGCGGTGCGCTCGTGCGTGCTGCCGGCCGCGGCTGTCGGCGACAAGAAAATCACCACCATCGAAGCGGTCGGCGGCACGCCGGCCGGGCAGAAGGTGCAGCAGGCGTGGCGTCAGCTTGACGTCGTGCAGTGCGGCTACTGTCAGTCGGGGCAGGTGATGTCGGCGGCGTCGCTGATCGCGAGCAACCCCGATCCAACCGACGCGGATATCGACGCCGCCATGGCCGGCAACATCTGCCGCTGTGGGACGTACAACCGCATCCGTGCGGCGATCAAGCAAGCCGCGAAGGGAGCCTGACATGTCCCAGGGATTGCTCGATGCACAAAACGGCGCGCAGCCGTCGAAGGGTGGCAACGGTGGTATCACCCGCCGCACGTTCCTTAAGTTCAGCGTCACGGTAGGCGCGGCCACGGGCGGCGGCTTGCTGCTCGGCTTCAGCATGCCGGCCGCGAGTCAGGACCAGAAGGCCGGCAAATCGGTGATCGGTGGCGACGCGGATGAAGCGCCTCAAACCGGCGTGTTCGCGCCGAACGCCTTTATCCAGATCGACACGGCGGGCAAAGTCACCCTGGTGATTCCGAAGGTCGAAATGGGGCAAGGGGTCTACACGTCGATCCCGATGCTGATTGCCGAAGAGCTCGAAGTGCCGCTCGACTCGGTCACGCTCGACCACGCGCCGCCGAACGAAAAGCTCTTCATGGACCCACTGCTCGGCGGCCAGCTCACCGGCGGTTCGACGTCGATCCGCTTTGCGTGGGAACCGATGCGCCGTGCCGGTGCGGCCGCACGCACCGTACTGATCAGCGCTGCCGCGCAGCAATGGCAAGTCGATCCGGCAAGCTGTCATGCGCAAGCCGGGCAGGTGATTCATGCGGCCAGCAACCGCAGCATCGGTTACGGACAGTTGGTGAACGCCGCGGCCAAACTGCCCGCGCCGCAGAACGTGCCGTTGAAAGACCCGAAGGATTTCAAGCTGATCGGTACCCCGGTCAAGCGTCTCGATTCGCCTGAGAAGGTGGACGGCACGGCGCTGTTCGGACTGGACGTGCGCGTGCCCGACATGGTCTACGCGGCCATCGCGAATTGCCCGGTGTTCGGCGGCACGCTCGCGAGCGTCGACGATACCAACGCAAAGAAAATCCCCGGCGTGCGCCAGGTCGTGAAGCTCGACAATGCGGTCGCCGTGATCGGCGATCACACGTGGGCCGCCAAACGCGGTTTGCAGGCGCTCGTTATCGAATGGAACGAAGGCGCGGGCGCGAAGATTGGCATGAAACAGATCGTCGACGATCTCGCCAATGCGTCGCAGCGTAATGGTGCGGTAGCGCGCAAAGACGGCGACGTGAACAACGCGTTTTCAAACGCCAGGACACGCGTCGACGCCGTGTATCAGCAGCCGTTCCTCGCCCATGCCACGATGGAACCGATCAACTGCACGGTGCACGTGCGGCCAGACGGCTGCGACGTCTGGCTCGGCTCGCAAGTGCCGACGCGGGTAGTGGACGCCGCGGTTGCCGTCACCGGTTTGCCCGCTGACAAGATCGTCGTGCACAACCATCTGATCGGTGGCGGCTTTGGCCGGCGGCTCGAGTTCGACATGGTCACGCAGGCGGTCAAGATCGGCAAACAGGTGTCGACGCCGGTGAAGGTACTGTGGACGCGCGAGGAGGACATTCAGCACGACATGTACCGGCCGTACTACTACGATAAGATCTCCGCCGGACTCGACGCAAACGGCAAGCCAATCGCGTGGCAGCATCGGATTGTCGGCTCGTCGGTGATGGCGCGTTTCGCACCGCCGGCGTTCAAGAACGGTCTCGATCCGGACGCGGTGGAAGTCGCCTCGGACCTGCCGTACGACCTGCCGAATCAACTGATCGACTACGTGCGCCAGGAACCACATGCTGTTCCCACCGCATTCTGGCGCGGCGTGGGACCGACGCGCGGCACCTTCGTGGTCGAGAGTTTCATCGACGAACTCGCCGCCCAGGCGAAAGTCGATCCGGTCAAATACCGTCAGGATCTGCTCGGCAAAACGCCGCGTGCGCTGAACGTGCTCAATACCGCCACGCAGGCGGCGAACTGGGGCAGCGCGGTACCGAAGGGTCAGGGGCGCGGTGTCTCGGTGATGCATGCGTTCGGCAGCTTCTTCGCGATCGTCGTCGATGTCGCGGTCGATCAGGGCGAGGTGGCCGTCAAGCGTGTGGTGTGCGCGGTCGATTGCGGGATGGTCGTGAATCCGAACACGATCGAAGCGCAGGTGCAGGGCGGCATCATTTTCGGCATCACGGCCGCGCTCTACAGCGAGATCACGATCAAGGACGGTCGCGTCGAGCAGAACAACTTCACCGACTACCGGATGCTGCGGATCGATCAAACGCCGCCTATCGAGGTGCATATCGTGAAGAGCAGCGAGGCGCCGGGCGGCATTGGCGAACCGGGCACGGCGGCGCTCGCGCCCGCTTTGACGAACGCGATTTACGCGGCCACCGGCAAGCGGCTGCGGCAATTGCCGGTCGGTAGCCAACTGCAAACCGCCTGACGGGAGCCCAACATGAAAAACACACTCAAGGGTTTCGGTGCGGCGCTGTGCGTGGCGTTGCCGTTCCTGACGCAAACGGCGCAAGCAGCCGATCAGGCGCTGGTGCAGCGCGGCGCCTATCTGGCGAAGGTCGGCGATTGCGTCGCCTGTCATACGGGGCCGAAGGGCAAACCGTTCGCGGGCGGCCTGCCGATGACCACGCCAATGGGCCGGATCTACACCACCAACATCACGCCGGATCAGCAAACCGGCATTGGCAGTTACACGGAGGAGGACTTTGCGAAAGCGATGCGTGAAGGCGTCGCGAAAGACGGTCACAACCTGTATCCGGCAATGCCGTATCCGTCGTATGCGAAGGTCAACGACGACGACATGAAAGCGCTGTATGCGTACTTCATGAGCGGCGTGGCGCCGGTGCAGCAGGCGAATCGCGAGCCGGACATCAAATGGCCGTTGAACATGCGCTGGCCGCTGAAGTTCTGGAACATGGTGTTCCTGGCGAAGGGTGTCTATCAGGACAAGCCGGGCAAGGATATCGCGTGGAATCGTGGCGCGTACCTCATTCAGGGCCTGGGGCACTGCGGCTCGTGTCATACACCGCGTGGCGTCGCGTTCCAGGAGAAGGCGCTCGATGAAAGCGGTAGCGCGTTTCTGACCGGCGGTGTGCTCGACGGCTGGTTTGCGGCGAATCTGACCGGCGAACACAACGTCGGGCTGGGTCGATGGAACGATCAGGATCTGCAGGCGTTCCTGAAGACCGGCGCCAATCGCCACGCATCGGCGTTCGGTTCGATGACCAGCGTGATCAACAACAGCACGCAGGCCATGAACGACACCGACGTCGCGGCGATGTCCACGTACCTGAAGTCGCTACCACCGGCGGGCGGCAATGGTGCGCCGCCCTATACGTACGACAGCCAGGCGACGAAGGTATCGTTGAACCGTCCTGCGAACGATGCCGGTGCGCGCGTTTATACGGCGTATTGCATGCACTGCCACGGCGTCGACGGGCGCGGTTTTGCGCCGATGCTGGCGCCGCTGGCCGGCAATCCGAACGTGCTGGAGAAGGATCCGTCGTCGCTGATCAACGTGACGCTGAACGGCACGGAAGATCTGGTGATCGGCGGCATTCCCGCGCCGTATCCGATGCCGAAGTACGCGCCGGTGCTCAACGATCAGCAGATCGCCGATGTACTGACCTTCGTGCGGGCCGGTTGGAATAACGGCGGCCCGGCAGTCACGCCAGGTGACGTGGCGAAGTTGCGGAAGTCGACGCAGGCGGCGAAGTAGTCAAATCGCTGTGGCAACAAAAAAGCGGCAACCGTGCAATACGGTTGCCGCTTTTTTCGTGAATGCGTGCGGGAACGGCGGAGCTTTTCGAGGGCAGTCCAGCGCGGCAACGCGCTAATCGAGCGCAGCAAAGAACAGCCCACGGCAAGTTACCGGTGCTGTCCGATCTTCTGCCGCTTCTCCAGCACGCGCGCATACCACGTCAACGGGAAACACATCGCGAAGTAAATCATCGCGACCATGCCGTAGATTGGGAACGGACGGAAGGCCGCGTTCGTGATCATCGTGCCGGTCTTGGTCAATTCCGTGAAGCCGATGATCGACGCGAGCGCGGTGCTTTTCACCACCTGCACCAGGAAGCCGACGGTCGGCGCCACGGCGATCTTCAGCGCCTGCGGCCAGATGATGTAGCGCAGTTGCTGGCTGAACGTCATGCCGAGACTCGCCCCGGCGGCCCACTGGCCACGTGGCACGGCTTCCACGCAACCGCGCCAGATATCGACCAGATACGCGCTGGTATAAAGCGTCAGCGTGACGGCTGCCGCAACCCACGGCGACACGTCGACACCTAGCAGCGGCAGGCCAAAGAACGCCAGAAACAACTGCATCAGCAACGGCGTGCCCTGAAATATTTCCACATACACGACGACGATCCGCCGCAGCCACGGCAACGGCGATACGCGCATCGCGAGCAGAATCAGCCCGACAATGCCGCCGCCCACAAACGCGATCAGCGATAACAACACCGTCCAGCGGGCGGCGAGCAACAGGTTGCGGGCGATGTCCCAGAGGGTGAATTCGACCATGATCAACGCTCCGTCGGCAGGGTGCGGGCGCCGCGCCACATGAGGCGGGTGCGCCAGTTACGCGGCGCGCTGTCGCTGCTGCCGCCGCGAGCCACGCGGCCCGCGAAGAGGCTGCGGCCGAGCCGGTTCATGAGTTGCCGCAATACGATCGACAACACCAGATACGTCGCGGTGATGATCACGTAGCTCTCGAACGAGCGGAAGTTGCGCGACTGGATGAAGTTGGCCGCATAGGTCAGATCGGGCACCGAGATCTGCGAGACCACCGCCGAACCGAGCATCACGATCAGCACCTGGCTCAGCAGCGCGGGAAACACGTTGGCGACCGCCTGGGGCAACACGACGTAACGAAACACTTGCCGCCCGTGCAGGCCGAGCGCTTGCGCCGCCTGCACCTGGCCGCGCGGAATCGAATCGATACCGGCGCGCACGATTTCGATCGCGTACGCGCCAAGATTGACGGTCATCGCCAGAATCGCGGCCTGCACTTCGTCGATATGAATACCGAGGCTGGGCAAGCCGAAGAAGATGAAGAACAACTGCACGATGAACGGCGTATTGCGGATCAACTCGACGTAAGTCGCGACCACCCAGCGCGCCCACTTCGGCCCGGCCACCGCGATGCTCGCGCCGCCAATGCCGACAACGCCGCCGAGCACGGTGGATACGGCTGTCAGCCCCAGCGTGACGGCGACGCCGCGCGCGAGCAGCCCCGCATACAGGCCGAAGCCGCTGAAATCGAACGCATAGGTCATGACTTGGCGCTCATCGTGAGGTCAAACTCCGGCGCGGGCCGGCCTGGCCGGTCCGCGCAATAAAGGTTCAGAGGTCGGCCGGCAGCGGCGTGCGCAGCCATTTCTGCGAAATCGCGTTCATGGTGCCGTCCTTGCGGGCCTTGGCAATTGTGTCGTCGACTTTCTGCTTCAGACGCGGCTCATTCTTGTTCAAACCGACATGGTCCGGCGAGCTGAACAGCGCGAATTTCTGCTCCGGATCGTTCGCCGGATGACGCGCGAGAATGGTTGCGCCGACGTCGTTGCCGACTACCATCAACTGTACCTGACCAGAAAGAAACGCCGAAATAGCGCCGTTAGGATCGTCGAAACGTTTGATGTTCGCGCTGGGCGGTGCGATCTTGGTCACGCTCAGGTCTTCCAGCGTGCCGCGCGCGACCGAAATCGACTTGCCGGCGAGGTCGGCGGCGTTCTTCACCGGTAGCGTTTTCGGACCGAAGACGGCGAGGTAGTAGGGCGCGTAAGGCTGCGAGAAGTCGATCACCTTTTCGCGTTCCGGCGTCTGACCGACTGAAAGCAGCATGTCAGCCTTGTGATCGGCGAGGTAGGCCATGCGGTTGTCGCCGGTCACCTGCACGAGCTCGACCTTCGCGTTGAGCGACTTGCCGATCAGATTGGCGACGTCGATGTCGTAGCCCATCGGCTTCATGTCCGGGCCGATCGAGCCGAACGGCGGGTAGTCTTCGAATACACCGATTCGTACCGTGCCGGACTTGGCGATACTGTCGAGCGCGTCGGCATGCGCGGCGGACGAAAACGCGCACAGTGCGCCGAGGCCAGTGAAGGCGAGCGTCGCGGCGAGGGTGGCTAAGACGCGGCGCGCATTCGATGGAGCAACTTGGGGCTGATTCATGGTCTTTCCTCTGTCGAAAACTCGGTATTGGAATGGGTTTCTGTGAACGCTTCAGTGGCGTGCCTCGGTGGCGTGTTTCAGTGCCATGCCTCAGTGGCGTTCTTGAGTGACGCGTTTCAATGCGCCGCGCGGGCCGCGATCAGTTTGCACGCGTGCGGTGGCAATTCCGCGAACACCGGCATGCCGAGCGTCAGCCCCGGTGTTTCGCGTGGCGTGGTCGCGGCGGTCAGGGTGAAACCCGCGCAATCGATCGTCGCTTCGAGCGACGCCCCCACGTCGCGGATAAACGTCACCGTGCCGGCGAGGCGGTTCTGTCCCGCAGCATCGGACGCGGATTTGACGCACACGTCCTCCGGCCGGATCAGCAGACGGATATCGCTGCTGGACTCCGGCACCCGCGCCGGTTGCGCAACGGCAATGCGCCTGCCGCCCGGCAGACTGACGCCGCCCGCGCCGTCATAGGTAACCGGCAGGATGTTGCCGAGCCCAATAAAGTCAGCGACGAATTCGCTGACCGGGTCGCGATAAATATCGAGCGGTTTGCCGACTTGCGCAATCCGGCCTTTCTCCATCACCACGATTTCGTCGGCCATCGTCATCGCTTCGCGCTGGTCGTGCGTGACCATGATCGTTGTGATGCCGAGACGCTGTTGCAGCAGGCGGATTTCGACCTGCATCGCTTCACGCAGTTTGGCGTCGAGTGCGGAGAGTGGTTCGTCGAGCAGAAGCAGTTTCGGTTGCGATGCGATTGCGCGGGCAATCGCTACGCGTTGCCGCTGGCCACCGGAGAGTTGCGTGACCGGCCGGTTCGCCATATGCGGCAACTGGATCAGTTCCAGCAATTCGGTGACGCGGCGCGTTTGCGCGTCTTTCGAGGTCTTGCGCAGCTTGAGCGGATACGCGACGTTCTGCGCGACCGTCATATGCGGAAACAGTGCGAGCGACTGAAACACCATGCCGAAGTCGCGCTGGTTGGCGGGCAGGCGCGTGATGTCACGACCGGCAAAATTGATGCTGCCCGAGCCCGGCGTTTCCAGCCCGGCGATCATGCGCAACAGGGTGGTCTTGCCGCAGCCGGACGGCCCGAGGAAGCACACCAGCTTGCCGTCGGGCACGCTCAGATCGACGCTGTCGACGGCATAGGCCGCGTTGAAGCGCTTGGTCACGGCCTGCAAGGTCAGATGGGTCATCGAATGCTCCAGCAAAAGGCATCAGCACCGCGCGAATCGAAAGGATGGTCAAAGCGCCACCCCTTCGTCGCCGATCAGCTTTTCGAGCAGCCAGATCAGCGCGAAGTCGATCGCGACGATGAATACGGCGAAACAGAACACGGTCGGATCGAGCGACGACACCGTGCGGCTGTAAAGCCACACCGGCAGCGTCATCGTGTCGATGCCGTACAGGAAGAAGGTCACCGTGAATTCGTTGAACGAGATGATGAACGCGAACAGCATGCCGGCGAGAATACCGGGGCGCATGAGTGGCAGGATTACGTCGATCAGCGCGCGGCTCGGGCTCGCGCCCATCACGCAGGCCGCTTCCTCGAATTCGGGGCCGATCGAGGCCACCGACGCCGCGCAATTTTTCACGGTGAACGGCAGCGCCAGAATCACATGCGCGATGATCAGCCGGAACACGCCAAGTTCGACCGGCAGCACGTTGAACACCAGCAGCAACGACAAGCCGAGCATCACCAGCGGATAGACGAGCGGCAACGCCACCAGTTGTTCGACCGCGGGTTTGCCGCGAAAACGGTAGCGGCTCAATGCGTAGGCGGCGGGCACCGAGACGAGCGTGGCGATGACCATCGTCGAGAGCGCGACGATCAGGCTTGTGCTGAGCGCGGCGCCCATCGAGAGCGCGTCGCTCGCATCCGGTGAGACGAAGCTCTGCCACGCCGCGCGGTACCAATGCAAACCATAAGCGTGCGGCGGGAATTCGAGCGTGTCGGCCGCGCTGAACGACATCGTGATCATCGTCAGGATGGGCAGCGCGGCGAGAAACAGCACGACGGCAGCGAGCAGTGCGGTGGCCTTGCCGAGCTGGCCGGGCATGGTCATCGGCAAACGCGGCAGGCGCGGTGAACGCGGTGGACGCGTCAGGCGTGGAGTGTGAACCGGCGTGCTCATGCGTGGGGCTCCTCGGCGAGATGTTGCGTACGGCGCACGAGGCGCTGCGAAAGCGCCATCACCGTAAGCGTCGCGATCATCAAGACGACGCCCGATGCGGACGCGGCGGGCCAGTTCAGCAAGGGCGCGACCTGGTCGTGGACCAGCACGGCGAGCATCGGCACACGGCGTCCGCCGAGCAACAGCGGCACGGCAAATGCGCTGGCGTTGTAGGCGAACACGAGCAGGGCGCCGGACACGAGACCCGGCATGGCGAGCGGCAGCAACACGTGACGCAGCGTTTGCCAGCGCGTCGCGCCAAGCGTGGCCGCGGCTTCTTCATACGAACTCGATACCGCGCGCATCGCACTCGACAACGGCAGCACGGCCAGAGGAAACGCCGTCTGAATCAAACCGAGCAATACGCCGTGTTCGCGATACAGCCACATCACCGGGCGGTCGACAAGGCCGCTGCCAAGCAGCGCGTGATTGAGCAGGCCGGCCGGGCCGAGAATGATCAACCAGCCATAGCCTTGCAGCAGCAGATTGACGAGCAGGGGCAGCAGCACGCCCGCAAGCAACAGCCGCCGCGCGAGCCGCGATTTGGTGCGCGCCATTGCCAACGCGACGGGAATGGCCAGCAGCACCGCGCAGATCATGCTTTGGAGCGCGAGCTTCAACGTGAGCCATAGCGACTTCATGAAATAGCCGTCGATGAGATCAGCGTAGTTCTGCAGCGTGAAGCCGTGCCATTCGCTGCCCTGGGTGCCGAAACTCATACGCAGCACGACGAGCGCCGCCGCGCCGAGTATGGCGAGAAATAGCAGGATCGGCGTGAGCAGAAGCCAGGGGCGCGCTTTCGCGAGTGCCGTGGACGCCTGCTCGTCAGGTGCGCCGGATGCGGCGCCGGGCGAGCCGGAAGCCGCACCCGCCGCACCCGCCGCAGCGTCCGACGTCGATGAGACCCGCCGCGAAAAGCGCGCGAGCATCGCGGTCATGCCGAGAAAATTTCGGTGTAGCGCTTGATCCACGCCGGCTGCACGACGGCGAGCGCCTTGTCGTCATGCAGGATCGCTTTCTCGGCGATCTGCTGCGGACTCGGCACGAACGCGCGGCTTTCGGCGGAAATCACGGCTTTCGAATTGACCGGGCCATTCAGCACGTCGGCAGCCATGCGACCTTGCACGCCGGCGTCGAGAGAATGGTTGATGAAGGCGTGGATCAGATCGCTGTCGGCCGGGTGCGACTTTGGAATCACCGTGAACATCAACTGCGTGGCGAAGCCTTCCTTCATGCCGTAGGTCACGCCCATCTTGTACTCGGGCTTGCGGATCTGGTCCGGGAAAAAAGCCGGCGAATAGATGCCGCCGATATCGAGCGAACCGGTGCGGAACAGATCGGCCACCTGATTCGGGTTCTCGCCGAGTGTCATCACGCGGTCTTTCAACTGCATGAGCTTCTTGAAACCCGGCTCGATGTTCTGTTGCGAGCCGCCGTTCATCTTCGCGGCGATGATCGCGAGGTCCACAGCTTCGGCCCATTCCGGCGGCGGCAGGAACAGGCGTCCGGCGTACTTCGGGTCCCACAATGTTTCGTACGTGGTCGGTGCAGTCTTGACCGTCGACGTGTTGTAGATCAGGCCGTCCGACCACAGCAGGTAACCGACGCCGAAACCATTCGCCCCCGTGCGGTATTGCGGCGCGACGTCCTTCAGGTTCGGCAGTTTGTCGAGATCGGGCTTCATCAGCAGACCCGCGTCACCGAGACCCGCCGCGCCGACGCCGGCTAGCGTGATGACGTCGTAAGTGGGGCGATCGCCTGCGGCCTTGACCTTGGCGACCATGCCGGAGGTCCCGTCGGCGCGGTCGGCGATGACCTTCGCGCCGGTCTTCGCCATGAACGTGGCGGCGATGTTGCGCAAGGCGGCCGCGCCGGTGTCGTCCGACCAGGTCAGCAAGCGTAGCGTTTTGCCGGAGAAGTTGTGCTCCTGTGCTCGCAGATTGATGAACGGCATCGGCAAGGTGGATGCCGCGAGCGCTGCGCCGATCGTCTTGATGGCCTGCCTTCTACCCCGTTTGATCTCTTGCATGGCGGTCTCCTGTGTTGAACGCCTGTTGCCTGGTGAGTTTCGCTCTGACCGCTGCCGCTGCATCGCCCATGTGCGCTGCCTGTGGAGCCCAACCGCACGCAATGCCGGATGCGTTGCGTGTGGATGCACTCTAGGTTTGCCAAAATCCCCCAACAAACGAAATATGCGCATGGAGCGCATGACAGAATCTCATGGGCTGGCTGTTGCGCGACGCTAGCGGCGGCTTTGCTGTGATCCGTTGGAACGCCGGAACAGTGGCGTATCGGGGTTAACGTCCATGATTTTTTTGCGCGGACGAACGTGGAGGAGGTATGAGGAAAGCTCGGTTCTGGTGCGGTGTCAGGTGGGATTTGCCCTGAATCGGTGCGGGCGGGTACGCTTGGGCTGGACCGGATGGTCGCGTCATGAGCCAAATGCATGCGCGTTTGCCCGCGCGCAACGCGTACGGGACAATCTGATCGCGTATCCTGTGGGCTCAATGGGTATGACGGCGCGCAACGCCGCCTATCCGAGCAATGACTTTTTCTGATCCCGGACCGGACTACCCAGATGCGACGTCTCCCGCCGCTCAACGCGCTGCAGATTTTCGAAACCGTCGCGCGGCATCGCAGCTTCACGCGCGCCGCTGACCATCTATGCCTGACACAAGGCGCGGTGAGCCGGCAGATCATCGCGCTCGAGGATTACTACAAGTTTCCGCTCTTCAAACGCCATGCAAAAGGTCTGACGCTGACCGCCGAAGGCGAATTGCTGCTGCCGGCCGTGAAGGAGAGCTTTGCGCGTATCGAAGAGATATCGCTGCGCCTCACGCGTCAGCGCACCGATCTCGCACTGAAAGTGCCAACTTGCGTAATGCGCTGGATGCTGCCGAAGATCATGCGCTTCCAGGCCGAGTACCCCGAGTTGCACGTTCAGATCACCACGACCTGGCAGCACGACGTCGACTTTCAGCTCGAGCCGTTCGATGCGGCGATCATCTATGGCTCGTCGCCTGGGGCGGACGTGCAGGCGGTGCCGTTATTCGAGGAGCGTCTGACGCCGGTGTGCGCGCCGGATCTGCTGAAAGACAAACCGCTGGACGAGGTGGCGGATCTGACGCGCCACACGTTGCTGCATCCCACGCGCGATCATCGTGACTGGAAGATGTGGCTCGCCAAGGTGAGCGAGGTCGATGCCGCCAATACACACGGTATCGACGCCGGCCACGGCCCGAGCTTCGACACGCTCGACATGGCGACCAACGCCGCGTTGCAGGGCTTCGGTGTCGCCATCAGCGACCTTGCCTTGATCGATGAAGACGTCGCGGCCAAGCGCCTCGTGCGGCCGTTCGATACGGTGCTTAAGACCGGCTGGCGTTATTACTTCGTGTATCCGGATTCAGTCGCGCATCAGCAGAAGCTGAATCTGTTTCGCGACTGGATCGCGGAGCATTGGGAGGAGTAAGAAGGAGCCCGTTGTTCCGGTAGAGCGCGGGCCCCAGCCTGTCGTCAGGGCGCGAAGGACAGAAACAGATACGCTGCGAACAGCGACAGATGCACGGCGCCTTGCAGAATCGTCGTGCGTCCGCTGCTGAGCGTCAGGGTGCCGACGACCAGCGTGAGCATCAACAGCACGGTTTCCTTGCCGTCGATACCGAGTATGAGCGGCTGGGCAGTCCACAAAAACACCGCGGCAACCGTTGGAATGGTCAGCCCGATACTCGCCAGCGCCGAGCCGAGCGCGAGATTCAGGCTGTTCTGCAAGCGATCGGCGCGCGCCGCGCGAACAGCAGCGAGTCCTTCGGGCAGCAGCACCAGCGCGGCGATGATAATGCCGACCACCGCCGGCGGCGCGCCCGCGTTCTTCACCGCGGTTTCGACCACCGGCGAGAGCACCTTCGCCAGCAACACGACGGCAACCAGGCACACCACCAGCAAGCTGCCGCTTGTCAGCGCGACGCCGATACTCGGCGGAGCGGCATGAACGTCCTCGTCGGGGACGTCGGCGAGAAAGTAATCGCGATGCCGCACGGTCTGGACAAACACGAACACCCCATACAACACCAGCGACGACACCCCGGCGAATGCCAGTTGCGACGACGACAAAAGCGGGCCGGCGCTGGTCGTCGTGTAGTTCGGCATGACCAGCGTCAATACTGACAACGACGCGAGCACCGCCAGTGCCGCCGCGGCGCCCCGACTCTGAAAGTCCTGCTCGCGATGCCGGATGCCGCCCACCAGCAGGCAGATGCCCACGATCCCATTGCAGACGATCATCACCGCAGCGAACACGGTGTCGCGCGCGAGGCCGGCCTTCTCGGGACCGGATGTCAACATCACTGAAACGATCAGCGCAACCTCGATCACCGTCACGGCCACCGCCAGCACCAGGGTACCGAACGGCTCGCCGACCCGATGCGCGACCACTTCCGCATGGTGCACCGCTGTAAACACGGCTGCGCACAGCGCTACGCCGATTAACGCGAGCAGCAGCCCGTTGCCCGGCAGGGCATACGCCACACCCAGCACGATCCAGGCGATGAAGGGCGCGGCTATGGTCCAGCGGGGCAAAACGGTCGCGGGCGTAGTCATTCAGGGCTTCCTTTCGGTGCTTGTTCTGTTTGCTTGGGACTGGCGCGACGCGCGCAGACGGGCGCCGGTGAAACCCGGCCGCGAGCGCGAATGCTAATCCATCCTGTCAACAACGCGTTCTAACACATTAAATTATAAAGGATAATTTTCAACGAACGAGGTTTTGTCAGTCCGCGGGACAGCGTGTGTCGACGTAGTGGCGAAGGCGGTAAGGTAACCGGCTGCCGTTCTGCGTTCTGAAGGCGTGAGCTACGCAGGATTGCGCGGAAAAACGCGGCGCGGTTGCGATGGTTGAAACACCCATCGGTGGTACGGAACTGCCGGGCTAACAAATCAAATGAAAGAAACAGGATGTTCCGGTCCGGACGCGCGGCCTTCTGACGAAGCGTTGCGCCCGGATATAGCGCTAAAACTGACTGACGCGTTTACTGTCCGACCGGACGGATCGTCAGGGCGTTCTTGACCGATGTCACGCCTGCCACGCCTTGCGCGGTCTGGGTTGCCAGGTCGACTTGCGGTTGCTCAGGCACCGTGCCGGCCAGCGTCACTGCGCCGCTACGCGAGCGTACGGTGATGTTGGCCACGCTCAGGCCCTTGGTCTTCGCCAGTGCGGTGCGCACTTTGCGTCCCAATGCACGGTCGGCTTTCTTGACCGACTTCGCGCCAGGTGCCGACGAAGCTGCCATGGGCGCAGCCGGAGCTGCCGCATCGCTGCTTTGCGCATACGCATTGACGGACGCCAGAACGATCAGCGCGCCGCCGACCATCTTGATTGCCTGGAATGCTTTCATTCAACTCTCTCCTATTGTCATGAATACGACGGCCCCGGATGGGCCGGTGTACTGCACCTGCGGGTACTTCGGGATCAAATCTGAATGGAACACTGCTGCGGGTCGTGCAACTTCTTTCAGTCTGTAAGATGATGGGGCGGACCTGAACACCATACCGGCAAAGGCTGTCCTGCAGGCCGGAAACACACGATACTCCAATTAGTGCCATGGTGAATGCGACCCTGCTCGGAAATGAGGTTCAGGTACAACGAATGGGCCGAGGAATGCAGACCGATGGCGCGTGTCGCTTGCTGCCGTGCGGGCTGCATGCCTGTTCATGCGTCTGCGGCGCATCCCTCGAACCCTGCGCTTTGCGCTTCACATCCAGTCCGAACCGCATGCCGACTCAGCCGCTGCCCATCCTCTCATTGCTTCGTGACGAATTGCCGCTCGATACGGTCGCGCTGGCGCGCTTCATGATCGGCAAATACCTGGTGCACGATCTCCCCGAAGGCCGCATCAGCGGCCGGATTGTCGAAACCGAAGCCTATCCGCTCGGCGATTCGACCAGCCACGCGTTTTTAGGCCGCCGCCCCTATAACGGCGCGATGTTTCTCGCCCCCGGCTATGCCTATGTCCGGCTTACGTACGGGCTTTCGTACATGCTGAACATGTCCGCCGAAGCGGAGGGAATTGGCGCCGGCATTCTGCTTCGCGCCATCGAGCCACTGGAAGGCTTGCCCCTGATGGAGGCGCGGCGGCCTGGCGTGCCGCTGCGCGACCTCGCGCGCGGCCCGGGCCGGCTCACCATGGCCTTAGGCATCGGCCAGTCATTCGACGGCCGCGATCTTTGCACCGGGCGCGATCTTTGGATCGGCGCGATAGAGACTGGGGACGTGCTGATAGGCGTGACGACGCGCATTGGCTTGTCGCGCGAGATGCATCAGCCGTTGCGATTTTTTGAACCGGGTAGTGCGTTCGTCAGCGGGCCGCGAAAACTGCTGCTTCCGCCGCATGCTGGCGCTTTGGCGGCGCGCAAATTTAACTAGCGGTAGTAAAGCAACGCGAGGCAACGCGAAGCAATACGGTAAAAAACGCCTAGTGGACACGCATTTTTGAAACGTCAGACACAAAGGGTTACGATCCCGACAATTATTACGGTAAAGCTATCCCTTCAATATATGCAAACAGCAACTTCCGACGCATTCTTGCGTTTTCAACAATTATGTATCTCGTAATCAAGGGTTTTCCCTCGACAATCGGGTGACTAGACTGAAACCAGTCGCTTCTCACGTTGTGTGGTTAGCGAACCAAAAAAACCAAGTCTGGAGGTAAGTCATCATGAAATCGATTATCAAGGCAATCGCCATTGCAGCTATTCTCGCCGCCCCGGTCGCTTCGTTTGCTCAATCGAGTGACCAGCCCGTGACCCGCGCGGACGTCCGCAATCAATTGATCCAGTTGGAGCAAGCCGGCTACAACCCGAGCACGAGCAACGACCCGAATTATCCGGCTGACGTTCAAGCCGCCGAAAGCCGTGTACAGGCGCAAAACCCGGCCGTCGCTCAGACGCAGGAACCGGTCGCGAATACCAGTGGTTACGGTGGCGCGGTGAACGGTTCGTCGCAGGCGGGTGGTGTGGTCCAGCAGATGTCCGGCCCGAAGTCGGTTTATTTCGGTAACTGATTTCGACGATGGCCGGCACGTTTTGCCGGTCGTTGATCGAAGCGGGGCGCGCGAGGAATATTCCGGCGCACGTCCCGCGATCATCCAGCAGTTTATGGAAGCACGGAAATGCGCGCCTTATGCGGCGCGCATTGAAGAACTTTGTGTTTTGCCGATGGCGGCGTTCGGCAGCTTCGGCAGCTTGTACCGTCCGTCAAACGAATTCGCAGTGCCGCGTCTGGTTGCGGTTCACAATTCAGGAACCTCCGCTGCCGCAAGGTAGCTTCGCCCAACCTCTTTCAAGGATTGGGCTTTTTTTGCGCCCTGTGTTGCGCAGCGTATGACGCCCGAAGTGCCGCGCGGCGTGCGAAAGGCGGCGAACCTCAGGGTCGTTCGCCGTGAATATAGAACTCCAGTTGCTGAATCGTGAACTGCTGCTCGGCGATGATGTTCTTCACCAGGTCGCCAATCGATACCATGCCCACCAGGCGGTCGTTTTCGATCACCGGCAAGTGGCGCATGCGCCGTTCTGTCATCAGGGCCATGCAGTCGTCCGTGGTCTGGTCGGGACGGACGAAGCGCACGGCTTTGCTCATGATGTCGCGCACCGGTGTCGCCTTCGACGAACGGTCCATCAGGACGACCTTGCGCGCATAGTCGCGCTCCGTAATGATTCCGGCGATGCTGTCGCCGTCCGTCACGACCAGTGCGCCGATGCCCTTTTCGGCCATCAGCTTGATTGCCTCGTAGACAGAATCGTCGGCCCCGACCGTGAAGACGATGGTGTTGTCCGGTTTCGTTTTAAGAAGTTGTGCAACGCTTGTCATGGAGCGGCTCCGTTTCGCAGTGCAGCACGCCGATGCGGCGCGCTGTCGTGAGGGACAGGCTGTTCCAGTATAGGCGCGACGCGCGGCCGGGGTACCTCGGGAATACCTGTGGCGCGCGGCACGTTTAGTCCGGATGTCGGGCGCCGCCGCAGCGGTTCCGTGCGCGGCGTATGGACATCCGGGTGCATCGCGCCGATTAGCGGTAAACTCCCAGTCCGTACCTTATTCCCGGATTGATCGGGTTCATGTCAGCACCATTGTCTAAAGCCATGCTCACGTCTCACGATCCGTCGCAAGCAGCAGACGGCGCAATCAACGGCGAATGCGTCGTCCTCGACGCTACCGCCACGCTCCCCACGCGCTACGGCACGTTCACTTCTTACGTGTTTCGCGTGGCCGAAAGCGGCGCCGAGCATCTCGCGCTCGTGATGGGCGATGTCGCAAACAAGTCGTCCGTGTTGACGCGCCTGCACTCCGAGTGCCTGACGGGCGACGTGCTCGGCTCATATCGCTGCGATTGCGGCGAGCAACTCGATCTGGCGCTGCGCTATATCGCGGCCGAAGGCTGCGGCGTGCTGTTGTATCTGCGTGGCCACGAAGGGCGCGGCATTGGCCTGTCGAACAAGATTCGCGCGTATGCGCTGCAGGAGCAGGGCCGCGACACCGTCGAGGCCAATCTCGATCTCGGCTTGCCTGACGACTCGCGCGAATACGATTCGGCGGCGGGCATTTTGCGCACGCTGAAGGTCACCTCGGTGCGCCTGATGAGCAACAATCCGGAGAAGTTCGATACGCTGTCGAAGCACGGCATTCCGGTGTGCGAGCGGGTCGCGCTGGCGATTCCGATGCGCGAGGAAAACGAGCGCTATATTCGCACCAAGCAGGTGAAGTTCGGGCATTACTTCGACGAGAACGAGTAACTAGCGCATGGGTACAGGCCGCCTTTTGCAAACGGCGGCCTGTGTTGAAGCGTCGATTTTGTCAACTTATTGCGTTGTTATGCTGGTGAGATTCGCCGTAGATATGTACGGCGAATCTATGACGCATCGAGTCAAGTCAAGTCGAGTTGAGCCGCGGCGAATCAGAACAAACCAAAGTCGTCGTTGCTGTCGGGAATCGCGTTGAGTACATCCCGAAGAGCTCGCCAGCCTGCCAGTCCCGCAAGACTTGCTGAGATTGCCGTCCAGTAGCGGGCGTTCATGGTCGCGCGCGTTTGCGGCGTTCGATGCGCGGCGATTTTCCGCGGTTTCACCGTTGCGCGCAGCAAAGGGCAGGTATGCATGCTGTTTCTCCTATCGCGAGTGCTGTCTAGCGCGCTGCTGAAGTTGCACTTGCAGTTGACGTTACCGCGACGCGCGCCAGGATCGACGCAAACACGCCCGCTAGCGCGGTCGCGCCGAAGCGCCGTTCGCTGATCTCCGTTTCGACGTCGATGCGGCCCGCGTTGTGCGCGTCGTACAGATCCGTGATGAGTCGCGCGTGGTTCTCGCCGAGTCCCGCGCCCTGGAGCATGGTGGCCCATTCGCCACGTGGCACTTCATGGGCCGCGATCGGACGGTGTGTCAATTCACTGAGCGTGCGTGCGACGTCTAACGCGCTGACGCGCGCCTCACCTTCGATACTGACCACCCGTGGCGATAGCCTGGCCGGTCTGTCGTCGAGCAATAGTTCGGCGGCCAGTAGGCCGACATCCTCGGCGGCAACCGTCGGAAACAGCTTGCTCAAGGGATGATGCAGACTCGGCAGCACGCCCCTCGCGAGCGCGATGGGTAATACGCGAGCCCAGTTGTGCATGTGTTCCGCTGCGCGCAGAAACGTCAACTGTGAGTCGATAGGCGCGAGTTGCGTTTCGAGGGTGTGAAACAGTGTCGTGATGCCGGTGCCGCTCGCGTGTTCCGCGCCGTAGTCCGAGAGCGCAAGCAGGCGTTGCGCCGGGTTGGCGCGTAATGCGTCGGCGCTCACGTCGATCATGCGCCGCATCGTGTTCGCGGGGTCGGCATCTGCACGCGGCACCGGGCACAGTATCTGTACCGCGTACGCGCCTTCGATAGCACGCGCTACCGAAGCCGGGTCGAGCAGATCGGCAAGGGCGATTTCACAGCCGATTTCTGCTAACACTTCACCTTGCTTGCCGTCACGCACGACCGCGCGCACCTCACGGCCGGCCCGGCGCAATGCCGCGGCGCTCACTCTGCCTACATTGCCTGCTGCTCCAAAGATGACGAACACGTTGGGCTCCTTGCCGTATCGGTGTGTCGTCATCTTAGGGAGGTAGGGATAGAGAAACGCGCGGGCGCGGATTGTCGTGCGCAGATTCGGATGATTGTTTTGTTTTGTGGCGGCGCAACATGCGGGTTGAGGCGGTGCGGGTCAAGCAAAGCCAGGAAAAACGCAGCACAATGCACACACGTTGGCCGCCATCCACGAGGGGAAGCAATGAATGCCGTGACACCGATACCGCAGCCGCACAGTGGTTCCCGCATTGCATTGCGCTCAAGCAAGGCACTCGGCTGGCGAGGCTTCGGCGCGGAGCTGGTCAACGTGTCAGCCGGATTGCACCGGATTCCAGCACTCAAGCATCATCGCGTGGGCGTGCATGTCGGCGCGCCGGTCAAGGCGCGTTGCATGTGCAACGAGCGCCGCTACTCGCGGATTCAGGCGCATGGCGATGCGGATGTGATTCCGGCGGGCGTCGACGGGCAGTGGACCGATGAATCCGCGTGCACGATTTTCAGCGTCTGGATCGCTGAAGAGTTTGCGCAGAGGACTGTCGAACAATTGGAATTGAAGACGAGCGATGCGCAGCTTCGCCCGCAATTTCAGATGCGCGATCCGCGTTTTCAGCATCTGGCCTGGGCGTTACGTGCCGAACTCGAAGCGGACGATGCGTCTGATCCGCTGTATGCAGAGAGTCTGTGTACGGCCATGGTTGTGCGGCTGATTGGCAGCGCGCCGGTGCTCGACGAGCTCGAGAACAAGCGCCGTACGCTGGCGCCGAAGACCGCTGCTCGCGTGATCGAGTTTATCGAAGCGCATCTCGATCAGCGCCTCACGCTTGGCGAACTGGCTGCGCACGCCGAGTTGAGTGTGCCGCATTTCAAGGTGCTGTTTCGCGAGACGCTCGGTATGCCGGTGCATCAGTATGTGGTGCAGCGGCGAGTGGAGCAGGCGAGAGCGCTGTTGCTTCAAGGCAGGCTGAGCGCGAGTCAGATTGCGCTGGAGACGGGCTTCGCGCATCAGAGTCATATGGCGCATTGGATGGGGCGGTTGCTGGGGGTTACGCCGCGGGAGCTGGTCAAGTCAAGCCCGAATCCAGGCAGCATTATCGAACTCGATACCTTCGATGCTCACCGCATCGCAACACGGCGCTAAACCCTCAACTCGCACCGTTCCATAGCCAGTTTGGAGTTCCCGCTCTATTGCCCTCACTCGATTTGTATAGCTAAATACGCGGACTTCGCAACCGGAGGCCGTCACATGTCGAAATCGAAGGGTTCTCGTATCGTCGCCTGGGCGATCGCTGCTGTTGTCGCCAATGCTCCGCTTGCCGTTCTTCTGACGCTCGCAGCACCAGCCGGTATAGATCGCGCCGTCGCCGCGACGTCGAACACCAGCACCGACGATTACGCGGCAACCCGCTATCCAATCATCCTCGTACATGGCCTCACAGGGACCGACAAATACCTCGGTGTGCTCGACTACTGGTACGGCATTCAGTCTGACCTCCAGCAGCACGGCGCAACCGTGTACGTGGCGAACCTGTCAGGCTTTCAAAGCGACGATGGTCCGAACGGCCGCGGCGAACAGTTACTCGCTTATGTGAAGCAGGTCCTGGCCGCAACCGGCGCGCAGAAAGTGAACCTGATCGGCCACAGCCAGGGCGGTTTGACCTCGCGCTACGTCGCGGCGGTCGCGCCGGAACTCGTTGCTTCGGTCACCACGATCGGCACGCCGCATCGCGGCTCGGAGTTCGCCGACTTCGTGGAGGGTGCGTTGCAAAAGGATCCGACAGGTCTTTCAACACCGATCATCGGCGCCTTTGCGAATATATTCGGCATCCTGACGAGTAGCAATCACAACACCAACCAGAATGCAGTCGCCGCGCTGCAAACGCTGACCACGGCGAACGCCGCGGCATACAATTTGCGCTATCCGAGCGCCGGTCTTGGTGCGCCGGGTTCGTGTCAAACCGGTGCGGCGACTGAAACCGTCAACGGCAACACGCATCTGTTGTACTCGTGGGCGGGCAGTGCGATCCAGCCGACTTCGGTACTCGGCATTCCGGGCGCGACCGACACCAGCGTCGCGCTACTCGATTCAGCGAACGTTCTCGATCCGTCGACACTCGTTCTGTACGGCACCGGTGCGCTCATGCTGAGCCGCCAGTCGGGACAGAACGACGGACTTGTCTCGGTGTGCAGCGCACTCTATGGCAAAGTGCTCGGCACCAGTTACAAGTGGAACCATCTCGACGAAATCAACCAGTTGCTCGGCGTGCGTGGCGCGAATGCGGCGGACCCGGTGGCAGTGATTCGTACGCAGGCAAACCGGCTGAAGACACAAGGCGTTTGAGCGGATGCGGCGATTGGATCGGCAACGGGGCAGTGCGCGGAGCCAGTGGCTGGTTTTCGTGGCGGTGGGCGTGGTGTCTGCCGGGGCTGCGTTGTGGCTGAACCGCCCGCCGGCGGCGGGTGATGCATCAGCGCCGCAGGCGGCGAATGCAGCGAGTTCCGTGCAAACCGCGCTCGCTTCGAGCAAGGGCATGGCCACCGGCGCGTCGATGGCTGATGCATTGCCCGCTTCGCTCGACGGTTCGTCTCCGCCGCATCTGCTAACCGATGGCCACGGCCACCTCGCGCGCACGCGTGCGGTCCGCGATTTCTTCGATTACTTCCTGACGACGCAAAACGAAATCTCCGCCGCGACGCTCGATGCATTGGTGCGTCGCCAGATCGCCGCGCAACTCGACGGCACACCGGTCGCCGATGAAGCGGTGACTGTCTGGCAGCGCTACAACGCATATCTCACGGCGCTCGCACAAGTGCCGCAAAACTCCGCGACTCAAAGCCAAAACCAAAGTCAGAGCGGCGCAAAGCCGGACCTCGACGCGTTGCAACTCTCACTCGACCAGCGCGACGCGTTAGGCGCCCGGCTGATGGGCGAGTGGAACGAACCGTTCTTCGGCGCTGAATCACAGCAGCAACACACGGATTTGGCGCGCTTGCGTATCGCATCTGATGGCTCGTTGAGCTCGGCGCAAAAAGCGGCGCGTCTCGCCGCGCTAGACGCGGCACTGCCGCCGGAAACCCGCGCGGCCCACGAGCGTGCACGCCAGCAGCAGGCCGCACTTGACGCAATCGGCCACGCGCAGAAGCAGGGCGCTTCGCTCGATACGATGCGTGCGCAGATTACGCAGACACTTGGGCCTGAAGCGGCGCAACGCGTCGTGCAGATGCAGCAGGCCGAAGATGCCTGGCAAGCCCGCTACGCGGACTATTCGAGCCAGCGCGCGCAGATCGACAAGCAGGATTTGCCGCCTCAGCAACGCGATGCGCAGATCACGCAGTTGCGCCAGCAGTTCTTCACCAATCCGAGCGACGCAATGCGTGCAGCGTCGCTCGACCGCGGTAGCGGTTCAGCAAACTGAACCCACTATCGTGCCGCGATGCGGCATCCTCAACCCGGAGCGACCCCGGTCAACTGCGAATACACGTCATGCGACAGTTGCAACAACGCCTTGCGATCGATGCCGCCTGACACCGCGTAGCCGAAGTCGCCGTCCACCCAGTAGAACACGTTCACCGGTCCGTCCTGATACAGCTTGAACGCGGTGGTATTCGCGTTCACCTGACGATGCGAAATACACAGCGTCACGCGTTCGCCGTTTGGCCCGCGATACATGAATTGCGCGGTCGGCCCATCGGCACCCGGCAAGAGGCGGCCGCCTGACAAATTGAAACCGCTCTTCGAAAGAATCGGCGGGTGCACGTTGGTGCCGAGCCGGTTGGACAGCCACTGTACGAAATCCTGCTCGTGATCGGCATTCATGTCCGCCGGACGGTCGACAGCGGGCATATAAACCACATGCGCCACCGCGGCTTGCCGTGCGAAACCCTCGGAACTATCCGCGCTAACGGGCCGCGTGTCCGAGGAATGGCCGGCGACCGGCGCAATCACGTCCTGCCCCATATGCGTGCCCACGCCGATGCCCACGCCCATCACCAGCGCCGCAGCCATCCCGGCGAACTGCGGCCAGTTGGCGGCAATGCGCCAGCGCCGCGGTGCAGGCGCCTGCAGACGTTTCGGCACGGGCTCGCTCAGCACGCGGTCATAGCGTTCATGGAACATGTTGTTCAGCGAAAAATAATCGCTGACGCGCGTGGCCAACTCGGGATTCTGTTCGAGCGCGCGTTCTACCTCGACGCGTCGTTCGTCGGACAGCGTGCCGTCCACGTACGCGTGCAGGTCTTCTTCGCCGATCGGCGTGTTTTGGTCGCTCATCGCACCACCTGTAATTTTGCACCGGGCTGCGTGCCCGCCATCAATGCCCGAAGCCGCTCGCGCCCGCGCGAAAGGCGCGACATCACCGTGCCGATCGGAATGTTCAGCGCAAGGGCCACGTCGGCGTAGCTCATTTCCTCGAGACCGACCAGCAGCACGACTTCACGCTGCTCCATGGGCAGACGCTGCAACGCGTAGTCGAGGTCGCGCATTTCCAGCGAACGGGTCTGATCGGACGGTACGGCAAATTCGCTTTCGTGAACGCTGTCGTCGTCGACCGCCACGTGGACGGCGCGCGCCGAGGCTTTGCGCGCCTGGTTGGCGAACACGTTATGCATGATCGTGAACAGCCACGCACGTAGATCGGTGCCAGGCTGGAACATGCCGGTGCGGCCGAGCGCGCGTTCGAGCGTGTCCTGCACCAGATCGTCGGCGAGATCGCGATTGTTGATCAGCGCTCGCGCATAGCGCCGCAAGCGCGGCACATGCTCCATCAACTCGTCACGGACATCCATTGTTTATCCCAATCGTGGGGCTTCTCGCGGGCGCCGGGTGGGCGGCCGTCGATTGAATCACCACGCGCATTCGAGGTGCAAACACGCGTGGGCGCATTTTATTCCGTTGTGTTTGGCTGCGTTGCGAAAATCCGGACAGGGCTTAGCGCATGGTCATCACGTCGGCGGCACGCATCAGGCCGTGGGTGCGGGCGTCGCCGGCGACCACGAAGCGCTGCCGCCGGGCTGTCCAGGTCAGCAGGCGGATCTCGCCGATGCGGTGGGCGGCCCACTGCGGCTGAGCCGGCGCCAGCAGTGCCAGCGTCGAAATCAGCACCACCGGACGGTTGTCTCCGTTCAGATAAATGAACTCGCTGGCACGTTGGAATGGGCCGAGCGATAGGACCCTTTGATCAACCAGTCGCAATCCGATTGCAGCGAGGTTGGGCGCGGACACGTCGGTTCGCGTGGGCGATGCGGCGGAAAACTGTGTGTCGGCGGTTTCTGCCAGCGCCATCACGGCGGCATTGTCGAGTGCCTGGCGGGACACCTGAGTGGCGGCCAGCCAGCCGCTCGCGGCCGCCAGCGTCAGCACGAGCGCCCCGAACGCCTTCACCGCTTTGCCCGGACGCTTCGCGGCCTTCAGCGGGTCTAGTGCGCGGCGCCATCCTTCGGCGCGGCTCGAAACGGGTTCTTCAGTTGTCTGGAAGGCCTGCTGCATCTGCGCGTTCAGCCTGCCGTAGAACGCCACTCGGCGCGCCTCCGCCGGATCCTTGCCGAGATAGTCCTGCAGAAACGCGGCGCGTTCCGGCGTCAGCGTGCCATCGGCATAGGCCTGAATGTCGGCTTCGGAAAGCGGTGAGTCGGAGGGGGCGTCGGTTGAGGTCATGGTTTTGGCGGTTGTCAGATTTCAGCTATCGAGTGGCGAACACGCGCAAGTGTGAGTTTATTCCGGGTTCGAAGTTTGTTTTTTGCGAATCGCCAATGCAGGAATAAAAACCACGAACTCGTGGTTCTCCCTCATGCAAGCCCGCACAAAACTCACTGGAGTTCATCATGAAGAAGATTACTTTTGCCGCATTGTCCGCCGTCGCTTTTGTCGCTTTCGCCGCTTCGTCGAGCGCTTTTGCAGAAGGTAAGACACGTGCTCAGGTGTACCAGGAATTGATTGAAGCTCAACAGAACGGCCTCGATTACGTGACCGACGCATCGTATCCGGATGTCAATCCCGTTTTCGCACGGCAAGTCGAGCAGCACAAGGAAGCGCTCGCCGCACAGGCGGCCGCCGCAAGCCATGTCGCGAGCGGCAGCGCGTCGGCGGGTGACGTCAATTGAAGCGATCGATATCCGGCGCGCATAGTGAACGGACGCGCCGGACCTCGGATGGAATAGATCGCCGAATGCGGTGTTAGCCGATGAGTGCATCTATCCGAGAGTCGAGGAGCCGTCGTGACAAAACCATCCGTTCTCAATACTGAGCCTATATGCGTGCCATGCCGGCTCGCCGCGATCGGCGCGGTCGTTGCAGTCCTTGCCGGCGGCTTTGCCTATACGGCGGGCTGGCTGACACCGGGGCGGCTCACAGCGCCGCGTTTCATCAATACGTTCGAAGCGGTGGCCGGTCAGCCGCATCCCGGCTACCGCCGCAACCATGCAAAGGGCCTATGCGTGGAGGGCTATTTCGACAGTAATGGCGACGGTGCCGTGCTGTCGCGCGCCGCAGTGTTGGTTGTTGGCCGTACACCGGTCACGGGCCGTTTTGCTGTGCCGGGCGGCAACCCGTCGGCGCCCGATATCAGCTCTCCGGTACGCAGCATGGCCTTGCTGTTCCAGTTGCAGAACGGCGAGCAGTGGCGCACGGGGATGAATTCGACGCCCGTTTTTGCCGTACATACACCCGAGCAGTTTTATCAGCAACTGGTTGCGGCGAAACCTGATGCCGCGACCGGTAAACCGGACCCTGCGAAGCTGAAAGCGTTTTACGCCGCGAATCCGGAAACCAAACCGTTTCAGGCTTGGGTGAAAGCGCACCCGCCGTCATCGAGTCTGGCGAATGCCGTGTACTACAGCATCAACGCATTCCGTTTTACTGACACCGCCGGCAATAGCCGCGCGGTGCGTTGGGCGATGGTGCCTGAAACGCCGTACGCGCCGATTACCGATGCGCAAAAGGCCGAAAAGAATTTCCTCGCGGCCGATCTCGACCAGCGCCTGCAAAGCGGACCGTTGCGCTGGCATCTGATCCTGACGGTCGCGCGGCCGGGCGACGCCACCGACGACGCAACGATGCAATGGCCCGACGATCGTCAGCAGATCGACGCGGGCACGCTGGTGATCGATCACACGACATCGCAGGAAAACGGTGCCTGCCGCGACGTCAATTTCGATCCCACCATTTTGCCGAACGGTATCAAACCGTCGGACGATCCCTTGCTCGCCGCGCGCTCGGCGGCGTACGCGCTGTCGTACAAGCGCCGTACGCGTGAAGAAACGCTGCATCCCGGGATTCATCAAACGCAGACAAACGGAGGTCGGTCATGAAGCCGGCACATGCACATTTCAGTCCGCTCGCGCGGCTCCTGCATTGGACGATGGCGCCGCTGATCATCGCGATGCTGTTCATTGGCGTAGGAATGGTCGCGACGGTGTCGCATGCGCATGGCACGCTGGTCGCGCTTCACAAGCCGCTCGGCATTGCGTTGCTGTTGCTGGTGATATTGCGTGCGAGCGTGCGTATCAGGCGCGGCAGTCCGCCGTTGCCGGCAGACATGCCGGCGCCGCAGCGCATCGCGGCCAAAGCCTCGCATCTGGTTCTCTATGCGCTGATGGCCGCGATGCCTTTGATCGGTTGGGCGATGCTATCCGCAGCGGGATATCCGCTCACGCTATACGGCCCGCTGCATTTGCCGCCGATCGCACCGCATAACATCGAACTGTTCGCGGTACTGCGTGCACTGCACACATGGTTCGCATTCGCTCTGTTCGCCACGGTGCTGTTGCATCTCGCGGCGGCGCTGTTTCATGGTTTGATCCGCCGCGATGGGGTGTTTTCGAGTATGGCGCGCGGCGGGCGCCGGGCATGAGGGAAGCGCCGCCCAGGTCTTTCAGGCGAGGGCCGCGCTGTGTCGTAGGGCTGCGGGCGAGCCGGCTGATCAATCTGGCAGGCGTTATCGGAACACCACGGTTCGATGTCCGTTGAGAAGCACTCGATGCTCGAGATGCCACTTAACCGCCCGCGACAGTGCGACACATTCCACGTCGCGTCCGATCATCGTCAGCTCGTCGGGATCCATCGCATGATCCACACGTTCAACCGCCTGTTCGATGATCGGTCCTTCGTCGAGATCGGTCGTCACGTAATGCGCCGTTGCGCCGATCAGTTTCACGCCGCGGTCGTAAGCCTGGTAGTAGGGTTTAGCGCCCTTGAAGCTGGGCAAAAACGAATGGTGAATATTGATGGCGCGGCCGGCCAGCTTCTCGCACAGGTCCGCTGACAGTACCTGCATATAGCGCGCGAGTACGACCAGATCAATTGCATGGTCCTCTACCACCTCCCAGATCTTCGCTTCCTGCGCAGCCTTCGCCGCAGGTGTCGACTGCAGGAGCGGGAAGTGATGGAACGGAATGTTATAGCTCGCGGCTAACTGGTAGAAATCCTTGTGGTTCGACACAATCGCAGGAATCTCGATGTTCAGTTGTCCGGTGCGATAGCGGAACAGCAGATCGTTCAGACAATGCCCGATCTTCGATACCATCAGCAGAACGCGTGGCTTGTGAGACGCATCGGCGATCTGCCATTGCATGTTCAGGCGTTGCGCGAGCGGTTCGAAGTGCTTGCGCAGGTCGTCGCAGCAAGCGCTGCCGCCGGTTTGCAACTGAAAATACGTGCGCATGAAAAAGCGCTCGGTACGGCGGTCGCCGAATTGCGCGGAGTCAACGATATTCGCGCCGCTTTCGAGCAAGGCGGCCGAGACCGCGTGCACGATACCCGGCTGATCGGGACACGACAGCTTCAGGATGTAGCTGTTATCAAGGTGTGGCATGAGCGGTTCCGGTTCGATCAGCTTTTGACGCGTTCTGAGCGCGGGTCGTAGGGTGCTTTGAGATGCACGGTGGCAGGCAGAAGGTCGCCGGCCACGTCGAACTCGTAGCGGCCGCTGTTCAGATACGCTGCGTCCGCGACACCGTCCGGATTGTTGATGTAGCCCATCGCCACCGGGCAGCCGAACGTATGGCCGAAGGCCGCCGAGCTGACGAAGCCGACTGGCTTGCCGTCGCGCAGGATCGCCTCGCCGCCCCACAGCATGCGATCGGCCGCGCCGTCGGCGGTGAGCACGACCATGCGTCGGCGCAGCGGTTCCGCGCGCAGTTTCAGCAAGGCCTCGCGGCCACGGAACGGAATGTCTTTATTGAGCTTGCAGGCGAACGAGAGACCCGCTTCGAACGGGTTCGAGTCCGGCGTCAGCTCGCGGCCCCATGCGCGATAGCCTTTCTCGATGCGCAGCGAATCGATGGCGTAATAGCCCGCATTGGCGAGGCCGAACGGTTGGCCCGCCGCTTGCAGCGTCTCGTAGACGCCCGCCGCGAACTCGACCGGCACGTACAGTTCCCAGCCTAGTTCGCCGACGTAGGTGAGCCGCGTGGCGCGCACCGTTGCATAGCCGATATCCACTTCACGGCTCTGGCCGAAAGGAAATGCCGCATTGCTCCAGTCTGCCTTCGAGATGCTCTGCAGCAGCTCGCGCGAGCGCGGGCCCATCACCGCCAGCACCGCGTATTGGCCAGTGACGTCGACCAGCGTGCAGTGTTTGTCGTGCGGGATCGATTTCTCGATGTAGTCGAAATCGCGGGTGGTCTGCGCCGAGCCGGAGACGATGAGGTATTGATCGTCGGCGAGACGGGTCAACGTGAAGTCGGACTCGTAGGTGCCGCGCTCGTTGAGCATGCCGGTGTAGACGGTGGTGCCGGCCGGCACCGCAACATCGTTGGTGACGATGCCTTGCAGCACGCTTTGCGCGTCACGCCCCTTCACGAGAAATTTCGAAAACGAGGTCATGTCGAACAGCGCCACGCCTTCGCGGCAGGCACGATGCTCGGCGCCGCTCCACGGCAGCCAGTTCTGCTGGCCGAAGGCGTAGTCGATCTTCGCTTCAGCCACGCTTGGCGCAAAGAAATTCGGACGTTCCCAGCCCATCTTGCTGCCAAAGCTCGCGCCCTGGTCACGCAACATCGGGTAGAGCGGCGAGCGGCGGAACGGTCGCGCGGTATCGAGTTCGCGGTTCGGCCAGGGCATGGCGTAGTGCAGACCAAGCGTTTCCTTCACACGGTCGTGCAGCCAGGTGTCGTTGCCGTTAAAGCGCGCGAAGCGGCGAATGTCGACCGGCCACAGGTCCATGGTCGGCGTGCCGGCAACGATCCATTCGGCGAGCGCCATGCCGGCGCCGCCGGCCGACGCGATGCCCATCGAATTGAAGCCCGCGCCGACAAAAAAGCGCCGCAACTCTGGCGCTTCGCCGAGCATGAAGTTGTTGTCCGGCGTGAACGACTCCGGGCCGTTGTAGAACTGCTTCACTTGCGCTGTTTCGAGTGCGGGCACACGCTGAAGCGCATTTTCCATCAGGATTTCGAACTGATCCCAATCGTCCGGCAGCAACTGGAATTCGAAATTGTCCGGGATGCCGTTCATGCCCCACGGTTTCGCGTTCGGCTCGAAGCCGCCCATCACGAGGCCGCCGACTTCCTCCTTGAAGTAGATGAAGCCGTCCGGATCGCGCATCACCGGCAGGTCCGGATGCACGCCGGCAATGCGTTCGGTGACGATGTAGTAGTGCTCGGCCGAGTGCAGCGGCACGGTCACGTCGCACAGACGGCCAACCGCCTTGGCCCACTGGCCCGCGCAATTCACGACGATGTCCGCGCCGATCGTGCCTTCTTCGCCGTCCTTGTTGCGCCAGGCGAGGCCGCTGACTTCGCGTGCGCCTGTCGTGCCGTTTGTCCTGTCTTCGAGCGCGGTGCGCGTGTGAATTGCCGTGACACGGGTGTTCTCGACGATGCGCGCACCGCGTGTGCGGGCGCCGCGGGCGAGGGCTTGAGTCAGATCGGTGGGATTCGCTTTGCCGTCGCCCGGCAGCCAGACGGCGCCGAGCAGGTCGTCGGTGCGCATCACCGGCCATAGATCGCCGGCTTCCTGCGGGCTGATCACGTCGCACGCCACGCCGTAGGCACGCGCGACGGCGGCGGTGCGCTTGAGTTGCGTCATCCGCTCGGCCGTACGGGCCACCGAGAGCGAGCCGCATTGTTTCCAGCCGGTCGCGAGGCCGGTGTCGGCTTCGAGTTCGGCGTAGAGGGCGGTCGAGTAACGGATCAATTTGGTCATGCTTTCCTGCGCGCGCAACTGACCGACGAGGCCAGCCGCGTGCCAGGTCGTGCCGCACGACAGTTGGCCCTGTTCGAGCAGAACCACATCGGTCCAACCCAGTTTCGTGAGGTGATAGGCGACGGAGCAGCCGATGATGCCGCCACCAATGATGACGACGCGTGCGTGGGCAGGAATGGATGTGGACATGTGTGGGAATTGGTTGAATGACTGTGCACAGATTGCCGTAAAAAAACACGGAGTGCAACATCTGTCTGGAATTGTTGCGTGAGTGCTGGCGTCACAAGATAGCCATAGTGAAACGCTATTAGCCTGTGCGAATGGTCGCTTCCAGTGCACAACCGCCTCGATCGAGATTCGCTTAGCGTCAATTTTAGATATGGTTTTGCTTGGTAATGTGTGGGTATCTCCTCCATTTAAGTGTGTGTTTTGCTAGACTCTGTCCATCAGTTATCGCACGAGCCCTATGTTCTCCACCCAACGCCAAGCCGAAATTCTGCGACTCGTGCACGAGCAGCGCACGTGCACGATCACTGATCTCGCCGGCCGCTTCGAGGTTTCCGACGAGACCATCCGCCGCAATATCAAGCCGCTAATTGCCGATGGCCTGCTCATCAAGGTCCACGGCGGGATCATGCTGCCCGAGCGGCTCGACGAGCCGCCGTTCCAGCGGCGCATGGTGGCAAGCCGCGCAGGCAAGCAGGCCATTGGCGCGCGCATCAGCGAGCTCGTGCGGGATGGTGACTCGTTGATCCTCGAAGGCGGTACGACCTGCCTGCACATCGCGCAGGCGCTGACCGCGCGCTCGCGGCTCACGGTAGTGACCAACTCGATCGAAGTCGCCCGCGTGCTGGCGCCGCGCAACGGCAATCGGGTGTTCATCGCGGGGGGCGAACTGCGCGCCGACGACTCCGCCGCCGTTGGCGACAGCGTGCTTGCCTTCCTGCGGCAGTTCCATGTGCGCTACGCGATCGTTTCGGTCACCGCGATCGACATGCAGGGCCGTTTCATGGACGCACTGCCCGCCGACGTGGCGTTTTCGCTCGCGGCCTTTGCGCAGGCCGAGCGGCGTGTGGTCGCGGCGGATCACATGAAATTCGGCCATAGCGCGCTCGTCCACGCCTTCGGCCCGGATGCGGTCGATCTGCTGGTCACCGACCAGGCGCCGGCTCCGGCACTTGCTCAGGTGTTTGCTGCAACGGGTCTGGAAGTCAGCGTCGGGGCGCCTGCGCAAGGCGGCTCCGGGTCAGATGCTGGAGACGGTAGTCGCGTCGACCCGGCGGCTGCCGCTACGCGCTAGCCCGGGCCGCGTTTTCGGCGTCTTATGCAGCCTTCAACGCCGCCTCCACAGCCAATTGCGTCCAACGCGTAAAATGGCGGGTTACCACGGGCAATCTATGCAGGACCGAGTTGCGCGGGCAGTCGCCATTCATCGCCTGCCGCGTCGCTTCTGCGTCCGCGCATAGTCGCCTTCGCCGGCTTGAAAAGGAATGGACCCTGATGTCGTCAGTTTTCTTCGATCGGGAACGGATTACAGAATGGCTGGGTGACCACACCGTCGCCAAGGCACGCTCAGTCGGCGCAGTCACGAAGGTGGAGTGGCGCGGCGACACGCTCAGCGGCAATGTACAAGGCACGCAACGCCAACCCTACCGCACGCGAGTGCGATTTCGTACCGATGGCGGTTCACCGTGGGCGCAGGGCGACTGCAGCTGCCCGGTCGGCCGCAACTGCAAGCATGTCGCCGCGCTGCTGCTCGCCGAGCTCGCGTATCACGACGAGATGGACCACATCACCAACGTCGACATCGGCGCCGACGAGCACTCGTCCGCCGGCTACCCGCAGACACCGTCCGGAACGGCAGTGCAGGCGCAGTCCGGCGTGCGCCCCGAGCTGGTTAGCTGGCTCGAGCGTTTTCGCGCGCGCGCCGAAGCCGCCGATGCGGTCGCCCAGAAGGCGGACGCAGCGCGCACCCAAACGCTGGCCTATCTCCTGAACTGGTCCAGGTTCCACATGCGCCATGAGGTGGTGTTGTACCGGGCGCGCTGCAAACCGGACGGCACGATTGTCGACATCGACGAGCCCTGGGGCAATGTGGAAGCGGCCCTGCTCAAGCAACCCAGATTCGTCTCCGACGAAGACCTGTCGATTCTGCGCGGCCTGTGGCTGGGGCGCTCGCGCGAGGACTTCGGCCAGTTCATTCTGCGCGGTACGAGCGGTGCGGAGATGCTGCAAAAGCTGATTGCCACGGGGCGCCTGTTCTTCGAGTTCAAACCGGCGCCGGGTCACGAGGGGCCGACTCCGCTGTCGCGCGGCGCCGAGCGGCCCGGGCGGATCGAATGGGAACCGCTGGCGGACGAACGCCTGCGGCCCGTGCTGTGCACCGAGCCGCGCGCCACCATGGTGTTGCCCACCGAGCCGGTCTGGTATGTAGACGGTGTCGCGAATGAAGCGGGCATCGTCGAGTCGTCGTTGCCGTTCCAGCAGTTGCCCGATTACCTCGCCATGCCGCCGATCTCGCTCGCCGAAGCGCCGCTCGTCGCCGCGGTGCTGCGCGAGATCGCGCCCGATCTGCCGCTGCCGCCCACGCAAGATGCGTCTTCGATCCGCGTGATCGACGTCGATCCGGTGCCGGTGCTTACGCTCAACAGCCATGCGCTGCCTTCGGCCGGTAAGACGGGGCCGCGCAAGTCAGAGGCCGTTGAACTGGCCGGCGTCAGCTTCGATTACGACGGCGTCAGCATCAACGTCGACAGCAGCGTCACGCTCGTGCCGATGCCGGGCGGTGACGTCATTCATATCCGCCGGCGCTACGAAGCCGAAAAGAAGCGCCTGCTCGAACTGCGCAAGACCGGATTGCAGAAAGTCCCGACCAGCCGCGTGTATGCATCGCGGCTTCTGCCCGACACGATGCTCGGTCTGCCCGATGCCGAATCCTGGTCCGCCTTCGTCAACGACGCGGTGCCTGATCTCGTGAGTAAAGGCTGGCGCGTGACGATGACGCCGACGTTCCGCTACAACGTCATCGAGATCGACGCGATCGACGGCACCGCGCATCAGGCAGGCGACGGCTGGTTCGATCTGGAAATGGGCATCCGCATCGGCGAGCGCAATGTGCGGCTCGAGCCGCTACTCGCCGATCTGTTCCGGCGCGACCGGCGCTGGCTTGGCGGCGCGCTCGAAACCATCGCCGACGACGAACCGATCGAGCTGAAGACCGACGAAAACAAGCGTCTGCGTCTGCGCGCCGACCGGTTGAAGCCGGTAGTGCGCGTGCTGGTCGACCTGTTCGACGCACTCGGCGGTGCGCTAGCCGACGGCGCGCCGCTGCGCGTGCCGTCCGTCGATGCGGGCCGGCTCGAAGCATTGAACAGCACCGGCCGCTGGCAATTTCAGGGCGACGACTCGATTCGCCAGTTGGCGCGGCGTCTACAGGCCGGCCCGGGCTTGCACGAGGTGCCGGTGCCGCGTGGCCTGAAGGCGGAACTGCGCGTGTATCAGCAGCAAGGCCTGAACTGGATGCAGTTCCTGCGCGAACACGATCTGGCCGGCGTGCTCGCCGACGATATGGGTCTCGGCAAGACCGTGCAGACGCTCGCGCACATCCTCGCGGAGAAAGAAGCCGGACGGCTCGACCGTCCCGCGCTGATCGTCGTGCCGACCACGCTCGTGCACAACTGGCGGGAGGAAGCGCGCCGCTTCGCCCCCGAACTGAAGGTGCTGATATTGAACGGCCCGCAGCGTAAGGAGCGTTTCGAGCAGATCGGCCAGCACGAACTGATTCTCACGACTTACGCGCTGCTGTGGCGCGATCAGAAGGTGCTCGCCGAGCACGACTATCATCTGCTGATCCTCGACGAGGCGCAGTACGTCAAGAATGCCTCTACCAAAGCGGCGCAGGCGATTCGCGGATTGCGCGCGCGGCATCGGCTGTGTTTGACGGGCACACCGCTGGAAAATCACCTCGGTGAGCTGTGGTCGCAGTTCGACTTTCTGTTGCCGGGCTTTCTCGGCAGTCAGAAAGACTTCACCAAACGCTGGCGCAATCCAATCGAGAAAAACGGTGACGGCGTGCGCCGCGCGCTGCTGGCGCGCCGCATCCGGCCGTTCATGCTGCGCCGTCGTAAGGACGAGGTCGCGAAGGAGTTGCCGGCCAAGACCACGATCGTATGTTCAGTCGATCTGGAAGGTGCACAGCGCGATCTATACGAAACCGTGCGTACGGCGATGCAGGAGAGGGTGCGCGCGGCGGTCAGCGCGCAGGGTCTCGCGCGCAGCCACATTATCGTGCTCGATGCCCTGTTGAAACTGCGACAGGTCTGCTGCGATCCGCGCCTCGTGCGAAAAATCAAGGTTGACGAGAATCAGGGTGAACCGGGCGAGAAGCGCTACAAAGCGGAAAAAACGGAACGAGCCGAAAAGGGCGCGCGCGTCATGCGTTCGGCCAAGCTCGATTTGCTCCTGTCGATGCTGCCTGAATTGATCGAGGAAGGACGGCGCGTGCTGTTGTTCTCGCAGTTCACCGGCATGTTGTCGCTGATCGCCGAAGCGATCGAGGAAGCTGCGATCCCCTATGTGATTCTGACCGGCGACACGACGGACCGCGTCACGCCGGTCGAGCGCTTCCAGCAGGGCGAAGTGCCGTTGTTCCTGATCAGTCTGAAGGCCGGCGGCGTGGGCCTGAATCTGACCGCGGCGGATACCGTGATTCACTACGACCCGTGGTGGAACCCCGCCGCCGAGAATCAGGCGACCGACCGCGCGCATCGGCTGGGGCAGGACAAGCCGGTGTTCGTCTACAAACTGATTGCCGCGGGCAGCATCGAGGAAAAGATCGTGGAGTTGCAGGAGCGGAAAGCGGGTCTCGCCGACAGCATTCTCTCCGAAGACGCCGCCGGCGCCGCCAAGTTCTCGGACGACGATCTCGACGCGCTATTCGCTCCGATGCCCGAGATTGAGAGCGGCAGATAAGCCAGTTGCGCAACGCGGATTCGAAAGGACCCTCTCAATCTCAATGTACGTCTGAGGCGGGCACTGCGCCTCAGACGCTGTGCGGGGCGAAAACGCCGTCGCCACAAGGATCCGGCCCCGCGATTGACGATCGGGTGGGAGTAGAATTCCCGCCAGGAAACATCATTCGCTAGTTGACTGACTATTAAAGCCCTGTTTTTTTTACAGGGCTTCATATTTTTTTTGAGCACTATTTTTGGAATTTCCCCATGGAAATTAAAGTCAACTTTCTCGATAAACTACGTCTTGAAGCCAGGTTCGATGACTTCACGGTAGTGGCCGACCAGCCTATCCGTTATAAAGGCGATGGCTCGGCGCCTGGTCCCTTCGATTATTTTCTGGCCTCATCGGCCTTGTGTGCAGCTTACTTTGTGAAGTTGTACTGCGTAACTCGCAATATTCCTACCGAAAATATCCGCCTGTCGCAGAATAATATTGTTGATCCGGAAAACCGCTACCAACAGATTTTCAAGATTCAGGTTGAGTTGCCGCCGGATATCTCTGCCAAAGACCGCCAGGGTATTTTGCGCTCCATCGACCGTTGTACGGTAAAAAAAGTGGTGCAAGCCGGACCCGAGTTTGTCATTGAAGAGGTCGAAAACCTGGATGCCGATGCTCAGTCCTTGCTGATGTCGAAGCCGGCTTCTGATACCAGCACCTATATTGTGGGTAAAGATTTGCCGTTGGAGCAAACCATTGCCAATATGTCGGGCGTTCTGGCGGCCTTGGGCATGAAGATTGAGATCGCTTCGTGGCGCAATATCGTTCCAAATGTGTGGTCGCTTCATATCCGCGATGCGCACTCGCCGATGTGTTTTACCAATGGCAAGGGAGCGACCAAAGAAAGCGCGTTGGCGTCGGCGTTGGGAGAGTTTATCGAGCGCCTGAATTGCAACCATTTCTATGGCGGCGCATTCTGGGGCGAAGACATCGCCAATGCGGCGTTCGTACATTACCCGAACGAGCGCTGGTTCAAGCCTGGCCGCAAGGATGCGCTGCCGGCTGAAATTCTGGATGCGTACTGCCTGGAAATTTATAATCCCGATGGCGAGTTGCATGGCTCGCATCTGTACGACACCAACTCCGGCAATGTGCAGCGCGGCATCTGTTCGCTGCCATTTGTGCGGCAGTCGGACGGCGAAGAGGTGTATTTTCCGTCCAACCTGATCGAAAACCTGTTCGTCAGCAATGGCATGAGTGCCGGTAATACGCTGGTCGAAGCGCAGGTGCAATGTCTGTCCGAGATTTTCGAACGGGCGGTAAAGCGCGAAATTCTGGAAGGTGAAATCGCATTGCCCGATGTGCCGCACGAAGTGCTGGCGAAATACCCTGGCATTCTGGCCGGGATTCAGGGATTGGAAGAGCAGGGCTTCCCGGTGCTGGTAAAGGATGCGTCGCTGGGTGGGACCTACCCGGTGATGTGCGTCACATTGATGAACCCGCGCACAGGCGGTGTCTTTGCCTCGTTCGGCGCACACCCGAGCTTCGAGGTGGCGTTGGAACGGAGCCTGACGGAATTGCTACAGGGGCGCAGTTTTGAAGGCCTGAATGATCTACCTCAGCCTACCTTTGTCAGCAACGCGGTGACTGAACCGAATAACTTTGTTGAGCACTTCATTGATTCCAGCGGTGTGGTGTCGTGGCGCTTTTTCAGCGCCAAAGCGAATTTCGAGTTTGTTGAGTGGGATTTTTCCGGCCATGGCGAAAACTCCAATGCCGATGAAGCCGCAAGCTTGTTCGGCATTCTCGAAGACATGGGCAAAGAGGTTTACACGGCGGTGTATGACCAACTGGGTGCCGTAGCTTGCCGGATTCTAGTGCCAGGTTATTCGGAAGTTTACCCGGTAGAGGATTTGATCTGGGATAACACAAACAAGGCACTGTTGTTCCGCGCCGATATTTTGAACTTGCATCGCCTGGACGATGCCGCCTTGGCAGCACTGCTTGAGCGGTTGGAGAACAGCGAGCTGGACGAGCACTCCGATATTGCCACTTTGATCGGCATCGAATTTGACGAGAACACGGACTGGGGGCAGCTAACAGTTCTCGAGTTGAAGCTGCTGATTCATCTCGCCTTGCAGCAATTTGAGGAGGCACAAGAACTGGTGGGAGCCTTCCTGCAGTACAACGACAACACGGTCGAGCGCGGATTGTTTTACCAGGCCTTGAATGTGGTGCTGGAGGTGCTGCTCGATGACGACCTGGAACTGGACGACTACGTGGTCAACTTCCGTCGGATGTTTGGCAACGCCCGGATGGACGCCGTAATGGGATCGGTAGACGGCAGCGTGCGCTTCTATGGCTTAACGCCAACGAGTATGAAGCTGGAGGGTCTCGATAGGCACCACCGCCTGATCGACAGCTATAAAAAATTGCATACGGCGCGGGCCAATGTGGCCGCTACAGCCAGTTAGCGTGACGAGTCATGGCGGGCTACATCCTCCTCGAGTACCTGCACTCATGAACGAGTGCAGCGACCTCGGGGCCCGTCAGTAAACGCTTGTCCGTGACACGCGCACCGTTGCGACTGCGGCCCTTGCTGCGCAACCGACCACGCATGATCTGGCGCCACCAGCCTGGCGTATTTTCGGGAAGCCGGGCGGCGTCGAGCGCGTAGTCCCACGCTGACCTAAGGTCCATCTTGATGCGGTTCGCATAGGTGGGGCGATCACGTAAGCTTTCCAGCAGATCGAAGGCCATCTTGCGGGGTGACAGTTTCAGAAAGCTTGTCCAGGATCGGTTCGATGTCTATCTGCGATCGCATCCTCAAATCGGTTTGACAGTATTTAAACGATTGTGTTGCGCCTTTTTCAGTAAGGATGTTGAGAGAAAGCTACGCTAGAACCGACGCAGGGCAGAACCAAAATCTAGGGCCCGCCTTCCGCGAATACTCCTTGATGCTTGCATGAGGAGGGCACTGTCAGGTTGATGGGGAGGCGGCGGTAGAATGAAGTGATGAAGAAAACGAAATCGCTTTATCACGGTCACCACTTCCCTGCCGTCGTCATCAGCTGCGCGGTTCGGTGGTATTTCCGGTTCAGCCTGAGCCTGCGCGACGTCGAAGAATTGTTGCTCGAGCGCGGTGTCGTGGTCACGTACGAAACGATCCGTTGCTGGTGCAACAAGTTCGGCGCTGAATTTGCCCGGTGCGCCAAAGCGGCGATGCCCAGGCCGGGCAGCATATGGCATCTGGACGAGATGTTCGTGACGTTGCGCGGCGGGCCGTATCTGTTGTGGCGAGCGGTCGACGAGCACGGTGCTGAGCTCGATGTGCTGGTGCAAAAGCGGCGCGATAAGGCCGCGGCAAAGCGCTTCTTCCGAAAGGTGCTGCGTTCAAACCCGGTGCCGCGCAAGATCGTGACCGACCAGTTGCGCAGCTATCCGGCGGGGAAGGCTGACATTCCTGAGCTCGCTCATGTGAAGCACGTTTTCGTCAAGGCGGCTGCACGTGTGAACAACCGTGCCGAGAACAGCCACCAGCCGACCCGCAGGCGCGAACGCCAGATGAGTGGCTTTCGCGACGCGCGTCGCACGCAAGCGTTTCTCTCATGTTTTGGCCCGATCCGGCAGTACTTTGCGTTGCCCAGACATCAGATGAACGCAGCATGTCATCGTGCCGTACTCCGGGAACGCTTCGCCACATGGCATGGTTGGACTGTCACTTTCGAATCTCAGAAAGTTATCTAATAAGGATAACCACGCTTGAGCCAAACAGGTAGTCTACAGCCGTCAACTTGACAAAGCCCATCAAGGGACACCCGGCTAATGCAACCGAACGACCCTGGACCTTTGACTAACGGCCGCTCGAAATATTGAAAAATGGCGTGTGCTCCCCGCAGTTTGCCTTCGGCTACACACCTATTGCCGCTGTGTCGGCAGAAACCATCTACAAAACCATGTAATCTTGCAAGTTACCCATCCGATTCAGGCGTTGAGTCAGAATAGTGGAAATACCTCTTACAGGAGAATCCGATGACGGTAGTACGATCGATTGCTGTCGTGATCGCTTTGGTGTTCGGCGGAGCCACTGTTGCCTACGCCCAGAGCACCACAGCACTGCTGTGCCAAGGGTCCGGATCGGTGCTTGAATCGCAGGTATCGAACGGCATGGAATACGACAACAAGACGCACAGCTATAACAAGAGCACGAATAGCTCAACCACGGGGCGTCGGCCTTTCAATGGTGCGGTGAACGTCGAAATCGCAGGCAATAGCGTGAGGATGCGGTTGCCGCACGAGATCATGCCGGGGATCAACAGCGCGCGTGACGGATGGTTCACGCTCAATGATGTCTTTGTCGGGGAGAGGGAGATTACCGGAACGCTCAAACTGAATACGGTCAACAGGGCTAAAGTCCGGATTGATCGAATGACGGGGCAACTGATCCTGGCTAGTGGGTTCGAGGATTTCGACGGCGCCTGCACCAAGGTCGATACAAACTCAGGACCAAAATTCTAGGCAACTATGCCGGACGCGAAGTGCGTGCCCGGCCCGACTGGGGCGGCCGTGACCTGGCCGGAAGATGCAGCGCTACAGATCCCGTGAGTCCGTTTCGTTCCGGTATAGCTAACACTCAACGATTTGTCGGGGTTGACCAACAGGGATACGGTAATTCCTGGGCGCCAGGCCTCAAAATATGATTCGCTGAATTTCTTGAGCCTGGCCTGTTTGCCGTTGATATAGACCGGCCCACCCCGATCAGCGTGCACCTCAAAATTTCCAGGACACACATAGTTAAGCATCGGGAGTTCAGCGTACGCAGCGGCCGAAATTGACAATCCGGCGAGTATGGCGAAGTGTTTCTTCATTGGACAACATCCTGGTAGACAGCGACGGTAAAGCGTGACACGTATCCGGTGCGGGGGCAAATCCACGAGGTTTGTTGCGACTGGCCCCTGCTGAAACGAAAAGCGAACCTACGCGCGCCAAGGCAAACATCGCCGCCGCGCATTAGAGAACGGAGCTATGCATGTAGGGTGCAGGCCCGGCGGCTTGCGGCGTCTGGCTGGTCAGCGGCGCGCAAGGCTGCGATCCAATCCGGTGCCACGTAAGATCGTTACCGACCAGTTGCGCAGTTATCCGGCGGCGAAGGCCGATATTCCTGAACTCGCTCAGGTAAAGCACGTCTTCGTCAAAGCGGCTGCTCGCGTGAACAACCACGCCGAGAATAATCACCGGCCAACCCGCAGGCGCGAACGCCAGATGTGAGGCTTTCGCGATGCCCGCCGCACGCAGGCGTTTCTCTCATGCTTCGGCCCGATCCGGCAGCATTTCGCGTTGCCCAGACGTCAGATGAACGTGGCATATCATCGTGCGGTACTCCAGGAACGCTTCGCCACATGGCATGGTTGGACTGTCACTGCCAAAGCCGAAAAAGTTATCTAATAAGGATCACTATGCTTGAGCCACACAGGCAGCCTACGCCCGTCAACTTGACAGAGCCCTGCAAAGTGATCAGCCGTGTGACCGGTGCGCAGGTACTTAAGATAAGGGCATACGCTTACCTACTTCTTACGCTAAGCCTTCTCACCTACCTGGGTTTGCGCGACGTATGTCTGATCACCCTATGCCGTATGTGTCTACGACAAGCCGGCATTGGAGTGAAGCGCGCGGCAGATGCCGCTTGAGCGCGAGATGTTGCCGGATCGGCCCAAAGCACGAGCGGAATTTCTGCGTGCGTTTCGGGACGCGAAAGCTCAACTGATAGTTTCAGCCGGGAAACGTTGACCGTGATACATCGATCTCGAGTTCTTCATCGCGGCATCTTACCCGGCCCGCCCAATAACCTGACCATGCCCAGCTGCCTGGTCAAGCTGGTTTTCCCACACACCGGGTTATTCCGTAGACAATTTTTCGACAATCTGCAAGAAACCGATATCTCGGCGCGGCACACGTCGCTAGTATGCATCCACTTCGTGCCGGCTCGGGTAACGGGTCGGGTTGCGGAATCGAATGGTGCGACTGGAGACTCGATGGCTCACAGCCCGATCACGGAAGAGAGGGGGGCGCGACGCTGGAGTCGATGCGTTTCAGTGGGCGCAACGATTTTGATGATGATGCTTGCGTACGGTCTTGCGAAACACTGGGCAGCGGCAACCTCAGATATCTTGGATCGACGTCATTTTTCTGTCGAGGTAGACCCGGGAGATACGTATCGTGAACACCCCGTGATCGCAATCCGGGAAGGCACGCCGCTGCATATCGAAGTTCGCTCGAAAGAAGCCGGCATTCTCATGGTTGACGAGATACCGGGCGCCGCGGCGGCATGCGCTTCTGGTACCCGTCAGTCGTTGGACATTTTTCCCCTCGGTATCACCGGACGCTTTTCCCTTCATTTTCATCGCCTGAGCGGCGCGGAAGTCAAAGTTGCAACGATCGAGATATATCCGGAACCGTGATCGCAACGCGAACTCGCCGGAACGGACTAAAAAATAAACAGGAGACGAAGATGCGATTGCCAGCTTTGGTAGCGACGGCCATGTCGCTTGCCGCGCTCGTCCTTTCCGGCTGCAGCGGCGGGGTAGACGAGACGTCGACGAGTACCCCGCCAGCTGTTTCCGTGTCGGACTACATTGTCCCGCGGGTTCCCAATTGCAGTACAGGCGATACGCCAGAGACGGCTCTGCAAGGCCAGGTTCCTGCCGCACTGCGTCAGACCGGATTCGGTGGCTTTAACTGCAACCTGAAGCTCGTGAGCCAGCTTCAGGGCGAGGGCGCATCGTGGTCCTCCGCAACCTACACCGACAGGCAGGGGCAGACATGCTTCTATCACTCTACGATGGGCGCAACCCAGATTTTCAATAATCCCGATGCGCCGCCTCGCGTGAATCCAGGCGTACCGGTGATCAACATCACCGACCCCGCCAAGCCGGTCCGGGTCAGTTCGTTGACGTCCATCGCGATGATCGACCCTTGGGAGTCGCTTCGTGTGAACGACGCGCGAGGTATCCTTGCGGCGGATAACGGAGTCGGGACCGGAGGAGGGCCGGAGGTTGACCTGTATGACGTTTCCACGGACTGCACGCGTCCCCAGTTGCTGGCGAGCGTGGCCGTCGGCACCGGCACAGATGGCGGCATCACCCCTGAGAATAAACCGATAGGTCACGAAGGTGGATTCTCTCCAGACGGCTTTACATATTACATCGGCAGCCCGACTTCAAGGTCCTACTATGCAGTCGACCTGACCGTGCCGACAAGGCCGAAGGTGATCTCCGCGATTAGCATGGCTGAACTGGGATTCGGCACCAGCCCTCATGGCCTGTCGGTGAGCAAAGACGGAACGCGTGCGTACTTCGTCGCTGCCGGAAACTTTGGGACGGCTCTGGGTTCCACTGCGCCACCGCTGAACAATGCGAACTCGACAGGAGACAACGGGTTCTTCGTGATCGATACCAGTGAGGTACAGGAGCGGCGTCCAAATGCACAGATGCGTTCGATCTCGACGGTACCGATCCGCAACGGTAGCGCGGCACAGCATACGATCCCTTTCCTCGTGAAGGGTAGGCCATACGTGGTCGAAGTAGACGAAGGCGGCTCCGGCGGCTTGCAGGATCCAGGCGCAGCTGGCGTGAAGGCCGCCTGCAGTGCAGGGATGACACCATTTCCGCTGGCACATATCTACGACATCTCCAATGAAGCTGCACCTACTCTTATCTCGGAGTTGCGGCTCGAAACGCACGCGGTTTCGAACTGCAGTAAGGTGATCCCCGATATCACGAGTCTTTCGACTTTCACATACGGTAGCCATTACTGCAGCGTCGACAACAGGGAAAATGCGACCGCGCTGGCCTGCAGTTACTTCAATTCCGGGCTGCGTGTTTTCGACATTCGCGACCCGTCGAAGCCTAAGGAGATCGCCTACTACAATCCGCCCGCCGCGAAGTCACCGGGTGCGGGCTCAGGGCATCTCATGTTCGCCCAGTACCGGCCAGGTGGTCCCGACTGGTGTAGCTCGCGCCTGGATTTCGACTTCGACCGTCATCTGTTGACGACGGCTTGCCAGGACAATGGTCTGCTAGTCATGTCGTTCGAGAACGGTGCATGGCCGTTTCCCGAAAGCACGAAGGCGACGGAAATCGGCAATTGAGAAGCGGGCGATCCGGATCGATCGCGTCATCACGCAACGGGTCGCCCATCAACAGGACGGATATGCAGAGCAACAGGCGTCGAAATCGATTCCTCGGGATGGGGGTGTTGCTGGTCAGCTTGGCCCATCCGGTCGCCGGTATGTGTTACGAATCCGACGTTCACTTCGGGCTCACGCTCTGGCTCGCGAAAGAAGCTGGTTACGAGCCCGGCGAGGCCGAAGCGATTGCGCTCGCAGATCAACGGATGGACGCAGGATCGATCGAATACATGACTTCACCGTTGCAGTTTGCGTGTCTGTCGCGCTTCCCACCCGATGCCGTAGACAGCCAGGTCGCGCATTATCCGAGCGCGGGCAGCGTTCCCGTCGACGCACGAAGCAGGCCGGTTGTTCCGGAGGGGGAAGCCGCAGTTTCCGCGATCGAGGCCGCGTTGCATCAGGCAGGCGGGAGCCACGCGGCGTTCATGCTCGGCGCGTTCGGGCGGTCGCTTCATTCGCTACAAGACTCGTGGGCGCATCGCGGTATTCCTTCGGTTCCCGACTGGAGCCGCTACGGAATCGCATGCGATTCCAGGCTGGCAATGGCCGCGCCAGTGGATCGAGCAACACCGTCGAGTCACGATGCCGAACTGACCGCGCTGTGGCCCGCCGATGCCTTAGATATGGCGAAGTCGACGTATGCGCAGCTTCAACGCTATCCGGGCATCAACGGACGGGCGAGGAACGCAGTACCTTGGGAAGCGGTGCAACAGGCGCTGCCCGGTTTCGTCGGCGCTCGTACGAAGAGTGAGAAGTCGCGCTGGTTTGCCGAGAATGGCATCGACGATACGTCGTTTCTTGACGGAACGAGTCTGCCCAACGGTCCTGCGTGGAAAGACGTCCGATGGAAAGGACGACGAGATATTCCGGCTCCTGTCAGCCCGGCGATGCAGTCAGGCATCGACAGGGGCCTCAGCGATTTTTACACTCGTTTCTTCACCGACTGGCTCACGACGTCACCCGTCGACAAGTGCTGGCTATCGGTGGTTGCCGCAGGAGGAAGCGCTGATTCTCGCGATTCACTCGTCAGCCAGCTCCTTGGATGGCGGTTGAGAGATCACGGCGAGTATCTGTCTATCGAGAGGAATAGCGGAGTGCCAATCAAACAGGCGCTCAAGGCTTCTCATGAACGCAAGTCGTTCGCGGTATTCAGTTCGTTGAACGATGCCGTACTGCCGCTTATCGTGGAAGGTGACAAACCGTCTCCGATCCTGCCGTTCATCGTGTTCCGGCTATCCACCTCGAAGGACGGACACAGGCGTGCTATCGCACTCGTCAAATTACTCGACTCTCCGTACGACACAGTTGGCATCGTCGCCGAGTAGCGCGACGAAGCGGGCTGGAAAGTTACGGCGCTTATCTCGTCGGCCGATTACTGATCGGGAACATGAAAAACCCGAAAATTACCGGATACGTGACGCACGCGCAGGGCGATCGCACACACCGCGTTTCATTCCGGATGTATTGTGCAAGAAAATCGTGGACCACCCTGTTCATGGTGACCGGCGTGTGTTGGCCGGGTGGGGCTGGCGCACACGCCTGGAACATTCCGTATTACCTTCCAGTTCCGTTGTGGCTCTATGCCTATGCGTCCGCAGGCACGCTGATCCTTTCGTTTGCGATTCTCTCGCTGGCGTCGGGGCAATCGTTTTCTCTGCGAGCCTCGCGAGTAGAGGGGCCTCACCGAGAATGGCGCATACCAATAGCGATTTTCAGCGCGATCCAGGTCGTGTGCAGCCTCTTTCTCGTTTTCCTTGCGATTTCCGGTATCGCGGGGGCGCAAAACCCGTTTCAAAATATCGGCATGACTGGGTTCTGGATCTGGTTCTATCTGGGTTCTCTCTACCTCAGTGCGGTACTGGGGGACTTCTACGCGTTCGTCAATCCGTTTGAGATGGTTTTGCGGATCGTCGCGCGATATTGCCCGAGCATTGATACCGGCTGGTTTCGCTACCCCCTACGTGTTGCCTACTATCCCGCGCTCATCGGGTACGTCGTACTGATTGCGTTGGAGTTATTCGGCTCTGGCACCCCAAGCGATGTCAGTCTCTTTCTAGGCGCCTACCTGGCATACGCGTTGATCGGATCGCTGTGCTTCGGGCGAGCCGTGTGGAGCGAGTACTTTGATACTCTCGGTATGTTGTGCCGGCTTTGCGCGATGCTTTCGGCTTTGGCGTGGACCACGCGATCGGATAGAACGGTTGGGATCCGATTCAGAAGACCGCTCGCGGAAATCGCGTCGGGCGCAACCCGTCCTGCGAGCGTCGTGGTCTTTCTCTCCTTCATGCTTTCGTCGACGGCGTTCGATGGCTTACGCGACACGGCACCGTGGAGCGCATTTTTCTGGCGCCATATCTATACGCACATCGTCGATCACTGGCCGGCGCTCGCGAAGGATTACGCGCTGTCCGCGAATCTTTTCCTCGGCTGGCAATGGACGATGTTTGTGGTAACGGGCGCGGTTTACTATCTGGTGTTTATGGGATTTTGCTGGCTCAGCGCAGCGGTCTCGCGAACCTCGCTCGATGGCGCATCGCTTGCGCGCCAGTTTTGTCTGGCGCTATTGCCGATCGCATTCTTCTATAACGTCTGTCATTACTTCACGCTCTTTCTGAATCAGGGCCGGCAGGTGCTCCTGCTGGCATCCGATCCGCTCGGGCGAGGCTGGCATCTGTTTCAGGTGCCGCCGGCTGCGTACCCGGGAACACAGCCGCCCGTCAACATGAGCCTCGTCTGGCACGCACAGGTGTTCTTCATTCTGCTGGGCCATTTGCTGAGTGTATACATTGCCCATGCGATCGCCCTGCGGAACCGCGACCTGGCAAGAACCGTGATGATCAATCAATTGCCGTTGCTCGTGTTGACAATCGGTTTGACGATCAGCGGTCTATGGATATTGTCTCTTCCTCTCGCGTAGCGATTGCCGGACGCGGTTTCAGTTCGGAAGGTGACACGTCCCAGCGTTTGCGGAAGGCGGCCGAGAAATGACTGACACTCGAAAAGCCGCAGTCGAGCGCGACCTCCGTGACGCCACGTCGACCTTGCGTGATAAGGTCGCGCGCGACGTGCAAGCGTTTCTCGACAATGTACTGATGAGGCGATAGTCCTTTGCACTTCTTGAAGCTTCGGATGAACGAGCAAAGATCGCCAGGGTAGTCGATCGCATCGACGAGCGTCTGTAGTGTCAACCGTTCACGGAAGTTGTCTTGAATATACTCGACCGCTTTTTCCATCAGTGTCGACTGAACATATTGTCTAGGCTGGCGCCCCGACTCGAGAAACTGCATCCGGTGAACGGCGGCAGCGCCGAGCGCTTCTGCGTATGTCGGTCCCAAAGGGGTACCCGTGACGGCGTCCTGATGAATGCTTCTGACGATCTGCATGAGCAGGTCGTCGCATATACCGAAGCGCGGCGCAATCGATGTGGCCGCGAGGCTTTCCTTCAGGCCACACTTATCGAGCCACGAAGGGTCGAAGTAAATCGTCAGCCACTCGATGTCCTCTGACCATCTGATCGAGAACAGGAAGTCGGGTGAGGTGTACGACAGCGGCCCCCGTAGCGATTTCGAGACCCATCCCGTGCCATCCAGCCGAACCTGGAGCGCCTTCGGTGGCTGCAGAAACATGGCGAGGGAGACGCATGTAGTCTCCAGATCGGTGACCTCCGACGCGCAGGCGATGTAGTGTTCGATGGTGACCGCTACGCCCGTGGGGCCGATTGGGCGTTTCTTCCACTCCGCAGGGGGGAGCCAGATATCGCGGCGGCCGCCGGGGCCTATTGTATGCAAAGGGCCTGGAGTCGACGGATAGGTCATGTCTGCCTCATTCGTCTCGTGTGTTGAGAGAATTCAATGAAATGACGCGCTGTCGGTGCTGTGGCAGCGGGGACATACTAACCTTAGGCCTTGACTCTTACTTGATACTTACTCGAAGCCTATTGCGCTTGTGATCACGACCAATTTATACGGCTGTTGCTGACGGATGGCAGCTACGAGGCGGCTCGCGATGCGCTCGCACGATTCACTGGCACGAAGAACATTCTCAGGACGCCAGAGCGAGGCTGAATCACCAATTGACGGAGGCGGCGCAGACAGGCATCCAGGGCTCTGTCAAGTTGAAGGGCGTAGGCTGCCTGTGTGGCTCAAGAATAGTGATCCTTATTAGATAACTTTTTCGGCTTCGGCAGTGACAGTCCAACCATGCCATGTGGCGAAGCGTTCCTGGAGTACCGCACGATGATATGCCACGTTCATCTGATGTCTGGGTAACGCGAAGTGCTGTCGGATCGGGCCGAATCATGATGAATAAGTAGTCTTTACCATTGCAGAATTTGTTCGCCTCGTCGACCTTATCGCGACAAAACCGTCTGCAACGCGCGGCTTCAGTCTTCCGCGTGGACGACGCCTTTAACATTGGCGCCGGGTGACGGTGAGTCCTTCGTGCGAACTACCTTGTCGCCCGGAACGAGATCGGACCGGTCAGTGCCATTAGCAGCCAGTCGAACAGTTTCGTGATTCTCAGAGGGCGCAACTTTGATCACCTGTCCGAAATCGTCCGCAACAAACTCGAAGCTTTTCCGGGCGTCAGCGTGGACGGCTGACAGCGGCCGTGTGCTGACCGGAGTTTCCGCGCAGCGCCGAACTCGTCGACTGCGTATTCGCGGAGACCCCTGGTGCACCGAGTTCATCCAGTGGCGTACGATACGTCTCTCGCGCAGTCCAGGCAGCGAGCGCCGCGAGGCCAGTAATCGCGAGCGTCGCGGTACCGATCACAAGCGGGATATCTTTCGATCCGGGCGGAGCGATCGCGGCGAACAGCGAGGGCAGCAGCGCCGTTAACGCCATCCCGATGTTCTGTCCGATCGACATAGCCGACACTCGTGTACGCGTGGGGAACAATTCGGGCATGAAACTCGGAAACACCGCATTGAATCCTTGATAGATCACACCCCACATCAGAACCGACGTGACAATCGCAACCGGTGCATTTCTCGCACTGATTGCGTACAGATACACGTACGACAGCAACCCTGCGCCGACCGAGCCGACGATCACTGGAATCCGCCGTCCGATCCGGTCGGACAGTTTGCCGACAAACGGAATCACGAGCACGGCAACGAGGTTGCCGACGAGCGGAATCACGAGATACGTGTTCGCGTGAAAGCCGATCCCGTACGACGGTTGCACCGCGTACGCGGCACCGAAGATCGTTGCCACCATCGCGATCACCGCGGCAAGCGCCATGATTGCGATCCGCACGATATCTCGCCAGTTCTCGCGCAGCGCGACTGCGATCGGCGATGCGGGCACGCCGCCGTTCGAATCCGCCTGGATGAATGCCGGCGATTCTGACACCTTGCGGCGAATCACGAAGCCGGCAGCGAGCACGAGCGCGCTAAGCAGGAACGGAATACGCCAGCCCCATGACGCGAACTGGTCAGCCGGCATGTAATAGGCGAGTGGCATGAAAATCGCAGCGGCGAAGATTTGACCGGCTTGCGTGCCCTGCAACGCAAAGCTGGCGTAAAACCCGCGCCGGCCGAACGGCGCCTGTTCGAGAATCATCGAGCTGGCACCGGAGATTTCGCCGGCCACCGCAAAGCCCTGGATCAGGCGTAGCACGACGAGGGCGATCGGTGCGAGAACGCCGACCTGATGGTATGTCGGCAATAGCCCGACAACGAACGTCGAGACGCCCATCAGGAACATACACAGCAATAGCAGATGCTTGCGCCCGTGCGTGTCGCCGCGTCGCCCAAGCACGAAGCCGCCGATCGGCCGGGCGACGTAACCGACACCATAGGTCGCAAGAGACGCGACAATCGCCAGCTTCGGGTTGCCAGCCGGGAAGAACAGCTGCGGAAAAACCATCGCCGCTGCCTGCGCGTAGATGAAGAAATCGTAGTACTCGAGTGCCGAGCCGATCCAGCCGCTGGCAGTTGCGCGCCGGGTCTGCTGTGCAGACGGATTCTGTGCTTCGTTGTGAGTTGGCATCGTTGTGTCTCCTGATTGGTCTTGATGTGCTGCTATGGCGAACAGAACCGCCGTGGCGGCCTCCCGCGCGTTGCCGCTGCATTGCGAAGTGCCATTCGGTCCTGGCGCCGAATCGTGCATGCGTCGTGCGATGTGAGTGAGCCGTCGACGATCAGGCTTCCAGCGGCATCATGTTCATGAACGCGCCGAGGTTGCCGAATTGCGCCAACGCCATCTCGGCACCGGTCTGGATCCGGCAGCCTGCGTCGCGCGCGACCTCGAGAAACCGCGTGATATCGGGCGAGGTGACGACGTCCGCGACAAGGATGCCGGCACTCAGCGTCGCCATCTGTTCTGACGGCAGTGGCAATGTTTCATTGCCGGTCATGCCGACAGGCGAGGCATTGACGACGAGATCGAATGACGCCAGCGATTCGAAATCCGAGCCGGTCGCGACGCCCGGGTAGTGCGTCGCCAATAAGGCGCGCAACCGCTGCGTGCGCGAGGCGTTCAGGTCCGTCAACGTGATCGCCGTGGCGCCATGTTCGCAGAGTGACCACGCGATCGCGCTGCCGGCGCCGCCGGCGCCGATCACCAGCGCGTGCGTGCCTTTCGGCTCGAAGCCGTGACCGTGTGCGGCGTTCATGAAGCCATCGCCATCGACCATGTCGCCAATCAGCGTGCCGTCAGCTTCGCGGCGAATAACATTCACGCAGCCGAGCGCATGGGCCCGATCACTCAGCAGGTCAATGCGCGTGGCCATGTCCTGCTTGTACGGCACGGTGACAACGCAGCCGCGCAGATTGCGCCATGCGCGCATCGCCTCGATGAACTGATCCAGCGACCCGCATTCGAGATCAATCGGAATCATCGAAGCGTCCTTCCCATGCCGTTCGAACCAGACATTGAAGTTATGCGGCGATTTCACCTGCGCGATAGGAGACCCTACGATGGCCAATAGTTCGGTCGTGCCGCTGATCATGAATTGCACCGGATAACGTTGTAAGCGAGCGCCGATGATGCGACCAGGAGCGAGTCCGGGCAACGCCGGAATCGGGCAGATAGCCCGATTATCGCAACTTCAATGCGATAATCGCATCATTCTTATGGTTTAACGGTCGAAATTGATGAAAGCCCCGCTGATCCATGAACGCGATCTGATCGTCGGCCTTCAGAAGGGCTTGGCGTTGATTCAACTTTTTACCGACGAAACACCCCGGCTCAGCGTGCCCGACGCGGCCCGGCTAGGGGGGGTGACAAAGAGCGCCGCGCGGCGTTTCTTGTTGACGCTGGTGCACGACGGGTATGCGCAAACCGATGGCCGGCATTACTGGTTGACGGCCAGGACGCTGCGCCTCGGACAGGCGTATGTCGATTCCGCGCGGCTGCCGCGAATGCTCCGACCGATTGTGGAGAAGGTGGCGGCCGAAACACGCGAACACGTGTCAGTCGCAGTGCGCGATGGCGACGAGGTTGTGCATATCGTCCGTAGCCTCGTCGCAAACGTATCGTCGCTGTCGATCCGTCAGGGATTTCGGCTGCCCATGTACTGCACCGGCAGCGGCCGTCTATGGCTGGCGTCGATGCCGGACGACGAGATCGACGCGTATCTGAGTCGAGTCGATCTGCAGCCGCTAACGCCGTTTACTCTCAAGTCGATCGACGACATCAAGACCGTCATCGCCAAAGTCCGCGCACAGGGCTACGTGGAATTGGATCAGGAATACGAAGTGGGCATGAGAATTCTCGGGGTGCCGCTGACTAACCGGGACGGTGAGATGCGGGCGAGCCTGACGATCACGATGCAGGTGTCATCGATGACGCCGACGGATATCCGTGAGCGGTATCTGCGGTATCTGTATGAAGGACAAGCTTTGCTTCGGCCGATCATAGATATCTAACCCTATCCATTTGCCGTCTCACGACCGTGATCGCACGATAGTCCGGCGCGTGTCGACGGTAGACGGTGGCCGACATGCGTATAGCTAACGTCCCTCAATTTTCACCACTGCCTTAAAACCCATATAACGCGGCGGGGTTGTCGATCAGGATCTTTCGTCTCACGGAATCACTGCCGGAGCAATCTGCGAGCCAATCGAGCAGACGGGTGTTTGACGGCGCCGGGTTGGCATTGGGATGTGGCCAGTTGCTGGCCCAGAGGCAACGCTCCGGATAGTGGCGGGTCAGGGCACGCGCCAGGATCGACACGTCTTCGTAATACGGCGGACCGGAGCGCGATGTTTCGTACGGCGCAGAAAGTTTGATCCAGCACTGATTGCGCTCCAGAACGCGGCGCAACGCCATGAAGGCCTCGCTGTCGGTTCGTACCGGTTCGAGAAACTTGCCGGTATGGTCGATTACCAGTCTGCCAGGCAATCGCCGAAGGGCAGCCTCGTGCTGAGGGATATCACGTCCGTCGAGTTGCAGATTGATGGTCCAGTTCAATGGGGCGATACGCGCGGCCATTTCCTCAATGCTATCCCACTGCATGAGGCCACCACCACCAGGTATCATCATGTACCGGATACCTCGCACACCGGCCTCATGTAACCGCTCAAGCTCCGCGTCGGTTACGGTGGGCGGTACAGCGACGATACCGCGCGCTGTGTTTCCAAACTCCGCGAGCGCCGATAGCGTGCATCGATTGTCGAAACCGTAACCCGTAGGTTGCACGACGATTACCCGTTTCAGACCGAGCGATGCCTGTACCAGGCGGTACGACGCGACCGGTGCGGGAGGGGGACGAAAAGTGGCGCTGGGGGCGAGTGGGTAACTGTCCTCGTAGATGTGGATATGGCAATCGCACGCGCCGTCAAAAGGGTGAGCATCCATAGCTGTTCAATGTAGGAAGATGATTGGTCAGATGGCCGTCGTTGTCGTGCGATGCGCTATCTGCTGCCTGAATGTGTTCATCCGGGTCGCATGCGTAGCGTTGACGGCCCCGATTGGAATCTGCCCCAGGAGAATGGCTTTAACCTGCTCGACGGTTTCGAGCGCCTGGTGCTCGATGCCCGCTGAAGTCAGCCCGCCCACGTGCGGTGTCGCGATCACCCGCGGATGTCGGGCCACAATCGGTGACGGCATCTGGTCGGGCGCCAGGCCCACATCGAGCGCGCACCCGGCCAGACGACCGGAGTCCAGTGCGTCGAGCAACGCCACTTCATCCGCCAGTTCGCCGCGCGCCGCATTGATGAACCATGCGCCTTGTTTCATCGAAGCAAATGCTTTCCGGTCAAGCAGGTTCTCTGTCTCCGTATTGAGCGCAGCGAGGCAAATCACGAAATCGGCATTGCCCAAAAGCTCGGTCAACGGAACCTGTTGCCGTGACGGATGTTCGATGTAGGCATGTGGGTCCGCGATAAGCACCCGCATGCCGAGCGCCACAAGCAGATCGCACAGGTAACGGGATATTTGCCCATAGCCGATGATCCCCGCCGTCGCGCCCCGTAACTCCCGGCCCATCACAGACGCAGGCGGTTCGCCACGGCGATAAGACTCGGCGTACGTGCTGATGTTGCGGGCCATATCGATCATGCACCCTAGTACCCATTCGGAGACCGCCGGGATAAAACCCGCACTGGCGTGTGTGACGAGTACGCCATGCCGGCTCGCGCTATCGACATCGATTGTGCGGATATCGACCGCGCAGCGCACGAATGCGGACAACTTTGGCAACGCGCTAAACAGCGACTCTGGCGCCGGGGTTTGCCGATACGCGACGATGATGTCTGAATCGCAAGCGGCGGCAGAAAGCTCTTTGATCGTGAGTTCGCGGCACTCGCAATTAAACGTGACGCTGGCGACGGATTGCAATGCAACGATCGCCTTGTCGCCGTAGTACTGTTGCAGCAAATGGCGGGGATGAGAAACGAAAACGTTCTTCATTGGTTAACCTTGGTGCTTCTTTTACGTAAAGAGGCGCAAGCGGCCCTCCGGAAATTTGCAGGCCGGATGGGACTGTTTCATTTTTCAAATGCTGCCACGACGCGTGGCCGGCGAAAGCAGCACTTATTGCCGGGTCTTCCGTCGCGTTATCGGCGCCTTCGTTTCGCTCACCGGAGGTGGCCCCACTGATTCGCGCTCGATCAAACGGCTAAACGGAAAAACCTGCTCGTCTGCCGCTGGTTCCAGATGGGATTGGCGGCTCATGGCGCGTTGGACCATGGCGCGAGCCATCTCGGTCACGGGGAGTTGCAAGGTAGTCAACGCAGGATTGGCAATCTCGGCAAGAAACAGGCCGTCCATGCCAACGACCGACATGTCGTGCGGCACCAGCAGCCCCGCGTCACGCAAACCGGCCATAAATCCCAGTGCCATCATGTCATTGACGGCCACCACGCCAGTGGGCCGATGAGGATCCCTGGCGGCCAATTTAGCAAGCTCGCGACCCACTTCACCGATCGCCGCGTCTCCGTACTCGTTCATCGGGCCGCCCTCCAGAATGCGGGCATGCTGTTGCAGTCCGGCTTCCGCCGCTGCCGCAAGAAAGCCGCGGATCTTGTCGTTACGGCCCACGGTCAGTCCCGCAACGGTTGCGAACGCAAGTCGTGTGTGTCCGTAGGCGATCAGATGCCGAGTCGCGAGACGGCCTGCCTCAAAGTTATCGGGGGTAACGTGATCGATGCCCGACACTTCCCCTGGCGTCGCCCGACGATCGAAGCTCACCACCACCATGCCGCGCTCGACCGCTTGCGTCAGATGATGCTCGTCAGCCAGCGATGAGATCACAACGACACGTCGCACGCCGTGCGCCAGCAAGTCCTCGAGGAACGCGGCTTCTTTGTCCCTCTCGCGGTAGGTATTGCCGACGATGACCCGATAACCGTATTGCTCCTGCGCGAAAGTTTCGACGGCTCGCGCGATCATGCCGTACATCGGATTGGCAATGGAAGGCACCAGAAGTCCGAGCAATGGGGTCTGGCCGGTTTTGAGCCGCCGCGCCAGCGAATTAGGGCGAAACTGGAGCTCGGCGATTACCGCCTCGACGCGCAGCAGGGTTTCGGGCCGCATTCTGTCCGTGCGGCCATTCAGCACGTTGGACACTGTGCTCACTGAGACAGCGGCCTGACGGGCCACGTCCTGTATCGTACTCACAGGATCCTCTTTAAAGTAGTTACAAGCCGTAATGGTTTGGTAACCATAGGGAGAAAGATGGAACCAGCACAAGCACGATGAGTGCGATGCACAGGACCAGCAGATATTTCAGCATGGCAGGCGCGACTTCCCGGAGTTGCGTACCCGTGATGGCGCATGTGGCAAATAAACCCAGGCCGACCGGAGGCGCAAACAGACCTAACCCCATTGCAACTACCATGACTGTGCCAAAGTGTAGCGGGTTGATGCCGAGTTGCTGCGCGACAGGAACCAGCAACGGACCAAAAATGATCAAGGCAGGCGCACCTTCGAGTACCGCTCCAAATACGGTCATGATCAGTACGGAGACCAGCAGGAACAGCGTGGCGCCATAGTGATTCGCAATTGCCAGCATCGTACCCGATAGCAAGTCCGGGATCTGTTCAAGACTCAAGGCGTAGGACACGCTGGAAGCGCACGCCACGATGAACAGGATGCCGCCCGACATGGACGCCGCCTGCACGAACAGCCGCGCGACGGATCGCACCGTCAACTCCCGGAATGCAAGCCAGCCGACCACGAGCGCATAGACGACAGCGAATGCCGATACTTCAGTTGACGTTGCGACCCCGGAAGTCACGCCTTTGCCGATCATGCCGACCATGATCAACGCTACGAGCGCGCCCCCCAGCAGCGGCAGCCAACGTCTGCGCTGCGCGAAGGCGCGAGCAGAATCGATCTTGCGGCCGTAGATCACGGCCACGATACCCAGCGATAGCGCCAGTACGATGGCCGGGACGATCCCTGCGAGAAAGAGTCCGGCGATCGAGATATTCGCCACGAACCCCATGATGATCATGTTGACGCAAGGTGGAATCGTCTCCGCCATCACCGCGCTGCAGGCGAGTAACGCCGCCGTCTCGTTCGGGTCTTCACCGGTTTTTCGCACGGCTGGCATCAGGACACCACCCACCGCCGCAATGTCAGCGAGTTTCGAGCCTGACACCCCGGAAAAGAATGCGGTTGCCAAAATCGTGATGAGTCCGAGGCCACCACGCACACGCCCAAACAGGCGCAGTAGCAGTTCGATCAGACGTGAAGACATGCCGTTTGATTCCATCAACAGGCCTGCCACTACAAAGAACGGGATCGACAGCAAGACAAAGTGCCCCGTTCCCGCCAGGACCTGCTGAGAGTAGACGAGCATTGGCAAGCTTGGCTCTGCGAGAAAGAAGAGCAGTGACGACAGGGCTAACACAAAGCAGATCGGCATGCCGAGCGCTAGCCCGCCCACGAAGCCAACGCAGAGCAGAAGGCCAGGGGTGAGGCTGTACTCCGGCAGGAATGTGTTCCAGGCGAAACCCCCGGCAACCATGGCGGCGCTTGTCAGGAAACTTCCCACCACCAGGCAAGTCGCCCCGTTCAACGCGTTTGCGATAGCAAACAGCGTCATGAACAGGCTGCCGATCACAATCGGGTACACATTGATCCACCCGGGTAGACCGCTTGGTGTTGTTTGACTGTAGGAATCGGCAAGCAACAGGAAGGACGAGATGCACAGGCTGGCGGAGACACTGGCGACGATCCAGTGTCCCATGTGAATCAGCAGTGGCTGCCATCGCCTGGGTAGGAGGCCCCGTAACACGTCGACGCCCAGGTGCTGGCTGCGTCCAAGCAGCGATGCAGCGCCAAAGAAGACCAGCAAGACCATGAGGGCACTTGCAGCTTCCTCCGCCCAGTCAACCGGGTCGTGGAGAAAGTACCGGTAGATAACCGATACGAAGACCACACACACATCCACGGCTAGCACGATCCCGGAGAGCCATTCGGTGGAGCTGAGCAAGCGGTTGAGCCAGCGACCGAAGACTGTGTTCCGACCGTACTCCGGCACGGCGGCTGGTGCTTCCGATGTAGAGGCTGTCAGAGCAGTCACGGCTCACCCTTTCGCGGCAGTAATGGAGGAGAGAAGCGGCGCCGTCACCGGATATTGCTTCGCGAAGGTCTGATACAAATTATCCTGGAGCTGGCGCCGGATGGCATCACGCTCGGCCTGCGCCATCGGGAAAAATGCCATCCCGCGTTGCGCGAGTGCCTGTTCCGCTTCCGAGGCTTTGCCGAGCGCAATCGTGTTCTGTTTGATACTCGTCTCCTTGACTGCCTGAAGAAATGCGGGGCGCAGGTTGAGCGGAATCTTGTCCAGAGTGCGCTTTCCCATCACGACGACGAGCGGGCTGAATACATGCCGGGTTTGCCAGCACGAATGGGTAACGTCGTTGAACTTGCTGGACAGCACTGTCGGGGCATCGTGTTCGAGACCGTCAACGACGCCGGTCTGCAAAGCCATGTAGAGCTCCCCGAACGGGATGGGTGTGGGGACCGCGCCCATCGCTTTGAACGTGTCGACGAACACCGGCGTCGGCAATACTCTGAGCTTGGTCCCCTTAAACTCAGCAAGTGATTGAAGGGGCTTTCTCGTGAAGACGTTGCGTGCGCCAAACTGAGACGCCCACGTCAGGATCTGGCAGCCAGAACGCTCCTGTAACAGTTGAGTCAGTTTTGCGCCCACGGGGCCGTCCAGCGTGCGAGCGGCATGCGCGTAGCTGTCGAACAGAAAGCCCAGATCGAGCATGCCTATCTCCGGGAAAATCGTTGCCCATATGGACGACCCGGAGACCATCATGTCGACCGATCCAATTTTCACCTGCTGGACCACGTCCCGTTCCTGACCGAGTTGGCTGTTCGGAAAGTAGGCGATCTGGATATTGTCGCCAACGCGAGCCTTCAGGTTTGCCGCGAACTGTTCGTACCACACGTGGAGCGAGGCGTTTTTGTTCACCGGCATTGACGACGAAAGCCGCAGCGTGACCGGCTGCTGGGCGTGCGCTGCGGCAGGAAACGTAGCGAGAGCGACGACGGACGCAGCAGAGGCGGATTGGAGAAACCTTCGCCTGGAAATAGAAACCATGTATGTCTCCTGGTGCGCCATGAGTAGCGCACGTTTATTTTGTGTATCGATATAGTATATCGATACACAAGCGGTAAAATCAGTATTTACCCTAGGATGAGCTCACTGCAAACACGGTCTGGCAGGGGGACTGTGTGGTGCAAATAGGCGGCTGGGACGAAATTTTTATTTTATAGAGGATATCTAACCAAGTGGATGGTGCGGAATTCCAGGCTGCGGTTGCACACTACGCCGCCACTAAAGTTGGTGGTCTGCTCGATGTTGAACATCGCGGAGCGTAGGGCAGGGCAGTGCGGGACGGCTCCCTGATCGCGCGCGACATTCATCCGCCGTAAAGATGCCGTCGCGGCATTGTCACGTTGGTGGGCCGAGCGCGTAAGATGTGTTGATGAAAAAGACGAAATCGCTCTACCACGGGCATCGCTTTCCGGCAGTCGTCATCAGTTGCGCCGCGCGCTGGTACTTCAGGTTTCAGTTGAGCCTGCGCGATATCGAAGAGCTGCTGTTTGAACGTGGCGTTGTCGTAAGCTACGAGACGGTGCGCCGCTGGTGCGAGAAGTTTGGCGCGGGCTTCGCCCATCGCGTCCAGGCGAATCGCCGGAGGTCAGGCACCACATGGCATCTTGACGAGATGTTTGTGACGCTTCGCTGCGAGCCTTACCTGCTATGGCGTGCGGTTGATGAGCATGGTGTCGAACTCGACCTCCTGTTGCAGAAGCACCGCGACAAGACGGCAGCCAAGCGCTTCTTCTAGTGAGTACTGGCCTCATGCGGCGCTGTACCGCGCAAGATCGTCACCGATCAATTACGTAGCTATCCGCCGCAAAAGCCGAAATCCCCGATCTGATGAACGTCAAACACATGTTCGTCAAGGCCGCTGCGCGCGTCAATAATCGGGCAGAAAACAGTCACCAGCCCACGCGCGAACGTGAGCGCCGCATGCGTGGATTCCGCGAACCGAAACACACCTAGGCATTTCTCCGCTGCTTCGGACCGATCCGGCAACATTTCGCGCTCAAGCGGCATCTGCTGTGCGCTTCACTCTATCGCAAACTACTCGCGGCACGATTCGTGTCGTGGTGCGACATCACCACAGTCGCCCAAAATCCGTCCGACGTCTTCTGAGGATGCTCTTTCCTGCCGTCTGTCCTCCTCAGCTCGACAAGTTGACAAAGCCGTTCGGCCTGATTGAGCGTGACCTCGAAGAAGAACTTCAGTCCGGTGATCGCGGCATTGAGCGACACGGGCGAGATGCCGTGGTCGACCAGATGCAACTGGTAGCGCCGCAGGTCCTCGACGTTGGCGCTGTCGAGCGGGCGCCCGAGGAATGCAGTGAACTGACGGACCACGCGGATATAACCGGATCGGGTTCCGGGTGCGAGCTTGCGCATGCGCATGTTGTCGATCATGCGCTGGCGCAGTGCACTGATACCTTGGCTGGCATCGACTGCGGACAACCACCATTCGCCGACTTCGCGGCGATATCCGGTGCGCGGGGTGGTCTGACGCGCAGTATCTCAATGCCGGATTCCGCCGCGGAAGTTTGCCTGTTTGTCATACGGCCCATGAGCGGTACGGGGGCCTGCGGTCAAGCTATCGGCGCAGCAGACCGGATCTGCGTCGCGTCGATGACAGTGGGCGCACCGCCCCCTACGAGTTGTTAGAACAGGTGCTTGATACCGACCCGGGACAGGAATTGCTCGTTGGATGACGATGTCCCCGCCAGCGCGATCGACGCCACAGTGCCGGTACCAAAGGCGCGCTGCGCTTGAAGGTCAAGGTAAATGTCTGTGCTCCTGGACAACAGATAGTCAATGCCGCCTGACCACGTCACCCAACGCGACGCGTCGAGCTTGTCATAGCTAAGCTTTGTAGCAAGCACGAGGTCCGGCAATGGACGGTATTCACCGCCGACGTGGAGTACCTGGTCCTGTGCAGTGTTGTTCCCAAGTTTAAGACGGGTATTGGTATAGAGCGCTGACGCGCGCCACGAGCCAAAAGCGTACGCCGCACCGGCGCCGAGGATACGCTGGTTATCAACGAGTAAAGTGGTGGAGGCAGCGATCGGTCGCCCGAACATGGCTGGCGCCCCCGTTAAGCCGGCATAGACGGGCGCGCTGTTGATGTCGGTGTAGTAGGCGCCAGCGGAAAAGCCCTCTCTGGCATATTGCACTGTGGCACTGAACGCCCGACCGGCGTTGGTCGTGGTGTTACCGGTATTAGATGCGAAACTGTACTGCATGCCCGCCGACAGCCCGCCGAAGCTGCGTGTCATGAATTGCACGGTGTTATTCAGGCGCTCACCCGAAACGCGGTCGAGGTCGGCGTTCTCGACGCTGTAAATGCCACAGGACAAACACGGAAGGAAGCGGAGCATGGTGATGCCGAAGTCGTACTGGCGCCCGAGCGTCAAATCCCCTATGGTCGCGTCGCTGAGTCCGATATAAGCCTGCTTGCCGAACAGCAGTCCACCTTGCCCCGCCATGCCGGTGTCCACCGAGTAGCCGTTTTCGAGCTTGAAGATGGCGCGCATTCCGCCGCCAAGGTCCTCAGTGCCAGAAAAGCCTAAGGAGTTGTTCTTGTTGATGCCGTCGGCCATGGCGACGGACGAATTTCCGCGAACGTTCGTCACGTATGTGACGCCGGCGTCGAGGCTGCCGAACATAGTCACACTCGACTGCGCGTACGCAGCGGTAGTCAGGCTGGCCAGCACGAGGCCGGCGATGGTCAAAGGTTTCATGTCTCTCTCCGTCTGTTTTTGGTCGATGTTTTTGTACGCACGCGTCCCTGCCGGGCGCATGTGCGGCATGCAAGGAGCGTAGATTGGGAATTCGGCGGCGCACGCGGCGCCAACGGCCGGACCTATCTCAATACGTCTACGTCGCGTGTTTCTGGAACCATCGCCATCGCGGCGAGGCTGAGCGCGCTGGCAGCAGCCAGGTACCAGGCCGGAGCCATCGGGCTTCCAGTCCAGGCGATGAGTGCGGTGACGGCAAACTGCGTGGTGCCACCGAACAGCGTGGTGCCAATCGCATAGACGAGGGATACGCCAGTGCTGCGGAAGGCGGTAGGCAGGAGTTCCGGTATAACCACCATCGCAGCCGTGGCGCTCATCGCAGTCAGTCCGGCCAGTGTGACGATCACCGTCAAGAAACGGCCTATGCCTGGCGCCGCGTCCAGCCAAAGGAACATCGGCACGATCAACAGCATCAGCAGCACGCACGGCACAACCAGCACGAGCTTGCGACCGCGCATGTCGGACAGCAAGCCGCCAAGCAACGCAAAAGCGAATGTCAGCACGCCGCCGACCAGAGGAGCTGTCTGGGCGATCGTCGGAGGCAGTTTCAGCGTATGGATCGCATAGGTCGTCATGTAGTTACCAATCTGGGACGAAACCGCGCCCGACAGCGTGATCAACACCCCCAGCACCAGGTAGCGCCGGTGTTTTCGAACTACGCCACCAACGATTTCGGAAGTGGTCCGCGCGTCGTTACCCTCCAGGGTCTCAGGCAGGCTGCGGCGGATATAGAGGGCAACCGGCACGAGCGCAAGGCTTACCAGGAATGGAATGCGCCAGCCCCACGCAGCCAGTTGGTCGGCGCTCAGTGACATCGATACCGCGACACCAAGCATTCCGCCCACGGCTACGGCGATGCCCTGGCTCGCCAGTTGCCAGCTCGCGTATAGCGCGCGCCGGTTGGGCGGCGCGGCTTCGATCAGGAGCGCCGTTGCAGGGCCGACTTCACCACCTAGCGCCAGCCCCTGTATTAGCCGACAGGCCACTACGATGGCCGGAGCAGCGATGCCGATGCTGGCATAGGCCGGTGTCACCGCCATACCTAGCGTACCGACCGTGATCAGTCCAACCGTCAGGATCATGGCGGGCTTGCGACCTGCACGATCCGCGAAAGCGCCAATCAGTACCGCGCCAAGAGGACGGGTGAAGAACCCCACGCCGAACGTCGCAGCCGACAGCAGCAGGCTGCCGAACTGGCCGCTAACGGGGAAGAAAGCGCGCCCGATATAGACCGCAAAGTAGGCATAGATGACGAAGTCGTAGAATTCGAGCGCGTTTCCAGCGACGGCGGCAGCCACGGCTTTGCGGCTGATGGCCGTGCGGGCGGCACGGACCGGGTTGGTCTCTCCTGTGTCACAGGCGCCCGGCCCCGCATTGGATGCGTCGATGATGGTAGTGCGCATAATGTCTCCGTGTGTCTCCGTGTTTATCGTTCTGCTGTTCTGTCGTAGCCGCTCAGACGGTCTGGGCCCGGGTGGTGTCGTCCTGCAAGCCGTCCACGGTCTGCAGAAAAACGTCGCGGCCTTGTTCCCAAATGGCGGACTGCCAGTTGTCGTCCTGCGGGTAGAACGCGTCCTTGAACGTCTGGCGAATCGCGGCTGCCTGGCGCGTGTCCGCGCTGCCGTGGCGATGCAGCCAGTGCTCGGCGCGCATGGCGGGCAGCACTACTGAAAGCGGGTGTGTGCCGAACTCCAGGCAGATATTTGTTTGCTCGGACTGCCCACATTCCTCGAACTGACCGAACTGAATCGGCCCAGTCATCGGGATGCTGGTCGACGTACCGAGATTGACCGACGTGACACAGTCACCCCACCACCGCCTGGCGCGTGCGAGCGTCTGCGCCTCGTCGGGACAGGCGAAGATCCGTTCGCCGTAGGCATACGGGCCAAGGCCGGTATGCACATCGATCGAGCCGATCCGCCTACACTGCTGAGCATATTTGCGCAGGATCTGGCGAAACGTGAGGTTGCTCCAGGCTGGCTCACGACCACCGTAGTGAATGCCATCCTCAAATGCGTACTGCCCAAGACCGACCGCTCGTTGATAGCCACGCATCCCCCACTGCCGGCGCAGGATGTCGAGTGTCGATTCGTTTTCGTCGGTCGGCGGCCACTCGGGAGGAAGCAGCAGGTCGTGGATGTCGGCGTACCGGTCATTAACCGGTAACGGTACGGAGAAGTCGACGAAGTTGCGGTTCAGGTCGATATTCTCCTGCGTCGCACGGCGCGAGTGCGAGAAGCCATACGGATTGATTGCGTGGATATGCAATACGGCGGTATCGGGCGCGGTGACCGGACCCAGACCCAGCACGCCGGTCTGGATCGCGGACCCGCAATATCCTTCGACCCCGTGCACACCACTGATCAGGATAACCAGGCGAGTGGCGTCACGCGGACCATCGAACACGACGTCCGTCGCGAGCGTTTCTCCAGAGGCACCGCTGAGGGGCAAAATGGTTGAATCGATCGCCAGCCCGCGCAGGGTGGCGGCGCGACAGAACTTTTCACGGGCTTCCGCATAGTCGCGGCTGAACAGAGTGCGGCTTTCGTTGATGAACATGGTGTGATGGGATTCTTTTAGCTGGCCGGCCGGATGGCCGCGCATCATGGGCGGATGGCTTGTTCGCGTTCGCGCTTGCGCATACGGCATGCATTGCCGAAGGCGGTAAAAATCGCGCGAGATAGCCGGCAGTCGTCAATCCTCATTTCCGGATGCCACTGGATCGCGAGGGTGAATTGAGGCGCGTCGGCAATCGAAAATGCCTCGACAAGGCCGTCGGGCGCCGTGGCTTCCGGACGCAAACCATCGCCAAGCCGGTCGATGCCTTGGTGATGCAATGAGTTCACCTGAATGACAGCCTCGCTAGCGAGACCCTCCAGCACGCCACCAGGGATAACCTGGATTGGGTGACTGTTGTCGTACCAGCGCTCGATCGGTCTGTCGTGATCGCCTTCGCGATGATCGAGACGCCCCGGTTGTTCGTGGACGGCGGCTTCGAGCGTGCCCTTGTGGATCACGTTGAGTTCCTGTAAGCCGCGGCAGATACCGAGTATGGGCAGACCGCCCCGGATTAGCGTGGGTAGCATTCCGAGCACAGCGGCGTCACGATACGTGTCCTGTCGCGTGGAAGCAGGCAGCGGAGAAGCACCGTAGCGCTCGGCGGCGACATTGGAGGGGCTGCCGGTCAGCACAATGCCGTCCAAAGTACCGAGCAACGTAGCGCCATCGAGTGCCTCGGCGGCGGCTGGAAGCATCACCGGCATGGCCCGTGCGATCTCGCTGACAGCGCGCACGTAGCCGTGGAGTACGGAATGGCCGCGATGCCCATGAAATTCGATGGAGTCGGCAATGATGCCGACAACTGGACGGCGCGGTGATCTGGTCTGAAAAACAGGCATGAAGTATCGGTTTCGTCTGAGTTTTGCGCGGGTCTGGTTGCGCCCGGCCGTATCGCGAGGTGCCGACAGAGTCTAGGCAGACCGATAAGTTGTGTAAATTGCATTTATTGATTAGATATAATGCGCATCCTGCAAGTGGACGCCTCCACATGAATATCCGTCAGATTCGGCACTTCCTCGCCATGCTCGACAACGGCTCGCTTAGTGCTGCGGCTGAAGTGGTACACCTGAGCCAGCCGGCGCTGTCGCGCAGCATTCGCTCATTGGAAGATGAGCTCGGGGTGCCGCTCTTCGATAGAAACGATCGCCGGCTGCGCCCAACGCTTTATGCGCGCGCCTACGAGCTGCGGGCACGCCGGATGGTGCTGGACGAGAAAGAAGGTGCGCGCTTGCTGGCGCTGATGCAATCGGGCGAGGCCGGATCGCTGGCGCTCGGGATGGGATCGTCGCTAGCGCCGGTGCTGCTCAGCCCGCTCGCGCTGGACCTGATGCAGAATGCGCCGCGCGTGCAGTTGCGCAGCGTGATCGAAACCTCTGAGCGCCTGGTGGCAGCCCTGCTTGCTGAGCGCCTGGATTTTTTTGTCGGCGATATCCGTGTGGCCCAGGACCATGCCGATCTGAGTGCGGAGGTGGTCTATCCATGCACCTTCGGGTGGTATGTCCGGCGTGGCCATCCGCTCGCTGGTCAGCGGCAAGTGACAATTGACGATATTCGTCCCTATCCACTGCTGGCGGCGGGATATTACGAGCCCTCACTTGCGCGCCGTTTCGGTGAACTCTACGGATTGGCGGTACCGGTGATTGACCATTTCGCCTTTACGACGGATGACGTCGGTACCGTTCACTCGATTCTGGAAGGCAGTGATGCGGTAGTCCCCGCTACCGACCTTTCAATGATCGCGAAAGCAGAAAGCGGTGAGGTGGTGGCGCTCGATGTGAACCCACCATTGGTGATGGACATGACGCTGGGTATCGTGCATCACGCCGACCGCACGCTCGCGCCTGTAGCACAGCGGGCGTTCGAGATCGTTCGCGACTGCTTCGCCGCTGTGGAGGCAAGGATCGCGGCGCGCGCTTTGCAAGCCCGTCGGATCTGAGTTGTGTGCACGGAGCAAACGAGGGATTCACTGGCCGTTGCTCTTGCGGGTATCAGCAGCATTGGACCTTGAGAGGTTTTGTCGCGGTAAGGATCGAGGAGCGCACGAGAACTATATAGAGAGTACTGCTTATGTTGCCAACGAGTAGAGTTAGTCAGCAATGGACTGATGGGTTCCACGAGCACGCTTCATCTGCCCTTTAGCGATCATGTGCATGCATTCAATGCCGCCCAGAAGGATGCGCGCGCAGCGGAAATTCTTGAACCCCAGCATGGGGCGCGTGCGTCGCTTGATCGCCCGATGGTCCTGCTCGACGAGGTTGTTGAGATATTTCGATTGGCGGATCTTGATGGGCGTTTCGCGCTCTGCGTTTATCACGTGCAGTGCGGCCAGATTGGCGCCGCTCTTGTCGATGGTTACCGTCTCGGGGACGCCGTTCTTATCGATCGATTTCTCAAAGAAGCGCCGTGCTGCAACCTTGTCTCGCTTGGCGCGCAGCAGAAAATCAATGGTGTTGCCGTCCTTATCGACGGCGCGATAGAGATACCTCCATTCACCCTTGACCCAGATGTATGTCTCGTCCATTTTCCAGCTCTTTCCAACGGGTCGCTTGTGGTGGCGGAACGACTTCTCCAGTACCGGCAACGGCTTGATTGCCCAGCGGTGCACGGTCGAATGGTCGACCGCAATGCCACGCTCAGCCATCATTTCCTCCAACTGACGCAGGCTCAGCGGATACGCCACGTACCAGCGTATGCACATCAGAATGACATCGAGCGGGTAATGCAAGCGTTTAAGCGCGCGCTACAGCTGGATTCATGGTCTGCTTCATCGATCACATCGTTCGTTTTGTCGCCGGAAGCATAGCAGGCCATCATATTGCGACAGAGCCCTACAGCTTGTGTTACAGCAAAGCTGTAATGTCGTACCTGGGCAAAGCTGAAACGTCGCATGCCATGCTGGCTGACCTTTGATGGGAGGCTCGCATGACGACATCCGGAACGATCACCATGACGATGCGCGTGGTAGACCGGCTCAGGACGATCCAGTCGGTGGTCGACGGTATGCTGATGACGTGGCAGGCCGCAGAACGGCTCCATCTGAGCCGGCGTCAGGTTGAGCGGCTGACGGTGCGCTATCGCAGCCAGGGTGCCTCGGGACTGCTGTCACGGCATCGGGGGCACCCGAGCAACTACCAGCTGGCGGATGGCACGGCGCAACGCGCGTTGAATCTGATCCGGGACAGTTATGCGGATTTTGGGCCAACGCTGGCGTGCGAGAAGCTGCGCGAATGTCATGGCCTGGTGCTGTCGAAGGAAACGGTGCGTCACCTGATGACGGGGGCCGGGCTGTGGATTCCACGCCGGCAGCGGCCACCGAAGATCTACCAGCCACGGGCGCGGCGATCGTGCCTGGGCGAGCTGATCCAGATCGATGGCAGCGATCATCGCTGGTTTGAGGCGCGGGCGCCGGCGTGCACGCTGCTGGTCTATGTGGACGACGCAACCAGCCGGATCATGGCGCTGCACTTCACGGCGACCGAATCGACCTTCAGCTACTTCGAGGCGACACGGGCGTATCTGGAACTGCACGGCAAGCCGGTCGCGTTCTACAGTGACAAGGCGAGCGTATTCCGCTCGACGCAGACGGCGACCACGGGAGGCAAAGGCGTGACGCACTTTGGCCGGGCGATGTTCGAGCTGAACATTGACGGGTTGTGCGCAAATTCAAGCCAGGCGAAGGGCCGTGTTGAACGCGCGAACCTGACACTGCAGGGCCGCCTCGTGAAGGAACTACGGTTACGCCAGATCGACACGCGGGAAGCGGCCACGCTTTTCCGGTGGCCCTCGAAGACTAGCGGGTAGGCATGATCCGGGTGGTGACCCAATCTGCCGTCTGCACTGCGCGCACCGGTGCGATTGATTCAGTTTTCGTTAACAAACCCTCGAAATAACTTGCTTCTCCACTGTGCCGTGCCTGTCTACAGTAACACCATACGGTAGAAGCACGACCCACAAGGAGACACGGTAATGCAAGAGGGAGCCATCACGTATCGAGCAGAGGATGGGGTTGCAATCATTACCATCGCGCGGCCCGAGAAGCGTAACGCACTGAGCGCCGCCATGTGCGATCAGCTTGCAGACGCGCTGGCGCGTCTGGAATCGGGTGACGAGCGCGTTGGCCTGCTGTGCGCGGAAGGCGAGACGTTTTGTGCGGGCGCTGACCTCACTTCGCCGCCCGAACATTTCTGGCGTTGCGTGCCGGGCGTCGGCGTCACGCTGACCAAGCCGCTGATCGCCGTGGTGCAAGGTCCCGTGGTCGGAATGGCAGTGGCGATCATGGCCTTCTGCGATTTGTGCGTTGCATCGGAAGACACTCGCTTCATCTATCCGGAGGCAAAGATCGGCCTGTCCAAAGGACTGATTTCCGCTCTGGGCGCGCGCGTACCGCACAAGTTCGCGATGGAAATGATGCTACTCGGTGGCCCGATCTCTGCGGCGCGAGCGTTTGACGTCGGCTTCGTCAATCGCGTCACGCCAGCCGGCCAGCAACTGGCGGTAGCGCAGGAGATGGCACGCGCGCTTGCCGCGTCGGCGCCTCTCGTACTTGCGCAGTTAAAGACACTAGTGGATGCGACCTTGCCTGTGAGTCCGGCCGAAACGATGTACAGGACCAGTGCGCTCGTCGAGCGCGTGACGAGAAGTGACGATGCTCGGGAAGGAGTGCGCTCATTCCACGAAAAGCGGCAACCGAACTTCAAGGGGATCTGAGATGAACGCCTTTTGCGATAAGTCGTTGTCAGGCATCGACGACAGCGTGCTCACGACCCTGCGCGCGACTTTTGGCGAACGACTGTCCACTGCGGCAGCAGTGCGCGAACAGCACGGGCGTGGCGAGTCTCCGTTCCGCGCCATGCCGCCAGATGCTGTGGTGTTCGTGGAATCCACCGAAGAAGTGTGCGAGGTTCTGAAAATATGCAATGTGCATCGCGTGCCTGCGATCGCGTTTGGCGCGGGCTCGTCGCTCGAAGGTCATCTGCTTGCAACACAGGGCGGCGTATGTATCGACCTGTCGCGAATGGACAGCATTATCAGCGTGGACCCGGGTGATTTCACCGCGACGGTTCAAGCCGGTGTGACAAAGGAAGCGCTCAATGCAGCGCTGCGCGGCGACGGCCTGTTTTTCCCAGTCGATCCCGGCGCACATGCAACGCTCGGCGGCATGGTCGCGACGCGTGCCTCCGGCACCAACACAGTTCGCTATGGATCGATGCGCGAGAACGTGCTGGCGCTCACGGTGGTGACTGCCGACGGCACGGTCGTCCATACCGGAACGCGAGCGGTGAAGTCGTCGGCTGGCTACGATTTGACGCGGCTGTTCGTTGGTTCGGAGGGTACCCTCGGCGTCGTGACTGAAGTCACGCTGAAGCTGTTTCCGTTTCCTGAAGCAATGTCCGCCGCCGTCGTGACATTCGTGGATGCGGACGCTGCGGTGACAACCGTCATCGAGGCGATACAGGCGGGCTTGCCCATCGCTCGCAGTGAGTACCTGTGTGCGAATTCGATCAAGGCGATCAACGCGAACTCGCGTGAACTCGTGCTACGCGAGCGGCCGACGCTTTTCATGGAGTTTCACGGATCTCCCAGCTCGCTGCAGGAACAGACCGAATTGCTGCGAGAGATTGCTTCGCAGCATCACGGTGAAGACTTTCAATGGGCCGATCGACCGGAAGATCGCAGCCGGTTGTGGCACGCGCGTCATCATGCCTATTTTAGCTGTCAGCTCTCGCGGGTTGGCTCGATGATCATTGCGACGGACACCTGCGTTCCGCGTTCCAGACTGGCCGAATCTATCGAAGGCGCGACGCGCATCATGGCGCAGGCAAGCTTTCCGCACATGACGTTCGGCCATGTCGGCGACGGCAATTTTCACGTGCTTATGGTGATCGATCCCGACAGTGAAGCCGAGCGCGAAGAGGCGGAGAGGCTCAACGAATCGATCGTCGAGCTCGCTCTCTCACTGGGTGGGACCTGCACGGGCGAGCACGGAATTGGGTTTCACAAGAAAGCGTTCTTGCGGCGGGAGGCCGGCGACGCTGCCGTGCAACTCATGCAACGCATCAAGATCGCGCTCGACCCAAACGGCATCCTCAATCCCGACAAGATTTTCTAAGGAACGTGTCGCACGCCAGCGACCGGCGCTCGGCCCTGGTGCCGACGACTACAGGCTATCGAACGACAGGAAGTTCTTCACTATGAACGATATGATTCTCTCAGGCGTCAAGGTACTCGACCTGACGCGCGTGCTGGCAGGTCCATGGTGTACTCAGGCGCTGGCCGATATGGGCGCGCAGGTATTCAAGATCGAGCGTCCCGGTGTTGGCGATGAAATGCGTCAGTCCCCGCCGTTCCTGAAGAATCTCGATGGCGAGGCCACCAACGATACCCCCGCGTATTTCAGTGTGAATCGGGGAAAGCGTTCGCTGACCATCGACTTCACCAAGGAAGCCGGTCAGAAAATCGTGCTGGATCTTGCCGCTCAGTGCGACGTGTTCATCGAAAACTTCAAGGTCGGGGATCTGAAGCGTTATGGCCTCGACTACGAAGCCGTTCGAGCCATCAATCCCCGGATCGTCTATTGCTCGGTGACAGGCTACGGCCAGGATGGTCCGATGTCGCGCTTTCCCGGCTATGACCCCGTGCTTCAGGCCGTCTCCGGCATCATGAGTACCTGTGGTATCCCGGACGGTCAGCCTGGCGCAGGCCCGGTTCGTTCGATGGTGCCGCTCGTCGACGTAATGACAGGCATGATTTCCACCTCGTCGGTGCTGGCGGCGCTGTATCACCAACGCGCAACGGGTGAAGGGCAGTACGTCGACGTCGCGCTGCTGGACGTCGCGGTAGCGGCGACCACCTACATGTCGCAGACCTTTCTGTCGACCGGGCATGTGGCGGCACGTATCGGTAACGGAAGCCGCCTGTTCGCACCGTCGAACTGCTACTCCTGCGCCGATGGTCCGCTTCTGATACAGATCGGCAATGACGGCCAGTGGGCCAAGTTGTGCAAGGCGCTGGACCGTGAGGCATGGATGAAGGATCCGCGTTTCGCGAGCAATGGCGCGCGCCTCGAACACGTTGCAGAACTGGATGCCGAGATCACGGGCGTGACATCGCGGCTTGAGCGCCACAGTCTCGCTGCGTCGCTCAATGCGGTGGGTGTGCCTTGTGGTCCAGTCAATACGATCGAAGAAGCGTTCAATCATGAGCAGGTGATTCACCGCGGACTCCGCGCGGAAGTGGAGCATCCGACACACGGAGTCATTCCCGTCTTGCGAAGTCCATTCCGCTTTTCCCGGACGCCGGTTGAATTGAAGGCACCGCCGCAACTCGGCGCGGATACGTTACCCGTGCTCGAACAAGTGCTCGGCTTGTCGTCTTCCCAGATCGCTGAACTTCGTGCTGCGGGAGTCATCTGATGGCCGGGTCGAATGTTCTGATCGACGTGGACACGCTGTCGAGCCAATTGCAATCTGTACGGGTGGTCGATTGCAGCCATGATCTGGAGCGCACCGAGGCGGGCGTCAACGCCTATCGCGCCGGACACATTCCAGGCGCCGTGCACGCTCATCTCGATCGCGATCTGTCGGGTAAGAAAACCGGGATGAACGGGCGGCATCCGCTGCCCGCGCCCGATGCGTTGATTCGCTGGCTCGGCCAATCAGGTATTGATTCGACGATGCCCGTGGTCGCCTACGACCGCTCTGGAGGCGCTTATGCCGCGCGACTGTGGTGGTTGTTGCGATGGATCGGTCATCGTGACGTGCGCGTACTTGATGGGGGCTGGCAAGCGTGGGTCGAGGCGGGCCTTCCTGCGCACGAGGGCACGGTGACGGCACCGGCGGTGTCTTACGCGGCCCCCGAAGTCGCAGACGAACTTGGCGTGGACACCGCATTTGTCATGCGCAATCTGACTAGTCGTGAAGCTCTGATCGTCGACGCGCGGGGTGCGAGCCGGTACACGGGGGCAACGGAACCCATTGATCCGCGTGCAGGCCACATTCCCGGCGCGATCAATCGTCCCTACACCGACAACCTCGACGAACGCGGTCGCTTCAAATCTTCAGCAACGTTGGCGAGTGAATGGGCGCACACGCTGAATGGACGGCCCAGCGACGAGGTGATCGCGCAATGCGGCTCCGGCGTCACGGCCTGTCACAACCTCATGGCAATGGAGATCGCCGGTATGCGTTCTGCGCGCCTTTATCCGGGGTCCTGGAGCGAGTGGTGCAGCGACCCGCTGCGTCCTGTTGAAACTCACCTGGCATCTTCATGAATTGCGGCAATTAACCGCGAAATCTGTGCTTTTTCTACGGAGAGAATTGCGATGTTGAATGACTGGATTGAAATGCTGAAGAAAAACCGCGCGGCATCCGGTGCGCTGCTCGAACACCACCCCAAGCTGCTCGCCGGATTTCGTGGTCTGAACGAGTCGCAGGGAGGCACCGGAACTCTCGACGCGAAAACACGCGAGTTGATCGCGCTGGCCGTCGCTGTCACGACACGCTGCGAGGGTTGCATCGCATCACACGCACAGGCGGCGAGGAGCGCGGGCGTCACCGAGGCGGAACTTGCCGAGGCAATGTCAACGGCAATTGCTTTGAACGCCGGGGCAGCGTATGTTTACTCGCTCAAAGCGATGGATGCACACAAGGCCTTTCAGCAAACTTGAATAGTGTCATCATCGTGCCGGGCAACCCGCCGTGGACTGGCCGTGGCGTGGTTGCCCTTTCCTTCACTTCATGGTGATTTCATCATGACTTCTGCCCTCGACCCCGTACTCCAGCGCGCCTGCGACCAGGTTGAGCGCGCATTTGCCGACCCACGTCAGCAGCCGGTCGTTCATGCTTTCTTCGAGCCGGTCAGCTGCACGATTAGCTACGTGATCCGCGATCCCGGCAGTCAGGCGTGTGCAGTGATCGATTCCGTACTCGATTTCGATCCGGCGGCGGCCCGCGCGTCAACGTCGACGGCGCATGAGCTCGTGCGCTTCATCGAACAGGAAAAGCTCGACGTGAAATGGGTGTTGGAAACTCACGTTCACGCGGACCATCTTTGCGCGGCACCCTACGTGCAGCGGCGTTGCGGCGGCAAGACAGCGATTGGCGAGCATGTGGTCGATACCCAGCGGTATTTCGGGCACATGCTGAACTTAATGACAGATCCACACGCGGACAATCCTCCATTTGACCGGCTCTTTGTCGACGGAGACGCGTTCCGCATTGGCAACCTCGAAGCGACTGTGCTTCACGTGCCGGGGCATACGGCCGCGTGCCTTGCCTATGTCATTGGCGACGTCGTGTTTCCGGGCGATACCCTCTTCATGCCGGACTACGGCACGGCTCGCTGCGATTTCCCGGGTGGCGATGCACGCCAGCTTTATCGTTCTATTCGACGATTGCTTTCGCTCCCCGATCCGACGCGGCTCTATTTCTGCCACGACTATCTGCCTGCCGGACGCACCGAATATGTCTGGGAAACCACCGTCGGTGTGCAGAAGCGCGAGAACATCCATGTACGGCAAGAAATCAGCGAAGACGACTTTGTACACATGCGTGAAAGCCGCGATCGCACGCTGGCGATGCCACGTCTGCTCTTCTTCGCCGTTCAGGTCAATATGCGCGGCGGGCGTTTGCCGTCGGCAGAAAGTAACGGGATGCACTATCTGAAGGTGCCAATCAATCCAGTCTGATTGCCGGGATCATCTGATTGCTTTCCGTTGCGCTTACATCAGACGCCGATAAACAGTGGGCACTTCGCTTACCAGAAAATCGCGCATTTGTAGTATGTGCGCCTCTGGTCTGGGACGACGCGCGACGCCGATTTCCAGAACGTGCAGGACCTCCGGGTCGACAATGGGTACGGCAAGCAGCTTATGCGCTCTTGCAAGCAGCCGCATATAGCCTGGCACGACTGCGATGCCCTGACCACTTGCCGCGTACGCCATAGCGGACATTGCGGTGCTCACCTCATGTGCGAGATCGATCGTCAGGTCTTCGGGTAACGCCTTCTGGATCGCGAGGCGCGAAGACTGGTTCGTCACCACCACGGTTTCGTCCACCACATCCCGCCAGGTAAGAGGATCTTTGTGCGCGAGCTTGTGATCGCGCGGTATCAATGCCGTCCATCGGGAAGCGAAAAGCACCTGACTTTCGTTGTTTTCGTTATCGGGCAGGCGAACGCCGATGGCAATATCCGCGATGCCAGCGTCGACGACTTCCTGAAGCTGATGCGACATCACTTCGACACAAATAATCTTGACGTCGGGCCACAGCTTGGGCGCCCGTTCGAAGGCCACGCCCAGCAGTGACGTGATGACCGTCGGCGTGGTAGCGATACGGACGGTTTCGTACGAGCCCTTTCGCAGCGATGCCGCACAGCTTTCCGCCGCGCGCACTTCGATCAGCACGCGCACGACGCGTTCAAAATACTGTTTTCCGGCCTCGGTGAGACGCACGTAGCGCGTAGTGCGATCGAATACCCGGAACTCGAGGCTCATTTCCAGATCTCGGATCGCGAGACTGACAGCAGCCGGCGTCATGTGCAGAGCCTTGGATGCCTCGACAAAGCTGTTCAGACGGGCGACTGCCTCGAAGACCCGTAGATGCCGGAGATTGGTGAGGCTCATGGCTCGCTACCTTGCATTGCTGCACTGTTAACCTAAGCCATAATAATGGAGCGATATTCCTTGATTGTATATTAGGGATCGCCGCACTACATTGGATCTCGCCGGCAGCGCTAAACGTACGAACACTACAACGCGCTGGCAGGAAGGAGACGTTCGCGACGCTCACCAGTCGAGCCTTAATGGGCGTATCACGACAATGGGGTGCGCGCGGAATCGAGATCGAAAAGGAGGAGACAAGGAATGTTGCCAACTGCACGCGACATCAGCGCGGTTGCGGTATCTGCTGAGAAATCTGCCTATGCGAAGGTGAATCTGCGGATCCTGATTCCGCTAGGTCTTTGCTTCATGCTCGCGTTTATCGATCGTATCAACGTGGGTTTTGCGTATCTGCATATGAAGGCCGATGTGGGGCTGGATGAGGCCGCATTCGGCATCGGCGTGGGTTTGTTCTTTATCAGCTACACGTTGTTCGAAGTGCCGAGCAATCTGTTGCTGACGCGCATCGGCGCAAAGAAGACGATTTCGCGGATCATGATCCTGTGGGGGCTCGTATCCTCCGCGACCATGTTCGTGCAAACTCCCACGCAGTTCTATATCGCGCGCCTCGCGCTGGGTGTCGCCGAAGCCGGTTTCTTTCCCGGCGCGATGCTCATTCTCACCTACTGGTATCCGGCACAGAAACGGGCACGCGTGATCGCGCTGTTTTCGCTTGCAGTACCTCTCGCCGGAATGATTGGAAGCCCGCTGTCCGGCTGGATCATGCAAACGTTCAACGGCGTCGGAAATCTGAAGGACTGGCAGTGGATCTTCCTGATCGAAGGCCTCCTTCCCGTTATTGTTGGCGTGTTCATGTATTTTCTGCTTACCGACGATCCCAGGCACGCGCGATGGTTGACTTCGGAGGAGCGCGAAATCGTGGCGGGAGCAATTCAGGCAGAACTGAACGCGAAAGGGCATGATGAAAAAACGAGCCGCTTTTCTGCTGCGTTCAGGTCGTCACGGATCTATATCGTAGCGCTCGCTTACTTCCCTGTTGCCTGGGTTGGCAACGTGCTCAACTACTGGGCACCTTCGTTGATACGGCATCTGACGGGCGGAAACGTGCTGAATATCGGCCTGTTGCTTGCAATCCCTTCGATCACCGGTGCAATCGGGATGTTGATCGTGTGCCATCATTCGGACAAAAAACTCGAGAGGCGCTGGCATTGGGCGATCAGCGCAGCACTGACGGCGTGCGCTGCGATGACCCTCACGATGGTCGGCCAGAACCTCGTCGCCATGATGATTACCCTGTGTGTGCTGAATATCGGCTACCTGTGTATTGCCGCGCTGTTCTTCACGATTCCGACCGCATTCCTGTCCGGCACCGCCGCTGCAGGTGGCCTGGCATTGGTGAGCGCTTGTGGGCAGATCGGCGGCTTTCTCGCACCCATTGCCATCGGTCACATAAAGCTCGCGACTGGCAGCTTTTCGGCCGCGCTGTTTCTGGTGGCGGCGTTGCTCGCGATGGCGGCCTGCATTGTGATTGGATTGATTCCCGCCAGTATCTTCGGGAAACGGCCACTTGCCTAACTAACGCATGGCATGCAATGCATCGTGAGAACTACCATATCCAATATGATAAGTATTGCGAATTAATTAGATAAAATTTCAAAATGAAAATGACGAATCTGCACCTGATGCGAAAGCTGCACCGCCTTACGGCGTCCGCCGCGATTGCGGTATTCATGCTGACTTCGGTTGCTGCCCACGCCGAGAACTCGGTCACCCTCTACGGGATCATCGATTCTGGACTGCTTTACGTGAACAATCAGAATGGGGATCACAATTTCGAAACGACCACGGGTAAGTTGTCTGGGAGCCGTTTTGGGTTGAGAGGGAATGAAGATCTGGGCGGAGGGTTCAAAGCGTTTTTCGTGCTGGAGAACGGCTTTTCCGCCAATACAGGTGCGCAGCAGCAGGGATCCCGTCTATTTGGCCGGCAGGCGTATGTTGGCGTCGGGCAAGACTCGTTAGGCAAGCTCATGCTGGGCCGTCAGTACAGTCCATTTGAACTCTACGTCGGCTACCTGTCGGCGGGAATCCGCTTCGGCACGTCGTTGATGACTGACCCGTTCGATCTGAACATGCTCGGCGGATCGGTACGATTCAACAACGCAGTCACTTACGAGAGTCCCGATTATCGCGGGCTGACCTACAGCGTGCAGTATGCATTCAGTAATCAGGCTGCCGCACCTGGCGGCCTTGGCTTCGCCAACAACCGCGAGTTCGGTGCTGCCATCAAATATCTGCACGGAGGCCTGCGTGCGGCGGTGGGTTACGCCCGTCTCGATGGACCGAACGCAGCATCCAATACGAACGGAGCCACTTACGGCGATTATCCGGGTGCATTTCCGCTCTGGTTCAAACGGGTCGACACCAACTTGTCCGGGAAAACGTCAAATGCCGCGCTCGCCATTGGCAGCGAGCAGATTATCGCCGCTGGTGGTCTCTACCAGATTGGCAAGTTCGAGTTTGGCTCGGTCATTTCGCGTACGCTGATTGGCAAGCTGGCGATCTCCGGCGCCAGCACGCCTGGCTTCAACACCGCCAACGGACGCTTCGACATCGACTCGGCCGAAGTTAGCGCAAGCGTTTACGTGACGCCGAGCTACATCGTGGGCGCGATGGGAAAGTATTCCGACGCGAGTCTGCATACGGGCTCCGGCGTGATACCCATGCACTGGTGGACGTTTGGCGTTGGAAACGACTATCTGCTGTCCAAGCGAACCGATATCTATGTGGCGCTCGCGTATGAGATCGCTTCAGGTAAGGGGAATGTCGCGCAAGTGACACTCGATGCGCCTTCGTCGAATTCACATCAAATCGCCTTCACGATCGGCCTCCGTCATCGCTTCTGACTCACGTCTAAAAGGCGGACGGAAACATACATAACAGGGAAGACCCCTGTGGAGAAGGAATTTCAATGACGAGTCAATTGCCGCTAGAAGGCATCAGAGTGATCGAGGTGTGCAATGTCGCCGCCGGTCCGTACTGCGGGATGCTGCTGGCCGACATGGGGGCCGACGTGATCAAGGTCGAAAACCCGGACGGGGGCGACACACTGCGCAGTTGGCCGCCAATTTCGGATGGCTACAGTGAGAATTTTGCGTCGCTCAACCGGAACAAACGCTCGGTCACGCTTGACCTCAAGAAACCGGACGGCCTGCAGCTCTTGCGCGATCTGGCGCAAAGTGCGGATGCGCTGATCGAAAACAACCGGCCGGGGGTGATGAATCGGCTCGGGGTGGGCTACGAAGCCCTCTCTACGCTCAATCCGAAACTGGTGTATTGCTCGATCTCAGCGTACGGACAATCGGGGCCGCGTTCTACTGAAGGTGGTTTCGACCTTACCGTTCAGGCAATGAGCGGCATCATGAGCATCACGGGGGAGCCCGACGGCGCGCCGGTGAAGTGTGGTGTTCCGTTGGCCGATTTCTCTGCTGGCCTTTACGGTGCATTCGCCATTTCTGCGGCCCTTCGTTCGGCTGCGATGAGCGGAAAAGGCGCACATCTGGACATCCCGTTGCTGGGTGCCACCTTGGGGATCGCAGCGCTGCAGACGTCCGAATACTTTGGTAGCGGTCGAAACCCTAAACCCTTGGGGTCTGCCCATCCCCGCAATGCACCGTACCGGGTGTTTCGCAGCAAGGACGGCTACTTTGGCATGGCTGCCGGCAACAACGCGTTGTGGAGCTCGGTTTGCGACGTCCTTGGCCGACACGATTTAATGTCGGACGAGCGTTTCGCGACTCCGAGTACGCGAGCACAGCACCAGGATGCACTTCTGTCGATTCTGGAGTCGGAATTCGCCGCTGGCAATACGGCAGAGTGGCTCGAACGATTTCGGGCGGCCGGCGTGCCTTGCGCGCCGATCAACACCTTTTCCGAGGTGCTGGCTGATCCGCAGGTGAATCACATGGGTTGGGTGCAGCCTCTGGAATTGCCGAACGGAGTCAAGACACTGACTTTTGCCTCTCCTGTACGGATCGACTCGCAAAGTCTGCCGATCCGCATGCGCCCACCGGCTTTGGGCGAGCACAACGCTGAGGTTCTCGCGCCTCTTCGTGCGGCCGAAACTCAGCAGGTACAGCCGTGATCGACTCGCTCGAAGTTGAAGCCCGGGACGGAACGTGGACATTCACGCTCAATCGGCCCGACAAGCTCAATGCACTCAATGCGGCTCTTGTGGAGCGCGTGCTGAATGCCGTTGAACAGGCGAACGCGCAAAAGGCCAGGTTGCTCGTGTTTCGGGGAGCCGGTAAGTCCTTTTGTGCGGGATTCGATCTGAGTGAGATCGATGCTCAAAGCGAAGGCGATCTGGTGTTGCGCTTTATCCGCATCGAAATGTTGCTCCAGGCGATCGCGAAGTCCTCCGCGCCGACGTTGGCACTCGTCCATGGCAAGGTATTCGGCGCTGGCGTCGACCTTTTCTCGGTGTGTCGCCATCGTATCGCCGCACCCGGCAGCGTCTTTCGCATGCCGGGCCTTAAGTTTGGCCTTGTACTGGGCACGCGCCGGTTCGCCTCTGTCGTGGGCGCAGAGAAGGCTCGACAGATTCTGGAGGAAACGAACGCCTTCACCGCGGAGGAAGCCCTTGAGATGCACCTCGCACACAAGCTAACTTCTCCGGATGAGTGGGAGTGGATCACGGCAAGCGTCCGAGAAAAGACTCAGGCGCTTGACGATGTGGCGCGCGACGACCTCTATCGAGTACTGAGTTCGGGCCAGTCCGAAACTGATCTGTCCAACCTTGTGCGATCTGCCGCCCGTCCGGGTCTCAAGGAGCGGCTTCGCAGCTATCTCCGCACGGGTTCACGAGCCGCGTCGTGACGTATCGCGAACTCAAGTCTGAGGGCTGTTATGTCGCTCGATCTTGCGAGTCAGCGCCTTTTATTAGACGTACGGGAGGAGTTGCATTGATGAAAGGCTCCATTCGCTTCGAAAAATTCGTGGAGGCGTTGACGCGCCTGATAGACGGCTGCGACAATGAAGCGCCTCTGCGCCGCGACGGACATCGGCTGCTGGAGACGCTGATCGCGCATGATGACTGGTTGCCGGATGCCTTCGCTCAGCCCGATGCAAAGTACTACCAGCAATACCCGCTGCATGTCGATCCTCAAGGCCGATTTTCGGTCGTGAGCTTCGTCTGGGGCCCCGGACAGAATACGCCAGTGCACAACCATACCGTGTGGGGCCTTATCGGAATGCTGCGCGGCGGCGAGCGCTCGGAGCGATTCGAGTTCCGCGGAGACGGACAGTCTATGCGCTATGTCGGCGAAGAGACGCTGCACCCTGGCGAAGTGGACGAAGTTTCTCCGACAATCGGTGATATTCACCGCGTCTCAAACCTGTACGATGACCGCGTCTCGATTAGCGTTCATGTCTACGGCGGAGATATCGGGTGTATCTCGCGTCATGTGTTCGATCCACATACGGGGGCGGGCAAGGCGTTCGTTTCAGGCTATTCGAGTCGTAGAGAGAGTGACAGCACACGGTGAACGTTAATCGTGGACGAAGCGCAGGACTTTAGCGACGAATACCGGTCCGAAGTTAGCCAAAGGTCGAAGAACAGGTGCGAAGTGGCCAAGATTACTTGGCAGTTCGGTTCAAGTTTGCTTGCGTCGGCCAGTCGAATCGCGGCTGGCAGACATGTCGGGAACAAGTCTGCTTCAAGAGGTTTTGCAGAAAGTTGTTCCTCAGACCAACGCTTGAGGCGATCTTGTGGCTTTTCCGGCAGGCCTCAAGTGCAGCGCCGAATTGAATATCGATGAGGGCGCTGAGGATGCCCCGTGCGGTGGCGGGAACACCGCGAACTTTTTAGTTCAAATTGCCCGTGTCGGCTGCAACCCACTTGTCTGTAGTCCGCCACTTGACCAGTAGGGCCGACCAGCGCGCTGGATCGCGCGTGGCCCGTGGGGCGGACGAAGCAGGATAGGGCGGCGCATTCATGGCGACCAATGAATCCAGGACTTTGCATAAAACTGAATTTAGTCTATATTCGGTCTAAATGAGGCAGCAAACAGGGGATCGGACATGCGCCTGGCAGACCACGTAAAGCCAATCAGCTACCTGAAAAGCGACGCAGCGCAGATCGTCAAGGATTTGACGGCTTCTGGCGAGCCGCTGCTTATCACGCAGAATGGAGAAGCGAAGCTCGTCGTTCAGGACGTGCAAAGCTATGAGGACACCCAGCAAACGCTGGCGCTACTCAAAATTCTGGCCTTAGGCCGGAAGGGCATCGAACAGGGGAAATTCAAGGATGCCGACGAGTTTCTCACCGAACTCGACGACCTTGATCGGAAAGAGCAAATCCGCTGATGGGGCAGACGAAGTTCAAGCTCCTGGTTCTTGACGAGGCGCAGGAGGATACGAAGGATTTGCGTCGCTACATCCTCAAAAGCTTCGGTGCTCAGACGTGGAAACAAACGTCGGCGGAATTGGCCGTCACGTTTGGCAATATCAGGCAGTTCCCGCAGAGCGGTTATATTCCGGTGGAGCTTTCAGATTTCGGCGGTCTGAATTTCCGGGAAGCGTTGAGCGGCCAGAATCGGGTTATATATGAGGTGCGCGACGACACGATTTACATTCACGTCATCACCGATACGCGCCGTGATCTACGAACGCCTCTTCAGAAACGACTATTGCGTTCTCGCTGGTAAAGTCAGCCTTATTGGTGTTTTCACGCTGTAGTGCCGGAACACTCGCCAGATGGTGGCACACACTTGTTCCCGAAAAGCTCACTATACCGAGGAATGTTGATTCCCAATGCGCAAGTAACCGCCTATACCGACTGCGTATAGCGCAAACAATAAAACCGCCTACAACACGACGGCTGCCTGAAAAATAACGAGCACGTACGTCGCTTGGCGATTATCGATAACGGAGACCTGGTGAGGCTGGGCCGTTGCGTCATTGACGATTGCGCTGCTTTCAACTTCTGGTAGATTTATCGCTACGCGGCGCAGTACAAATACAAAGACAAAGACCGCGAATGATATTGTCGAGGTAAGTCATGGAAGTTCTTGATCGCGTGCCCGCCGTCTCGCCGGACGGACGCGCCGTGGTTTTCATGCTGTCGATCCGCGGCCGCGAGGTTGAAGGCGCAATTGCGCGTGACGCACTCGAAGAGCATTTCTGGCTACCGCGTAGCGCCGACGCGACGCGCATGCTCAAAACATTTCAAAACGGTCGCAACCGCATCGTCGCGGTCGCCCAAAGAAAGTTACTTGCACGGCCCGACGAACCGCTGAGGCTGACCGTCAACGACTTTGTGGCCCGGTAACCGACCGTTGGCTGACGATGACTGTCGCGTCGATGTGGGTCTGGTAAACACAAAAACGAACGATCGCTCAATTTCTTTTATGCAAAATCCCAAAATGGCAGAACGGTGAAGACTTCTCAGCCTCTCAACTCCGCTGCAGACGGCGGCCTATTCCGCCGGCCACGATTAAAGTTCGCCATATTCTCGTTGATCTGCTGAGTCTGAGAGGTCACCCGCGCGATTCCGTTGGTTCTGTGCCAGCAGTCTGTTAGCGTGTCCAACCGATTCGGATCACTATATCTACCGAGGTCGAGGGATTGACAGTGGCAGTCTGATGGCTTTGAGCTCGCAGTTCCCGAGATCATCCGGGCGAATTTACACAGTGTAATACTGCAGGTCGCACTGGCGTGTCGCTTCAGTCTGACGGGTTCCCGCCATATGTCGACTAGCTCACGTTTGCCAGTTTGTGGTGTGGGCGTAAGCAATCTGTAGAGCTACCCGATCAAGTCTGCCGGTACGGCCGCTTGAGTCTGGCAGGCGCTGCGTTTGCGGGATTGCTCACTACGCGATGCGCGGTCGCGCGTTCTATGCGCCTGTTTTTCGTCTTGGCCTTCGGAATAGTCCACCAGAGACCATCCACCTCTTCACTCAACTCGACGCCCTGCATGGCGACAATCTCATTGCTACGTTGTCCTGTCCACAGGTAGAGTTGCGCCACATCCGCTACATCCTCTTCCAGAATCTGCACCCACGGAACGAGAACTGTGATCTCGGGGCCTGTCAGTACACGCTTGTCCGTGACACGCTCACCGTTGCGACTGCGGCCCTTACTGCGTAGCCGCCCGCGCATGATCTGGCGCCACCAGTTCGGGGTATTTTCGGGCAGCCGCCCGGCATCGAGCGCGTAGTCCCACGCTGCGCTAAGTTCCATCTTGATGCGGTTCGCATAGGTTGGGCGATCTCGTAACCTTTCCAGCAGATCAAAGGCTATCTTGCGAGTGACGGTTTCAGGAAGCTTGTCCAGGATCGGTTCGATGGGACTGCCGTGTGCGTATCGAGTATTTGTCTGCACCGCGGGGCCGGCGTTGTGCTCGACGTGTCCAGCCAGATAATCGGCGACGAGGCACCGGACGGTATATGCACCGGGACCATGTTCGGCGTCCGGTGCGGCCACGTGCGCCTTGGCTCGACGTCGCGCGAGGGCGGGATCTTCGCCAGTATCGCGGATGCCTCGTTTTGCTTCCCATTCAACGACTGCCGCAGTGAGAGGCATTGCTGGCCAATCCCCGAGCTTGATTTGTCGCATGTTGCCGTCGAGAGGCGATCGGTATCGGTACGTCCAAGTGCGTCGCGTCGCGTCGCCGTAGCCTCAAGCCGTAAGCCGGGGAAGTCGTCGAACGCTCTATGTTGTTGCGGCTGGAGGAGCTTGGCCCGTCTGGCGTCGAATTTCATCTTCGGTCTGATGTCGGTTTCTCGGACTACTTTCAGTTGCAAAAAAACCTACGCTAAATGTTACGCTGGCCGCGAAGTTTTGCAACGCAATAGCGCACGTTGCTACTACGTTGATTGATTCGATAGTTGTTCCAAGTCTTTGTTTTTTTAAGCTGTTTTTTGGTGTCTGTGTGTTTTGATGTATATCTGCGATCGCATCCTCAAATCGGTTTGACAATATTTAAACGATTTATTTTGAGACTGTTCCTATACTGAGTCGCAATTGTCAAATCGCTGTTACCCGATAGCGGGGCACGGCCACCTATGACAAAGGTAGACGGGGCCAATCACCGTGCGTGCGAGACCAACCGATCCAGATAACGACCCGTAGAGGTCGATTTCAATAACAGGCAGAGCCTGAGAGACGTTGTAGAAAATCGATAGAACGGCCCCCAGTGGCCGAGCCGGGCCGGATAGCCGCATAATCGCATCCGGGAAAGAGAAGGGCCATTTTCGATTATGATGATCTGCCCCCTCGGTAATCAGCGCGCTAATGCCAAAATACGCGCCAATTTCGAGATAGTGGGGCGGCGGAACGGGGCGCGAGGCGAGGGACCTTTAATCGAAAAAGAGTGCAGCCGAATACGAAAACAGGAAGCTGGATCGTCGGTGCTAGCGCCGTCATCCCGGCCATCTGCCGGCTCACCGGCCATCAATTACGAAGGACGTTGCCGCGTTGCGGGGTTTTATGAGAATTGCAGTCCTGGATGACGATTCGGCTCAGGCCGACCTTGTTTGCCAAACGCTCTCGGCGGCCGGCCACGTCTGTCACGCTTATGGCGCGGGCCGCGAGTTGGTGCGGCAGCTGCGGCGCCAGACCTTCGACCTGCTCGTGCTCGACTGGAACGTACCCGACATGTCGGGCGAAGAGGTGCTGCACTGGGTGCGCGGAAGCCTTTCCGAGCGCTTGCCGGTCCTGTTCATGACGAGCCGCGGCCGCGAAACCGATATCACCTCGATCCTCAACACGGGCGCGGACGATTACGTCGTCAAGCCGGTCTCCGCGGCGGTCCTGCTGGCGCGCGTCGGCTCGTTACTGCGCCGGGCGTATCACCTGAAACCGCCTGCGGCCAAGGAAGTTTTCGGCGATTTCGAATTCGATCTGGGCGCGAAGCATGTGGTGGTGCGCGGCGCGACGGTCGCCGTGACGCAGAAGGAGTTCGAGCTCGCGCTGCTGTTGTTCCAGCACCTGAGCCGGCCGCTGTCGCGTGCGCATATTCTGGACGTGATCTGGAAGCAGGCAACGGACATCCCGTCGCGGACGATGGACACCCACGTATCGATGCTGCGCAGCAAGCTCGGCTTGCGCCCGGAGAAGGGCTATCGTCTGACGCCGATCTACGGCTATGGATACCGGCTCGAGCGGATCGAATCCGATACGCCGCCAGCGGCGGCCGAAAACCGCCCCGAAGCGGGGGGCGCGTGACGGTTTCTTTCGCTGTGGTCGCACCCGGCTGCACAGGTTCACCGGGCCGCCGCGCCGGCGCAGTGCTGGCGATGGCCGGCCTGATCGCGATGACGTGCTTCGCGCCGGTATCGGCGGATGCGCAAACGTCCCGCGCGCCGAAGCAACGCGCCAGGACGGCTGCGCCAGTCTATGTGTCCTACGTGACCCACGAAGGCGACACGTTGTATGAAATCGCCGGCCGCTATCTGCGCGACTCCGGCGACTGGGCCATGTTGAGCCGCCTGAATCATGTGCCCGCGCCACGCCGCATGCCGGCTGGAATCGCGCTGCGTCTGCCGGCCGACAGGCTCAGACAGGACGCTGAGTCGGCGCATGTGATCGCGACGAGCGGTCCGGCCGAGCACGCTTTCGGCACGAATCCTTACACGCCGCTCTCGGCGGGCACGACGCTCGGCGAGGGCGACCGCATCCGCACCGGCCATAACGGCTTCGTGACACTAGAGTTGCCGGACGGCTCGCACGTCACGGTGTCGCAGGACGGCCAGCTCGACATCGGCAAGCTGCGGCGCACCGTGCTGACCGGCGCGGGCGATCGCGTACTCGATCTGCAGCATGGCGAAGTGGAGAGCCAGGTCACGCACGCCACAAAAAAGGACGACCGCTTCCAGATCCGTTCTCCGTCGGTTGTAGCGGGCGTGCGCGGTACGCGCTTCAAGGTTGCTTACGACGGCGAAGAGCGAACCACGGCGGTGGAAGTGCTGGACGGCGCCGTTGGCGTCGACCCGGCAGCGGTCGGCGGCCAGGCCTCTGCGCCACCACCCGGCGTGCCGTTGCAGGCCTCGGCGCAACTCATCAAGGCAAGCTTTGGCAGTATTACGCGGGCGGGCAGCGCGATCGGCAGTCCGGTGGAGTTGCTGGCCGCGCCGTCGCTCACCGAACCGGCAAAAGTGCAGGACGGCAAAACCGTCGCTTTCGACCTCGTGCCGGCCGAGCGCGCTGTGGCCTATCGCGTGCAGATTGCACGCGACGCCGATCAGCTCGACCTGATCCGCGATCTGCGCGTGAGCGCGCCGCATGCGGACTTCGGCGATCTGGCCGACGGCACGTATTTCGTGCGCATCGCCGCGATCGACGCGAACGGGCTCGAAGGCCTGCCCCAGGTGTACGGTTTCGAGCGGCGCCAACTTGGGCTGGCCGCGTCGGCGGGGCCGCGCGCCGGCAGCCGCGACTACGAGTTCCGTTGGTTCGTCAGCCGCTCCACGGTCGAGACGCGCTTTCGCTTCGTGCTGGCCACGACCGCCGACCTGAGCCATCCGCTTGTCGATCGGACCGATCTGACGGGCGGCCAACTCGTGGTGAGCGACCTGCCGGGCGGGGTCTACTATTGGACGATCGTCGCCGAGCAGTTCGAAAATGGCCGTTTCTATGAGAAGAGCAGCGCGGTCCGCTCGTTTACGCTTGCACGCTGACGCTGGTAGATTCACGGTGCCGAGCCACCAAGCGGCCCGCTCCTTAGCTCTCGACCACGCCACGCCTTGCCGACCACACACACGCGCCTGAGCCTCGACCCGCGCGCCCGCCTCGGCCGGCGCGCGGGCCGCCGCTTCCTGCTCGAATGGGTGGCGATCGGCTGTCTCGGCATTGTGGTGATTCTGCTCAGTTCGCTCGGCCGGATGACCGCAAGCGTCGACCACCTCGTCTATGACCGCTTTCTGAGCCTGCGCACGCCGCCGTTGCTGCACGACATCGTGGTGCTCGAAATCGACAATGCCAGCGTTGCGCAGCTCGGCCGCTGGCCGTGGCCGCGCAGCGTCCATGCCAGGTTGCTCGAACAGATTGCGAAGGCGAAGCCGGCCGCGGTGATCTACGACGTGCTCTTTACCGAAGCCAATCCGGAAGACGCCCAGCTCGCCCGTGCGATCGCCCTGAGTCCCACCTATCTGCCGATGCTGCTGACTCCGCCGGACAGCGCCGGTCAGCGCGTCGCGGTCGAACCGGTGGCGCCGCTCGCGCGTGCCGCGGCCGGACTTGGGCATATCAATCTCGAAGTCGACAGCGACGGCATTGTGCGCAGCGTCGCGCGGTTCGAAGGCGACGCGGATTCGCGCTGGCCGCAATTGATGGTGCCGGTCGCCCAGGCCGTCGAGCGTGGCGCGCTGCAATTGAACGGGCGGCCGCACAGGCAGCCTTCCGGCGACGCGGTGACGCAATCCAATGACAATGATGAGGGCGAAGACCGCTTCCTGATCCCCTTCGGCCTGAATGCGCAGAACTACACGAAACTGAGTTTCGCCAGTGTGCTCGCGGGTGATGTCCCGGCGGACAAACTGCGCGGGCGTATCGTGCTGATTGGCGTGACTGCGTCCGGCTTGTACGATCGCTTTGCTACACCGGTGTCCGGCGAGCTGGGGCCGCTGCCCGGTGTCTATATTCATGCGAACGTGCTCGATACGCTGCTGACCGGTCGCGAACTCGAACCCGCGGAGCCATGGGTGCTGTTCATCGCGTCGCTGGCGCCGCTTGCTGCGCTGCTCGCCGGTTTTCTGGTGCTGTCGCCACGCCGCTCGTTGCTGCTGACCGTGGCGTTGGGCGTGCTCGCCACGGCTGGCAGCGCGGCCTTGCTGTACGGCGCGCGGCTCTGGATGTCGCCGGTGCCGGCGATCTTCGGCTTGATCGTGGTGTATCCGATCTGGAACTGGCGGCGCCTCGAAATGACGATGGCCTATCTGCGCGAAGAGCTGCAACGGCTGGCCGACGAGCCCCACCTCCTGCCGGAAACACCGCAGCGCCGCCGCGAGTTCGGCGGCGACGTGCTGGAGCAGCATATGGCGCTGATGGCGCAGGCCGCGCAGCGCGTGCAGGACATGAAGCGCTTCGTGTGGGACAGCCTCGACAGCATGCCCGAGCCGATCCTGGTGAGCGACGTGGAAGGCATCGTGCTGATCGCGAACCATGCGGCCAAGGCGCATTTCGCGCGCCTTGGCGCGCCGCTGCCGGAAGGCCGGCCGATGCGGGCGGTGCTGGGCGGCCTGACGCTGGTCAAGACGATTGACAGCGGCGCGCCGTCGGACGCCGAAAACAATCTGCTCGCGCATGCTCAGTGGCCCGCGCTGCTCGATCCCGCGCGCCGCGAGTTCGCCGCGCTGATGGCGCAGGGCGTGGAGGTGCGCGACGCCCACGAGCGCGATCATCTGCTGCGCTACGCGAATTGCACGAACGAGCAAGGTGAGACGACGGGCTGGATCGCGGGCCTGGTCGATGTATCGGCCCTGCATGCGGCGGAGCGCCAACGGGAAGACGCGTTGCGGCTGCTGTCGCACGATATGCGTTCGCCGCAGGCTTCGATTCTGGCGCTGGTGGAGATCGAGCGGGCGCGCAGCGAGCCGGTGCTCGCGCGTGGCCTGCTGGAGCGCATCGAGCGTTATGCGCAACGTGCGCTGACGCTTGCTGACGACTTCGTGCAACTCGCGCGTGCTGAATCGCAAACCTATATGCTCGAACCGGTGAGCATGACCGAACTGATGATCGACGCCAGCGACGAGGTTTGGCCACAGGCCCACGCCAAACGCATCACGCTGCAAACGAATACGGAAGACGAAGCCGACGCCGACGCCGGGGAGGAGGGCCACTGGATCTGCGCGGACCGTTCGCTGATGACGCGCGCGCTCGTCAACATTCTGAATAATGCGGTCAAGTACAGTCCGCCGGACACGCAGATCACGTGCAGCCTGAAGAGCATTGGCAGCCTTGCGCAGACGGGCGTGCCCGGCGCGGCAAAACGCGTGTCGTGCACGATTCTCGACGAAGGCTACGGTATTCCCATGGAGCAGCAGGCGGGTCTGTTCGAGCGCTTCCGGCGCTTTCACGAGACGGAGCGCCCGGAAGTGGGCGGCGCGGGATTGGGCATGGCGTTCGTCAAGACGGTCGTGACGCGCCATGGCGGCGACGTCGACGTGGTCAGTGCGCCTGGCAAGGGAACGGCGTTCACGATTTCCCTGCCGGCACTCGACGAGGCGCAGTCCGATGCCGCCGCAGCCGCGCGCTGACGACTTATGACTTATGAACACTCACCTTATTGAAGCGAGAAGCTGGTGAAAGCGATATTGATCTGTGCCGCGCTGGCCGCGGCGAGTCTGACCGGATGCGCGGGTTTGAGCGCCGACGTGCACACGGCGAATCCTTCGGCTGCGCTGCAGGGGGCGCGCACCTATACGATTTCGCGCATGCCGTCGCAGGATGCCAGTACCGATCATCCGCAATTTGAAACCATGCTGCGCGATGAGCTGGCGAAGAACGGTTTCATCGATACGGCGGGCAAGTCCGCGCATTATTTACTGTCGATTGCGTATGACACGCGGCCGGCCACGGTTGGCGTAAGCGTGAAGGATTGCGCGCCAGGCGCATGCGAACGCGCGCCCGAACCGCCGTTTGCGCTATTCGGCGGACGCGCTTATCAGCATTCGTTGACGCTGCGGTTTTTCGAGCAGTCGAGCGGACAGGAGGTCTACAGCGTGAACGCGGCCAGCAGCGATCGCGATGCTGATCCCCTGCATGCGATGCCGGCGCTCGTGAAAAGCGCCCTGGCAAAATTCCCTTTCGATGCGCCGCCCGACTGGCGCGTGAAACTGCGCACCGATCAGGCGAGCGGCATGCCGAATGTGGTTTCGGTTAAGCCGGTGCAGCCTTAAAACATCCGCGCTATTCCGGCGTTTTGCCGTCTTCCGGCCAGCGGTTTTCGAACACGCAATCGGCGAGCGGCATGCGGCTTGCCCAGCGCTCGGTTTCCAGCATCGGCTCGCTGTAGAACTGATCGACGTGGCCGAGACACAGGATCGCCACCGGCCGTGCGCCCTCGGGCATATGCAGCAGCGTACGGACCGTGTCGACGTCGAATAACGACACCCAGCCCATTCCCAAACCTTCCGCGCGCGCGGCGAGCCACATGTTCTGGATCGCGCACGCCACTGACGCAAGGTCCATCTCCGGCAAGGTGCGGCGTCCGAAGATGTGCCGCTCGCGGCCGTCCATCAGCGCCATCACCAGCAGTTCGCCGCAGTCCAGCATGCCTTCCACTTTCAGCTTCATGAATTCTTCGCGCCGCTTGCCGAGGGCGTCGGCGGTGGCGAGGCGTTCGCTTTCGACCGTCGCGTGCAACGCCGTGCGCAAAGCCGGATCGGTGATGCGCGCGATGCGCCAGGGTTGCATGAAGCCGACGCTCGGCGCGTGATGCGCCGCGTCGAGCAGGCGTTGCAACACGGCAGGGTCGACCGGCTCGCGCACGAAATGGCGCATGTCGCGCCGTTCGTAAATCGCGCGGTAGACGGCTTCGCGCTCGGAATCGTTAAAAGGCTTCGCCATGGAACAGGGCGGCCGTGAAGGCCGGGTTGGAGGGCCAATAAGCGTGCATATAGGTTGCCACAATCGATCCGGCGCGGAACACGTTCTCGCCGGGCGCATCGCCGTGCGGCCGGGTGGCTGAACGCAGCGGGGTGAGCGATGTCGTCAGTTTAGAGTAGTGGAAGGTGTGGCCGGTCATTGGACCATGCAGGCTGTCGATCTGTTGCATGCCGAGCGCGGTGAAGCGCGTTTGCATCGTTGCGTGGCCGGGCAGCAGGCCGAGCATCGGCGTTGTGGCGCCGCTCGTGTCGGTCAGCTGTTCAAGCAGATAGAGCATGCCGCCGCATTCGGCGACGACCGGTTTGCCCGCGGCCGCGTGCGCGCGAATCGTCGTGGCGCTTTGCGTGTTGCCTGCGAGCACTGCCGCATGGAGTTCGGGATAGCCGCCTGGGAGGTACAGGGCGTCGGCGCGCTCCGGCAGTGCTTCATCGGCGAGGGGTGAGAAATAGTCGATGTGCGCGCCGAGTGTCTCCAGCAGCGTGACGTTGGCCGGATAGATGAACGAGAACGCGGCATCGCGCGCTATCGCGACCCGCTTACCTTCCAGAAGGCGCGGCAGGGATTCCGGCGCGGGCGCCCCGAATTCGACCGGTGGCGGGAGTTCAGCCAATGCGGTTTGCGCGAGTGCATCGGCGGCGCGATCCAGGCGCGCTTCCAGGTCGTCGATCTCTGCGGCTTGATGCAGCCCGAGGTGGCGATCGGGCAACTGGATTTCGTCGTTGCCGGTGATGTGCCCACACCAGCGCAGGTTCGGCGGTAACGCCTCTTGGAGCATTTGCGCGTGCCTTGGCGAGCCGACGCGATTGGCGAGCACGCCGTAAAACGGCACTTGAGGTCTGAATTGCGCAAGGCCGAAGGCGACCGCGCCGAAGGTCTGCGCCATCGCTTTTGCTGAAATCACTGCGAGCACCGGCACGCCAAACGTGGTTGCCAGATCGGCGCTGCTCGGCGTGCCGTCGAACAGACCCATCACGCCTTCGATCAGGATCAGATCCACTTCAGCCGCCGCTTGCGCGAGCAGGTTTCGGCAGGCCGATTCGCCCACCATCCACAGATCGAGCGACAGTACCGGCGCGCCGCTGGCACGCGCCAGAATCATCGGATCGAGAAAGTCAGGGCCCGTCTTGAAGACGCGTACGCGTCGTCCGAGCCGTCGATGGTAGCGCGCCAGACCTGCGGTAATCGTGGTCTTGCCTTGGCCCGACGCGGGCGCGCTAATGAACAGGGCGGGGCATGCACCGAAGGAAGTGTCCTTGAAGGACGTTTCGAACGAAGCCCCCCGCCCCGAAGGAAGTCCCCTTGGGGGATTGGAGGACGCGGACATTGCTTAGAACTCCACGCCGCGCTGCGCTTTCACGCCTTGCTCGCGATACGGGTGCTTGACGATGCGCATTTCGGTGACGAGGTCGGCGGCTTCGATCAACGCGTCCGGCGCGTGGCGGCCGGTCACCACCACGTGCAGCATGTGAGCACGGGCGTTCAGGACCGACAGCACTTCGTCGAGCGGCAGGTATTCGTACTTCAGCACGGTGTTCAGTTCGTCGAGGATCACCATGTGATAGTCGCCGCTCTCGATCATGCGGCGCGCTTCGTCCCAGCCTTTGCGCGCGGTGGCGATGTCGGCGTCGCGATTCTGCGTGTTCCAGGTGTAGCCGTCGCCCATCGTGACGAAGTCGCAATTGGCGATCGCACCGAGGAAGTCGCGCTCCGAGGTATGCAACGCGCCTTTGATGAATTGCACGACGCCGAGGCGCATGCCATGCCCAAGCACGCGCACGGCCATACCAAACGCTGCCGTGGTTTTGCCTTTGCCGGTGCCGGTGTTGACGATCAGCAGACCTTTTTCGACGGTGGCGCTGGCCTGCTTTTTCTCGTGGCCTTCGCGCCGGCGCTCGGTCATGCGTTGATGCGATTCGGGGTCGGTCTTCATGAAAGGTCCTGTTTTTGGGTGTCGTTGTTTGTCGGTTCGCCGGCGGCGTGGGCGGTGGTTGAGGCTATCGCTACCGTGACGCCGTTGTGAATGGTTTTGCGCACGAGTAGCCGTGCGTTCGCGGCATTGGGTGTAATCGACGCAGGTGGGGCGATTGGGGCAGCCGATTCAGCCGATGCAACTGACGCAAATGTCGACGCATGGGCGGCGCCTGGTGCGCTGGCCGCCTCAGATTCGGCCGCTGCGGCGAGCAACGCGCACGGTTCGCAGACGCCGTCTATGCCCAGATGCTCGCGTGCAGCCGCCGACGGATCGTCCATGGCTATCGGCGCAATCTGCTCGCGGCTGAACAGCATCAGCGGCAGGGCATGACGTGCACAGAATTCGAGCAAGCCGGCTTCGTGGGCTTTGGTGTCGATCGAGGCAACCGTGCTGATTTCATCGAATGTGTGCGAGCCGAGTGTGGCGCGCACGGCCGCTTCAATTTGCTCAGCCGGGCTGTGCAGGCGGCAACCGATGCCGACAGTGAGCGTTTTCATTGCGCGTCCAACCCGCCCACCGTACTGGCATTCACAGCATCCCGCGCCAAAGCCAGCGAAGCCACTCCGCCGATCACCACGATCGCCGGCGATCCGAGTCCGGCACGCGAGACCGTATCCGCGAACTCGCCGAGCCGCGCGAGCACGTGCCGTTGCTCAGGACGCGTCGCCGATTCGATCGCCGCGGACGGCGTATCGGCGCTCATGCCGGCCGCGAGCAACGCGGCGGCAATATCGTTCAGGCGACGCATGCCCATGTAAATCACCAGCGTCATCCGCGTGGCGACGAGCGCGGCCCAGTCCGGCTCGCCACTGCCGGCGCCGTGTCCGGTGACGAACACCACGCCTTGCGCGTAATCGCGATGCGTCACAGGAATACCGATTGCCGCGGGCGCTGCAATCCCGGCGGTGATGCCGTTGATCACGTCCACGCTGATGCCTGCGGCATGCAGCGCCTGCTGTTCTTCGCCGCCGCGGCCGAACACGAACGGATCGCCCCCTTTCAAACGCGCGACGCTGCGCCCGGCCTGCACATGTTCGAGCATCTGCGCGACGATGCCGGCCTGCGGTGTCGACGGATGCCCGCCACGTTTGCCGACGTACACGATCTGCGCGTCGGCGCGCGCGAATTGCAGCACGTCGGGATTCACCAGATCGTCGACCAGCACCACGTCGGCTTGCGCCAGGGCGCGCGTTGCCTTGAGCGTCATCAGTTCGACGTCACCGGGGCCTGCGCCGATCAGCCAGGCGCGGCTCATCGCGGCGCGCATGGCGTGCGCCATGTCAAGACAAGCGGGAACGGATGAGACGCGAAGAGGCCCGGGGCGGCGGAAATTGAGGTCATGCGGTGCGACAGGGTACGCGCGACAAAAAACGCTGCTCGCCGCGTTTCCCACAGGAAAACGCCAACGGCCGCGCCACGTCGTGCTTCAGCGCCTTCACATCCGTCCCTCGCGGATTCCAGCGGCCGGCAGCGTGACGTTCACTGCCTCCGCGTCTGGCCGGTATCCGGGCTGACGGCCTCATGCGTTTTGCCTTCCCGTCCGGATTCGTCGGACAGTGGCATCAAAAACGCATGCGCGATGCGAAAGCACCGCAGGTCGCTTACCGTTGCGGGGACAGCACAGGTTGAGCGCAGCGAGCGCGGCCTGTTTCCCGTTTAACTGCACATGCGAGCGCATATGCGGGCACCAAACGCGCGCATACGATAGCACACGGCAGGCCGCGCCGGCACTGTGGAAAGGCCTTGCCGAAGCCCGCGTTTCCTTGACGGCACGGGGCGCTCGGCCTAAACTCGCACGCACTTTGGTGCTCGTGTGCGCGCTCGTGCGCATGCAGTTAAACGGGAAACAGGGTGCCCACCTGCAATGGACCGGGTCAACCTGTGCTGCCCCCGCAACGGTAAGCGAAAAGCGGTGCGCTCAAGAGCGCCGCGGAGCCGGCTTCGATGTCCACGCGCAAGGCCGCGTCGGCATATAACCACTGGGCGAGAAACCACTCGTCCGGGAAGGGGAAGCGGCGCTTTCGCCAGCCCGGATACCGGCCAGACTACGAAGAACGACCATCGCGGGGATGCGGTGGCGCGTTCATGACCTCATTCCCGTTTTCTGATTTTCGGTTGCCTCGGCAACGCCGTTGTTCGTCCCCGTGTTTTGTTATTGTTGTTGCCGGCAGGGCTTGAACCCCGTTCGCATGACCTATAAAGACAAAACGCCCCGGCGTGCACGAGCAGCTCCTACGGATGGACCTCACGATGCAAACTCAAATGCGCAAGATTCCCGTCACCATCGTCACGGGCTTTCTCGGCAGCGGCAAGACCACGCTGCTGCGGCACATTCTTCAGCATGCGGGCGGCAAGCGCATCGCGGTGATCGTCAACGAGTTCGGCGAACTCGGCATCGACGGGGAAATCCTCAAGGGTTGCGGCGTCGGCTGCGATGAAAACGGCGTCGAGACCGAAGGGCAACTGTACGAACTCGCGAACGGCTGCCTCTGCTGCACCGTGCAGGAAGAGTTTTTCCCGGTGATGGAAAAGCTGGTCGAGCGCCGCGAGCAGATTGATCACGTGCTGATCGAGACCTCCGGTCTCGCCTTGCCGAAGCCGCTGGTGCAGGCGTTCAACTGGCCGCAGATCAAGAATAGCTTCACCGTCGACGCGGTCGTCACCGTGGTTGACGGCCCGGCCGCAGCGAGCGGCCAGTTCGCCGACAACCCGATCGCCGTGGATGCGCAACGCAAGGCCGATCCGAATCTCGATCATGAATCGCCATTGCACGAATTGTTCGAAGATCAATTATCGGCGGCCGATCTGGTGATTCTGAACAAAACCGATTTGCTCGATGAAGCGCAGCAGGCTTCTGTCGAGGTCGTCATTCGCGAAGAAATTCCCCCGCAAGTGAAGATCGTGCGCGCGCAGATGGGTCAACTCGACATCCATACGCTGCTGGGTCTCGAAGCGGCGTCGGAAGAAACGATCCATCTGCGCCACGACCATCACGGTTCGGCCGAAGACGCCGATCACCACCACGACGAGTTCGATTCGGTGGTGGTGCACGCGAATGTTTCGTCGCGCGAAGCTGTGATCGCCGCGTTGCAGGGCCTTGTCGAAACGAACACGATTTACCGCGTGAAAGGGTTCGCGGCGTTGCCGGGCGCGGCGATGCGTCTGGTGATCCAGGGCGTGGGCCGTCGTTTCGATAGTTACTTCGACCGGCGCTGGCAAGCGGGTGAAACGGGCACAGAACAACAAAGCCGCTTTGTGCTGATCGGCGCAGACCTCGACCAGGCCGCGCTGCAAAAAGCATTCGACGCCGCGTTGGGCGCCGTAGCGAGCGCCCAGCCGCAACAGGCGTAACCGGTCATGCATCTGCTGCGCACTACGCCGGGCGGTTTTGTCGACGATACGCAAGGCGTGATCCGTATCGATCAGCAGCCCGCCGATATCGTGGTGCTCAGCTCCGCCGATACCACGCTGTCGCTGCTCGCAAGCGTGGTTCCTCGTCTGGGCAACGGTTTCCCGAGCGTGCGGCTCGCGAACGTCACGTATTTGCGGCAACCGGCTTCAGTCGATTTCTATGTCGAAGACGTGTTGCAGCATGCGCGTGTCGTGGTGGTCGATCACCTCGGCGGTGAGGCGTACTGGCCGTACGGAATCGAACAGGTGGTCGCGCTCGCCGAGCGCAAGCAGCAAACGCTCGCGATGTTCTCCGGCGATCTGCAGGAAGATCCGAACCTGCTCGCGCGCAGCACCGCCGGCGCCGATCTGTGTCATCAGTTATGGCGCTATCTGCGTGAAGGCGGGCCGCAGAATGCCGAGGCGTTCCTGCGCGCTATCGCGTACCGCTCGCTTGGCTGGGGGCACGAGCCTGCGCCGCCGCGCGCCTTGCCTGCCGCGACGCTCTATTATCCCGAACGCGATACCCCGACCATGGCCGACTGGCAGGCGCGCTGGGTTAAGGGCGCGCCGGTCGCTGCGATTCTGTTCTACAAGGCGCATCTGCAGGCGGCCAACACGGCCGTGTTCGATGCGCTGATTGCCGCGCTCGAAGCACAAGGCCTGAATCCGCTGCCGATCGCGATTACTTCGCTGAAAGATGCGATGAGCCGCGAAGTCGTGCAGCGGTTGTGTGCGCAACACGATGTCGCCTTGGTGCTGAATACGACGGCATTCGCCGCGTCTGCTATCGACGACCCCGAACCGCTTGCGCTCGCTGGCGACGCTCCGGTGATGCAGGTGATTCTGAGCGGCGGTAACCGCGAGGATTGGGTCAAGGACAATCAAGGCCTCAACTCGCGCGATATCGCCATGCATATCGCGTTGCCGGAAGTGGACGGCCGTATCATCACGCGGGCGATCAGTTTCAAGGGGCTCGCCTATCGTTGTCCGCACACCGAAGTCGATGTGGTCCGCTATCAACCGGACCTCGAACGCGTCGGCTTTCTGGCCGAGCTGAGCCGCCGCTGGTGCCGTCTGCGCACACTCGATAACGCGGACAAGAAACTCGCGCTGATTCTCGCCAATTATCCAATGAGCGAAGGGCGTATCGGCAATGGCGTGGGGCTCGATACGCCGGCCTCGGTGGTCGGCATTCTCTCCATGTTGCGCGACGAGGGGTACCGCCTCGCAGCATTGCCCGCCGACGGCGACGCCTTGCTGAAGGCGTTGACCGAAGGCGTGACCAACGATCCGGTCGTGCGTGATTTGCGGCCCGCATTGCAAAGCCTCGCGCTCGACGACTATCTGGTGAATTTCAATGCGTTACCCGCCGAAGCCCGCAATGCGCTGAACGCGCGCTGGGGATCGCCCGAACAGGATCCGACGTTGCGGCATGGCCGTTTCATGATCGCGGGCTGGCGCTGCAGGCAGGTGTTCGTCGGCATTCAGCCGTCGCGTTCGCGTGAGCAGGGCGATTACGCGAGCTATCACGACGCTGAACTCGTGCCGCCGCATGCGTATCTGGCGTTCTATTTCTGGCTGCGTCATCAGTTCGGCGTCGACGCCGTCGTGCATGTCGGCAAGCACGGCAATCTCGAATGGCTGCCCGGCAAGAGCGTCGCGTTGAGCGATTCATGCTGGCCCGATCTGATTCTCGGCCCGATGCCGCATCTGTATCCGTTCATCGTCAATGATCCGGGCGAGGGCAGCCAGGCGAAGCGTCGTGCGCAGGCCGTCATTATCGATCACCTGATGCCACCGCTTACGCGCGCCGAAACTTACGGGCCGTTGCAAGACCTCGAACGCCAGGTCGACGAATACTATGAAGCGCTGATGGTCGATCCGCGCCGTTCGAAGCTGTTGAGGCGCACCATTCTCGCGACCATCGTCGAGCATAAGCTGCATGACGAATTGAGTCTCGCGGAGCCGAACGGGCAGGACGCCGAGGACGCGCTGCTGACGCGCGTCGATGCATGGCTGTGCGAGTTGAAAGAGGCGCAGATTCGCGATGGTTTGCATACGTTCGGGCAATCGCCTGGCGGGGTGCAGCGGCGCGATACATTGTTGGCTTTAGGGCGCTTTCCGGTCGGTGATGGTCAAGGCAGCAAGGCTGGTTTGATCGACGCATTGGCGCGCGATCTGCAGATGGATCATCTGTTCGATCCGCTGTCGGTGGATTGGTCGGCGGCGTGGGACGGTCCACGTCCTGACGTGTTGCAACAGGTGAGCGACGCGCCGTGGCGGCACTGCGGCGATACACGCGAGCGTCTGGAGCTGCTGGCGGCCGAGATGTTGCGTGAAGTGTGTGGTGATGGAGCGTCCGACTTTGTGTCCGTGAGCGGCACCTTGCCTCAAGCGGAACGAGTGATCGAGCGACTGCGCAACGATGTACTGCCGCGGCTCGACGCCTGCGGTCCGCAGGAAATGCGGCATCTGAAGCGCGGGCTTGAAGGGCGTTTCGTGCCGCCGGGGCCGAGCGGTTCGCCTTCGCGTGGACGGCCCGATGTGCTGCCCACCGGTCGCAACTTCTATTCTGTCGATACGCGAGCAGTGCCGACTCAAGCGGCATGGTCGCTTGGTTTGAAATCCGCGCAGCAGTTGATCGAACGGCATCTGCAGGAAAAAGGCGATTACCCGCGTGCGATTGGCCTCTCGGTGTGGGGCACCGCGACCATGCGCACCGGTGGCGACGACATCGCTCAGGCGCTTGCTTTGCTCGGTGTGCGGCCGAAGTGGGCGCCAGGCAGTCATCGCGTGACTGACTTCGAGATCATGCCGATCGAGGTGTTCGACCGGCCGCGTATCGACGTCACTTTGCGCGTGTCCGGTTTTTTCCGCGATGCCTTTGCGAACGTGATGCATCTGTTCGACGCCGCCGTGCAGGCCGTGGCCGAACTCGACGAACCCGAAGACCTGAACCCGATTCGCACGCGCGTGCTGCGCGAACGCGACGCGCTGATTGCGCGCGGCATGGATGCCACCGAGGCGCGCAAGCGTGCCGGCTGGCGTGTCTTCAGCGCGCGGCCTGGCGCGTATGGTGCGGGTTTGCAGGATATGATCGACGCGCAGCAATGGCAAACCGACGCGGACCTTGCGACTGCCTATCAAGCGTGGGGCGGTTACGCCTACACGCAGAAAAGCGCCGGCGAAGAGGCTCACCACGCATTCGGCGCATGTCTCGCCGCGATGGATGTGGTGCTGCAGAATCAGGACAACCGCGAGCACGACCTGCTTGATTCGAACGATTACTACCAGTTTCAGGGCGGCATGGTCGCGGCAGTGCGGCATCTGGCGGGCAATCAGCCACAGGTCTATCACGCGGACCACAGCAACCCGGCCGCGCCACGCGTTCGCACGTTGCATGAAGAGATCGCGCGCGTGGTCCGCTCACGCGTGGTCAATCCTAAATGGCTTGATGGCGTGAAGCGCCACGGCTACAAGGGTGCCGCTGAAATCGCAGCGACGGTCGATTATCTCTACGGTTACGACGCGACCGCACGGGTGGTCGCCGATCATCAATATGCGCTCGTCACCGACGCCTATCTGAACGATGCCGATACGCGCGCGTTCTTGCAGCGGCACAATCCGCACGCCATGCATTCGATCTGCGAGCGTCTGCTCGAAGCGATGCAGCGCGGTCTGTGGCAAGCGCCCGGCGATTATCGCGCGCAAGTCGAACAACATCTGCTCGCGAGCGAGCAGCAGATCGAAGGAATGCAAACATGAACGCAGCGACCCAGCGGCCCGCTTTTCCCTTTGCCGCGCTGATCGGCCAGACACCATTGCAGCAGGCGCTCCTGCTCGCTGCAATCGACCCGGGTCTGGGCGGCGTGCTGGTGAGTGGGCCGCGCGGCACGGCGAAATCGACCGCGGCGCGCGCACTCGCTGAGTTGTTGCCGGAAGGGCAATTGGTGAATTTGCCGCTCGGCGCGAGTGAAGATCGTCTGATCGGCACGCTCGATATCGAAACCGTGTTGCGCGATGGCTCGGTGCGTTTTTCGCCGGGTTTGCTCGCGAAAGCGCATCGCGGCGTGCTGTATGTCGATGAAGTGAATCTGCTGCCTGATACGCTCGTCGATGCACTACTCGATGCAGCTGCCAGCGGTGTGAATACTGTCGAGCGCGATGGTGTTTCGCATAGTCACGATGCGAGCTTCGTGCTGATCGGCACGATGAATCCGGAAGAAGGCGAGTTGCGGCCGCAACTGATCGACCGCTTCGGTTTGATGGTCGAGTTGGAAAACTGTTTTGATCCGCAGGTGCGTCAGCAGATCGTTAGGGCGCGTCTCGCGTTCGATCTCGATCCGCGCGGTTTTCGTGCTGGATTCGCGCAGCAACAGGAAACGTATGTTCAACGGATTCGTGCGGCGCGTGAAGCGCTGCCGCAACTCGATTTCGACGACGCCGTGCATGCGCACGTTAGTGCGCTGTGCATCGACGCGGCAGTCGACGGCTTGCGTGCCGATCTGGTGATGTTGCGCGCGGCGCGGGCGTTGGCTGCCTTGGAGCAGGCGGTTGCGGTCACGACTGAGCATGTCGAGCGGGTCGCCGAGGCGGTGCTGATGCATCGGCGCCACGATCGCGAGACGCGGGCAGAGGGCGACGTACGCGGGAACGACGCGCCGCGGCAGGCCACTGACGATGCGAATGCCGCGTCTTCGCAGTCTTCGCACGATACAGCGCCAGGCGCGGCTGCCGACGATAGCGATTGGGGTTATTTACCACCGCAGCCCGCGGGCGTCGCGCAAGTCAAAGGCGTTATTCCGCTCAACGCAAAAAAACGCTGAGCCATCGGAAGGGTGCCGCCGCTGACTCGCGCAGCGGTTTTCGATGGCGGCAAGGTGCCGGTGCAGGTTCGCGTAGCCGTTTGCAAGGGACGCCGGGCAAGCGCATCGCATGGCTGCCGACGCTCACCGCAATGCGTCAGGACGCCTTGTGCGCCGAGCATCTGCGCTTCGTGCGTGAGGCGCCGCGGGGCGGTGTACTGCACTGCTTCGTGCTCGATTGTTCCGGTTCCATGCTTGGCGGGCAGCGCCTCGCACTCGCAAAGGGTTTGCTGAGCGCGTTGTTCGATCGCGCCAGTACGTCGCGCGCCGAGGCGGCGCTGGTGTGTTTTGGCGGTGCTGGCGCCGATCTACGTTTCGGTCCCGCTGTGCCGCGCTGGTGGAACGAGCGATGGCTAAGGCCGGTGGGTGGAGGTGGCGGGACGCCGCTCGCGTCCGGCGTGCGTCAGGCCGCGCAGGTGCTGGTGCGCAGCGCCCGACGCAAGCCCACGCAGCAGCGCTGGCTGTGGATCCTGACCGACGGCCGCAGCGGCCATCAGCCGGCGCGGCCGCTTCACGCGGACGAAGTGATATTCGTCGATTTTGAGCGGGAGGCGATTCGGCTGGGCCGTTGCAGGACGCTTGCCGACGCATGGGGCGCGGCGCTTTTTACACCGGAAGAACTGATTGCCTGAGCCGCACGCGCGCCATGCCGCGCGTTTTCGTGCGCTTATTTCAAACCGTTAGACCAGTATTGCACGTCGTCCTGGCGGTCGAATACGAAGACTTTCATCGCCATCTGCTGTGCTGCATCGAGTTGATCGAGTTCGAGACCGTGGATCGACGGCTCGCCCGGCGCGCTGCCTTTCTGCACGTTGCGGATGATTGCCGTGGTTTCGATCATGGTTTGCAGTTCCGCCGATTTGAGGCAGAAGGCGACGCGCAATCGTTCGCCGACTGCACCGAGCGTCCATGAGGCGCTCAGCGACATGCCGAGTGTGCTGATGCTGTTGGCCACGCCCAGACCTTCATATGAATCGCCAGTTTCGCCGATGCCGAAGCGCACCGCGAAGTGCGCGTGGACGCGGATCGACTTGCGTTCGCGCAGGCGGCGGATCACGCCGGGTTTCGATAGCACCACGTAGTCGAACGGGGCGCGGCAAACTGACTCGACCGTGCAGACGAAACGAAACACGGCGTGGCTCGCTATGGCGACGATCTCGATGTTTTCGCCGAGACGTAGTGGGAGGATGCGGCCATTTTGCAATGGCGGTGTCACGAAGAGCGCGTGGTTGGGCGCGAAGCCGATGATGCGGCATGGATGCATCGGAGCGCCGCTACCGAGTTGGGAGCGCACGCCTATTAATGCACCTATCGTCAGGTGCATGTCCTTTATTGTGAGTTTGCCGGTGGAGTGGTCGGGTTGGGGTTCTGGTTCTGGTTGCGTGGCCGCGTTCAGTAAGTCGCCGCGGTGCGGGTGGAAGTTGTCGAAGAGGAATTTGCGCTCGTCTGTGGTGGCCAGGATGGCGCCGCTGGCGAAGAGGAGTGTGCCGTCGGAGTCGGCGATTGGCCAGTCGAGGGGCGTGCCTGTTGGGACTGCTTCCAGAAGCAGGTGGGGTGATGGGGGGTCTGTTTGGGCGTTTGCCTGGGTGTCCGCTTGGGGCTCTGCTTGGGTCCCTACTGGGTTTTCCATGATCGGCGGATAAATGTGTGGCTGAATTACTTGTTTACGGCTGCGCCGGATGGGGGCTTTAGTGCTTTTGGTTTTTTTGTTTGTTTTGGTTTTTTTGTTTTTTGCTGGTTTTGTTTGCCCCTAGGGGTGGGGCTGTCCTTGATCTGGCTACTTTGGCCTTTCCTTGTTTTCTTCGCGGTCTATTAGCGTTCGCCCCTGTGCGGGGCAGGCACTTACTTTCTTTGCCGCCGCAAAGAAAGATAAGCAAAGAAAGCGGCTCACCCCGCTAATTCTTAAGCGGGTCCCCTAGCCTGGAGAGGGTAGTGGTGCATCTGGAATCTGTGCTCCCGCACATTCGGCGTGAGTGACAAGGGCGTCTTACTTCCGGCGGCGCTGCGCGCGCCGAAGCGTACTTCACAAAACCACTCTCCGCGTTCCTGCTTCCTGGTTGTTCTTGTTTGTCCTCGTTTTGTCTTCGTAGCTTGCGCGTAGTTTCTATTGCGCGTCCTCGATTCGCCCGTTCCCGCTGCTTCCTCTTCGTCCTTGTGTCCCCTTGGGGGCGTGCGTCTGAGTGTCCCCGTATCCCCGTATCCCCGTGTCCGGAGTGCTCCGAGTGCTCCGAGTGCTCCGAGTGCTCCGAGTGCTCCGAGAGTCCCGAGAGTCCCGAGAGTCCCGAGAGTCTCCAGTGTCTCCAGTGTCTCCAGTGTCTCCAGTGTCTCCAGTGTCTCCAGTGTCTCCAGTGTCTCCAGTGTCTCCAGTGGCGCGTGATCATTCAATCGAGTTAGCGTCTCTCGCTTGCAAAAAGATGCAATCACTGGTATTGCGTGAAGATTAACTCGGATAACTAAGTATTTTTTGCGATGCCCGGGCAAAGGCTGTTTCGGTGCTTCTCAACTTTTTGAAAATAATTGCACAAGAGGGATTGACGACGTGCCGACC
>NZ_JAQQET010000012.1:0-224899 GCF_046026855.1 Paraburkholderia sediminicola | reverse complement strand
ACGCTAATAGACCACTAAGTAATCAAGGAAAGGCCAACACCAAAAGCACACAGAAAAGCACGCCAAGCAGGCAAACAAATCAAGAAAAGCCCACAGCAGCCGACAAACAACCAAGCGCCGCGCAGGCAAAAAACCTCACTTTATATAACCTCCCTCATCAACAACTTCAACACCACAGGCAACAACACCAACACCAACGGCAACTGCACAATCAACCCGGAAATAATGGCAACCGCCAAAGGCTGCTGCATAGCCGACCCTTGCCCAAGGGCAAAAGCCAGCGGTAACAACGCCAGAATAGCCGCAATAGTCGTCATGGCAATCGGCCGCAACCGATTCCGCCCGGCCGCGATCAGCGCGGCCTCAAACCCAACACCTTCATCCCGAATCAGCCCCTGCAACTCCGATACATAAAAAATTGCCACCTCGGTCACGATACCGATAATCATCGTCATCCCCATCATCGCGGAGATGTTCAACTCAATGCCGGTAATCCACAATCCAATAAACACCGCTCCGGTCGCCAGCAATGGCATCGCCATCACCGCAAGCGCCACACGAAAGCGCTCGTACAGAAACAGCAGCAACCCAAACACCAACGCTATCGCGGCGCCGAACACGCTCAACAAACCCTTGAAGGCAATCTGCTGTTGCTGGTACAAACCGCCCAACTCGTAATACACGCCGGTCGGCAACAGGCTCCTGTCGCTCAGCACCTTCTGTACGTCCGCGATTGTCGAGCCGAGATCGCGGCCGTCGATTCGTGCGGTCACGGCCACCATCCGTTTGAGGTTGTCGCGGCTGATTTCCGGCTGGCCGGTCACCGTCACCTGATCGGCGACGCGATTCAGCGCGAACAGATGGCCGTCCGGTGCGCGAATCTGCAATTGCCCCAGCTGCGTATCGGTTAGCTTCAGTGCGCCAGCCACGCGCACCCGCACGCCCACCGTCTTCGGCCCGGTCTGGAATTGCGTTGCTACATTGCCTTCCACCATGTCGGAAACCGCTTGGGCAATCGACTGCGGGTCCATGCCCTCAGCCGCCGCGGCCTCCGGCCGGATGTGCAATTCGAGCGCGTCACCGGCAGGGTTGATGCCGTCGTTCACGTCCACCACGCCCGGAATCTTGCCGATCTGCGCAGCGACCTTGCGTGCGGTGGTGTCGAGTGTGTTCTGGTCGTCAGAGTAGATCTTGATCTGGACCGGCTGCGGCACCGCGGTCAGATCGCCGATCAGGTCTTCCATCAATTGCGCGAGTTCGATATTCACGCCCGGCACCTGTGTCTCGATCTTCGAGCGAATCTCCTCCATCACCGTTTCGATCGGCTCGCGGCCACTCGATTTCAGCCTCACGAAGAAGTCGCCCTTGTTAGGCTCGTTCAGATCGCCGCCGAGACCGGCGCCGGTGCGGCGCGAGTAAGTCGCAACGTTCGGATTCGCGCGGATGATGCCTTCGATCTGCTTCATCAGCCGGTCGGTTTCGGTCACGGATGTGCCCGGATCGGTGTGATAGTCGAGCACGAAACCGCCTTCGTCCATGCTCGGCATGAAACCGCTGCCCACCCGCGTGAACGCGAACGCGGCCACCACGATCAGCGGCACCAGGCCGAGCAGCACGAGAATCGGCCGTGCCGTCACGCGTTCGATCAGAAAACCGTAGCGCCGGGTCATCCATGAAGCGAAGCGAGTTTCCTGATGCTCTTCGGCGTCCTTTGGTTTTAGCCAACGGTCGCACAGAATCGGCACCGCGAGCCAGGTGACGAGAAACGAAATGAACAGGGCGCTTGCCATCGTCACCGAAAGCGCCTTGAAGAACGCGCCCGTCACGCCGGACAGAAACGCGAGCGGCACGAAAATGATCAGCGTCGCGGCCGACGAACCGGCAAGCGGCCGCGTGAATTCGAGTGCCGCCGCCATCACGCGGCCATGAAACTGGTGCGCGCCGCCTTCGCGCATGCGTCGCACGATGTGTTCGATCATTACGATGGCGTCGTCGATCACGAGGCCGACCGCGGCGGCCATCCCGCCGAGCGTCATGATGTTGAAGCCCATGCCGAACACGTCGAGCAGCAGAATCGTCGCGGCCATTACGACCGGCACCAGCGCGACCGCAATCGCAGTGATTTTCCAGTTGCGCAGGAAGGCAAACAGGGTGAACGCGGCCAGCACCACACCGATCATGATTGCATCGCGCACGCTGGTCGCCGAGGCGATCACCAGTTCACTCTGGTCGTACCAGTTCGAGAGATGCACGCCCGTCGGCATCTGATGCTGGAAGTCGGCGAGCTTCGCACGGATTGCCTTGGCCATGGCCACGCTGTTCGCGCCTGGTTGCTGGTAGACGTTGAGCAGCACGGCGTCCTGGCCGTCGGCAGTGACGCGCATCCATTGCGGCACGACGCCCTGACGGACTGTCGCAATGTCCCCGAGGCGGATTTGCGTCGCGCCGTTGGCCGACACCACCACGTTGCGCAGTTCGTCGAGTCGCGTGATCGTGCTGTTGGCGATCACGAGGTACAACTTGTCGTGATCCTCGATACGGCCGGTAGCCATCAGCACGTTGCTCGCGCCGATCGCTTTCGACACATCGGAAAGCGAGAGCTTGTAGGCGGCGAGGCGAGCCGGATCGATCGTGACTTCGAATTCATCCTGCGCACCACCTGTCACTTCGACGCGCGCCACACCTTCCACTGACGACAGCAACGGGCGCATCTGGAACTGTGCAAGATCGCGCAGCGCCGACAGCGACTGCTGTTTCGACGTCAGGCTATACGCGAGCACCGGGAACACGGTCGGGTCCATGCGCCGCACCTGCATCGAGGTGCCTTGCGGAAGCGTCGCGAGGATCTCGCTGATTGCCGATTGGGCTTGCAACGTGGCTTGCGCCATGTCGGTGCCCCAGTCGAAATTGATCGAGATCTCCGCCGATCCGCGGCTCGTGGTCGATTCGACGTCGCGTACGTTCGGCACGCGCCGCAATGCTTCTTCGACGGGCATTGTGACGAGCGTCGCCATTTGTTCGGCAGGACGGTCGCCCGCGTCGAGCGAGACAACGGCGCGCGGAAACGCGACGTTCGGGAACAGGGAGATCGGCAGGCGAAACGCGGTCAATGCGCCCGCGATCGCCAGCAACGCGATCACGAACAGCAACGAGCGCCGGTGCTTCTGCATCCATTGACCGAAATTCATCGCGGCACGCCTCCGCCAGCCCGCACCGCCATGCCGTCCTTCAACTCATAGTTGCCGCTGACGACGAGGCCTTGTGTGCCGTCGATCGGGCCGTCCACGCCATAGCGGTCGCCGTTTTCTACCTGCGTGACCACTGCCACGCGGCGCGCCTTGTTTTGCGGCGTGATCTGGAACACGTATGCGCCTTTGTCGTCTTTCAGCACGGCAGCACGCGGCACGACCCAATGCGTGCCGCTGCGCGTTGCGATATCGGCGCTGACACGCGTGCCCGGAATGAACGCGCTCTGTCCGAGCGGGACGTTCGCGCCGACGTTGACGAGCTGGCTCTGTTGATCGACCGACGCGCCGACCAGCACCACACGGCCCTCCGCCGCAGCCTTCGCGAGCGAAGTGGACAGGCCGTGAAGGGTGACCGTGTCGCCCGCATGGATAGCGGGGACATCCGACGGTTCGACGCCGAGCATGACGTTCGCGCGCGCGTCCTTGCCGTTACCGCCAGCCAGTTGCAGGATTGCGGCGCCGGGCTGCACCTGATCGCCCTGTGCCGCCGATACTTGCAAAACCACGCCGTCGATCGGCGCCGCGATGACCTTATTGCCGCTCGCGACACCCGTCTGGTTCTGCGCGGCGAGCGCCTGCTGCGCGTCCTCGGCGGCCTTGCGTGCCGTGGCGAGCTGCGATTGCGTGGCAAGCCCTTTGTCGTACAGCGATTGCGTGCGCGCGAGCTCGCCTTGCGCCAGCGTCACGGCGCTTTTTGCCTGAGTGGCGGCGAGCACTGCGGCGGGGTCGGCTTGCACGACGAAAAGCGGCGTGCCACGCGTCACGCTCTGGCCGGCTTGCACGCGCATCTGCACGATACGCGCGACGTACGGCAGATTAACCGTGGTCAGGTTCGACGCGGACGCCGCGACGATGCCATACGCACGTACCGGTTGCGCGATGACGGCGCGCTGCACCCGTACGGTCTGCACGGATACGACGGATGGGTCTGCCGCATCGACGCCGGCGAGCGTACTGGTTGCGCCGGCTGCATCGGCCGCATGGATGCCAGCGCTTATTAGCGCGACGCAGACAAGGGAAATCGCATAGGAGGCGATGTGCGGCCACCGCGTCGGGAGTGGGCTATTTCGCATGAGTTTCGGTGAAGGTCTGAGCGGAGGAAAAGGCGTCTGGAATCGCGCTGCCCAGCAGTGCTTGCAGGCCGACGCGCTGTTCGGCGAGCGATTCGCGTAGTGCGGCGACGTCGACGCGTTTGGTAAGCGCGGCGCTTTGTGCGTCGGTGTAGGCGCCGAGTACGAGATTGTGTTGCGCGTAGGCCGCAGCCGCGTGTTGGGCGGCGAGATCGACATCGGGCAGCGCGGCTTGGGTCTGCTGCAACTGTCGCGTGAGAATTACGCTGTCCGCACGCATATGGGCGACATCGGCATAAGCCTGATTGAGGCGTGACTGATATTCGTCACGCAGGCGCTGACGCGTCGCTTTTTCGATCGCGACGTTGCCTTGATTGCGGTTGAAGATCGGCAGGCTCAGATTGATCTGGAAGCCGCTGGTGTAGATGTTCGAGGTGTCTCGCGCACGCACGAAACCTACTGACAGGCTCGGGAACTGGCTGAGGATCGCCGCGCGGTATTTCTGTTCCTGCGCTTCATAACCCGCTTGCAGTGCGATCAGATCTGGACGGCGCTGCGCGAGTTTGCCGAGCGCGGCATCGAGCGTGGTGTCGGGCAGTCCGGTTGTGTCTTCGTTGCCGGTGAGTTGCAGTTGTACTTCGGGGGAGAGGCCGAGTAGCGCGTTCAGATCGTGATGGGTCTGTTCCGCTGCCCGTTCGGCGTCCGTGTATTGCTTGCGTGCATCGCTGTATGCGGTCAGCGCGGCCGTCAGCGTGTCGTCGGTCAGATTGCCTTCGCGGTGCGCGTCGGCCATGCGCTCGTAGCGCGTGCGCGCGAGGTCGCGCTGCTGTTGCAGCAGCGGCAGCGTGTCCTGCTGAAAGCGCGTCTTGATGAACAACTGCCGCGCCTCTACGACGATCTGCCATTCCTGCCACAGCAGGCCAAGATCGGTTTTGGCTACGGTCGCGTCAGCGGATTGCTTATTCGCACTGCGCAGCACGATCGCCATCACGTCGATGCTCAGGCCATAATTGAACGCGCGCGTGGCGCCGGCCGCGCCTGGGTAGTCGCTTGATACGCTCAGTTGCGGGTCGGGCAGCAACCCTGCGGAATAAGCTTGCGCGTGGGCAATGCCGAGATCGTCACGGGTCAGCTTCAGATCGGGATTGTTCGCGACGGCCAGCATCGCGACTTCGTCGATGTCGAGCCCATCGGACGGATCGAAGCGATGTGCGGCCAGTTCGGGCAGCGGCATGGTCGACGGATCGATCTGGATGCGTTCGAGCGAGCGGGCGGAGGTGGATGTATCCTGCGGCGCAAGCGGCTCGCGGTGATACCACGTGCAGCCGCCTAGCAGCATTGCGCAGACGGGCACGAGTATGCGCAACCGTGCGGCGAAGGCGGCCGGTGATTTAGCGGTGAGCGCGGCGACCAGCCCCGGCGGTCGCCTCGCTTCCGGGGTGACTGGCGATCTGACGGCGAATGAGGCGGCCAGTCCGGCAGGCCGGTTCGCTGCTGAGGTAGCCGCTGAAATGACCGCTGCGGCGGCGTTGAAAACGGGCAAAATCCGGCTCCTGAACGAAGTTGAGACAACCGCGAACGGATGTCGCAGAACAGGTGCCGATTCTGCTGATGGGGAGCTTAAGAAACGCTTAACCGAAATTTAAGCGTCCCATAAGCCTCCCTTCAGCGTCGCCTAAGGGTCCCATCAGGACCACATAAGGAAGCCTTAAGCTAACTGGCTGGACAATGCGGGCAAACTGGAGGGAGGAGAGGCCATGCGTCTGCTACTGGTCGAAGACGACGACATGATTGCGGAGACGGTGTTGGGCGCGATGCGCCGCTCGGGCTACGCGATCGACTGGGCCGAAGACGGCCGTGCGGCGGAACTGTCGCTGGGCAACGGCGTGTACGACCTCGTGCTGCTCGATCTCGGCTTGCCGAAGAAGGACGGTATCGACGTGCTCAATGCCTACCGCAAGAGCGGGGGCGCCGCGCCGGTGATCATCCTGACCGCGCGCGACGCGGTCGACGAACGGATTCGCGGCCTCGATGCGGGCGCCGACGATTACCTGATCAAACCATTCGACCTCGACGAGCTGGCCGCGCGGGTGCGCGCGCTGTTGCGGCGGCGCACCGGCCAGAAGCAACCCATCTATGCGCACGGCGAGCTCACACTCGATCCCGCGGCGCATGAAGTCACCAAAGGCGGCGATGTGCTGCCGCTCGTGCCGCGCGAGTTCGCCTTGCTGCAGGCGTTGATCGAAGAGCCCACGCGCGTGTTCACCAAGCCAGAGCTGGAAGAGAAGCTCTACGGCTGGGGCGAGGAGGTGGGTAGCAACACCATCGAAGTGCACGTGCATAGCTTGCGGCGCAAGATCGGCGCGGATGAGGTGGTGACGGTGCGCGGCGTGGGCTACCGTCTGAAGAGGTGCTGATGACGTCGATTCGCCGCTGGCTGCTGGGCTGGCTGATTTTCGGGCTGGCCGCGGCGTCGGGCGTGGCCGGCTACGGCATCTTTCACACCGCGCGCGAAGAGGCGGGTGAGCTGTTTGACTACGAACTGCGCACGGTAGCGCTGTCGTTGCCATCGAATCTGGCCGGTTCGAGCGACGGCGAGCATCGCAATCCTGATCTGGGCGATCTGGCCGACGACCGGATCGTGATCGAAATCTGGGACCGGTCCGGCAATCTCATCTATCACTCGAGGCAGGCACCGGTATTCTCGCGTTTGCCGGCGGGTTTCAGCACGATCGAGCGCGGCGAGAATCACTGGCGCGCGTTCGGTTTGGAGCAGCCGGACCGCTATATCCAGGTTGCGCAGCCGATCTCCGTGCGCGAAGACCTTGCGCTACAACTGGCGCTGCATACGCTGTGGCCGCTCGGCGTGCTGGTGCCGGTGACGATCGTGCTGGTGCTGCTGGTGGTGGCAAGGGGGCTGGCGCCGATCGGCGGCCTGACGCGCGCGCTGACGACCCGTTCGATCGATTCGCTGGAGCCATTGCGCCTGGATGGCAGCGTGCCGGTCGAAATCAAGCCGCTGGTCGAAGCGCTCAACGACCTGTTGCAACGATTGAACGTTGCTTCGCAGGCGCAGCGCACCTTTATCGCCGATGCCGCGCATGAGTTGCGTTCGCCGCTTGCCGCGCTGAAGCTGCAACTGCAGGCGGCTTCCCGCGATGGGTCGTTAAAGGGCGAGGGACAAGCGCTGGAGCGTGTGGAGGAGCGGGTCAACCGGATCATTCACCTGGTGCAGCAGTTGCTGACGCTGGCGCGTGAGGATGCGCATCCCGTGACGTCGATGGTGCCGGTGAGTTTGCGCCGGATCGGTGAACAGGCGGTGGGGGATCTTTCGCTGCTCGCAGAGACGAGGGAGATCGATCTCGGGCTCGAGTGCGAAAACGCGAGCGCGGGCTACGACCCTTACACGGTGCTGGCTGAGCCGCATGGGATGAGTGTGTTGCTCGGGAACCTGATCAACAACGCGATTCGGCACACGCCGCGGGGTGGGCGCGTGGATGTGATTCTGAAACGGTCCGGTGAGCGGGTGGGGTTTGATGTCGTGGATAGTGGGTCCGGGATACCGGAAGCTGAAATCGAGCGGGTTTTCGATCGGTTTTATCGGGGGGAAGAGGCGCAGGGCGACGGTAGCGGGCTTGGACTGGCGATTGTGTCGCGGATCGCCGCGCGGCATCAGTTGGGGGTTACCTTGCGGAATAATGAGGGGCGGGGTGGGTTGTGTGTTTCGGTTTTTGGCCTGGCGGCGGGTGGGGTGTCTGTTGATGTTAAGAGGTGATTTTTTGCCTGCGCGGCGCTTGGTTGTTTGTCGGCTTGGCGCGTTTTTCTGTGTGCTTTTGGTGTTGGTCTTTCCTTGATTTCTTCTGAGCCACAGCGGAACGCTAACCAACCTGAACATGCACCGCATCACCCCTGTCACGAGTACGTTTCAACACGCTGCTACAATCTTGTCTTTCTCGATTGATTTTGCGCTATGGGTTTCGAACAACTCGCTGAATTGAAGAAGCAACTGGCTGCGGCACGTGCCGAAGCTGCACCTGCGGCCAAGCCCGTCGCCCAGCCCGGCGCGAAGCCTGCCCGCAAGCCGTCGCCGCCGCGCCGTGCCGCTTCCAGGGCAGATGCGAAGCCTGCCGCCGACGCAAGGCCCGCGGCTGATGCAAGGCCTGTGGACCCGGTAGTGAAATCGATCGGTAAGCTGCAAAAGCGCTTCCCGAACGCGTTTCCGAAGAATCCGGCGCCCAAGCTGCCGCTCAAGGTCGGCATCTTTGAGGACCTCGTGGTTCACGCGAAGGAGCTGTCGCTGAGCGAAGCCGAATTGCGCGACGCGATCAAGACGTGGTGCCGCGGTAGCCGCTACTGGAAATGCCTGGTCGAAGGCGCCGCGCGCGTGGATGTCACGGGCGGCGAAACAGGCAAGGTCACGGCGCAGGAAGCGGCCGGCGCGCAGCGTCTGCAGGCGCATCGCGCAGGCAGAGGCGCGGCGAAAGCAGCCGCTGCGTCGGCTGATGCGTCAGCCCATGCCGCGGGCGCTGAAGTTGCTCCGGGCGACGCAGCCGGGCAAGCAGCGGCCGCCCCGCAAGCTGACGCGCTCAGCCAGCCGCAGACCACCTCGACGGAAACTCCGGCCGCCGAATCGACCATGCCGCCGGCAGCACCGTCGGCCACCGCCGAAGCATAAAGAAGCCCGCCGCCCCGTCTAGGGGCGGCTGCCTTGCGCCGCGGCCAGCCGGCCGCGTACGAAGCCGACGTGCTCGCGCAGCACATAGAACGCGTCGGCGTATGCAAGCGGCATGCGCAAGCGGTTAAGCGACGCCTCGATTTGATCGAGCTTCGCGAACAGCCGCTTGCGCTCCTCGTCGGTCGAGTCGGCGAATGCGCCGCGTTCAATCGCAATCAAAGCACCGTAATAGCGATAGATGCGCGAGCGCACGCGCCATCGGTACAGTGCCGGAATCAGCCGCATCGCCGGAAACAGCAGCACCGCCATCGGCAGCAGCAGAACGAGCGTGCGATCGCCGATGCTCGCGAGCCAGAATGGCAGCGCGCGGTATAGAAAACTCTTGCCGGTCTTGTAGTAGCGCTGTGCGTCTTCGCTGATCTGATATTCATGGGCGACCGGACTCGGGAATTCCCCCGCGTGCTGCAACAGCCCCGCCGTGCCGTGCACCTCCTGCGCGGCCTCGATCAATAAGTCGGAAATGGCCGGGTGCAGATTGGTCCGTGCCACAAGTTCGACCGTCGGGCTGATCAGATGGATGGTGTCGGGCGGAATTCTGCGCCTGAGGTCAAGCACGCCGGGCGGCAGGTCGATCTCGTTGAGATAGGGAAAGAGGCGCGTATAGGCGCTGGCTTCGTCGAAATTCATCACGGAGATGCCGGGCACTTTCAGGAGCCGCAGCATCAAGCCGCGCGTGGCGGAGTCGCCGTTCAGGATCGCCGCGTCGACGTCGCCTGCCACGAGTTGCGTGGCGGCCTGCATGCCATCGCTCGGGACCAGCACCGTGTTGCCGCCCGGTTCAATGCCGTTTGCTTCCAGCAGTTTGAGCGCCAGCAGGCGCGTGCCGCTGCCTTCTCGGCCGATTGCAATCCGTTTGCCTTCCAGTTCTGAAAGCGCGCTGACGCCCGTGCCGCGGTAGAACACCACCACCGGGATATAGAAAACGCTGCCGAGCGACATCAGGGACGATGTATCGAGACCGTCGGCCACGCCGCCTTGCACGAGCGCGAGATCGACATGCTGTTTCGGGTCCAGCAGACGCTGCAGATTCTGCACGGAGCCATCGGATTCCAGCACCTTCAGCGTGATGCCGTTGCGGGCGAGGATCTTCTTGTACTGATCTGCGGCGACAAGGAACGAACTGTCGTGAGGGCCTGCGCTGATGGTGATGGTCTTCGGCGGCGCCGGATCGACCAGCCAGACGATCAGCGTGATCATCAGCACGAACAGCGCGGCCACGATGGCGTAAGGCAAGGTGTGATCGCGCCACTCCGCATGCGAATCATCGCCGGGAAAGTGCGGAGGACGCGTGCGATGCGCTTTCATGGATACTCCGTACGGATAGCCGGGATGAAGCATTGTCTACCGTCGGCAGCGGATTTGCCGTTGGCAGTTTGCTCTATTGACCGCGGGTAGCCGCCGGACCATCGGGCGACGAATGAAATTCCGCCATGGCGATGCCGTAGCGCTGCAGCACCGCAACCGATGCGGGTGCGAAACGCAGGTGAAATGTCCGGCATAAGCAACGCGTTGCCGATCAGGACACACGAGAGGCCGTGGCATAATCCACGACAGCATCTAAACGTGTCGCCGGGCGCATCTTGAGTCGTTTCCATCGGAAGATCGGTAGTTGGCTGGGATTGTTTGCGATCCTGATGGCCACGCTCGCGCCGGCGATCTCGCACTCGCTTGCCGCACGCAACGGCGGTGAAACCGGAATGGAAGCCGGGCATTGCTCGATGCCGTCGATGGCGTCCATGTCGGAGAGCGATGCTACATCCTCGATGTCGTCGACGTCTTCCATGCCCTCCATGCAGGATCAGGCATCGGACGACACCGGCAGCAAACACACCCAACACTCCGCTACGTCCGACGGCGACGCCTGCGGCTATTGCAGTCTGCTCGCCCACATGCCGGTGGTGCCGAGCGTCGAGGCGCTGTTCTCCGTCACCGTCCGCGCCCTTCGGCATACCGTCGCCACCCGCTTCGCGAGCGTTCGCCGCGTCGAGCCACTCACCTTCGCGCAGCCTCGCGCCCCTCCGTTCGCCTCCTGATTCGAGTCATACCGGCGCGATGCCATGACCGCATCGCGGTGCCGCCGCACGTTCGTCTTTAGACGCGCGCACCGGCATAGATCACGATCTATGAACAGGATGAAACCATGCAAACCCAAGCAACGCGCAGCGCGATACCGCTGCGCGTGGCGTCGCTCGTCGCGACTGCCGCCAGCGCATTTTTCTTCGCTCCTTCACTCGCCAGTGCTCACGCGATTGCGGGTAATCGCGTCTTTCCGTCGACGATGGCCGTCGACGATCCCGGTGTCGGCGACGAAGCCAACTTCGAATACGGTCACCAGCGTGTGCCGGGCGATACCGGCGATCAAAGCATCAATACCTTCGACTTCGAGTACGACAAGCTGATCACGCCGCGGCTGGCGGTGTCGGTGGACGGCACCTATGCGATGCAAAACAACCCAAAGGCGCACGGCTTCGACAACTTCGGCGTTGGTTTGAAGTACCTGCTGTACGTCAACGATGAACACGAGTTCATGGCCTCCGTCGGAGTAAACGCCGAACTCGGTGGTACGGGAAGCCGCGCGATCGCGGACAACTTTTCGACGATCTCGCCGACGATCTACGCCGGCAAGGGCATGGGCGATCTTCCCGCATCGCTTGGCTTTTTGCGGCCGATTGCGATCACGGGTGAAGCGGGCCCGGCGCTGACAACAGGGGCGGGGCAGCCGAACGCGTTCAACTACGGTTTCACGGTGCAATACAGCCTGCCGTATCTGCAGCAGCACGTGCACGACATCGGTCTACCGCAGCCTTTGGCGAACGTCATTCCGCTGGTGGAAGTGCCGCTATCGAGAAGCCAGGGACAGACAACCGGCACGGTCAATCCGGGCTTCATCTGGATCAACCGCTATGGCCAGTTCGGGGTTGAAGCGCAAATTCCGATCAACCACGCGAGCGGCTCGCACGTGGGCATTCTGGTTCAGGCCCACATCTTCTTCGACGACGTCGCGCCGACCACGATCGGCAAACCTCTCTTCCAGTAACGCAGCAATACTGTAATGCAGGAGCAAACGATGAAAAACGATCGACATGACGGGCTGCGCACAGCAGCGAAGGTGCCGTTGCTGATTGCCGGGCTCGTGTTCGCGAGCGCCGTTTTCGCCCATGTATTTCCGCAGAAACAGGAGCCGGGGGCGGGCGCGACGGTGGCGTCGCCCGCACAGGTCCGCGTGATGTTCGACGGGCCGCTCGAGCCGTCGTTCAGTTCGCTGACGGTTACCGACGCGAGCGGCAAGCAGGTTAATTCGGAGAAATCCGTGGTGGATGGGCATCAGACGGCGGAGATGACTGTGCCGCTGCCGGCGCTCGTGGCGGGGCACTACACCGTGCACTGGGTGGCCGTGGCCTCTGATGGGCATCGCACGCATGGCGATTATGTGTTTGATGTGAAGTAGTTTTTTTTTGCCTGCGCGGCGCTTGTTTGTGTTTTTGTGGTTTTGGCCTTTTCTTGATCTGGTTTTTTGGCCTTTCCTTGAATTGTTATTGGTCTATTAGCGTCGCCCCTGTGCGGGGCAGGCACTGTAGGAGTGGCGCCGCAACGGCGAGCTAAGGCGTTGAGTGAAACTCGAGCGCCAAATCATAGCGGGTGGTTTTATGAAGTACTCGTCGGCGCGCGCAGCGCCGCCGGAAGTATGACTGCCTTGTCACTAAGGCTGAAGGTGCGAGGGCACGGATTCCAGATGCACCACTGCCCTCTCCGAGCCAGGGGACCCGCTTATGAGCTAGCGGTTTGAGCTGCTTTCTTTTGCCTACTTTTCTTTGCAGCAGGCAAAGAAAAGTAGGTGCCTGCCCCGCACAGGGGCGACGCTAATAAACCAATAACAATTCAAGGAAAGGCCAAAAAATCAGATCAAGAAAAGGCCAAGAAACCAGATGAAGAAAAGGCCAAAACCACAAAAACACAGACAAGCGCCGCGCAGGCAAAAAAATCAAAACTTATGCCGCATCCCAACCCTCACAACAGCCTGCTTATCATCGGCCGACGCGGAAGGCCCATTAATCGCGGCTACGGCCTGCTTCCCCGTCGAATCCGTTCCAGAAGCTTTCTGATAAACCCCAATCAGATACACATCGGTACGCTTCGACACGAAGTAGTCGATCCCAGAAGCGACCTGCTGATAGGTCGCCCCTGTCATGCCCTTAACCGAACTCCCCTTCGTATAGTCATACGCCACGCCACACAGCAAATCAGGTGTGATCTGATACTTGAAGTTCAGCTCCGCATTATTCAACGTAGCGTTGCCGCTCAGCCCGCCCGGATTCGGCCCCGAAGAAAGATCGCCAAGATCACGAAAACTCGTATTCGAATAAGTCGCACCAAACGTCGCCGCCCCGAAAAGATACGACGCCCCGGCACCAATCACATGTAATGATTTCGCTGACGCATACCCGGAATACACAGGCGACACCATGTTGCTGCCCGGCACGCCATTCACACTGGCAGCAGGACTACCGGTACTGCCAAAGAACGACGTATTCGGATTGGCGACATCGAGATAACCCACGCCAAGTGCCAACGGCCCATTCACATACCCAGCCGACACCGACCAGATCCGGTTGCGAGAAAAATTGCCCGCGACGCCGCCCAGGCTATACATGCCTTCCACCGTCAAACCACCATACGTGTTGCTGGTGAACTTGATCGCGTTGTTCGTCGAGTTGGTGTTGTTGATGTTGTCGAGATCGCCAGGATGCGCCGCCATATAGCCGCCCCATTGATCGCCAACCTCAAACGGGCCGAGGATGTCGACGTTCGTGTCGTACTGACGGCCGAGCGTCACCGTGCCGAAAGGTCCCGACAAACCGACCCACGCCTTCTTTCCAAATAACAAACCGCCCTGGCCGAGCTTGCCGGTGCTTGCGTCAAAGCCGTTCTCCAGCATGAAGATCGCCTTCATGCCGCCGCCGAGATCCTCCGCGCCGCGCATGCCCCAACGGCTTTGCTGCATCACGCCGCTCAACAGGCGAACCGCGCTATGGCCGGAGACGCTGCCGTTGGCGTTGACCGTCGCCGCATTGCTGGTGTAACTCAAACCTTCATCGATAATGCCGTATAGCGTGACGGCACTCTGTGCATGCACCACGGCCGGAAGGGGTGCGGCGAGACATACTGCCAGTAGCGTTTTTTTCATGTGGTCTGACGCTCAAGTTAGAGAAAGTGCGAAAAGTGACGGACGTGTTCGCTCCCGCGAGCCACGCGTTGCTTGTCTGCAAGCAGCCAGCGGCGAAACCGGCTACTGGAAGAACCTCGGAATTAGCGGTGTTTAGCGCCCGGTAATAAGCGGCGGACGTATCGCGCTGTGCGCCGCAACAGCCTCATAGGCGTGGCCGAATTGCAGCAGACCCCAGTCGTCGCGAAAGCGTCCGGCGATCTGCAAGCCGATCGGCAAGCCGGACGCGCTAAAACCGCACGGCAAAGCGAGCACAGGCGATTCAGTGGAAGACAGATACCAGCAGATGCGCATCCAGTCGATGTACGAGTCGTAGCGCATGCCCATAAATTCAGTGGGCCAGCGCAGATCGGCGTCGAAGGGCAGCATCTGCGTGGCGGGCAGCACGTAGTACGCGTGATTGTCCATGAAGCGGCGCATCCGCTCGAACAACGCCGTTTTGCGTACGAACATATCGCCCAGGTCCGAGGCGGATAAAGAGCGATGCAGACGGCACTCCGCTTCGATTTCCGGCTTCAGTTGTGCGCGTGCCCCGGCATCGAGCCGATCAACCAGGCTGCCGATCATCCATGCACGCTCAATGCGAAACACGTCTTCGGCATCGCCGAGATCGGGGTCGGCGAATTCCACTTCGCAACCCATCGACTCGAATACGGCGGCCTGGGCCTGCACGGCCCGCTGAATCTCGGGATCGACAGCAAGACCGGCAAGCTGGACCGACATGGCGATGCGCGTGCCGCGAAAGTCGCGCTGCAACGGTTGTGCGAAGCGCGATCCTGGTTCGCTGATTTCGGTCGCGGTTTCGCCGGAGGGTCCGGAGATCGCGCTGAGCAGCAAAGCGGTATCGGCGACATCGCGCGCCATCGGGCCATCGACACCGAGCGTCGCCCAGCCGTTCGAATCCGGCGCGCGCGGCACACGTCCCGGCGACGGACGCAAACCGACCACTGCATTCCACGCGGCCGGATTGCGCAGCGAGCCACCCATGTCGCTGCCACAAGCGAGTGGATTCATCCCACACGCAACGGATGCCGCTGCGCCGCCGCTACTTCCTCCAGCGGATTTGCTCAGATCCCACGGATTGCGTGTCACGCCAAACACGTCGTTGAACGTGTGCGAACCGGAGCCGAATTCAGGGGTGTTCGATTTACCGATCATCAGCGCACCCGCGGCGTCACAGCGGCGCGCGATCAGTGCGCTGTGCTCGGGTACGTGATGTTCGAAGGCCTTTGAGCCGAACGTAGTGCGCACGCCGCGCGTCGCGGTCAGGTCCTTCTGCGAAACGGGCAGGCCGTGCAGGGGACCTTGCCAGACGCCGCGTGCCCATTGCGCATCGATTTCAGCGGCACGGCCGCGCAAACCGGATTTGTCGGCGATCGTCACCAGTGCGTTGACTTGCGGGTTGACGGCCTCGATACGTGAGAGGTGCGCATTCAGAATTTCGACGGCGCTCACTTCCTTCTTGCGCTGCAGATCGAGCAAGGTAAGGGCGGACAGGTCACAAAGTTCGCTGCTCACGGAGAGCGGTGTATCGGCATGAAGAGTGTCTGACATGAGAATTTCGCGGTATTGGAGAGTGAATGATGCGTGTGTGGCGGCCTAGATGTCTTGACGTGTGCGGTCGACCACGAACAGGAGCGCGACCAGCGAGAGAACCCCGCAAACGATCACGTACCAGGCGGGCGCGGCCGGATTCCCGGTCGCCTGAATCAGCCACGTCACGATGAATTGCGCAAAGCCGCCGAAGATCGACACGCCCGCTGCATAGGCAATGGAAAGTCCGGTTGCACGCGTGCCGCGCGGGAACATCTCCGGCAGCATCGAACCGGTCGCGCCCGCGTTGATGGAATGCAGCGCTGCGAGCGCACAGATCACCAGATATAAAGTGCTGATCGAAGGCGAATGCTGGATCAGATAGAAGCCTGGCAGAATGAGCACGGTCAGCAGCACGCGCGAGATGAAGGCGACGCGTTTGCGGCCGAACGTGTCGGACCAGATGCCGCCCACCGGAGACATCACCAGCATCACCGCACCGGCGAGAATCCCGCACCAGAGCGCGGCATCCATCGGCAGATGCAGCACCTTGATCGCATACGTCGACATGTAATAGATCACGATGAAATGCGCCGACGTGCCGCCAACCACCAGAAAAAGGGCCACCAGGACAAGGCGCCAGTCACGTTGGAGAACAGTCTTCAGCACGCCCGTGGAATCGGCCACGGCGTCGGCAGGCGTATCCGCTTCGTCGTCTAGACGCGAACGCAGATAAAGGCCGAGCGGCGCGATCAGCACGCCTGCAAGAAACGGAATACGCCATCCCCAGGCTTCGAGCGAAGCTTGGTCGAGGTAATGCGAGAGAAGGAAACCAACCAGTGAGCCTGCCAGCGCCGCCGCCCCCTGGCTCGCGAACTGCCAGCTCGTGATGTAGCCGCGTCGCGCTGAAGAGGCGCGTTCCGCGAGCAGCGTGGTCGCGACGCCGACTTCGCCGCCCGCGGAAAAACCTTGCAGCAGGCGCGCGGCGACGATCGCGAGCGGCGCCGCGATGCCGATTTGTGCGTAGGTGGGCATCACGCCAATCAGGCCAGTGCCGACCGCCATTGTCACGAGCGTGAGATTCATCGCGGTGATGCGGCCGAAGCGGTCCGCCAGCACCCCGAACAGCACACCGCCAAGCGGTCGTGCGATAAAGCCGATGCCGAACGTGCCAACCGAGAGTAAGAGTTGCTGTTGCGACGAAGCGAGCGGGAAGAACAGCTTGCCGAGCAGCACGGCAAAGAAGCTGTAGACGGTGAGGTCGAAGAATTCGAACGCGTTGCCGATTGTCGTCGCGACGATCAGCCCGCGAGTCGATACGCCATGCCGCGCGCTTTGACTGACATCGTTGAGCGAAGAACTGAGTGAAGGTGACTTCATGAACGGGATCCCTCTGGAGGTGAATCAATCCGTGATGCTTCGATATCGTTTCGACAGCGCTTCAATATCGGTTCGAGCGCTTTGATCGGGCAGAGCGCCTTCAATGACGACGACAGGAAAAGTCTAGGGAGTCAAAAAAGCGTTCTGGATTTGCTTTTTCTTATTGTGATAACGCTGGGTTATCGCGCCCGGCTGGGCTTGGGTTCGGGCTGAAGCAGGACTCATGCAGGCCGCACGGCAATGGGTATTTGGGAGCATGGCCTTGGTTTTTCTCGCGGTGTACCATCGATTCAAGCCGTCAACCGCTTCCTGACGCCGACCGTGGCCCCTCGTTCTCCAACCGTTTATCCGACCGCTCACCCGTGAAATACAACCAGTTGCGCGCTTTAGTGGCGATTGCCCAGCACGGCAGCATTCGCGCCGCGGCCAAAACGGTGTGTCTGTCCCAGCCCGCGTTGACCAAGGCGATTCGTGAGCTCGAACAGGAGTTGGGCGTGCCACTGGTGTCGCGCAGCGCGCGTGGCGCGCAACTCACGCAGTACGGCCAGGCCGTGTGTGCGCGCGCGAGGCTCATTCTTGCGGAGATGCAGCACGCGAAAGACGACGTGGTCCATCTATCCGGTCAGGCGGGTGGGACGGTGTCGTGTGCGGTCACACCGCTGGTGTCGCTGAAGTTTCTGTCGCGCGCCATTCACTCGTTCCGGCAACGCATGCCGAAGACGCGGCTCTCGGTTCAGGAGGGTTTCCTGACAGCGGCGTTGGCCCGGCTGCGCGATGGCTCGCTGGACTTCGTGATCGCGATCGTCGATGAAAAGAAGCTCGCGCCGGAATTCGTGTTCCGCTCCTTGCTCGAAGGCGAGTTGATCATTTCCGCTCGCAAAGGGCACCCGCTGGCGAATGCTGAATCGATCGCGGATCTCGAAGGCGCGGAGTGGATGCTGAACACCACGCCCGAAAGCATCGGCCAGTCGCTTCAGGATTTTTTCGTGCAGCATGGGGCAAGCGCGCCGAATGTGGTCGTGGAGTGCAGTTCGTTCAGTGCGAGTTTTTCGTTGACTGTGAGCAGCAATCTGCTGTCATGCTGTCCGAAGAGTTTTCTGGAAATGGACTGGATTCGTGAACGAATCGTTTCGGTGCCAGTGCGTGAACCGTTGCCGCGCGTGTCGGTAGGCATCATCTCGCGGCGCGATGCATTGAATACGTCGGCCTGCGATTATCTGATCGACTGCTTTGTCGAAGCCGTTGCGGCCGTGCCGCAGTTTCAGTTCGATATCCATAGCGCGGGCGTGATTTAAGCGAGCCACGGGCCGCGGCCGAATTCAATTGCTACTGTCGCGCATCAATGCGATGCAGAGCGTTTGACACGGTGAAAATTGCGATCGAAATAGATCAACCCATCACCGTCCGTACGCACGCTGATGCAGTTGATTTTGACGAACATTACCGAGTGCGAACCCACTTCCTTCAGATCAACGATCTCGCCCTGCAGACTCGCGAGTGCGTCGCGCAAGACCGGTACGTCATGCGCGCCGTCGTCCCAGATTGGCCAGCCAAAGCGTTCTTCCATCGGCACCTGCGTCATGCCCGCGAAATGGCGCGCGAGCAATTCGTGCTCACCAGGCAGCACATTGATGCAAACATGCCGGTTGCGTTCGAAGGTGGCGTGCATTGCGCTCGAACGGTTCAGGCAGACGAGCAGCGTGGGCGGCGTATCGGTAACAGAGCACACGGCGCTCGCGGTGACGCCGCAGCGTCCGTGCGGACCGGCGGTCGTGATGACGTTCACGGCCGCGGATAAATGCGCCATGGCCTGACGGAATTGCTGTTTTGCTGCGAGGTCGGTGTCAGCGACGGTGGTCGATTGCGTCGCGTGTGGGTTCGGCTTCATGTTCTGGGTTCCTCTGGGGGCGGTAGGGGTCTGGATTCAAGCGTAATCAATCCACGTACGGAAAAAAATCAGCGCGAGCGGTGCGCGTGGGGGCATCTTTCCCGACTCGTCTAAAGCTTTCCCCCTATGCACGTCTGCATAGAGTGAGCGCCTGAGCGGCTTTTATCTGCGTCACAGGGTAACTATCGCTTTGCAGCGTTTTTTTCACTGGTTATCATGAGCCGGCAAAACGCTTCGAATCGCACACTTCCCGAACCGTTCCACCTACGCCATGTCCCAGCAGCCTCAGTCCGCTCCACCTCTCTCACCGATCGTCTATATCGTCGACGACGACAATGGCATGCGTACGTCGCTCGCGTGGTTGCTCGAATCGGTCGGCGTGAAGTCGGCGGGCTTTGCCAATGCCAGGGAATTTCTCAGCGCTTTTGATCCCGGCGTACCCGCATGTCTCGTGCTCGATGTGCGCATGCCGGAGCAAAGTGGCTTCGATGTGCAAGCGGAGTTGAACCGTCAGGATGCAACGCTGCCGATCATTTTCGTCAGTGGTCACGGCGACATTCCGATGTCGGTGCGTGCTTTGCAGAACGGCGCGATCGATTTTGTCGAGAAACCCTATAACTCGCAGCAGATGCTCGATCGTGTGCAGCGTGCCTTGAAACTCGCGACGCTTCGTCATGCTGCCAATCAGAAACAGCGTGAGTTGCGCAAGCGCCTCGCGTCGTTGACGGCACGCGAGAAAGAAGTGCTGCGCGGCGTAATCGACGGCAAGGGCAGCAAGCGCATCGCTTCCGATCTGTCGATCAGTGTGAAGACCGTCGACGTGCATCGTGCGAGCATCAAGGACAAGCTCGGCGCGGCGTCCATCGCGATGCTGGTGCGCGACGTAATGGCGGTGTGGGAGCAGGAGGCGGCCGTGAGCGGTGCGCCTCGTTGAGGGCATACCCCTGTGTGAGCGTGAACGTTGGCGTATGCCACGAATGCAATTCACCGCGAACGCGCCGGGCATTTAACGCATGAACAGGCCGCCGTTCACATCCCAGCACGCGCCGTTGGCAAAGTAAGCGTTCTCAGCGGCCAGCATCACCGCGACATCCGCAACATAGTCCGCTGAGCCCAGACGTCCCACCGGAATGTTGGCGATCACCGCCTTCAGTTTGTCGGCCGCGACGCTCTCGTGCACGATCGGCAGGTCCATCGGCCCGGGCGAAATTGCGTTGACGGTCACGCCCGCGGAACCGAGGTCGCGCGCGAACACCTTGGTCAACGTGATGATGCCGCCTTTGGCTGCCGCATAGTGCGCCCCGGTGGCCGACCCGCCGTTCTGTCCCGCCAGCGAGGCGATGTTGACGATGCGGCCAACGCCGGCGTCGGCGAAATGCTGGCCGAACACCTGACAGCCGAACAGCACACTGCGCAGATTCACGTTGATTACCTGATCGAATTGTTCGGCGGTGATCTCCATCACGGGGACGACTTTGGATGCACCCGCATTGTTGATCAACGCGTCGATGTGGCCCCAGCGTTGCAGGATCGCATCGCGTGCCGATTCGAACGCGGTTTTCGAGGTGACGTCGAGATTCAGCGCGAAGGCGCTCGAACCGTCGGCGCTCAGTTCGCGGGCGAGGGCTTGTGCGGCATCGAACGCAATGTCGCCGATGGCTACCGCATAACCCGCGGCATGAAAGCGCGCGGCAATCGCGGCGCCGAGACCGCGCGCCGCGCCAGTGACGAGTACGACTCTGTTCTGCATTGCTTCTACTCCGTTAGAAAACTGCCGCTTCTGCAGCGGCTTTGTGCATTGCCTGTTTGTCCGGGCCATTGGCCTGGTTCATCCGCCAGGCTTGCTTGGCAACTGCATTCGCCAAACTCATTTGCCCACCTCAACTACCTGCGTCAGGCGGCGAGGGCCGCTTCGAAGCGCGCCGCAATCGCGCACACCTGTTCATCCGCCCCTTTGCGTCCGACGATCTGCAAGCCCGCCTTGAGCGGCGAGCCGTCGATAGGCAAGGGCAAGCTCAGTGCCGGATGGCCGCTCAGATTGAATGGCCGGATCAACGACGACATGGCGATGACCGACGTGCCGCCGCGTGCTTCGTCGAGCGTGATCGGCAACGCGGGCAGGGTGGGGAGAATCAATACGTCGACGCTTTCCAGCGCATGGTCGACGGCCGCAGTGAATTGCCGGCGTACCAACTCCGCGGCATCGCGTTGAGCGACTGTCGTTTTTGCCGCGGCGCGCAGCCGTGCGTCGAGATCCGCACCGAGCTTGCCGCTTGCCACCAGGTGACCGAACGCATGGGAGGTTTCCGCGTTGATGATCGAGAGGCCTGCTTCGAACGCCGCGGCGAGGCCGGCGAGTTCCAGCGTGCGAGCGGTGCAGTCGGCCTGGCTTGCCGCGCGCGTAACGGCTTTGAGGATTTCGGGCGTTGCGTCGACCTGCACGATGCCGACGTTCCACGCGCCTGATTGGCGCGCTTGGGCCGTATTCACGTCGAACCCGGCGGTAATCGCCTGCATCGCCGCGACGATCATCTGCATCTCGCGCGCGAACGGCCCGACACAATCGAGCGTCGATTCACGCGGAGCGACGCCGCGCCGCGAGACGCGTCCGTAAGTCGGCTTCAAGCCGATCACGCCGCAGCATGCAGCGGGGCCGCGAATAGAACCGCCCGTGTCCGTCCCAAGCGCGGCATCGGCGAGCTTCAAGCCAACAGCCGCTGCCGAACCGCTTGATGAGCCGCCAGGAATACGGGCGGCGTCCTGCGGATTTTGCGGCGTGCCGGTGTAGTCGTTGATACCAGTCATGCCGAACGCCAGTTCGTGCATGTTCGCCTTGCCGACGATGTGCCAGCCGGCATCGAGCAAGCGCTCCACGACTTCCGCGTGCTGAACAGCAGGGGGGCTGTCGGCCAGCGCGCGGCTCGCGGCCGTGGTCGCGTAGCCGGCGATATCGATCGTGTCCTTGATCGCGATGCTCGGACCTGTGCCGCCTAACGACAAGGTCTGGATAAACTCGTTCATGGATTCGGTTTCCTTGCATTGACTTGCCAGGGCGCATCGAAAAGACGTTCGGTGCGAAAGTGCGTGATGAGCCAGTCGCGGCCATTGCCCGCGGGGGAAAAATCCACGGCCAGGCGCGCCGAGATCAACTCCGCTGGTGCGTCGACATAACCGGACGTTTGCAGCATGATCCAACGGCCTTTTGCGACCGCGCCGTGCACCTCGATGGTTTCCGACGTGAGGAAGTGCACATTCACTGAAAAGTGCGGCGACGGCGGCAAGTAGCGCGTAAGCATCGTGAGAATTTCCGCCTGACCGTTGAGGCGGCCGAACTTGCTCGCGTACTGCGGGCCGATGCCTTCCCAGATCGCGTCGACAGTGAAGAGGGCCGCAAGCGTCTCGCCCTCGAGCGCGCCCGAAGGCACATCGCATAGCGCCATATAACGCGCCATGGTGCGGCGCACCGCCGATTCGGCTTCGAGCGCGGCGAGCCGTTCGGTCAACATGGCAAGCGTATTCGGGGTCTCGTTCATCGCATCACGCTCCGGCATGCTCAAGCAGCGTTAGCGTGTTGCGGCGGGACTTGCAGCGCGCGGCCGACTCGCGCTTCGATCTTGCCGTAGCGCCACAGGTTGTATTCGCCGACCGGTGTGGTGCGATACAGATTGCACACCGCCACGGCGGTGTCGAAGTCGCGCACGTCGGCCATGATGTAGAAGGTCCACGGCGAGTTGTCGGCATTGCCGACGGTGAGACGGTCGTCGTCCATGATGCCGAGCACGCTGACGCCGTCCATCGATTCGACCGCCGCCAGCATCTTGCCGTAGGCCTGCCAGACTTCGCCGATCTTCTCGCGCGGCAAGTCAAAAAAATTCTGCGTCACGCCGCAGCAGAACAGAACGCGCAAGGGCAGCTTCTGGTTATCGGACATTGTGTGGTTCTCCATGAAATCGTTTGAACGTCAAAATCAGAACGTGGCTTACAGGTAGCCCGGAATCGGCGGCACACCAACGAACACCGCGCCGGCGCCGTCGAAGTTGCCTTCGCCGAGGAACGCGTGCTGGGTCACCACCATTGCATCGCGTAGCAGGCGCTGCAACGGATGCGTGCGGTAGATCGCCATTGTGCCGCCGAGCCGGTAGGCGCGCTGCACGACCTCGGCGCCTTCACGGGCGATCTGCGTCGCGGCCAGACGCAGCAGGCTGACCTGCTCAGGTGTGACGGGGTTGCCGGCGAGGATCGATTGCCAGACCGTGTCGGTGGTGTCGTAGAAGAACGCGCGGGCCGAGCGCAATTGCGCTTCGGCCTTCGCCAGTTCGATCCGGTAGTACGCGCGGTCGGCGAGTTGCGGCGCACCGGTTGTCGTCTTGCGGCCGCCGGCCATCTGGTTGGCGACATCGAGCGCCGCGCGTGCGAGGCCGAGGTTGACCACGGCCAATACTTGCGCCGCGTAGGCGATAGTCGGGTAGCGATACAACGGTTCGTCCACGCACGGCTCGCCGCCGCGCACGAAGGTCCAGTCGTCGGCGACGAACTGATCGGTGACGCGCAGATCGTGACTCCCGGTGCCTTGCATGCCGACCACGTCCCAGTTCTCGACGATCTCGACCTGATGCGGGCGGAACACGGCTGTGCGTGGTTTTCCGGGCACAACGGGGGCGCTCGTGCCTGAGCCGGCCGTGCCTGAGCCGGCCGTGCCTGAGCCGGCCGTGCCTGAGCCGGCCGCACCTGAGCCGGCCGCGCCTGAGCCGGCCGCGCCTGAGCCGGCCGCGCCGATCCCCACACCGAGCCAGTCCGCGCCCTTGCAGCCGCTCGCGAATTTCCACGTGCCGTTCACACGCCAGCCGCCCTCGGCGGGTTGCGCGGGTTGCACGGGGAAGAGGCCGCCCGCAAACACCTGATCGGGACCGTCGGCGTAGATGTGCGCCTGAGTTGCCAGAGGCAACGCCGCGAGATACACGTTCGCCGAGCCGAAACTGGCGACCCATGCCGCCGAACCGTCCGCCACCGCGATGCGTTCGATCATGTCGAGGAACGCGGTGGGCGCGAGCGCATCGCCGCCGAAACGCCGCGGCGTCGCCGCGCGATACACGCCCGCGCGCTTGAGCCTGGCGATGACGTCGCGCGGTACATGTGACAGGCGTTCGAATTCCTCGCGCCGAGCGGCGATTTCGACGATGACGTCGGCGAGCGGCAAGCGCGTTGCATCGCGGCTTGCGTCGGCGGCAATGGCAGCGGCGGCATTGTCGGTAGCAGTGTCTGACATGGCGGGGCTTCTCCTTGTTCGTTATTGGCTGAAACACGAGGCACGATTCGATCGCGGGCGATGAAGCAGGCGACGACACGTGCAGGGTGAGGCCAGTCTAGAAATGCAAAAAGAACGCTTCAATTGGGACGCGGGATGCGTTTTTAGGTAACGCGCCGGGGGCGCCTAAAGAAATCTTCAGACGCGAATCATGCCGACTGGTGTTATGTTCTTTCCAATACGTGATTGGATTTTTCCACCGCCTCGCATAATGAATTTCCCCGCCGAAGAAGATTTCCACCGCCTGCTCGACGCGCTCACGTTGTGCGTGCTGTTGCACGACGCTGAAACGAAGGCGATCGTGTGGGCCAATCGCGCGGCTTGCGAGGCGCTCGGTTTTACGCTCGAAGAAATACTGCCGCTCAAGGCGAAAGACATGACCCGCCCGGTGCCGAGGTACCGCCGCGAGATCGGCGTCGGCGCAATGGATCGCGCGATTACCGAGGGCCCCCAGGTCTACGAGTGGTGTTACCGCTCCCGCACGGGGGCGGATATGCTGTCCGAGGCCATTGCCACCTATGTGCCGCTGCGTGAGCGCGGCGTGGTGATGGTGCAGTTCCGCGACATCAGTATCGAGGACACGCTCAAGCAGACGCTGCGGCGCTACGAGTCGCGGCTGCGCGAATTCATGCAGGATCTCGGTGAAGGCGTTGCCGTACTGACGCCCGTAGGCGCAGTGGAATTCGTCAGCGAATCCGGACGGCGTGTGCTGGGTCTGCAAGAGGGCGTGCCGATGGGCGACGTGCTCGACTATTGCAGCGTGTCTGATCGCGACCGCCTGCTCCAGCAACTCGCCAACGCACCGCGCATCCAGCCTTCGGCACCGCAACGCTATCGGATTACGCGCCGCGATGGCACGCCGGTCTGGTTGCGCATTACGTGCAGAAGAATCGAAATCGAAGACGACCTCAACGGCCGCCTGCTGCACTTTCGTGACATTACGGACGAAGTCGCTGTCGAAGAGGCGCGCCGTAACGAAGCGCGGCTGCTGGAATATGCGGGGCGCTACAACGCGATGGGCGAAATGGCGACCGCCATTGCGCACGAGCTGAGCCAGCCGCTTGCCGCGGTGCGCAATTTCATCGAAGGCGCGATCCGGCGCCTCGCACAACCCGGTGTCGTCGACGACGTGTTGTGGGGCTTGCGCAGCGCCGATCGCCAGGCTGAGCGCGCGGCGGTGATCATCAAGAGCGTACGCGATTACATCGTCAAGCGAGAGCCGAGCGAGACGTACGTGGATATTCGCGACGTCATCACGGACGTTGCCTACTTCATCGAATTGCGTGCGAAGGAAGCGGGTGTTGCCGTCACCATCGAGCAGGCATCTGAAGCCTTGCCGGTGTATTGCGAGCGCGTGCTGATTGGCCAGGTCGTGCTGAATCTGGCGTTCAATGCGATCGAGGCGCTGACGGAATGCACGAATGCCGCTGCACGGCGCGGTGAATTGCGCCTTGTCACCAGTCTGCGCGGGAAATATGCGCTCGTGCAGGTCGTTGATAACGGCCCGGGCGTGCCCACCGAAGCGCACGGCCGGCTGTTCGACGGATTTTCTTCGTCGAAAGCAGGGGGTAATGGCATCGGTTTGTCGCTGTGCAAAAACATCGTCACCCGGCACGGTGGCGAAATCTGGGCCAAACCGGCACGGCAGGGCGGCCTTCAATGCAGTTTTACGCTGCCGGTTGTGACTGTTCCCGCCCGCTGATCGCAGCTCAATCATGCCTGGTACTGACACTCTTCGGAATGGTCGCGAGCGTGATCGCGGTAATGAGGCCGAAGCCGATCAGCATCAACGCGACCGGCCACGGCGCATGGACCTTCGAATACAGTGCGATAGCGACCAGAGGCGCAAGTCCGCCGGAAAACACCGAAGCGATTTCGTGGCCTAGCGCCATGCCCGAATAGCGGACCTCGGTGGGAAACAGTTCGCCCATCAGCGCGGGCTGCGTGCCGATCATCGCACCGTGGCAGAAGGGCAAACCTAATGCGAGTGACAGGAATACGAGTAGCGGTTCATGGGTATCGATCAACCAGAATGCGGGAAACGCGATCACGACCAGGCCGAGCGCGCCGATCATATACACCGGCCGCCGCCCGATCACATCCGATAGCCGGCCCCACAGCACGATCGTGACGAGTTCGATCAGCATTGCGATCATCACGCCGCCGAGCATCACCGAAACCGGCACGCCGATCGTCTTGCCGTACACCAGCACGAACGACAGGAAGATATACGTGCCGCCGTTTTCAGCGACACGTAGCCCCATTGCTTGCAACACCTGTTTCGGGTGATTGCGCAGCACCGTCAGCACTGGCATGTGCTTCGGTTTGGCCGCGGTGAAGTCGCGGCTCTCCGGCAGGCTCCGGCGAATATACACACCGACGCCGAAGATCAGCACGCTCGCGAGAAAGGGCACGCGCCACCCCCACGACATGAAGCTCTCGACCGGTAGTCGCTGCACCAGATAGAACGCCGCTGCCGACAACACGAAGCCGCCCGCCACGCCCAACTGGCTGAACGACGCATAGTAGCCACGACGATTGGCCGGCGCGCTTTCGCTAATGAGCAGCACGCCGCCGCCCCATTCGCCGCCGGATGCGATGCCTTGCACGACCCGCAAACAAACGAGCGCAGCGGGCGCGAGGAAGCCGATTTGCGAGAACGTCGGCAACAGACCGATGCCGAAGGTCGCCACGCCCATCATCATCAGCGTCACGACGAGCGCACGTTTGCGGCCGTGCCGGTCGCCGATGTGGCCGAACACGATGCCCCCCAGCGGCCGCGCCACAAAGCCGATCGCGAAGCCGGCGAAGGCGGCGAGGGTGCCCATCAGCGGATCGCCGTGAAGTGGGAAGAACAGCGGCCCGAAGATCAGGGCCGCGGCTGTGCCGTACAGAAAGAAGTCGTACCATTCGAGCGCGTTGCCGAGCACAGAAGCGACGATGATCCGCCGCAGTGTCCGCGAAGTCGCCGGCACTGCGGGCGTGGCGGGTGATCCGGCCGTGGGAGAAAGCGTGTCGTGTTGCATCGTCGTGCTCGCTGGTTCGCTTGTAGGGAGAAGGACGCTAGCGCCCGAGTGACTTTGCGGTCTGGCCGCCTATGCCGAAGTCGGTATTCGGAATGTCCTTGATCATCACGCGGGCGGCGTCGAGCGGCGTGTCGAGCACAGAGGCGCTTGTTTCGCTGAGTGAGGCGATCAACGCGGTCTTTTGCGCGGGCGTGCGCCCCGCAATCAGGATCGCGACGATCACCAGCAGCGATGCACGGCTGCCCGCGCGATCCGCCGCGCTGGCGCCGCCCACGCCGAAATCATGCTGCGGCAATTCGCTTAGCAGAATCCGCACCGATTCGGCGGGTGCGCCGATCGCATCGACGGTGGCCTGAGTGAGGCCGGCAATCAGTTGCGCTTTACGCGCTTCCGCGTGACCGGCCGGAAGATAAACCTCTAGTGTGGGCATCGTTTTACTTCGCTCGAATCGTCGTCAATCACAACAGGAACCCGATGGCGCTGAGCGCTTCGGTCGAATCGATCAGGCGGATCACCTTCTGCACGATGCGCGGCTCGCCGCTCGTAAAACTGATGCGATGCGTGAGATCCGCCGCGAACAGGGTCGACTTGCCGCGTTTATACGCGACGATGACCTGCGCCGAGTTCACTTCTACTTCGTCGCTCGTATCGCTCGTCAGCGTGAAACGCGAGACCGTGCGCACGGTGCGGGCGGCGTCGCTCGCCGAAGCCGAATAGCCGGACGTCATGCGTTGCACGCGTTTCTCGCGCATGTCCTGATCGTCGTACGCGTAGTTCAACGTGGCGGCGAAGTCGGTGGCGTCGGGATCGATCGGCACCACGTAAAAGCCTATCGGGTCCCACAGCGAAAGCCATTCGCGATAGTCCTTGCGGTCCAGCAACTCGGCTTCGCGCCAGATCAGTTCGATCGCGCTGGCAAAGGTCTCCTGCGAGAACAGCGTGTTCCTCTTGTCCATCATGCTTGCTCCATCATCGTGCGCCATTGCGCGTACGCTTCGCGCATGCCGGTTTCGTCGGTGGCGTGGGCGGTTTTTTCGCCATTCGGCGCCGTGCTCTCGCGATTCAGGCCGCGGTTCACGAGGATCGGCAGATCGGGGCCGGCATGTGAGCCGCGCTGCACGCGTTCCCAGGCTTCGGCGTCGTCCGGGCTGCCGAAACCGAACGGACCCTGGAAGTGTTCGTGAATGCGCAGACGCACGCGGTTCGCTTCTTCGGGGCCGCCGTCCATGGCAAGGGCGACGTGACGGATTTCCGTCTCGTTCGCCGAGATGGGCCGCAGCACGCGGAAAAATGCCATCGACAGCGCGAGGTTTGGAAACAGATTCAGGTTGAAGCCGACACCCATCAGCGACCGCACGATGCGACGCACTTCGTCAGGCGTGTGTTTTTTCGCGAGCGTGGCGGCCAGTGCTTCGAAGCGCTCGGGGATCGGCGCGCCATCGTCGCGGTCGAGATCGACGAGTTCCGGCACCAGCACGGCAAGGCTATGGCCGTTGCCGAGCGAACGGCAGAATGCTTCGTCGCTCGTCATGAAACTCGTGATCGCGGCGGCGGTTTCGTCGTCGATCGATTTCATCCACGACTTGTGGACCACCGGGAAGTGATACAGGTCGGTGGTGTTTTCGAGCTGGATCTTCCAGTTGCCGTTAAAGCGGAAGCGATGTTCGCCGTTCGCCTTGATCGGATACCCCGCGCCTTGCTTCATGAACAGGTCGATCCACGGCTTGGCGCCGCCGAGGAAATCTTCGAGTGGCTCGATCTCCTGATTGAAGCTCGCGAAGATCAGACCTTGATAGATGCCCACGCGCAGGCTGGCGAGCGGCAACTCGGTCTTGTCGATCACGCCTTCATAGCCGTCGCCATAGGGCAGTGCGCGCAATGCGCCGTCGAGGCCATAGGTCCAGCTGTGATACGGACACGTGAAGCCCTTCGCATTGCCCTTGTGCTGCTCGCACACGGTCGCGCCGCGATGGCGGCAGCGGTTTTGCAGCACGTTGACGGTACCGCTCTTATCGCGCACCACGATTACCGGCTGGCGGCCGATCGTGGTGGTGCGGAAGTCGCCCGGATTCGGCAATTCGCTTTCGTGCGCGACCCAGATCCACGTCTTGTAGAAAATGCGCTCGAGTTCGGTTTCGAAAACCGCCGGGTCGTAGTACAGCGACGGGGCGACGCGGTCGGACTGCGCGCGCTGGTACAAGGCGCTCGCGTCGACGGTCTGATATGAGGATTCGCTCATCAGTTCGGTATGTGGGGTGGTTGATGAAGCAAAGTCTCGCTGACCGACTGATATGCGTCAAATTGATCTAAAATAAAATATAAAATCAATCTCATGGATATCTCGATGAATTCGCTGGACCACGTCGACCTCAATCTGCTGCGCGTTTTCCAGGCGATCGTCGAGGAGCGCAGCCTCACGCGGGCCGGCCAGCGCCTTGCGTTGTCGCAGCCGGCGATCAGTTATTCGCTAGGGCGTTTGCGGACCCTGTTCGACGATCCGTTGTTCATTCGCACGCGCGCCGGCATGCAGCCCACGCCGATCGCGCTCGAACTGTCGGGCATCGTCGCGCGGGCGCTGGATACCGTGCGTGAAGCCTTGCGTTACGCGGAACACTTCGATCCGGCGGTGAGCACGCGCACGTTCCGGTTATCGCTGTCCGATGCGGGCGAGTTGGCGTACTTGCCGCCGATTTGCGAGGCGTTGCACCGGCAGGCGCCGCGCGTGAAGTTGCGTATCGAGCCTTTGCCGGTAGAAGCAATCGAAGATGCGTTGCGCGCGAGCCGGCTCGATTTTGCAATTGGCAATCTGCCGACGCTGACCGCGCGCACGCGTCATCAACCGTTGTTCGAGGAGACTTACGTTTGCATGACGCGCAAGCGCCGCGGCTTGCCGCGCACGAAAGATCTGAGTATGAAGGCGTTTGTGGACGCGTCGCACGTGCAGATCACGTCGGTCGAACACAGCCACTACGCGCTCGACGACGCGTTTCGCGCGCAAGGCGTCGGCCGGCACATAGCGCTGGAATTACCGCATTTCGTGGCCTTGCCGAGCGTGCTGGCCGTGACCGATCTGTTCGCGACGCTGCCGCGGCGTCTTGCACAGATTTTCAATCGGGACGGTGGTTTTCAACTCTACGAGTTGCCTGTCACATTGCCGATGGCGGCCGTCACAATGCATTGGCACGAGCATTTCGATCAGGACGAGGGCAACGTGTGGTTGCGCAATCTGATGGCCGATATCGTGCGGCGGTTCGACGAGCGTTGAGATGAGACCGCTGCCCCTTCAAGCCCGTTTGAACAACGCCCGCGCCAGCGAACACAGCAACGTAGTCGTCGGTGACTCATCCTGCAGGCGGCGGCTCATGATGATCGGCGACACGATATTGGCGGCCGGAACCGGCCGGTACACCACGCCATGCGCGCGCAAACCCTCCACGCTTTCCGGCACGAGACACACGCCGACTTGCGCCGCCACCAGCCCCAGCGCGGTTTGCAATTCCCTCACTTCATGAATTGCCTTCGGCTCAAGCGCATGGTCATGCATCGCCGATAGTTGCTGGTCCGCATAGCTCGGCCGCGGCGTGCTCGGATAGACGATCAGTGTTTCCTGCGCCAGCGCGGCAAGCGTCAGCGGTTTCTTCTGGCGTGCGAGCGGATGGTCTTGCGGCAGTGCGGCAATCATCCGTTCTTCGACGAGCACTTCACGCGCCAGTTGCGCATCGTCGAAACGCAAGCGGCCGAAACCAACGTCGATACGGCCGCCTTTAAGGGCCCCGAGTTGTTCGATCGTGAACATTTCAATCAGCGATAACTCGATATGCGGCGCAGCCTCGCGAAACGCGCGGATCACTGCGGGCAGCGCGCCATAGAGCGTCGACGGCACGAAACCGATCACGATGCGTTCGGCCAGTTGTGCGAGGCGTCGCGTGAGCGGAGCAAGTTCGTCGGCATCGTCGATCAGGCGCTTGGCCTGTGCATAGAAAATGCGGCCGGCTTCGGTCAGCCGCAACGGCCGCGAGCCGCGTTCGAACAGCGCGAGGCCAATGCTCTCCTCGATCTGCTGGATCTGGCGGCTGAGCGGCGGCTGCGTCATATGCAGGCGTTTGGCGGCCCGCGTGATGTTCATTTCTTCCGCGACCGCAATGAAGTAGCGGAGTTGGCGAAGTTCCATGCATACCCCTAAGGTATGGAAGTAGTCGGAATCGGTGTTGGACTGCTTCGCGGGTTGTTTCTACTATGGAGCTCTCGGTAAAGCAGTTCAGGAGGGCAACGAATGATAGCAACACCCGTGAAGATCGAAAGTGTGGAGACAATTCTCGTCGACGTACCGACGATTCGTCCGCACCGCCTTTCGGTCGCAACGATGAACTGCCAGACGCTTGTGCTGGTGCGCATCCGCTGTGCCGACGGTGTGGTCGGCGTGGGCGAGGGCACGACCATCGGCGGTCTCGCGTACGGCGAGGAAAGCCCGGAAAGTATCAAGGTCAATATCGATACGTACTTCGCGCCGCTGCTCAAAGACATGGACGCGACCCGCCCAGGCGCGGCGATGGCGAAGCTGCGCGCGCTGTTTCAGGGCAACCGTTTTGCGAAATCCGCGGTTGAAACCGCGTTGTTCGATGCCCAGGCGCAGCGTCTCGGCGTGCCCCTGTCGGAGTTGTTCGGCGGCCGTGTACGCGATTCGGTGGATGTGGCGTGGACGCTCGCGAGTGGCGACACGACCCGCGATATCGACGAAGCCGAACGTGTTTTCGAAGCAAAGCGGCATCGTGTGTTCAAGCTGAAGATCGGCTCGCGCGCAGTCGCCGATGACGTTGCGCACGTCGTGGCCATTCAGAAAGCGCTGGAAGGACGCGGTGAAGTGCGTGTCGACGTGAACCAGGCATGGACTGAATCCGAAGCGATCTGGGCTGGCAAGCGTTTCGCCGATGCCGGTATTGCGCTGATCGAGCAACCGATCGACGCGGAGAATCGCGCGGGCCTCAAACGTCTGACGGATCTCGCTCAGGTGCCGATCATGGCCGACGAAGCATTGCACGGCCCGGCCGATGCGTTCGCCATCGCCAGCGCGCGCGCGGCCGATGTCTTCGCCGTAAAGATCGCACAATCGGGCGGCCTGACGGGCGCCGCGCAGGTGGCGGCAATCGCTTTGGCTGCGAACATCGACCTGTACGGCGGCACGATGCTCGAAGGCGCGGTGGGCACAATCGCCTCGGCGCAACTCTTCAGCACCTTCGGCGAACTGAAGTGGGGCACTGAACTGTTCGGTCCGCTGTTGCTGACCGAAGAGATTCTCACCGAACCGCTGCGCTATGAGAATTTTGCTTTGCATCTTCCACACGGGCCGGGCCTGGGCATCACGCTCGACTGGAACAAGATCGACCGCTTGCGGCGCGATACGCGCCAGGGCGCAAGCGTCACCACGAACTGACGGTTCATCCGCTAGCCGCCAAGAACATTAAACGAAGGAGATACCCCATGAACAAGCAAGCCATTGACGCGCTGCTGCAGAAAATCAACGACAGCGCCACCGGTGAAGGCAATCCGCGCACGAAGCAGATCGTCAACCGCATCGTCCAGGATCTGTTCTATACGATCGAAGACCTCGACGTGCAGCCGGACGAGTTCTGGACCGCGCTGAATTATCTCGGCGACGCAGGCAAGAGCGGCGAGCTCGGTCTGTTGGCCGCGGGCCTCGGCTTCGAGCACTTCCTCGACCTGCGCCTCGACGAAGCGGAAGCCAAGGCCGGTATTGAAGGCGGCACGCCGCGCACCATCGAAGGACCGCTGTATGTGGCGGGCGCGCCGGTGTCCGAAGGGCATGCACGACTGGACGACGGCACCGATCCCGGTCAGACGCTGGTGATGCGCGGGCGCGTGCTCGGCGAAGACGGCAAGCCGCTGGCGAATGCGCTGGTTGAAGTGTGGCACGCGAATCACCTCGGCAATTACTCGTACTTCGACAAGTCGCAGCCGGCCTTCAATCTGCGCCGCTCGATTCGCACGGATGCCGAAGGCAGGTACAGCTTCCATAGCGTGGTGCCGGTTGGCTATTCGGTGCCGCCGCAAGGGCAGACGCAGTTGTTGCTCGATCAGTTGGGCCGTCATGGGCATCGTCCGGCGCATATCCACTTCTTCGTTTCGGCGCCGGGCTGCCGCAAGCTGACCACGCAGATCAACATCGACGGCGATCCGTATCTGTGGGACGACTTCGCGTTCGCCACGCGCGACGGCCTCGTGCCGGCCGTCAGGCAGGCCGAGGGCGCGGAAGGCAAGCCCTATGGCGTGGAAGGCCAGTTCGCGTTGATCGATTTCGACTTCACGCTGTTCAAGGAGCGCGACAACTTGCCGGGCGCTGAAGTAGAGCGCGTGCGTGCAGAAGCGTGAGGCGCTGAAGCACTGACGCCCGAAAGGCCTGGACGTACCGCATGAATCCATCGACCCTGGCTGCGCGGCGTGGTTTGCCGGGTAACCAGGGTTTTTTATTACCGATAAGGAAAGGAGAGCAAGCATGCTGTTTCACGTTGAGATGACCGTCAACCTGCCGCCCGACATGGACGCGGAGCGCGCCGCGCGCCTGAAGTCCGATGAGAAAGCGATGTCACAGAAGCTGCAGCAGGAAGGCGTATGGCGGCACCTGTGGCGCATCGCCGGACGCTACGCGAATATCAGCGTTTTCGACGTGGAAAGCCCCGCGCATCTGCATGACGTGCTGAGCCAATTACCGTTGTTTCCGTATATGGATGTCGAAGTACGCGCGCTGTGCCGCCATGCCTCGTCGATTCGTGACGACGACCGGTAAGAGCGCAAAAAAGAAGGTGCTGCGAATGCAGCACCTGGTTGCGTTGAAGATTAAGTCCTAAAGATCGAGTACCAGCAACGGCGAAGTAGCACGTGAGACGCAGCAGCAGATCACTTTGCCGCTCGCGCGCTCAGCTTTGCTGAGGCAATGGTCACGATGCTCAGGCGTGCCGCTCACCACGTCGACCATGCAGGTGCCGCACACGCCTTCACCGCATGACGTATCGACTTCGATGCCGATCGCTGCCAGCGCCGCGACGATCGTCGTGTGTTTATCCACGTGTACCGTTGCACCGCTGCTGGCGATGCGCACGTCGAATGCCTCTAGCGTGTTCGCTTCGCCGCTAGCCGCCGAAGCGGGCTCGGCGGCGAAGCGTTCGAGGTGAAGCGCCCCGGCAGCAACCCGCGTTTCGCCAATCGCCACCACACGCTCCATGAAGGGCGCCGGGCCGCAAGTATAGATGTGCGTGCCTTCGCGTGCATTTGCCACACAGTTGGCCAGCACCGTATCGAGTTGTTCTCGCTCGACGCCGAAATGAAGCCGCACAAAATCACTGAACGGTGCGCGTGACAGCAACGGCAGGAACGCCGCGTGCTCCGCGCTGCGTGCGAAATAATGCAACACGAAGTGCTCGTTCTGTTTGAGCAAGCGATAGGCCATGCTCAACAGCGGCGTAACGCCAATGCCCGCCGCAATCAGAATGTGTTCGCTCGCGCCGGCTGCGAGCTGAAACAGATTGCGCGGCGCGCCGATCGTCAATTCGCAGCCGATGGTCACGTCGTCATGCAGCGAGCGTGAGCCGCCGCGCGACGCGTCTTCACGCTTGACGGCAAACAGATGCGCTTCACGATGATCCGGGTCGCCGCACAAAGAATATTGCCGCGTGACGCCCGAGGGGCCGGTGACGTCGATATGCGCGCCGGGTTCGTAGCGGTCGAATGGTTGTCCGTCCAGACGCGATACGCTGAACGAGCGCACGCCGTGCGCTTCGTCACGCACGCTGTCGACACGTACGTTGAAGGTGGTTCTTTCCATGATCTTGCCGGCAAAAAGACAGAGATGAGCAGAGCGGAGGCCGCATGTGTTGCGTGGCTTCCGGTTGTGCGTCAAGAATAAGAAACGGCAAAGAATCAGGCAAATCGATTAAAAATCGGTTGTGAAATAAGCCGTGCTGATAATAGAGCGCCAACCGAGCGTTCTCAGCATTCCCAGATTCCGGTCAGATGCCGCACCAGCGCTTTTTCCGGCCGTTTCAGCGCGTTGAGATCGCGCATGCAGATCAGCAACTGGCGCGTGGCCCAACTGTCCGTCAGTTCGATCGTGCGAATGCCAGGCGTGCTGCGATAGCGTTTGGCGGCGGTGGCCGGCACGATGGCGATGCCCGCGCCCTGTTCGACCATGCAGCAGATGCTGTCGAAGGTTCGCATGTGCGCGCGGACGCTGAGTGGCTGTCCGGATAACAGTGCGCGTTCGCCAAGATACGCATGCAACGCGCTGCTCGTACTCAAGCCGATGAATTCACGTTCAGCCACTTCAGCAAGCGTGACGCGACGGCGCGCACCCAGCGGGTCGTCACGGCTTGTGACCAGCACGAGCTTGTCGACAGCGAAGGGCAGCGTCTGCAACGCGCCGTGTTCGACGGCATCCGAGATGATGCCGATCTCCGCCGCGCCGGCCAGCACCGCTTTCACGGTTTCGGTACTTTGCCGCTCCTTCAGATCGATCTGCACGTTCGGGTGCTCGCGCAAAAACAGGCCGACCGCGGACGGTAAAAACTCGGTAATCGCGGCGGTATTAGTCCACAAACGGATGCAAGCTTTATGCCCGGCCTGATGTTCGCCGAGCTCGCCTTGCATGCGGTCGATCTGGCCGAGTACGAGTCTCGCGTGATGCGCAAGCGTGTCGCCTGTTGCCGTGGACTCCACGCCGCGCCGGCCTCGCTCCAGCAAGGGCACGCCCAGGGCTTCTTCCATGCCGCGCAAGCGTGCGCTGGCCGATGGCAACGACATGTTCGCGCATGCCGCGCCATGCGTGATGCTGCCGGTTTCGAGAATGTGCAGGAACAGGCGGAGGTCGATCAGATCGAAGCGCATGGAGTCGGATTTGAGTTGAGGCTGCCACCGCAGCTGAATTTCAGTTTCAGCCTTAGGCATAGCCTAAGTCACTGTACGTATCTTACGCATTGTGGGCGGCGCTGCGGCAATCGAAAATCGCCGACATGACAATCAGAACAACATCCCGATGATCTCTTCTTTCGCTATGCGTGCGAGCGTGGTTGCGGCGACTTTCGTCGCGGCCGGCTTCGTCAAGGGTGTGACCGGCATGGGCCTGCCGACCGTCGCCATGGGCGTGCTCGGCACACTGATGCTACCGGCGCAGGCTGCCGCGATGCTGCTGCTGCCGTCTTTTGTCACGAACGTCTGGCAACTGTTCGCGGGGCCCAACGTGCGGGCGCTGTTCAGGCGTTTGTGGCTGATGATGGTCGGTATTGGCGTCGGAACGGTTGCGACTGCGTCGTTCATTGCCGGCGGGGGCGGCGAATGGGCTGTGGCCGGATTGGGCGCCGCGTTGACGCTCTATGCTGTGGCGGGGCTAATGGCATGGCGCTTCTCGGTGCCGTCGCGATACGAGCGCTGGCTATCCCCGGCGGTCGGCGTGGTCACCGGCGCGATCACCGGAGGGACAGGGGTATTCGTCGTGCCGGCGGTGCCTTACCTTCAGGGGCTAACGTTAAAGAAAGAGGATCTGGTTCAGGCGCTCGGCCTGTCCTTCACCGTTTCCACCCTCGCGCTCGCCATTGGACTGGCACGCGAGCATGCATTCGAGATCGACGACCTGAGCGAATCGCTTTGCGCGGTGGTGCCCGCGTTGCTCGGTATGTGGATCGGTCAACGGGTGCGCGGACACATTAGTCCGGCGACCTTCCGCCGCTGGTTTTTTCTGTGTCTGCTCGGCTTGGGTATTCAGTTGCTGGCGCGCGCATTCGTTTGATCAGGAAGTGACGGGAGTGAATCAGGGGGCTGGATTGTGTGGTCGACTATTCTGGATACATTGGGTGCCTTGGCCGTGCTGGCCAGCGTGGCCGCGCAGATCGCGTTCATCCGCAAGCGTGGAAGCCGGTGAACCGCCAGGCTCATCCTCAGTCAACGCGGCGCAAGCCGCTCGGGTAGCGCGTAGCGTTGCATTGTGCGCTCCATGCCGTCGAGAAACGCCTGCTCGGCGGCGTTCATCTTGCGGGCGCGCAGCCACAGCAAATCAATGTCGACGTCGACCAAACCATCTTCCGGCGGCAGACGCCACAACCGCTGCTGCGCGAGGTCATCGCGCACGATGTGCTCCGGCAGGCAGCCGATGCCATATCCGGCGAAGATCAGCCGGCGCACCTCGTCGAGGCTCGGTGAAGCCGCCACGATGCGTCCGGTGAAGCCGCGTTGATCGCGAAACACGGTAAGCGGTGAAAGGCTGTCGCCGATCTGGTCGCTGGTGAACGACACGAAGTTTTCCGCCAGCAACTGATCGATCGAGAGGGCATGCCGCCCGAACAGCCGATGATGCCGCCCGCAAAAAAGCGCATACCGTTGGCGCAGAAAACAACGCTGCTCGAGTTTGTCGACGGGTGTTCGGCATAGGCCGAGGCCAGCGGTAGCCGTCTTTTGCAGCAGCGACGAGATGATGTCCGACGAGCGCATCACTTCGATGTGCAAGTCCACGCGCGGATAGCTCTTGTGGAATTCCGCGAGGAATTCGTCGTAGACGCCGGAGTCGATCCGGCTCACCGTGAGAAGCCGGATCGACCCGGTGATGTCGTCGCTGCGGTCGTCGAGTTCGGTTTCCAGCCGCGACATGTGCCCGTAAATATCGCTGGCGATCCGGTACACCTCCTCGCCGGCGCGGGTGGGTTCGAAGTGCGGGCCGCGGCGCTGGATCAGGTTGCGCCCGAGCGTGTCTTCGAGACGCTTGAGCGCCTGGCTGACCGCGGGTTGCGTCAGATGCAAACGGGCCGCGGCACGGCTTACGCTGCGCTCCTGCATGATCACGAGGAAGGTGCGCAGCAGGTTCCAGTCGAGCCTGTCATTCAAAAAACGCGTAACGTCCGCGCGCAGTTGAGTCATGGAATCACCCTAGACATTAGTAAAATTTATAGTTGAGATAATAAACCGAAATTTGACTAATGTTTTATGGTTGGCGATAAAACCCCTCACAAGATGCCCTGATCTCAGGAATCGCGACTGAGGAGCCGCCATGAACGCTTCAACTCAAGCCACCCGTCAGCCCGTGCGAGCGGCAAGCGCCGCTTTCATCGGTACGATGATCGAGTGGTATGACTTTTACATCTACGCTACCGCCGCCGCGCTGGTGTTCGGCGAGTTGTACTTTCCCTCGCACGACCCGTTTTTCAGCACGATGGCGTCGTTCGCGACCTTCGCGGTCGGGTTCTTTGCGCGGCCACTCGGCGGCGTGATCTTCGGCCACCTGGGCGACCGGATCGGCCGCAAGAAGGCGCTGATGACCACGCTGATGATGATGGGCGTCGCGACCGTGTGCGTCGGCTTGCTGCCGGCTTATGCGAAGGTCGGCGTACTCGCGCCCGTGCTGCTGGTGTTGCTGCGGGTGGTGCAAGGCGTGGCCGTGGGCGGCGAGTGGGGCGGCGCCGTGCTGATGGCCGGCGAACATGCACCGAAAGGGCGGCGCACCTTCTTCGCCTCGTTCGCGCAACTGGGCAGCCCGGCCGGACTGATTCTCTCGCTGATAGCATTTCGCGCGGTCACGTCGATGCCGCACGATGATTTCATTGCATATGGCTGGCGCCTGCCGTTTCTGGCTAGCGCGGTGCTGCTCGCGGTCGGCATCTTTATCCGCATGGGGGTGAACGAGTCGCCGGAATTCCAGCGCGAGAAAGAGGCGAAGCGTACTGTCGAGCTGCCGATTGCCGAAGTGTTCCGTTCTTCCGGCGCGCTCGTTGCGCTGTGCATCGGCGCGAACACGATCGGTATTGCTGGCGTGTATTTCACCAATACCTTCATGATTTCGTACACCACGCAAAACATCGGCGTGTCGAAATCGCTGATTCTCGATTGTCTGTTCGCGGTCGCGATCATCCAGTTTCTGGCGCAACCGCTGGCTGCATGGCTTGCTGAAAAGATCGGCGGTGCGCGCTTCCTGAAGCTCGCCGCGTTTGCCGCGATGCTCTCGCCGTATCCCATGTTCACGCTCGTGCAAAGCGGCAGCCGACTGTCGATGATTGTCGGCATCGCGCTCGCGGTGGTGTGTATGGCGAGTTTCTATTCGGTGATCGCGGGCTTTGTCAGCGGGATATTCCCGGTGCGTGTGCGTTATTCCGCGATCTCGCTTTCATACCAGGTGTGTGGTGCGATCGCGGGTGGTTTGACGCCGCTGGCGGGAACATGGCTCGCCCACAAATTCGTTGGCCAATGGTGGCCGCTTGCGGTGTTTTACACGTGTCTCGCGGGCATCTCGTTGTCGTGCATCGTCGCACTGGATGCGCTGAAACACCGCCGTGCCGATGCACCCGACGCACTGCCGGTACATTGAATCAAAGGGAAATCAAAGATGTTGAAAGTCGATGGACAACGCCTGTGGGCGAGCTTGATGGAAATGGCGACAATCGGCGCGACCGCGCGCGGTGGCGTCCGGCGTCTGGCGCTGACGGAAGAAGACCGCCTCGGGCGTAAGTTATTCGCCGGTTGGTGCAGGCAGGCGGGCATGACGGTGCATACGGACGAAGTGGGTAATCTGTTTGCACGTCGCGAAGGAACGCAGATTGACGCGAAGCCTGTTTTGATCGGCAGCCATCTCGACACACAGCCGGAAGGCGGCCGTTTCGATGGCGTATACGGCGTGCTGGCTGCACTGGAAGTGATTCGGAGTCTGAACGAACAGAACATTCAGACACATCATCCGATTGAAATCGTCTCGTGGACCAACGAGGAAGGCGCACGTTTTACGCCAGCGATGCTGGGCTCCGCGGTATTCGTCGGTGCGACGCCATTGGACGAAGCATTGCGAACCCGGGACGCACAAGGCGCCACGCTCTCCGAGGCGCTTCAGGCGTGTGGCTATGAAAGCGGGCGTCATCTCGACGTGAACCAGGTCGAGGCCTATTTCGAAGCGCATATCGAGCAGGGGCCGATTCTGGAAAGCCATGGCCATCCGATCGGTGTCGTCACCGGCGGGCAGGCGATCCGCTGGCTCGACGTCGACGTGACCGGCGTCGCGGCACACGCCGGCACCACGCCGATGCCCTATAGAAAAGATGCTTTCTTCGCGGCCTCGGCCATGGCGCTCGAGCTCGAAGCCATCGCCCAACGCTACGCGCCTTCGGGACTGGTCACGATAGGTCAGATCGACGTGCCGAATTCTTCGCGCAATACGATCGCCGGTAAAGTGACGTTCACCGTCGATCTTCGACATCCCGACGATGCAACGATCGACGTCATGGAGCGAGATGTGCGCCTGGCATTCGAGCAAATCTCCACGCAACGCGGTTTGCAAGCCGCGATTTCGACTTACTGGAAGAGTCCTGCAACGCCATTCGATTCAGACTGCGTCGCGCTGGTCGAACAGGCGACGCAGCAACTCGGCTACTCATATGAGCGTATCGTCAGCGGTGCGGGACATGATGCGATTCATCTGGCGAGGCACGTGCCGACCGCAATGGTGTTCATCCCGTGCGTCGACGGCCTCTCGCACAACGAAGCCGAAGATGCACTACCCGGCGACGTAACCGCGGGTGCGAATGTGTTGATCAATGCGGTGCTGGCGCGTGCGAAGGCGGCCGCACCGGCCTACGCCTGAATACAGCTGAATAGTGAAGCCAAGGAACTGGACCATGCAGACGTTTTTTCATCCGGCACAGTTGAAGCATCATCCGCGCAGCTATCTGTCGCGCGGTCAGATGCGCTCGCCACAGGAAGTGCCCGAGCGCGCGTTGCGACTCGTCGAAGCCGCGAAGAAGCTCGGCTTCGACGTGCGCGAACCGGCGGATTTCGGCGCTGCGCCGCTCGCCGATGTGCACGGGATGAACTATCTGCGCTTCCTCGAAGAAGCGCACCGCGAGTGGAAGAAGATTCCTGCGGAATGGGGCGACGAGGTGATGTCGAACGTATACATCCGCGAGAATAATCCTTTGCGCGGCGTGCTTGCGCAAGCTGGACGCTACCTCGCCGATGGCAGTTGCCCGGTCGGCGCGGATACCTACGAATCGGCCTACTGGTCCGCGCAAAGCGCGCTGGCAGCCGCGCACGCGATTCTCGACGGCGCGGGAGAAGCGTATGCCTTGTGCCGCCCGCCAGGCCATCATGCGCGTGCCGAAGCGGCAGGGGGTTTCTGCTATCTGAACAATGCAGCTGTCGCGGCGCAGGCGCTACGGGAAAAATACGGGCGCGTCGCGATTCTCGATACCGACATGCATCACGGCCAGGGCATTCAGGAGATTTTCTACGGCCGCGACGATGTGTTGTACGTGTCGATCCACGGCGATCCCACAAATTTCTATCCGGTAGTAGCCGGCTTCGAAGACGAACGCGGCGCAGCGAAAGGCGAAGGCTACAACGTCAATCTGCCGATGCCGCACGGTTCGTCGGAAGCGGTGTTCTTCGAGCAACTGGATGCGGCGTTGCGCGTGGTTGCACGTTTCCAACCCGACGCGCTGGTCGTTGCACTGGGCTTCGATATCTACAAGGACGATCCGCAATCGATGGTGGCCGTGACGACCGAAGGCTTCGGCACACTCGGCGGTAAGCTCGGCGCGCTGAAACTGCCCACGCTGATCGTGCAGGAAGGCGGCTATCACATCGAATCGCTCGACGCGAACGCGCAATCGTTCTTCGGCGGGTTTGTATCGAAGCGATGAAGTAGGCGGGGCATGTCCCACCGAATTTTGTATGCGGGGCCAGAAAGATGCTGTAAGCGTCAAAAGGCGTCGCGACGCCCCGCGAAATTGTCTGACCGTTGCCTGTGCGTTCCGCCCGCCGCGCCTTTCCGATTGTTCGGCTCATCCGACGTATCTATTCGTTTTGAGCCGCTTTATCCATGCGGCTTGTGTGCCTACATTGTGTCCTGTGACAGCGCCATTGCATTTCCAGCTTCATCGACGTCAGCCCCGCGAATCTTCGCGACAGCGACGTCGGCGCGAACTCCATCCAAAAGGACATGATCATGAGCAAGCTCACAGGTAAGGTTGCGGTTGTAACGGGTGCATCGAAAGGCATCGGCGCCGCGATTGCGAAGGCACTGGCTGCGCAGGGCGCGTCGGTCGTGGTGAACTATGCGTCCAGCAAGGCGGGCGCGGACGACGTAGTCGCCACGATCACCGCGGCGGGCGGTAAGGCAGTGGCCGTTGCCGGCGATGTCTCCAAGGCAGCCGACGCGAAAGGCATCATTGATTCGGCCGTCGAAACGTATGGCCGCCTCGACATTCTGGTCAACAATTCCGGCGTGTATGAGATGGCGCCGATCGAAGATATCACCGAAGCGCACTTCCATAAGCACTTCAATGTGAACGTGCTGGGTCTGCTATTGGTCACGCAAGCAGCGGTGAAACATCTGGGCGAAGGCGGCAGCATTGTGAACGTCAGTTCGGTTGTCAGCCGTATCACGCCACCGGGCAGTTCGGTCTACACCGCCACCAAGGGCGCCGTGGACGCCATCACCGGTGTGCTGGCACGTGAACTCGGCCCGCGCAAGATTCGCGTCAACTCCGTGAATCCCGGCATGGTGGAAACTGAAGGCACGCATAGCGCCGGCTTCGTTGGCTCAGACTTCGAGGCGTGGGCAATCAGCACGACACCGCTTGGCCGCATCGGTCAGCCTGACGATATCGCCGACGTTGCCGTGTTCCTCGCCTCCGACGATTCGCGCTGGTTGACCGGCGAAAGCCTGATCGCCAGTGGCGGTTCGCGGTAACAGGATGATGCGCAGCGTGTGTTCGGGTGTTGGTGCGTCGTGAGTCGAGGCACTATCCCGATCCACGCTCACCGCGTCAGCACTGCATGAAAACGCCGCCGGGCAACGCGTGTCCGGCGGCGCTCTGTTTTACCGGGTTGTCACGCCAGCGGCGTTTGTCACCTCCACCGCAAACAGTGCATCGAGAAGATTCGACCCCGGCCGCTCGGCGAGCCGCGTGAGCGATTCGATCATCTGCACCTGGCAATCCTGCAGCGGAATCGTTCTGATCCGCCGCGATTCGTTGAATTCGGCGCGCGCGATCACGCCGACACCCATACCTTGTGCGACCGCTTCCTCCAGCGCTTCACGCCCGTCTACGTACATCACCGGCTCGACCTGCAACGACTCGCGCACCAATTCGATTTCCAGCAACTGCTGCGTGACGGATTGCGGCTCGCGAAAAATCATCGGCTGTTGCACGAGTTCCGCGTAACTCAGCTTGCGTTTCTTTGCCACCGGATAGCTCGCCGGCACCATCGCCACCAGCGGATCGCGTCGCAGCACGCGCGACACGAGGCGGCTGTGCACCTGCGGCGCGGCGGTAATGGCAGCGTCGACCGCGCTCGACAGTACGCGCTGCATGCAGTCCGCGGCATTGGCTATCGATAGCGTCACGACAATCCCCGGATGTAACTTGCGAAATGCGCCGATCAGCGCGACAGCCAGATCGGGTGCGTCCGCGACCAGCGAAAGCGAGCCCGACTCGAGCCCACCCGCCGATTCGAGGAGTTGCCGCGCATCGCGCTCGCAACTGAGCATCTGCCGCGTCACGCTGAAGAGACGCAGGCCGAGTTCGGTCGTTTCGACGCCGCGTGGACCGCGGTTGAACAATCTGACGCCGTAATCCTGCTCGAGCCGCTTCACATGATCCGACACCGCCGGCTGCGTGAGCGACAGCGCTTGCGCCGCTTTGGAAAACCCGCCGTGTTCCGCGACCGCATGAAACGCCCGCAATTGCGCGTATTGCACGTCTGCCTCGTCGAGAGATAAGTTTTTACGATACCAGAATCAATTATATCGATTTTGCCGATGGGCAAGCTTTCTGTACTGTGTCATGACCGAAACAGCGATATGGAAGATTCCGACCATGAAAAACGCGACGAACAGCGCCCCGACAGTGTCCGCAATGCCTTCAGCCGTGACGTGTGCCATGCCGGCCAGGGGCGAGCCCTATCTGTTGACGCCGGGACCGTTGACCACGGCGTTCTCGACCAAGGAAGCGATGCTGCGCGACTGGGGCTCGTGGGACGGTGACTTCCGGGCGATGACTGCGCACCTGCGCAGCAGCCTGCTGGACATTGCCGGCGACACCGCCGGCGAGTACGACTGCGTGCCGCTCCAGGGCAGCGGCAGTTATTGCGTCGAAGCGATGCTCGGCAGCCTGATTCCGCGCGACGGCCATGCCCTGGTGCTGGCCAACGGCGCCTATGGCAAGCGCATCGCGACCACCCTCGGTTATCTCGGCCGTGCCTGCACGGTACTCGACAAGGGCGACTATCTGCCGCCGCGCGGCGCCGAAGTCGAAAGCATGCTGGACGCCGATCCAGGCATCACGCACGTGGTCGCGGTGCATTGCGAAACGAGCTCCGGCATTCTCAATCCAATTGAAGAAATCGCTGCCGCCACCGCGAAAAAAGGCCGCAAGCTGCTGATCGACTCGATGAGCGCATTCGGCGCGGTGCCGCTCGATGTGAGGCAAATTCAGTGCGAGGCCTTCGTCTCGTCGGCGAACAAGTGCATTGAGGGCGTGCCTGGCTTCGGTTTCGTGATCGCCCGCAAGCGCGCGTTGCAGGAGGCCAAGGGCCGCAGCCATTCGCTCTCGCTCGACGTGTATGACCAGTGGGACGTGATGAACCGTACCGGGCAATGGCGCTTCACGCCGCCCACGCACACCGTGGCTGCGTTTATCGAGGCATTGCGTCTGCACCAGCTCGAAGGTGGGCAGGCCGGGCGCCTCGCGCGTTATGCGAACAATCGTGACGTGCTGGTCGCGGGCATGAAGGAGCTCGGCTTCGAACCGCTGCTGAACGCTCGCTGGCGCTCGCCGATCATCGTGACTTTTTTTGCGCCGGCGCATGCGTCGTTCAAGTTCGAGCGCTTTTATGAATTGATGAAGGAGCAGGGTTTCATCATTTATCCGGGCAAGCTGACCGTGGTGGACAGCTTCCGCATCGGCTGCATCGGTCAGGTGGATGAGCGCGTGATGCGCCGCGTGGTACGGGCGTGCGCACAGTCCTTGCAAGCGCTGGGCGTCGACCATGCCGCGCCGCCGGCGGTGGCGATCGAAGAGCGCAAGGCCTTGGCCGAAGCGGCTTGAACAGGGCCGCTCGAGTGCGAGGCGAGCGGCCTTAATGTGTCAAAACGTGGGTTTCGGTAAGCGTAGGGCTTTTTGCTGTATTTTTCGAAGGCGTACTGTTGAGCGACAGTGCGCTTTTTTTGTTGCTGATGGTCAGCGTGACTTTACCCATAAATAACAACCCGGACCGATATGTCGAAAACCACGGTGGCCGATGCCCTCGCATGGCACATCCACGCGCGCTCGCTGCGCTATTTCGATGCAATTCGGCGCTGTAGCTCCATCCGTGAAGCGGCGCGGCAATTGCACGTTGCCTCTTCGGCGGTGAACCGGCAGTTGCTGAAGCTCGAAGCGGAAGTCGGCACGCCGCTCTTCGAGCGGCTCCCGGCGGGGCTGGCATTGACGGCTGCGGGCGAGGCGTTCGCGCGGCATGTGATTACCGTGCTGCAGGACGCGCGCCGCTTCGAGAGCGAGATGGACGCGCTGCGCGGAATCCGTCGCGGCGAGATCGGCATCGTCACGGTCGAGGGGCTCAACTCGAGTTTTCTGCCGGACCTCGTCGAACGGATGCTGACGCGTTATCCGGCGATCCGTTTTCAGGTGCATACGGCCGGCTCCGCGTCGATTGCCCGCACGATTCTGGATGGCGATGCCGACCTTGGCCTCGCGTTCTCGCTGCCGCGCACGGACGACTTGCAGCAACTCGCCGTGGGGCGTTTCCAGCTCGGTGCGATCGTCGCCGCGGATCATCCGCTCGCCGGCGAGACAAGCGTCACGTTCGCGCAGTGCGCGCGCTATCCGCTGATTCTCGGTAACGCGCAATTGTCGATCAGCGGGTTGCTCGAACCGTTGATCCGTCATTGCGCGTTGCCGTTGCAAACGGTGCTCGAAAGCGATTCGATCGAGCTGATGCGGCGCATGGCGGCACGCGGGCGCGGCGTGGGGTTCCAGACTCGCCTCGGGCTGGAGCGCGATCTCGCGGACAGCACGCTGGTGCATATTCCACTGCGCACGCCACGCGCGCTGGTCTCCGAGCTGGGCGCCTACGCACGCGCCGGGCGCACCTTGACGCCCGCGCTCGATGCATTCGTTCGGCTGCTTGCCGAGGCGATCGCCGAGCGGGAGGGCGACGAGCCGGCGGTCTGACGACTCGCGCCGGTGCTGATGCCGAAACGGCATCAGCATGCACTTTTTTCTGCGCTTTTTTGATCACCCGCCGCGATCTAGACTCGGTCAAACGGGTTCAAAGGAGCCGGGATGTCCGAAGTGCTATCAGCCAAAGCAGTGCCGCACACGAGCCTGCCTGTCATCGACGTGGCCGGGCTTGCATCGGCCGATCCGCTGCAACGCGCGGCGGTGGGCGCGGCGCTCCATGCCGCTTGCATCGACAAGGGCTTCTTCTACATCGCCAGTCACGGCATCGAGCCGGCCTTGATCGACGCGGCGCGCGCCGAAGCCGAGCGCTTTTTCGCGCTGAGCGACGCTGAGAAGCGCCGGGTCGACAAGGCGCAGTCGTTCTGCAACCGCGGCTATGAGCCGTTGCGCGGCCAGGTGCTGGAAGCGGGCACGCCGCCCGATCTGAAAGAAGGTTTTTACATCGGCAACGAACTGCCGCTCGATCATCCGCGCGTGGTGGCGCGCGCGTTCAACTGCGGGCCGAATCAGTGGCCGCGCCAGTCGCCCGGTTTTCGTCCGGCCATGGAGGCTTATTTCGCGGCGCTGTTCGACCTGTCGACGCGTTTGACGCGCGGCCTTGCGTTGTCGCTCGATTTACCGGAAGACCATTTCGACGCGTTCTGCGACGAGGCGATGGGCACGCTGCGCCTGTTGCACTATCCGCCGCAACCGGCCCAGGCGCTGCCCGAGCAGAAGGGCTGTGGCGCGCATACCGACTTCGGTTGCCTGACGCTGCTATGGCAGGACGCAATCGGCGGCCTGCAAGTGCAGGACAGCGATGGCGGGTGGATTCACGTGCCGCCGCTGCCCGGCACCTTCGTCGTCAATCTGGGCGACCTGATTGCGCGCTGGACCAACGAGCGCTATCGCTCGACCCTGCATCGCGTGGTCAATGCGTCGGGCCGCGAGCGTTACTCGATGCCGTTCTTCTTCACCGGTCGGCCGGACTATGTGGTGACCTGTTTGCCGGGTTGCACGGTAGAAGGCGAAGCGCCGAAGTATCCGCCGATCACCGTGGTAGGTCATCTCGAAGCGTGCTACCGGAGAACTTACGGATGACGCCGGTGCGCACCCCCGCAGCGGGCATGCTGCTGATTCACGGCGCGTGGCAGGGCAGTTGGGCGTGGGACGCCTGGCTGCCGGAACTCGCGGCGCGCGGTTGGACGTACAAGGCAGTCGATCTGCCCGGCAATGGCGGGAATGTTTCACGCGATGCCGGCCTCGAAGTCTCGTTGCAAACCTATGTCGACGCGCTGACTGAAGCGCTCGCGGCATTCGACGGCCCCGTCGTCGTGGTCGCGCATAGTGGCGCGGGTGTGCCGGCTTCGCAGCTGGCCGAAGCGTTGCCCGAGCGGATCGCGTGCCTCGTCTATGTTGCGGGGATGATGTTGCCGTCGGGCATGGGTTACGCGGAGCTCGTCGAGACCAGCGCCGCAGATGTGCCGGATGCCGGCGGCATCGCACCGTATCTGCAATGGAGCGACGAGGGCGCCACGACCATCGTTCCGACCGAGGCGGCGCTTGAAATCTTCCTGCACGATTGCCCGCCGCAAGCGGCTCGGCAAGCCGCCGCGAAACTCACGCCCCAGCAGGAAAGCGGCCGGGCGATCGTCACGACGCTGAGCGCGGAGCGTTTTGGCAGCGTGCCGCGCATTTATGTCGAAGCGCTGCGTGACCGCTCCGTGTGGTTGCCCCTGCAACGCAAGATGCAGGCGCTGGTGCCTGGCGCGATCGTGCGTTCGATCGACTGCGGCCACGTGCCTCAACTCGCACGGCCCGTTGAACTGGCTGAGCTGGTGTGCGACGCGCTTGCCGGGATCGGTATCGCTTCTTCTGCTTCTTCTGCTTCTTCTGCCTCGGCTGCTTCGGCTGCTTCGGCTGCTTCGGTTGCTTCGGTGTCTGTGGGTTCTTCCGCTTCCCAGGTTTCTGTCGACTCAGCCTCTGCCGCCATTCCCCATTCCCTCACTACCGGAACCTCGTCATGACCCGACTCAATCGCTTCGGCCGGTTGCTTCTCGCCGGTAGCGCGGCTTCGCTTGTTGCGCTTGCAACCATGAGCGCGTCTGCCGCTGCCGCCACCGACGCGCCGCTCGATGTCTCCATCGTCTATCTCGGCAATCCGGGCGATGCGGGCTGGACCCATGCGCACGACCTCGGCATTGCCTCCGCGGAAAAGCAGCTCGGCTCGCAGATCAAGGTGACGCGCGTCGAGGACGTCCCCGAAAACGCCGATGCGGCCCGCGTGTTCCGCGACCGCGCGGCGAAGGGCGACAAGATCGTGATCGGCACGTCGTTCGGCTATATGGATTCGATGATGAAAGTCGCGCACGATTATCCAGACACCGTGTTTCTGCATTGCTCCGGCTACAAGAGTGCGCCGAACCTCGGCAACTTCAACGGCAAGGTGTATGAGTCCGCGTATCTGGCCGGGGTCGTCGCCGGCTATGTATCGAAGTCGCATGTGCTTGGTTTTGTCGGCTCGGTGCCGATCCCTGAAGTGGTGCGCAATATCGACGCGTTCGCGCTCGGCGCGCGTTCGGTCGCGCCGCAAACGGTCGTGAAGGTGGTATGGATCAGCAGCTGGTTCGATCCTGGCAAGGAGCGTCAGGCGGCTGAAACGCTGGTCGGACTCGGCGCCGACGTGCTGATGCAGAACACCGATTCCACCGCGACGATGGCCGTGGCCGAGCAGCACAAGGTCCACGCGTTCGGCTGGGATTCGGACATGAGCCACTGGGGCCCGCATGCGCATCTGGGATCGGTGGCGTACGACTGGGGTATTTATTACACCCGGGTGATCGACGAAGTGCGCCGTGGCACGTGGACTAACAAGCCGGTCTACTGGGGTGTCAAGGAAGGCATCACCGACCTGGTGAATGTGAATACAGCGGTGGTGCCGGCGGATGCGCAGCATGCACTCGCCGAGAAGCGCGCCGCTTTGGTCACGGGCCGCCTCGATCCGTTCGCCGGACCGCTGAAGGATCAGAGCGGCAAGTTGCGGGTCGCTGCTGGCGCCACGCTGTCCGCGGACGATACGAACCGGATAAACTGGTTCGTCGACGGTGTGCAGGGCAGCGTCGCGCAATGACGGAGCAGGCAGCTATGAGGACGGCAAGTTCGGCAAGCGAAGCGATGAACGACACGGCGATCGACGAAGTGATCTGGAACGACTGGCATCCGGTGGCCGCGCTCGATGCACTCGACGGCCTCGGCACATCCAGCGGTGTGTCCGGTGGTTCGAACGCCGTGACCAGCACGCGGCTGCTCGGTGTCGATATTGGCATTGCCGCGCCGTCACAGGCACAGTCGCAAAAACGCTTCCGCGTGTGGCGTCTCGACGATCACACGCCGTGCCATGCGCAGGCGCGCTACGGTGTGCTGTGGGTGTGTCCCGGCGAGCCGCATCGCGACATTCTCGCGATTCCCGAGGCCGACGAGCCCGATCGACGCCTGCTGCATGCCGGCGCGTTTCGTGTGCACGTGAGCGGTTTGCGGGCAATCGAGAACTTCCTCGACATGGGGCATTTTCCGTTCGTGCATACCGGCTATCTCGGCGTGGAACCCTACACTGAGGTCGCGCCATACCGCATCGAACGCGACGAGGTCAACGACGAACTGTACGCACACGACTGCCGCTTCTACCAGCCGCGCGCCGCGATGACCGCGGGCGCCGCGCTCGATGTGCGCTACGTGTACCGCGTCGCGCGGCCGTTCAGCGCGATTCTGTACAAGACTTGCCCGCCGCAACCCGAGCGCTTCGACGTGATTGCGCTGTTCGTGCAACCGGTCGACGAAGAATGGTGCGTCGCCCACACGGTAATGAGTTATCTCGACGACGCCAGCAGCGACGACGCATTGCGCGGCTTCCAGCAAACCATCTTCGCGCAGGACATCAAGATTCTGGTCAATCAGGTGCCCAAACGCCTGCCGCTCGGCACCGGCGAGGAGCATCCAGTGCGGGCCGACGCGATGTCGGTCGCGTACCGCCGCTGGCTTACGGCCCAGCAGGTCACCTATGGGACGACCCATGGCCGATAAGGACCGCATGGAACACGCATGGTTTGCGCTGTGCGACGTCGATCAACTCGGCGGGCAGGCGATCTATCACACCGAACTGCACGGCAACGAACTCGTGGTGTGGCGTGCCGAAGACGGCGCCGTCAACGTATGGGAAAACCGTTGCCCGCATCGCGGTGTGCGTTTGTCGCTCGGGCACCATCGTGGCGAAGCGCTGCAGTGTCAGTATCACGGCTGGCAGTTCAACTCGGGCAGCGGCGCTTGCCGCTTCGTGCCGGCACATCCCGATGCGGCGGCGCCGCCGGTTGCGGTGAAGACATGGCCGGTTGAAGTGCGTTATGGCTTCGTGTGGACCTGTCTCGCGCCATTCGGTGAGGCGCCGCCATTTACGCCGATCGAGGAACTTGAGACGGACGCCGCCTTTAACGCACCTTCCGAAGGACAACACGTCCGCTTACGCACCGTCGCGATCGATGCCCCCAGCGAAACCGTGCAGCATGCGCTCGCCGGGTATTGCTTCGACCATGCGCACTTCGATCCATGGCAGTCCACGGAATGCGTGGCGTTCGACGTTGCGCCGAATGCTGTGATGATCGAGCAACTGGACGACGCCGCGCATCGGGTGGTGTTCGTCGTGCAGCCGGCCCGGGTTGGGCGAACGTATCTGCATGGCGTCGCGCTCGGACCGGTTGCCTTGACCGAGCGCTTGACCGTGCAGTGGCATCATCAGCAACGTCTCAACGCGTTGCGCGATGCGTTGGAGCAGCAATCGGAGCATCTTCAACCGCTATCGCGCGATGGCGTTGCCGATCGGCAGCCGTTGTCCGTGCCGCCAACTTCGCCGCCCGTGCAGCCGGTCATTCTGCAGCGCTCATTGTCGAAACCGGTCTCCGCTTCAGGGAGCCAGGGCGACAAGAATTCTTCGGCAGGCCATGACGCGGCGGATCGGGCCTTCGATGTCCATCTGTCGCGCAGCAGGCGAACGATCAAGGTTGCGGCCGGCGTTACGGTGTTGCAGAGCTTGCGCAATCACGGCATCGAGGTGCCGAGTTCATGCGAGCAGGGCGTGTGCGGCACGTGCCGCACACGCGTTATAGAAGGAACGCCGCTTCATCGCGACAATTTTCTGACGGCGCAGGAGCGGGCCGCGGGCGATTGCATGATGGTGTGCGTCTCGCGTGCGGCGACTGAAACATTGACCCTGGATCTATGAGGCCGCCATGCTCAAACTTTACGACGACGAGTTGTGCGGCGAAAGCTATAAGGTTCGGCTGATGTTGGGCCTACTCGATGTGCCTTACGAAAAGGCGCGCATTGAGCTTTATCCGTCGAGGCAGAACGAGACGCGCCGCTTTCGCACGATGAGTCCGCTGGGCACGTTGCCGGTGCTCGACGCGGATGGCGCGTTGATGCACGATGCCCACGCGATCCTCGTCTATCTGGCGCGGCGCTATGGCGGTACCGGGTCAGAAGGCCTGGCTCACTGGTTGCCGCTCGACGATCCGTTGCAACTCGCACACGTCCAGACGTGGTTCGGGTTCGCCGCACAATTGAGCGATGTGGTATTCCCGTTGCGCGCGCAAGTGCTGCATGGCGCGCAGACGCACAACAATGCTTGCCGCACGGACGCAAAGAAACTGCTGCGTATCGCCGACGAAACCTGCTGGTTCAACGAGGCCGCGGGCACGCCGTTTGTCTGTGCGACTTCAGCGCCCACGGTGGCGGATATCGCCTGCTTCGTACCGGTGGCATTACTCGACGAAGCCGGGATCGAATCGATCGACTATCCGGCGCTCAGGCGCTGGAGCTTGCGCATCAAACGCCTCGAAGGATTTACGACGATGGCCGGGGTCTATGCGGCTGTGTGACAGCGCTTACGCGGACCGCTTGCCGGTCACGGTCATCCGGGTGTTACCCATTAACACGTTTTCCGGCCCTGATACAGTGATTCCCGCCATACCGCAGCACGCGTTTCGAATCACGTCTGCCGTGGCTAAATTCGCTTCCAGAGGCGAAGCGGAGTATGTGGTATGGGTAGGATCAGGTGGTTCATCACGGCGCTGGCACCGGTGCTGTGGGGCACGATGCCATTGACGGCAAGCGAAGCAACCGCGCCCGGTCATCCGCTGTTCATCGCGACCGTGCGCAGTCTCGGCGCCGGTCTCGTGATTCTGGCGCTGTTCCGCAGACTGCCGCCGCGTGCCTGGCTCGGGCGGATTGTCATGCTCGGCATGGTCAATATTTCGCTGACGTTCGGGTTGTTCTTCGTCTCGGCTTCGCATCTGCCCGGCGGCATGATCACCATCTTCATGGCCCTCGCGCCATTCTGGGCCGCGTTGCTGAGTTGGCCGCTGCTTGGCCAGCCGGTGCGCGCTGAACGTTTGCTGTTGATCGCGTTCTGTGTGTTGGGCGTGGCGTTGCTGGTCCGCGCATCGCCCGCCGCGCTCAATCCGATTGGTGTGCTGGCGGGACTGGGGGCGTCGGCCTCGATGGGATGCGGGATTGTCCTGTTCAAGAAATGGAACCGGCCGGATACGCTACTGGTGTTCACCGGCTGGCAACTGCTGGCGGGCGGTCTGTTTCTCGCTGCGGCTACCTTGCGTTTCGAACCTTTACCCGCGCAGCTTGGATTACGTAACGGCTTCGCGCTCGGTTATCTTGTGCTGGCAGCGACGATTGTTGCTTATGGTTTGTGGTTTCGCGGTATCGAGCAACTCGGTGTGCAACGGACTTCGATGCTGTTACTGCTGGTGCCCATGGTGGGAATCGCTGTCGATATCGTCTGGCTCGGCAAGCATTTGACGGTGTGGCAAGGCGTGGGCGCAGCGATCGTACTGAGTGGCCTGATTGTCGATACGGTAGCAGCGCAGCGTCTGGATAGGCGGCCGGCGCAGATAGGCAGTTGGCCACGGCCTCAGTCATCCGAACAGAAATGGGAACGGGTCGAGTAAGGCTGCCTGAATACATCCGCATGTCATGTCAGTTGAAGTAACCGACAGCGAGATCGATGAAACGTACTCGTTGAGGCGCGTGGCGAGAAGGAAATTAACTACGGACCTCGGCGCCGTTACGCGCGACGATCCGGCCGTTGGCCACCACCAGCAAGCGCGGCGGCCGTGCGACAACTGCGTGGGCGATCGTGTCCGCATCCAGCAGGACGAGATCGGCACGCGCGCCGACGTGCAAGCCGTAGTTGGTGAACCCACAGCCATGGGCAGCGGTGGTACTGACGCAGTCGAACGCAATCGCGAGATCGTCGTCGCGGCGCAGGCCGTAGCGCATGCCGATCAGCATCGCGCGTTCGAGCATGTCCGGCGAGCCGTACGGCGTCCACGTGTCGCGCACGCCGTCATTGCCGCCAAACAGCGTCACGCCTCGTTCGATGCAGGCCTTGAGCGGCGGCACGGGTGTCGAAGGCGGGGCCGTTGTCAGGAGCGCGACGCGCAGGTCGGCGAGCCGCGTGAGCAAGGCGTCGCGTTCGCGCTCGGGCAACGCGCCAAGACAGAACGCGTGACTGACAACCACTTGCCCCTGCATGCCGAGCGCCGCGACACGGTCGAGCAGGAGACCCAGCGTGAACGCGCCGATTTCGCCGGGCTCATGAAGATGAATGTCGACCGGTTTGTGCTGCCGGTTTGCAATGTCGAAGGTCAGGTTGAGCGACGCAACCGGATCGCCGTCGATCAGCGCGGGATCGAGCGCGCCGAGCACATCGGCGCCCGCGGTCAACGCGCGATCGAGCAGCGTGTCCGTACCCGGGCGGCCGAGCAGGCCTGACTGCGGGAACGCGACAATCTGCATATCGAGTACATCGCGCAAATGCTCGCGGGTGGCGAGCACGCCTTCCAGATGACGCAGGCCCGCGTCGGTATCGATATCGACGTGGGTCCGCAGACGCGTCGTTCCGGCGCGTACGAACGCGCGAGCCAGCGCGAGCGACTGTGCCCCCGCGTCATGGCCGCTTTGCGCGCGCCAGCGCCGTTCGTTTTCGATACGGTCGGTCAGCTTCGGGCCGACTTCATTGCGATACCAGTCCATGCCCCAGGTGGTTTTGTCGAGGTGCGTATGGCCTTCGACGAAACCCGGCAGCAGCAGCGCGCCCGCACCGTCCTCGTGGGCGACGCCAGGCGCATGCGGCAGGTTCGGGCCGATCGCCGTGATGTGGCCGTCGGCGATCGACACGTCGACACGTGCGCCGTCAGGTTGACGGACGTTGGTGATGAGCAACGCGTTCGTCGCAGGGTGATGGGCTGTCGATGTCATAAAAGTGTTTGGCTGAGGTGCGGGAAATCCAGGCTGCGTTGACCTTCGATCCGTCATAGCGTTGCGGTTATCAGTTTCAGCCCTGCAGGCAGCGATTCGCCGAACACGCGGCCTTCGTCGGCGTCATCGAGTTCCACCGTTTCGCTGACCATCGTGATCCACGCGCGTGGCGCATTCGCTGCTTCGAGCCGGCGCACGACGGTATGGCGCAATTCGTCGGGCAGGTCGCGCGAGCGGTCGCCGGTCATACGGGCGATCTGTACCGCGGCGAATGCCGCAGGGTCGACCTTCTTCCAGTCGAGCGCAAGGATCGCGTTCAGCCATTGTGCCGCGATGTCCGGCGGCACGACGCTATGCGCGCTGCCATAAAACGGCCGCCGCGCACCAATGCGGCCGACAGCCCACCAGCTCTGATGGTTTTCCGCGGGCTTTTTCAGCCGCGTGAGTACCGACTCGCCGAGCTCGATCTTGCGTTCAACCGGAATACGTTCGAGCGATGCGCCAAGCCGGACCATGTCGGTGAAACCGGTTTTCGACACGTCGAATGGCAGCTTGTGGCGCGATTGCGCAGCCGTTTGCAGATAGGCCATTGCGTCGAGCACGCGCAGTTGCGCGCTTTCGTCGAGGCCGCCCGCAGCGCGGCGCCATAGCGTCCACCATTCCGACCAGACCTGGCTTTCGTTGACGTACTGAATGCCGTCGTCGAAGAGCGACCAGAGCTGCTCGACACGCCATTCGTCGAGCGGATAGCCGAAGCCGGGCCGTACACAATAACCGGCGAGATTCAGCCACAAGCGCTCGTGGTCGGCCGAACGCCGACGGCGGCGCACGCGTTCCCACAGCGCGCCGAACAGTTCGCGCAGCAGCGCGCTGTTCCAACTCTCACGCGGCCCGAGCAGCTGCTCGAGTTGCGAGCGCAGGCGTTTGACTTCCTTCGGGTCGACTTTTTGCGTGCGTGAACCGAAACATCGGTCGATATGGTCGATGGATTCGTCGAGCGCGGGGTGCCGGACTTGTGCCGGATCCGCCTGCAGGTTTACCTGAGCGTATTCACGACGCAACTGGAATTCGAGCAACCAGCGCTGCGCGGGATTGCCGAGCTCGATGCAGTGGACTTCGAGCGTGCCCACTTCGGTCAGGGAGGTAGCGATTTGTACCGTCGTTTCGCCGCGCGCCGTGCTCGCGCCGCGTGGCTGTACGATCGTCGCGATAGGCGGCAGGCGAACGAAATCGCCTTGCGTAAGATCGGCCAGTTCGCCTGGTTGGTAGACCGTATCCGCGCTTGAAGAGGCCAGGTGAAAGCGCACCGGATGCCCGAGGCGCAGTGCAAACGTGTGGTCTTCGATACGAATTTCGTGGCCTTCTTCGGTGCCGCGCGGCAGCAGGCAGAGGCCGCGTTGCACCGGCTCGGCATTGCGATCGCCATTACCGGTTTCGTCCAGCACGAGGAAATAACTGCGCGCCGAGCCGCCACCGATTTTCGGCGCCTGGCCCGCGCGGGCGAGAGCATAAGCGACCGCGCCGCGCGCGACAGCGACGTCGGGATTGTCGTTGTGCAGAACGTTGAGCGGCTCGCCGCGCCATGTGCCCAAGGTGCTGGACAGACGCTGCGTCAGAGTCTCGGCGCGAAATACGCCACCGTTCAGCAGCAGTGTGTCCGGCACGGGCAATGTTTCGTCTTGACCTTCGCCCGCGTCAGAGGAAAGCGCAGAGGAACCGAGCGCCTTACGCGATTGCGCCGCGAAGCGGCTTAGAAACGCTGCGATATGACGCGTGACCGCTGCATCGGTGGCATAGGGCAAGCCGAACTCGACGATCGCGCCACGCGGTCTTCCGGGCCGTTCGTTCGATGCCACTGCTGGAAAGAATCCGTCGACGATGATCTGCTCGACTTCCTCGCGCGTCACCTGCGCGGTACGCGAGCCGCCGATCAGCTTCGACCCCGCACCGAGCAGCGTGATCGAAGCCGACTCCGGCGCGTGCGGACCGAGCAGTTGCTCTTTCGCGCCGCGACAACGCTCGACCAGTTGCGACAGACTTGCCGCCGACAAACGCGTGCGCTCGTTGCCCGCTTGCGGCAAGCGCGCCTCGACCCGATGCGCGAGTGCGAGGTCCAAGTTGTCGCCGCCGAGCATCAGATGGTTGCCTACGCCGATGCGCGTGAGTGCCGGCTCGCCATCGCGCATGCTGACTTCGATCAGCGTGAGGTCAGTGGTGCCGCCGCCCACGTCGCAGATCAGCACGAGCCGGGTGGCCGCCAGTTCAGTGGCCAGACTCTCGCGATGATGAAACAGCCAGTCGTAGAACGCGGCCTGCGGTTCTTCCAGCAGCCTTAACGTGGGCAGGCCCGCCATCCGCGCCGCTTCTACAGTCAGCGCTCGCGCGCCTTCGTCGAAAGAAGCGGGCACCGTTAGCACGATGTCCTGCGCTTCGAGTGGTGCATCCGGAAAGCGCTGATTCCAGGCCGCCCGCACGTGCGCCAGATAGCTCGCGCTGGCCTCGACCGGCGAGACCTTGCGGACATCGTCGGCGGCACCCCATGGCAGGATCGGCGCGGTGCGGTCGACTGATGCGTGCGACAGCCAGCTCTTCGCGCTCGCTACCAGCCGCCCTGGCACCTGGCCGCCGAGCGCACGCGCGAGCCTGCCGATCACTACAGGTTGAGTCTCTGCGGTATCGGTCGAACCCTCTGCTGCGCGCCACGGCAATTGCAGATCGCCCGCGCTCAGCTCGCCCGCCGCCGCGTGATACCGCACCGATGGCAGGAGCGGCTGCGCGGCGACTTCGCCGAGACTTACCAACTGATCGATCTCGAAGACGCGAATTTCCTGCGATCCTGCGGCAGGGTCGCCTGCCGCGGCATACGCCAGCACCGTGTTGCTGGTGCCGAGATCAATGCCGACGCTGTAGCGCTTCATCTCGGTCATGCATTGGCGCCGCCGCGCACGTCGAACTCGACCTTCCAGCGCTCGTCGGTACCGCGCGGCATGGCTTCGAGTTCGAGCGTGCCGGCTTCCGTCACGCGCGCATGCAGCTTCACCGGCACGACTTCACCCGCGGTGCGGCCGGCGGAGGGCAGCGTCGCCTGGATTTCCTCCAGTTCCTGCAATTCCTCGGGGCCCCAGAAGTCGAGCAGCGTGCCGACCTGATCCTGACGACGCACCGACGATCCGAAGAAGCGGAAGTGCACTGGCTCGCCGACGACCAGCCCGAACTCCTGCGCCGGCAACTCGGCGTCCGTGCCTTCTTCCATGCCGAACGGTGCGACACACAGTGCCTGCACCGGCGGCTCGAGACCGGGGACAGCGGGCATCGCCGATTCGATCGCGATGTAGTACGCGCGTGCCGTGCCACCCCGAATCCGCACCCCTTGGCCGCGCCGCACGTAGCCGTAATAGGCCGCGCCGCGCGCGACGGCGAGATCGAGATCCGCGCCTTCGAGCAGACGGGCGGGCGGTGCACCTTCGGCACTGAGCCAGCCATTGAGCGTGCCCATGATCCGCTCGACCAGCAGCGGCGACTTGAACACGCCGCCGTTGAAGAGCACGGCGGTGGGATGCAGGAAGGTCGCGCTTTCCACCGTGGCGATATCGCGCAAGCCGTCGAGTTCGGCGAGCGCGCCCACCTGACGGCCGAGGAAGGCCGCGAGATGCCGCGTGATACCCGCGTCCTGTGCATACGGCAGGCCGAGTTGCGTCAGACCGGCACGCGCGCGGCTCACCGGACGCGCCGCGCTATCCACCTGCGGGAAGAAGCCTTCGAGAATCGTTCGGGTCAACTCCGCACGCGTCAGTTCGGTGCGGATCGAACCGCCGATCAGCTTCGAACCGCGGCTCGGCACGACGAGCGGCACGGTATCGGTCGACGGGTCGCTGAGCAGCGTTTCCTTCGCCGCGCGGCAGGCATAGGTGAGGGCGCGCAGTTGCCACGCGTCGGCCTGAGTACCTTGTGCGGCAAGTTTGCGCGCGACCACGTGGGCAAGCGCGAGGTCCATGTTGTCGCCGCCCAGCAGAATATGTTCGCCGACCGCGACGCGATGCAGTTCGAGATTGCCTTCGCGTTCGATCACGGCGATCAGCGAGAGGTCGGTCGTGCCGCCGCCCACATCGACCACGAGAATGATGTCGCCGACCTTGACCTGCTTGCGCCACTGGCCGCCGCTCTTCTGAATCCAGCTATAGAGCGCGGCTTGCGGCTCTTCGAGCAGTGTCATGCGGCCGTAGCCGGCGGCCTCAGCGGCTTCGGCGGTCAATTCGCGCGCGGCCGGATCGAACGACGCGGGGATCGTCACCGTGATGTCCTGCTGGCTGAACGGTGCGTCCGGATGCGCGTGGTCCCACGCTTCGCGCAGGTGTGTCAGATAGCGCACCGAGCTTTCGAGCGGCGAAACGCGCGCGACTTCAGGCGGCGCGTCGTTCGGCAGAATCGCCGCGCGACGGTCGACGCCCGGATGGCACAGCCAGCTCTTGGCGCTCGACACGAGCCGGATCGGCGTGGCCGCGCCGCGGCTGCGGGCGAACTCGCCGACAGCGAATTCCCGCTGACCGGTCCACGGCAGGTACAGGTCGCCCGAGGCGAGTTCGTCCGGATGCGGCAGGTAGAGGAACGAAGGCAGCAGATCGAGGTTGTCGATCGCGCCGGGGCCCGTGAGTTGCGCGACCGGCAGCACGCCCTGGGCGGTCTTTTCGCCGTCGCTGGCGGTGGTGTCCACGTAGGACAGCGCGCAGTGCGTGGTGCCCAGGTCGATACCGATTGAGAAGCGCGCGTCGCTCATAGCTCCACCTCGGCCGGTGCAATCACCTTGGCGTTATGGCTGCCGGTCAGCTTGGGCAGACGCACTTCGTCGACACGCCAGCCGCGGTGGCTGATGCTGCCGTTAAACGGCGCTTTGCCGACGACGTTGCCGGTCAGGCGAATCGAGGACGCGTCGAAGCCTTCGGCCAGCGTCACGCGGCTGCCTTCGGCTTCGTCGCGCACCGGACGGATCGTGAAATGCTCGCGCAGCGTCGCGCGGCAGCCGTCGTGCACGAGGCGGGCGGCCGCGCCGATGTCGGCGTCGCTATAGCCCTTGATGTCTTCTTCGACGAAATCGATGAAGCGCGCGTCGCGTTGCAGCAGGCCGAGCAACTGGAGCGCGGCGTCCGGGCTCGCTTCCTTCAGCGTGGGCGCTTGCGGAGCGGGAGCCGGGGCGGCGGCAGGAGCGGGCGTGGGTACAGCGCTCGCGGCAGCGGCGCCACCTTTACGCAGGCGCAGCACGCCGCCGGCGAATTCGCCGTCGCCGAGGATGCTGAAAAACGTACTGACGGCAAGTGAAATCCTGCCGAGGAAAGACGGGTTCGAATCGGTCATGAATGCTCCTGAGGGGCTCTGTTAAAGGACGAGCTGTCCTGGCTGCGCCGCACGCGACGGGCCCGGCGTGCCAGATTGGCTCGATGGGCTGTTGCCATGCGTCTTTGCGAGGGTCGGCGGCAAGCATGCCGCCGAGGTCTGATTCATCGGGTCTTGCGGCGCGTTTTGCGCGCGCAAACCCGTATTTTGCCTTGTCGCGCGCCCGAAGCGGGCAAAGCCGGCCATTCTAGCGGTCAATGGGTGGAGATTGGCGGACGTCGAAGGGTGTCTGCCAGCCATGCCAGGCGGCTCATTTCACGCCGCGTGCGGCCCGAATTCGGCCACCACCTGGTCGATAAACGCGCGCAATTTCGGGGTGGCGCGGCTTGCCGGAAACACCAGGTGCATCGGGCGCGCGGGCGCTTCATAGCCGTTGAGCAGCCGTACCAGCCGGCCCGCGGCGAGCTCATCTTTCACCGCCACTGCGGGCGCGAGTATCACGCCGCCGCCGTTAAGGGCGGCGGCCAGCAGCGCTTTCACGTCGTTGGCCTGAAAGCGGCCGGAGATCGGCACGACGTGTTCGCCTTGCGCGTTGGCGAAATGCCATTCGGTCGCCACCGGCAAGCTCGTATAGACGAAGCTCAGACACTCGTGTTCCGCCAACGCTTGCGGTGTATGCGGCTCGCCGCGCTCGGCCAGGTAGCCGGGCGACGCGCAGGCGATCAGCCGGTAGGGCATCAACGGCCGCGCGATCAACGACGAATCCGACAGCGAGCCGAGCCGGATCGCGGCTTCATACCCTTCGTCGATCAGATCGACGAAGCGGTCGGTCAGCGCCAATTCGACCCGCACCTCGGGATGGGCTTTCAGGTAGCGCGTGATCATCGGCGCGAGACAGCAGGTGCCGAAGGTCACCGGCGCGGTGATGCGCAACCGTCCGCGCGGCGAGGCCGACAGCTCCTGCGCGACCGATTCGGCTGCTTCGGCATCCGCCAGCAGCGCCTTGCAGCGCTCGTAGAAAATCTGGCCGATCTCCGTGAGGCTCTGGCGGCGCGTGGTCCGGTTGAGCAAACGCGCGCCGACGCGCTCCTCCAACGTGCCGACATGCTTGCCGGCCATCTGCGCGGAGATACCGAAGGCGAGCGCGGCCGCGGCGAACGAGCCGCTGTCGGCTGTTTTCACGAACACGGCCATGCTGGTCAAACGATCCATTATTCCCCACTCCTGATTTCGACAGTCGATAAATATTACATATTTATCCAGTTTAAGTTTTGAATCATAGTGTTTCTCACCGACGGGCGTGCTCGACTGCGCGATCCGCGGATAGACATGGAGTGTGAAACATGAAGATAGGCATTCTCGGCGCCGGTTTTCTCGGCCGCGCGATGGCGACGCTCGCGAAGAACCATGGTCACGAAGTGATGATCAGTAATTCCCGCGATCCGCGGACCCTGATCAGCACGGCCGCGGCGATTGGCTGTGTGCTCGGCACGGCTGAAGACGCGGCGAAGTTCGGCGACGTGGTGGTGGTGACCGTGCCGTTCAGTAACATTGATGCGCTGCCGGCTGCGGCGCTCGACGGCAAGATCGTGATCGACACGTGCAACTACTATCCCGATCGCGACGGCCAGATCGAAGCACTCGACAGTCGCTCGACGACCACCAGTCAGATGCTGGCCGCCGCGTTGCCGGGCGCGAAGGTGGTGAAGGCCTTCAACGCGATTCTCGCGAAAGACCTCGAAACGGACGGCAAACCTGCCGATGCGGCGAACCGCCGGGCACTGCCGATTGCCAGCGATAACGCGCAGGCTAAACACGTGGTGAGTGGGCTTCTCGATCAGTTTGGCTTCGATCCGGTCGATGCCGGGGTGCTCGCCGACAGTTGGCGCTTCGAGCGTGCGAAACCGGTCTACTGTATTGCGCTGGATCGCGCGGGCATCGCCGAAGGATTGGCTGCGGCGAAGCGGGACGTCGAGTTGCCGCATGGGTCGTGGCGGCATTGACCGGCGCGTCGCGGCGATTGCCTGATGACGCAATCGCCGCAAGCTTGCGACGACGAAACTGACATTTCGGACGCGGCGATGGAAGAGGCGCTGCCGAGGCGCAAGGGCCGGCGCGTTACGCCCGAGGACTGGTATTCGATGCGTACTCCGCTGACGAACCAGCATGTCCTCGAGGCGCGCGGAATTGGACATTCAAGCTATCGGATATCTTTCCGCCTGCAGACCTACGGCGCTGTTCGGCAAAGCGGATTGCGATTGAGGTTCGCTTCAGATCGACTTAACCTCTCCGCCATCCATCCTCAACGTCGAGCCCGTCATCCAGTGAGCCGCGGGCGACACGATGAACGCCATCAGTTCGGCAATCTCCTCGGGCGTGCCATACCGGGCGATCCCCGCTTCGACAGGAAATCGCGCCGTCGCTTCTTCGACCGTCATGTTGTGTAGCGGAGCCCAATGTTCCAGATAGGATTGCCGCCGACCGGTCATCACTGGCCCGGGCAGCACACTGTTGACCTGCACACCGTCTGCAATGCCGCGGTCCGAGAAGGCTTTTGCCAGTGCCACGATCGCTGCGTTGATCGTGCCCACGGCCGCGTACGGCGCTTTGGGAAACAGCGCGGAATTGCCCGACATCAGCACCACCGATCCTGACGTCTGCTTCAACGACGGCCATGCCGCCACCGTTAATCGCCGCGCCCCGTGCAGCTTCAGCGCGAAGCCGCGGTCCCATTGATCGTCGCTCATCTCGAAGACGTCGATCTGCGGCACCGCGCCCGCAATGTTGAGTAACGCGTCGATCTGCCCGAACGCCGACAACGTCTGGTCGACGACTTTCTGCGCCGCCTCCGGATGAGACAGGTCGAGGTCGATGGGAAGCGGTTCGGCACCGGCTTTCTTTACGCCGTCAGCGGTCTGGGCGAGGTTCTCGCGATTGCGCGCAACGAGCACGACCGACGTAAAGTCCCGCGCCAACCTGATGGCGGTTGAACGGCCGATCCCCTGGCTCGCCCCTGTAACGATTGCTACCCTCGTGGACATTTCCTTTCTCCTTAACTCGTGAATGAGCTGCATGAACGGCGATTCAATCGACAACCATCACTCCGCGTCCGCATGTCAGCGAATAAGAAACCCCGAAATAGCCGCGGCGATCTCTGCTGCATGCGTTTCAAGCGCGAAGTGGCCGGTGTCGAAAAAGCGCACCTCGGCGTTCGGTATGTCTCGCTTGAATGCTTCGGCGCCAGGCGGCAGAAAAAATGGATCGTTCTTCCCCCATACGGCAAGAAAAGGAGGCTGGTGGGTGCGGAAATATTGCTGGAATGCGGGATACAACGCGACGTTGTTCCGGTAATCCTGGAACAGATCGAGCTGGATCTCGTCCGCACCCGGCCGGCTCAGATAGAAGTCGTCAAGTGAATAGCCGTCCGGCGACACGGCAGTGGGGTCCTGTACGCCATGCGTGTACTGCCACACGGTCGTTTCATGCGTCAGCATGGCGCGAAGCGCTTCGCGATTGGCATGCGAAGGATCCTGCCAGTAAGCGCGGATCGGATTCCAGCCCTCGCTCAAACCTTCTTCGTACGCGTTGCCGTTCTGCGAGATGATCGCGGCGATCCGCTCGGGGTGACTGAGTGCAAGCCGAAAGCCGGTCGGCGCGCCATAGTCGAATACGTACATGGCAAAGCGATCGAAACCGATCTGCTCGGTGAAGCGCTCGATCACGTTGGCGATGTTGTCGAACGTGTACGCAAAAGCATCGCGGCCCGGCATGTCCGACTGGCCAAAACCTGGCAGATCGGGCGCGACGATATGAAAGTGCTCGGCAAGCAGCGGGATCAGGTCCCGAAACATGTGGCTCGAACTCGGAAAACCGTGGAGGAGTAACAGCTTCGGAGCATTCGAACGACCCGCTTCGCGATAGAACACCTTGACGTGGTCTACGTCAGCATAACGATAGGCAATGGAGGACATGGCTTGACTCCCGATTGGGTAAGGGGTGTGTTGGAAATGGCATGCTGCGAACGTGCGTCGGCATGACCGGTTTCAGGTATCTCTAACGAGCCGGGACGGCCTCGATCGCTTCGACGATCACGTTGGTGACGACGTCAGGGGCCGTGACCATTGGCGTGTGATCGACTGCGTGTGAATGCACGCGCGCGTTCATGCGCTGTGCCATGAAATGTTGCGTGTCGGGACTGATCATCCGGTCCTGCCCGGCGGTCAGGAACCAGCTCGGCAGGTCCTTCCACAGCGGGCGCCCGACTGCCTCGCCAATGCACGAAGCTGAAATGGGGCGTTGAATCGCACCGAGCACGGTCAACTCCTGCGCGCTCGCGTGCTGTGCGAACGCCGCCGCGAATGCCTCCTCGGGCAGCCAGATCAGGCCATGCCGATCCGGCGACAGCGTGGGTGCCTGCGGGTGCGCTTCGCCACGGTAGAACACATCGCCCACCGTTTCGCCTTCATCAGGGGCAAGCGCGGCTATGTAAACCAGCGCCTTTACGTTGTCGGCGCGCGTCGATCCGATCACTGCGCCGGCGTAGGCATGCCCAACAAGTACAACCGGACCTTCGATGCGTTCCAGCGTTCTATCGAGGGCAGCGACGTCGTCTTGTAACGAGCTGAGCGGCAACGGCGCCGCAACTGACGTGATGCCGTATGCCTCCAGGCGTTCGATGACCTTGCTCCAGCTTGAGCCATCTGCCCACGCGCCATGCACGAGCACCGCGCTCACGTTGCCAATAGACATTTCTCGCTCCTTTGAAAGAATTGAATGCTGTTTGTGAGGCACGCACATCGAATCGCACCGCACGCTGAGTAACCTGATTAATTGTTATTTACAGGTTACAAACGAGAGGCGTAACTTGTCAAGAGCATTTTTAGTGGTTACGATGCCATCATCGTCACTTCACATTCGTCATGAGAAATGGACTACCGTCAGATCCCCGCGATAATGGTGGCCGATGCGCCTGGCCTCGATTTCCTGAACTCGGTCGCGACGCCGGTCGATGAAGCAGTCGACTGGATCAGCGACGGGGAAGGCTTGCTTGCCTGGTTGGACCAGGCGGAGTTCGTGCCGCACGCGACCCTTGAAGCGATACGGATCCGCTCGACGGCTGCCGAACTCGACGACGTTGCGGCACGCGCGCGTGAACTGCGCGAGTGGTTCAGGGGATTTGTCCGGAAGAGGAAAGGGCGGCCGCTAGTCGCCAAAGATTCGCGTGAGCTGGAACCCTTGAATCAACTGCTCGAGCGGGACCAGCAGCATGGTGAAATCGTCACGAATGCGTCAGGCGGCGTGACGAGCTTTGAGCTTCGCGCGAATCGGCGCTGGCAGTCGCCGGAGTCGCTACTCATGCCCATCGCCGAAGCACTGGCGAGGCTGGTATGTGAAGAGGATTTCACGTACGTGAAAGCGTGCGAAGGCCCGAAGTGCACCTTGATGTTTGCGGATCACACGCGTGGTCACGCCCGCCGGTGGTGCAGCATGGCGATCTGCGGGAACCGCGCGAAGGTTGCCGCTCACCGCAAGCGGCTCAAGGAACAGGAAGTCGGCTAGGCTACGGCTGGAGTGATCGTCAGGAATCGCACGCTGACATCCAGAATGGCTGACGAATGACTGATAAGCGGAACCGCATATGAATAACAACAATCGCTGGCTGCATGCCCTTGCTTCATTCGCGCTGTGTCTATTGGCAGCATGCACGACTGGCTCACAAAGCGAAAACGGCCCCACGCTGCCGTCGGCCGCTGACGTAACAAGCCGCTGTCTGACGCGTGTTGCAGGCAGCGGCGAGACGCCCCCAACGCTCGATCAATTAACCGGACCGCAATGGCGCCGCTACGTGGGGTGTGCGTTGGCAAGCAATATGTCCGTCGATTTGCGCACCGTCGCCGACAACCCGGAGGCGATTATTTCCATCCGGCTTAACGCTGACGGTTCGGTCAATTCGGTCGCGCCGCTGCACTCCAGCGGCAATCAGGCGTGGGACGCCGCGGTGCAGCGAGCGATAGCGGCTGCCTCGCCGTTACCGGCCGCACCTGCCAATCGCGAATTTGCGGGAGTCGACCTCCATTTCAGGCCTCAACATCGTCCGACCGGCATTGGAGGCAGCACGGGACTCACCGATGAAAGCCATTGGGAGACACGTCATTGCACGACGATGAGAGGGGTCACCACCACGTGCAATTAGTGCTGCTGGCGAAGCCAGACACGTCGTAACCTGGAATCGAATCACTGAAGCCCTGGGTGGTGCGGGCAACTAGTTCGGGTTCGGGTGAGGCACGATTCACATCCGGAATAAGTCACATTGCTTCTGCATCGACGATGATTTCCTCACAAGGCGCTCGCCTCACGGGCGAGTGCAAAGTCATAGTGCAGCAGCGACATATCGGAATCGACCGGATGACCAGCGGGCGTCGTTCCAGGTTGCTGCCGAACGAGCGGCTCGATGAGTGAATCCTTGACGCCGAACACCACGTCCGAATCGAGGTACGGGTCGCCGTCGAGGAACACATGCGTGACCAGTTTTTCGTAGCCGGGTGCGCTCACCATGAAGTGCACGTGAGCGGGGCGATAGGGGTGGCGGCCTTGCGCTTCGAGCATCTTGCCAACCGGGCCGTCGTGCGGAATCGGATAGTACCTGGGCACGATCGAGCGGAACCAGAAGCGGCCTTTAGCATCCGTGCGTAAGCGGGCCCGTCCTGTCAAACCTTCCAGACCGGCTTCGGCCTGAACATCGTAGAACCCTTGCGCGTCGGAATGCCAGGTGTCGACGATCGCGCCGGCCAGCGGCTTGCCGTCGATATCCGTCACCTTTCCTTCGCAGAAAAGGGCCGGCCCAGGGCGTGTGTCGATGACATCGCCGAGTTTGTATTCGGGCGGGTTCTCGACGTAGAACGGGCCGAGCACCGTTGTTTCGGTCGCGCGCTTCGATAGCCGGTGGTTGATGGCATCCACGAGCGTTGAAACGCCCAGGGCGTCGGACAGGAGAATAAATTCCTGCCGCGTGTCGGAGCACATCTTACCGATGCCGGTCAGGAATGCGATGGCCTCGCCCCATTCGTCCTGGGTGGGTTCCACGTCCCGTACGAAATCATGCAAATGCCTGACGAGCGACTCGCTGATTTGCCGGGCGCGTGGCGACTTGCATTCTGCAAGTCGATCAATGACCGCGGCGGTGATGTTGTTTTCGTCAAAGTTACGCATTGCCTGCTCCGTCCTGGTTTATGCCGCACGGGCCGCCCGGTCCGTAGACTCGAGCCGATTAAATTAAATTATTCCATCCGCATACTATGACGGAAAGGCCGCGCAAGTTTGCACTGTTCATTCAAAGACCCCGGTACTATATGGTTCAGCGAGAATCGGCCCGGGAGCCAGCGTGAGAGAAGCCGGCGTGCAAGCCGATGCGAGACACGCCGCATATTCCACGTAAAAACATGAACAATTTTATTCGACCCCCAGTTTTCTATCCGTCATCTGTCGTGTTCGTGGACGACAGCGATAGCTACCTTGATGCATTGCGCCGATTCTTTCCGGATATTTCCACCAATCTGTTTTTCACGCGGCCTCAAACCGCACTCGCTTTCATTCGCAAACATGCCCGCGAGAATTCGCTGGAGTTTGCGCCGGCGTCGGCCTGTCTGAGCGAGACGGGCCTGGAGCGCTATGTCGAAAGCTCGGCGGAGCGAGACATACTGGCCCGGGATTCCCGATTTGCAGAGGTGGCCGCGGTGGTCGTCGATTACGACATGCCTGGACTGAGTGGTGTCGAATTCCTTTCATCCATCTCCAATTTGCGTTGCGCGAAAGTGCTCCTGACCGGCGTCGCGGATGAGACTGTTGCGGTAAAGGCCTTCAATGCCGGCATTGTCGATTTGTATCTGAGAAAGACCGATGCGGATTCAGCTAACCGACTGGTGCATTTTCTAAAGGATGCCAGGAACAGGCATTGTTCAGAGGCAGGCTGGCTTGGCTTAGGCGAAAACGGTACGACATATTGCGATCCGAGAACGAGAAAAGTCATCGAGGAAGTGGTTGCCGCTGAAGGCATCGTCGAGTACTACTGGCGTCCGGAGCAGAATGCCATCCTGATGTTCGATCGTGCGGGCAACCCGAGCGTTTTCCTTGCATGGGCTGAGAATGACTGGATATCCCAGGCGGAGATCGTGGCGGATGAGAGTGGACCGGCCGATCTGTTGAGGCAGATGGCGGTACGCGAGTCGATGCCGGTTTTCTGGCCGCACCTGGCCTTTCGTCCCGGGACGGACTTCAGGGCAATAACGCCGCAAACCATCCCGGGCTGGGACGACGCTTTCTATTGCTGGACCCGGATAGATTCGACCGACGTGGGCGTGAGCACACTGACGTTTTCGCAATGGCGGAGTGACCGGAATCAGCAAGCCCACGGATGAGAGGGCTTTCTCTTCGCGTACTCTGCGATAAAAATGCCGGAATAGCCCAATGCTTCCAGACACATTGAGCCACATGTACGCTATTCCGACTGCTTTTGTGTCTGCGCTGTTCGTGGTGTTCGGCCTCTACGTACTCATCACGCAAGGGGTGACGCGTCTGTCCGCGCCATTTCTTTTGATGTGTGCGGCGACGTTTGCATGGCAGGGTACATGGACCTTGCTGTTCCAGACGGAAGATCCCCACATTGCGAGCGTGCTGGTCAGGGTCGGTTATCTCTTCATTCTCTTCCTGCCTACCACGTTCTATCACTTCGTCACGGAGGTGGCGGCGAGGCGTCGTGAGCAACCGGTGTTGCTCGCGTCTTACGGTATGTGTCTTGTCCTGGCTGTGCTGCTGCCCGGCAACGAAGTTATCGCCGGCTACCGCCACTATTTCTTTGGTTACTATCCGAGCGCCGGGCCGTTGCATCCCTTGCACGTGTTGCAGACCGTGTTGCTCGCCGGCCGCAGCGGACAGCTTCTGCTCGCCGCCCGCAAGCAGGCCGGCGGTGAAGCGCGCAGGCGTCTCGATCTCTGCTTTGCGAGCCTTTGCCTATACTCGTTCGCGGCAGTCGACTACGCGGTCAACTACGGCTACGCGTTCTATCCGCCTGGCGTGCTGTTCATCGCCCTTAGCCTTGGCCTTCTCGCGATCACGATTGTCCGCTATCACCTGATCCACCCCTATGCGCTCGCGGCGACCATCGCGCACGAAATCGCGACACCGCTTGCAACGATCGCCATGCACGCCGACGAAATCGCCAGCGTATGGTCCCACGTGTTCAAAGGTTACCGGCTGGCCGTCACGCATGGGCTTTACGACGACCAGGAGGTGCATTCCGGACAGCCCGAACGCGTCAGCCAGCTCGCCGCGGCGATCAGACGGGAGGTATCGGGCACCAGCGCAATGGTCGAAATGGCGCTCGCTTCATTCACGCTGGATCGTCTGGACCGCACCCGTTTTAGTCCTCATTCCATGCAGCAATGTGTGACGTCCGCGCTGGAACGCTATCCGTTCCGTGGCGGCGAACGTGCATGCGTCACCGTGGCGCCGATCGATGCAGCCTTATGCTTTTCAGGCTCGGACACGCTGGCGGTTTTTGTCCTGTTCAATCTGCTGAAAAACGCGTTGCACGCTATTCACGTGAGCGGCGAGGGCGAGATCGCCATCAGTGCGGTTCAGGAGCAGGGCTTCTGCGTACTGCGATTCCGCGACACGGGGCCGGGCATCGCGCCCGATGTGTTGCCGCATATCTTCGACGCCTTTTTCTCGACCAAGCGGCACGGAAGCGGCGCGGGCATGGGACTCGCATTCTGCCGCCGCGCGGCGGAGCTTCTGGGTGGCAGTATCGAATGCAGTTCGATGCGCGGTGCGCACACCACGTTCACCGTGCGCTTGCCGGTACCGGGCTCGCCGGCGGACCGCGCACTGAGCAAAGCGCCGGCGCGTTCCTTGCGCCGGCGTCAGGAGTGAAAGTTAAGCTTGGAAGTTAGCGGGGAATCTCAACGATAAAACCCAGCGATAAAACCCAGCGGAAAAAACTGAACGGCGAAGGTCAGCCGCTGAGATCAGGCGGCTAGCGCAGTCAACGGTAGTTCATACTCTTTGACCCGTTCGACGATCCCTTCCGGGAACCGCCTGATTTTCCGGTCCCGTCCGGCGTACAGGATCTGCTGGTAACCCTGCGAAACCTGGCGACCATCCACGCAGAAGCGAAACAGCAGGTAGGCCGAGCATTGCTTGACCTGCACCGTGTTCAGATAACAATCCACATGCTGGAAAGGGAATGTTTCGTGGACGTATTCCTGATGTGCGCGTTTGGTCACGAACATGCCGTCCGATCCCAGCAGGTTGTTGTGTATGCACTCATGAAACCACCGTTCGCGGCACACACCTTGCCACTCGAAATAACGTGAAAAATACGTGTTCATGAACGCGTTCGAGTCCTTTAGATAAATGTCGAACGTATGGTGGAAGGTCTTTAGCGAGGCCGTGGTCGTCGGGTCTTCGGAAAGGAGGGCGGAACCTCGGGTCAGGGCGCTAGGGATTGATTCACGCATCAACATACGATTTTCCTTTTGCAGGAACGGCTGCTTGCGGCAACCACGCATGCCTCCCTGTACGGCAGGCACATCCCATTCTGTTGGGGATGTGGGCCGCATGGCTATTGGCTGACAAACATGCGGCGCAGAAATCTTGAACTTCTCGTGGATCGAGCGTGTTGCGCGCGCGATTGCCGCGCAGGTTGAAACCCGTCGTACCCGAAAAACCGCCTTGGAAAGGCCGGTAACGTGCCGGCGGAGAACGCGGGCGAGGGCGTGGTGCATAACGCACCCGCCCCGGCGCCTCTACCCACTACGCATTGCTCCGTGCCATGCTCACAGCATGGATTTGCCCTGGGCAAGAATCTTGTCGCAAATCTGCTTCGTGGCCTGTTGCTTCAGGCCGCCGCCGCTCAGGTCCAATTGCTGGCCGCTGCTGCTGCTCAGGATACCTTTGGCGCCGTTGGTATAGCCGCTGTCGGACGAGGCGGCACTGGAACCGCCAGGCAGCTTGCTCATCAGCGAGTCCTTGACCGAAGACGCGCCGCTGTCGCTGACATAGTTGTTCTTGATGCAGAACTCCAGCACGCCCGCGACATTGCTGGTGCTGCCAGAGGTCAATGACTGACCCGACAAGGCACTGCCCATGCTACCGAGGCTCCCAAGGCCACCGGACGATCCGCTTCCGCTACCTCCGCTCTGGTTGAGCAGGTTGCCGAGTTGCGCCTGAGCGCCCGAGACAGGTAGTAATGCGGCGATCAGGATCCCTAGAGCTGTGGTGCGATACGTACGTGCTTTCATACTCGAACTCCTTTCTGGCTGGAAATCCTCTCTACTATAGTTCTTTTCAGAAGGCCGGCAGGCGGCGTTGTCACGTTACAAACCGCTGACCGATTCTATTCATCGGCAATATAAGCAGTACTGCGGATGCCGATCACATGCGTCCCGGCGACGCGAGATTGCGGTCGAGTGGATTCAGATGCGGCTGAATCCGCTCGACTTCTGCGCGCAGCAACCCGACATATTCTTCGATCAGTTGGGGCGTGAGCCGCGCAGCAAGGAACGTGAGCCCGAGCGACGCAAGCGGCCCGCTTTCAACCGCCGCGATCGGCACTGAAATGCCCGAGACGCCGACAATCAACTCGCCCCGGTCGAGGGCATAACCCTGCGCCGCCGTCTCCATCACCAGTTCCTTGACCCGCGTTTCGTTCAGCGCCGCATAGGCGCCGAAACGCGCCACGTTGCGCTCGACGACGGCGATCCGTTCCGGCTCGTCGAAAAAGGACAACATCGCAAGGCTGCCTGGCCCGACCCCGAGTGGCACGGAGCCGCCAATCGATCCCGTGAGCGTTTGCACGAGACACTCGCCGTCCCGGCGGTCAATGCAGACCGAGTCGTCCTGGTCGCGCGCCATCAGCACAGCCGTTTCCCCGGTGGCGTCGCGCAGCCGTTGCAGCGCGGGTTGGAACTGGCTGCGCAAGCCGGGCCCGTTGGCCGCTTTCGCCCCGTACACGAGCAGCTTGGTGCCGAGCCTATAGCGCCGTCCCTTGTCGGCCTTGCTCAACAGGGCATGGCCGACAAGGGACGAGAGAATCCGGTGGCACGTCGCCTTGTTGAGTCCGGTCCATTCGCACAGGTCCTTGAGCGTGACGCCTTCCCCGCGACTGTTCGCGACGAGGTCGAGGATCAGCACGGTTCTGTCGATCAGCTGTGCGCCAGCCTTTACGTGACTTTCCATTGAGGTTTTATGTCGGTTCTAAAGTTCCATTATATAAAACTTTATAAATAAATTAATCAGATTATGAGATTGTTGTTGACGTCGATTTTTGCCCTTTTCATCATGGCTTCACTGGATTCTTCGTGAAAGCGTGCCGCGGCCCTGGTTGTCGCCGTACGTCGGCAGTTCGTCCGTGGCGTTCAACGAGAGGAGAGGGATCGCAATGAAGCAGTCGCTTTTGCTTGATGATTCGACGCAGTTAGAGGCATCGGAAGGGGCAGCCGGGATGACCGGGCGCGCGCAGTATCGGCGTGTGGTCGCCGCATCCGCGCTGGGCTGGGGGCTGGACGGTTTCGATCACACGATGTTCGCGCTTGCGCTCGGTGCGATCCTGACCACGCTGCATCTTTCGATCGGCATTGGCGGCACGATCTCGACGGCGAGTCTCGTTGCCTCGGCGATCGGCGGCATGATTGGCGGTGCGCTTGCGGACCGTTACGGACGCGTGCGTGTGCTGGTCTGGGTTGTGGTTGGCTTCAGCGTGGCGACTGCGCTGACCGCGACCGCGCAGAATGCCGCGCAACTGGTGGCGTGGCGCACGCTCGAAGGACTCTGCTTCGGCGCGGAATGGCCAGTCGGTGTGGCGCTGCTGTCCGAGTTCGCGCGTGTCGAAAGCCGTGGCCGGACAATGGCGTTCATGCAGAGCGCGTACTCGGTAGGGTGGGCCGCATCGACGATCGCGTGGTTCGTGGTTTTTTCGGCGACGGGAGGCGAGCACGCCTGGCGCTGGCTGTTCGTGCTCGGACTGCTGCCGGCGTTCGTGATTCTCGTCATCCGGCGTGGCATTCGCGATCGCACGGCGCCTCCGGCACGCGGCGCGTCGAATCCGCTCGCCGGCATTGGGCGGCTCTTTCACGCCGACCTGCGGCGGCGCACTTTATCCGCCACGGTTTTTCTCGTCGGCGCTCACGGCAATTACTACTCGATCGTCACGTTCTTGCCGCTTTATCTCGCCACCGAGCGCGGACTGCACGTGGCCGGCACCACGACGTTCATGCTGGTGCAGATTCTCGGCGGCTTCATCGGCTATGTGTCGAGCGGTTTCTTTCACGATCGCTTTGGCCGCCGTCCTACGCAAACCGCAACGTTCCTGTTTTCGATTGTGAGTATTGCCGCGTTTCTCTACACGCCGGTGCAGTCGACCGCGATGGGTTATGCGCTGGTGTTTCTCGTCGGCATGAGTATTTCGTCGTCGGCGGGCGGACTCGGTGCGATTCTCTCCGAGCAGTTTCCGACCGCCGTGCGCGGCGCGGGCGTTGGCTTTACGTATAACGTCGGGCGCGGCATCGCGTCGTTCGGGCCGATGCTGATCGGTTTCATGGCGGGCCGTGACGGACTGGGGTGGTCGATGATGGTGGTGGGCATCGGGCTCGCGTCGCTTTCGACTGTCGCGCTCTGGACGTTGCGTGAAACGAAGGGACTGCAGATCACCGGCGCAGCGGATTGAGCGCCGGGAGGCAGCACGACGCGTGCTGCCTCCCCGGCTTACCCCTGATGGCGTTGTCCGGGGGACCGGTTTGCCGGATCTTTATGCGGGGTCGGGGAGTGCGCCGCCGGTGGAAGGCGGGCTGGCGGCATCGTTCATCGGCACGCGCGTGATCTTCACCCGCAGTTGCCGGTACTGCTGGTATTCGCTGTCCGCCAGTCCGTCGTCGGTGATGATCTCGTGAATGTCGTCCAGTTCGGCAATGCTGTGAATGGCGCGCCCGGCGAAGCGGCTGCTGTCGATCAGCAGGGTTGTCTGGCTGGCCGCACGGATCATTGCGCGCTTGAGCGTGACCAGTTCGAGGAAGGTGTCGGATACGCAGTGGTCGTCGACCGCCTGCGCGGACAGGAAGAACTGGTCCACGCGAATATCGCGCAGGAACGAGAGGCCTGGCTCGCCGAGCAGCGTATAGGCACGCGGGCGGCACTGACCGCCCGGCACGATCAGCTTGACGTGCGCCTTGTCGGTCAGAATGTTGGCGACGAGCAGGTCGCTCGTCACGACCGTCAGCGAGATTTTCAGCTCGGCGACCGCCTGCGCGAAATGATGCATGGTCGAGCCGGTGTCGATCAGGATGCTCTGTCCGTCCGAGAGCCGTGTGGCCGCTTCGAGCGCGATCGCATGTTTTTCCTCGGCAGCGGTGCCGCGGGCTTCGTCGATCGACGGCTCGTAGGTTGCGCGTTGCCGGATGAGCACTGCGCCGCCGTGCGTGCGCCGCACGACGCCCTGTGCGGCGAGCGCGTCGAGGTCGCGCCGGATCGTGGAAACAGATGCGTTGAAGATTCGCGCCAGTTCCTGATTGGACCCGCCGACGTTGTGCTCGAACCAGTCCGCAAGGCGGTGCTGGCGCTCGGCCTGGATCATGTCCTCCGGCATTGCCGCGGGGCGGTCCTCGGGTGCGGTCTTGCCGCCGGTCGTCGGGTCGCTGGGCGTTTTTGCCATCTTTCTATTCTCCTCGGGCATCTTCATTCAGTTTCAGTCCCGCGAAGATACACGAAGTGCGCGTTCGCTCGGTGAGCAGGTACAGACAGACACAGGGGAGAAGGGCCGGGCCGCCGTGTCGCAGCCCGGCCCGCGCCGGCCGTGGCGACGCTCAAAGGCTGATCCTCAGATTGGTCGCCTTCGTCGCGCCGGCGCCACGATACGCGGTGATCTCGATCTCAACCAGATACTCCGGGCCGGCGAGCGGCGTCGCGGTGATCGTGCTGGCTGGATCGACGCCGCGAAACTTCTCCGCGATGACGCTCATGATCGCCTCCTTGTGCTCCAGATACGGTACTGAGACGCGCGTGCGCACGACGTCGGCAAGGCTCGATTCCACAGCCTTCAGCGCGCCCTCGATATTTGCGAAGCATTGCCGGGTCTGCTCGGCCGCGTCGTTCGAGATTTCACGGGTACGGTAGTTGCGGCCGGCCGTATTGGCGACGAGTATCCAGTTGTCCACCACGACCGCGCGCGAATAGTTGAGTTTGTCTTCGTAGAGGCTGCCGGATTTTAGTTTGATGACCTGCGGGGATTCCATCGTTGCGACTCCTGTTGGGATGATGGGACGGGCGTTAGCCCGGTTGCGTGACGAGGTCGCCGTAAGCGCGGCGGGCGAACTCAGGGGTGATGCGTTCTTCGAGCAGGTCGCGCTGGATCCGCTCGGGCGGGCGGCCCGACGGCGCGCCATAGCCGCCGCCTCCGGGCGTCACGATCTCGACAATGTCGCCGGGTTTGAGCGGTGTGGTCCTGCCCGACATCGGCTGGCCGTTCACGACGCACGCGGAGCCCTGCGCCATGCCGCCGCCTTCGAGGCCCCACGGCTGCGAGAGCAAACGCGAAGTCTCCACGCCGATCCGGCAGGCGGCTTCGGCGCGGTATACGCGGCGCAGCCCCATGCCACCGCGCCAGGCGCCCGCGCCGGCCGAATCGTTGACGAGCTCGTAGCGCAGCAGCGTCAGCGGATACTCGAGTTCAAGTGCTTCGACCGGGAGATTCGACGTGTTGGTCAGATGAACGTGAATGCCGCTCAATCCGTCCGATGCAGGACGCGCGCCGCCGCCGCCGCCGATTGTTTCGAGGTAGACCCACAGGTTGCCGTTCTGCTGGGTGCCACTGAAGATCGCCGCCGCGCAGCAGCCGTTGCCGGCCGCCATCACCTTGTTCGGCAGCGCCTGCGCGAGCGCGCCGTAGACCATGTCAGCCACGCGCTGGCACGCCGATAGACGGCTGTTGACCGCGGCCGGATGGCTGCAGTTGAGCAGCGAGCCTTGCGGCGCTTCGACATGGATCGGCCGCGCGAGTCCGGCGTTCGGCAGGACGGTCGGATCGACAACGGCTTTGACCGCGTAGTAGCAGGTGGCGAGCAGGCCGGTATAGATGACGTTCAAGCCGTTGCGCATCTGCGGGGGCGCGTCGAATACGAGTCGCATCTCATCGCCCTCGATCGTGATGGCGACGCTCAACTCGAGTTCTCCATCGAATTGCAGGTTGTCGAAACGGTCGCTGAAACGATAGGTGCCGTCGGGAATTGCCGCGATGCCGGCGCGCATCTTGCGCTCCGCATAATCCTGCAACGCGTCGCCCGCCTGTTGCACGCGCCCGGCGCCGTATTTCGCGCAGAGTGCCTGCATCCGTTGCACGCCCACCCGGTTCGCCGACATCTGCGCGCGCAGATCGGACACGCGCTCATGCGGCACCTGGCAGTTCAGCAGGATCAGCTCCTGCACGTCGTTCTGCAGCACACCTTCGCGGTACAGCTTGACGGGCGGAATGCGCAGACCTTCCTGATAAATATGGGCGTGGCCGCGATCCGCGAAATCGGAGTGGTGCGCGGTGTTGAGCGCCCACGCCACGAGCTCGCCGTCGTAGAACACCGGCTCCGCGAGCACGATGTCGGGCAGGTGCGTGCCGCCGCCTTCATACGCGTCGTTGCCGATGAACACGTCGCCGGGGCGGATCTGGTCGCGCGCAAAGCGCCGCGTGATGTGCGGAATCGTTTCGAGGAAGCTACCGAGGTGCATCGGAATGTGCTCGGCCTGGCACAGCGTGTTGCCGGTGCGGTCGAATAGCGCCGTCGAGCAGTCGCGCCGTTCCTTGATGTTCGTCGAATAGCTCGCACGCACGAGCGCTTCGCCCATTTCTTCGGTGATCGACGCGAGGGCGCTGCCGATCACTTCGACGGTAATCGGATCGATATACGGTGTCGCGCTCATTTTTCGATCTCCAGGATCAGGTTCAGGTACGGATCTACGGTGGCGTTCATGTCCGGCAGCACGACGGTGGTGGCGTCCATCTGTTCGACGATGGCCGGTCCCCGGAACGTGTGGCCGCAGAGCAGCCTGTCGCGCGAATAGATCGGGCAATCGACGAAGGCGCCGGCTTCCTCCATGTACACCTCGCGCCGGCCGATCAGCGCGGCGCTCGCGTCGGGGCCCGCCGAAGGCGCGGCGGCGAACTGCGCTTTTTTCACGCGGCCGGCGGCTTCCACACGCAGCGTGACGAACTGGATGGTCTCGCCTTCAGCGACAAAACCGAAGCGCTGGCGATGCACCTGTTCGAAGCCGCTGGCGAGCTGCGCGAGCGTCGCTTCGGTGATGGGGCCAACCGGAACCGGCACCGACAGCTCGTAGTTCTGCCCGAGATAGCGCATGTCGGCCGTGCGGGTTGTCGACTGCTGGTCGGCCTCGATGCCTTCGCGCGCGAACCAGCCTTGCGCCTGGGCGCCGAGTGTCCTGAAGCCCTGTTCGATCGCATCGAGCGATTCCGGCGCGAGACGCAGCACGCGGCTCAACGCGAAGTCGGCGCGCAGATCGGTGAGCAGCAGCCCGAGCGCGCACAGCGCGCCCGGCGTGAGCGGCACGACGATGCGCTTCATGTCGAGTTCCTGCGCGAGACGCGCCGCATGCAGCGGGCCGGCGCCGCCGAATGCCATCAGCGCGTAGTCGCGCGGATCGTGGCCGCGCTGCACACTGATCACGCGGATCGCTTTCGCCATGTTCGCCGTGACCACGGACACGATGCCCTGGGCGGTTTCCATCACGCCGATGCCGAGCTGATCGGCAAGGTGCTGCATCGCCTCGAGTGCGAGATCGCGGCGCACCTTCATCCGGCCGCCAAGAATTTCGACGGGGTTCAGCGTCTGCAACACGATGTTCGCATCGGTGACGGTCGGCTCGACGCTACCCCGGCCGTAGCACACCGGGCCGGGGTCGGCGCCCGCGCTGCGCGGGCCGACCTTCAGCAGGCCGCCGCTGTCGACATAGGCGATCGAACCGCCGCCCGCGCCGACCGTATGGATGTCGAGCATCGGCGCCTTGATCGGATAGCCGTGCACGTTCGCCTCGCCGGTCAGCGCGCAGTGGCCGCCTTGCAGCAATGCAACGTCGCTGCTCGTGCCGCCGACGTCGAACGTGATGACGTTGTCGTAGCCGGCCAGCCGGCCGATCTCCTGCGCGGCGACAACACCAGTGCTCGGTCCCGACAACACGGTGCGCACTGGCAGTTCGGCGGCCGTCTCGAAGCCGATCACACCGCCGTTCGACTGCGTGAGTTGCGGCGCGACGCGCAGGCCGAGCTCGTCGAAGCGGGCTTGCAGACGCTGGATGTAGCGCTGCATGATCGGGCCGAGATACGCATTGACCACGGTGGTCGACAAGCGCTCGTACTCGCGGAACTCCGGCGCGACCTGGTGCGATGCGCTGACGAACACGTCAGGCAGCATCTCGCGCACGATCTCCAGCGCGCGCTGCTCGTGCGCGGTGTTGAGAAAGCCGTAGATGAAACAGATTGCGACCGCCTTGACGTCGGCGTCCGCGAACTTGCGTGCGGCGGCGCGAATGCCGTCCTCGTCGAGCGTGAGTTCGACCTCGCCGTTCGCGCGCAGCCGCTCCCTGACCTCGATGCGCAGATCGCGCGTGACGAGCGCTTCCGGCTTTTCGGCGTTCATGTCGTAAAGGCTCGGGCGCTTCTGGCGACCAATTTCAAGCAGATCGCGAAAGCCGTCCGTGACGACGAGTCCGGTCTTCACGCCGCGCAACTCGATCAGCGCGTTCGTCGCGACTGTCGTGCCGTGACCGAGAAAGACGATCTCGCCGGCCTTGGCCTCGACCGTCTTCAAGCCCTCGATCACCCCGTTGGCGATGCCCAGCGACGGGTCCGCCGGCGTTGAGGGCACCTTCCAGATCTTGAGACGGCCCGTCGCATCGTCGAACATGCAGACATCCGTAAACGTACCGCCCGAATCAACACCTATTCGCCAAGCCATGTCGTCAGATCCTGTGTCAGAAGTTAGGCCGCCTGCAGCGAGGCAGCCGGAAAGCGGTTGAACCGTTCGAAGCGGAACGGTGCGGGGTCGACCGTCGGCGTTTCGTTCATCACCATCTGCGCCATCATCTGGCCGGCGCCGGGAGCAAGGCCGAAGCCGTGGCCGGAAAAACCGGTTGCGATGAAGAAGCCGGGCAGGGTCGAGAGTGGGCCGATGATCGGCACCGCGTCGGGCGTCACGTCGATCAACCCGCCCCAGGTTTGCAGCACGCGGGCGCCGGCGAACGCCGGGAACGCCTGGGCGAGATGTGCGAGGCCGGCGCGGATGGTCGATTCGGAGGGTGCCGGGTCGAGAATGCGCATCTGCTCGAACGGCGAGATCGCATCGAGCGACCATTGCCGCTGCATCCGCCATTCGTCGATGAAGCGCTTGCCGATGCGCAGGCGTACCTCGCGGTGATCATGACGAAACCGCGTCCAGAAATCGGAGAACAACCGGAAGCTGTCCGGCACGATCGGCACGAGCGTCGTGTTGCGCATCGCCACGGTGAAACCGCCGTCGAGCCGCTGGCGGAACGCAAAGTGATCGCCGCCGACCGGCATGCTCGTTAAGCCTTCGATCGGCGCAATGCGCGCGGCGCTGCCGAGCACCTTGAGCTGCGGCAAGGGCACGCCGAACGAGCCCGCGAAGAGGCGTGACCACGCGCCGCCGGCCAGCACGACCGACGAACAGCGGATCTCGCCGTGCTCGGTGACGACGCCGCTCACGCGTCCCGCCTCGCGCTCGATGCCGCGCACCGCGCAACGGGTGGCAATGTGCGCACCTGCCGCCTGTGCCGCTCGCGCGATCGCGGGCGCGGCCATCAGCGGCTCGGCGCGGCCGTCGGAAGCGGTATACATCCCCCCGATGAAATCGCCGGAAACACCGGGTACGTAATGAGGAAGTTCAGCTCTCCCGAGCATCTTCGTGTCCACGTCGAAGCGCTTCGCGGAGCCGATCCACTCGCGATACTCGTTCATTTCCGTTTCGGTGCGGCACAGGTAGGTGATGCCGGTTTCCCGGAAGCCCGTGTCGATGCCGAAGCGCGGTTGCAATTCCCGCCACAGACGCAGGCTTTCGACCGACAGCGGGATCTCCGCCGCGTCGCGGCCCATCTGGCGAACCCAGCCCCAGTTGCGCGACGACTGCTCCGCCCCGATCAGGCCTTTCTCGCACAGTACGACGCGAACCTTGCGCTGCGCAAGGTACAGCGCGGTGCTGACGCCGATGATGCCGCCGCCGATGATGACAACGTCCGCGTCGCGTGGCAACGCCGTCGTGTTCGTCGCGATGGGGTCCGGAATGATCCTGCTCATGTTGCTCCTGTTGGGTTGGCGATGTCGGGCATCCAGGGATTACAGCGTGTCTTCCAGCCGGCAGTTCACCAGCAGTTCGGCCACGGCAGCGTTGTTCGGCAATACGACCAGCGCGCGCCGAGGCTCAACGAACCGCCGTGATCCAGAAATTCCTTCGCAACGGCAAGCCCGGTGCCCCGGGTCGCACCGGAGATCAGGACGACGCGGCTAGGTCGGTCGTTCATGTTCGCTCACCAACGTGATTGATTGTGGGAGTAATGATAATTTTTGGTGGAAGAATTTGATCGATTATTTATGCTGGGGTTTTCCCTGGTATTTTGGGTGGAGCATCGAAAATTTACGGATAAATCCCGATAGAACAGCGGCAGAAACATTTTTGAAACTTAAATTCACCGTGATAGTGTCTGCTTCATCGAGATTGATTGTGATCAGTTTTCTGTCAAGTATGACGCAAAGTGATCACAATGCTTCATCGATGAGAGGTGGCGGATCGCGCTCTGTCCTTGGCGATCCGCTTTCTCGAGGCCCCCTGGCGTGGCCTGTGCCGCGCCAGGCAATGCGACTCCGATTCGTTGAACGGCTACCGGGGATATCCCATGCTGGAAGTCGAAAACCTATGTATTGCGTTCGAGACGAAGCAGGGCTTGCGACCGACAGTGAAGAACATGTCGCTCTCGGTGCGGCCGGGCGAGATCGTCGGGCTCGTCGGAGAAAGCGGCAGTGGCAAGACGCTGATGTCGCTCGGTATCATGGGCTTGCTGCCGCCGAACGCGAAAGTGACCGACGGCGCGATCAGGATCGGTGGCACCGATCTGCTTGCGCTCGACGCGGAGTCGCTGCGCAAGATGCGGGGCAGTTGCATATCGATGGTGTTTCAGGACCCGCTGTCGTCGCTCGACCCGGTATTCCCCTGCGGGGACCAGATCGTCGATGCGATCCGTCTGCATGAAGACGTGAGCCGCGCTGAAGCGTACCGGCGCGGCGTCGAACTGCTGCGCAAGGAACGCATCGCGGATCCCGTGCGCTGCATGAAGTCATACCCACACGAGCTTTCCGGCGGGCAGTGCCAGCGCGTGATGATCGCGATGGCGGTGGCGTGCCGGCCGCAGATCATCATCGCGGACGAGCCGACGACAGCGCTCGACGTCACCGTGCAGAAACAGGTGCTCGAGATCCTGCGCGACCTGAACCGCGAGGTCGGCGCCGCGATTCTGCTGATCACGCACGATCTCGGCGTGATCTACGAGGTGGCCGATCGCGTTGTTGTGATGTATCGCGGCGTCAAGATGGAAGAGGCGACCACGGCCGAACTGTTCGCGGCGCCAAAGAGCGACTACACGCGCGCGCTGATTGCCGCGATGCCGTCGCTCGGCGATCGCCGCGACCGGCTGCCGACGGTGGAGACGGCGTTTGATGCCGTGGACGGCGAAGAAACCGGTTCGATGGCTGTGCACCCGGACGCCCGCCCGCTGCCGCATGCGGTGCCGGCCGAACCGGCGCCGCCGCGCAGGGCCGACACGCGCTCACCGTTGCTGTCCGTTCGGCATCTGTGCAAGACCTACGTGATGCGCGACGGCATGTTTTCGCCCAGCCGCGCGTTCCGTGCGGTCGACGATGTCAGTTTCGACATTCCGTTCCGTACGACGATGGGCCTCGTCGGCGAATCCGGCTGCGGGAAGTCGACGCTGTCGCGATTGATCATGCGGCTGATCGCATCCGACTCCGGCAGCATCGTTTTCAACGGACAGGATCTGGCCGGACTCTGCGGCCCGGCGCTGCGCCAGGCGCGCCGCGATATGGCGATGGTGTTCCAGGACCCCTATGGTTCCCTGAATCCGCGGCAAACCGTCGAGGAACTGATCGCGGAGCCGCTCGTCGTCAATGGCCGTGGATCGGAACGCGCGCGGGTCGTCGCACGCATGATCGATTGCGTGGGCCTGCCACGCAGCGCGCTCGGGCGGTATCCGCACGAGTTCTCCGGCGGTCAGCGCCAGCGGATTGCGATTGCCCGCGCACTGGCGCTGCATCCGGCGCTCGTTATCTGCGACGAGGCCGTGTCGGCGCTGGACGTTTCCGTGCAGGCCCAAGTGCTGAATCTGCTGAAAGACTTGCAGCGCGAGTTCGACCTGACCTACCTGTTCATCTCGCACGACCTGTCCGTCGTCGAACACGTCAGCGACACGATCGCCGTAATGCAGGGCGGCCGGATCGTCGAAACCGGATCGGCCGACGCGATCTTCGCCGCGCCCGCGCACGACTATACGAAGATGCTGCTCGGCGCGGTGCCGCGCGCGGTTCGGCCGGCTCCCTTCACGCAGGCATTCCAGTCATGAAAGGCAGGCTCACTTCGTTCGCCATGCTGGCCGCGCGCAAGCTGTTCACCGCGCTCGTTCAGCTCTACATCATCGCGACACTGGTGTTCTCGCTCATGTACGTCATGCCAGGCGATCCGGTGCGGCTGCTACTCGGCACCAACAGCGATCCGTCGCCGGAGGCGATCGCCGCGATGCGCAGCAAGCTCGGCCTCGATCAACCGGTGCTGACGCAGTATGTGCACTGGCTGCGCGACATGCTGCACTTCGAATTCGGCCACTCGGTGTTCGACGGCTATCCGATCATCGACTATATCCGCAGCAGCCTGCCGAACACGCTCGAACTCGCGCTTGCCGCGATCCTCATCGCGATCGTCATCGGCGTGCCGCTTGGCATCGTCTCGGCGCTGCGGCGCGGCACACCGATCGACGCGGTCTCGACGTCGGTTTCGACCGTGGGCATGTCGGTACCGGTGTACATCCTCGGCGCGCTTTTCGTCGTGCTGTTCAGCCTGCATCTGCACTGGCTGCCGTCGAGCGGGTACATGGATATCGCCCGCAATCCGCTCGAGCACTTCCGCCGCCTCGTCCTGCCTGCATTCACGCTCGGCTTCGGATTGTCCGCGTCGATTTCGCGCATGACGCGCTCGTCGATGCTCGACATTCTGAGCCGCGATTTCGTCCGTACGCTGCGCGCGAAGGGCACGCCCGAACGCCGCATCGTGTGGCGGCACGTGCTGCGCAACGCGGCGATTCCAATCGTGACGATCGTCGGCCTGCAGCTCGGCAATCTGATGGGCGGCACGGTGCTGGTCGAGGCGATGTTCAACTGGCCGGGGCTGAGCACGCTGCTCGTCGATGCCGTCTCGAAGCGCAACTATCCGCTGGTGCAGGGTGGCGTCCTGACCATTGCCGCGCTGTACATCCTGATCAACCTTGGCGTGGATCTCGTGAATGGCTTGCTCGATCCGCGCATTCGACGCAAACGGACATGAGCAAACGCACCCTGCTGCAACTGTGCCGCCGCCCGGCGACCTGCGCGAGTCTCGTCGTTGTCGCGCTCGTTGTGCTCGTCGCGATCTTTGGACGTGTGCTGGCGCCCTGCGACCCCTATTTGATCGATCAGAGCGCCGTGAATCAGGGATCGTCGGCGCTGCATTGGCTCGGCACCGATGAGCTCGGGCGTGACCTGCTGAGCCGCCTGCTTGTCGGGATCCGGCCAACGGTGCTCGTGTCGCTCGGCGCCACGCTGTTCGCTGCATTTTTCGGCACCGCGCTGGGCGTGACAGGCGGGTATGGTCCGGCGCCGCTGGCGTTTTTCGTGATGCGCGGCGTCGACATTCTGCTGTGCTTTCCGCCGATCCTGCTTGCGCTGCTCGCGGTGGGCTTCTGGCCGAGCGGCATCGGCAGCCTCGCGATCGTGATCGGAATTGTCTACGTGCCGCATTTCGCACGCGTCTCGCAGTCGGCGGTGGTGCGCGTCGTGCAACAGGAGTACGTGCAGGCCGAGCTCGCGATGGGTGCGACGTGGCCGCGCGTCGTGGGCGTCACCGTGCTGCCGAACGTGCTCTCGCCGCTCGTCGTGCAGGCCACGCTGACGGTCGCCGAAGCCATCCTGCTGGAATCCGGCCTGAGTTTTCTCGGGCTTGGCATCGTGCCGCCCGAACCGTCGTGGGGGCAGATGATCGGCGCCGCGCAGGATTACCTCTCGCAGCACCCGATGTACCTCTTCTGGCCGTCGCTCTGCCTCGCGCTTACCGTGCTGTCGATCAATCTCGTTGGCGATGGTCTGCGCGATCTGCTGGACCCGCGGCTCAGCAAGTCATGAACGTCCCTAAACCCGCTACCAGGATGAACGTGCAATGAAAAGACTTCTATACGTCACGCTGATGGTTTTATCGTTAGGGTTGTGCGGCACCGGCGCGGCGCACGCCGCGGGCAACACGCTTTACTTCGGTTTATCCGGCGAGCCGAGCACGATGGACCCGTTCATCATGACCGGCACCACCTTCCGTACTGTGAAGCTGGCGATTTTTCGCGGGCTCGTCAACTACGGGGTCGACGGGAAGCTGTCGCCTGAGTTGGCCCAGAGCTACGAACTGAGCCCGGACGGCAGGACGCTGACGTTCCATCTGCGCGACGCGAAGTTCCAGGACGGGTCGACTGTCACGGCCGCCGACGTAAAAGCCACCTTCGACCACATCATGGCGCCCAACAGCACGGCGTCGTTTCGCAACCAGTTTGTGATCGTCGACCATATCGACGTTATCGATCCGAGGACGATACGGTTTGTGCTGAAGCAGCCTTCGGTGTCGTTCATCCATTACCTCGCGCTGCCTGAGGCGGTGATCGTGCCGGCCGCGTGGCTCGCGAAGCACAAGGACGACGCGGGCACGGCGACGCCGATCGGCGCGGGGCCGTTCAAATTCGTGCGCTGGACCCGCGGGCGCGAGCTGGTCGTGCAGAAGTTCGACGGCTATTACAAGAAGGGCAAGCCGTATGTGGACGAGATCGTCTACAACTTCTACAGCGACGAGAATACACGCGTGAACGCGATTAAATCGGGCGATGTGGACATCATCGACTACGTGCCGTCGCGCTCGCTCGCAGAACTGCAGAAGGACCCGGACGTTCGGCTCGAACGCACACTCGGACCGTTCATGGGAATCGTTTTCAACATGCATAGCAAGCCGTTCGCGAATGCGGACGTGCGGCGCGCGATCGCGTACACCGTCGATCGCGACGCCATCGTGAAGACCGCGTTCGACGGCGTGGGCACACCGATCTGGGGGCTGGCGATTCCGCAGGGCTATCTTGGCTACGCGGACGCAAAGAAGCACTTCTACAAGGTCGATATCGCGCGGGCGAAGCAGTTGATGGCGAAAGCCGGCTATCCGAACGGATTCGAAGCGCGGCTTGTCGCCACGTCGCAGTACAGCTTCTACTCGAAGATCGCGGTGGTGCTGCAGTCCCAGCTCGCGCAGATCGGCATCAAGCTCAAGCTCGATATGCCCGACTGGACGACGCGCACGAGCAAGGTGGCCGGTGGCGATTACGACCTCGCAATCATTGGCGACGTCGGCGAAGTGACGGATCCCGACTGGCTGAGCAATGTGTACTACGGCGGCAAGGTGCCGGTGCGCCTTTCCAATTCTGCCTACTTCGACGACCCGGAAATCGACCGTCTGCTCGACGAGGGGCGCGCGACGGTTGATCCAGCAAAGCGAGCGACGATCTACCAGCAGTTTGTCGACCGGGCGCTCGACCTGTCGCCGGTTCTCTTTCTCATGTGGCGCGACCAGAGCTATGCGGTTCGCCAGAACGTGACGGGCTTTACCAACATGCCGGCGTTTCTCAGCTTCCAGTCGGGCTATTCCCTGGAAAACACCCGCCTGAAATAGGCATCGGGCGCTTCGCTTCGCGAAAGCGCATTCCGGGGCCAGGCAGGACCTGGTTGGGCCAGCGCATGCCGGTGCCAACCCATACGCGTACGGTGAAAGAAAGGGCGGGGCATATCGCGATTCGATATGCCCAGGGCCCGGGATTTCACTTTGCATGACTAATTAACGGTCGGAAAACTTTCAACGGTCATTTCAGATATAGGGGGAAGCGATGAAGAAGGTCATGGCAGTGGTGGCGTGTGGCGCGATGGCGGGCATGGCGCACGCGCAAAGTTCGGTGACGCTGTACGGTGTGGTTGACGAGGGCTTTCAGTACACGACCAACCAGGGCGGGCAGTCGTCGTATGCGATGTCGCAGGGTGGACTGGGCAGCAGCAAATGGGGGCTGACGGGCACCGAGGATCTGGGCGGTGGGCTGCGTGCGTTCTTCAGGCTGGAGAACGGTTTCAACCCGAGCAACGGCGCGTTGGGCAATAACGGTGCGCTGTTCGGCCGGATGGCGTACGTGGGGCTGGGCAGCAACCGGTACGGCGAGGTGAGGCTGGGCCGCCAGTATGACCTGCTGTTCGAAAGCCTGGTGCCGCTGTCGGCGGCAGGCAAGTTCGCTGGCGGACTGGGCGCACACGCGGGCGACGTGGACAACGTGTGGGGCGACTTCAACCTGAGCAACGCGGTGAAGTATCTGTCGCCGACGTTGTCGGGGTTCAGGCTGGGGGCCGCGTACGCGTTCGGCAACGTGGCGGGGTCGATGGGACGCAACCAGGTGGTGAACTTCTCGCTGACATATGGCAACGGCCCACTGGGTCTGGCGGCGGCGTACCTGAAGGTGAACAACCCGGCGACGGCGGTATGGAATGCGTCCGCATCGCCGGTGGCGGGCGCGGCGTACACCAATCCGCTGACGACGCCGATCTACAGGGGGTATGCGACGGCATCGTCGCTGCAGATCGTGGGCGGCGGTGCGAAGTACCAGTTAGGGGCATCGAACTTCGGGCTGTTGTACACGAACGTGCAGTTTAGCGACGCGGTGCGTACCACAACAACGCCGCTGGGGGGCAACGCGCACTTCGACACGCTGGAAGGGAACTACACGTACAACGTGACGCCGGCACTATTGCTGGGGGCGGCATACAGCTATACGTGGGCGAGCGAAGCGCGCTACGGACAGGTGAATCTTGGATCGACCTATCTGTTATCCAAGCGCACGCTGCTATACGTGAGCGGTGTATGGCAGCACGCAAGCGGGACGAACTCGGTGGGCACACAGGCGATGGCGGCGAACAACAACATTACGCCGTCGGATACACCGAATCAGGTCGTGGTGCGCGTCGGTATCCGGCACAGCTTCTAGCCCATCGGCATGGCGATCTTCTCCACGATCATGGGCGTTTGTTCGACCTTCAGTAGCCGTTGATTGCCCCGGCAGACCTGCCTGTTCTTCGCTGAATCTAGAAACGTAAGTTCGCTGACCCGGCACCGACATGGCGTTTTCGCATGATGCGGTCACGTTCAAGGTCGGGTCTGCAGAACCATTCCATGCTGTGCGATGCGCTAGCCGGCGTATCGCACCTCTGCAGTCATAACCATTCCACGCTTTTTTCAGTACCCCGCGGTACCCGGTGAGCGCGAAGCGGTATTAAGGCCTTTCTATCGCAGCGGTGGCGCGGCCGCGCAGGCAACGGTGGGACACGGTCTTGGCTTAAGCCTCGTCGCGGCAATCGCGCGGGTTCATGACGCGGAGATTACGATCGGCGATAACCAGCCTGGTTGCAAAGTGCTACTGCGATTCAAAACGGCGTAGTAACCCGCCGTATTCGCCGATTGTTGACAATCACGAGCTTCACGCCTCGTTCTCATTAAAAGCCGATCGATAGCCGGGCGCGGCAGCGCATCGTCCGGTTCGGGTGTTTCCCGATTCAGGAAATGCGCCGCCGTGCCGTTAATCAGCGATAACCCTCTGACGGCTCTCGCACTCGTTGCGCCGCCAGAGTGGTTGGATACTGAGCCTGGCGGTTGAGCCGGCGATGGATGGCTAGGGAGAAAACGGCGTGAACCGACTCAGCTTGAATACCAAACTGTGGCTTGCATTATTGATTACGTGGCTTGGCCTGCTGGGTCTCGGCGGGTGGGCCTCCTGGCAGTCGCGCACGACGATGCTGTCGGAGCGCAAGGCGGCAGTGCAAAACGTAGTCGAATCCGCGTACGGCATCGTGGCCGACTACGCGAAGCTCGTCGACCGGCATGAACTGACGCTCGATCAGGCGAAGCAGCAGGCGATGGCGCGACTCTCGGTGATGCGCTATTCCGGCAATGGCTACATGATTATCACGACAGCGACACCGGTCGTCATCATGCATCCGACGCTCGCGGATCTACGCAACAAGGACGTTACGCACTACGCGGATACCGACGGCAAGCTCCTGTTCGTCGAGATGGTCAAGCTCGCGCAATCGCAAGGACAGGGCTTTGTCAACTATATGGCGAGATTGCCCGGCAAAACTGACCACGTGCCGAAAATCAGCTTCGTTAAACGCTTCGACGCGTGGGATTGGTATCTGATTTCAGGCGTCTATGTGAACGATATCAACGAAGCGTTCCGCGCCGATCTGCTGCGTTATCTGATCACCATTCTTGCGATCGGCAGTGTCAGCACGATCGCGCTTGTGCTGATCATCCGCAACGTGAAACGCAGTCTCGGCGGCGAGCCGGCCTATGCTGCGCACGTGGCGGAAACCATCGCGGGCGGTGATCTGTCTCGTCCTGTTGCACTAGATCGCGACGATCAGCAAAGCATGCTGTTCGCGATGCAGCGCATGCAGAGCCGGTTGGCTGAGGCGATGCGGCGCATTCGCGGCGGCACTGAAACGATCACTGTCGCGGCAGAGCAGATCGCAGCGGGCAATCTCGATCTGTCGGCGCGTACTGAGGAGCAGGCTTCGTCGCTGGGCGAAACCGCAGCGAGCATGGAGCAACTCACTGCGACCGTGAAGCAGAACGCCGACAATGCATTGCAGGCGAACCAGATGGCGCGCAGCGCATCGAAACTCGCGGGTGAGGGCGGCGAGGTCGTTCAGCAGGTGGTCGCGAACATGCAAAATATCGCGGCGAGTTCGGCACGCGTCGTCGACATCATTGCGGTGATCGAAAGCATTGCGTTCCAGACCAATATTCTCGCCTTGAACGCAGCCGTCGAAGCGGCACGTGCTGGAGAAGAAGGGCGCGGCTTCGCAGTCGTAGCGGGCGAAGTGCGCAATCTTGCACGCCGCAGCTCGGATGCGGCGAAGGAGATCAAGAGCCTGATCGAGGATTCGGTGGAACGAGTCGACGACGGCAAGGCGCTCGTCGAAAAAGCGGGCGGCACGATGCATTCGCTGGTTGATGCAGTGAAGCGTGTCACCGACATCATCAGCGAAATCTCGGCTGCCTCCGACGAACAAAGCCGTGGCATCGAGCAGGTGAACGTCGCCATTGCGCAAATGGATGAGACGACGCAGCAGAACGCGGCGATGGTCGAAGAAGCCGCTGCCGCCGCGCAATCGATGCAGGAGCAGGCGCAGATGCTACGCGACGTCGTCAACGTGTTCCGGCTGCAAGGCGAGACTGTCTGACGATGTGTTGGATTGCGGCGCGCTTCATGCGTTGAGCGCGTCGCCGAGAGCGTCTGGGCGCAGATGCCTGGCACGATGCGTCGAGGGAAGGGCTCGGCGCCGTACCCTGTTGCTCACTTGCCGCCAGTGACATCGAGGAACGTGCCGGTGATGAAGGACGCCTCGGCGCTTGCCAGCCATAGGATCGCCCGCGCGACCTCTTCAGGTTGACCGCCTCTTCCCATGGGGATCGAGTCTTTGACGCGATCCACCCGTCCCGGCTCTCCGCCGCTAGCATGCATGTCAGTGTAGATGTGCCCAGGGCGAATGCAGTTGACGCGTATCCCATCCCGCGCGACTTCTTTGGCAAAGCCGATAGTGAATGTCTCCAGGGCGCCCTTCGACGCCGCGTAGTCGACATATTCGTTTGGACTGCCGAGCCGGGCCGATGCCGACGAGATGTTGATCACGGCGCCGCCCCGCCCGTTGTGACGATACGACATCCGTTTCACCGCCTGCTGTGCACAGAGGATAGGGCCGATCGAGTTGATCGCGAAAATACGCCGCATCCGCTCGAATTCGAGATCCTCCAGCCGGGACTGCGGTGCAAGTACCGCGGCGTTGTTCACCAGCACATCGATCCGGCCAAACGCCCGGTCGATTGCGGTGAATAATTGAGCGACCTGCTCTGGATCCGCGCTATCCGCGCGCACGGGTAAAGCCCGGCGCCCTACAGCTTCTACGTCAGCCGCCACCGCGAGGGCGGCAGACTCGTTGGAGACGAAGCTTATCGCTACATCGTAACCTTGTGCCGCAGCAAGCCGCGCAGTCGCCGCGCCGACACCACGACTTCCACCTGTTATCAGAATGAGCGGCGCCTGCGGGGCGCGATCTGGAGTCTTTGGCATGTCGATATTCCTCACGAAAATTTAGAATGGGCGAAGAAGGCACTCAAATCCAGGCTGCCGCAAGCTTAAGGATTGCGTGCGATCCGGGGTGCCATTAAAAAAGGGGGATGTACGTTAAGATTTCGCCCTGGTTGATTTCGCTGCGCGCAAGTGTGATCGTGGGCGGGCATGGTGACCGACGGCATGCTGGTTCAGGCAATCTCAAAGCCCCAAACAAACTGCCCCACCCGCAACGATCACGCACGTGAGCCAACGCTTGCCACTGACCGTTTCCCGCAGAAGCATTCGCCCGATCAGCACCGCAAACACCACACTGGTCTCGCGCAACGCCGATACCGCACCCATCGCGCCCGACTGCAGCGCCCAGATCACGATGCCATACGCCGCGATCGACACGAGACCACCGACGAGTGACGAGCCGATTGCCATTGGCGCAGTCCGTGCCGGCGCCCACAGCGCCGCAAGCCCACGCGTCGCGACGAACAGCACCGGCATCAGCCAATAGAACAGGAACATCCACGCGGTGTAGGCGAGCGCCTCGCCGCCGGATAAGCGCACGCCGATGCCGTCGATCACGGTATAGAGCGCGATCGTCGCGCCGGTCGTTAGCGCGGCCAGTGCGCCCGCGCGCGACACACGACGTCCCTCCAGCGCGATCGCGATGATGCCACCCGAAATCATCGCGATCCCCAAAGCGTGCATGGGGCCGATCGCCTCATGCGCGAAGAGCGCCGCGCCGAGCGTGACGAGCAGTGGCGATGAGCCGCGCGCGATCGGATACGCCTGCGCCAGATCGTTGCGGCGGTACGACCGTACAAGCGTCACGTTGTAGACGATATGCACGAGCCCCGATGTGACGATGTACGGCCACGCCGCGCCGGCCGGCAACGGTGTGAACAGAATCACGACCGTAGAGACCGCTGCGATGGCGATGCTCATCCACGTCATGGACAGGAACCGGTCGCGGTTGCCATGCAGCATCGCGTTCCAACTCGCGTGGAGCACGGCGGCAAGGAGGACGAGACCGCCGGTATAACTCAGCATGCGGGTTTCGAAGAAAGGGTGTAGCAAGAAGGATATCTATCTTGTGACGGCCCAACAAACCAGATAAATTGCTGATTCGCGTTAGATAAACTATTTCGAATGAAGCGGATATTGCCTCCACTCAATGCATTGCGTGCCTTCGAGGCTGCTGGCCGGCTAGGCAGCTTCAAGGAAGCCGCCGCGGAATTGCACGTGACTCACGGTGCGGTGAGTCAGCACGTGCGCCTGCTTGAGGACTGGCTGGGCGCACCGTTGTTTGAACGGCACAACCGGCGCGTGGTGCTGACTCCGGCGGCGAAAGCCTACCTGGCGGAAATCGGGCCCTTGTTCGGGCAGCTCGCGCAGGCAACCGCCCGATATGGTTTCCCCGAAACGCTCTCCCGGGCACTGTCCGTGAACGCACCCGCGACCTTTACGTTGCGCTGGCTGGTGCCGAGACTGGCGAAATTCCGTGCCGGGCATCCCGACGTGGACGTCAAGGTGGAGACGTCGAACGAGCCGGTGGAGAGTCTGAAAGAGATCTATGACGTCATTATCCGGGGCGGTCCGGACACGTTCTATGGCTATTCGATGCGACCTTTCCTGTCCGAGGAGAGACTCCCGGTGTGCAGTCCGGCGCTGTTGGAGCGCGTACCGCTTCGGATACCTGAGGATATGCGGCAGCATACGTTGCTGCACACGTCGAGTCTGCCGCGACTCTGGCCGGACTGGCTGGCGAGGGCACAGATTTCTGCACTCCGGCCGGCTGCCACTCTAACCTTCGATCACTTCTATCTGACGCTGCAGGCTGCCATCGACGGCATAGGCATCGCGATGGGACCAACTGCGCTTGTATCAGACGATCTTGCTGCTGGCCGGCTTGTTGCGCCGTTCGCCGGTCCTCGTCTGCCGTCCCGGAGCTATTGCACTTACGTTCCGGACGGGAAATCTGAAGACGATCTGGTCGCGCTGTTCCGCTCGTGGCTCGAGTGCGAGGGCATGTGTTTACCAAGCGGAAAGAGAGACAAGCCCTAAGGCTGCTCATAGAGGGCGACGTCGCATTTACAGTCTTCCGCAGACCACGTCGCATGCGCTCTTTGCAATCCTGCAAACATACAGGTCTGAACCCAGTTGGAAACCGGAAGTACCACGCGAACCGCATGGCCGAAACCGATCCTTCCTACCGTGTGCTACGCTTTACCCAGACACGAACGAGAACTGAATCACCGGTGAATCGGATGGTTGATGCTCAGAGGATCGATTCAGCGGAAGTAATCGAAATGTTCGTCTGAAATCCGGGGGGTGCAATGAAAAGAAGATTCCAGGTGGTACTGGTCGGCGCAACGTTTCTAACGGGATGCGCGACCGCGAAATACGACAGCATGGGACCCGCGCTGTCGCTGATGTCGCAGCAGCAGAAATGCTATCTCGTGGCGCAAACTGCGTCGGCCGCGGCGAAATGGCGCGACGACGGCGTCCCCGTGAGCGAAGCTCATGCGCGCCTCGACGCCGTCATCATGCCAATGCGTGCGCCTGACGATTACAAGCAGCGTCTGCACGAAGGCATCGATACCACCTATCAAAGTCATGTCACGGAGCAACAGCTCTATTCGAGCATGAAAGGCGCATGCCGCGCTGAAAGCGCGAAAGTCCCTGCGGCGAATTGAACGGCTACTGGGCTCTACTTACCCCCGTTCCGCCATCGCAAGGATCCGTTGCGCCATCCGTACGTTCGCGAAATCGACCAGCTTGCCGTCAAGCGAAATGGCCGCAAGGCCTGCGGCTTGTGCCGCTTCGAGCGCTTCCACGGTTCGGCGGGCGTCACGCACTTCATCGTCCGTGGGTGAAAATGCCGAACGGGTCGCCTCGATCTGCCCGGGATGGATGACCTGCTTGCCGTCATAGCCCATCGCCGCGGCTTTCAGCGCCCATGCCCGCGTCAGCACGGGATCGCGGAACGCCCCACATGGGCCATCGATCGCACGCAGTCCGAAAGCGCGCGCGGCGACCAGAATCCGCATCATTGGATACGTCCACAAGTCGAGCGGTGTGGCGGCATAGTTGCCCGCTTCGTCCTTGAGCGTGACGGCATAACCGGGGTGGGTGCCGCCGATCTCGACGTTGCGCGCGCCAATCGACGCCGAAAAGTCGCCGACGCCGAAATGCAAGGCGGTGAGCCAGTCACTCGATCCGGCAATGTTGTCGACATTCACGATACCGCGTGCCGTCTCAATCAACGCCTCGATCTCGAGCGGCGCGAATGACTCAGGTCGCGCGGCTAGCAGCCGCTGCGTCTGTGCAATGACGTCGGTCGATTCCACCTTGGGAATGAGGATTGAATCGAGCCGCGGCGCTTCGGCGACCAGCGTCCGGACTTCATGTTCGTCGATGCCGCGCTCGTTCGAGTTGATTCTGACCGCGACGGTTTTGTCGCCCCAGTCGAGTTCGGTGAGCGCCTGTACGGCTGTTTTGAGCGCTTCTTCCTTTTTGTCGACGGGCACGGCATCTTCAAGATCGATGAACACCGCATCGGCCGGGCACGCCGCCGCCGATTGCAACATCTTCATGCGATGCCCAGGCACAGCCAGCACCGTGCGTGTCGTACGCGTGCGCGGCTTCAGGTTCGGATCGGATTCGAATCGATTCATGAGCCGCTCCGTTGCGCGCGCGCGTGCGCTTCGATTTCCGCGAGAATGGCCTCGGTATGCTGGCCGACCGCCGGCACCGGACCCATCACCGGTTCGAGCCCCGGGATCGTAACGGGCGGAAGAAACATGTCGTGCGGTCCGCTCTCGGTTTCAACACTGCGGTAGCGATTGCGCTCGCGCAATTGCGGGTGCTCAAGCAGTGCCTCGACGTCGTTCATCATGCCGTTCGCAATCGACGCGCGATCCAGCCGTGCCAGCACTTCCGCGCTGCTCCATGAGGCGAAGCGCTGCTCGATCGTCTGTTCCAGCGCCTCGCGATTGGCGACCCGTAACGAGTTCGAGACGTAGCGCGGCTCAACCGCGATAGCGGCATCGTCCAGTACGACTGTGCAGAAGCTGAGCCACTCACGTTCGTTCTGGATACCGAAGAAAACCGTCTTGCCGTCGCCGGTTGCGAACGGACCGTATGGCGCGATGGTCGCGTGCCGTGCGCCGCTACGCGGAACCGGCTCGCCGCGGCCGCGCGTGTAGTACGCCGGGTAGCTCATCCACTCGGTCAGCGCGTCGAACAATGAGACCTCGAACGCCATGCCCTTGCCAGTGCGCGCGCGTTGATGCAGGCCCATCAGGATGCCGTTCAGCGCATACATGCCGGTCGCGATATCGGCAATCGCGAGGCCGCACTTCGACGGCGTCTCAGGCGTGCCGTTGATCGACAGGAAGCCGGTCTCGCATTGCACCAGCAGGTCGTAGGCCTTCTTGTCGCTATACGGTCCGTTGGAGCCGTAGCCGGAAATATCGCAGGCAATCAGTTGCGGAAAACGCGCAACCAGAGACTTCGCATCGAGTCCCTGGCGCTGCGCGGCGCCGGGCGCCAGATTCTGGATAAAGACGTCCGCACGAGCGAGCAGCGCCTCAAGTGTTTCCTGTCCGCGATCGGTCTTGATGTCGAGCGCAAGGCTCTCCTTCGAACGATTGGTCCAGACGAACTGGCTCGACAGGCCATCCATCGCGGTGTCGTAGTTGCGGGCGAAGTCGCCGACTTCCGGGCGCTCGATCTTGATGACGCGCGCGCCCCAATCGGCCAGATGCCGGCTTGCCAGCGGTGCGGCAATGGCCTGCTCGATCGAGACGACCGTGATGTCGTTGAGTGGATGGTTCATCTTCTGCATATCCTCAGTATTTCAATGCGTAAAGCCGGTGTTCAATCTTTTCCTGCTGCGCGGCGGTGACGTTGTCGATTACGGCACCATCCAGCTCAGGACCGGTGTGGACTGGAGATAGACGAGCAGGCTGAGGGCCGCGATCATCAGGACGGTCCAGCCGGCCACGCGCCTGAACAGCACACCTTCCTTGCCCATCATGCCAACCGCCACCGCGCCGACCGCGAGGTTCTGCGGCGAAATCGCCTTGCCGACCACACCGCCCGACGTATTGGCCGCGGTCAACAAAATGTCGGACAGGCCAGTGTGATGCGCAGTGGTGAGTTGCAGCATGCCGAACAGCGCATTCGCGGACGTATCCGAGCCGGTGAGCGCGGTCGCGAACCAGCCGAGAACCGGCGAGACCGGCGCGAAAGCCGGACCCGCCTTGGCCGCCCAGATGCCAAGCGTCACGATCTGACCGGACAGGTTCATCACGTAGGCCACGCCGACCACACAGCACACCGTGAAGACGGCCCAGCGCAGTTCATGCAGGTTCTTCAGATAGGTCCGGGTGGCAACAGCTGCGCTGACTTTAAGGATGGGCGCGGACAGCAAACCGGCGATCAATACGATCGAACCCGCGGAAAGCAGCCATTCGAACTTGGCGTTGACAGCCGATACGGCTGCGCCTTTCGGATCGACGACGTGCAGACCGGGCCATGCAAACGTCGAGGTGATGACGCCTAGCGCATGGCCGATAAAGCCGATCTGCGTCGACGCGACGACGAGAATCACGGCGGCGTAGGGCGCGAGCGCGCGCAGGACCTCGGCGCGCGAATCGGGCGCCTGGGCGGAGTCGGCAGGTGCATTGCCGCGTCCGGCCGCGTGATGGAAACGCGTGGCCGAGCCCGGCATTGGCATCGTCATGGCGGCACTGTGAGACACGCCCGCCAGATCGCGGTTGGGTTCAAGGCGCTGCTGACCGCCGGAATTCGCAACAGCCGTTCCCGCGCCGGCGAGGTCGGCGCGCAACACGGCCGGCGACCACGCACGCAGGAAGACGATGGAAACACCTGCGCAGATCAGTGCGGCGACGATATCGACGAGTTCGACCGGCAGCAGCATCGATCCCGCAAACTGCGCAAGCGCAAACACCAACCCTGTGACCAGGGCGAGCGGCCAGACTTCCTTTATTCCGCGCCGTCCGTCGACGATAAATATGAGGATCAACGGAATGAAGAGCGACAGCAACGGCGTTTGCCGTCCCACCATCACGCTGATCTCGTGGACCGGCAAACGGGTGATCTTGGCGAGCACGGTAATGGGCAAACCGAGTGCGCCGAACGCGACCGGGCTCGTGTCCGCGATCAGGCAAACCGCTGCGGCTTTTAACGGCTCGATGCCAATCGAAATCAAGAGCACCGCACAGATTGCCACCGGCGCGCCGCCGCCAGCCAGCGCTTCCAGCAGCGCGCCGAAGCAGAACGCGATCAACACCGCCTGCACACGTTGGTCAGCGCTGACGCGGGCGAGCGCGCGCCGCAGCACGTCGGCGTGGCCGCTTTCCTGCGTCAGCTTGAACAGCCAGATTGCATTGATGCCGATCCAGATGATCGGGAAGAATCCGATCGCGGCGCCTTCAAGCGCGCCGCTGGCTGTCTGGCTAGCGGGCATTCCATACACGAAGACCGCGACCGCCATCGAGACGGCGAGCGAGGCAAGCGCTGCCCAGCGCGCCTGCAAACGCAGCACGCCGAGCAGAACGAAGAGGGTAAGGAGGGGAAGGGCGGCGAACGCCGCGGAAGCCCCTATCGAATGCGCGACGGGATCGAAAATCTGGGTGTACATGCGTCTCCTTCGAGCTCTCTGCGAGCGTCTTTTATCGACTACGAAGGCCACAATTTAGACGCACGCAGAGTCGGCGTGAAATACCGATTCGAGCTACCGGGTATAGGCGACGCCTATATCTTCCCCGTTCCGGCGTCGTTGCGTTGCAGCACGCCAGACCAGACGCCGCTTTCGATCAGTTCGGCCACGAGGCGCGTGACGACCTTCTGAATCGCCAGCGACGCGGCGCTGGTGGGCAGCGCATTCGGTACACACAAGCCGACGGGGCGGCTGATTTCCGGATCGACAAGGCGATGGATCAGATGCTGGTCCGCGGTGTTGCGCCCGAACGCATCCGACGAAACGATCGTCACGACCTCGCCCTGACGCGCGATGGCGAGCATGGTCGGGAGCGAGTCGACATCGCCGACGATATCGGGGTCGACGCCTTCGCGCGCAAAGGCGCGTTCGATCAGTACGCGCAAGCCGTTCGCCGCGCTCGGCAGCACCATGGGCGTGTTCGCGAGCTGGCGCAACGGTACGTCTTGCGCCGGGCCGATGCCATCGATCTGTCCGAACACGAACAGGTTTTCTTCGAAAAGCGGATGTACCGAGACGCCTCGCGTTTCCGATTCGCGAAACAGGATCGCCATGTCGAGCCGGCCATTCGCCATCAGTTCGGCAAGGTAACCGCTCATCCCTTCGACGATCTGCAGGCGGATGCCGGGATAATGACGCCGTACATAGTCGAACAGCGGCAACGCGAACACCACCGCGACACTGGTCGGCAGACCGATTGCGACCTGACCGGACTCCGTGCCGTTCACGCGCACCGCAAGCGGAATCTGCGCCATCTGGCGGAGGACGTCGCGAGCGCGAAGATAGAGTGCGCGACCGGCTTCGGTCGGCTGCACGCCCTGATGGCTGCGCAGCAGTAGCGTCGCTTTCAGTTCGATTTCGAGTCCGGCGACCTGCTGGCTGAGCGAAGGCTGAGCGACACAAAGCTGTTCGGCCGCCTTCGACAGGCTGCCGCAGTCGACGATCGCAACGAAATATTTGAGCTGGCGGATGTCCATGGGAGAAGCTTAACTCATCGTTTAAGCCGGGTTATCGCTCGTATCGGAGGACCTGGAAATGGTGAGCAGGAGAGAGAGGGTTTCAGATCGTGCGCTACGCTGTTACGCAATACGCCGTGATCGATCAGACCGGGCGAGGAGCCAAGCTTCGGGTCCTGAAGTCGGGTTTTCGTGCCCCAACCGGCTGTCTCTAACTGTCTTACGCTTTGCAGATGGCTCGACGAGATATCGAGGATTGAAAACAGCGGTGCTGTTTCGCCGCGAATGGCAAGTGCGGTGAGCATCTGACAAAATCTCCAGAAGAACACGAAGAGTGGAGGCAGCTTGCGGACGGTCGAATACCGCTTTTCCACCATCTGGCGCATCGATGCGCCGGTGCAGGAAGTCTGGGCGGCAATCCAGGATTCGGCGCGCTGGCCCGAGTGGTGGAATAATGTCGAGCGCGTGGACCAGCTGGAGGCGGGTTCCGATCAAGGCGTGGGTGTTGTGCAACGTTATACGTGGAAAGGCTGGTTGCCCTATCGCCTCGTGTTCGATATGCGGGTGACGCGCGTCGACCCGTTGATCGCGCTGGAGGGGCAAGCCAGTGGCGATGTTGAAGGCGTCGGCCGGTGGAGTTTTTCGACCGATGGACGCAATCTTACCGAGGTTCGCTATGACTGGCGCGTGCATACCACCCGCACATGGATGAACGCATTGGCGCCGCTGTTGCGACCGGTTTTCAAATGGAATCACGATGCAGTGATGCGCAAAGGCGGCGCAGCACTGGCGCGGCGGCTGGACGCGCGGCTGGTTGGCATCGAACACGGATGACGTCCTCTCGACGGAGGATGCGTATCTGCGATTCCTCCCGCTGGGGTGGACCTGCATAGTAACAACTGACGGCAGCTTTGGTCGCCGTCGGTCCCAGCAGAACCTCTCGCGTAGCGGATGCATCCGCAAAAGAAAACATGCCCCACGTCGAATGTCAGCCCGACGCGGGCAAGATTCTACAACCCTGCCGCACCAGCGAAGATAATCAAACGTAGCGCATTTCGTTGAGATCGGCGATGAGCCTCGGACCGGTCGGATGCCAACCCAGTCGCGCCTGTGTTTGGGCGCTGGAAGCCGGAAAGTCCATGCCGACAAACATCCCCATCCACCCAAAATGCTCTGCCGCTTTTTCCGGTGCGATGGAAACAGCCGGCAGATTCAGACCTCGTCCAAGGGCCTCAGCGATCTCGCGACTGCTGACGCCTTCTTCGCCGACCGCGTGATAACGTGCGCCCGGTTCACTCGCTTCCACGGCGAGACGATAAAGACGCGCCACATCGAGCAAATGGCCCGCCGGCCAGCGATTACGGCCTTCGCCCACATAGGCTGACACACCTTTTTCACGAGCGATCGCGACGAGTGGCGTGATGAGTCCCTGCTTGACCGTGTTGTGAACCTGCGGCAGCCGCACCACCGATACGTTGACACCTTTCTCCAGCAACTCATTTCCTGCGAGTTCGGACGCGATGCGCGGATTGGGATGGTTGATATTGAAGACGTCTTCGGTTGAAGGCTGCCCGAACTCAGGGTTGCCTATCCCGGTTCCGGAGGTGATGACGAGGGGACGATCAGAGCCCGCGAGGGCAGAGCCGAGTGCCGCGATGGCACGCTTGTCCTTTTCGCAATTCTCGACAAACCTTGAAAAGTCGTGATCGAAGGCCGTGTGGATGACGCCTTCTGCTTTCGCGGCACCGCTACGCAAGCTCTCGGGATCTTCCAGGGCTCCGTGATGCACCTCAGCCCCCGCCGCAACGAGCGCCTGGGCGCCGGTTTCCGAGCGGGTCATGCCGATCACCTGATGGCCAGCTTTGATGAGTTCGGGGACGAGGGCCGAACCGATGAATCCGGTTGCACCCGTGAGAAAGATACGCATGACAAAGCCTCCTTGGTAGTCAGGGGCGTACTATCCGATCATTTTTTACTCGTTAAAAGTAGTGAGATCATCCTATTAAAACGATTAACAGGCTTGGGAGCGCAAGAGAAATCAAGTGTGGGGCCGCGCTTGCACTTCGCCTACCAGGCATTAATGCCGTTGCTTCCGCTTTGGCGCTTTGCTGCGTGAACTACAAGCCGTTCGTTTTCGTCCCGTGACCGAACGCGCAACCAGATTCAGCTTTTCCCTACGCGAAATTGGTGCAAGTGGCTAAGTCAGCTTGCCCAACAGTGTTGTCGCCGACCTGCCGGACTTCACTGGCAGCGTTGTCGTATAGTTGGCTCAACGCGTATTAATCTGCCGTCAGGCGCTTCGACGCTGCCGCTGATTACGCTGCCACGCTCGCCTGCAACCACCGAAGAAGTGGCTTCAATTTCTCGCGATATTCATTGCGCGGCGGATGCACCAGATAATATCCCGCTCCGGTCTCCACCACGCGCTTGAACGGCGTCACCAGTGAGCCGTTTGTCAGATTCTCTTCGACCAGATTCAGATCCCCCAGCGCTACACCCAAGCCACGTGCCGCGGCGCTGAATGCGAGGTCCAGCGTGTCGAACACCTGCTCCCGATACGTATGCGCGGCGAGGTTGCCCTCCTGCTGCAACCACAGGATCCAGCCTCGCCGGCCGAAGCTGGAATGCAGCAAGGTGTGGTGTTTCAGATCTTCTGGTTCTACGAGCGGGGGGGGGCCGTTGGCGATCTGCGGCGAGCAGACCGGCGTCAATCTCTCGCGCATCAGACAGGTCGCTTCCAATCCCTCCCAATTGCCGGTTCCGAACAGGATCGCGGCGTCGAGCGTGCCTTCGCCGAAATTGGTCGGCAGGAACCATGCGGTGTCGATATTCAACTGCGTACCTGGAACTTCAGCGTAGAAGTCGGTCAGGCGCGGCAGCAGCCAGCGCGCCGCCAGCGTGGGCGTGACGCGCAGGGTAATGGTCTGGCCACCGGAGTTTGTGATGTGCATCGAACGACGCGCGGTTGCCAGCAACTCTTCGACGATCGGCACCAACCGTTGACACTCCGCAGTCTGCACGACTATGCGGGTGTGCCTGACGAACAGCGCGCAACCGAAATACTCCTCGATCTGTTGAATATGCCGGCTCACCGCGCTTTGGCTGAGAAACAGTTGCTGCGATGCAGCCGTGAAGTTGCCGCAGCGGGCGACCACCAGCAGGGTTTGCAGCACGTTGAAGGGAGGATAGCGTTCGATCTTCATTTATGCACAACTCGCATGGTAACCATGAGATTTTACCGTTTGTGGCTGGAAAATTGGCGTTCTTAAATTCCTTCAGCGAGTCCGGATTTCCACACCCGAAAGCACCTCGCCGCGAGTGCGACGGCACCCGCGCTGAGCAACGGCCCTGCCTTACGTAGCGGGCAGAAGCACCGGATCGATACCGTGTCGAACAATGCGTTAAAGGGAGTTTTCGTTTGGTCCGATCTAACGTCACGTTGCCCACGCACCAGGGTACGCCCGTGTCACAAAGCCATGCATACAGTGCAAGTGCGCCTCAGGAGCCGGGCAACGTTTCTCACATGGAATATGTCGAGCGCCAGCCGCTCCGGACCGCGCCGCGCTGGCCGGAAGGACACCGTTCCTGCGTCGCGCTCGCGTTCGATCTCGACGGCCCGACCGGCGATGCGATGCTCAACGGTTCGATCTGGACCAACCCTTCGTATTTCACCCTGGGCAGTTACGGCCCGTGGCGCGCGCTTGGCCGTCTGCTCGATATGCTCAACGAGCGGCGCGTACCGGCGACTTTCTTCGTGCCGGCCTGGGTGGTCGAAAACTGGCCGGATCAATGTGCGGCGATCATCGCGGGTGGCCACGAGATCGCTTATCACGGTTACCGGCACGAGGCTTTCTGGACCCTGGATCGCGACGGCCAACGCGTGGTGATGGAACGTTCAGCGGAAGTCTTCGCCAAATATCTCGGCATTCAGCCGGTTGGTTTTCGCACGCCATCGGGCGACTGGGGGCCGGACACGATTCGCGTGTTGATGGAAGCCGGCGTGCGCTATTCGAGTTCGATGCGTGGCGACGATCGCCCTTATCTGCTGTACGCCGAGGGCATCGCCGAGCCCATGGTCGAAATTCCGGGCCGCTGGGAGCTCGACGATTACGCGTCGCTGGCCTATCACCGCAACCCGGATTTTCCGGCGAGCCTCGACCGCATTGCAAGCTATGACGCGACCCTCGACAACTGGCGTCGTGAATTCGACGGCTCGCATCGCGACGGACTTTGCCTGACCACGCTGTTTCATCCGAAGGTGTCCGGCAAACCCGGCCGTATTGGGCTGCTTGAACGACTGATCGACCACATGCACGCTCAAGGCGACGTCTGGTTCGCCACGTGCCGCGACGTCGCGCAATGGTGGCTCGATAGCAATACGTCGGGACACGCGCAGGAGTTCAGCGCATGAATGCACTGCACTGGCCACACAACGCGCGCTGCGCGGTGGTCGTCACGGTCGACTTCAACGACGAACACGGCATCCTGACTCAGGAGCCGCGTATCGCCGGCCGCGAGAAATCGCTTTCGGTCTGGCGCTATGGCGCGAAACGGGGCGTGGATCGCGTGCTCGACGCCTTCGACGAGTTTGATGTCCGCTCGAGCTGGTTCTTGCCCGGACGCGTTGCCCAGACCCACACGGACTTGCTGCGCCGTATCGACGCGCAGCAACACGAAATCGGCACGAGCGGATTTCGCTGCGAGAACTTCGACACACTCACGTTCGATGAGCAACGACAAGCGTTCCTTGCAGGTCAGCAAGCGCTCGTCGACACGCTCGGTCGGCGCGTGCAGGGTTTTCGTTCCTTCTACGGCAATTGGGCACCGGGCTTCGCGGACTTTCTTCGCAGCGAAGGGGTCACGTGGTCGTCTTCATGGCGCGGCGACGATCTGCCGTATTTTCATCTGCCCGACGCGACGGCAGGCACGGTGATGGCCGGCGACACGCCGCCGCTGGTCGAACTGCCGCTTCACTATGAACTCGAAGACGAACCGTACTTCGTCTACAACCTGTCGCCCGCAGTACCGGTCGGACAGCCGCGGATTCCCTCGTATCGGGAAGTGCTGGCGAACTGGAAGCAGGATTTCGCGGCGTTCCGCCGCTTCGGTTTGTGCTTTGTGCTGAGGCTGCATCCGGAACTCATCGGTACGGCGGGGCGTATCGACGTGCTGCGCGAGTTGCTCGCGGAGATGCGTTCGCATGACGACGTGTGGTTCGCGACGGGCACGGAAGTGGCCGCCTGGTGGCGCGAGAACGTCGACGGCAATGAGCCGGGTCATCCTGTCGACGTTTTTGCACGGCATCGGGAGGCTGCACGATGAGCACGCGTGATCTGTCGCTGTCGGAGCAACTGGCAGCATTCGTCGCCGGCGTACCCCACGACGCGCTGCCAACTGCCGTCGTCCATAAAGCCAGGCGGCATATCCTCGACACGCTCGGCGCGTCGCTGGCCGGTGCCCTGGCCGTGGAGTCGCGCAGCGCGCGGGCGGTCATGTCCGGCGATGGCCCAGGCGTGGCGCAGGTGTGGGGCACGCGGCAGTCGCTCGGCCCGCGCGGCGCGGCCTTCGTCAACGGCGTTGCCGCGCATGCATTGGAACTCGACGACTCGGGCGGCTGTGACCATTCCGGCGCCGTCGTGCTGCCCGCCGCATTCGCGGCGCTTGCGTGCTCACCGCGCCCGGTGTCGGGGCGGGCGTTGATTGCGGCCGTGGTGCTCGGCTATGACGTCGGCAGGCGAGTGCTCGAAGCGTGCGGCGGATATTCGCCGCACAATGCACGCGGCTGGCATTCGACGATGACCTGCGGCGTGTTCGGCGCGGCGGCGGCAAGCGCGCGCCTCCTCGGACTCGATGCCGTGCAAACCGGCGCGGCGTTCGGCCATGCGGGCAGCTTCAGCGGCGGCCTATGGGGTTTCATCCACGACGCGTCGCAAACGAAACGCATGCACACCGGCCGCGCGGCTGAAGGTGGACTGCTGGCGGCATTGCTGGCGAGGGAAAACGTCAGTGGCCCGACGCAGGTATTCGCGGACGTATGGGGCGGCTTCTTCAACGCGTTCGCTCCCGACACGCAGAAACCCGAAGCCTTGCTGCACGAACTGGGCGACACCTGGAAGATCATGCGTTGCTCGATCAAGCCGCACGCGTCGTGTCGCAGCACGCATGCAGCAGTCGATGCCACGCTTGATCTGCTGCGTGACATCAAATGTGACCCGGACAGGCTTTCCAGTGTGCACGTCAGATTGAGCGCATTCGTCGAAGGCATGTGCGGTGGCCGCGATTTGCGCAACCTGGCCTCGTCGCAGATGAGCTTGCCGTATGCGGTTGCTTCGGTGCTGGTTTATGGTCACGCGGGGATTGCCGCTTATCTCGAGGCTGCACGAACCGATCCGCGCGTGGCCGCGGTGATGGAGCGCATCACGCTCGAAGTCGATCTGACGATGTCCGATCTGGACGAGCCCATCGTCACGCTCACGATCGCCGATGAGATGCCGCGCTCGCAGCAGGTGCTCACGCCGCTCGGCGATCCGCGCAATCCGTTGTCGGATGCGGACTTGCTGTCGAAGTACCACGCCCTGGCCGCCATGGCGCTCGACGACACGTCGGCGAACGCGCTTGCCGATGCAGTACTCGATCTGGACAATCTCGCCGACGCACGGACGCTTCTACCGTGGCTTGGCGGTAATGCCGAGGCTCAACCTGCGCTGCGATAGCGCGACAGGCCGTGACGGAAACCCATTGGTTTTGATGACACGCGTTCAATCCTTTAAAGGTATGTCTCCATGTACAAGCTGAACCCGCTGCGCGTTGCGTCCCGTTTGATGGCAGTCTGCCTGTCGACCTTTCTCTTCGGCGCTGCTGCCCATGCGCAAGCGTTGCCTGATTCGATTGCCAGGGCCAAAGTCATCAAGGTCGCGGTCAACTCGATCTATCCGCCGATGGAATACAAAGACCCGGAGAGCGGCGAACTGACCGGCTTCGATGTCGACCTCGGTAATGCGATTGCAAAGCAACTCGGCGTCAAGCTGGACTGGCAGGAGTCGGCGTTTGAACAATTGCTGCCCTCGCTCGCTACCGGGCGAGTCGACATGGTGCTGAGCGGATTGAGCGATGTGCCAGGGCGGCGCGATACGGCGGATTTTCTCGATTACCTGAATTCGGGCGCGCAGTTCTACATCCTGACGGGCGCACAGGGCGGCGAGATCCGGCAGTCGGCGGATCTGTGCGGGAAGTCGGTCGGCACGAGCCGCAGCACGTCATTCCCGGCGGACACCGCAGCATGGAGTGCGAAGAACTGCGTCGGCAAGGCGCCGGTCACGGTGGTGGGGACGGAAGACACGTCATCCGCACGTATGCAGTTGAAGCAGGGGCGAATCGTTGCGGGCGTGCAGGGCAGCGAAACCCTGCCGTACGCAATGAAGCTCGAACCGAACACCTACAAGCCGATTGGCGAACCGTTCGCGGCTTCGCCTGAAGGCATCGCCTTTGCGAAATCCAACCCGAAGCTGCGCGATGCGGTGCGCGCCGCGCTCGACAAGCTGATCGCCAACGGCACATACGGTGCGATCGTGGCGAAGTGGGGCCTGCAATCGAGCGCGGTTCAGCAGGTCACGATGAATGGTGTGAAGGACCATTGAAGCACCTGAGTCATTCCACGTTCTCGCTCAGCCACGTGGCGAATGCCGACACGAGCGGCGTATCGGACAACTCTTGCCGGGACACCAGGTAATACGCGTGTCTCGACGGCACGGTGATGCTGAATGGCCGGATCAGCGTGCCGTCCATCAGGTCGTCCCGCACCGAAAAACTGTCGCCTAGCGCTACACCCTGACCGTGAATCGCCGCTTCGATACCGATATGCGCATTGCCGATTTCAAGAATCCTGATGCCCTCGAGTTTGTCGGCCGACGCATGCGCGAGCCATCGCATCCACGACCCCGAGTGCTCGCAAAACAGCGCTTTGCCCGCGAGATCCCCGATCTTGCGGATCGCGTTGGGACTGTTCATCAAGGCGGGACTGACAACCGGAAACAGCGCGGGATGCGTAATCAGCGTGACGTGACGATCGCGCCAGCGGCCTTCTCCGTAGCGTACGCAGACGTCGACATCGGGCGAATACACCTCGCGGTCGTCGTTGGAGGGGATCACTTTCAGATTGATCGCCGGGTACCGGTCGAGAAACTCGCCGATGTGCCGGGCCATCCAGCGCGACGTGAACAGCAGTGGCGTGGACACGACGAGATCGCCGGCCATCGCCGGTGAGTCCAGTTTGACCACGGCGTTGGCGATCATGTCGAACGCGTTTTTGACGGGCTGCAGCAAGGCCTCGCCTTCGCGCGTCAGCTTCACGCGCGCCTTTGATCTGACGAACAGCGTAATGCCGAGTGCTTCTTCGAGAATGCGGATCTGATGGCTGACCGCGCTGGCGGTCACGTGCAGTTCCTGCGCGGCGCCGGCCACGCTCGAGCGCCGCGCGGCGGCCTCGAACGCACGGAGAGGATTGAGCGGTGGCAGACGGTTTCGCATGAGGCAGGAAGAGATGCTGAGAAAAATTTCATTTGAACGGAATTTAATTCTCGCTACAAGAAGAAAAACTGGATACGTACAGTGGAGTCAACTTAACTGAGGGCTGGCAGCGATGAATATTTCTGAACCGATCGAGCGTTTGTGGGGCGGGCGTTTCAAGTCGGGGCCGTCGGCGGCGCTCAAGGCGCTGTCGCGTTCGGACCCGAGCTTCTTCCGGCTCGCGCCTTACGATCTGGCCGGTTCCCGCGCGCATGCACAGGAACTGCGCCGCGCGCAGATCCTGACCGAGGAAGAACTGCAGCAACTGCTGGGCGAAATGGACAGACTGCAAGCGCAATACCTTGCAGGCGAGATCGGCCCGTCGCAGGATGACGAGGATGTGCACACGTTCCTCGAACGCGAATTGACGCAACGTTTGGGCGCCACCGGCGGCAAGCTGCGCGCGGGCCGCTCGCGCAACGACCAGGCGGCCAACGACCTGCGCCTGTTCCTGCGCGACAAGGCACGTACGCTGGCGCACGCGGTGATCGATTTGCAGAACGCACTGATCGAACAGGCCGATGCGCACACGCGCAGTGTGACGGCGGGCTTTACCCATCTGCAGCCGGCGCAGCCGGTCGTGTTCGCGCATCACTTGCTGGCGCACGCGCAGTCGATTTACCGCGACGTCGATCGTCTGGTGGACTGGGACCGGCGCAGCGCGCGCTCGCCGCTGGGCGCGGCAGCGCTGGCGGGCTCGGCGATCTGCGTGCGCCCGGAACTGTCGGCCGTGGAGTTGGGCTATGACGCGCCGTGCGAGAACTCGATCGACGCGGTCGCCTCGCGCGATCACGTGGCGGAGTTCGTGTTCATTGCGAGCATGCTGTCGGTGAATCTGTCGCGACTGTCGGAAGAAGTGATCCTGTGGACGACGCGTCAGTTCGGCTGGGTCGTGCTGGACGATGGCTACGCGACGGGCAGCTCGATCATGCCGCAGAAGAAGAACTCGGATATCGCGGAGCTCACGCGCGGCAAGGCAGGGCGGCTGATCGGCAATCTTGGCGGCCTGCTGGCGACGCTGAAGTCGCTGCCGCTCGCGTACAACCGCGATCTGGCGGAAGACAAGATCGCCGCGTTCGACAGCATCGACACGCTGGAGCTGGTGTTGCCGGCGATGGCAGGCATGATCCGCACGATGCAGGTGAACGTGGGCGAGATGCGCCGCCAGGCGCCGCTGGGCTTCACGCTTGCCACGGAGGTGGCCGACTGGCTCGCGCTGCGCGGTATTCCCTTCAGCGAGGCGCACGAGATCACGGGCGCGCTGGTGAGAGCGTGTGAGGAGCAGGGCATCGAGCTGGGTGACGTGTCGGTGGCGACATTGGCGCAAGTGGATGCGCGGCTGGAGGCATCGGTGCTGGAGCACGTGACGCTCGAAGCGGCGGTGGCCGCGCGCAGCGGCTACGGCGGCACGGCGCCAGCTCGTGTGGAAGAGCAGATCACCCGGCTACGTGCCGCGATCGACCGGCAGAGCGCGTGGGCGGCCGACTACAGGGGGCCATCATGGTAAGCGTTTCCAACGATCGGGCGTCACTGTCCGCGGAGGCTCAGAAACCGATGACAGAGATGAGCGAGGACGTCACCGACATTTCGCATCTGGTGCATGTGCGGCGGCGCTACTGGGGCCGTTATGTGGCCTCGGCGGCGATCATCGCGTTGATTGGGTACGTGATGCTGGCGTTCGCACACGGCCAGATCGAATGGCGTTACGTCGCGCGGTTCCTGACGGCGCGTTCGATCCTGACAGGCCTCGTCAACACGATCGTGATGACGGTGCTGGCGATGGCGCTGGGCGTGGTGCTTGGCGTGATCACCGCGATCATGCGGCTGTCGCCCAATCCAGTACTGCAGGCAGTCGCGCAAGGCTATGTGTGGCTGTTTCGCGGCACACCGGTGATCCTGCAACTGCTGCTGTGGTTCAACCTCGCTCTGGTGTTTCCGTCGATGGGCATTCCGGGCCTGTTCGAATTTCGCACGGTGGACGTCATGACACCGTTCCTCGCGGCGTTGCTGGGTCTGGGGATCAACCAGGGGGCGTACACGTCGGAAGTGGTGCGCGCGGGGCTGCTGTCGGTGGATACGGGCCAGTATGAAGCGGCCAAGTCGATCGGCATGCCGCGGTTGCAGGCGTTGCGCCGGGTGATTCTGCCGCAGGCGATGCGGGTGATCGTGCCGCCGATCGGCAACGAGCTGGTGGGCATGGTGAAGCTGACTTCGCTCGCGAGCGTGATCCAGTACGCGGAGATGCTGCACAACGCCGAGAACATCTACTACGCGAATGCACGGGTGATCGAGCTGCTGATGGTGGCCGGAGTCTGGTACCTGGTGGTGGTGACGGTGCTGTCGTTCGCGCAGTCGCGGGTGGAGCGGCACTACGCGCGCGGTGCGGGACGTGCATCGGGCAGGCAATGAAGGCGCCGGTAACCACAGGGCAAGGAGCCGAAATGAATTCAATCGTTCGCGCGGTCGACGTGCGCAAGTCCTATGGCGAGTTCAAGGCCTTGCAGGGCATCACGCTGGATGTAGCCAAAGGCGAGGTGCTGTGCGTGATCGGCCCGTCGGGCTCGGGCAAGAGCACGTTCCTGCGGTGCATCAACCAGCTGGAAAAGATCAACGACGGGGCGCTGTGGGTGAACGGCGAACTGGCGGGCTACCGGCGGGTGGGCAACCGGCTGCACGAGCTCTCGGAGCGGCAGGTGGCACGCCAGCGCCTCGCGACCGGCATGGTGTTCCAGAAATTCCACCTGTTCCCGCACAAGACGGTGCTGGAGAACGTGATCGAAGGTCCGGTGCAGGTTCTAAAACGGCGGCGCGCGGAGGCGGAAGAAGAGGCGCGTTCGTTGCTCAAGCGGGTAGGGCTCGCTCACAAGTGCGATGCGTTTCCGGTGGAACTGTCCGGCGGACAGCAACAACGGGTGGCTATCGCACGTGCACTGGCGATGCATCCCCAACTGATGCTGTTCGACGAGCCGACCTCGGCGTTGGATCCCGAACTCGTGGGCGAGGTGCTGGCGGTGATGCGGGACCTGGCGCGAAGCGGCATGACGATGATTGTCGTGACGCATGAACTGGGTTTTGCACGCGAGGTGGCCAACCGGGTGGTCTTCATGGATCAGGGGCAGGTGGTGGAAACCGGCACGCCTGATCAGGTGCTCGGGCAACCCAAACATAAACGCACGCAGGATTTCATCTCGGCTGTGCTTTCGTGATCACAACCGCGGGTTCTGGCTGGGACCCGCTTTCCAGATTCTTCTAACAAGCGAGTTTCTATGAACGCGTCCCTTCGTTTGCGTGAATGGTTCACCCTGGTAGTTGGCGTCGTTGCGCTGCATGCGCCGCTGCTTCATGCGCAAACTACTGCTCCGTCAATTGGCAAGAGCACGCTCGTCGCGGCGATCGTGCCGAACTATCCGCCGTTCGAGTACAAGGACCCGGCCACCGACAAGCTGATGGGTTTCGACGTCGATCTTGGCGAAGCCCTCGCCGCGAAGCTCGGCGTCAAGCTCGAATGGCAGGAAACCAGCTTCGACCAGATGATGAGCGCGCTGACGACGAAGCGCGTCGACGTGATCCTGTCGGGCATGACCGATCTGCCCGAGCGCCGCGGGGCGGTGAACTTCCTTGACTACATCACGACCGGCCCGCAGTTCTACACGGTGAAGGCGCGGGCGGGAGAGTTCGCGACGATGGATGCGGTGTGCGGAAAGACTGTCGGAACGAGCCGCCGCACGTCGTTTGTGAACGATATCGCGAAGTGGAGCGATGAGCATTGCGTGAAGGCAGGTAAGCCTCCCGTCAAGGTAATCGGTACGGATGGCTCGTCGGACGCGCGCATGCAGTTGCGCCAGAGCCGGATCGATGCGGCGGTGCAGGGCGGCGAAACCTTGCCGTACCAGAACTCGGTTGAACAGAACGCGTACGCGCCGATCGGCCAGCCATTCCTGTCGCAGTACACCGCGCTCGGTATGTCGAAAGACAACGCGGCGCTCAACACGGCGTTGACCACCGCGTTCAACCAGTTGATCGCTGACGGCACCTACCAGAAGATCCTGGCGAAATGGGGCTTGCAGCAACACGCGGTGCCGAAGGCGCTCGTCAACGCCGGGACGTGAGCCTCGCCCTGGTTTTCAGGGCCGAACTCCCCGACACAATCAGGCCAGATCGCGTCCGCCGGTTTCTTCGAGCATCATCACGGCACCGAGCGAAATGACAACGCACGCGATCATGTACCATGCCGGCGCCATCGTATTGCCCGTCACCTTGATGAGCCACGCGACGACGAGTTGCGCCGTGCCGCCGAACACCGACACCGCCACGGCATACGCGCTTGCCAGATAGCCTGCGCGCACATGCTTCGGAAAGTTCTCCGGCATGAGCGCATACGCAGGCGCCGAACCCATCGTGTAGAAGAACATCAAAAGGACGATCAGGCCGGTGACGACGGGCAGCGTTGGAAACTGGTTCATCAGCCAGAACGCGGGATACAGCAGCGCGATCAGCGCCACGCGTCCGACGACGGTCAGCGGCTTTCTACGGCCCATGCGGTCCGACAGCGCACCCCAGATCGGGCACATGGTCAGCGAGACACATGCGGCGCCGATCGAGACCAGCATCGACAGCTTGGGCGGCAGCTTCAGATACTGAATCGAGTAGGTCGGGATGTAGTACATCAAAACGTAGGTCGCAACCGTCATGCCCATGATCGCGAAGACGGTCAAAAACCATTTGCGCACGAGGACCAGTTCGAACCGTGAGCGCTCCGTTCTGGTGGGCTCATCGTCCACGATATGCCGGCGCAGATACACACCTACGGGCATGATCAGCGTGCCGGCCAGGAACGGAACGCGCCATCCCCAATCGAGCAGTTCCGCTGCGCTCAGTTGATAGGCGAGCAGCGCAGCCAAACCCGAGCCGAGCAACGCGGCCGCACCCTGGCTCGCCAGTTGCCAGCTTGCACGAAAGCCACGCCCTTTTGCGGAGCCGGTTTCCAGCAGCGTTGCGGTGGCCGCGCCAAACTCGCCGCCTTGCGCAAAACCCTGCACGAGGCGCGCTATCACGATCAACGCAGGCGCGGCGATGCCGATCGTTTCGTAGGTCGGCATGAGACCGATCATCGCGGAGCCGGCGGCCATCAGGAAGATCGTCAGCGTGAGCGCAGCCCGGCGCCCGTGCCTGTCCGCGTAATGGCCGAGCACGAAGCCACCGACGGGTCTCGCCACGAAACCGATCGCGAACGCCGACAACGCCAGCAGTGTCGACACGACAGGATCGTGCGACGGAAAGAAAAGCCTGGCGATGGTCAGCGCGAAAAAGCTGTAGACCGTGAAATCGAAGAACTCGAGCAGATTGCCAATGACGGCCGCCATGACAATGCGGGTCTGCGAAATCGCGGTCGTGCCGGACGACGTAAGAGGCTGCGTTGACATGGTTCAGGTCCTCACCGTAGGCGTATTTATGATGATTCCGTCTGCGCGTTCTGAGGCGCGCCTAGACGTTCGACGCAAGAAATCGCTCGACCAGCCGCGTCCAGAATGCGGCGCCGACGGTCAGGTTGTCGTCGTTGAAGTCGTACTTCGCGTTGTGCAGCATGGGCGTGTCCGTGCCATTGCCCACCCGCAGGAAGCAGCCCGGCTTCTCCAGCAGGTAAAGGGCGAAGTCCTCGCTGCCTGCAATCGGGCCAAAGCCATCCACCACGCGTTCGTCGCCCACCAGTTCACGCGCGACCTGCAAGGCGAATTCAGTCTCTTTCGCGCTATTGACGAGCACCGGGTGGCCCGGCATATAGTTGATCTCGACGCTGGCGCCGTGCGCTTGCGCAAGCGCATTTGTCAGCGCGCGGATGCGTGTTTCGAGCAGCTTGCGTACATCGGGGTCGAACGAGCGCACGCTCAACTGAAGGCGCGCCGATTCGGGAATCACATTGGCCGCGTGCCCGGCATTGAACGCTCCGATCGTGACCACGGCGGGTTGCATCGGATCGACGTTGCGCGACACGACTGTCTGTAGCGCCGTCACGAGTCCTGCGCCGATCACGAGTGGATCGGTGGTGAGATGGGGGCGTGCGGCGTGACCGCCGCGGCCGTGAATCGTGATGTCGACGGTATCGCATGCGGCCATGAACGGGCCGCTGCGGAACATGAACGTGCCCGCCGGTGCGCCGGGATGGTTGTGCAGGCCGAAGATGGCCTCGCAAGGGAAGCGCTCGAACAGACCGTCGGCGATCATGCGTTGCGCGCCGCTGTCCGTGCCGATTTCCTCGGCGGGCTGGAAGACGAGATGGACGGTGCCGTCAAAGCGGCGTGTGCGCGCCAGATGCCGCGCGGCAATATCTCGACGCGGGAAAACTCGTTGCGCTCGAAATCGATCATCCGATTGCACGCGACTTCAGCAGCCAGGTGATACGCCGGGTTGGCCGGCGCCTGTCGCCTGCTGCGGAATTTTTGTGGAAGCAGTTGGTGGAGGCGATGCAGAGAGGCTGGGCGTCGGCGGCGGCTGGGAAAGGCCGATGAAGAGAGTGGGCTTTTGCAGATGCGACGCGCATTCTAATGAATGACGCGTAGACCTCACTCGCTTCGCCGCGCCCTCAATCGTCCACCGCATTGCAGCGGATCACGAGCGCCGATTCGGGTGGCATCGGCGGCAACGGCAAGCCGAAGTCGCCCAATGTCGCACCGGACAGCACGACGCCGCCATCTGCCAGCGACGCGAGCAGCCCCGATGGTTTTGTGAAATGCGGCGCGACCGGCATATGCAGTATCTCCACGCGGTAACGGCGGGCCGGATCCAATCCCTTCACGGGGACCGGCGCGGCGTAGCGGTTCGCGTCTTCGACAAGGCGATAGACCGCGATCAGCGAAGCGCCGAGATCGGGCGCGACGACCTGCAGCCAGGCCAGTGACGGTTCGACTGTCCCCTGGTAAATCGTGCCGCTGTGCGCGACGTCGCGCCACGCCTTGAAAAGCGTGATCCAGCGGACGAGTTCAGCGCGTTCGTTCGCGTCGAGCAGCCGTACGTCCATTTCCACGCCGAGGTGACCGAACAGCGCCACCGCCGCACGGAATGCCATCTCGTGGCGACGCCCGGTGGTATGAGATATCGCAGGGCCGATGTGCGCACCCATGACCTCTGGGGGGAAAAAACGCATGAATCCGCGCTGCATGCCGATGCGTGTCAGCGCGTCGTTGCAGTCGCTGGTCCATACCCGATGCATGTGAGCCAGCGTACCGTAATCGGCGCGGCCGCCGCCCGATGCGCAGCTCTCGATCTCAACCGTAGGGCAACTCGAGCGTAGACGCGACAGCAGCCGATAACACGCCTGCACCTGACGGCGATACGCGGCCCGTCCGCGATGCCCGGCCGAAGCGAGGTCGCGGTTCATGTCCCACTTCAGATACGCGATCGGATGCGCGTGCAACAGCGCGCTGAGCGCCTCGAACAGGTAGTCCTCGACCTGTTGATTGGCGAGATCCAGCACGAGTTGATGGCGGCCGGTGACGAGCGGACGGCCGTCGAGGTGCATCGCCCAGTCGGGATGCGCGCGATACAGGTCGCTATCCGGGTTGACCATCTCCGGTTCGACCCACAGGCCGAACTGCATGCCGAGATGGCGCACGTGTTCGACGAGCGGCCCGAGCCCTTGCGGATACTTGCGTGCATCGGGCCACCAGTCGCCGAGCGCAGCCCGATCGTTGTCGCGTCGATGAAACCATCCGTCATCGAGGACGAAGCGCTCCACGCCGACATCGGCGGCCGCCGTGGCAAGCGACTTCAGGTCGTCAAGCTCGTGATGACAGTACACCGCTTCCCATGTGTTCAGATGGACCGGGCGAGGCGTCATCCGGCCGCCCGGCCACGTAAGCACGCGCTGTCTGACAAACCGATGGAAATTCGCACTCAAGCCGTTAAGGCCTTGCGTGCTGAACGACAGATAGGCGGTCGGCGTCCGGTAACATTCTCCCTTTTGGAGCACGACTTCGCCTGGCGCGAGCCATTCGCCGATCTGAAGTTGGCGGCGCCCGTCGGTTAGCGGCTCGATCACGATCGTATGGTTGCCGCTCCAGCCCAGATGCGCGGCGAGAACGGCGCCGTCATCGTCGGCGAGCGTGCGGCCGGCGATCACGCCAGGAAACGAATCGTGCGAGGTGCGGCCGCGGCGATTGTCGCGACGCCATGCGGCGATGCCGAGTTTTTCCCGGTGCTCCTGAAACTCCAACGTCCATCGCCCGCTAAAACCTAGTACATGATCCATCTCGGGCGTGAGCGGCACGCAGCCGGCCGCCAGCCAGTCGAGCCGGAACGGCGTGTCGCCCCGGTTCTCGATTTCGGCCCACGTGCTGACAACATCGGAGTCGGGGTCGAGTGCATAGCTCAGCGTCAGGCCGAGCCCGGCGATCGGGTCGCTCAACGTGACCCGCAGCGCGTGTTCGTCCCAGTGCATATCGTCCTGGCGAAAGTCATGCGCCCAGTCCAGGTCGCCGCCATTGTCCGGCCGGCTTCCAACCAGCGCCGACTGGTTGAACCAGCCGAAACCATGGGTGGGCAGCAGCGTCAGTGGCGGGTCGTTGTCGAGTACCGCGGGAGGTAGCGGCCGTGCCGCGGCGGCGGCCCACACATCGTCAAGGTTGCTGGTTTTCGCGCCGAAGTGCCGCCACACAGGCGGCCCGTCCGCGTTCGATTCAAGTACGAGGCTGACGGCGTGGCCCGTCAGGTGAATGAAGCGTGTCGCGTGCATGCGTTTATCCTTTGGTGGCGCCCATCGTCAAACCGGCGATGAAGTCCTTTTGTTTGAGGAAGAAAATGAGAACCGGCGGCAGCGCGGCAACGAGCGAGCCGGCCGCGACGAGATGCCATTGCGCAACCCATTGCCCGTTGAGGGCTTTCAACCCGGCCGTGACCGGCATCGCGTGATCGCCCTGGATCAGCACCGTGGCCCAGAAGTAGTCGTTCCAGACGAACGTGAAGATCAGGATCGACACGGCCGCGACGGCGGGCCGTACCAGCGGCAGGACCACCTTGCGGAAGATCTGGAACTCGGTGGCGCCGTCCATGCGTGCCGCGTCGATCAGTTCACGCGGCAGATCCAGAATGAAGTTGCGCATGAAGAACGTGCAAAAACCGCTTTGAAACGCGGTGTGAAACAGCACCAGTCCGAGCACTGAGTCGTACACGCCGAGCCGCAGGCTCAGCGTGCGGACAGGCACCATCAGGATCTGGAACGGCACGAAATTACCGCCGACGAACAGGAAGAACACCGGCAGATTCAGGCGGAACCGGTAGACGCCCAGCGCGAAACCGGACAGACAGCTCAGCACGACCGCGCCGGCCACGGCCGGAACGGTGATCAGGAAGCTGTTGACGATGTAGCGGGCGAGCGGCGTGCCCTGAAAAATAGAGACGTAGTTCGAGACAACCTGCCACTGGGTGGGCATGCCCCAGTAGTTGCCCGAGAGGATGTCCGCCGGACCGCGAAGCGAGGTGAGCGCAATGGCGATCAGCGGCAATAGCCAGATGACGAGCGACAGCGGCAATGCAGTCCGGTACAGCCATTGGACGGGTTTGCTGGCTTGTGCGATCGGTGTCGGGAACATCAGACGTGCTCCTTTTCCTGCCGGTAGATACGCACCAGCACGAAGACGATATACACCAGCATGATCAGGAACAGCACGGCGGCAATCGCCGAACCGTAGCCCATCCGGAAGCCATACTCGCTGAGCGCCTGCTCGTACATGTAGTACGCCAGTACGCGGGACGATCCGTACGGGCCGCCTTGTGTCATGATCGAGATCATGTCGAAGCTGCGCAGCGCGCCAACCACCGTCACGACGACCGCGATGAAGGTTGCCGAGCGCAGTTGCGGCAGGACGACCCGCGTGAGCATCGACCATCCTTTGGCGCCTTCGAGGCGGGCGGCTTCGATCAGGTCGGCGCGTACGTTGTTGAGGCCGGTCAGATAGAGAATCATGCAATAGGCGATCTGCGGATAAAGACCCGCGATGACGATCCCGTAGGTCGCGTACCGGCCATCGGAGAGCACCGCAATGCCGTGCAAGCCGAGTCCGTGCAGGAGGTGAGCGAGCAGGCCGTTGGTCGGGTCGTAGAACCAGCTGAAGACGAGCCCGATGACCGCCTGCGAAATCACGAACGGAAAGAAGAACAGCGATTTGATGAGGCGAATGCCGAATACGTGCTGGTTGAGAAACAGCGCCATGAACAACCCGGCGGGGATCGCCAGCATGAAGCCGACCAGCCAGATCAGGTTGTTCCTCAGCGCTGCCCAGAAATCGGGATCGTGAAAGAGCTCGACGTAGTTGGCGAAGCCGATAAAGCTCGCTTTACCCAGGCCGTCCCAGTCGTAGAGACTGAGCGCCAGTGACTGGACGATCGGCACGACCACATAAATCGTGAACGCGATCAGTGCCGGCGCGAGAAATAGCCACGGCGCCAGCGAACGCTGATGGCGCTCCCAGATCGACGCAAGACTGAACCGGGACGCGCGTGGCGCGTCCTGTTGCGAAGCGGGCAGGCGCGGGTGAGGGGGCGGATGAGGATGAGCGTACTCACCCGTGCGAGAATGCCGGTCGATCATTTGTAGACTCGCTGGCGCACCTGTTCGAGACGGGTCAGCACCGCTTCCCGTGAATCGGGCTGCAGCATGTATCGCTGGAATCCGTCCATCCCGGCCTTGGCCATCTCGGCTTGTGCATCGCGGTCGTAGAACTGCGACAGTCCGGCCGCGTCGGACAGCATCGCCGCGCCTGCTTTCAGATACGGGTCAGTAGGCGGCGGGGCGTTCCGGTTGACCGGCAGCTCTTCGGTCATCGCACCGAATTTCGCCTGCACGTCGGCACGTGACATGTAGGTCAGGAAGCGTCTCGCGTCGACCTTGTTCTTCGCTTTGGCCGGGATATGGACCGTTTCGATCGGTGCTTCCTCAGCGCGCGGCAGGTTCGGCGTGATGGCGGGAAAGGGCATGAAGCCGAGCTTGTTTTCGTCGAGACCGGCCTGCTTCATCGGCGCGACCGCGAAGGTGCCCATCAGGTACATCGCCGCTTCGCCCTTCACCAGCGCCGGCACCGCTTCTTCCCACGTGTACGAAGCGTGATTGGCGAGGAAGTAGCCGGGCTTCGTCAACTCGTCCCAGCGGTCGAACACCGCCTCAACCCGCTTGTCGGTGTACGGCACCTTGCCGCTCGTCAGGTCCATATGGAATGCGTATCCGTTGACCCGCAGATCCAGATAGTCGAACCAGCTCGCGGTCGTCCACGTCTGCTTGGTTCCGATCGCAATCGGGGTGATGCCGTTGGCCTTGAGCTTCGCGCACGCATCGAGCAGTTCCTTCCACGTGGTCGGCGGCTGGATGCCCAGCTTCGCGAAGAGGTCCTTCCGATAATAGATGCCCCACGCGTAGTAGGTGTAGGGGATGCCCCATTTTTTCCCGTTGAGCGTCATCGCAGGCGCGGCACTTTTGAGCGTCTGGTCCAGACCGTTTTTGGCCCAGATATCGGACACGTCGTCGAACAGTCCTGCATTGACGAACGGCGCCATCCGATGCCCTGCGTACCACGTCACGACGTCGGGCGGTTCAGCGGAGAGGAAATTGCGAATCGAGGTCTTGTAGCCCTCGTTGTCGAACGTATTGAGCTTCACGTCCACATCCGGATTCTCGGCGCTGAAACCCTTCACGACCGCGTCGAAGGCGGCCTTCACCGAGGTGTCGGATGCGTTGGAATTGATGACCAGCGTTCCGGCGTGCGCGCAGGACATCGCTGCTGCAAGCAGCAGCGATACGGTAGCGATTCGTGTCTTGTCGATGATTTTCATGGTGTCTCCTCCAGTTGCGTACTACGTATTGGTTGTCACGCGTTGGTTGTCACGCAGGCAGCGCGATCGGGACCGGCAGGTCTTCGGTGCAGCGCGTGAGCGCGTCACCGTGCTCATCGAACGCGTGCAGGGACGCGGCGGGTATCGATATCGGCAGCCGTTGCCCGGTATAGGCACTGGCGCTGCCGGGCAGCTTGATCGTCCAGGGGGCGGGCGCCTGGCCGTCGCGCAGATAGACGTAGGTACTTTCGCCCAGCCGTTCCTGCCACTGGACGTCACGCATCAGATGCTGGCAGCCGGTGCCCATGCCGGCGTCTTCGGGGCGAATGCCGAGCGTCAGCGTTTCACCCGGCTGCAAGCGCCGCGCATCGACGCAGGCCGTGAGCGTTTCGCCGGTTTCGAGCCGGACCTGTGCAAGCCGTTCGCTTGCCGACACCAGCCGGGCAGGTATGAAGTTCATCTTCGGCGAGCCGATGAAGCCCGCGACGAAGCGATTGCGTGGCCGGTGATACAGCTCGAGCGGCGGTCCGCATTGCGCGATGCTGCCTTCCTTTTCGACGGCGGCCCCCGCATTGAGCAGCACGATCCGGTCGGCCAGCGTCATTGCTTCGACCTGGTCGTGCGTCACATAGATGCTCGATGCGCCGTCGATGTCACGATGGATTCGTGCGATTTCATGGCGTGTCTGCAGGCGCAGCGATGCGTCGAGATTCGACAGCGGTTCGTCGAACAGGAACACGCCCGGCTCGCGGATAATCGCGCGTCCAATCGCCACCCGTTGCCGTTGTCCACCCGATAGCGCCTTAGGCAGGCGATCCAGCAGGGGCTCGAGCTGCAACGCGCGCGCCGTCGCATTCACTTTCTCGCGTATCACATGCTTGTCGACCTTCGACAGCGTCAGTCCGAACGAGAGATTTTCATAGACGGTCATATGCGGAAACAGCGCGTAGCTCTGGAACACCATCGCTACGCCACGCTTTGCCGCCGGCACGTCGTTCATTCGCGTGCCGCCGATGAACAGGTCGCCGCCCGTCATCTCTTCCAGCCCGGCGATCATGCGAAGCAGCGTTGACTTGCCGCAGCCCGACTCGCCGACGAATACGCAGAACTCGCCGGGTGCGATGTTCAGGTCGACGTCGCGGATGACGGCCGCGTGGCGGCCGTAGGATTTGTTGACGCCCTTGAGCGTGATGCTTGCCATGGTGGCTCCCCAAAGGTGTTTTATTGCGACTGCGCGGACGTGTCGGACGCCTGGCCGGAGCCCGCACGCACGAGGCAATTCGACGGTGCCTGCACCACTACTGTCTGTCCGGGTTGCACTGTGACGTCCGCATAGGTGAAGGTGGGACCGCGCGGGCCTTCAGGCTGCGCGATCCGTCCTTCCCGGCGTTGCCCGCGGACCGTCATGCAGAGGTAGGCGCCGGGAACGCCGGCATGCCAGATATAGGGCGCCGCATTCGCCGGGCTGCTGTTAGTCAGCGTGCTCTGGGTCCGGCCGTCGTGCCGCAGCGTGATCGTGCCGCCGCCGATCGGAATACCCGCTACCTGGAGCCAACCGATATCCGACGGCAACTGCGATACCGTGGTGACGTCATGGATGGCCGCGTCGGGCTGGATGCCCAGCAGCCCCTGGACCACCTGGCTCACGAGTGTGAAGGACGTCTCCGGATAATCCCCGTTGAGGAAGCCACCGGAGTGCAGGTCATTGATGCGGTTGTAGACGTACTGCATCCACGCCCATGCGGTCGTGCCGTCGTGTACGGTGAAGAACGCATCGGGCAGGTACGTGACGGCTTCGAGATTCGGGGGCGTTGACGTGAGCGCGGTGGCGTTGAGCCACGACATGTACTGGTCGCGGCGCCCGCCGGCTTCCATGATGCCCTTCATCGGCGCGAACCAGCTCATTTCGGCGCCCCACGCAGAGGAACCGACCGATTGCAGGTTGTAGCTGCGGATCACATTGGCGTAACTGCCTGGGTCCACGCTCCACGTTCTGTTGTAGTACGTGAAGAGATCGGCGGCCTTCTGCGCATAGGTTCGCGCCGACACCACGTCGCGTCTCGCGGCGGATAACGCGGACATCGCGAGATACGCCTGGTACTGGGTGGAGACCGCATCCGCGGCTTCGACCGGGTCGTCTCCGGCGCTTTCGTTATAGCTCGCCACGCCCTGGAATATGTTGTTGCCGCTCGCCTGTGCGAGCGTGATCTGCCGGCCATTGACCCTGCCATCAGGAATCAGCCCGGTGTGGTCCGCGACGAACGCGCTGACCGTGTTCGCGACGAACGATGTCAACGCCGGATCGTTGACGTAGTCAGTGTCGCCGGTCCATCGGTAGCCGTCGTGGATGCGCTGCGTGAGATCGAACGGCGCGGGAAGTTCGCGGACGAAGTTCGAGTCGCTCTTATAGTCGGTGGTGCCGGTCGACCCGTCGAAGTTGATCGCCCACAGCGGGAAATAGCCGCGATTCTGCGTGGCCGATGCGGCAAACGCTTCGAGCATCGTCTTGTTCTGCAGGTCCAGTCCGAGCATATGGGCGCCGAGGAACTGGTGCGAAAAATCGCGCGAGTAGTAGTACGAACGGAATGGATAGCCAGCCCAGTAAGTCGGCGTGTAGACACCGGTGCCGCTCCCGCTCCGGTTGTTCTCGTCCATGTTCACGACGCCCGTCGCGCCGGTCTCGCGTACCCACGAATTCGCCTTCACCTTGGCCCAGTTGAACATCGCGACGACGGTCGGATTCGACGAACTGATCTGCGGATCGTTGGGCGCGGAAGGCACGACCTCGATGTCGTCGACGTTGACCCACGCGCGCCCGCTCGATGAAGCGAATGTGATGGTGACGGTGTCGCCGGCCGCGACGACGATGCGCGGCAGCGTGTACTTGATGTACTGGCTGGTCGCGACCGATGCCGGCAGCGTGATCTTCTGCTCCGGGCCGTTGCCGCTTCTGATCGAGAACGTGCCGCCGGTGCCGCCGGTCGATGCGGCGATCCACGCGGAAAAGTCGAACGAACCACCCACGGGTGCCTGGACGGACTGCGACACGGAATAGCCGTCGCCCTGATTGAGGAACACCGCATGTGTGCCCGAATGCGGGTTGTTGGATGCGCATCCCGCGCCCGAACTGACCACCCACCACGACGAGCAGGCGTACCCCGGGCCGGCCTGTTCGAAGCCCGGGTCGGCGAACTGCAATACCGGCGACGCGGCGGCTGCCGTTGCCGTAGCGAACGGCGCGCCGGCGAAGCACGCGGAAATGACCAGCGGGGTGAAAGCTCGGAGCCGAAGAGGCCGTTTCGGTGAGCCGGTATGCGCGTTGCTGTTCATGAGTCTTGTCTCCTCCGGGAATGTCGTGTCGGGCACGCTGCTGCCCACGATGTACGGCGTTGCTGTTCCGCTCTGCGGCGGGATCCTTTCAGGTCAGGTGCGCGCCGCAAGAACGCCTGACGATCAATGGCACGTCGGCCTTCACGTGTGCCTTCGCCGGCCGTTCGCCAGCCATGATTCGTAACAGCATCGCGGCCGCGTCACCGCCTTCGGTGAAGGGTTCCGTGCGCATCGTCGTTAGCGGCGGAGCGGCGTAGGCCGCAAGTGGAATGTCGTCGTATCCGACGATCGCCATGTCGTCCGGAATCCGCAGGCCGGCATCGCGCAGCGCGTTCATCGCACCGAACGCGATCGTGTCGTTGCCTGCGAAGAGCGCGGTCACACCGGACGTGCGCGCGAGGATGGCATGCATCGCATCGCAGCCGCTTTCGGCGCTGTAATTGCCGTACGCGATCCACGCAGGATCGATGTCGATTCCAGCTGTTTCCATTGCGTCGCGAAAGCCGAGCAGACGCTCGCGGACGATCGGGTAGTCGTCCGACGCGAAGCCGATGTGCGCAATGCGACGATGTCCGAGCGCCAGCAGGTGCTCGGTGGCGCGGCGCGCGGCGTCGCGGTTGTCGGCGTCCATGCTGTGGACGCTGTCGAGTTCGGTGAGATTCGATCCGAAGACGATGAGCGGAAAACCGGCCGCGGCGACGTCGTTCAGATACGTGAGGTCGGCGGCGCGCGGGTTCAGTACGATGAGTCCGTCGATCCGGCCACTGTCCACCAGATTCAGGAATGTGCCCGGCGGCGTCGCGTTGTTGAGCGGCTCGAACAGCACCTTGTAGCCACTCGCCTGGCAGGTCAGCGTGACGCCGGTCAGGAAGCAGGGGATGTAGGCGTCGACGTTCGCATGGACCTGATCGTCGTGCGGCATCAACAGCCCGACTGTTCGCGTGGCGCCGCTGACGAGCGACCGCGCCATCGCGTTCGGCACGTAACCGAGCTGCCGCGCGGCGGCGAGGACGCGCTCGCGGGTCTCGTCGCTGATGCCCATGTCCGACAGGTTGTTGAGCACGAACGAGACGGTCGTGCGTGACACGTTTGCCAGCTTGGCGACTTGGAGACTGGTGGCGCGTTTCATCGGTTTCCGGGTGAATCCTGTTGATGGCCGAGTGCGTGGCTAACACGTGTTAGCTGTAAGGCGAAAAAAATGGCTGATCGCAGCCTTTGCGCGAGGCCGCTCGGCGGTAATGCCGAACTAACGCGCGTTAGTAGCTTATGCGAGGAAGGCGACGGAAATCAAGCTCTGGGTTCCTGGGGAATTCCCGGGGTGCGCTGCCCAGCGTTTAACGAACTCCGGCGTATAACGCTTCATGAGTGAACCTGCTGACGCATATCGACTCCGGCAGAAGTCGTGGGCAGGGATGCGAACGTAATCAGTCAATGATGGGTGTCGGGATGATCTTTACAGCGAGCGATGCCTGTCATGTGTTCACAAGCGATCCCGGCAGTATGATTTGCATGGACGGCGATTTCAGATGTTGGACCGGAAAGGGAGTCGCAATAGTGCTGACATTGGGCACGGACGGCACGAACGAGGCAGAGATATTTATAGACGTGTTCGATCAGCTATCCGAAGGATTGGGCCACGTATATTCGTTTTCATTCTTTCGGTTGCGCTGACAGCAATCGCATTGAAGCTCCTGCGAGGGGTTCGGCACCGAACGCAGTGGAGTCTGGGGGCCGGGTGCATGCCGTGACCTCGGGGTTGACCGGGTAGGGATGCGACGCGGTAGGCGCGGCTGCGTCGGCCACGCCTGCGTAAGAGATGACGGGAGCGACCGCTGCGTGGGGTTTGATGCCCGCAGCGGCGACTCTCGGGACGCGGCTCGACGCGAGAGCCCGGTTCCCGGCGCGTAAGCCCGGCAGAGAACTCCAGATATGCGCTCTTGGCGCGCGCTTCGACTGTTTGCAAACCCATGTTCGCCATCGCATCAATTACGTCGTCCAATACGCGCGCCCCGGGACGCTAGAATCGCGGGCATGGCTGCGAGCGAATCGATCCGGCCATCGCATCCCAGTGCCGCCGAGCCGTCTGGCCCGGCATAGCCATAGCTCACGATGAACACCGGTAGACCGGCCGCCCGTGCGGCAGTTACGTCGACCGGCGAATCTCCGACCAATACACTGTTTTCAGGTTCCACGTCGAGTAGCCGGCACGCGTGCCACAGGGGGGCGGGATCGGGCTTCATTCTGGCGATCGAGTCCCCGGCGACCAGCACATCCAGATAGCTGGCGAGCCCGGTCATGAGCAGGAGCGGCGCGGCCAGCGCCTTCGGTTTGTTGGTGACGCAGGCCAGCCGGTAGCCGCGCCGCTGCAGTTCGCCGAGACCGGCGGCCACGTGGGGGAAAACGCGGCCGAGGCGTCCGTTGGTTTGTGCATAATGGCGATGGAATACCGTCAGCGCATGCTCGGCGTCGACCTGCCGATCTAATCCGGCCGCCTCCAGCGAACGTCGGACCAGGTTAGGGACGCCCTTGCCGATAAAGCCGCTGACGGTCGCAAATGGCAACGGCGCCGTACCGAACTCATCGAGCATACGGCTGACCGCCTCGACGATGTCCGGCGCGGTGTCGATCATCGTGCCGTCCAGATCGACCAGCACGGCCTTGGTCCGCGCGTCCATGACGAAAGGCTTCTGACTCATACTCAGGCAACCTCGGTCAGCGCGTGGCGATGCCAGTGACGCAAGGTGGCGAGATCCACCCAACCGGGTTGTTCATCCGGCACAGAAGAAGGGACCGGCGCGTGCGGCTCACCCAGGTGGGGCAGCACTGCCAACGCGCCGTCAAAATTATCTTGCGACGTGTACGCGGTCGTCGTAACGACGGTGGGGACGCCGGCTGCGCGTGCCGCGCGCAGCCCATTTGCGGAGTCTTCGAAGGCAATGCAGTCCGCGCCTTTCAGACCAAGCTGCCGAAGCACGTCGAGGTAGACGTCAGGTGAGGGCTTCTTCACGTGGTTCGTGCCGGCATCGCAAATCGCGGCAAAGCGTGTGCGCCACGCGGGTCCGAACGGCGTCTGCAGCAACGCGTCGAGGTTCGCGGGTGTGGTGGTCGTTGCGATTGCCACGGGAATGGCGGCTGCTTCCGCCTCGGCGATCAGACGCGCAATGCCCGGCCGAAACGGCAAGCCGCCGTCGCGCACGCGCGCTGCGTAATGACGGGTTTTGATCGCATGGACGGCGTCGATCACGTCGTTCACGCTCGCGCCGTCCGCTTCGTCCAGGTCGGCAACGTGCCAGTAATGCAACAGGCGCTCCTTACCGCCCGCCACCTTGAGAAGACGTGTGTAGAGCGCCTCGTCCCAGAACCAGTCGAGACCCACTTCGGCGAAGGCGGCATTGAACGCCTGCAGATGGACGGTCTCAGTATCGGCAAGTGTGCCGTCGACGTCGAAGATCAGGGCTTGCATGGTCCGGTCCGCTGCTGGGTTCATGTGCCCACGATAGCGGAGCGCGATACCGATTTGAATTCAGAGATTCTTTGGATTCCGATAAGTCATTCTTTAAGTGTTCGCGCTGCATGTCCGCCGGACCGCCGCGTTACTTCTTCGCCCGAGGATCAGTCACAAAAGCAATTTTCGTCAGCCCACCGGCCTGCGCGGCTGACATCACGTCGGCGACGCGCTCATAAGGCACTTTGCGGTCGGCGCGCAAATGCAATTCGGGTTGAGGCTTCGCGTGGGCGGCTTCGGCGATCCTTGCACGCAAAACGTCATCGGCCACAGAACGGCCGTCCCACAGAATCGAGCCGTCCGCCTGCACGGCGACATCCAGATGCGCGGGTTTGACGTTGTCAGGCTGGCTGCTCGCGTGCGGGAGATCGATCTTCACCGCGTGTTGCATCGCTGGAATGGTGACGAGAAAAATGATCAGCAGCACCAGCATCACGTCGACGAGCGGCGTCATGTTGATTTCGTTCATCAGGCCGCTTTCGTCGTCGGAGAACGGGGTCATTGCCATTTGAGCGCTCCGTCGTTCGTGCCGTCATTGGCTCCGTCATTTGGTCCGCCTTTGGTTCCGGTAACACCGCGCGGCACGATGCGCATGTCAGGGCCGGTACTCGACGGCAGTTGCGATCCGGTTACGAAATAAGCATGCAGTCCATGCGCGAAACGCTTGAGTCTGGTCACGATCGACTTGTTGGCGCGCGTCAGGCCGTTGTATCCCAGCACCGCGGGTATTGCCACGAACAGGCCGAAGGCCGTCATGATCAGCGACTCGCCGACCGGTCCGGCGACATGATCGATCGACGTCTGGCCGGTCTCGCCAATCAGGACCAGCGCGTGGTAAATGCCCCAGACGGTCCCGAAGAGCCCCACAAACGGCGCAGTGCTACCGATCGACGCCAGCACCGCCAGGCCGCTTTGCATGCGTGCGATGGCGTCGTCCATCGTGTCCTGCAGGCGGCGCGTGATCCAGTCCGATACGTCAATGCGGTCGTGCAGATGCGTCTGGGTTTGCTGATGATGGGCCGCGGCTTCCTCGCCGGCCAGGGCGAGCGCCAGAAGTGGATTGTCGCGCTGAGCCGACCCCGACGCGTGGGCGCCGAGGCTCCTGAGTCCATCCTCGAAACGATCCGAGCGCCAGAATTGCGCTTCGGCCTGGTGTGTCACGCGCTTGATCCGCATGATCGTCCATAGCTTGACGAGGATCACCGTCCACGACAGGACCGACATGATCAGCAGCGTGCCCAGAATGCAACGCGTGACGATATCCCCGTTTTCCCAGACATTCGCGAGGCCGTAGTGGTGCATGGTCGTTTCCTTTGACTCAGGTTAGTCGGTCAATCCGAAGACGAACGATTGCGAATAGGCGGCACGTATCGCCTCGCCGTTTTCCCTGTACGGTTGGCAGACGCCGGCGTGGATGGCGGCGAGCGCGGCATCGTCGAGCCGGGGATAGCCGCTGCTCTTTTGCAGCTGAGCGGTTTCGATATGGCCGCTCAGGCCTACTACGAATCGAACTATCGCGGTGCCGCTTTCATTACGACGCTTCGATACGTCGGGATAGTCCGGTTTGGGGATACCGCAGTCGACGTGCGATACGCTCTTTGGCGTGCTCGACGCAGGCATGGTGAGTTCGGTAGCGGATGCATTCGTTGCCGGTGCTGCGGGCGAGGGCGCAGCGGCAATGGGCGGAGCTGCTGGTCCCGGCGAAGGCGCAGTGTCTCTGGACGGCGATGCGGTTGGCAAAGTCGGCGCAGGCGCTGCGGCACTGCGCGGCTCCTTGAGCCGAGGCTGAGGCATGGGTTTGCTCCGTATCGGAGGATGCCCGGTTTGCGGCGCTGCAACCACGGCGGCCGGAGCGGGCACAGCAGGCGCAACAGCCTCCGGCTCATCCGTCAACAACGCCGCGACGATGGTCGGTTCTTCGACCGTCCGCTCGGCCATCCTGTCACGCGCCGCTAACGCCCACACGAGCAGCCCCGCATGAGCGGCGATCACGGTGCCCAGCGCCACGACGATCCGACGGCGCCGTGCCGCATCGATCGCGGTATATCCAGTCGTCGCCATTGCAAGCTGCAGCATTACGGTCGAGGCCTCGCATTGGCCACCTCCGCGTTCATTTTCCACCCCTGCACAGCGTTTTAGAACTGCCGCTGGCCTCACCGCATCAATTCGGGAAAATCTCCCGCCCGATGTCCGTTGTCAAACGATCCCCGGATGGACTACTTTGCTTGAATGACGCGAGTTTTCGCGGCGCAGCGATTTCACTACGGAGTACAACAATGCTGGAGACACGGTTTCGTATCAGAACCCCAAAACGTTCCCTCGCTTTCGCTGTCACCACCGCCGCCGCCACGGCGTTCACGCTCGCGCTCGCCGCGAACACGGCCAACGCCGCAGCCCCAATGGCCTACGTGACAAGCGAGAAGGCCGGTGTCGGCGTGATCGACCTGGATCAGATGACGCTGGCAAAGACGTTTCCGGTCGGCGCTGACGGTCCGCGCGGCCTGAGTCTGAATGCGGATGGCACACGGCTTCTCGTGGCCAACAAGAATACCGGCGACATGGCGGTGATCGACACGGCCTCGGGTCAGGTCGTTCAGCGCGTGAAGATCGGCAAGAACCCCGAATATGTGCGCGTGCACAACGGCTACGCGTACGTGACCTACGAGCCCGGCGAAGAGGGTGGACCGCCCACGGCCAATAGTGCACCCAACGGCAAACCGGGCGCCGAAGACGACGACGCCAGCAAGCCGCCGGCGGAAATCGCGATTATCGATATGAAGACATGGCGTGTGATTCGTTCGGTGACGAGCGGCCACGAAACCGAAGGCATCGAATTTTCACGCGACGGCGAGACGATGCTCGTGACGAATGAGGGCGACGATACGGTCTCTGTCTATCACGCTCGCACGGGCGCGCCGGTCAGAACCGTGAAGCTCGCGGCAGGCGGCCGGCCACGCGGCATCCGCTTGTCGCCCGACGGCAAGGACTATATCGTCACGCTCGAATCGCTGAGCAAGTTCGTGGTGATCGATGCGCGCACGTTCCAGGTCGTCAAGACCGTGGATACGAAGCTCGGACCGTACGGGGTAGCGTTCGGGCCGGATGGCAAGCGGCTCTTCGTCGCCGCGGCGCGCGACAAGATGGTCCAGGTTTTCGACGGGCACAGCTACGAGCATGTCGCCGACGTACCCGTCGGACAGCGTTGCTGGCACTTCAGCTTCACGCCGGACGGCGCGAAGCTGCTGGTGGCCTGCGGGCGCTCCGATGCGGTCTACGTACTCGACGCGCAGAACTATCAGCCGATCAAGCAGATCGGCGAACTGCCGCTAGCCTGGGGCATCGTCACCTATCCGCATAGCGACGGCTCGATCGAATCGCATTGATCGTCCGTTGCGCGTGAGTCGATCACTCGTCGATCGACTCACGCCCGTCACCCTTATCGCACTACTTCCACGCGTAGTGCAAACCGACCCAGAAGCCACGCGGCGCGCCCGGCCCGACGAACTGTTCGTTGGTCGGGTTGGCGCCGTCGAACGTATGGTTTGGGCCGTTGAAGAAGTTTTCACCGAGCGCGCCGAAACTCGCGTAGCGCTTGTCGAACAGGTTCGTGATGCTCGCGAAGACCTGCAACTGCTTGGTCACCCGGTAGGAGGTGTCCAGGTCGATCAGCAGATAGCCTGCGATCTTGCCGTTCGCATCCTGGTTGTTTTCGTCACCCTGTGCATAGACGCTGCCTCGCCAGGTCAGGTTCGTGCCGATGTTCCACTTCGCGGTGGCTGCGTAGTCGAGTTGCAGCTTGACGGTGTTCGCCGGAATGCTGGGAATATGATCGCCCGGCTTGACCGTGATGTTGCCATTCCCATCCGCACTCGAGTTGCTCGGACTGCTTTCGGTCCAGCTCGACCGGTAGGTCGCGTCGACGTAGCTGTAGCTGGCCGTGGCGGCGAGCGGCCCGAACTGGCTGTGTCCGGACAGTTCGACGCCTTGCCGGCGTGTGCGTCCGACATTCTGGAAAAAGCCCTGATTGCTGGTGGCGCCATTGGTGCTGATGAACTCGATATCGTTGTCGAGCGTCGTGCTGTAAGCGGCGGCGCTCCAGGTCGTCGCCTGGCCTATCCGTCCGCGTGCGCCGATTTCGAAGGTCTTCGAGATCACCGGCTGGAGCGACGGATCCGACACGAAGTCGTTCGGCAACGAGCAGGGCGCGGCGGGATCGGCACAGGCCAGTTCGATGGCGGTTGGCGAACGCATGCCTTCGTTGTAGGTCGCATAGGCCGTGAAAGCGGAAGTCGGATTCCAGTTGATACCAATCGCCGGATTGAAGCGGGAGAACGTATGGTGGCCGTCGAGTTGCGGCTGCGTGCCGCTCGAGTCGCCGATCGTGGCATCCGCCCAGTTGTAGCGTCCGGCGAGCGTCAGCGTCCATTGCTTCGTGAACGACAAGGTATCTTCCATATAGATGCCGTAGTTGCCGTTGTGAGTTTTAGCCGCGGTCTGCTGCGCGAAATCGCCGATGCCGACGGTCGCGCGTGAATCGGTGAAGACTGCGTCCTGCGAAGACTGGGTGTACTGGGAGTTGGCAATATCCGCGGACACGCCCGCGACGAACTGGTTCTCCATCCCGCCGAGTTTGCCGAGCAGCGTGAGTTGCAGGCTTGCGCCATAGCTGTCGGTCGAGACGACCGATTTTTCGTTGGTCGCTTCGCTTGTATCGATGTTGCCGTTCTCGTCCACCGTGCCGAAATTCGAATTGGTGTTGCTGCTGACGTTGTCGTTGCGGAAGTGCCGGTAATACAGGTTGCCGCTCAGTTCGACGTGGTCGTTGAAGTAGTGATCGCCCGACAGCGTCGCGTAGACGGCGCTGTTCAGATTCTGGTCGGGGTACGTATAGGGCTGCTTCGGATTGCCGAGGAAGGACCGCGGAATGGTCTGCGTGCCATGCAGATCGTTGTCGGCGCCACCTGCCGAGAACGATAGCGTAGTATCGGCATCGGTATAACGCAGCTTGTCGAACGCTTGCCGCACGCGGCTGGAATTCTGCTCCGCCCAGCCGTCGTCGTTCGCCACGCTGCCGGTCACGTAGTAATCGAGATTCTGGCCGATGGTGCCGCCCTGTTCGATCTGCGCGGTCTTGCGGCCCCAGGAGCCCCCCGTTACCTCGGCCTCACCGCCGGGGCTCGTCTTGCCGTTTTTCGTCGTGATCGACAGGGCCCCGCCCAGCGTGTTGAGCCCATAGGTCGGATTCGAACCGGGGATCAGCTGGATCGTGTCGATCGCCTGTTGCGGCAGCAGGTCCCAGTTCACCACGTCGCCGAACGGTTCGTTCACGCGCACGCCGTCGACGAATACCGAGAGGCCCTGCGGTGTGCCGAGCAATGGCGACGCGGTGAAGCCGCGGTAGTTGATGTTGACCTGATACGGATTGCCCTGTGCATCCGCGATATCGACGCTTGGCAGGTTCTTTGCGAAGTAGTCGGTGAGCGTGCTGCGGTGCTGCTGTTCGAGGTCTTGCGCGTGAACGGTCTGCACATTGGCGGGCACTTGCGACAGCGGCGTGCCGATGCCGAGAAGCGGCGTGGTACCGACCACGACAATCGGCGCGAGCTTCACCACGTCAGCAGCCGGGCTCGCGGCGGCGGGCGCGGTGGACGATGCCGCCACTGCCGGCGCGGCCGTTTCGGCCTGAGCCCATGCCGCGACGGACAGGCTCGCAAGGGCGCCGCCGAAGCAGAGGGTGAGGCCGGCACGCCGCCGGAAACGAGGTAAGTCCGGTAAGCGAGGTGTGCGGCGCGCGCGGGATGGCATGCTCATCGTTTTGTCTCCTGCCGGGTCGACGCTATCTTTGTTAGCGCCGCCGCGTTGAGGCTTGCGTAGCGCTTTCTTTCGATGTGTGCAAAGCTTCGCATATGCCGTCGCGCGAAACCCGGGAGCTTTTCCCGATATCGTGGGGAAGCGTTCCCAAACGCGCTGCAATAAACCGCTGTGTGCGATCGGCTTGAGTAGAATGCAAACGTGATGGCAAGCGACCCCTCGAACCCTTCTTCAGCGCGCCGCGTTCCGCCGCATTCGACGGTGCGGCGCGACCTTGCGTGGGTGCTCGCGTTGACGGTGCTTGCTGCCGTGCTAGGCGCGACATTCGATTTCAGCGAGCACGCCTATCGCTGGACGCGGGGCCTCGAGCGCTTCCAGCTCGACGAATTGCCCGGTACGCTGTGCGTGCTCTCCATCGGCCTCGCCTGGTTTGCATGGCGCCGCTATCGCGAGACGCGCCGCGAGCTGAGCCGCCGCTGCGTGCTGGAGGAGCAGGCCGAACGGCTGCTTGCCGACAACCGGCGTCTCGACAATCAGGCGCTGCAGGTGCAGGAACTCGAGCGCCGCCATCTGGCGCGCGAACTGCACGATGAACTGGGCCAGTACCTGAACGCGATCTCGCTCGACGCCGCGCGCATCCGCGATTTGTCCAGCGGACGCGAGCCGGAGATTCATCGCATATCGCTCGGCCTCATCCAGAGTGCGAGTCACGTCTATCGGCAGATCGGTGGCATGATCCGGCGCCTGCGGCCCATCGGCCTCGACGAGTTCGGTTTGCCGAGCGCGCTCGAGCATTGCGTCGACGGCTGGCGCGAGCGGCTGCCGGATGCGTCGTTCTCGCTGACGATCGAAGGGGATTTCGCCGGTCTGAGCGATGCGCTGACCATCACGCTTTACCGGCTCGTGCAGGAAGGGCTGACCAATGTCTCGAAGTTCGCCCGCACCTCACGCGTGGAAGTGTTCATGGTGCGCGCGCCGCGCGAGGCGCAAGAGCGACAAGACCGGCAGGACGGCAAGCTCATCGACGAAATTGTCGTCACCATGGCCGACGACGGCCCCGGCGCCGATCTCGAGAAGCCGCGAGGCGGACTTGGCCTGATCGGCATGCGCGAGCGCGTCGAGGCGCTCGGTGGCGAGTTTCACGTGGCGAGCAAGCCCGAAGGCGGTTTCCTGTTCTGCGCACGCGTGCCCACTCACGCAGGGCTTGCCGAACCCGTGAACTGAAGCCCAAGGCGGTTCGCCATCTGCGCGAGCTGCACGCCGTTGTCGGCGCCGAATTTCTGCCGGATCACGGACTGATGATTGGCCACGGTCTTCTGGCTGAGTCCCAGTTTCTCGGCGATGCTCGGCAGCGTATAACCCTGCACAAGCAGACGTAGCACTTCGAACTCACGCGCCGACAACTGCCGTCCGGGCGGACCTTCGCTGAACGCGTTGCGCAGCGCGAGCGCGTGAGAGATATCCGGGCTCAGATAACCCGCACGCCGGGCGATGGTGCGGACAGCTTCCACCAGCACGTCGGGCGCGCTGGCCTTGGTCACGTAGCCGAGGGCGCCGGCGTCGAGCGCGCGGCGCACGAAAATCGCATCCTCATGCACGCTGAAGATCAGCACGCGCGCGTCCGGCTCACGCGCGAGCATGCGCCGCATCGCTTCGATGCCGCTCGCGCCGGGTAACGAGACGTCCATCACCACTACGTCCGGCCGTAGCGCGCAAAAACGCTGGTAAGCCTGCGCGGCGTCGGCGGCCTCGCCACACACATGCACGTCGGAATTCAGTTCGAGCAGGCGCCGGTAACCCTCGCGCACTACCGCGTGATCGTCGACGAGCAAGACGGAAATGTCTCCCGTTATCATGTGGTCAGCCTCCTGTGCCGTCGCCCGTCTTGCCGATCGTCGCAGTGGACCCAAGCTTGCGCGAGTTGGCGTCGTTGCGAAACAGGATCGGCTGCTCGCGCGGTTCAATCGCGGCGGCCGCGCGCCGTGCCACTTTCACCACGTTCACCACGGTGTCATGCGACGGCGACTTGTCGCAGACCGGGTCGGCATTAGCCGCGTCTCCTGTGAGCAGATAGGCCTGGCAGCGGCAGCCGCCGAGGTCGCGTTCCTTCTCGTCGCAACTGCGGCAGGGCTCTTTCATCCAGGCGAGGCCGCGAAAGCGGTTGAACGCGTCGCTCTCGTACCAGATCTCGCTCAGCGGTGTTTCTTTCACGTTCGGCAGCACGAGTCCGGGCAGACTGCGTGCGGCGTGGCAGGGCAGCGCCGCGCCGTCCGGGGCGACGCCGAGAAACACCGCGCCCCAGCCGTTCATGCAGCGCTTCGGGCGTCGTTCGAAATAGTCCGGCACGACGAAGAAGATCTTGCAGCGTTCACCATGCGCGCGGCGGTAACGCTCGACCACCGCTTCGGCTTCGTCGAGCTGTTCGCGTGTGGGCATCAACTGCGCTTCGTTCTGATGCGCCCAGCCGTAGTACTGCGTGTTCGCGAGCTCCAGATATTCGGCGCCCATCGCGAGCGCCATGTCGATTATTTTGTCGACGTGCGGCAGGTTGTAGCGATGCAACACGCAATTGAGCACCATCGGAAAGCCGTGCCGTTTGATCGATGCGGCAACGCGCTGCTTCAGGTCGAAGGTACGGGTGCTACTCAGGAAGTCGTTCAGCTCCTGGGTCGAATCCTGGAACGACAACTGGATATGGTCGAGGCCGGCCGCCTTCAGTTCGCCGAGGCGCTGTTCGGTGAGTCCGACACCGGAGGTGATCAGATTCGTGTAAAAGCCGAGCTTGCGAGCCTCGCCGACCAGCACTTCGAGATCGTCGCGCACCAGTGGCTCGCCACCTGAAAACCCCAGTTGCGCGGCGCCGAGTGAACGGGCCTCACGCAACACGTCGATCCACTGTTCCGTGCTGAGTTCGCGGTTGTGCTCCGTATAGTCGACCGGGTTATAGCAGAACGCGCAGTGCAGCGGACAGCGATAAGTCAGTTCCGCGAGCAGCCAGAGCGGCGGCGCCACGCCGGTTGGTGTCGCGTGAGTCTGTGCACCGGCGGCAGGTTGTGAAAGGTCCGTCATGGCGCTATTCCAGCCAGCCGCGCAATTGCGCGTCGGCAACGAACGCACGCACTTCGGCACCGAGCCCGGTCGTGTTGAACGCCTGTTCCAGGTCGGCGATCAGGGTGTGCATATCGCGCGTGCCGTCGCAACGTTTGAGGATTTCCGCCGCGCTCTGATTGAGCTTCACCATGCCTTCGGGGTAGAGCAGCACGTGAGCGCTCTGAGCGGGCTCCCATTGCAGACGAAACAGCTTGCTGATCGTCGGACGATCGGCGGTTGGCATGGCGCCGCCGGCGCGTGGCAGGTCGTTCATTGCGGGAAGGCCTTTTCGATCGAATCCAGCATGGTCCACAGGATGTCGAGCTTGAATTGCAGGATCTCGAGCGCGCGTTCCTGCTGTTCGCGCCGTGTGAAATGATCGAGCGTGACTTCGAGTCCGTGCTGCACGTCGCGCTGCGCAAGCGAAATGCGCGAGCGGAAATACGCCAGACCTGAAGACTCGATCCACGGATAGTGTTCCGGCCAACTCGCGAGCCGGTCGCGGTGAACCTGCGGCGCGAACATTTCGGTGAGCGACGAGCAGACCGATTCCTGCCACGGCGCGCGGCGCGCAAAATTCACATAGGCGTCGACGGCGAAGCGCACGCCTGGCGTCACCTGCTTCAGCGACCACAGGTCGTCACGCGACAGGCCGACCGCGTCGCCAAGGCGCGCCCATGTTTCGATGCCGCCTTCCTCGTCGCCATAACCGTCGTGGTCGAGAATACGCAGCACCCAGCGGCGGCGCGTCTCGCGATCCGGACAATTCGACAGTACGGCCGCATCCTTCAGAGGAATATTGATCTGGTAGTAGAAGCGGTTGGCGACCCAGCCGCGAATCTGTTCGCGCGAACAGCAGCCGCTATTCATCTTCACATTGAACGGATGATGGATGTGGTACGAGGTGCCCTTCGCGCGCAACTGTGCTTCGAATTCTTCGCGGGTCCAGGCGGGCTCGTCGCCATGTCCGTTCGTCTCTGCATCCCGCAGTGGCGTGGTGCCTAAGGTGTCCTTCGCGTTCATGCCGTCTCCGTTTTTGCTTCATGGCCATGCTTTTAATCTGGCGCTTCATCGCCTCGCTTCACGACCTGACTTCATATTTCAAACGTCATTCCGTCGTACGCCACTTCGATGCCGTGTTCGCTCAGAATGCGTCGCTCGGCGCCGTCCTCGACGAGAATCGGATTGGTGTTGTTGATGTGAATGAGGACCTTGCGGACATTGTGTGCCTCAAGCGAGTCCAGCACTTCGATCATGCCGCCCGCGCCGGACTGCTGCAGATGACCCATATCCGCCGCGGTTTTCTTCGAGAGACCCAGGCGGATCATTTCATCGCCAGTCCATAGCGTGCCGTCGACGAGCAACAGATCCGCCTCGCGCATCGCCGCGAGCACGTGCGCTTCGACGGCGCCGAGCCCAGGCGCGTAGAACACTCGCTTGCCGGTCTGCTGGTTCGTGATGACGAGTCCGATGTTGTCGCCGCGCTTGGGTGCATGGCGATGTGGCGAGTAGGGCGGCGCCTTGCTCGACAGTGGCAGCGCGTCGATCTGCACGCCGTTCAGCGCGTCTACGGCTAGCGGTGCGCCGTCTAACGCGATGCGGTGATGCTCGACGCCGCAATAGTGCGAGAGGATCGACGCGACCGGAAAACCGCTGCACAGGTCCTGCCATACCGCATCGGTCGTGTAGAGCGGCAGCGGCGTGTCGCGTTCGCGCAGCATCAGCAAGCCGGTGACGTGATCGATCTGCGCGTCGATGACAAGTACCGCGGCAATGCCGCTATCGCGCGCGCGGCGGGCCGGCTGCAGTTCCGGGTGGGCGGCGATCTGCGTGAGCAGATCGGGTGACGCATTGACGAGCAGCCAGTCCTCGCCGTTCGCGCTCACTGCGATCGACGATTGCGTTCGGCGCGTCGCTTTTAATGTGCCGCGCCGAACGCCGTCGCAATTGCGGCAATTGCAGTTCCATTGCGGGAAGCCACCGCCCGCCGATGAGCCGAGTACCTTGATCTTCATGCGGCGTGGCGCAGGATGCGCCCCTCGTGAGCGGGTGGGAGGAACATCATCGCGAGTGCGTGGGCTACGCGCTCGTGCAGAGCAGGGTTGCTTGCCAGGTGGCCGGCACGCACGTATTCGACGCGTGCCGCGGGAACGGCATGCGCGAGGCGCCGCAGATTGCCGGGCGGACAAACTGGATCGCGCAAGCCATGCACAGCCACAAGCGGTACGCCGGCTTCAGCAGCGCGGCGCGCGAGCGAGAGCAGGCGGGTTTCTCCGAGCCAGCAGCGATGCACAAGGTAATGGGCCTGAATGCGGTACTTGCCGATCAGCTTGCGCGTGTCTTGACGCGAACTCCTTACGGGCGAGAGTGAGCGGCGGGGGGAGGCGCTGGTGAGCACTGCATTCTCATAGCCACGCCATGCGAGCGCGAGTGTGTGTTGTCGCGCTTCGTTTGCGCCGCCGCTCCGTTGCAGCTGAGCATGGCAGCGGGTCAGCAACGCCGCAGGCCGGTCGCAACCAGCAGCGGCCCGCAGTTGCTCCCATGCACGCGGTGTGTGCTTGCGCGCAGTCACAAACAACCCGCGAACCTCGCGCATGGAAGTGAGAAACAGTCCGCGCATCACCACGCCCGTAACAGACTGCGGATGCTGCCCGGCATACGCGAGCGCGAGCGCCGCGCCCCACGAGCCGCCGAGCACGCCCCAGCGTTCGAAGTCGAGCCGCACACGAATCGCTTCGATGTCTTCGATCAGCCGATCCGTGCGGTTACGGCGCACGCTGCCGTGCGGCGTCGAGGCGCCGGTGCCGCGCTGATCGATCAGCACGACCCTGAAGCGAGTCAGATCGAACAGCCGTAGCGCGACAGGCTGGCTACCGCTGCCTGGGCCACCGTGCAACACCACCACCGGCACGCCGTCAGCCGCGCCGGCCACCGTGAACGACACACGATGTCCGTCGCGCGTAAGCAGCGCGTCGACCGTCAGCGGCGCTTGCAGCGAATCCAGCTGTGAACCGCGCCGCATCATGGCAGCATCCTCGCGAGCAGATTGTCGCGATCGATCAACTGATGCTTGAGCGCGCCCGCCACGTGCAGCGCGATCAGTGCGATCAGCGCATAGCCGACGGCCTGATGAAGGCCGAAGAAGAGTTCGCGCAAGCCCGCGTCGTCCCAGCCCCACTTCGGCAGCAGGATGCCCCAGAAGCGCGTCCCATAGCGATTGAACGACGAACCGAGATAGCCGCACAGCGGCATCGCGACCATTGCTGCGTATAAAAGGCCCTGCGTAGTGCGCGCGGCGGCGCGTTGCCACGGTCGCATCGGCGGCAAGGGCGGCCGGTGGAGGGCCACACGCGCCATGATGCGGAGAAGCACCAGCAGGAAAACCGTCAGTCCGACCGATTTGTGAAGGTTGAGCAGCGTCGCTTTGAAAGGCAAACCCTTCGGCAGTCCGACCATATAAAGTCCGAGCGCGAGCAGGCCGATGATGCCGAGTGCAATCAGCCAATGCAGCGCGATCATTGAGCCGGCATAGCGCGGCGCGGATGCGTCGGCGCCCGGCTGTGCGGGGGGAGAATGCGCCATCGTCATGCCTGTCTCCTTCGTTATTCGGTGTTTCTGTCGAACACTGTCTGACTGCCTGTTTTGCGGGCAGCGTGGCTTCGGCGTTTAGCTCACGACCAGTATTTCGCCGCGTCCGTCGACCGCGAGGTCGCCCGTAAAGCGTATCGGCAAACTCGCTGCGTGCCACTGGGAAAAGGGCGCAATTTCGTCAGCGAGACTGCGCACGAGGAGCGTCCAGAACACGTCGAAACCGCGACCGCCTTCGGTGAACGTCGGCGGCAAACGCGCAGGTCGCTGCGTGAGCAGGAGCGTGCCGCGTCTCATACCGTATGCATAATGCGCGCCCAGTTGACCGGCGACGCCGATGGTGCCCGCCACAAGCCGTGACGCTGCAAATTCGCCCGCATTGCCGCCGACGAGCACAACGCCGCGGCGCATGCGATCGGCGAGCCGTGCGCCCGCATTACCATGAATCGTCAGCGTGCCGCCCGTCATGCCTTCCATGTCGCCGACGAGCGCGCCGGCGGCGAAGTCGCCGCTATGACCGGTCACCGTTAACCGGCCGCCGCGCATTTCGCAGGCGGTGAAGTGGCCCGCATTGCCGTCGATACGCAACGCGCCGCCCGCCATCTGGAACCCGCTGTAGTCGCCGGTCGAACCGTGCGCGACAAGGTGGCCGTCCGTCATCCGTGCGCCGACGCGGTCGAGCCATGGTTCGGCGTTCTCGATCACCAGGGTGGCATCGGCGTGAGGTGCTTGAGATGCAGCGGGGGCCGCGCTGCGCGACACCCCGAACACATCGCCGACGACACACCTGTCATTGCCCGCGGGCAGGACGATGCGCTCGATTTCAGCCACGGTCATGGTCGCGAGCGGCACCGGCAGCAAGGCGGAAGCATCGACACGGAAACCCGGGGGCGTTTTCACACGCAGCGTTATGCGAAGACTCATGCGTGGCTCCCGTCGAGACCGGCTGCGAGGCTGTGCAGATGGAAGTGGTAAGGCCCCAGCTTGCCGCCGTAGTTGCCCGCCGAAATCCGCAGCAGGCCTGCCGCACGTCCGAGCCCGGCGGCCGCGGCGATACCCGCGGTCATCGCCGCGCTGACGTCCGTGTCGGTGAGCCCGTCGATCACGATTTCGAGCACGCAGCCGACTTCCGCGCTCAGTTCGCTGCGCGCCGAGAGGCCCGTGAGGGTTGGACAGAACGCATCGTTGGTGGATGCGCTTGCCCCTTTGTATTTCGAACCGACCTTCGATCCCGAGCGCACGACGCCGCCCGGAAACGGCATGATCACGTTCGGCAGCTTGCGCATCGCCGCGACCGCGGCCTCGGAGGCGGCGAGCGCGGCGTCGATATCGCGCGCCAGCAGGATCAGGTTGCCGCCGCCCACGGCTTTGACGGTAAGCGCCGTCTCTTCGCAGACGAACTCGCCGTCCATCACCGGCACGCGCCAGTAACGCGTGTCGCCGAGCATCTTCGAGATCTGCCAGCCGTCGCCGAAAAAGCGCAATCCGCTGCCGAGCGAGGCTCGATCGGAAAGCGGTGCACGGCTCGTCTCAGGATCGATGCCGCCATACACGGCGGTCGTCGGACACGTGAGCACGCACTGCCCGACGCGCCGTTCGATCTGCCTGGCCAACTCCTTCGACGACACCGCGAACAGCAACACCGCGACGCCAGGCCGGCCATCCGGCGTTTCCTCAGCCGCCAGCGTTCGTTCGACGCCGGCCTCGCAGCCGCAGCCGATCACCGAAGTCGAGAAACCCATCAGCGAGTTGGCGGCGTTCATCGCCCACGCCGGCGTATGAGCGGTGATGACGAGCCGGGTCGCCTTCATCGGAAACGCTTCCGCGAAGGTGGCATCGATCGTGGTGCCGTTGATCTGCAGGGTCGCCGGGTCGCTCATTGTGTGCGGTTCGCCTTTTGATCAGCCGTTAGCGAAACATTCGACGGGCAGCAGCCTGCCGCCGCGACAGCAATTGCAAATCTCGTCGTCGCTGATGGCGGCATGCGCGAAGTTGCTCGCGAGGTTGGCGTCGCTGTAGGTGCGCAGCGTCTTCTCGATGCCGCGGTCAAATTCGGGCGAGACGAAATGGATGCCGCCCGTGGGCGTGGCGACGAGCGTGCCGTCGCGCGCGACCAGTTCGCCGTCCTTGAACACGTAGGCGGGTGAGGTGAACATCCGCTCGCGGTCCGGGTCGTCGCGATAGACGGCGATGTCCGCCGCAGCGCCTATGCCCAGATGGCCGCGGTCGCGCAGTCCGAGCAGACGTGCCGGTCCGGCTCGCGTGATGATGGCGATCTCGTACAGCGAGAACTCGCGTTGCAGCTGCGGCAACGTGCTTGCCACTTGCGCGTCGGCATTGAGCTTCGCGAGTTGCTCGTCGCGAAACGACTTGTCCATCAGCAGACGGATCAGATGCGGATAGCTCGTAAACGGGCCGCCATTCGGATGATCGGTCGTCATCGCGACGCACCACGGGTCGCCGACCAGCAGGAAGATCTCGAGGCCGATGATCCACTGCAACGCATTCACGTAGCTCTGCTCGCGATAGCGGAACGGCACCACGCCGCAGCCCGCGTCGCATTCGATATCGCCGACCACCCACTTGTGGGGCCGCGCGAGCGGTGTGTTGCGGAACTGCATCATCGTGTCACCCGAGGCCGTGACGGTCTGTCCGAAGATGATCTGGCCGACGTCGATCGACACGTTCGGCCGCGCGTTCACCGCCTCCGCGATCTGGCGCGCGCCCGACGAAAATTTTTGCGGGCCCTCGGTGCCATAACTATGAAACTGGATATGCGTGAGATGGATCGGCAGGCCGTCGGCGGCATCCATGGTGGCGATCGTCGAATCGATATTGCCGGGCACGCCGAGATTGCTCGCGTGAACGTGCAACGGATGCGGCACATGCAGCTCGGTCAACGCGCGCGACAGTGTGTGCAACACTTCGCGCGGTGTGATGCCGTAGTGCACGTGCGGCTCATCCACGTTCAGCGAGCGCTGGTTGAACTTGAAGGCGGAGATGCCACCCGGATTGACGACCTTCACGCCGAGCGCCTTGCTCGCGTGAATCGTCCAGCCGATGTAGTCGCGCAGACGCTCGAAGTCGTCGCGTGCGGCGAGCATCTGCAGGAACAGTTCGTCGTTGCCGAGCATCACGTACGCGCCGTGATCGATGATCGGCGTGTCGCCCATTTCGAGGTGCGTGTGGCGCGCGTTGGACGGCATCATCGCCGGTTCGAATGCGGCCGTGTAGCCCATTTCGGCGTAGCGGTACCCGGTCGCGAGCGTGCCAGGGGTACAGACGCCGCACGAAGGCAGCCTCAGATAGCGGCCGTTCGCGTCCTGCACCGATTCGTAGGCGGCGTCTCGCACGGGATCCTCACGATGATCCTCGGGAAGCAGCAGGCGCGACAGATTGGTCTTGCCACCGCCGATATGCGAATGCATGTCGATGCCGCCTGCCATCACGATCATGCCGGTGGCGTCGTATTCGCGGTCGGCTGGCATTGTGGCAGGCACGTCGACGATGCGGCCGTCGCGGATCGTCAGATCGCGGCGCTCGCCGTCGACGCCGTTGGCCGGATCGAAGACGGTGCCGCCCTTTAGCCGGATGAGACTCATGGCTGCACCTGCGCGGCGGGTTGAGCATGAAGGTGCGCAGCCAGGTGTGCCGCGATCGTTGCCACCGAGGGGAGCGCGGCGCCGCGTGCGGCGGCGAGCGGCATCACGACCGAACCGTCGACGCGAAACAGATGGCCGCCGCTATCGATGCCAGGCGTTGCTACGGGAATGAAGACGGTGGCACCACCGCGTGCTTTCGCGGCTTTCGCTAAAGCGGGATGGCCGAGCACGATCGCAGGCACATTCTGATCGAGCGCTTGAGGCCAGGCCGGCGGCGCGAAGCTGGCGACCCACAGCAAGGCATCGATCTCACCGTCGGCGAGCAGTCTGGCGGTGCGATAGCGATACGGATCGTGATCGAGCGGCGCCGTGCCGGCGATTCGTGTGGGCGCAGAGATACGAGTGCGAAGCGGCAGACCCGAGAGCCAGGTCACGGTCTGGTTGACCGTCAATGCGCCGTCGCCGCCGCCGAGCGCGAGACAGCCCGCGCGTACGGTGCGATTGGCTGCTTTGACGATCCGGTTCAAGGCTTCGATTAGCAGCGCTGCATGCGGGTCGGGCAGCGCTGCAGGTTCGTAGACAAGCACGGTGTAGTGCGCGGCGGCGATGCGCGCTTGCAGCGTAGCAAGGGCTTCTGCCGCACCTGTCCCGTTGTCTTGCAACGCACTCGGCCGACGTCCTTCGCAAAGCGCGGACCAGAGCGCGAGCGTGTCAAAAGGATCGGTGTCCGGAAGAATCGCTTCGCCCCGCGCATTCGTAAGGCCGCTCGCAGCCGGATCGGCCGTGCAGCCGACGAACACCAGCTCACGTTTGAGTTCCGTGCCTTCCAGCGCACGCGTGAAGAAGCGCGGATAACGCTGCGACGGCTGGCAGCCGAAAAACACCAGCAGATCGGCGCGCGAGCGTAGTTCGGAAAGGGTAGTGAAGAACGATCCGCGATCCTGCAACGCGAGCGTGGCGGCGCTCATCGCGTCGCCGTGCAAATGATCGAGGATGGCGCCGCAGCCGGCGGCCAGCGTGTACAGCGCACGGGCGCCGGCAACGTCGGTGGTCAGCGCGCCGAACAACGGGCGGCGTGCCGACGACAGTATCTGCGCCGCACGCGTCAGCGCGGTGTCGAGATCCGAGTCGTGTCCGTCGACGCTGTTGCGGCACTGCGCATCCGAGCCGCCGTAGCACGCGAGCGCCTGCGCGAGCCGCGCGCATTCGGTATTCGGCACAGCGAGCGTGGCGTCGTCGTGCGATTCGACGACGAGGTCGTCGCAGAGCAGTGGGCAGAACGGGCAGGTCCAGTCGCGCGTAATCGACGAGGCGGGCACGTTGGCCGCAGCCGACGGGCTCGTGGACGATGGATCGATGGGCGAGAGGTGCATGGACGCACTTTTAGCAAGCTCCATGCCGATGTGAGCCCTGGCGCAGTGGCGCGGGTACGCGACGAATCGCGCGCCGCTTATGTGGCCTTGCGCTTAAAAGGATCGATACGGTTGCGATATCTGTGGTGCCCTGCGTCGACTGTGTCGAATCGGCGGCGCGCCGGCCGCCCTGCGCCGCACAGGTTGTGTGCCGATCTGGAGCAGAGTGTCACGCGCGGCCACCACATTAGCTTGCCGTTCGTTTACAGCTACACCTTGTCCGACGATTGGCATGGAATTTGTATAGCACGCCTATGTGGACTCGACGAATGGCGTGCCGATCTGGCGATCATGCAGCGCGGATGCCACGAGCCATGCTGAAGCGCCGGTGCGCGCCGCCGCCGCCATGTCGTCGCGATGGCGAATGCCGCCCGCGCCGATCACGGCAGTTTGCGCGGGGGCACTGGCACGGATGCGTTCGAACGTGGCGAGGTCGGGGCCGTCGTAGCTGCCTACCTGATCGAGCGTCATTGCGATCACCCGTCGAGGCCACCATGCGGACGTGTGCTCGAGGGCGGCAGCGGTGAGCAGTTGGCCGGCGCGGTGATCGAGCGAAAGGATCGGCGAGAGTCCGGCGGTTTCGGCGGCGCGCAGCGCGTCGATGTCGTGCAGCGACTCGGTGCCGAACACCGGCACGAGGGTCGCGAGATCGTGTGGAGCAGGTTGGCTATGGTTGTTGCGTTTGCCGATCTCGTCGATAAGTTTGAACAGTGAATGCATCGACGCGTAGTCGGCATATCCAGCGTCGAGCCAGATGTCGGTGCCGGGCAGGGCGGCACGCAATGCAGCAAGCGTCTCGACATGAGCGCCTTGCTGAAGGATCGCGCCGAGGTCGGCGATATAGAGCGTGCGTGCGCCGCTTGCGGCAAGTAGCGCACGGGCGATGTGAAGCGGCTCGCTGGTGGCGGCGAGCGACGAGCGGATGGGCAGATAGGCCGTCCGTTCGCCGCGCACCGCGCGTACCACGTAACCGTCGAGCAGATCGAGAACCGGTATCACCTGCATAGGGGCGCGTTCCTTTGACCAAGATCTTTGTCTACGAGTATCTCACCGGCGGCGGCATCGACCCGGCGCATGTCGGCGCGGCGAGTCTCGCCGACCTGAGTGCGCTGATCGTCGAAGGCCGGGTGATGCGTGACGCGCTAGTGAGCGACCTGCGCGAACTCGACGAGGTGGACGTGAGCTTTGCCAGTTCGCGCTTCGAAACCGTCGACCCGGCGCTCGCTCATTGTAGAGCCGCACAAGGGGAGTCGATGACGGCCTTTGTCGCGCGGGTGGCGCGTGAGCACGATTACGCGTGGATCGTCGCGCCGGAATGCGACGGCTTGCTGCTGCATCTGTACGACGCGGTGGGCGCGGCGCGTTGGCTCGGCTGCGCGAAAGAAGCGATCCGCGTGGCGTCGAGCAAGAGCGCGACCGCGGCGTGCCTCGCGGCGCATGGCATCGCCACGACGCCCGCTGTCGAACCCGGATGGGCCGACGGGCAGCCAGGCGACCGCTGGGTCGCCAGCCGCTGGGTCGTGAAACCGGACGACGGCGCGGGCGGTCTCGATACCTTCGTGTTCGATAACTTCGCCGAAGCCTGCGCCGAATACGACGCACGTGCGGCCGCCGCGCGCAATCCGGTGCTGCAGGCATGGATCGACGGTGAGCCGCTCAGCCTTTCGCTGATCTGCCACGGCGAGCGCATCGAACTCATCAGCATCAACCGGCAGCAAATAAGCTTGAGCGAAGGCGAGGTGCCGGGGCAGCAACCGCACATCGTCGAATTCGATGGCGTGAGGGTCAACCAGATCGATCCGGCCGGCGACCAGGGCCGCATGCTCGGCGCGCTCGCGCAGCGCGTGGCGAATGCCATACCAGGTCTGCGCGGCTTTGTCGGCATCGACGTGGTGTGGCATCCGGTGCGCGGGCCGATTGTGATCGAGGTCAATCCGCGTCTGACGGTGGCGTACGCCGGCCTGTCCGCGGCGCTCGGCGGCAATCTCGCCCGCACCCTGCTTGCAGCCCATGGGGTGCGCATCGAGCGATCCGGCTCGGCGGCGCGCAGCTACGGCGCGCAGTCGGCCTGTGGAGCGCAGCCATGAGCGCCGCGCACGTCACTCATACAAGCCCCGCGGCAGCCGATGGCGCGGCGGTGTTCGGCTGGGACGTCGGCGGCGCGCATGTGAAGGTGTCGATGACCGATGCAGGAGGCGCCGTGCTCGATGTCGCGCAATGGGCGTGTCCGCTGTGGCAGGGCCTTGAACATCTCGAGCGAACCATCGACCTTGTCTTCGAGCGCTGGCCGGCCGCGAAGACATACGCCGCGCAGCACGCGACGACGATGACCGGCGAGATGGTCGACCTCTTCGAGGACCGCGCGCAAGGCGTGCGGGCGATCGCCGCCGCGCTGGCGCAACGGCTCGGGCCGCGCTTGCGTTTTTATGCGGGCGACGCCGGCTGGCTCACGCCGCAGGCATGCGCGGCCGGTTGGCGCAGCGTCGCCTCGGCGAACTGGCTCGCTACCGCGCGCTGGGTCGCGACGCGCATACCCGATGCGCTGCTGATCGACATCGGCAGTACCACCACCGACATCATCCCTATCGCGGGCGGCCACGTCGTCGCGCGCGCCGCGACCGACGGCGGGCGGCTCGCCACCGGCGAACTCGTGTACCAGGGGGTAGTGCGCACGCCGTTGTGCGGTATCGCGCAGCGCATCGAATTCGCCGGGGCAGCCGTCAACGTGATGAACGAATGGTTTGCGACCACGGCGGACATCTACCGGCTCACGGGTGAACTGGCGCCGCAGTACGACCTGCATCCGAGCGCCGACCAGGGACCGAAGACGGAAAGCGCAAGCCGAACGCGGCTCGCGCGGATGATCGGCCGGGATGCTCATGAAAAGAGTTCCGCCGAGTGGCGCGGGCTCGCGCTGCGCTGGCGCGAACTGCAGTTGCGCGAGATCGGCGTCAATCTGGCGCGCGTGACGGCGGCCCACCCTGAGCTTGCCGCCGTGCCGCTGGTGGGTGCAGGCTGCGGACGTTTTCTCGCGGCGGCGCTAGCGCGCGAAGAGGCACGCGGCTACATCGATTTCGGCACGCTGGCGGGTGTGCCGGCGCACCAATCTGAGTGGGCCGCGACGTGCGCGCCGAGCGTGGCGGTGGCATTGCTTGCGGCAACTCGCTACGGAGAAGCCGGCGGTGACAGCCGCAGCGCGGCATCGCGGGCGGCTTGATGCGAAGGATGCGCCGGGACGCAGGTTCACGCGTAAGGCGGGAAAATGCAAGCAGGCGTGACGGAACACACAAGCGGGCATGCAAGTGGGCACGTAAACTGGCACGCAATTGAGCAAACGGGCAGGCAAACGCGGTTAATCGGAAACGAGGACAACGATCATGTGGGTGGTCAAGATCGGGGGCAGCCTGAGTCACGAGCCGACGCTGCGCCAGTGGCTTACCGAGCTATGCGAAGTGGGGGGCGGGCGCGTCGTCATCGTGCCCGGCGGGGGGGATTTCGCGGACAAAGTGCGGCAATACCAGAGCGAGTGGCGCTTCGACGATCTCACCGCGCACAACATGTGTCTGCTCGCCATGACGCAATACGCGATCCTTATGCAAGGGGTATTGCCCGAACTCGTGCTCGCCTCGAGCGAGGCGAAGATCCGCCGCGCGCTGCGCGACGGCCATGTCGCCGTGTGGATGCCGACCGCGTTGATGCGCGACACGCCGGACGCGATGAGCAACTGGGACACCACTTCCGACAGCCTCGCTGCGTGGCTCTCGACCATGCTCAACGCCGAGCGGCTGATCGTGGTGAAGTCGTGCCCTATCTCCGAAGACGAACGGCTCGAGACGCTGGCCGCAGCGGGTGTGGTCGACCGGCGTTTCGTCGACTATGTGAACGAAGCCAATTACGTGGTCGAGCTGTTCAACAAGGACAATGTCGCGTTGATGCGCGACCGGCTGCTGAACATGCCGGTGATCTAGCGTTTCGCCGGCATGCGAGGGAGAAGGTTTTAGAGAGGATTAAAAGCGCGCCGCGCCCGAGGGTCTCGCGTCTGCCGCGGTGACCGCGCCACTCCTATCGTCTCCAGGACGGTGCAGCGCGGCAGCCCATTGCGCGACGCGTTGCGGATCGAGTCGCGAGCGCCGTCCGTCGACGCATAACGCCGTGCGAAAACCCGCCAAATCCGGCGCGAGCGCGCGAATCTGCTCGAACTGCGCCCAGCCGAGCGAGCCGGCAATGCCGGTCATGGCGCCACGCGCGCGTGTGAGCAGCAACCATTGCGCGAGCGTATCGCTATCCACATGATCGAACAGCGTGCTGCCGTCCTTGCCGGCGGTGTCGAACATTACGCCCACAAAACCGAGTGTCGCCGCATAGGCGACCAGTTCGCCGTCTATGCCGCCGTCGCATAGCAGCACCGGCACGACCGCAGCCGGCAGATTGGCCAGTTGTTCGAGGCAGCGCCGGGCAGCCGGTCCGGGCGTTACGCCCACTTTCACATAATCGATACCCGCGTCGCTGACTTCGATGACACGTGTAGCGATCTCGTCGAGCGCATCCACTGGCACGTCGCCGATCGTCGCACTGATTGGCTTGACCGGGTAGCGGGCGCGAAGCTGGCGGGTGATATGCGTGATGTCGCCGATCGACAAACCGCCGAGCGCGCCTGCGTTCGGCTCCTTCAGGTCAATCAGTTCGGCACCGGCCTGGGCGGCGTCGAATGCCTCTTCGTCCGAGCGGACGCTCGCGAGCAATGCGGTCATCGATGTTCTCCGAAAAGACGGGAAAAACTAGTGGGATACGAGTTCGGCGGCCGAACCGCCGGAAGATTCGAGGCTCTCGCGGTGCCGCGCGATCGCGGCGGTGAGCCACCCCCAGGCGGTGCGTTCGGCATCGCCCGCGGTTTTGTCGATGGCGATCTGCAGGTAGGCCATTTCGCGGTCCACCTTGTCGGCCGGCAGCATGAAGAGCCGGCTCACGAGAATCGCGCCTTCCACCACCGCTGCCTGGGCGCGGTTGAAACCGGCGAACGGCGCATGGTTTTCGCGGTGCACGCATTTCATGCGCAGCACCGGGCGCTCCTTGTCGTCGCGCAATTCGTCGAGTTCGAGTTCGGCGTGCGCAAGCGACTCGGCGAGCCTGACGCTTGCCACACGGCTGGCGGCGAGCGTCGGCCAATCGGCCGCGCAATGCGTGACGCAGCCGGCGAAGATACGGACGTCCGTGGTGAAATTCAGCACCGCCGCACGCGACGCGACGATATTGTCGAGTGTCACGGACGGACGAAAAGGCGAGAGGATGACGAACTCGCCCTCGTAACGTGCCCCCATCGGCGCGATATGAGGACGGCCATCGCACGCTGCCGTGGTGACGATCGTTTCGTGGATCATGGATGGGAACGCGTGTCCTGGCAGCGCCGAAAGGCCGGCCGTCTAGCTGGTGATTAACACACAATCCGCAGAAGGGCCGCGTCTCGCGGCCCGTGCGGGCTTAACGCGTAGCGATATACATCGTGATTTCAAAACCAAAACGCATATCGGTGTAACTCGGAGTCGTCCATTGCATATGTGCTTCCTCCATGTGTTGATACAGCATTGCGCCGTCGGCCCGGCGTGATGCCAGACTTCGTTGGCGTCTTTCACCACGCAAGCTCCATGCCGGGTTTTGGATGACGAGGCATGGGCAGCGTATCGGTGCGTCTGCAATGCAGCGTACCGAATTGCTCCGACCTGGCGGCCGCGCGAGCGGCTCGATGCGGTCACGCCGCGTACTGTTCCGGGAATGCAGCAAAGTGTTCCATCACGGGCGGGAGGTCTCTGTCCTTCTGTCACGCGGTGCTTGCAATTCCCATGCAGGCCATTCTCCGCCGATCGATCGCGCACGTGCTGAAAATTCGCTTCGCGATCTGTGATCGATAACGGATCGGTTAAGTCTGCCAAATAAAATCGTGAATTCCCAATGGCTACGTCCTTGCCTACAGTGCAAACAAGCGCTTCGTTCTTCCGACAGCGCGCTTGCTCAATTTCGAGGATATGTCATGAACGATTTCAGTCAACCGGTGATCGAGTCCATACACAAGCCGCGCAATGCGGGCAATCCTCGCGAGCGGTATGCCGCGGGCGTCATGAAGTATCGCGAGATGGGCTACTGGCAGCCGGATTACACACCGAAAGACACCGACATCATCGCGCTCTTTCGCATCACGCCGCAGCCCGGCGTCGATCCGGAGGAGGCGGCGGCGGCCGTGGCCGGCGAATCGTCGACGGCAACCTGGACCGTGGTGTGGACCGACCGGCTGACCGCGTGCGACATGTACCGCGCGAAGGCCTACCGCGTCGAGCCGGTGCCGGCCTCGAGCGCCGATGAACCGCAGTACTTCGCGTACATCGCCTATGAACTCGATCTGTTCGAAGAGGGGTCGGTCGCCAATCTGACTGCGTCGATCATCGGCAACGTGTTCGGCTTCAAACCGCTCAAGGCGCTGCGTCTCGAGGACATGCGCATACCTGTTGCTTATCTGAAGACCTTCCAGGGGCCGCCGACGGGAATCGTCGTCGAGCGCGAGCGGCTCGACAAGTACGGACGGCCGCTGCTTGGCGCAACCGTCAAGCCGAAGCTCGGTTTGTCGGGCAAGAACTATGGCCGCGTCGTATACGAAGGATTGCGCGGCGGCCTGGATTTTCTGAAGGACGACGAGAACATCAACTCGCAGGCTTTCATGCACTGGCGCGACCGTTTTCTGTTTTCAATGGAAGCGGTGAATCGCGCGCAAGCGGAAACGGGTGAACTCAAAGGCCACTATCTGAACGTGACGGCCGGCACGATGGAAGACATGTATGAGCGCGCCGAATTCGCGAAGGAACTGGGTTCATGCATCGTGATGATCGATCTCGTGATCGGCTGGACCGCGATTCAGTCGATGGCGCGCTGGGCGCGCAGGAACGACATGATTCTGCATCTGCATCGCGCGGGACACAGCACCTATACGCGGCAGCGCAATCACGGCATTTCGTTTCGCGTGATCGCGAAGTGGCTGCGCATGGCGGGCGTCGATCACGCGCATGCGGGCACCGCGGTCGGCAAGCTCGAAGGCGATCCACTGTCGGTGCAGGGCTATTACAACGTGTGCCGCGAGGCGCACAACGAGGTCGACCTGTCACGCGGGATTTTCTTCGACCAGCCGTGGGCCGGTTTGCGCAAGGTGATGCCGGTGGCCTCGGGCGGCATTCATGCGGGACAGATGCATCAACTGCTCGATCTGTTCGGCGACGACGCGATCCTGCAGTTCGGCGGCGGTACGATCGGTCATCCGGCCGGTATTCAGGCGGGCGCGGTGGCCAATCGCGTCGCGCTCGAAGCGATGGTGAAGGCGCGCAACGAGGGCCGCGACATTATTCACGAAGGGCCGGACATTCTCGAAGCCGCGGCGCGCTGGTGCACGCCGCTCAAACAGGCGCTCGATACGTGGCGGGATGTGACCTTCAACTACGCGTCGACCGATACGCCGGATTTCGCAGCCACGCCGACGGCGGCCTGAGCGGCGGGAATCCAAAGCGGGCATTTAAAGATTCTCAAGGCAGGTCCGACAGCAGTGCAGCCGCACTGCGCGGGAGACTGTTGGCACCGTTTCCTACCGCTGCATTCATCAACGAGGTACGTCATGCGTATTACACAGGGCACGTTTTCCTTCTTGCCGGAACTGACCGACGAGGAGATCAGCTTGCAGATCGACTACGCGCTGCGGCAGGGCTGGGCCTGTTCGGTCGAATTCACCGACGACCCGCATCCGCGCAACACCTACTGGGAAATGTGGGGCCTGCCGATGTTCGATCTGCACGATGCGGCCGGCGTGCTGCAGGAAGTGAAGGCGTGCCGCGCGGCGCGGCCGCAGCACTACATCAAGATCAACGCATTCGACTCGGTGCGCAGCTTCGAGACGATGCGCCTGTCGTTCATCGTCAACCGTCCGGACGAGGAACCGGGCTTCCGCCTCACGCGCCAGGACGGGCAGGGACGGGTGCAGCAGTACGGGCTGTCGAGCTACGCGGGCGACCGGCCGTCAGGTGAGCGATACGAACCGGCGCGCTAGAGGATGGCCCGCGATGCGAGGCTCGATGAACCGCCACAAGCAGAGGGAGGGGTCATGACCGAAGCTGCCGCCATAGACGCCGTAAACGCCAACGCGCCGTCGTCCGTCGCACGGGACGCTGCCGCTGTGCGGGACAGCCGCGCGCAAGCCCCGCATGTCGATCTCGCCGCGCTCTATCGCGACTCAGGCATCGGCGACGTGCTTGCCGAACTCGATCGCGATCTGGTCGGGCTCGCCCCGGTGAAGACCCGCATTCGCGAGGTCGCGGCGCATCTGCTCGTCGAGCGCGCGCGCGACTCGCTCGGTCTGGCGGGCGGCGCGCCGACTCTTCATATGTGTTTCTCCGGCAATCCCGGCACCGGCAAGACCACGGTCGCGCTGCGTATGGCCGAAGTGCTGCACCGGCTCGGCTACATTCGCCGCAATCATCTGGTTTCGGTGACGCGTGACGATCTGGTCGGCCAGTACATCGGCCATACCGCGCCGAAAACGCGCGACGTGCTCAAGCGCGCAATGGGCGGCGTGCTCTTCATCGACGAAGCGTATTACCTGTATCGCCCGGAAAACGAACGCGACTACGGTCAGGAAGCGATCGAAATCCTGCTTCAGACAATGGAAAACCAGCGCGACGATCTGGTTGTAATCCTTGCCGGTTACGCGGCGCGCATGGAAGTGTTCTTCGAGAGCAATCCGGGTTTTCGTTCGCGCATCGCGCACCACATCACGTTTCCCGACTACGACGACGCGGAACTGCTCGACATCGCCGAGCGGATGCTCGCGACGATGCACTACCGCTTCGACGCCGACTCGCGGCGCGCTTTCGCGGACTATCTCGCCCGGCGCATCCGCCAGCCGAATTTCGCCAACGCCCGCTCGGTGCGCAATGCGCTCGATCGTTCACGGCTGCGCCAGGCCAATCGCCTCTTCGCCACGGCGATGCAAGGCGGCGCGCCGATCGACGCCGCCGCGCTCACCCTGATTGCCGCCGCTGACGTTCGCGCGAGCCGCGTGTTCGCCGCGCCGCTCGCGGCCAGCGAGGCGGCGCCCGCGGCCTCTCACGCAACGCGCGCCTTGCTGGCGCCGCCAGGCTGAACGAAAACAATCCTCAGGAGATCGCCATGCAAGACGGACGTACGACCCTCTCGAAGTTCCTGATCGACACGCTCGACCGCCAGCCTTGTTCGGCGGGGACGGTGCAGAACGCCGGCCTCTCGGCGCTGCTGATCGACGTGGCCGCCGCCATCAAGTCGATCTCGGCGATGCTCACCAAAGGCGCGCTTGGCGGCAACTACGGCTCCGCCCAGAGCATCAACACGCACGGCGAGGAACAGAAGAAGCTCGACGTGGCGACCAACGAGATCTTCGTACAGCAGTGCGAGTGGGACGGACTGCTCGCCGCGATGGCGTCCGAGGAAATGGAGACCGTCTACTCGATTCCGCCGGGCTACCCGCGCGGCGACTATCTGCTCGCCTTCGATCCGCTCGACGGCTCGTCGAATATCGACATCAACGGCGTGGTGGGGTCGATCTTTTCGGTGCTGCGCAATGGCAGCGGCAACCCCGGCGATCGGCAGGGACCTGTCAGCGAGTCCGCGTTCCTGCGGCCGGGCTGCGAACAGGTCGCAGCGGGCTACGCAGTCTACGGTCCGTCGACGATGCTCGTGCTCTCGGTCGGCAACGGCACGCATGGCTTCACGCTGGAACGCGACATCGGCAACTTCGTGCTCACGCATTCGAACATCCGCATTCCCGAAGACACCGTTGAGTTCGCGATCAACGCCTCGAACGAACGATTCTGGGAGCCACCGGTGCGTCGCTATGTGCAGGAGTGCAAGGATGGGCGCAGCGGTTGCCGTTCGAGCGACTTCAATATGCGCTGGATCGCCTCGATGGTCGCCGAGGTGCACCGCATCCTGATGCGCGGCGGCGTGTTCATGTACCCGCGCGACTCGAAGACGCCGGCCATGGAAGGGCGCTTGCGGCTTTTGTATGAAGCCAACCCGATGAGCTTTCTCGTCGAACAGGCGGGCGGCCTTTCGATCACCGGGCGCGAGCGCATTCTCGACGTCGTGCCGCGCGCGCTGCATGGACGCGTGCCGGTGATCCTCGGCTCGAAGAACGAGGTGGAGCGCGTTGGCCGCTATCACGGCGAATACGACCGCGGCGAGGATCGGCCCTTCACGTCACCACTCTTTAGCCGGCGCTCGCTGTTCCTGCCCGGTTTCACGGCTTAGCAGCCTGAAAACCCAGGTTCGCGAACAGCGGTCCGATCAGAACACCACTATCCGGAGACAAGCGCATGTCAGTCAAACACCCGATCATCGCGGTGACCGGTTCGAGCGGCGCCGGCACCACGACTGTGATGAAGAGCTTCACCCATATTTTCCGGCGCGAAAAAATCAACGCGCAGATCGTCGAAGGCGACGCTTTTCATCGTTATGACCGCAACGGCATGCGCGAAGCCATGAAGCAGCACGAGCGGGATGGCGCACCGAATTTCAGCCATTTCGGACCGGAAGCGAATCTGCTCGAAGAACTCGAGACGCTGTTCGCCAGTTACGGAGAAAGCGGCATCGGGAAGTTACGCCACTATGTTCATGACGAGCCCGAAACGCGGCTCTACAAGCAGGATGCCGGGACCTTCACGCCGTGGGAGGACGTGACGCCAGACACCGACCTGATGTTCTATGAAGGCCTGCACGGCGCGGCGGTGACCGACAGCATCGACATCGCGCGGCACGCGGATCTGCTGATCGGCGTCGTGCCGATCATCAATCTCGAATGGATTCAGAAACTGCATCGCGACCAGACCATGCGCGGCTACTCGCACGAGGCAGTGGTCGATACGATCCTGCGGCGCATGCCTGACTACGTGAACTACATCTGTCCACAGTTCTCGCGCACGCATGTGAACTTCCAGCGCGTGCCGACTGTGGATACGTCGAATCCGTTCATCGCCCGCGAGATTCCACAGCCGGACGAAAGCTTCGTCGTGATCCGTTTCGCGCGGCCGAAGGGAATCGACTTCCAGTATCTGCTGACGATGCTGCATGACTCGTTCATGTCGCGCCCGAATGTGATCGTCGTGCCGGGCGGCAAGATGGGCCTCGCGATGCAGCTGATTTTCACGCCGATGATTCTCCAACTGATCGACCGGCGGGCGCGGGCCTGAGGCGCTGCGCAACACGGTTTGTTTATTTCGTGCAAGGAGAGGTTCGATGAGTGCTGTCGCAGAATCCGTCGCAACACCCGCAACCCGGCTGATGGCCGACGCGCTGCGCATGCTCGCGATCGATGCGGTCGAAGCGGCTAAATCGGGGCATCCGGGCATGCCGCTCGGTATGGCCGAGATTGCGGTCGCGCTGTGGGACCGGCATCTGAAACACAATCCGCGCAATCCTGTGTGGCCCGACCGCGATCGCTTCGTGCTGTCGAACGGGCACGGCTCGATGCTGTTGTACGGACTGCTGCATCTCACCGGCTACGACCTGCCGATCGACGAACTCAAGCGCTTCCGACAATTGCACAGCAAGACGCCGGGGCATCCTGAGGTGGGCGTCACACCCGGCGTTGAAACGACCACGGGACCGCTCGGGCAGGGGCTGGCGAACGCGGTCGGCATGGCGCTCGCCGAGGCGCTGCTCGCGCGCGAGTTCAACCGGCCGGGCCATCCGATCGTGGATCACCGTACTTATGTGTTTGCCGGCGACGGCTGCCTGATGGAAGGCATCTCGCACGAGGCGGCGTCGCTCGCCGGCACGCTGAAGCTCGACAAGCTCACGGTACTGTACGACGACAACGGCATCTCGATCGACGGCCACGTCGCGCAGTGGTTTAGCGACGACACGCCGGCGCGTTTTGCCGCCTGCGGCTGGCACGTCGTGCGTGACGTGGACGGACACGACGTCGACGCGGTTGATCGGGCATTGCGTGCTGCGCGTGCAGCGGGCCGGCCAACGCTGATCTGCTGCCGGACGGTGATCGGCAAAGGGTCGCCATCGAAGGCGGGTACGCACGATGTGCACGGCACGCCGCTCGGCGCGGACGAGGTGGCAAACACTCGCCGGGCGCTAGGTTGGCCGCATCCGCCGTTCGCGATGCCGGCCGAGATCCGCACGCATTGGGACGCCAGTGAGCGCGGCGCGGCCGCGGAAGCTGACTGGAACAAGCGCTTCGAAGCCTATCGCAGGCACTATCCGCATGAAGCCGCCGAGTTCGAGCGCAGGACGCAAGGCACGCTGCCCGCGCAGTGGCGCGATGCAGTTCGCGCGATGGTGCGCGACGCCGACTGCGCGGCAGAAACGATTGCGACACGCAAGGCCTCGCAACAGGCGATCGCCGTACTGGCTCGCTCATTGCCGGAACTGCTGGGCGGCTCAGCCGACCTGACCGGCTCGAACCTCACCAACTGGAAAGGCGCGGTCGACGTCCATGCCGACGATAGCGGCCTGCAAGGCGGCAACTATCTGCACTACGGCGTGCGTGAGTTCGGCATGAGCGCGGTGATGAACGGCATTGCGCTGCATCGCGGGCATATTCCGTTCGGCGGCACCTTCCTCACGTTCTCCGACTACTCGCGCAACGCCTTGCGCATGGCTGCGTTGATGAAGACCCGTTCGATCTTCGTGTTCACGCACGACTCGATCGGCCTCGGCGAAGATGGGCCGACGCATCAGTCGGTGGAACACGCGGCGTGCTTGCGGCTCATTCCCGGACTCGACGTCTGGCGTCCGTGCGACACGGTCGAGACCGCGCGGGCGTGGGTCAGCGCAGTTGAACGCGATGGGCCGTCGTGCCTGCTGCTGAGTCGCCAGAATCTGCCGTTCGCCGCGCGCAGCGGAGAGCAGATCGACGCGATCGAGCGAGGCGGTTATGTCTTACGCGATTGGCCAGATGCCTCGGCGCACACGCGCGTCATCCTGATTGCCACCGGCTCGGAAGTCTCCCTTGCGCTCGATGCCGTCGAGCCTTTGGCCGAAGCCGGCATCGCCGCGCGGGTCGTGTCGATGCCATCCACCAGCGTGTTCGACCGGCAGCCGGACGCATGGCGCGATGCGGTGCTGCCGCCGGGCGTGCCGCGCGTCGCGGTCGAGGCGGGCGTGCGCGCGTTCTGGCGGCAATACGTGGGCCTCGAAGGTGGCGTGGTGGGCATCGATACCTTCGGCGAATCCGCCCCCGCCGCTGCGCTGTTCGAGCATTTCAATCTGACCGCACAGGCGCTGGTGGACGAAGCCCGCCGCGTCGCGCAACTCGCGCCATAAACACGAACAAGCGGCACGGACAAACAAATAGCACGCACGCCGTCCCACGACCTGATCCGATTCGACTTCGAGGAGTTTGCGATGGCCTTCATAGCACTGCGGCAACTATTGGACCACGCGGCCGAGCACGGTTACGGCGTGCCCGCGTTCAACGTCAACAACATGGAGCAGATCCACGCGATCATGCAGGCCGCCGAGGCGACCGCGAGCCCGGTGATCCTGCAGGCATCAGCGGGCGCTCGCAAGTATGCGGGCGAGCCGTATCTGCGCCATCTTGTGCTCGCCGCGCTCGAGGCGCATCCGGATATCCCGCTCGTGCTGCATCAGGATCACGGCGCGAGCCCGGCGGTGTGTCAGCAGGCGATCCGTTCGGGCTTCACGTCGGTGATGATGGACGGCTCCCTACTGCCGGACCAGAAGACGCCCGCTGCCTACGAGTACAACGTCGACGTGAGCCGCCGGGTCGTCGAGGCGGCGCACGCGGTGGGCGTTTCCGTCGAAGGCGAGCTCGGTTGTCTCGGTTCGCTCGAAACCGGCACGGCGGGCGAGGAGGACGGCGTCGGCGCACAAGGCCAGCTCTCGCGCGACGATCTGCTTACCGATCCGCGCGAGGCACAGATTTTCGTGGAGGCGACCGGCGTCGACGCGTTGGCGATTGCGATCGGCACTTCGCATGGTGCGTACAAATTCAGCCGTCAGCCGACCGGGGATATTCTGGCCATTGACCGGATCGTCGAGATTCACGAGCGGATTCCGAACACGCACCTCGTGATGCATGGTTCGTCGTCGGTGCCGCAGGAGTGGCTCGCGGTGATCCGCGAATACGGCGGCGAGATTCCCACGACGTACGGAGTGCCTGTTGCAGAAATCCAGCGCGGCATCGCGCATGGTGTGCGCAAGGTCAATATCGACACCGACATCCGGCTCGCGATGAGCGGCGCGATGCGCAAGTCGATGGCGAATGCGCGCTCCGAGTTCGATCCGCGCGCCGCGTTGAAGGCCGCGACGGCGGCCGCGAGAGCCGTCTGCGTCGAACGTTTCGAGGCGTTCGGCTGTGCGGGCCAGGCGCCGCGCATCAAGCCGTTGCCGCTCGAGGCGATGGCGCGCCGTTACCACTAAACCACTGACCAGTTTCAAGGAGACGGCTATGCGCGATTTCCTGATTGCCCCGTCGCTGCTGTCGGCGGATTTCGCCCGCCTTGCCGACGAGATTCGCGACGTCACAGCAGCCGGCGCGGACTGGATTCATCTGGACGTGATGGACAACCACTACGTGCCGAACCTCACGGTCGGGCCGCTCGTGTGCTCGGCGATCCGGCCGCACACGTCCGTGCCGATCGACGTGCATTTGATGACGATGCCCGTCGATTCGCTCGTGGTCAGTTTTGCCGAAGCGGGCGCGAATACCATCAGCTTTCATCCGGAGGCATCGCTCCATGTGCACCGGACCATCGAACTCATCAAGGCGAGCGGCGCGCGCGTGGGACTGGCGCTTAATCCGGCTACGCCGCTCGCGGTGCTCGACCATGTGATCGAGCGGCTCGACGTCGTGCTAGTGATGTCGGTGAATCCGGGTTTTGGCGGCCAGGCGTTTATTCCGGAAACGCTGGATAAACTGCGGACCTTGCGCGAGTTGGTCGACGCGACCATGCAGCGGACGGGACGGCCGTTGCTGATCGAAGTGGACGGCGGCGTGAAGGTGTCGAACATCGCGCAGATCGCGGCGGCTGGCGCGGACGTGTTCGTGGCCGGTTCAGCGGTGTTCGGTGCCGACGACTACGCGCAGGCCATCGGTGGGATGCGCGACGAGATCGATCAGGTGAACGAAGACAACGAAGGCGCTGACGCGTTGGCGGTGGCGCGATGAATGGGCGCGCTGGCTTCAGCCCTCAGCGCTTTTTCATCGTTTCGCCGGGCGCCTGCCACGCCATAAGATCCTGTTCAGGCCGGTCGACCGCGCAGCCCCAGTCGAGCGGCTGGTCCTGATCGAAGCGTTTGCCGAGCCGCCATGCGATCTCCGCGCGGGCGAGCTGGACGCCCATATAGAACGCGTGGCCGCCGTCGGCTTCGAGATGCAGGTCCGGGTAGAGCGCGAACGGGTCGCCGGCCTGGCGGTGCCCGTCGCGGTTGTAGACATGAATGCCGTCGGCGCTGACCTGGACGCGAAAGTTGGGATCGCGCACGTCACGGGCAACTTCGTCGATTTCGGCAGCGGTGTATGGAAACGGGCGTTTGGCGTGAACCGTCGCAAGATCGCTGTTGATGCCCTTGGGCAGCACCTGCGCTTCGTGGGCAGCGTGCATCACCCGGCGCGCGACATCGGCTTCGCGGACCGCGCGCCGCGCATGCAGGCTGACCGAAGTGGTGAGCACCGCACTCACATGAAGCTCCGCTGCCATACCGAGCAGCACCGCGTTGATGCCGCTGGTGTCGGCTTCGGTCAACTCGGTCACATTGCCGATGCCCATCATGATGGCGATGTCCGGGTAGCGTTCACGCAGCCGGACATAACGTGCAATCGACGCGGCGAGACCGAACGGAATCGGATCGAGAATCGGGTCGGCGAGAAACGCGCGGCCGCGCGCGGCGAGCAGGTCGATCGCGGCATCGAGCGAGGCCGGGTCCCCCGGTTCGCGGGCGACGAGGATCGGCGTGGACGGCACCTCGTCGGCGATCCACAGCGTATCGAGGTTCAGGCTCATCAGGTAGTCCGCACCCGCGCGGCCGCCGCGCAGCAGTTCTTCGCTGAGCATCGAATCGACGCTCACGCGATACCCTTCGGCTTTCAGCAGGCGCACCGCGTCTTCGAGATGCGGAAACGGCGTTTCCGGCAGGCAACCGATGTCGATCACATCGGCGCCCTGCGCGGCATAGTCGCGCGCGCGCGCGGCGATACCCTCGAGATCGAGCCGCGGCGCATCAACGATCTCCGCAAAAATCTCGGTCTCGTAACGCGTCAGATCGAAGGGCTGCGCCTCGCGGCCGAAGAATTGCGGCAGATCCTTGACCTCTTCCGGACCGCGCTCGAACGGCACGCCATAGTGCTCAGTCAGCGCGGCGAGATCGCCACGGCAGCGCCCGGGCACGATGACCCGCTGCGCCACGAGCGGGGTGGGCACCCGGCGGCGGATCATGTCGGCCGTCATCAGCGCGGCGACCTGCAGGCCGATTTCGCGAATCTCCCAACTGAACGGCGTCGGCGTCATGCTCTCGAGCACGCGGATCAGGCTCTTTTCGGCTAGCCGGCCAGTCAGGAAGACGATGTGGTCCATGTCAGTACGCGCCGGGCCGCCCCAAGCGTACTGACTCCCCCTCGGGGGGCAGCGACCGTATGGAGCGTGGGGGCTGTTTCATTCAAGATCGAGAGTCGACAGGCGTTCACCGAGCGCCGCTTTCAGTTCATCCAGCGAGCGGACGAGCGTCGTGTATTCGAAGCGCGACAGGCGCTCAACGTTGTCGAGTTCGATCGCCCGTGGACGCAGTTCGACCCATTCGTTCGGGCTTTGCGTAACCACGGTCGGTTCCGTGTCGCATGCAAAGACAATGCCTGGAATGCATTGCTTGCCTGCCTGAGCGTACATATTGGTCGGCAGCGTATCTGAGATGCCGAACGCGCATTTGGCCACGGTGTTGCTGGTGGCCGGCGCGATCACAATGGTGTGGTACATGCCGTGATAGAGCATGCCGACCGGCACGCCGCTTGCGCTGTTGTCGCGAAACACACGGAAGTGCTTGCGCAGCTTAGGCAGCGGCCAGCCATAGAGCGGCAGGACTTCCTCCGCGGCCGCGGAAAGGAAGAGGTCGGCGCGCGGCAACTCAAGTGCGAGCGCGATCGACTCCTCGATCAAATGGCCGGAGCCGGTTACGCACCAGGCGAAGCGGGCATCGGGCTTGAAGTCGGCGAGATTGCGAGCGGGTGCCTGGGTCATGCGTTGGCGGTGGGCGGCGATTCTTCAGGTGGCAAATCGTTGGACGGAATTCCGTCGGGCGGCGCGCCGTCGTGCGACAGGCGGATATGCAACCTCCGCATCTTCCGGTACAGCGTGTTGCGGCTGATGCCGAGCGCCTTGGCGACGTTGCTGACGTTCCAGCGGTGCTCGTCGAGCAGCGTGAGTACGGTCTCGCGCTCGTTCAGCTGGATCGCGTTGAGTGCGGAAAGATCCGCGTCATCGGCCGGATGTGGGTCGAGGTCGGCCCCCGCCGCGCGCGCAGTGACCGGCAGCCCGGCGGTCGGCGTTCCGGTTTCCGGCATACGTTGCGTGATTTCGGCAGGCAGGTCCTCGCAGCGGATCGGTTGCCCGTCGCACAGCGCGATGGCCATCTGCAATACGTGCCGCAGCTGGCGGATATTGCCGGGCCATGCATAGGTCAGCAAAGCGTGCTCGGCTTCCGGGGTCAACTCAGGCGGATCGTTGTCGGTTTCGTTTTCGAGCAGATGATGAATCAGCGCGAGCTTGTCGACCCGCTCGCAGAGCGGCGGCAGGTTAAGCTCGACGCCTTTGAGCCGGTAGTACAGATCCTCGCGGAACTGCCCGCCGCGCACGAGTTCGAGCAGGTTGCGGTGACTTGCGCTAATGAGCTGAAAATTAACCTTGACGGTCGTTTCAGCGCCCAGCGGCGTGACCTCGTGCTCCTCGATCACGCGCAGGAGCCGCGCCTGCAACGCGAGCGGCATGTCGCCGATCTCATCGAGAAAGAGCGTGCCGCCGTTGGCCTGCACGATCTTGCCGCGCCGTCCTTCGCGCTGAGCGCCGGTAAACGCGCCGGCACGATAGCCGAACAGTTCGCTTTCGATCAGGTTTTCAGGCAGCGACGCGCAATTCACCGGCACGAACGGACCGGACGAGTGTGGGCTGATGCTATGCAGCGCCTGCGCGAAGACTTCCTTGCCGGTACCCGTTTGCCCTCTGAGTATGATCGGGATCTTGCGCTGGACCACGCGCGCCGCGAGTTGGATCTGCGAAGCCATGCGCGGGTCGCCGAACTCGAGGTGCGCGATCTCGTCGAGCCGGGCGGCCGGCGGCGGCCGTTTCTCAGGGGCGCGAGCAGCGGGTGCTGTTATCGCCACCCGCGTGCCGCGTCCCGCGCTGTTTTGCGGCGTCTGAGCGACGAGAAAGAAACGGTTGGTCGCGTTCGCGCTATACATGGTGACCGGATGGAACGACCCGCGGATACTGCGCGCGATCATGTCCTCGAGCGATGCATTGAACGCTTCCTCGATGCGCCGGCCGCGCAATTCGCCGAGCGTGCGGAAGCCGAGTTGGAAGAGGGCGCTGCGGTTCGCGGCGAGTACCGTGCTGTCGTCCGCCACCGCCAGTTTGCCGCCGTGCAGCGTGCCGACGAATTCCGGGCGGCTGTGGAAATGAATCATGTTCGCATGCCGGTAACGCGCATCCAGCAAACGGTTCTCGATCATCTGCCGCGACATGCCGACGAGCACCAGCGAATGCTGCTGCAGCAGCTTCGAGCGGCTCGTCACATCCAGCACGCCGGCAATCTCGCCGTGGTCGTCGAAAATCGGCGCAGCGGAGCAGGTGAGCGACGTATAGCGCGGATAGAAATGCTCGTGCTGGCAAACGGCGATGCAGTCGCGTTCGGCCAGACACGTGCCCATGCCGTTCGTGCCGGCTTCGCGCTCGCTCCACAAGGCACCGACGCGAAAACCGTCGGCGGCGACTGCTTCGGCGAAAGGTACCGACGAAACCTGATGGACGATCATGCCACCCGCATCGACCAGCACTACCGCGAGTTCGGGATCGGCCAGTTGCTGATAAAGCGTGGTCATTTCGAGCTTTGAGCACGCGATCAGATCGCCCATTGCCTCGCGGCGCGAACTTAGTTCGTAGTCCGTCAGGATGGGGGGCACGACAAAACGGGAAGGGTCGAGCTGGAAGTCGTTCATGCAGCGCGCCCACGATTGAGCGACCGGCTCGCTCGTTGGACGCGTGGCCAATTGATGATTGACGACATTCAGAACTTCACGGACGTGCATGGTGCTGTCAGCGAGCAACGACATTGGGTGTGTCTCCGTTGCGTCAATTCGTGTGCGCCGGGCTCGCATTGCGTTGCGTTTGCTCTGCTTCGCCATGCGCGTCACGAGTGCCGCTTTATCGATACCGTCTCCCCCTGGCGCTGCGATTTCTGAGGTCCGTATGCGCACCGAGTGATCCGCCCTGATATCAGGCATTGACTTAAAACTGTACGCCGGATGTCGCTCCTGTTCAATAAGAAGTCGCAATAACCGTACATGGCGTGCCCGATTTTTGCTTTTCTCAACGCCATGCCGTTTCAGGCCCCTCTCACTCGCCGGCCGCGAAGCGGGTGTTGCAGGTTCGGCGCAAAGTGCTTCGTGTCCTGTCACATCTGTCCTGCTTTGCGTTTACCCGAGTACCGTTTGCTCACTATTTGCCGCTCTGCGGCGGAGTACACCATGGACCGTATCGATGCCGTTCGCCTTGCCAGTTTCTCCGTTGCTGGCGCCCCGGGCGCCACTGCCCCGTTCGACGCGCCCTCTACCGGCACGCTGTCCGGGCGTATGGACATCGTATTCATCGAGAACTTTATCGGTCAGACGATCATCGGTATCGACTCCAGCGAGCAACATGTCCTGCAGCCGGTACGGATGAACCTCGCAATCGGTGTTCCCGCTATTCGCGCGTGCACAACCGATCGCATCGAGGACACGATCAATTATGCAGCGGTGCGCAGTGCGCTGCATGCGCTGCTCGCGTCGCATGGCGTGCGTCTGCTCGAAGCGCTTGCCGAAGCGGTGGCGCGCCTCCTGATCACCGAGTTCGGCGCTCACTGGGTGCGCGTCGCGCTCGCCAAACCGGCCAAGTTCGACGACGTGTCGGCCGTCGGCGTGCAGATCGAGCGGCAGCGTAGCGATATACCGCAAGCGGCCACCGGGCTTGTGGGCTATGCGTTGCTCGGGGCAGGGCTGATTCCGAATTGAACATAGCAACGCGGCGCGGTGCCCGCCGGCGCCGCGTGCTCACGCGTAGCCCGCTACTTCGCTGACGCAGTCTTGTCGGGGCCTAACCCACAGCTCCGGTACGCCTCAGTCTGCAACGCGCGGAATTTCTTTGTCTGCGCTTTCGCATGGTCGACACGAAACTCTGAACCGCCTTCGCCCCCCAATGTTGCGTACTTCGAGAAGGTCGACTGATCGACGAACTCGTCGTAGGACAGCGCGGTGGCCATCTTGTCGATCACGCACGAGCATTTATAGACGTTCACGAAATCGTGTCCGTTGTCGTCCATGCAACTCAGCACGTATTCGACGCGTCCCTGCGTCGGGTAGTTGTAGCCTCCCGCCGGGGCCGGTGTCTTGGGCGCGTCGCCGTCCGCCCAGGCGAGCGGTACGGCGAGCGCGATGCCGGCACAGGCCGCCAGCGCACGACTTCGTATGGTCATCTCATGCCTCTATGAGAGGGGTCGCACCACAGCGAGGGCCCGCGCGACAGCTGGCCCTCGTCACATTCACGCGAAGCCGCGCACCGTTAGTTCGGTGCAAACGGATGCGCGACGCTGCCCTTTTTTGCCACCACCTCCGCGGCGCTCGGTTCACCGGCAACGGCGCGCTTGATCGCCTCGCGCGTTGCCTCGTAGTTGAACTGCTGGATCTTCTTGTCGTCGTCCGCCTGCCAGTGAATGAAGACGCCGACGCACAGGAACAGATCGTCTGCCTCGTCCTTCGGGATCGTGCCGTCCTCGACGCTGTCCGCGACTGCGAGCGCAACGGCATGCTGCGCGGGGCCGAACATCTGCACGGCCTGCTTGGCGCCCTTGATCGTCACCTTATTGAACAGAATCGTGTTCGGTTTGGTGAGCAGGTTCGGCGCGATGACGGCGAGCAGCGATGTGAAGCCATCCTTATTATTGGTGAGCGCATTGCAGAACGCGGTTTCCGCAGCCGAACCTCGCGGTCCGATCAGCAAGTCGATATGTGCGACCTCGTTGCCGTCGCCGACGAGCGACTCTCCTATCAGGACGCGATTGATCTTGGCCATTCTGTTCCTCCGATGAGTGGAATAGGGACTTGCTGACTAACTGACATGCCGCCGATGGCGGTGCTGGTCCGCGATCGCCAGGCGGCGTATTGATGCACGGTGGCACTAACTAACAGGATCCGTGCCAGAGCGCGGCACGAGCGGCTGGCGTGACGCAAGGCCGGCGCTGCCGGCGGGCGCGAGGCAGCCGGCGACGAACAGCGTCGCGACCGTCAGGTCCGCACTGGTGCCGGGGTTGATGGCGCGTGCCTTCAGTTCGGCGTCCCATGCATCGAGGGGTTGAGCCGCAGCGGCAGGGCGCTCTAACGCGAGCGCGTGGCGCCATTGCGCGTGCCGTTCGCGTGCCGCAAGCGTGACACTCTGCGCCACCGTCATGCCCTGCTTCCGCACAATGTGAGAGTCGGGCCAATTGCCGAGGAAGGTGAGAAAGACGTTGAGCGTGGCGATCCGCGGCTGATCGGTGGGCACTTCGCGGAACGCGGCGAGGCCGGTCTCGAAGATGTCGCGAAAGCCTTCCGCATATTGACGGGCGATGCTGTCGCGCCCGGCGGCGAGCGCCATTGCGTCGCGCAGGCCGATCGTGGGCAAGGTGTGGACCGATTCCTCGGGGGCCTCGCCGAGACCGCCGGGATTGGCGAGCGCAATCGCGCGGTACGCGAGGCGCGTGTCGTCGAGGTCGAGCCGCGCGAGTACGCGCCCGGTCGCCGAGCGCCAGTGGTCGGCCGATAGCGGGCGCCGGGTTTCCTCCAGCGCCGCGGCGAGCGGGGCGACGAGCAGCAGGATGCCGAGGTTGGTGTTGCAGCCGACGGCGTCGCGCGTGCGGGCGACCGCATCGAGCACGCGTCGGCCGACCGGCGCGCCGCGTGTGAGCAGCGCGTCGGCGGCCACCTCCGCGCTGGTGATGAACTGGGCCGCGTGCATTCCGTGTCCGGCGCTTTGTACGCTGACGTTGCCGGGCTTGGGCACTTCCACATCGAACCGGCAGGCCGCGAGGAAAGCGGCGTGAACGTGCTCGAGCGCGACGACGAACCAGGGCGGCTCAGCCATGGCGTCCATGCAACGCAACGACAGCAGGCTCGCCGGTCTGCGCGAGCCCACCAGCCTTGCGGCGCTGCGCGGGCAGCTTGCGCTGGAGCAGGTCGTCGGCGAGCGCCGCCGCGAGGTCGACCGACGTAACCGACTGCAGGCCGCGCCATGCCGCCACGCCGTTGACTTCCAGCACGAGCGGCCGGGCGGCATCGTGAGGATCTGGGACCAGGTCGACGCCCGCATAGTCGAGTCCGAGCGCCTCGGTGGCCCGGACGGCGGTTTGCGCGAGGGGCAGATCGAGTTCGGCCGCTTCGCACGCAGCGCCCTGCGCGAAGTTATGAATCCAACCCTTGCCGCCGACGCGCCGCATCGCCGCCACGGCACGCCCGCCAATCACCAGCACGCGCCAGTCGAAGCCCGGCCGGCCGCCATCGATATAGCGCTGCAGATAAGCGACCTGCCGATACGGCTTGAGCGAAGGCAGAGGCGTCAGCGCGCCATGGCGGGCGCCGCCCGAGCCGAGCCGTTTGAGTCCGTGGCCTTGCGACCCGAACAGCGGCTTGAGCACGACCTGATGTCCCGCCGCCGCTTCGCGCATCAGCACGCGCTGCGCAAACGCCGCGGATTCGCCGGCCCATGTCGCGGGGGTCGGTACGCCGTTGCGATGCAGCATAAAACTCGTCATGGATTTATCGACGCTGCGCTCGATCGCGCGCGCGTCGTTATAGACCGGCACACCGGACTCACGCAACGCATGCAGGATGCCGAGTCGCAGCGTGACCTGCTCGAAGGTGCCGCCGGCGATGCCGCGCACGAAGACCGCATCGGGCAGCGTGTGACCAAAGCCCGGCAGCATCAGCCCATGGGGTTCCCACGTCGTGTCGATCCGGCAGTCTGCGAGATCGATGCAGCGCGCTTCCGCGCCGCGCGTGCGAAAGGCCTTTTTCAGGCGGCTGGTGTGCCAGCCCGTTTCGTCGGTCATGATCGCGATGCGCAGGGTCGTTTGCGTGTTGGCGGGGTCCACGCCAGGTAAAGAGCCAGGTAAGGAGCCAGGTAAGGAGAGGCTCATGGCTTGCCGCCCCATTGGTCATGCAGCAACGCCGCGTCAACGCGTCCGCCGTGATAGGTCGCGCCGCTTTCGAGGCTGCTCACCCACACTTCGGCGGGTGCGAACAGCGCGGGATCGATCTGGTAGAAGTCGTAGTTGAACGACGTGAAGATGTCCGCGAACGGGCGGCCGTAATCGCGCGAGGTCGAGGCGGGCAATTCGGCAGCGAGCCGTTTCGCTACCGCATCATGCTTCACTGTGAGATGCACGCGGCCGCCATACAGGATCGCGTCGTTGGTGCGGCCCATCGCCTGAATGCCGTCCGGCGCGGGCGGCGGCAAGGGCGCCGAGCCACCGCCTTCCACGACCTCGTCCAGCGGCACGCCGAGCACATGCGTTTTGTGCAATGCAACTTCGACGACGCGCGCCACCACCTGTACTGTTCCCGCGGCAGAGTGTGTCGGCGTGGTGACAAGCGTCAGCCGCTCAGGCGCAAGACCGCAGTCGTGCAACACCTTGTCGATCACGACCTGCGGCGGCAGGCGGTCAACCTCGAGTACCAGCACGCCGCGCTCGTGCCTGTCGCGATAGCCGAGTTCGGCGAACAGCGGCTCCTTCACGGCGAGTGCCCGCGCGGGGCCTGATCCAAGCGAGAAAAACTTCTTGCCGCCGGTCTGTTCCTTGGTCGCCGACAGGCTCCATCCGGCGTACTGGCTGCCCAGGCAGGCCAGCACGGGCCACGAGGTGCGCACTTCGATCATGCTGGGCCACAGTGGCTGCGCCTCCAGGCTCTCGCGCACCGTGACGTGGCCGAGGCCGCCCATGCAGATGCGGGCGATCAGCACACCTGCCGCGACACTGCCGGGCGCGGCGACGCCCGCGTCCGCGAGCACGGTGCCGTTTCCCGTGTGGCTGATCGTCACGCCGAAGCGCGCCGCATCGTCGACCAGCCGGGCGACAAGACGCTCGCAGAGTGCGTTGACGCTTAGCGCGGCGGCATTGGCGAGTGGCGGCTGAGACGCGTCAGGAGTGGCATTGGATGAAGGCATAGTCGGGCTCATGGCAGGTTTCGATTCGTTGCAGAACGAGTGCATGCTGCGCGTCGAGCGCACGCCGCACCGCGTCCACCGACGTCGCGCGCACGAGTAGCGTGCAGACCGGCTGTCCGGCTTCGATCCACGTGCCGGGCATCGGCACGTCGCGGCAGCGCGGGTCGTGCAGGCAGGCGTCGCTGAAGCCTTGGGACACGGTGAACGGACGCGGCGCGAACAACACCTGTTGACCGGCGCGCCACACCGCGGGCGCAGGTGTTTCAGGTGCCGGCAGGCGGCCGTAGCGGCATGCTTCGATATGGCACGCGAGCAGTCCGCGCGGCCACGCATCAGGCGACGCGGTTTCGTAGAGCGTCATCGTCGACGAAGGACGGGTGTTGATTTCAAGCAGTTCGAACGCGTCGCCGTCGAGCAGAAAGTCGCAGCTATTGATGCCGGCGAGGCCGGTCCGCGCGCAGAGCAACGTGATCGCCGCGCGCACGCGCGCCTCGACGGGCGGAGGCAGATCGATCGGACCCATCGACCCGGCGTGCACGAAGGGTAGATCGCCCACCTCGCAGGTGAGCTGTTCAGCGAAGCCGAGCACGCGAGCGTTGCCGCGAGCGGCGATGAACAGCGCCGATAGCGAGCGGCCGCTGCTCCGGCGCTGGAAATAAACTTGCGCGGGAACGCGCAAGTCGCTGAACGCCGTCGCCGGTTCGATATGCGTCCCGCCGCAACCGTCCGCGTGTTTGACCAGCCACCCCTGCGCCGCAGCGGGCCGCGTGAACACGACCGCCGGATGCGGAATATCCAGCGCATCCAGCAGCGCAAAAAACCGCTGGGGTTCGCGCACCGCGGCGCTTGCCTCCACAGGATTACCGATAAAGCGGGGCAGCCCGTGCGCGCGGTACAACTGCGCGACGAACGGCTCGAGCCCGCTGCCGTCGATCCAGCCGATCAGGCGCGGCAAGCGCGTGGTCCGTTCGAGCGCCTCCATGAGCCGCGCGCCATCGATCGACAACTGGCCGCCGCCGATATCGAACCACAGTTCGGAGGCCTCGCGGGTATCGCGGTCGCCGAACACATCGAGCGCGGCGACGCGCAGGCCCGCACGCGTGGCGGACTGTGCGAGCATCCGCGCGGACAGTCCCGCCACCGCGACGAATGGCGCGAGCGAGAGCGATGGACGCGAGTTCATGGTGACTCCGATAGCGACAGCGCGCGGATCGTCACGCGCGCGCGTTCAACCAAGGCCGGCCGCGACGGCGCGGGCTTCGTCGAAGGCTTGCGGAAAACCCAAGTAGACCGGCTTGCCTCCCGTGCGCATTTGTATGAAAAGCCGATGCTCCACCTGATATTTGACGTTGCCGATCGCCAGCGCGCCGATGCCGATCGCGCCGCCGGCAGTCGGCACGCCCTCGATCGGCTTGCCGTCGTTCATCACGTTGACGCCTGCAATGCCTTCCGGCGGCACGGCGTTCACATCCGCGGCAATCAGCAGATGTCCGGCATGCGCGAGGTCGGCGGTGCTGACCACCTGAACGCCGGCGATGGCGGTGGCGAGTACGATCTCAGCCTCGCCCAGCGCCGCGCGCAGTTCTGCCGGCGTCGCCGTGCTCACGCCCTTGGTCACGATGCCGAAGCGCTGATTGATCTCGTCGCTGACGCGCACGGCGCGCGCCTGGTCGGCGTGGCTCGCAATCGACACGTCGGCGCCGAGCGAAGCCGCCATCGCCGCCGCCACGCGCCCGACCGCGCCGGTGCCGCCGAGAATCAGCACGCGCTTGCCGCCCAGTTCCATGCCATACGCCTTGGCCAGATGCCGCTCGACCAGCGCGACGAGCGCGGCGGCGGTCGTGTACGAACCGCTCGGATCGGCGAACACCGACACTTCGAACGGCGGGACCATGGCTTTGCGCGCGGTGTCGAGCATGTCGGCAGCGAGCATGACGTCGCGCCCGCCAATGAAGATGCCGGTGCGCGACACACCCTTCGGACCGCGCGAGAAAATCGCGTCCTGAGTCAGGTTCGCGACCATCCCGGCCTCGACGCCGCAATACGGCACGATGATCTGGTAGCCGGCGTCGGCGGCCATGTTCACGTCGAACGGACTCATCTGCGGCGTGGCCGTGAGCATGTGCAGGATATAAGGCCTTTCAGTGGGTTTTTCAGTGGTGTCGGACATGGCAGAAGGCTCGTTTCAGTGGCGATCCAGGGAGGGCGCAAGGGAAGGGCTCATGGCTGCGTGTGACTGCGTGCGGTTGCGTATTGCTGTCTACGGCTGTGTGTACCGCCGGATTCGCAGGTAGCGGCGCGGGACCGAGGCACGTCATGCGGCGTCGCTGCGGTGCTGCTGCCGGGCTTCGGCGGAGCGCACCGTCGCGCCGCGATTGCGTCCCGCGACGACCGTGCATTCGATGTGCGGCATGCCGCGCGTGGCCTCGCGCGCCGTGGCGAGCGCACACTCGGCCTCGTGCGCGTTAGCGACGATCGCAAAGCCCGTCGGTCCCCACGAGCTCTGGCCGATGCCCGCGGTTCGCTGCGCGGCCACGGCGCGCAGCGCGCGCTCGACATCGGGGCTCGCGAACACGCCGCCTTGCACGGGGGCAAAGTATTCGCCGATGGTCTGCTGCATCTCCGTCAGGCCATGCGCGAAGGGCACGATGTTGCGCTCCGCGGCGCCCGGCAGGATCTTCATCAGGACGAGGTGGCACAGATGCGCGGCGAGTTTTTGCGGAAACGGCGCGAGCGCGGCAAGGCCGCGGCGTTCTTCAGCACCGTGCAGACCCTCGCGAGCGTTGTCGCTGACGAGCAGGACGCGCCAGCTATCCGGAAACGGCTGGCGCGCGAGCAGAGGCGGCACGCCCGGATGCAGATCGCCGGACGGTCCTCCGTCCACCAGCAGGCCGCCGGCATCGAAGCCGAGGACGCCGATGCCCGAGCGCGCGCCGCGTCCGAGCAGGCTCGCGAGCTCGGCGCTGGTGGCGACGTGGCCGAGTAGACGAACGAAGGCGCTGCCGACCGCGAGCGAGAGTTGCGTGCCCGATCCCAGGCCGCTGTGCGCGCGCGGCGTTTGGGTCACCTCGATAGCGACGGGAGTCGGGTCGTAGGCCGCGTGCAGCCGTTCCAGACAGAGCGTGATGCGCTCGCGCTCCGCATCGGTCACCGCGCCTTCGATCCGGTCGCGACCGGCGAGCCGCGCCTCGACGCGAGTGCCGGCGCCGTCGATCACGAGCCCGAGGCTGCCGAACGCGCGTCCCAGCGAGGCGTTCGGATCGAGAAAACCGAGGTGCAGCCGCGCGGGCGCATCGACGGTCACGGAGGCATGAGGCTGAAGGCGGCGACTGTGAAGCTGCATCGCGAGTGTCCTTGTTCGTGCTTGACTTGTCGTGCATTAGCGGGCGTACCCGAAGGGCCATCGCGGCGACGGCGCGTGCCGCGGCGCAGCGGCCCGGCGGGGGACTTCAAGCGAAAGCCGTACCAGGCCCGCAGTGCGACGCCGGCTTCAACCGCCTTGCGCGGTTTTCGGCGCGTCGTACTTGATATAGCGGAAGCGCTGGTCCTCGGTTGGCGTGCCTTCGAGCGGGCCGCCTTCCGTTCCCGGCTGCCACTGAATGAATGATTCGATCTTGCTGGCGAGCGCAAAGTCCTTGTCCGTGATGCCCTTCGCGGAGTGCGTTTTCAGTTTCACGGTTACGAATGCATAGGAGACCGTGAGATCCGGGTGATGCCACGCGGCTTCCGCGAGGTGGCCCACCGCGTTCACCACCATCAACGTCCCTTTCCAGCCTTCGGTGCGATATTTGCGCCGCAGCCAGCCGTCTTCCAGATACCAGTGCTGTAGCGGACCGACGAGGCGTTGCTGGATCTCCTCGTCGGAATAGACCTGTTCTGCGTTTGCCATGATCGTTGCTCCGCACGTGTTGGAACCACCCATAACCGTCTGACACGCTGCAATTGACGGGCCAGTCACATGATCGCGTGTGGGCGGGGGTGTTCTCTCGCTGCTTGCCTCGCGACGGACACGCTTCGTATCGGGGCATGACACAGAATGTCCCACGTGGCGCGACGCAGCCGGTCACGGCCGTGACACCGCTGCGCCGGATCGTGCGTGATCCGAAGGTGATGCGAGGGTGGCGCGAATCGGCCCAGTACGCGGCCCGACGCGCGGCCCAATGCGCCGCGCGGCGTGTGCGGACGAGCTTGTGGCGGCAGACGATGCGCACGGCAGTTCGATTCCGGCATGGAATATGCGTTGGCCGTCATGCGCCGCAAAGCCCGACAACGATCGGGAGAGGGCGCTGATCGTTACCCGCATTCGAGGAGGCGCGCCCGATGCGACGAGGTAGCGTGGGTCATTCGTGAGTTGAACAGCAAGACCATTCTGGAGGAGACATGAACTTACGCACCACGGTTCTTGGGCTCGCGATCCTCGCGTCGGCAGCCTTGAGCTCTATCGTTGCACAGGCCGATTCGCAGCTCGACGGGCTCATGAAAAATCCGTCCAACTGGGCGGCGCAGGCGGGCGATTATGCCAATCACCGCTACAGCCCACTCAAGCAGATCAACGAAAACAACGTCGGGAAACTACAGGTCGCATGGACCATGTCGACCGGCGTGCTGCGCGGCCACGAAGGCGCGCCGCTCGTGATCGGCGACACCATGTATATCCACTCGCCGTTCCCCAACAAGGTTATTGCAATCAACCTGAAGGATCAGACGTTCATCTGGCAGTACCAGCCGAAGCAGGATGATTCGGTGGTGTCCGTGATGTGCTGCGATACCGTCAACCGCGGGCTCGCGTATGGCGACGGCAAGATCTTCCTGCAGCAGGCCGACACCAAACTCGTCGCGTTGAGCGCGAAAACCGGCGACGTGGTGTGGACCGCGCAAAACGGCAATCCGAAAGCGGGTGAAACCAACACCAACGCGCCGCACGTATTCGGCGACAAGGTGCTGACCGGCATCTCGGGCGGCGAGTTCGGCGTGCGCGGGCGTCTCATCGCGTACGACATCAAGACCGGGAAACCGGCCTGGACAGCCTACAGCACGGGTCCGGACAAGGACATGCTGATGGACCCCGACAAGACGATGACCTATGCCGACGGCAAGATGGTGCCGGTGGGCTCGGACTCGTCGCTGAAGTCCTGGAAGGGGGACCAGTGGAAACTGGGCGGCGGCACCACCTGGGGCTGGTATGCATGGGATCCGAAGCTCAACCTTGTCTATTACGGCACCGGCAATCCGGGTACATGGAATCCGACGCAACGTCCGGGCGACAACAAATGGTCGCTGTCGATCTTCGCGCGTGATCTGAATACCGGTGAAGCCAAGTGGGTCTACCAGATGACGCCCCATGACGAATGGGACTACGACGGCGTCAATGAAATGATCCTGTCGGACCTGACGATCGACGGCAAGAAGGTACCGGCTATCGTTCACTTCGACCGCAATGGTTTCGGCTACACGTTGAATCGCGTGACCGGTCAACTGCTCGTTGCCCAGAAGTTCGATCCGGCGGTGAACTGGGCTGACCATGTCGATATGAAGAGCGGCAAGCCGATTCGCAACGCGGCGTATTCGACGCAGGCGGCCGGCTCCGACCACAACGTGAAGGGCATCTGTCCGGCGGCGCTTGGTTCGAAGGACCAGCAACCGGCGGCGTACGACCCGAACACGAGCCTCTTCCTCGTGCCGACCAATCACGTGTGTATGGACTACGAGCCGTTCGATGTCGACTACGTGTCGGGCCAGCCGTATGTCGGCGCCACTTTGTCGATGTATCCGGGCCCGAACGACAACAACGCGATGGGTAACTTCATTGCGTGGGATGCCTCGAAGGGCAAGATAGTCTGGTCGAAGCCGGAGCGGTTCTCGGTGTGGTCGGGCGCGTTGGCCACCGCTGGTGGCATCGCATTCTACGGCACGCTGGAAGGCTACATCAAGGCAGTCCGCATCAAGGACGGCAAGGAACTGTGGCGCTTCAAGACCCCGTCGGGGATCATCGGCAACGTGTTTACTTACGAGTACCAGGGCAAGCAGTTCATCGGCGTGTACTCGGGTATCGGCGGCTGGGCTGGTATCGGCATGGCGGCGGGTCTTGAGAAGTCGACCGAAGGGCTCGGCGCGGTGGGCGGTTATCGCGAGCTTGCGAAGTACACGGCGTTGGGCGGCACGCTCTTCGTGTTCACCATTCCCGGCGGCAGCAGCTGAGTGGCCGGGCCAGATTGAATCGCACAGCCGGTTTGCCCTTGCGGAGGATTGGGCGGCCGGCAGCGCCTTCAGTCATATGAGTTATCTACGAGTCATCTGGCCCGCGCCATTGCACGGATGCGTCGATGAAACGCATCGGGGCGGGGCCTTACTTTGAAGGAGACGTCTGCATATGAAAGGCCGATCAATCTTGTTGCGGGCGGCACTGCCCGTCGTTTTCGTCGTGCTGCCTGCCGCGTTTGCCCAGACCAATCCCGCGATTGCCCAGGTGGCGTACAAGGTGGTCGACGGCAGCAAGGTCGACACGAATACGCTGCAAGGGTGGAGGACATGGCGTGCGCTTGACTGCGAACGCTGCCACGGCGCGCAGCAGCAGGGGCTCGTCGGACCTTCGCTTGTCGATGCATTCAAGACATTGGACAAGGACGAGTTCCATCGTACGGTATTCGGCGGCCGCGTGGCGAAGGGCATGCCCGACTTCAGTTCGAGCCAGATGATGCAGAAGAACTGGGAGAACCTCTACGCCTATCTGAAAGGGCGTTCCGACGGGCAGATCAAGCCGGGCGATCTGCAGGCCCTCGACGCGAAATAGCGCCCCCGTCTCTACCTCAGGAGATTATTGATGCGTCATGGCAAACGAATGTCCGCGCACGTCGCGTTCGTGGCCGCCGCGCTGTGCTACGCGGTGATTGCGAGCGGCGCGGTGCGTGCCCAGGGCGAGGCAATGCCCAATAACGATGGCGCCGACGGCGTGCTGCGGGTCTGCGCGGACCCGAACAACATGCCTTTGTCCAACAACAAAGGCGAGGGCTACGAGAACCGCATCGCAAGCCAGATGGCAAGTGATTTCGGCTACAAGCTCGAATACACCTATTTTCCGCAGCGCATGGGCTTTGTACGCCACACTTTGCGCGAGAAGGTGCCGGATACCGAGCGCTATAAATGCGATCTGATCATCGGCGTGCCGAAAGGCTACGACATGACCTCGACGACTCAGCCATACCTACGCTCCACGTATGCAATGGTGTTCACGAAGCGGCCCGAGCTTGCTGGCGTCAATACGCCGGATGACCTGCTCAAACTACCGCCGGACCAGCTGCACAAGCTGCGCTTCGGCATCTTCTCGCAGACGCCTGCGGTCGACTGGCTGCTCAGTCACGACCTGATCGATCAGGCGGTTTCGTATCAGGTGCAAAGCGGCGACCCGCAGGAATATCCCGGCCAGATGATCGAACACGATCTGCAGGCAGGCAATGTCGATGTCGTGTTCCTGTGGGGACCGATTGCGGGCTACTTTGCCAAGCGCTCCGGCGATACGGTGAAGCTGGTACCGTTCCCGGCCACGCCGGGAATCCGCTTCGACTATACGATCTCGATGGGGGTGCGCTACGGCGAGAAAGCGTGGAAGGACAAGGTCGATCAATGGATCGGCGAGAACCACGACAAGATCGACGGCATCCTCACGAGTTACGAAGTGCCGCTTCTGAAGCCCGTCGACACGCCGGCCGGCAAGCCCCCGGATGGGTCGCCATGAGGGGGGCGCAGAGGCGGTCGCACCGCGCGCTCGCGGTGTGCATCATGTGCGTGGCTTGTACGATGCATGCCGCGGTGTTTGCTGCGGGCACCGACGAAATCTCGCCCGCCGAGCGGCTCATCTTCACGACGGATCATCTGCACGGCATCGAGCAGCAAACCGAGCTCGACTACGCCTTCCTCAGCTCTGACCAGCCGGCGCACAGCACGGATATCGTCAGGGTGCTGGTGGTGAGCCCGGACAACGCCAAAGGCGATGCCCAGGTGTCCGATCACAGTGGAGCGGTGCCGTTGCCGAACGGCGGCTTGCAGTGCAACCCCGTGATCATCTATTTCCTCGAGCGCGACATCGCGGAGATGGAGCACCTGACGGGCGGCCAGCGCCGTTATTTCCAGCAGCGCTTGCGGCTCGCGCTCGCCGCGGGACCGAAGATCGAGACGGTGACGAGCCAGGTCGGCGGCAAGTCCGTGAAGGCTCAACAGATCGTCGTGCAGCCGTACCTGGGCGACCCCAATGCGGAACGCTTCGCGCAATACACCGGCAAGCGCTACACGTTTCTGATCGCCGATACGGTGCCGGGCCAGATCGCGCTGATCCGCACCGACGTGCCTGGCGCGAACAACGATTTCGCGCATCCGTTGCATACCCAGACGCTGAGCTTCCAGGCGGTGTTGCGGAAACTGCCACCGCCGGCGAACGCGCCGAGTGTGCCTGTGAAGCCTTCCAATGCGCCTCGGGCGAGCCGTTAGCGAGGTCGCGTCAAGGTGAATTTTATCCGCTCGCTGACCTTGCGTCAGTTGCAGATCTTCGTCGTGGCGAGCCGCTACACGAGCTTCGCACGGGCCGCGGAGGAACTGCATCTGACCCAGCCGGCGGTGTCAATGCAGATTCATCAGCTCGAGGACGCGGTGGGCCTGCGTCTGTTCGAACGCATCGCGCGCAAACTCACCTTGACCGAAGCGGGCGAAAAGCTGAGCCATCGCGCGAGCCGGATTCTCGGCGAAATCAAGGATGCCGAAGACGCGATGACGTCGCTCAAGCAGGCCGATAGCGGTTCGATCGCGGTGGGCATCGTCAGTTCCGCGACGTATTTCGCGCCGAAGCTGCTGGCCATGTATTCGCACCTGTATCCCAAGGTCGACGTGCACTTCTCGGTCGGCAACCGCGACGCGCTGCTGCGCGTGCTGCAGGACAATGCGATCGACCTCGCCATCATGGGGCGGCCGCCGCCGGAACTCGATACCACCACGGAGCCGCTTGCGTGGCATCCGCAAGTGGTGATCGCGCCGCTGAACCATCCGCTGTGCGGCGCGCGGCGCTTCGATCTGCAGGAACTGCGGGGTGACACGTTCCTGTTGCGCGAGCCCGGTTCGGGAACGCGCATGGCCGCCGAGGAAATGTTCAGGCAGCATCTGTTCACGCCCGCGAAGGTCGTCACGCTCGGCAGCAACGAAACGATCAAACAGGCGGTGATGGCGGGCATGGGGGTGAGCCTGATTTCTCTCCATACGCTGCTGCTGGAATTGCGTACGAAGGAAATCGCCTTGCTCGACGTGAACGGCACGCCGATTGAACGTACGTGGCAGATCGTGCATCTGCGGGCCAAGCAGCTGTCCCCGACCTGTACGGTATTCAGGCAGTTTCTGCTCGAGCAGGCCGCCGTTTATCTGGAGCGCGAGTACGCGGAATTCGCCACATTGCCCGTGAAAGCAGGAGTTCTGAAATGAGCGGTCTCGTCCCGGCATGTGCGGCGCTCGTGCGCTATGTGCGCCATGTGCGCTTCGTTGGCATGATCTGCGTGGCATTCGCCTGTTCGCAGGCGCTCGGTGCGCCGACCTCGATCGCGGTCATGGACTGCGTGTTGATCGACGATAACGCGGCTTACAACGACGCCGAGATCAACCGCATCCAGCAGGCGCGCATCGAGATGGTCAGCAATGCGTTGCGTGAGCAGTTGCGCAATAGCCGGCGCTATCACGTCGCCGACAATGCCCCCGCTGCAGATCTGATTGCTCGACTCGGCGTGTCACGGGATCTGAACACATGCGCCGATTGTGCACGGCAGGTGGGACGCAAACTCAGCGTCGAGCAGGTCGGCAGATGCTGGGTCCAGAAGGTCAGCAACCTGATCCTCAATATCAACCTGCACGTCGAAGATGTCGCCAGCGGGGCAACCGTATTCCAGCGCTCGGTCGACATTCGCGGCAATACCGACCTGTCCTGGCGCCGTGGCGCGATGGCGCTGGTCGGACTGATTGCCGACAGTGCGGCAGCGGGTTCGGAAGGTACCGATGCATCTCAGTGATATGGGTCGGGATTCTGCAGTAGCGGCACACTATGTACTCGAAAGGAGTGACAGGGTGACATCTTTCGTCGCGCGAGCGCGCATGCTGCATCCGCCGGCGTGCTGGCACGGAGTATGCGGCGACGTCCGCACATTTCCATGAGAAGCACGTTCGTCTTGCTGGTTCACGATGAGCGTGCTCCGGGTTGCCTGCCATAGGGGATTGCATCGATGGGTTCTGGCGAACTGCTTCAGGACTGGCGTCTGCATGCACTGCAAATCGAAGACGAGATATCGAGAGCCGTGATCGGCCAGCCGCAGACCATCCGTCTCATCAACGTCGCCTTGTTTGCCCGCGGTCATGTGCTCCTCGAAGGCGGCGTCGGTGTCGGCAAGACGACTGTGTTGCGCGCGTTTGCGCGGGTCGTGGGCGGGGAATTCGAGCGTGTCGAGGGCACCATCGATCTGATGCCAGGCGACCTCGTCTATCACACGTACGTCGACGCCGAGGGGAAGCCGCGCATCGATCCCGGTCCGCTTCTTAGACATGGTGAGCGGCTGACCACGTTCTTCTTCAACGAAATCAATCGTGCCCGTCCGCAGGTTCAGTCGCTCCTGCTGCGCGCGATGGCGGAGCGTTCGGTGTGGGCCTTCGATCGCGAATATCGCTTCCCGCATATGACGGTGTTCGCCGATCGCAACAAGGTCGAGAAGGAAGAGACCTTCGAGCTTGCATCGGCCGCGCGCGATCGCTTCCTGTTCGAGTTGGGCATGCCCACGCCGATTGAGCCCGAGGTGCGGCGCGCGCTGGTATTCGACGCGGCCTTCCATGACGTCGACAGGCTGCTTGCACGGCTCTCGCCCGCGATCGTGCCGTGGGAACAGTTGAATCAGGTCGGCGCGGCGATTCAGGAGAGTGTGCAGTCGAGTGCAACGATCGAACGCTATGTCCTGGACATCTGGCAGGCAACGGAAACACCGCAGCGTTTCGGCATTGCGCTCGACGGCGTCGATATGGACCGGCTCATTCTGGCGGGCGCGAGCCCACGAGGCATGAGCTCGCTGTTGCGGGCAGCCCGCGTGGTGGCGTGGCTGGCCGGCCGCTCACATCTGATACCGGAAGACATTCATGCCGTGCTGATGCCCGCGCTTGGGCATCGCGTGTTCTTCACGCCGATCTATGAACTGCGCCGCCAGGAACTCGCTGAAGCCCTGACCGCGCAAATTATGAACAGGCTTGCCGTACCCTGAATCATGAACGGGACATCGGAATTTCACTACCGATTGCCGATGCGCGCTGGGGGATTTCGTCCCGGCTCGCACCGGGGATCGAGCTTCGGCGCCGGTCAGGAATTCGCGATGCACGGCCGCCTGTTCGACTACCCGGATCCGCGTCGCCTGGATCTGCGTGCAAGCGTGCGCGCCGCACGCTCGGAGTGGCTGGTGCGGGTTCACCTGCAGCGCGCCGCGGTACCCGTGCAGGTGATCGTCGACGTCTCCGCGTCGATGCACTTCGGTATGCACCAGACGAAGTTGCAGGTTGCCGCGGACTTTGTCGAGGCGTTGGGATACAGCGCGTTCCGTGTCGGCGATCAGTTGGGCATGCTTGCCTTCGATACCGGCGCGCGCGACGATCTCTTCATGCCGGCGCGATATGGTCGAGGCGTCGGCAACGTGCTCGCGACGATGTTGCGCGAGAGCACGAGCGTTGCAGCCGGGGGCAGCAGTATCGCAGCGCTGCAACGCGCCGCTTCGACTCTGGCTGGACGGCAGGCGTTGGTTTTCCTTGTTTCCGACTTCCACTGGCCGCTTCCGGAGTTGCCCGCCGTACTCGACTTGCTGGTCCATGCATGCGTGGTCCCAATGGTTGTCTGGGACACGGCTGAGATCGCGCCGCCCAACGGCGGGCCGCTCCTTGCTGTCAACGACGTCGAGTCCGCCGGGCAACGCACGCTGTGGCTGCGCGGCAGTGTGCGCGAGCGTTGGTGCGGGGCCGTCGTGCGGCGGCGTGCAGAACTCTCGGAAGTGTTCGGCAAGCGCGGAATCCAGCCGTTTTATGTCGAGAACGCTTTTGATCCAGAGGCGATGTCGCGCTACTTTCTGGAGGCCATCGCATGAGACCTTGTGGGCGGCGGATTGGCAGGGCGAGTGGTTCGCTTCGACGAATACGTGTCGCGGCGATGTTCGTCACCGCGCTAGCGCTCGCGCCAGTGATCAGCGTCGCCGCGGCCCCGGCCGCTGTCATTCAGCTCACGGTGCAACAGCCGCGCGCATTCGGCTACCTGCTCGGAGACGTCCTCACGCAACGTATTCTGCTGCCAGCCGGCGATAGCGATGTGGGTTCGGTGGCGTCGCCTTCCATCGGCCGCACTGGCGCGTGGCTTGAGCGCCGGCTTGCCCGGTTCGAAACCGATGCTGAGGGTCGCCGGTGGATGGCGATCGACTACCAGGTCGTCAACGTCGCGCCGACGCTCACCAGGATTGCATTGCCCGCGTTGACCTTGACGACTGCGTCCGGTGCGACGCTGCACGTTGCAGAGTGGCCGCTGAGCGTCGCCCCGATGACACCCGCCGACCCGTTCAATGCCGGCGACCTGCAAGGGATGCGGCCCGACCGGCAGGCGTCCCCTGTGTCGATCGCGCCGCTACGCCGACAGGAGAGCCTCGCGCTCGGCCTGTTGCTGCTGACTTTGCTGTGGTGGGCGGGCTGGTGGTTGTGGCGCAACTGGCGCGAGTCGGCCCGGCTGCCGTTCGCGCGCGCCTGGCGGCAGATGCGGCGGCTCGACGGGCCGAACGTCGATACGTCCGCGGATGCGTGGCTCTGCCTGCACCGCGCACTGAACGAAACGGCGGGCCACGTCGTTCACCAGGGTTCTCTGCCCAGCCTGTTCGCTCAAGCGCCGTATTTGCAACCACTCCGCGCGCAACTTGAACAGTTCTATCGGCAATCGACCGAGCGATTCTTCACGCCTGCACAGGCGGTGGCCCCTTATCCGCTGCAGGTGCTATGCCGGGAACTGTATCGCGCAGAGCAGGGCCACCAGCGATGAACATGGCGTTCGATTTTTCCTATCCGTGGCTGCTCGTCTTGCTACCGCTGGCCGCGCTGCCGTTGTTGCCACGGCGCGGCGACACGTTGGCATTCTCCTGGGTCGCCTGGCTGCCGGGCGATCGCGTCGGACGATGGATCGGCTTTATCGGGCGGGGCAGTGCCGTGCTGGCGATAGCGGCGATCGTCGTCGGTCTGGCCGGTCCAGGACGCTCGCACCGGCAAGTGTTGCGTACGGGCAGCGGGGCGCAAATTCTGATCCTGATGGATCGCAGTGCGAGCATGGACGAAACGATGAATAGCAAAGGTGCGGAGTCGCCGGCGGGCGAATCGAAGAACAAGGTGGCGCGCGCTTCGTTGACCGGATTCGTTGCCCAACGGCCTAACGACCGGCTCGCGTTCATGATGTTCGGCACCAGTTCGGTGCTTGCAATGCCGTTTACCTACGACCACCGTGTGATCGAGGCGGCGATCGCGGGCACGGCGGTGGGCCGCGGCATGCCGGACACGCAACTCGACCGTGGGCTGCTGGCGGCGATCGGCGAGTTCGATGGGCGGGCCTCGTCGGGCCGCCGGGCGATCGTTCTCGTCTCCGACGGTGGCGCGAAACTCGACGCGCCGGTTCGGCGGCTTATCCAGGATGGACTGCTGCGCAACCAGATCGCGCTTTACTTTATCTATTTGCGCAGCAGCATCTACAGTCCCGATCTGAACACCACGGTTCCCGCGAACGAGTCTTCGGCCGAAGCCGAACTGCATCGCTACTTCGTCTCGCTGAAGACACCCTATCGGCTTTTCCAGGCTGGCAATGCGAAGGCGATGGTGGATGCCATGGCTGAGATCAACCGGCAGCAAAACGCGCTGACGTCATTTGTCGAGCGTTTGCCGCGGCAGGATTTCAGCCCGTATTGCTTCGCAGTGGCGCTGTGTGGTTGCGCGGTGCTGCTGGCGTTGCGGCTGTTTCAAGTGCGGGCATGGTCGTGAAGCGCGCGTCGATTCACATCATCTTCGCGACAGTCGCGCTGTGCTGCGCTGGGGCGGCAGGGTATGACTGGGCTCGCCTGCAGCACGCGCAGCATGTCAATCAGGCGACTGTTGCAGTGGCGGGAGAAATTGGCAAAACAGCGGGCAAAGCGAGCACGACAGGCGCTGCGCGCAACGACCGCGGCAGAGACGAGGCCCGCCAGGTCAGACTCGCGCGCGCAATGGCGCTGTCGAAAGCGGGCGCCTACGATACGGCAGGCCCGCTCTTCGAGGACCTGATCCGCGGTGAGCGCCTTGACGAGGTGGGACGTGCGGCGCTGTTCGATCTTGGCAACATGTACCTGCGAGAGGGCATGGGCAACAGCGCGTCTGGCACTGTTCATTCGGTCGCCATGATCGAGGAGGCCAAGGCGCGCTACCGTACGTTGCTGCGTGCGACGCCGGACGATTGGGACGCGCGTTACAACCTCGAGCGGGCGCTGTGGCTCGCGCCCGAAACGCGTTCCACGTCGGATGCGCCTGACGTCAAGTCGCAGCACAACGTCAAGGTGAGCGACCCGCAAAGCAAGGATCTGCCGTGAGCTTCGGCGCGCAGGCGCGTGATTTTTTCGGCAGGCGCCACTGGATGACGTCAGTGGCGCTCCTGTTGCTGATCGCGGCGGTCGCCATGCCGCGCGTGACACTGCCGCGCAATACGTTCAGCTACATCGTCACCTTCGATATCACGCAAAGCATGGACGTCGAGGACGTCGCGCTGAATGGCGCGCCGGCGAGCCGGCTGGTGTTCGCGCGGGCTGCGATGCGCGACGCGCTGGGGCAATTGCCTTGCGGCTCGAAGGTCGGCTGGAGTGTGTTCACCGGTCAGCGGACTTTGCTGTTACTGCCGCCTGTTGAAGTCTGCAGTAACTATGACGCGCTGCTGTCGTCGCTCGACAGGATTGACTGGCGCATGCGCTGGACCAACTGGAGCCGCATCGCGGAGGGCGGCGTCTATTCCGCGGTTCGCGTGGCGCGGGACGTCGGTCATGGCGCGGCCGTCGTGTTCGTCACTGATGGGCAGGAGGCACCGCCGGTCCTGCCGTCTGACACGCTGACGCGGGACATCAACCCGGCGGCTCAGGTGAAGGGCTGGCTGATCGGCGTGGGTGGCGATCAAGCCGCGCCCATTCCACGCACCGATGCCGACGGTACCCGCGACGGCTACTGGCAGCCAGAGGATGTGATCCAGGTTCCACCGGTGCCGGGTTCCACAACGCCGGCGAAAAGTCACGAGGAGCTGTCCGAATTGCATGGGTATTACTTGGCGGCGGTGGCCGGACAGATCAGCTTCGGATATCGGCGCCTGTCGAGTGCGGCGTCGTTGAGCGACGCCATGCTCGATACGCGACTCGCTCACGAGGAGCCGGTGCCGACCGATTTGCGCTGGTGTCCCGCTCTGCTTGCGTTGCTGCTGCTCGTCTGGCGGTTCATGCCGGAGTTCGGCTGGGTGAGGCGTCGCGCGGCCGGCAGGCGTGTGAAATCGTCATACGTGTGAAACCGCGCCTCGGAAAACGTACAGGGCCGAGTTGCAGCTCATGGGGCCGCACCCGGCGATCGTTCGGCTCCCGCAGAGACGTGGAATGAGCCTGTTTCGGGTCCCACGTGACTCGGTTTTAATTTTTGTTAGCGGCGTTTGATGCTAACCGACGCACTCCAGTTCGACGGCCTTCGCGACACCTAACCACTCAGGCCGGAATCTTCTTGTCGCAATTGATACACGTCGAGTCGAGCAGCATGCAGATACCGGCACAGGCAAAGACCACCAGCGCAAATAACAAGGTTCACATAGACCGCCGAATGCAAAATACCCCGACTGTTCGTTCTCTTGTGTCCGCTCATTCCAACATTGCATGGCGATGAAAACGGGGAAAGACCTCGGATGGGCGCGTGCCTATTCGGCCCTGAGCAACTCATTTGGTGGGCGCTTGATCTGTACGTCGTCTAAATGACCGCTATGCCGTAGTTGAGCAGAGCGATAAGAAGGGGGGCGGCTAAGGGAGTGCGCCACAGGATGTCGGCACAATCTTGCTGACGCATGGCTTCCGACTAACTCGCGGTGCGGATGGCCAGGTCGCGGACCTGAACGACGCCGGATCGGGGAGGCGTTTTTTTGCGGGGATCGGCAGCTTCGATCATCTGGTACGTAGTGCGCAAGGCGTTCGATCTGCGTATGTTTGGCGCAATTGCCGCAGTGAAAACGGCAGCGCCCAATATGCTAGTGGGAACAAAATTACTCTAAAAACGGGAACAAATTTGCTTTAACGAACGACTCGAGCATGTGCGGTGAGCTAGTTGGTAATTTAATTTGACATAATATAAATTATCAACAATTAAGTGTGTAGTGGCTAGACGGTAATGTCCGCTTTTAGCTACATAGAAATGTCCGCTTTTGATGCCGTCGTATGCTCTCCAGCCGCCGTTTTTCGGCGCTGGAGACTTCGATGGCTGTGACAGAACGGATAACAATGACGATGCAGGAACTGGACAGATTCAAGCTCATTCAGGACGTGACGGATGGACGGCTCAAGCCGTGGCGTGCAGCCGAACGTCTGGGTCTGACGACGCGGCAAATACGCCGTCTGGTGACGCGATATCGCGATTCTGGCGCTGCTGGACTGGTCTCGCGCAAGCGCGGCATGCCCGGGAATCGGAGACTGGACAACGATCTGGCCCAACGTGCCCTGGCCATCGTACGGGAGCGCTACGCCGATTTCGGACCGACGCTGGCGTGCGAGAAGCTGCGTGAATGCCATGGCATCCGCCTGTCGAAGGAAACGATTCGACAACTGATGATGGATGCCTGCCTGTGGGTTCCGCGCCGTCAACGTCCGCCGAAGATCTACCAGCCGCGTGCGCGACGAGCTTGCCTGGGCGAGCTGATCCAGATCGATGGCAGCGAGCACGCGTGGTTCGAGGACCGGGCGCCACAATGCACGCTGCTGGTGTACGTCGACGACGCGACCAGCCGGCTGATAGCGCTGCATTTCACGGCGAGCGAGTCGACCTTCAGCTATTTCGAGGCGACGCGCGCGTACATCGAGCGCCACGGCAAGCCTGGCGCGTTCTACAGCGACAAGGCCAGCGTGTTTCGCAAGACGACCACTGGCAAGACAGAGAACCGTGTGACGCACTTCGGCCGCGCCATGTACGAGCTGAACATCGACACGTTCTGCGCGAACAGCAGTCAGGCCAAGGGGCGCGTCGAGCGCGCCAATCTGACGTTGCAGGACCGTCTGGTCAAGGAACTGCGGCTGCGGGGAATCAACACCAGGGAGGCAGCCAACGCCTTCGTACCGCACTTCATTGCCGACTTCAACGCACGCTTTGCGAAGCCGCCGAAGAGCGACTTCGACGCGCACCGGCTGCTGCGGGTTGACGAGAACCTTGACACGGTGCTTACGTGGCGTGAGCCGCGGAAGGTGACGAAATCGCTGACGGTGCAGTACGACCGGGTCATGTACTTGCTGGCTGACACGCCGGAGCACCGGAAGCTGATTGATCGATATATCGAGGTCTGGGAGTACCCGGACGGGCGTATCGAACTCCGGGTGGACGGCCGTGTTCTGGCGTGCAGGCAGTACGACCGGCTGGCCGAAATCGATCAGGGCGCAGTCGTTGAACACAAGCGACTGGGCCATGTGCTTCAGGTCTCGCAGGCGATGCAGGCTCAACGCGATAACACCCGGATTGGCAAGGCACCGTCCCGGACTCATCTTGGCGCGCCAACGAAGGGCCAAAACCGTTTGCCGGGCAAGAAGAAACAACGCGAATTCACTCAGGCCGATGTCAAGCATGCGATCGTGGATCTTGCCCAGCGTAGAGAGGTGAAGCAGCAATCCAGCAAACCTGGCCAGCGGTCTGCAAGGGACAGTGGAACAGGCGTAAGCGCCCTGCCCATTCAGGACGGACTCTTCGACACTGCGTGATCCTTACCCCATGAGAAGCAAACCTTGAACCCCTTAAAAGCGGACATCTCTATCTAGCCAGAAAGCGGACATTTGAAAATGGCTTTGACATGGATGTCAGAGCTTTTTAGTAATGTCTGGTTCTGGCTCATTAGAAATGTCCGGTTCCCGGCTCCGGGCCGGCGGCTGTGGCGCATGCTGCGGCATGAGCACAGCCCGGGAGCCGGACATGAACGGACGTGGATTCATCACGATCAGCATGCATGAGTTGGATCGGCTGCAGGTCAGCTACTTCGAGGCGACGCGCGGGGATCTGGATACGCCATGGCAAGTCAGTCGCGTTCTACAGCGGCAAGGCGAGCGCATTCCGGCCGACACACACGCAGACCGACGACCGGAGTGTCACCCACGTTAGGATGTCCCCAGTGGGCTATTCTTCACGTTGAAAACCCTAAGCTGGTTCACAATCGGCTCTGTATACGGAAGCATCACCTCATAGACTGAAGAGCATGAAAGATCGATCCACAATCGTATGCGTACGCGACGGCAAGGTGCTGCTGGTCGCTCGCGCGCGCTCGCGGTGGTCGCTACCTGGCGGCACGATAAAGCAGTCCGAAACGCCCCTGGATGCAGCGCGACGCGAACTGGAAGAAGAAGCGAATCTTTTTGAAACCGGGTTGATGTACCTGTTCCAGTTCGGCGGACTGAACAAGCGGCATCATGTTTTCTCCGCCGATCTCGCGCGGGACGCGTCGCCCGAGCCCGGCAATGAAATCTCGCAATGTCACTGGTTCAGCCCGATCAAGATAGCAACCTTGTCAACCAGCATACCCACTCGCGCGATCGTTGATCTCTTTCTCAAATTCGAAAATCGCCGTGAAAATCCGTCCACAGTCGTCACCAAACGGGATTCACAAATTCACGCAGACGGAGAGCGAGTAACCCAAACCACGAACCAGGATGAAGAAAGCATCGCCCTCCTCGCCCGACGCTAAGGAATTCCGGACGATGCACCGGCTAAAGGCTACTTCCCCACACGCACCAGCAATGCGCGGCCACCGCGTTTAGCAATCCAAAGAACCAACCCGGCGGCAACGATCGACGTCAGTTGCCAGTCGAGCGGCACAGCGGCCGTCATCACGCCCGGCACGCTGCCACCACGAGCAGGAACGACACACGCATGACCGGTTTGCCCGGCTGGAACCTGCAACGCGCAGCGCGCTGGGGCGTCGTACTTTCCTTCCAAAATCTGGCAATTGCTTGACTACAATGTATTAATACAAATGAAGCTGCAAAGGCATTCTGTTCAGACATGGCAGTCAGTGATGTGACGTTTCAATTCCTTCATTGGAGGCATGGCCATGACCTGCCTGAGCGAAAGGATTGTCGGCGCAATATTTTGTTTGCTGAGCGGATACGCGTTCGCGGGCGGCGTTACCATGGACCTGCCCGAAGAGATGACCATTGCGAATATCGCACCTCCGCCCGAGAAGGCTGCTTCGTCCATTCCGGAGCCTCAACGCTATCTGCAGCGCTATGAAATGGAATATCAGTCGGATCAGGGGCAACCGTTTTACGCTCAAATCGAGAACTTCTATAGCTCACAGGTGACCCACGACTTCCAACTCGGCGCCGGCAAGGCCGCATCAGCGCCTGAGGCGCCGCCGCAGCAGGCGTCAAATTATCTCCATCTGGGTCCGTCGACGGCGCCGCAACTCTCAATCGTCCAGTTGTCGGACACGACTCTAACGCTCGGTGCGCAACCGCAGCGAAGGCTGTCGCTGACCGTCAACGATTGGGTCTTTTCCGGCACTGCGCGTGTGGCGGTTTTCCATTCACACGATACGGGCGCGACACTTTCGGTTCGCCACGGCTTTTAACCCAAGGTCTGCGGGTTAACTCGGATCCACGCTTGCTGGACAAAGTCTGCATTGCGCCGCACATCTTTTTCAAACCGGCGTTGGCTTGGCCGCCGCCACGACTCATGGGATGAGTGACCCCGGCGCGCAATCCCTGCTTCCCAAATCACTTCACGCCTCGACGAACCGGTTTGATCCGTCGAGGCGTGATGGTGGGCTATGCGTGTCGGTCGTCGTTACGTTATGCCGGTACCGTTTGCGCCAGCGCCGCGCGCGACCATACACGATGCTGTTCCGCCGCCGCGATGAACGCTTTTAGCACCTCGGCGCTGTGGCTGTCGTCGCCGGTTGCGACACCATCGGCATGGTCTGGCAGTTGGGCTGCCGTCAGCACATCGTGCCCTGCCCCTAGCGCGGCAATCGCTTTCAGATGCTTGAACGCTTCGAGCACGAAATGTCGGGCGTCACCAGATTGCGCCAGCGTTTTCGCGCCGGCCTCGCCTCCGCAGACGATCACTGCGTCGAACATGATCGACGGCATGCCGGCAATCGTCGCGTCCGGCTGCAAACCATCGATCGCCGCGAGGGTCGGCGCAATCAGCAAAGGCGTCGCGCCCTCGCCTCGCAGCGCTAATTGAAGCTTCCTGATCGACGCGGCGTCGGAACCCGGCGCGGCCAGCAACGCGATCTTGCACGTCTTGATGCCCGGCTTCACGCGATTGAGCAAACTCAGTGCCGGCGAAGTCTGCGGCTTCGACGCGGGTGGTGCGTTGCCCTTCTTTGGCGCGGGCAAGCCCAAGCCAGCCGCGACCTTCGCAGCCAGACCGGCGTCGAAATTGGCAAGGATCTCGTTCACCACGCGCTCGCGAATCTCCGGCTTCGTTACCTTGCCGAGCTCGAACTGATACGCGGCGCTGATATGTTCCTGCTCGACCTCGGACATGCTGCGATAGAAAAGCGCGGCTTGCGAGAAATGATCGGCAAAAGACTCGCTGCGCACACGGATCTTCACACCGTCGACACGTTCCTGATAGCTCTCGAAACCGCCGTCTGACGGCGCCGGATCGGTTTCCTTCGGCCAGCCTCCGTTCAGCGAGTTGGGTTCATAGGAAGCTTGCCCGACGTTGATCGCCTGGCGATGCATCGCGTCGCGCTGGTTGTTATGAAACGGGCACACCGGCCGGTTGATCGGAATCTCGTGGAAGTTCGGACCGCCCAGCCGGCTGATCTGCGTATCCGTGTACGAAAAGAGCCGACCTTGCAACAACGGGTCATTGCTGAAGTCGATGCCGGGCACGACGTGCCCAGGATGGAACGCGACCTGTTCGGTCTCAGCAAAGAAATTGTCAGGATTGCGATTGAGTGTCATTTTTCCGATGATCTTTACCGGCACGAGTTCTTCCGGAATCAGTTTGGTCGGATCGAGCAGATCGAAACCGAAGCTGTTTTCGTCCTGTTCCTCGATGATCTGCACTCCGAGTTCGTATTCGGGGAAGTCGCCCCTTTCGATTGCCTCCCACAGGTCGCGCCGATGGAAGTCGGGATCCTTGCCGGCGAGCTTCTGTGCTTCGTCCCACAACAACGAATAGGAGCCCAGCACCGGGCGCCAGTGAAATTTGATGAAGCGCGCCTTGCCTTGCGCATTCACGAAGCGGAAGGTGTGAATGCCAAAACCCTCCATCGTACGGAAGCTGCGTGGGATCGCGCGGTCCGACATGGTCCACAGCACCATGTGCGCGGATTCGGGCACCAACGACACGAAATCCCAGAACGTATCGTGCGCGGAGCCGCCGGTGGGCATCTCGTTGGGCGCTTCCGGTTTGACGGCGTGTACGAAGTCCGGAAACTTGATCGCATCCTGAATGAAGAACACTGGCATGTTGTTGCCCACCAGATCGTAATTACCCTCCTGCGTGTAGAACTTCACCGCGAACCCGCGCACGTCGCGCACCGTATCCGCCGAGCCGCGTGGCCCCTGAACGGTGGAAAAACGCACGTAGACCGGTGTCTGCACGGCCGGGTCCTGCAGGAACGCGGCTTTCGTGTACTCGGTCATCGACTCGTATAACTGGAATACGCCGTGTGCGGCGGAACCACGTGCATGCACGATGCGCTCGGGAATCCGCTCGTGATCGAAATGCGTGATCTTCTCGCGCATGATGAAGTCTTCGAGGAGCGAGGGACCACGCGGACCAGCGCGCAATGTGTTCTGGTTGTCGGCGATCTTCACGCCCTGATTGGTTCGCAGCGCTGCACCGTCGGGACGCACGCGAAACTGTTCGAGATCCTGCGATTTACTGTCGTCAGCCGGCTTGGCGGGCTGACGGCTACCGGTTTTTCCTGCCATGGAAACACTCCTTGCGTTAGCGGCGCCAGCCGATGATTCGCACTGGCTCGAACCTCAGAATCAGCAAGCGTTGTTCCTGATGAAGTGTGTGCGCGACTTCACGTCTGGCAGTGCGCGATAGAAGATATACGTGCCTCGCGGCAAGCTTTATAAAAAAAGCCGCCGGAGCGGCTGTCTGGGAGCGAACGACCCGACGCAGGATCTACAGCAGTTCACGCTGCAGCGGGGTCGCTGGTCAGGTCTTTGCCGCTCTCCAACCGCCCGGCGAACCGCCGCAGGAAGGCAGTCTGTTGCTGGACGGTTACGGTGAAGTCGTACCAGTTGGCGCTCGATGTGACGGACCAGTTGGTCTCCGCCACCGTGCCGGGGGCCACCTGAAAAGTCCATGGACCTCCGCTTACGTATGCATTGGCAGCAATTACAAATGTGCAAGTCGCCGTACCTGTGTTGATCATGGTCAGATACACCGCGCTGTTCGCTACGTCGTAGCAAACTCTAATCTCCGGATTCGCGGCATTGCTTCCCGACGTGGAGGCAATGTCGCCTGAGAATTGACGGTAGAAGCCGTTCGGCCCCTTCAAGGCGAGTGAGTATCGGGTGCCCGTCAAGGTGGATCCGCTCCAGCTATCCGTGATCTGAGCACCTGCGTCCACCGCGTAGCGACGCGGCGGATTAGACGGCGTATCCAGGTCGAAAGCCTGAAAGGCAGCGCCCGCCGTACCGGAGTTTGCAACGATTAGCCAGAACGAAGTCGCCGAGGGTACGACTCGACCGCTGGCGTGGAGCTCATAGGGCAAAGCGCGTGAAAGGCGCGTGCCCGACTCCTGGGTCGGCATCGATTGGGTCGTGGGTACGGTAGGAGCCGGCAGGTTGCTGCATTCGCTGTTCCCCGTCGAGACATATGTACTGGTGCCCGGGAGACTCGGCGCGGTTGCGTCGGGCGTTTTGAAGTTAAAGGCCGACGTCAGGTCGCCGCAAACAGACCGGCGCCATGGGCTGATATTGGGGCAATGAATCCCAAAGCGCTCTTCAATAAGGCGAATTGTCGAGGTGTGGTCAAACAGTTGGGAGCAAACATAGCCCCCCTTACTCCACGGAGAAATCACCAGCATTGGCACCCTGAACCCGAGGCCGATCGGCTGTCCCGCTGTTATCTCGCCTTGCGTCGTCATGGTGGTCTGCCCTTGCGTGCCAGAAGCGGGCGGCATCGGCGGCGGATCGTGATCGAAAAAGCCTCCGTTCTCGTCATAGTTAAGCAGGAAGATTGTCGCCCCCCAAACCTTGGGGTTGGCAACCAGGGTCGCCAGCAGACGAGCGGTAAGATCCTCGCCGTCACACGGATGATAGTCGGCGTGCTCGGACTGGGCCGCCGGCGCCACGATCCATGAAACCTGAGGAAGCGTTCCTGCGGCGATGTCCGAGGCAAACGCTTGCACGATGTCCGGCACAGTTGCGAGGCCATTCTTGTAAAGCGGACTGGAAGTTGGAGCGTTCTTGAAATTTGCGAACCATGCGAGCGCATTGTCATCGAAATTATCGGTTTCCTGATAGACGCGCCAGCTTATATTCGCCGCTTGCAAGGTCTCGGCTACTGTCGGCCACGTCGATACAGGCTCCGAGTTGTCGAGTACGGCCGTTTGTCCGACCGACAAACCGTTGCTGCCGCTGAACACGTGAAGTCTATTTGGATTCGTTTGCGTAAGCGTCGAACAGTGATACTGATCGCAGATTGTGAAAGCGTCCGCCAGCGCGTAATAGAACGGCAAATCATTGCGGGTAAAGTAGCTCATCCCCAGCCCGGGGGTTCTTGCCGTATTCCACGCGTTGTAAAGACCGTGGTTCCAGATGCCGATGTCGGTCGGATAGTCCATTGCGGCAGCGCCGATACATATAGCACTGGTAGTCGTGGTGTCGATATGAAACGGCAAAATGTAGCTGCCCGTGCTGCTGGTGGGCTGTTGCCAGACAGGCGCACCGTTGGGCAAGGTAATGGCGAATCTATCGTTGAAACCGCGCACGCCTTGTAGCGAGCCGTAGTAATGGTCGAAAGCCCGATTCTCCTGAGTGAAAATAACAATATGCTGGACGTCGTTGATCGTTCCAGTTGTGTTCGCTGCCGGCGCTGCAACCGCTTCGCGGATAAGGGAGGGAATCATGGCGCTCATTGCCGAAGCGCTAAGGGACCCCGCTGCCATCTTTAGAAAATTGCGTCGTGTATTTGAATGCATTTCTTCACCCCTGTTTATCTTGATCGCTAATGCATCTGAGGACCATGCTCATGGCGCGCAATGGAGCACGGGAGTCACGGCGCTCGCACCAGAGGCCGCATTTGCCCCGGCCTGCACCGGCGTTCCCCCACCGCTCGAATTGGAGGAGGAAGACGAAGGTGAGTCCCCACCACACGCCGTCAAACACAAGAAGATCATTCCGACAACGCACCATGCCGGTACGGCAACGCGAATACGATCAAGAGACGATGAAGTTAAGTAGTTCATCACGCCACCTGCGGTTATGGGTTGAGTGTCGACAAAGACTTGTTCGATGCATAAAGCGAATTGACTTGCGCCGAGGTCAATACCTTGTTCCACATCGTCATGTCATTGAACGTCATCGTGCCCGGAATGCCTTGTCCGCTTGAATAGTATTTTCCGGTTGCGCTCTCGTTGAAGCCGATGGTGCCGTACACGCCAGGTATCTTCGACATGTTCATCGAACTCATACTGAGCGTCGTCGTTTCCAGGCCATAAACCGGGTCATCGATGTACCCAGTAGCCGTTTTGGTACTTGTCGTGTCCACGGTCATGGCGACATAGATCCACGCATTCTTCGTAAAGTTGAGCGAACCGTCGGACCGAACTGAGCCATCTGCAATATTGAACTTGAGCTGGCCGTTACTTTCCTCCGCAATGGTGAAACCTGGATTGAGCCCGGAGCTCCAGTCCTTGTTCGTGATGACGGGAGAGTCGTTTTGCCCGTCACCAGAGTAAAACCAGAAGCCGACCGTGAATTGAGGTTTATTGGTGACGTCATCCGCCAACTTCATTCCGTTCAACGCATTCGATGCCGTATTCAGCGATGCGATTTGCAGAGCCTCCGCATTGAAATTGTCGGCCACAAACGACGCGGTGGTCGTGGAGATCGGGTTGAATTGAGCGATCGCGACCGAAGGGATGATGACGTCCGACAGTCCACTGTTAAACGAGAAATAGTGAATCAAGCCGCTTGCGAGCGTCGGATCCAGCACCACCGGTTGGACGTAGTTGATTTGCGCAAGGGTCGACACCGCGGCATTATTCCCAACCAGCGTGTAATTGAACGTGTAGAGCCCATTGCTACTCTCGCCCAGCTGCGTGTCGACGTAGGACTGCGCGCTCCCGGACAATGTCGCAATGAGATTGCCTGCCCGGTACAACTGGAATTGAGAGGGCGTTGTCGGAGGCGGCGTCCATGTCAGATTAAAGCTGGCGAGGTCACTTCGGGGTGTCGCCTGAAGCGATCGGGCTCCGATATTGCCAACCAGAGAGGTGCCGTCGATCGCGTAGGTATTCGCGTTCGGCACCGCGCCAAGCCACGTCAGAACAGTAGGCGTTATATCCGCCTGCGTTGCGCCCGTGGTGAGCTGAGCCAACGTGGGCGCAGGCTGTATTGTGCCGGGAGCAGTAGTCGCGTTAGCAACCGTAAGCGTCTGATTTGCAGCGATAAAGCTGGTCTGATTCGAGAGTAGTGGCAGGCCGCTTTCGCTCCCGGTTGCGTCCAGCCCCTGATCGGTTGTGACAAGCACAAGCCAGTTTTCATTTACGCCACTTTGACCTTCACGTGCTTTTATCGTACTGAACAACTGACCGATCTCGTTATCCGCGACAACGAGAGCGTTGGGGTAGTTGACTCCCAGACCCGACGCGGACGCAACTGTTTGAGGTCCCGTCAAGTTGGCAAAGACCACGCTGTCAGTGCCTGCAGTAATAGCGTTAGTGGCTGCACTCATCACGCAACTGTCCACACCGTTGCAGTCGATTGACGTATTGACGTAACCACTCCCGATCGCGGGCGAAAGAAGCGCGTTTATGGTCCCCCAACTCGCGAAAGCGGCAGTACCGTTTGCTCCCGCCTGTTGAGCAAGTTTAAAAAGTGGATCGGCTTCAAGTGCCTGATCCGCATAGTCGCTGAGAACACCGTGACGATTTGCCCACGTGCCGGTCAAGACGGTGGCCCACCCTGGGCCGGAGAGGGTTGGCTGCTGTGTCGTCGTGCCGCCAAACCCACCGGCCAAGGCTGAAACGACCGCCATGCTCTTCAAATTTGGCAACTGGTTGTTGGCGATACCAGCTTGCAGAGCCGTGTATTGAACACCTGAAAGACCGACCACGAGTACCTTTGGCGTCGCACCGGACCCGCTCGCTGTGTTGCCCGTTGGCGATTGGCTTACTTGTCCCGTCGACACGGCCTTTCCCAAATCATCGCCGCAGCCGGATAGACTACCGGTGATAATCAATATCAATAGGATTCCTGATTGACTAAATCGGCGGTGTAGACAATTTATTAACATGACATCTCCTCGATACGTTTATGCACAGTGCGGTCACCCAAGCCCGACATGCGCAGCAGAATCTAGCTTATGAAAATGCGTGTACAACTATTTGCTGGTTAAGCTAAAAGAAGCATCATCGAATACGTGCCATCATCCAGGACTATTCGCACGGGAGGCGACATTGAGCGTCCGGTCTCCGCCAAACAGAAGGAATTCCGACTAGAGAAGCAGCACGATCATCAAGAAAATTCGCCCTTCACCGCATATCGATCCGAGATGAAACGCATGCACAGATCAAGCGCTCTCGAAAACACTTTAATAAGTTTGAGTACTGGCTTCGGTATCGAAGACGGTTTCGCAACAAGCCCGCGTTACAGGACGCCGCCGCAGTTCCATCGTTATCGTGCATCGAAGCCTACTCCATCAGAATTCTGAACGCAACATTTCGACACGATACGCCTCAAAATGCCTCATTCCGAATGATGGTGCCACGCGCTCCAATGGATTAACGACTTTCAGAGCCGGTCCACGGGGGCTCGCATGGAGACAACGAGTCACGCGGCTGACCGTCCTTTGAGTTGTGCGGCATAAGCTTGCCGGGCATCGCCCCTTCGTCTTTCGCAGATCCATGTCATTCGAAAAAGTGGCTACCTAAAATTACAAAAAACTGGCTATTTAATAAGGCCACTTGAACGTCTAACCTGTACTCACCGAACCACTGAGTGGGTCCAAACCGTCAAGGAGTGAATCATGGAACAACGTCTCGACTTCTACAAAGCGAACCCCGCTGCCATCAAGGCGATGCTTGGCGTCGAAGAACGCATCGGCAAATCGGCCCTCGAAAAATCGCTGACTGAACTGGTCCGTCTGCGCGCTTCCCAGATTAACGGCTGCGCTTTCTGCGTCGACATGCACACCGCCGATGCCCGCAAAGGCGGCGAATCAGAGCGACGTCTGGCCACCGTCGTGGCGTGGCGTGAAACGCCCTTCTTCACCGACCGTGAGCGCGCCGCGCTCGAATGGACCGAAGCGCTCACGCTGGTGTCACAGGAACACGTACCCGATGCCGTGTGGAAAGCCGTACGCCCGCACTTCAGCGACGAGGAACTGGTCGACCTGACGCTGCTGGTTTCCGCCATCAACGCGTGGAACCGCTTCGCAATCGGGTTTCGCAAGATGCCGGTTTGAGCTCATCGCAGCCATGCCCCTACGAACCATTTCTGCATAAACCTTGAAGGAAATAAGTCGTGAAAATCATGCACGTCGACGCGAATCCCAAACGCGAGCGATTCAACGCCAGGCGTAATCGCACGAAAATGCGCACGCTTATCGCGATGGTGGCGCTTGCCGTTTTTTCTATCGCTGGAATTTCCCAACCCGTATTCGCCGCCGATACAGCCGCTCCACATGAGACGATTACGCCCGCGTTCACCGAGGCAATCGCCAACGTTCCAGGCAAAACGATGACGGCACTGGTCGTCGACTATGCGCCTGGAGGCAAGTCACCATCGCATCGGCATGGGCGAGCTTTTGTGGTCGGCTATGTGCTGTCGGGTGCGATCCGCAGCCGTGTCGACAACGGCGAGGAACGCGTCTTTCATGCGGGCGAATACTGGACCGAAAAGCCTGGCGCGCATCATAGGGTCAGCGAAAACGCGAGCGATACGGAACCCGCGAAGCTACTGGCCATTTTTGTGGCGGACACGAATGATAAAAAACTGGTCACGTTCGACAAGCAGTGAGCGCTTAACATGAGATGCAGGCGGGTCCGTCCATGCGCTCCCCGCATGGACTGGCCAAGCCCGTGCTGGCATAGAGAGTGTTCCGCCATTTATGGGTCAGTCCGGCGGCTCTTGCGCACATTCTCCCGCATCGCCCCCGCCGCCTTGCGCTGTTTTTTTGCTTTGGCCGACTTCATCGCGGCTTCCCTTCCCGGCCATAGCAACGCGCCAATCGCGATCAGAAACAGTGCCGCCAGGCCAATCCCCAATCCCATCCCCAGATCGGTCTTCCATTCTCCGGTCTCGACAGCTTCGCTTCGCCACGCGAACGATGGATGGTCGGCCGACACCCGTAGCCCTCCTGCAGCGGCCCGATCACAGAACCGTTTGGTGAGCGCTTCCTCGTCATGCTCGCTGACGACAGGATCCGGCCCGCGGCTATATCTCGGCGAATCCGGCGGCGTCCAGCTTTCCTGGTAGTGCCGATCGAAACCGCTTCCGTAACTGAACGTGGCCGAGACTTCCCACCACGAATCGTGTTTGCCGTAGTGCCTATACATCGAACATTGATCGACGCGCGCCGCGACCACCGGCCAGTTGCGTGCCTGCCAGAGCGTGGCGGCATCGCCAAGTCCTTTTATGGCAGCAATGAGAGCCACCAGTCCGAACAGAATGAGGACGATCGAACGAATGCAGGAGAAAAAGGTTTTCATTGAATACCGCTCATCAATGAACCTGCTGCCAGCTCATGCGACAACCCTCCCGCTCAGCAACGCGTCGGCTATAAGGCATCAGCGTCGCTCGCTGCCGGCAGCCCGGTAGTCTGCGCAGCACCACATTGATGACAATGCGGGAAGAAGGAAAAATTCCGGCCACCACACCCACAGAGATTGAACAGTCTCAATCCGCAGTGCACACAGAATGTGGAATCGTCACCACCAAGACTCCATTGCTTATCGCACGACGGGCACCGCTTTTTCTCGAATGAACGAACCGCCTTGTCGTATCCGATCGCGCGTGCGCGTTCGCCCTGGTCCTGCTGCAACTCGAGGCGTTTTCGTTCGACGTAGCGCTGGAATGCTTTCAGCATATAGAGACCGGCGAACACCGTGAGCACAATGCCGACCAATACCCTGACGTATCCCCCGAAATTCGGCAGATACGGAACCAGTTCGATAAAAAAGGCGCTCAATGCGAACAACGCAAAGCCGTATACGAATGGCCAGTAACGGGCTTTGCGGTAGCGGATGAACAACCAGACAGCCACTAGCAGAATCGGCAACGTCAGCGCGAGCCGAAGGCCGAACACCTGCAACTCATAATGCCGGGTCGCTTCATTGAACCGCCGCTCGGTTACGGCGTCTTCGTCGGCGATTTGCGCTTCCAGCTGGGATTGCTTCAATCCAAGCGCCCGTTGCTGATCGCCAATTGCATCGATCTGATGCTGCCAGCTGATTGCGACCGACTGGAGTGCGTCCAGTTTGCGGGTCCGCGCGAGAATGTCCGGATCGCGCGAACTGTCTCCCGTCACCGAGCGCGTTGCCAGCCAGTTGCGAAAACTCTCCTTGGCGTCCCCATACTCTTTCGCGGCACGTCCACGTGCCACCTCCATGGTTTCAGCCTTCTCCCCGAGTGCGTCGCGCTGCGATTGCAGATCGCGGCGCGCGGCGTCCAGCCGCGCTTTCGCAGGCGTGTCGGCGAACTGCTCGATGGCCGGTGGACCGCCGTGGGGCGCGAAAGCCATGTCCCGGATCACGAGACTGCCCAGCATGTTCAGAAAAACAGCGAAGAGGATGGCAATCACCCATGAGGCGAGCCGCAAAAGCCGCGCTGGGCTGGTCAGTCCGTCGCCGGAGGTCATCATTCTTTTTTGCCTTATTGGAACTGGATTATCTGTTTCGCATGGAGTCGCGAATAATCACGACGACGCGGGATTTTATCCAGAAGCTACAGCGATCTGCAAAGCGTTCGGTTTTCTTTTTCTCGTCGAAATTTCAGTTTGAAAATGATCTGGCGCCTGCATGCGGCCTGCATGCCGTTGCCATCATGCAAGTTAAGATGTCGCGCAATGGTGTTTCACTAATCTGGCGATGACCGAAAACACAAACGATTCAATTGAACAGCCGCACACGAGTAAATGGCAAATGCTCGTCGAACTCACCATCATTGTTCTGATGACATGGGCGTGCGCGAAGTTACCGCTGCAATGGGGCCTCGTTGGCTTGCTCTCTATTGCGCTGTTCGAATGGCTGCGGAGTCGATTTGCCGTTCTTCGGACCGGCCGGTTCTCGCTCATCAGGTTGTGCTGGCCGGTTGGACTCGGCATCCGAACGGCCCTCGACGTGCCTCATCTCTTGCTTGGGGTGCCGGCTGGCATTGGTGTCTGGGCGATTTCGGTGCTTGCGCTGGAGGCATTCGAGCGGCGCATCGGACTACGCCCGCGCACGGTCGAATCAGAGCCCGTCAAGCATCGGCCCGATCCTCCGCCGATGGTGTGGCCACCGGACTCAAGGTGTTTTCGCAAACACTGACCATTGACTGGTGCGGTGGCGGCCGCACCTTCATCTGCATCGCGATGGCGGCCGGCGATTACGCGACGCGTCGTCGTCAATGGAGCCTCGGGCAAGGATTCACCCTGATCGACGACACGGCTTCTTCAGTTTCCCCGTCGCCCTAGAATTTCGGATGACATTCGAAATTCACCGACGATGCATGCTCGGCCATCATCTGCACGCCGCTCACCGTTTCAGTCGTGACACTGCTCTGCATGCCGCGACGCTCGCAATAGTCGCGCGCCTCACTGATTGCGTGTTCGTGCGCGCGGGCCCAGGCCATCCTGCCGCCGGTTGCGCTCGCTGCTACGGTATAGGTGCCGGGTTTGTCGGTGGCGGCAACGTCGGTTGCGGATACGCATCCCACCAGGCTGGCGCACGCGACCACCGCCGCGATGAGCGAGCGCCCCCGGCCGAATAACCGGCTTCGATGCTGCTGTGCTACGGATGCTCGCCTCTGATCGAGCACGTGATCTGAAACAGTGTTGAACATGATTCGCCTACATTTTTTAACCGTTTTATCAATCCCGAAATTATCCGCAATCAGACGCGCAAGATCAGCCTCGTCATCCGAAAACACTGTTGCATGCGCCTGAACAATCGCTGGTAGTTGGTGCCTGCACACCGCTTCGCCGCTCTGCGGCGTGGCAGTCGAATGGTGTGATTCCGTCGGCCTGAGCCGGGTTTTCACGGCGTTTTTCTGTCATGCAACTTCTGCACTCTCCTCATAAAAACAATGCACTGGCTTTATCCCGCCAGTTCGCTTGAAATTAGCACGATCATTCCATTTTGCCGCGACCGGCCGGGGTCGATGAACCCGGCCCGCACTCGCTCCGCAATAGGTCTGTGCAATCAAGTCCGCTACAGGCGGATATAAAAAGAGGAGACATGCATGCGTTTTATCAATCATGGCGTTTGCGGAGCCACGCTGATTCTTGCCGCGGGCGGCGCTGCGGCTGCCGAGTCGAGCGTGACCTTGTACGGTGTCGTCGACGCGAACATCCAGTATCTGGACAACGGCGGCGTCCATTCGTACGCAGAAAAAAGCGGCGGCTCGACGGGTTCCCTATTCGGCCTGAAGGGCAGCGAGGACCTGGGTGGCGGCCTGAAGGCGCAGTTCAACGTCGAAACGGGCTTTAACGTGAACAACGGCGGCTTGTTCGCCGACACCTCGGCGCTCTTCTATCGTCAGGCGTGGGTCGGCCTGAGCAGTGACAAATACGGTTCGGTGACCATGGGACGTCAGTACGATCCGAGCTTCCGGGTTATCTACCCCTCCGATCCGTTTCGCGCGAACGAAGTGTTGTCGCCGTTTTCTGCCAATGTCCTTGCAGTCGACCGGAACACGCTGTCGACGCAATACGACTCCGGCCGCGCCAGCAACTCGATCATGTATCAATCGCCGAATCTGAAGGGTCTGCAGTTTTACGGCATGTATGCGTTCGCCGCAACGGTGACCCAGCCTGTGCCAGCCACGACGGGCAACATGCTGAACGTCGCGGCCACTTACACGGGCTACGGTTTCTATGCGGGACTTGCGTATGTGAACCAGCGTCCGGGACAGGAAACCATCGCCGGCTTGCCTGGTTCGCTGAGCCTGCTCGGCACCGAGCACTTCATCGGTGCGCTCGCTTACCGGATCGGCATCGTGAATTTCCAGTTCAACTATTCATATAACCGCGCGCAGGACCCGACGCCAGGCTCGCTGGCCGCGCACCTGGGCACGGGCCATTCGCTGAGCATTGCGGAGTTAGGCGCGACTATCCAGGCAACTCCGGCTGACGTGATCACGATCGCCGGGGTTCAGCGCAGCGTGCGCGGCGCGCACGACAATACGCCGGGCATCGAGCTGGGCGTCGATCATTCGATATCCCCGCGTACGAGTCTGTACATGCGGGCGGGATATATGAAGAACAACGGCTCCGCCACGGTGAGCTGGCCTGGCGTGAGCGTGAGCGCGCCCGGAACCAAGCAGATTCTTGCGACGGTGGGTATGACGCATCGGTTCTAAGGCGAAGCGCGGCCGCCAGGTGGCGCCGGAGTGCCGCCTGGCGGCGCAGCCATAGCAAAACCCTTCCGGAATCGCACTTCACCGACTAGTCTGTAAGCACATCAAGCGAACGGACCGGACGCTGAACCGGAGGAGACATCGATGGATATTGAAGCACGCACCATAACGCGCGTGACGGTCCGGCTCGTGCCGTTCCTGATTGTCTGCTATTTCATTGCTTATCTCGACCGGGTCAACGTCGGTTTTGCTGCACTGCAAATGAACAAGGCGCTCGGGCTGTCCGCGAGCGCATTCGGCTTCGGCGCCGGTATCTTCTTCATCGCGTATTTCTTTTTCGAAGTCCCCTCCAATCTTCTGCTCGAGAAATTCGGCGCACGGCGCTGGATCGCCCGGATCATGTTCACGTGGGGGATCCTTGCCGGCGCGATGGCGTATATCCCGGACATTGCCCGCTTCACCGGCCTCTCGCCCGCGCACGTGTTTTACGGCTTGCGCATCCTGTTGGGTGTGGCGGAAGCGGGCTTTTTCCCCGGCATCATCTTCCTGCTCACATTGTGGTTTCCCGCTGCCTATCGCGCCCGCGTGGTCGGCTATTTCATGGCGGCCATTCCGCTGTCAACGGTGATCGGTGGGCCGATTTCCGGCGCCCTCCTCTCGATGGACGGCCACGGCGGGCTCGCCGGCTGGCAGTGGGTCTATCTGATCGAGGCGGCGCCCGCGCTGCTGCTTGCGTTCGCCGTGCTGTTCTATCTGACCGACAAACCAGCGGACGCCAGTTGGCTTGCCGACGACGAACGCGACTGGCTGGTCGCCCGCCAGGCTCAGGAGCGCGAGCATCGCGAGGCCGTGCGCACGTTCAGCGTGAAGGAAGCGCTGTTCAATCCGCGCGTTCTGGCTGTTGCGCTCATCTACTTCGGTGCGAACGCAACCAACTATGGTCTGAGTTTCTTTCTGCCGCAGATCGTCAAGTCCTTCGGTCTCACCAACCTGCAGACCGGTTTCGTGACGTCGCTGCCTTACATCGTCGGCGTGATCAGCATGATTTATTGTGGGCGCCATTCGGACCGCAAGCTCGAACGTAAATGGCACGTGGCGATCGCGTTGCTGGTCGCGGCAGGCGGTATCGCGGCGGCGGCCGGGCTCGACAATCCGGTGCAGAAGATGATCGCGCTGTCGATTGCCGGGTTCGGCATCTTCGGCTGCCTGCCCGTGATCTGGACCTTGCCTGCCGCGTTCCTGTCGGGCGCGGCGGCGGCGGGCGGCATTGCCGCCGTCAATTCCCTCGGCAATCTGGCGGGATTCTTCGGGCCATACGCGATGGGCTGGATCAAGGACAGCACCGGCGGCTTCGGCGCCGGCCTGCTGTGTTTGTCGGGTGCGGGACTGGTCGGCGTGGCAGCCGTGCTTCTGCTGCGTCATGACACGGCGCTCGAGGCGTCGTGCAGTCTTCCTCCGGACCCGGGCGCGGCGGGCAGCACGAAGGTGGCGCGGTCCTAGCGAGGTCCTGGCGCCGTCCGCTCAGCGCGTTTGAACCTCAGGGCGATGCGCTCGCGCTGGCCGGCGCACTCGGGAGTGCGTTTGCCGTACCGCCGCCTGCGTCCGGCGCTGGCACGTCGTCCGGCGTGGGCGTCGGTGCCAGGGCCGGCTCGCCGTTGCCATGCACCTCACCGTCGACTGCCCCGCTCGCCGGTGCAGGCGCCGACGCCGGTGCCTGAAGGAGCGGCGGCTGTGCCGGGAACGGCCTGGGTTCCACATCCGCGGTGGATGCAGATGCAGGTGCCGACGCAGGCGCAGTAACGGCCGGCGCGCGGCGCGGCGTATTGCGCGTGACAACCTGCGCCTCAGGCTTCGCGGGCGACGCGGCGAACAGATGCTGGAACCACTCGCGCAGCCTGCCCGACCGTTCGGCAAACCAGCCCGGCTCCTGGTCGGTCTCGAACCTGACGCGGCTGTCGACCAGTTTTGACCTCTGCGCGCGCTGGAAAAAGTCGCCGACGATCGGCAACGCGCTATGCGCCCCCTGTCCCCAATAGTCGCTGCGCAAGGTCACGCGGCTGTCGTTAAAGCCGACCCACGCCCCTGCCACAAGCTGCGGGGACATCAGGATGAACCAGCCGTCGGCGTTACCCTGCGTCGTGCCCGTCTTGCCCGCGACATCGCCACGAACCCCGAAGCGGCTGCGAATGCTCGAACCCGTGCCCCGGCTCACCACGTCTCGCATCACATCGACGAGCGTGCGGGCAGCGTCGGCCGGCAGTTCCTGCCTGGGCGCCGCCGGCGCGAAATCGGCCAGCACCTCGCCGTTGCGGTCTTCGATACGCGTGACCATCACCGGCTCCACGTAGCCGCCGAGATTGGCGATCGTGCCGTAGGCCGAGACCATTTCCTTCAGCGTCACGGGACTCGTGCCGAGCGCGAGCGACGGCACCGGGTCGAGTTCGCTGTCGCGCACGCCCATGGCGCGCGCCAGTCGCGCGACCTTGTTCGGACCGACCTGTTCCATCAACTGGGCGGTGATCCGGTTGCGGGAATAAGCGAGGCCATCACGCAGGCTGATGGCCCGCTCGCTCGGCTCATCCTCGTCGCCCGGACGCCAGATTTCTCCGCCGGCCAGCGGAATCTCGACGGGTTTGTCGATGAACGTGTCGCTGGGTTTGGCGCCATCTTCGAAGGCCGCGGCATAGACGAATGGCTTGAAGGTCGACCCCGGCTGGCGGCGTGCCTGCTGGACGTGATCGAACGGGTCCTGGCTGAAGTCGCGGCTACCGACCCAGGCCTTGATCTGGCCGTTGCGTGGGTCCATCGCGAGGAAGTCCGCCTGCACCCGGGTTTTGGATTCGCAAACCGACTGCACCAGGTCGCGGTCGGACGAGACGCGTTTCATCGCATCGTCGTCCGTCAGGCCCGCGTCTTTCGCGGCGCGATAGTCAGGCGTTTCGCGCAGGAAAGTCTGCAGCAGGTCACGGCCGCTCGCACAACCCGCACGCGAGCCCCAAGCCGAATTGGCGATGCCCTGCAACTGGTTGCCCTGCAAGGTCACGGCCTGTGTCGCCATGGTCTGCAAGCGTGAATCGATGGTAGTACGCACCACCAGTCCGTCGGAATAGATGTTGTAGTCGTTGCGATCGGCCCATGCCGCGAGCCATTTGCGCAGTTGTTGCGCGAAGTGCGGCGCGGGGCCGGGCGGCTCGGTCTGCCGTTCGAAATCGATACGCAACGGACGGCGCACGAGCGTCGCGTAAGCCGCGGGCGTGAGCTTGCCGTACTTGACCATTTGCGCCAGCACCGTGTTGCGTCGCTGCAGCGCGCGTTCCGGATTGAGCACCGGGTTGTAGTAGCTATTGCCTTTGAGCATGCCGGTAAGCGTCGCGCTTTCCAGCACGTTCAGGTCGCCGGCTGATTTGTCGAAATAGGTTCGCGCTGCCATCTCGATGCCGTAGGCGTTGTAGAGGAACGGCACCGTGTTGAGGTAGGTCTCGAGGATCTCGTCCTTGGTGTAGAGCGCCTCGATCTTGAACGCCGTGATCGCTTCCTTGATCTTGCGGGTCAGCGTAGGCGCGCGGCCGATCTCGTCCGGATAGAGATTGCGGGCGAGTTGCTGGGTGATGGTCGACCCACCCTGGCGATCTCCGGAAAACGTGTGCAGCGCGGCCGATGCCGTACGGCGCCAGTCGAGCCCAAAATGCTGATAGAAGCGGTGATCTTCCGTAGCGATCAGCGCGTTCACCACGTTTGGCGAGATGTCCTGAAGTTTGACCCATTCACGGTTCGAGGGCTTGAATTCGGCCAGCAGCTTGCCGTCCGCCGAGAGAATCTGCGCGGGCTGCTCGATTTTCGCCTTGCGGATATCGCCGATGCTGGGCGTGAACGGAATCAGGACCAGGACATACAGGACGAGCAGCACCGGGATCGCCGCGCAGGCCTTTGCGACGCCACGCAGCGTAGGATGGCGGAGGTGCCATAGGGCCCGGGCGATGGGCTGGTTTGCCAGGATTAGCCCTTTTTCAAGGGTCTGCAGGAATGTGGGAATCAGACGCTTCACTCGGGTTACCGTTCTGCTTGACGAAGGCAGCATCGTATCAAGATGGGGGCGCCTGGGCGGCGGGTTTTGATTTGTATGGGTTTGGGTTGCCTGTGCGGCGCTTTTTTGTTTGCTTGTCTGCTTGCCTGTGGTTTGGGCGTTTTCTTGATCTGTTTGGTTGTTCGGTGCTTTCTTGTCTGTTTGCCTACGGCGTTGGGCTTTTCTTGGTCTGGAGTCTTGGGATTTCCCTGATCTGGTTTTTTGGCCTTTCCTTGAATTGTTATTGGTTTATTAACGTCGCCCCTGTGCGGGGCAGGCACCTACTTTTCTTTGCCTGCTGCAAAGAAAAGTAGGCAAAAGAAAGCAGCTCACACCGCTAATTCTTAAGCGGGCCCCCCGCACAGTCGCGGTAGTGGCGCATCTGGAATCTGTGTTCTCGCCCATTCCGCGTGAGTGACAAAGCGCTCATCAGCTCCCACTCCGCACTGCGTACGTCGCGGACGGGTTTGCCATGGAAACCTGCGGCTTCGTTGAGGTGCGGTGGGAGCCATCGCCTTCGCCTCGGCGGAGCGCCGAATGGAGCGCGGGTGCAAAAACGCGGTGGTCGGTTCTATGAGGTGCGCTTCGGAGCGCGCAGCGCCGCCGGAAGTATGACTGCCTTGTCACTAACGCCGAATGTGCGGGAACACAGATTCCAGATGCACCACTCCCTCCTCCAAGCCAGGGGACCCGCTTAAGAATTAGCGGGGTGAGCCGCTTTCTCTTGCCTACTTCTCTTTGCGGCCGGCAAAGAGAAGTAAGTGTGTAGTGCCGCACAGGGGCGACGCTAATAATCCAATAACAATTCAAGGAAAGACCAAAAAACCAGATCAAGGAAACAGCAACACCACAAAAACACAGAAAAACAAGCACCACACAGGCAACCAAAATCAAAAAAAAACCCAACGCCGCAGGCAAGCAGACAAAACCCCGCCGAACAGGCCAAAACCCAACCCCACTATAATGTCGGCAATTCTGACAAGAGGTGCTTCATGATCATCAAACCGCGCGTGCGTGGCTTCATCTGTGTATCGACCCATCCGACCGGCTGCGAAGCCAACGTCAAGGAACAAATCGAATACGTCAAGGCACACGGTCCCATCGCCAACGGCCCGAAGAAGGTGCTCGTGATCGGTGCATCAACGGGCTATGGCCTCGCCGCGCGTATCAGTGCCGCGTTCGGCTCCGACGCAGCTACACTCGGCGTCTTCTTCGAGCGTGCCGGCAGCGAAACCAAAGCCGGCACGGCAGGCTGGTACAACACCGCCGCCTTCGAAAAATTCGCCACGGACAAAGGCCTGTACGCCACGAGCATCAATGGCGACGCTTTCTCCGATGAAGTCAAGCAACGCACCATCGAGGTCATCAAGCGCGATCTCGGTCAGGTCGACCTGGTCGTCTACAGTCTCGCCGCGCCCAAGCGCACGCATCCGAAGACCGGCGAAGTGTTCAGCTCGACCCTGAAGCCGGTTGGTAAGGCCGTTAACCTGCGTGGCATCGACACCGACAAGGAAGTCATCAAGGAAACCGTCCTCGAACCCGCCACGCAAGCCGAAATCGACAACACCGTCGCGGTAATGGGCGGCGAAGACTGGCAAATGTGGATCGACGCCCTCCTCGACGCCGGCGTGCTCGCCGACGGCGCGAAGACGACCGCGTTCACCTATCTCGGCGAAAAAATCACGCACGACATCTACTGGAACGGCTCGATCGGCGCGGCCAAGAAAGATCTCGACCAGAAAGTGCTCGGCATCCGCGAAAAACTCGCAGCCAAGGGCGGCGATGCACGCGTCTCGGTACTCAAGGCGGTCGTGACGCAAGCAAGCTCCGCAATCCCGATGATGCCGCTGTACCTGTCGCTGCTCTTCAAGGTCATGAAGGAAAAAGGCACGCACGAAGGCTGTATCGAGCAGGTCTACGGGCTCTACAAAGACAGCATGTACGGCGCGGCACCGCACATCGACGAAGAAGGCCGTCTGCGCGCGGACTACAAGGAACTCGATCCCGAAGTGCAAGCCCGTGTCCAGGCACTCTGGACTCAGGTGACCAACGACAATATCTACGAGCTCACCGATTTCAGCGGCTACAAGACCGACTTCCTGCGACTCTTCGGGTTCGAGATCGCCGGCGTGGACTATGAAGCCGACGTCAATCCAGACGTGCAGATTCCCAGGCTCGTGCAGATCTGATGTTTGCTTGCGGGGCCTTCGCGGCCCCCGCCTGTTGTCTGTTTGCGGATGATCGGCAGCCCATCGCGGGCTGACCACACACGAGGGCTGGCGCGCAATGGCGTTCGAGGCGGGCGAAGCGGCAATGTGGCGGCTCGTGCAGCGCTACACAGGTCGAGTGGGATACCGGCGCGGCGTAAAGTCCGAAGGACTTTCAGCGAACCCGCCGGTTATCGATTGCTCGGGATGGACCGCCCTGCTGCTCACAGAGGCGCTGCAAGCCGAAAACGAGACGGCCATCCGTGGGGCGGCCACCCGCAGAGTGTTTGCCGTTGACAATATACAAGCGCTGCACACGTGGTCCGATCGGATTGTTCACGAGATCGAGCACCGCACAGGATTCATTCTCCAGGGGGCCGGGATCACGGCCCCCACGCTCCCGCGCTGCGCCACCATCGGGTTGAAGATGGGAGAGCCCGCATGGGCCGTCAACCATCCCCGGCCACGCGGCATCACACATATCGTTCAAATCGTCCGCCGTCCGGAGGATGATGCGCCGTTCGTTTCCGAATCGTTCGGCGGTTCGGTGGCGCCAGGAATAAGTCTTACGCCGCTGGCGGAGTGGCTTGCCCGCTCGCAGCCACATATTCTCGCAAACGAAGTATGGGTGGTGGACGCGTTTCGGATGGTGTCGTAGCCAGACTCATCAAGCATTTTTATCAGCAGGGAAACGCCGCCTCAAGCGTGCGCAGAATGGCAAGGCCGATTGGAAAATCGTCTGAAAGGCCCGGATGGTTGGTGAAAAACTGATCGAGCAGCGGATAGACGTTCTGATTGCCGATAGCGAGGTTTTGCGGCGGGCAGAACAGCGGTGGACGCTTTTTCGACACCAGATCCCCGTTCGCCCACCCCAGCGCGTTGATCGTGCCGGTGATGTAGGCCGCGTAGACCGAGTTGTTGTCGGTATGCGCCCAGAGCTTGTATTGCGAGGCCGTCATTTCGGCGCTTGCATTGAGAGTAAAACAGGCCATAAGCAAAGCCAGTGCAAATTTCGATACCCGCATCTTTGAACCTTCAATCTGTGTCGCAAAAGCGGCCATTGTAGGTGAGTCGGGTCGCGGTGCGCAGAAGCGTTCAGTGCTCGGGATTCCGTAAGCTTTTTGCGGGTATTTTTGTAAGCCTTCGCGAGCGAATAAACAGCCTGACGTCAGCGTCGCCGGCGCGACCTGATAGCGCCACGAACGCGCTGTTTAAGGCGTACCGTTGCGACAGTACTCAAGGTAGCCCGGGTGCATCGCAAGGCGCGCCATGTAGGCCGTCAGCGCTGGAAAATCGGCGTGCTGCAATGGCGTCTCGAGCCAGCGGTTGATCGAAAGGGCAATTGGAATATCCGCGAGTGAAAACGACGACCCGGCGATGAAGGCCCCAGTGGTCTCCAGTTGCCTGTCGACGATCGCAATATGCCTTGTCCAGTTCGCACATGACAGGTCGATTTGCTGACGGTCCTGATGAGCCGGCGAATGCCGAACCAGCGCAAGAAACGCGTAGCTCCATGCCCGGTTAAGTTCGCTCGCCTGCCAGTCGATCCATTGATCGCACTTCGCACGTTCGCGAGGGTCGACTGGATAGAGGGACGGGCCGCCGTAGCGGCCGGCCAGGTACCGGATGATCGAGTTGGATTCCCACAGCACAAACTCGCCGTCCCTGATTACCGGAACCATAGCGTTGGGGTTCAAGGCGACGAATTCGGGCACCTCGGTCGCCTTGAACCCGGCCCCCCAGTCCTCCCGTTCGAACGGCAGGTCGAGCTCGGCGCACGCCCACAATACTTTGCGAACGTTGATGGATGATGCTTTGCCTAAAATCTGAAGCATGGGATCGTGGCCGCTCGTTTAGTCGCTATGGATAAGTCACCGGGGTCCGGCTCGAATCGTAGTGTATCGATGGCTCGCTAAAGCGCACAGATACACTTCGCGCCTTGCGAGCTGGGCCAGCGCCGTAAGCGCCCTTGCATGACCCAAATTTGATCAAATTTCCCAAAAGTAAAATTCCATGCGATGATTTGATCAAATCCCATCATGCAAAACGCCCGGCTTTCCCGAACCGGCAGCTCGTCGCGCAAGGTTTGCAGCAGCGCTTCGCGCCGTGTTCATCAACCGACTGGAGTCAATCTTGCAAAGCGACCTACGCGCCGACCTGCGTGAATTCCTGGAGCATCACCGCATTCATGAAGTGGAATGCGTGATACCGGACATGACGGGGGTCGCGCGGGGCAAGATCGTGCCGAAGAACCTGTTTCTCTCGGAAGGCAGGATGCACATGTCGAACGCGCTGCTGATGATCACCGTCAACGGCGAATTCGCGAATTTCGAGCGCTTTGTCGGGCCGAGCGATCCCGACATGGTCTGCATCCCCGATCCGAATACGGTACGGCTCGTACCGTGGGCCATCGAACAGGTCGCGGTGGTGATCCACGATTGCGTCGGACTCGACGGCAAGCCGATCGGCATTTCGCCACGCGCGGTGTTGCGGCGTGTGCTGAAACTCTATGAGGACAAAGGCTGGCGTCCCGTGGTCGCGCCGGAGATGGAGTTCTATCTGATCGCGCAGAACAAGAATCCGCATGAACCGCTACGGCCGCCGCTCGGTCGCGCGGGCCGTCACGAAGCCGGCCGCCAGTCGTTCTCAATCGACGCCGTCAACGAATTCGATCCGTTCTTCCAGGACCTGTCGCGCTTTTGCGAGACCACGCGTCTCGGCGTCGAAACGCTCGTGCACGAAGTCGGCGCGGGGCAAATGGAAATCAACTTTTCGCACGGCGACGCGCTCGATCTCGCCGACCGCGTGTTCCTGTTCAAACGCGCGGTGCGCGAAACCGCCTTCCGTCATGGCATTTTTGCGACTTTCATGGCCAAGCCGATGGAGCACGAGCCCGGCAGCGCGATGCATATTCACCAGAGCATTGTCGATAGCAAAACCGGCGAGAACATCTTTTCGCTGCCCGACGGATCGGCGAGCCCGCTGTTTTTCAACTATATCGGCGGCTTGCAGAAGTACATGCCACAAGCCATGCCGATGTTCGCGCCCTACGTGAATTCCTACCGGCGCCTGTCGCGCTTCACCGCTGCGCCGATCAACGTGCGTTGGGGGTACGACAACCGCACCTGCGGTATCCGCGTGCCGAATTCCGGGCCCGACGGACGGCGGCTCGAAAACCGCGTGCCGGGTGTCGACGTCAACCCGTATCTGGCGATGGCGGCCACCCTCGCCTGCGGCTATCTCGGCATGGTGGAGCAGCAGCAGGCGTCGGCGCCGATGATTGAAAGCGCCTACGACCTCGAATACGAACTGCCGCGCGGTCTCGAAGATGCGCTCAAGGCGCTCCTGAAGTGCACCGAACTCGCGGATGTGCTCGGCGACAAGTTCGTGCAGGCCTTTTGCGCGGTAAAGGAAGCGGAGTTCGAGACCTTCTCGCAAGGCATTACCGCGTGGGAACGCGAGCATCTGCAACTGCTCGTCTGAGCGCTGGCGGCTTATGGAAACACCATCGGAGAACCTGGATTTGGCTACCCGTCAGGGCATCAATTGGGCACGTGCGCAGGCGCTTGTCGAACGCGAACGCCGCGCGTTTGCAGAGGCCATGCCGAAATCGCACGCGCTATCCGAACGCGCCGCGCGCCACCTGTTGTTCGGCGTGCCGCTGCACTGGATGAACGACTGGTCGACGCCCTTCTCGCTCTATGTCGATCAGGCGCGCGGCGCTTCGTTCACCGACGTGGATGGTCATCGCTACGCAGACTTCTGCCTCGGCGACACGGGCGCGATGTTTGGCCATTCACCCGCTCCCGTGGTCCGCGCGCTGGCTACCCAGGCTGAACGCGGACTGACGACCATGCTGCCGGGCGAGGATGCCGCATGGGTCTGTGAAGAACTCGCGCGCCGCTTCGGGTTGCCCTACTGGCAGTTCGCGATGACGGCGAGCGACGCCAACCGCTTTGCGTTGCGCTGGGCGCGCGCGGCGACCGGACGCCGGCAGATCGTGATCTTCAACGGCTGCTATCACGGCACGGTGGACGACGTATTCGTCGATCTCGTCGATGGGAAACCGCAACAGCGCGACAGCCTGATCGGCCAGGTACACGACCTGCTCGACGCCACGCGCGTGATCGAATTCAACGACCTGGCCGCGCTGGAAAACGCGCTGAAAGACGGTGATGTCGCCTGCGTGCTGGCCGAACCCGCGATGACCAACATCGGCATGGTGCTGCCCGAGCCGGACTACTGGCGGCAAGCGCAAGCGCTGATGCGCCGCTACGGCACGCTGCTCGCCATCGACGAAACCCACACCATCAGTTGCGGGCCGGGTGGTTACACGAGAGCGTACGGTCTCGAACCCGATCTGTTCGTCCTCGGCAAACCGGTGGGCGGCGGCTTTCCGTGCGCGGTGTACGGTTTCAGCGCCGAGCTGGCAGCCCGCGCGCAGCACGCCAAGCGCAGCGCACCGCCCGGCCACTCCGGCATCGGCACCACCCTCACGGCGAACATGCTGGCGATGAGCGCGATCCGCGCGACGCTCGCCGAGGTAATGACGGATGCCGCCTACGCTCACATGTTCGCGCTCGCCGAGCGCATTGAGGCCGGCCTGAAAGGGGCGATCGTGCGTCACGGCCTCGCGTGGTGCGTGACGCGCGTCGGCGCCCGCACCGAATTCCAGTTCACGCCGACACCGCCGCGCAACGGCACCGAAGCCGGCCGCCAGCTCGACGCGGAACTGGAACATATCGTGCACCTGTACCTGCTCAATCGCGGCGTGCTGATTACGCCGTTTCACAACATGATCCTGGTGTGCCCCGACACGTCGGCGGCCGACGTCGACAGACTGGTTTCTACGTTCGACGCCTGTCTTGCCGAACTGACCTGAGCGTAGTCAGATCGAGCTGGACGGCGCACGGCCACCGCTAAACCGCCGGCGTTTTTGCAGCCTTTTTTCGGCCCCAGCACCGAGCTTTATGAAAACTTCGCACCATCACACGTTGCAGGACCAGACTTACGAAACGCTGCGGCAGTGGCTGACGATCGGGCGCTTCGTGCCAGGCGAGCGCATCAAGATCCGTCACGTCGCCGCCGAGCTCGGTGTGGGCGAGATGCCGGTGCGCTCCGCCTTGCAGCGCCTCGCGGCCGAATCGGCGCTGGTGAACGTGCCCAATTGCGGCGTGACCGTGCCACGTCTGTCGAAAGAACAATTCGACGATGTGCTGCGCGTGCGCCTGATTCTCGAAGGCCAGGCCGCCGAACTGGGCGTACCCCATCTGAGCGCGCACGATCTGGAAACGCTGGAAAAGTTGAATGAAGAGATGGCGCGGGCCTTGCCGACCACTAACGCCAAGGGCTATCTCGATGCCAACGAGGCATTCCATCTGATTCTGTACCGCGCGGCCGGCTCGCCGCTTCTGCTCGAGTTGATCGAAACGGTGTGGCTGCAGGTCGGGCCGATTTCGAATCTGTTATTCGGCGACGCGCTGTTTGCCGGCACGCTCAACGATGCGCACGACGACTTGCTGAACGCCGCGAAGGCGCGCGATGCGGCCGGCGTGCGACGCGCGATCGAGCACGATCTGAACCATGCAGCGAGTTGTTTGCGGACGCAGTGTCTGTAGAGGCTGCGACTCGGCGCCGGCATCACGCCTTCAGCGTGGCCTGTTCCAGAATCATGTCGTAAAGCGCCTGCGCCGCCGGTGAAAGTTGAGCGGTCTTGCGCGCCACGAGGACGAGCGTGCGCGAGACCACCGGGTGCGTGAGCTCGACGGTGCGGACCGTCGGATACGCGCCCTTCTGAATCGCGAGCGCCGGCACGACGGCCGCGCCCACTCCTTGCGCGACCAACCCGACAGCCGTCGAACTGCGTTGCACCTCATAAAAGGAGCGCAGCGCCAGCTCACTCTTTTCCAGTGCGACGTCGAGCAACGCGCGATTGCCGCTGACCTCCCCGGCAAAAATCAGCGGATACGATTGCAGTTGCTGCCAGGCGATGCGCCGCCGTTTTGCTAAAGGATGATCTTCATGGCAAATCAGCACGTAGCGGTCTTCCGTCAACGGCACGCTGGCGAGATCCGGATGATGCTCACCGGCGATATTGATGCCGAACTCCACCTCCCGGCGCAGCACGGCCTCCTCCACTGCAGACGACGCGTGATCGAGAATCTTGATGCGGTTATGCGGATAACGCCCGGCGTACGCCTGCAGAATGCGCGGCAGATACTGCACGCCCACCGTCGGCACGCAGGCGATCGACACATCGCCGCGACGGGCCTCACCCGTCTCGCGAATCTCCACCAGCGCATCGGCAAGCTCGCCCAATAACCGACGCGCCTGCGGCAGAAAACTGCGCCCTATTTCGGTCAGCGCCATGGAGCGGGTAGTCCGCTCGATCAGCGTGACGCCGAGAAACGTTTCGAGCTTGCGCAGACGTTGCGTAATGGCCGTCTGCGTGACGTGCAAAGAATCCGCGGCGGCTTGAAAGCTGCCCCGGTCCGCAATCGCAACAAATGCCTGTACACCGAGAGTGTCGATTTTCATTAGAAAAATGAAGGAATCGGAATGATAAATTCATTTTACTCTACCCCCGACACCGCACAGAATAAGCGGATTGGATCGGTTTGACACCGCACACCGGCCACGGATGTCAGCGGACACCGGTCCTGCAATCAAGACAAAGGAGCGTGACATGACTTCACCGACGAACTGGTATGCGAAGCAGTATGTGATGTTCGAAAACGAGCGCACCCGTCCGGTCAGGGATCTGCTGGCGGCGGTCCCGGCAACCGACGTGCGGGTGGCGGTGGACATCGGCTGCGGCCCCGGTAATTCCACCGAGGCACTGGCGGCCCGCCTGCCCGGCGCGGCGGTCAGCGGTCTGGACAGTTCCGCCGACATGATCGCGGCGGCCACCAGGCGCCTGCCGCAATTCCAGTTCGAGGTGAGCGACATTGCGACGTGGGATGCCCCGGGCCCCTACGACCTGATCCTCGCCAATGCCGTGCTGCAGTGGGTGCCGGATCATGAGCAGCTGTTTCCGTCGCTTGTGAAAAAACTCGCACCGGGCGGCAACCTCGCCGTGCAAATGCCGGACAACCTCGACGAACCCGCGCACCGTCTGCTGCGCGAAATCGCGGCGGACGGCCCCTGGGCAAACAAACTCAAAGGCGTGGAACGCACCATGCGCTACGGCGCCGACTGGTACTACGCGTTGCTCAAACCGCTGTGTGCGCGGGTCGACGTGTGGCGTACCGTCTACTACCACCCGCTCGCGGGCGGCGCGGACGCGGTGGTCGAATGGTTCAAGGGCAGCGCGCTCAGGCCGTTCCTGAGCGAACTCGACGACAGCGAGGAAGACGCCTTCCTGGAACGCTACCGGGAAGCGATCGCGCGGGCGTACCCGGCGCTGGCAGACGGCACCGTGCTGTTGCCGTTTCCGCGCCTGTTTATCGTCGCTACGCGCTAGTGCGGCGGAGCCGGGCCGGCTGTCGCGTGGTATTTGTGGCGCCGGAGCGGCCAGGGTCAGTCTGGAATTGCCGCTCGCGAATTCTGCGTGATATTGTGTAACAGAAGCGGAGGACGGCCTGCCGTCCTCACCGGAACGCAAATTACAGCAGCGAGCGTCGCCATGAGTGATGTACGCCATCATCTGAGTCCACGTGACCGCCTGGAGCTGTTGTGCTGGCTCACATGCGGATCGCTTGGCGCTTTTTACCTGAATGAGGACTGGCCCGACGCGGCGTTTCAGGTGCAGGCCGCCCATAAGTGGCTCGACCTCCGGTCGCGGGAAGCAGACTGGTTGAGTATCGCCAGATTGTCGGCAACCGCACTGGAGATTGCACGGCGGCACGCGAATTTTGTCGATGCCGACTGGGCGCGGGACGCCGTCGAGGAGATTCTCGATACCGACGAGCTTGACCCGCAAGCGCGGCTGGTGAAGCAGGTATTGGCGGATTGCCAGAGCGCGCTTGCGGACAAACGCGTGGCGGATTAGTTTTCCCCGCGTGGCACGTTACGTGGTTCGCCATGCGGCGTTGGCTCCGTTGATCTGTTTGCCAGCGCCGCACAGGCAGATTAAAAATTGTGCCGCACGCCGACGATCACGGAGAGTTGCTTATCCGTATCCGAATTGACGATATTCGGAATCTGCGCCAGATTCTCCGTCTGCCCCGTCGACGGATTGATCCCGAGTCCCGCGCCGGAAGATTTCTGCCCGATCGCCACCGCATAGACCGCCGTCCGCTTCGACAGGCTGTACACCGCACCCAGGTTGATCTGATGCACGCGCGTCGAAGCACTGCTGCTCGGCCTGGCGTCGTTGAAGATATATGCCAGACCGAGCTGCAAATCAGGCGCGAGCATATAGGTCGTATTCAACTCGGCAATGTCGAATGAAATATCGGCCCCGGCAGAGCTCGCCGCACTTGCGAAATACTGGCTCTGCGACAGACGCGTATGCGTATAGCTCACCGCCACGCTCGCCTTGCCGAACGCATACGAGCCCCCTGCTCCGAAAATCCTGACCTTGCTCGCCTGCTGAAGCAGACAATACGACGCGTCGGCATTCGCGCAACTGAAATCGCCGATATAGCCGGCAGTACCGCCTAAGGCCGCCTGCAACGGCTGATTCAACTCGAGATAGCCTGCGCTCAACGACAGCGGCCCCTGTGCGTAATTCGCCGCCAGCGCCCAGCCCTTGTTCTGCGAGAAATTCCCTGCCACGCCACCCAGACTGAACAATCCGCCAATAGTCAATCCACCAAAGCTCGGGCTGATGTACTTGATCGAGTTGTTGAAGTTGAACGCTTCGTTGAGGTTGTCGACGTCGCCGAAATGGGAGCCGTACAGCGTCGCCCAGTTATTGCTCGATGCATAGGCGCCCATGTAGTCGGAGAACGGATCGTATTGGCGGCCGAATGTCAGTGCGCCGTACGTGCCGTTGTTCAAACCGACCCATGCGTTGCGGTTGAACAGCGTGTTCGATTGCAACATCGCGCCGTTGCCGATCAGAAAGCTGTTCTCCAATGTGAAGTTCACCGTGGTGCCGCCACCGATATCCTCAGTGCCCATCAAGCCCCACCGCGAAGGCACCAGGTTGCCGCCCGCCAGTTGGTAATTCGCGTGGCCGTTGGTGCTGCCGTCCGCGAGCGTTGTCTGCTGGTTGGTCGTGTAGACGACGCCGGCGTCGACCGTGCCATAGAGCGTCACCGAAGATTGCGCATGCGCGCCCATCGCGAGGCCGCACGCGGCCAGCGCAAGCGCCGAGCGCCTGACGAATTTGTGTGCCATATTTTTTGTCGAAAGTTGAGTGGTGAAATCAGCGAGCTCAAACTGGACGAGCCGGCCGAACCAGACGAGCGACACCACTCCGCTGCCGTTCGAGAATGAACTACAGCAGTCGATCGCTGGAACGTGACGAGACGGCGCGCGCTGAGTGCCTTGCGCGCGGTTCGATTACTGCCCGAAGCGCGCGTAGATATCTGGCCGCTTCTTACGCAAGATGAGACCGATCACGACGCCGAAAAGCGCCACCGCGAATACGATCCAGGGGAAAGACTTGACGATCGGGCTATCGGAGCCGCTGAGCGCATCGAGATTGCGCACCAGGATCACGCCGATATACAGCAGGCCGATGCCGCCAACCAGGGGCGCGACAAACGAGTGCCATACGCGTGTGTCCTTGCGCGTCTTGCGGAAGAACGCGATGACCGAAAAACTCGTCACGGCCTGAAGCATCACGATACCAATCGTGCCAAGCGCTGAACTCCAGCTGAAAACGATGTTGAACGGATCGCTGCCTGCCGCGATGAAGAGCCCGAGCAGCACGCACACGGAGAGTGTTTGCAGATAGCTCGCCACATACGGCGAACGGTATTTTTCGTGCACCCGGGTGAGCATTTGCGGCAGGATGCCTTCAAGGCTCAGCGCGTGGATATAGCGCACCAGCGTGTTATGGAACGACAACAGACTCGCGAAGATACTGCTAAGCAACAGGAAGCTCATCACGGTCGTCACGGCACCGCCCAGATACTTACCCGATTGAATGAACCAGAAATCGCCCGGTTGCTTCGTCGCGACCGCGACCACGTCGTTCAGTCCGTACGCGCAAACGATCGTCCACGTAACGAAAGCGAAGAACACGAGAATCAGCACGACCGACACATACGTCGCGCGTGGCACGGTCACCTTCGGGTCCCGGCATTCCTTGCCGTAAATCGCCGTCGCTTCAAAACCGATAAACGACGCGAAGGCGAACATCACGGCAATACCGAGGTGGCCGCTAAATACATGTTCCGGTGTGAACGGTGCGAGCGTGAGGCCATTCGGGCCGCCGCCATGCACGACGATCGCAATTGCAAGCAGCAGCAGAATGCCCAGTTCCAGACACATCAGCACGCCGAGCAGTCGGCTATTCAGATCGATACCACGGATGCCGGTGAATTGCACCACGGCCACGCAGATCAGCGAATAGCCGTACCAGGGCATCGCGGTATGCAGTAGTGGAGAAAGAATCACCGTGCAGAAGAATCCAAACAACCCATACAGCGCGATCTGGATGAAGGTGTACGACATCAGCGCGACGAGTGCGCCGGCCATGCCCAACGGCCGTCCGAGTCCGGCGGTGATGTATGCGTAGAACGCGCCGGCGCGCACCACGTGCCGGCTCATCGACGCAAAACCCACGCTGAAAATCAGCAGCACGATGCCGGCAATCACGAACGCGCCTGGAATACCTGCACCATTGCCCAGACTGATCGCGGGCGGCACCGCACCGAGCATGCCGGTAAGCGGTGCGGCGGCGGAAATCACGAGGAACACGATCTGCCACAAGCCCAGCGTATTGCCCTTCAGTTCCACGGGATTCTCCGCGTCGACCAGACGGGTCGGAGAGTAGGGTTCATTCATCGCTGCCTCTATTTTGTTGGCTAGTCTGGAACTCGCCTAAACCCTGGAAATACTGGTCCAGACGCTCGGTTGACCGACGTTCGATGTTTCGGTGTGAGCGCATGGTAGGTAGCTAAAAAATAAAGCGACTTCGCGAACCGCGCCAAATTTTCGATAATTTGCGCCAATGCTCCTGAGCGTGTCAGGCACTGCGGTTCGCAGCAAATACTTAGGAAACGGAAGTTTTTCTTTTCGTGTGACGATTGCGCTTTCGCGTGCTTTCAGAATGAAAGTATTTGCGACACCACCACCTTTTATTGTTTTTTCCAGTTGCGCGTGGCGCGCCACAGCACGGTTGCGTCGGCGTAGCCCACGGCGCGAGCGATCGCCGCATTGGTGAGCCCGTCACGTTCAAGCAGGCCTTCCACACTACGCTGCCGCTCTTCGCGCACGATCTGCCGCACGGAAGTCCCTGCCTCGGCCAGGTGCCGTTGCAACGAACGATGCGATAGACCGAGATCTTTCGCGATGTCGGCAACGATCAGCTTTTCGTGCGCAAGCCGCCGCGTTACCAGATCGCGCACCTGTTCGACGATGCTGTGGGGCACCGCATCGCGCGCAATCAGATCGGTGGCATGGCGTTCCATCATGCGCGCCATTTGCGTGTCGGCGCTCTTGAGCGGCGCATCGAGATCCAGCGGACGCAGGATCACGCCATTGAAAGGCTGCTGAAAGCGCACCGGCACGCGGAAATTGCGTGCATACGGTTTGAGGTCGGCCGGCGCGGCGTGTTCGAAATGCACTTCGACCGGATTCCACGCTGCGCCACGCACGAGCCGGATCATATGGCACATCGTCGAGAGGCTGTATTCCGCGTCCTGCCGGCGCGGCCAGATCTGTGGATTGGCGATCTGATAGGTCCATACCGGCCATTCGCTATCGCGCAGCAACTCACAGGTTGTGGTGTTCTGCCACGACGCCAGCGCGAGCGAGAACTTGCGCACGGCTGCGTTCAAGGTCGGCGACGATAGAAACACGAGACCTGCCGGCCCGAGTTCCGTCACTTGCAATTCGCTACCGAGACGCAAGCCGAGCGACGGTTCGCCGAGTACTTCAGCCGCGCGCTCGAATGCCGCCACATAACGCGTGAGCGGCAGGATTTCATACGGATTCGACAGGAGCTTGCGGCTCATGCCGAACGCTTCGAGCAGCGCGTCGCAATTGGCGCCTGATGCATCGAGTGCGCGCACAACCGGTCCCATTACCGCGCCGCGGATCATCGGGAAACTGCCGTTGAGCGTGACTTTTTTCATGCCGAGCGTCTCCTCTCAAGTCTTCGCTGATGTACTGCCGTGTTATTGCTCATGGCGCACTTTATCGTTCATTTGGCGCGATAAGCAAGCGCGAAAATAATATTGGGTTCCTACGATTTGCCATCGACTCAGCGTTCGCCGCGCTTCATTCAGCATCGCCGGCACGCAGTCCGGTCCAGCACACTCCTTACGGGAATCCTATGAACACGAATGCCACGAAAGCCGCTCACGCCCCCGTTCATCCGCTCGATCCGCTGAGTCCGGACGAAATGCAGCTTGCCTGCGATCTCGTGAAGGCCGCCGAAAGCCTCGACGCCCATGTACGCTTTCCCATGGTCGAATTGCGTGAGCCGCCGAAGACCGAAGTGGTCGCATTCAAGACTGGTGAATATTTTTCGCGTACGGCGTTCGTACTGGCAATCGACCGCACGAATGGGACGACGATCGAATTCAATGTGGACCTGAGAGAAAAAAGAGTCGCCTCGCGCAACGTGCTCCCGTTCGATCAGGCGCCTTACGGCCAGCCGCCGATCATGATCGAAGACTTCATGAACGCCGAGCAGATCGTCAAGAGCGACGACGCATGGCGCGTTGCGGTAATGAAGCGCGGTCTCACCGAGAAGGATCTGGAGCACGTCCAGGTCGATCCGTTTTCCGCCGGTTGCTTCGACCGCGAGAACGAGAATGGCCGGCGCCTTGTGCGTTGCGTGAGTTACTACCGCGAGACTGTGACCGACAACGGCTACGCGCATCCCATCGAGGGCGTGGTGGCGGTAGTCGATCTGCTCGAGAAGAAAGTGATCGAACTGGTCGACGACGGCCGCATCATTCCGATCCCGCGTGCGAAGCACAACTACGACACACCGAGCCTCGGCGAACCGCGCAGCACACTCAAACCGCTTTCGATCAGCCAACCGGAGGGCCCGAGCTTCAAGATCGACGGCTGGCATGTGAGCTGGCAGAACTGGAACTTCCGGGTCGGCTTCACGCCGCGCGAAGGGCTGGTGCTGCATCAGCTGTCATGGGACGACGGCAAGAACGCGCGGCCGATCATCTACCGTGCGAGCGTGACGGAGATGTGCGTGCCCTACTCCGACCCGAGCACGAACCACTACTGGAAAAGCGCATTCGATGCTGGCGAATACGGTCTTGGAAAACTGGCGAATCAACTTGAGCTCGGCTGCGATTGTCTCGGCACGATCCGCTATTTCGACATTCCGTCCGCCGACGATTTCGGCAATGCGTTCCTTATGAAGAACGCCGTGTGCATGCACGAAGAGGACTACGGCACCCTGTGGAAGCACTATGAGTTCCGCACCGGCGTCTTCGAAATGCGTCGCTCGCGACGCCTTGTGATCTCGTTCTTCGCGACGGTCGGCAACTACGACTACGGTTTCTACTGGTACCTGTATCAGGACGGCACGATTCAACTCGAATGCAAGCTGACCGGCATCGTACAAACCTCAGCGGTCGCCGACGGCGACACGTATCCGTGGGGCGGCATGATCACTGAAAACCTTGGCGGCCCGACCCACCAGCACTTCTTCAATGCACGGATGCACATGATGGTCGACGGCGAGCGCAACACCGTGACCGAACATGAATTCGTGCCGCGTCCAATGGGCGAAACGAATCCGTACGGCAACGTCTTCGACACCACGAAGCGCGTGTTCAAGACCGAGAGCGAAGCCGCGCGTCTTGCGAACGGTCGCACGGGACGTTACTGGAAGGTGACCAACCCGAACGTGAAGAACGCTGTCGGTGCGAATCCGGGCTACAAGCTGATCGTGAACGACTCACCGCTGATGCTGGCCGACGAGCGCTCGAAAGTCCGTCAACGCGGCGGTTTTGCCACGCGTCACGTGTGGGTCACACCGTTCGATCCGGCCGAGCGCTACGCGAGTGGCGACTATCCGAACCAGCATGCGGGTGGTGACGGCTTGCCGCGCTACATCGAGGCGAATCGCAACATCGAGAACGAAGACATCGTCTTGTGGCACAGCTTCGGTCACACGCACGTATGCAAACCCGAGGACTTCCCGGTGATGCCGGTGGAATACGCCGGCTTGATGCTCAAGCCGAACAACTTCTTCTCCGCCAACCCGACGATGGACCTGCCGTCCGAACGTGATCAGAACAGTGTTGAAGACGGCAAGTCCGCGGATCATGGCTGCTGCAAGCGCTGATCCGACGATACGCGACAAACGGCCTGCGGCTGCACACGTCGTCAACTCCGCAAACGTATATCCCGCGATTACAGCCCACGGGACACGCGTATTGACAGTGAGCGTGGGCGGCGCAGATCGCGCGTTGATGGCGAGAGTGGGTGGCGCGGCACACAGGCTGATGAAGAGCGTGAGCGGCGCGACTCGCGTGCTAACAGCGAGCGTGCGCGGCACGGCTTGTGTGCTGCTCGTGAGCGGCGCCGCGACGCTGGTGATACAGGCCGGCCTTGGTCAACGAACCAGCGCGCTGGGGATGAGCGCACTGGCGCTGGCCACGATGACGATTGTGCCGCTGTTGATGTCGCGCATTTCGAGGCAGCAGCACACCACGCTTGCGACGGCGGTGACACTGATCGCGACGATGAGTGCGATGGGTATCGTGCCGGCGTATGTCAGCGGGTTTGAGCATCGCATCGCGATAGGTGGGTTGGCTGTCGTGCTGGGTGGCGTGTTGCTGTTTTACGGGTGGCACCTTGCCAGCGAAACGCCCTCACCATTTGAAACAGCATCATCACCTGAACACTCCGATCGAAATAAACGTACGGACGAGTCGACCAAGGCCATGCACGCAACTGGCGCTGCGGCGCTGCTCGCACTGTTTGCGGGCGTATCGAGCGGCAGTCTCGCGCGTTTCCAGCTCGATGCAATTTGCGGCATGAGTGGCGCACAGCCGATGTGGCAGATCGCGCTTTCGCTGGGTGCTGTTTGCGCACTGGCGTTGATCGCCGACCGATCCGGCAACGGCAACCGGATATTGATTGTGTTGTACGTGCTACGAGCGGTATTGATTGGAGCGCTCGCGGCCGCAGACAGTCCGATGCTTGCACTACTCGCGGCAAAGATGTTTCTGGTTCTCGACTGCCTGACGATTCCTGAACTAATGAAACTGCGGGGCAAATCGTGCAGCGCATTGAGCGCGGGTTGCCCTGGTGCGGCACACCACATCGGGATGGCGTTGGGAGCAACGTTATCGACGACGTCCTATTTTTTCGGCGATGGATTCATGGTCTTGTATGCGCTAAGCGCGATTGCGAACCTGACATGTGCGGGCACGTTAGCAGCCAATTGGCTTAAAAAAAAGCCGTTACGTTGGCATCGAAACCATCCCCCCAGGGAGACCATTCCGACGAGCACGAAGTGCAAGTCGGGAAGTATGACTGCCTTGTCACCAAGGCCAAATGCGCGAGGGCACAGATTCCAGATGCACCACTACCGTGGCTGCGCGGGGGACCCGCTTAAGAATTAGCGGGGTGAGCCGCTTTCTTTGCTTATCTTTCTTTGCGGCGGCAAAGAAAGTAAGTGCCGCCCCGCACAGGGGCAACACTAATAGACCACTAACAAAACAAGAAAAATCCCCCCACAGACTCGAAACAAAACAGCAAATCAAGTCTCAAAAAGCGACAACCGAATAGCAAAGCCAATCTCACCCCAACGGAGACAAAGCAAAATGACCGAACAGAAAAACCCAGCGAAGCTTCCGACGACAATGTTCATCAACGGCGAAAGAACCCACAGCGCCGCAGGCAAAACCTTCCCCATCTACAACCCGGCGACAGGAGAAGAACTAGCCCAGCTTCCAGACGCATCAGAAACCGACATCGACCACGCGGTCAAAACCTCAAAAGCGGCCTTCGAATCCGACACCTGGCGCAGAATGCCGCCCGCCGCCCGCGAACATCTACTGCTAAAACTAGCGGACCTGGTAGAACAACACACAGAAGAACTGGCAACCTTGGAAACCCTGAACCAGGGAAAACTAATAGCATTCTCAAAGATGCTGGAAGTCTCAGGCAGCGTCCAATGGCTGCGCTACATGGCTGGCTGGGCCACCAAAATCGAGGGCACGACTTTCGACCTGTCGATCCCCTTCCCGCCCGGCACCCGCTACAACGCATCAACAAAACGCGTCCCGGCGGGCGTCGTCGCCGCAATCGTCCCGTGGAATTTCCCGCTGCTGATGGCAGTCTGGAAAATCGCCCCGGCACTCGCATGCGGCTGCACCGTCGTGCTAAAACCGGCCGAAGAAACCCCTTTAACAGCAATTCGCCTGGCCGAACTGGCACACGAAGCCGGCTTCCCGCCGGGCGTATTCAATGTGGTCACCGGCCGCGGCGAGACCGCTGGCGCAGCGCTGGTCAAGCATCCATCGGTGAATAAAGTCACCTTCACGGGATCGACCGAAGTGGGCCGCATCATCGGCCGCCAGTGTGCTGACGATCTGAAACGCGTGTCGCTGGAACTGGGTGGCAAGAGCCCCGTGATCGTGCTGGATGACTGCGACCCGAAGAAAGCGATTGAAGGCGCTGCAGGCGCGATTTTCTTCAACCATGGACAGGTCTGTACCGCTGGTTCTCGCTTGTACGTTGCGCGCTCGATTTACGACGAAGTCGTGCAAGGCATTGCGGCGGTGGCCGACAGCATTGCATTGGGTTCCGGTTTCGATGCCGCGACGCAGATGGGACCCATGGTTTCCGCACGTCATCGCGACAAGGTCATGGGCATGATTGCGCAAGGCCGGCAGGAAGGCGGCGAGATCTTGTCGCGCGATGCGGCCGTTGACGCAGATGGCTTCTTTGTCCGGCCGACGGTCATTGCCAATCGCGCGTGCAAACCGCTTTCCGTTGTCAGGGATGAGGTGTTCGGACCGGTGCTCGTGGCGATGCCTTATGACGATATCGATGAAGTGTTGGCGCAGGCCAATGCGTCCGAATATGGACTGGGCGCAAGCGTCTGGACAAACCAGATCGGCAAGGCGCTGCGACTCGTCGACGGTATCGAGGCCGGGACAGTGTGGGTCAACACTCACAATATGGTTGATCCGGCCATGCCGTTCGGCGGGTTTAAAGCATCCGGGATCGGGCGTGAACATGGGAAGGCTATTATTGATTCCTATACTGAAAGTAAATCTGTTTGTATTGCTTATTGATTTTGGTTTTTTTGCCTGCGGGGCACTTGTTGTCTGTGCTCCTATGGTTTTGGGTTTTCCTTGATCTGGATCCTTTGGCCTTTCCTTGAATTGTTATTGGTTTATTAGCGTCGCCCCTGTGCGGGGCAGGCACCTACTTCTCTTTGCCGCCGCAAAGAGAAGTAGGCAAGAGAAAGCGGCTCACCCCGCTAATTCTTAAGCGGGTCCCCTGGCTTGGAGGAGGGAGTGGTGCATCTGGAATCTGTGTTCCCGCACATTCGGCGTGAGTGACAAGGCAGTCATACTTCCGGCGGCGCTGCGCGCTCCGAAACGCACCTCATGAACCGACCACCATGTTTTCGCACTCACGCCTCCTTTGGCATTTCGCCGAGGCGAAGCCGATGGCCCCCACCGCGCCGAAACGAAGCCCCTGGTTTCCCTGGCAGACCCATCCGCGACGCACGCAGTGCGGAGTGGGAACTGATGAGCGCTTTGTCACTCACGCGGAATGGGCGGGAACACAGATTCCAGATGCGCCACTACCGCGACTGTGCGGGGAAACCGCTTAAGAATTG
>NZ_JAQQET010000011.1:0-226976 GCF_046026855.1 Paraburkholderia sediminicola | reverse complement strand
AACCAGCTAGCGGGAAAATGCGCGGTTGGAAACCCGCAAAATCGAACCGCTACGAAGCTCGCAAACGTTTGACCAGACGAAAAAAAAGCGGGCCTGGAGCCCGCTAAAAACCACACGCTACGGGGTTAGCGCGAGGAGACCAAAGGTGGAACCAACTGAGACGACGACCCTACGTCGACTACGGCCCCAGCAGGGATGCCCCTTTACAGGGCTTCGGCATACGCCGACCGGCAAGTGCATCGTATCCGCTCACACCACGCACCCAGCCACATCCGTGTTGAAACCGTTGAGGGCATTGTGGGCGAATTAACCTACGAGCGCGGTAACAAAGTGTTTCAGGTTGTAACGCCCGCCAGATAAGGCGTTGCGGGATTTATTTCCAATCCCAACTGTTTTAAACGTATTTTTTACCGATGACTCATGCGCAATTTCATACGCCTGATTGATGCTATTCGTGACGCATACTGCGGCGTAATCCGTTCAGTCGATTCCGCATGAAATGGTTGCACGTTCATCTTTTTTGGAGCGAATCGGCTGTGTTACAGGCGCTTTTCCGGCGTCACGAAGTTGCCAGATTTGCGGGCGATCGCGCGCGTTGCACCGCAACATCCTCCGCAGATGGGAAAGATGCGCAAAGGCCCGGTTCGTTGGGCCCTGTTCAACCGCATTGTTTGGATTTTGCTTAACACCCGGGAGGCCGGTTACACGATTGTGTCAGCCATGCGGACCTATTAATCGACCAGGCTGCGCCTGCCTTCCCGATCGAGCGGAACACAGGCTGACCCCTGCAAGGATCACTTCAGCCACTTGTCCGAGATTGCCTGATATTCGCCGGTTGCTCGCGCCAGGTGCAACCATTGATCCACGTATTGCTGGAACGTCACATCGCCGCGCGGCAGCAGCCAGGCCTTCTCGCCGTACTGGAACGGCTTGTCCGGATGCACCGAGCAAAGACCCGGATTCAGCTTTTGCTGCAACAAGGTCTCCGACGCGTCCGTGACCATCACATCGGCCTTTCCGGCGAGGATCTGTTTGAAGATCGTCACGTTGTCCGGATAGACGGTCAGGTTCGCATGCGGGAAATACTGCTTGGCGAAACGCTCGTTAGTGCCGCCCGGATTGACGATCACGCGAGTCGCCGGCTGGTCGATCTGCGCCACCGTTTGATATTTGTTGACGTCGTCACACCGAACGATCGGCGTCTTGCCGTCGACCATGTACGCCTGCGTGAAAAACGCGCGCTTCTGGCGCTCGAGCGTTGGCGAAACACCGCCCACACCAATGTCGCATTTCGCAACGAAGTCGTTCATCAGGTTCGACCACGACGTCTTGACGAATTCCGCCTTTACTCCGAGCGATTTGGCGAGCGATTCGGTCATGTCGATATCGATGCCTTCGAACTGGCCGTCCGGCTTGTAAAACGAGTACGGCTTGTAGTCGCCGGTTGTACAGGCGCGCAACGTGCCGCGGGCGAGGATTTCGTCGAGCCGTGAGGGCGCCGCGGCGGTGGCGCTGGTCTGCGCCTGGGCCACGCCTGCGTGCATCAATACACCGGCCAGAATGCCGAGCAGTGTGAGTGCTGCCTTGTTCATCGAGTCTCCTTGGTTGCGCGTAATTGTTTGGTAAGGCCGGTGGATGATAGCCCGGCAATTCGCGCTTGAACATTGCCCGTTCAGCCAGGTCATGGCGTCGCACGGGTCGGCAAAAAAGCCGGCCGCAAGCAACGCGTGCGCGAGTTATTGCCTGCATCAAGCGCGATGCAGCGAGCCGGGTCCGGTAAAATGCCCCTTTGCCTTCAGTCGTACGCAACGTGGCCCATAAACTCCTGAACGACACTTTCCTGCGCGCGCTGCTGCGCCAGCCGACCGACTACACACCGATCTGGCTGATGCGGCAGGCTGGCCGCTATCTGCCGGAATACAACGCCACGCGGAGTCGCGCGGGCAGTTTTCTCGACTTGGCCAAGAACCCGGCGTACGCAACGGAAGTCACGCTGCAACCACTCGAGCGCTATCCGCTCGACGCCGCGATCCTGTTCTCCGACATCCTGACGGTGCCGGACGCCATGGGCCTGGGTCTCGAGTTTGTCGCTGGCGAGGGTCCGCAATTCGCCCGGCCGGTGCGCACCGAAGACGATGTGGCACGCCTCGCGGTGCCGGATATCGACGCCACGCTGCGCTACGTGACCGACGCGGTACGCGAAATCCGCACCGCGCTCACCGACACGCAAGGCCGTCAACGCGTGCCGCTGATCGGGTTTTCCGGCAGCCCGTGGACACTGGCGTGCTACATGGTCGAAGGCAGTGGGTCGGCGGATTTCCGCACGGTCAAATCGATGCTGTACGCGCGCCCGGACCTGATGCACCGTATTCTCGACGTCAACGCCAGATCGGTTGCGGCTTACCTGAATGCGCAGATCGAAGCCGGCGCTCAAGCCGTGATGATTTTCGACACGTGGGGTGGGGCACTCGCGGACGGCGTCTACCAACGCTTCTCATTGCAATACATCCAGCAGGTCGTGAGCCAGTTGAAGCGCGATCACGGCGGCGAAAAAGTGCCGGTGATCACCTTCACGAAGGGCGGTGGTTTGTGGCTCGACGAGATTGCCGATATCGGTGTGGATGCGGTCGGTCTCGACTGGACAGTGAACCTGCGCAAGGCACGCGAGCGCGTGGGCAGCAAGGTGGCGCTGCAAGGCAACATCGATCCTTCGGTGCTGTTTGCTCCGCCGGCTTCGATCCGCATGGAAGCGCGCGCGGTGCTCGATAGTTTCGGCAATCATCCCGGCCACGTTTTCAATCTCGGCCACGGCATTTCACAATTCACGCCGCCGGAGAATGTCGCCGAACTCGTGGACGAAGTGCATCGTCATAGCCGTGCGATTCGCAGCGGCGCGCATGCACCAAGCTGAGGCCGTAAACGTTGCCATTTTTGCTGCAGTGCAGCGAACTGGGCTCTTGCTCTAAGGGAAAAATTGCAGTCAATGGGCCGTCAGATGGCGGTCCCGCGAAAGTCAAGACTTGACTTATGCACATTGATCACGCTGCGGCGCGGTAGAAGCTTTAGTCGTGTCCTGGCTCTTGCACATTGCGGGCGCATTTGATCCAAGCCTTGTCTGGCAAGGGTTTCACGGGGCCGCGACAAAGTGTGTGGAATCCCACAGAAGGCCGCTGCGGCGCGGTTCCAAGCCCTTCTGGGCGAAGTTCTCAACAAAGTTATCCACAGGCAAGCGGACCGATTGCAATTGTTCAGCCGAATCCAAAACTTAGCGCCGAAATTGAAGTTTTACTTTAACTTCGATGGGTTCGCCGTTTGCTCGACATACGCCGTGATGCGGCGTCATGCCGCATCCGTTCATCCGATCCACATCGCCGCGTGAGTGACGTGTTCGTCCGCGTCGCGCTGGATCATCCGCTGCCGACTTTGTTCGACTATTGCTGCGACACGCCCGAGCGTGTCGCACCCGGCATGCTGGTGAGCGTGCCGTTTGGCAAGCGCCATGTGGTGGGCCTCGTATGCGAAGTGACCACTCACAGTGACGTGCCCGTTGACCGTCTGCGGGCGATCAACAATGTTTGCACAGCCTGCCCGCCGGTGTCGGCCGAATGGCTGGCGCTCACGGCCTTCGCCGCTGACTACTATCAGCGTGGCCTTGGGGAAGTGGCCCTGCCCGCTTTGCCGCAAGCGCTGCGTGACGCTTCGCGCTGGTCGCGTCTGTTCGCACCGGAAGAGCGTTACAGCCTGACGGCGGAGGGACGCGCCGCGTTGCCGGAAATTTTGCCTGCGCGCGCCAGCGCGTTGCGCAAGCTTGCCCAAGCCCTGGCCGAGGCCGAGTTTCTGATTGCCGCCGACGCTCGCGCGCTCCACCCCAAAGCCATTGCAACCCTGGACGCCTGGCAGGCCGAAGGCTGGGTTGCGCTGGAGGTGATCGAAGCCGCCGAAGTGCTCGCCATTCCCGCATCGCCGGATACCCCCGCACCCACCTTACCCACCCTCACCGACGAACAGGCAACCGCAGTCGAAGCGATCCGCGACGCGAACGGCTTCGCGTCGTTCCTGCTGCACGGCGTGACGGGCAGCGGCAAGACTGAGGTATATCTGCGCGCGCTCGCCGAGATTCTGGCGGCGAAGCCTGACGCGCAGGCACTCGTCCTCGTCCCTGAAATCAATCTGACGCCGCAGTTCGAGTCGGCTTTCCGGGCGCGCTTTGCCGCGCTCGAAGGCACGTCGATCGTCACGCTGCACAGCGGTCTTGCAGAAGGCGAACGCGCCCGCAACTGGTTCGCCGCGCACACCGGCCGCGCCCGCATCGTGCTCGGCACGCGGCTGGCGGTACTTGCATCGTTGCCGAAACTCGCGATCATCGTCGTCGACGAGGAACACGATCCGGCTTACAAGCAGCAAGAAGGCTTGCGCTATTCGGCGCGCGATCTGGCGATCTATCGCGCCAAACAACTCGATTTGCCGGTCGTGCTCGGCTCGGCCACGCCGTCGCTGGAAAGCTGGTGGCAGGCGGATCAGGGGCGCTACAAGCGTCTCACCCTGTCGCGCCGTGCCGTCGCCGAAGCTGTCCTGCCGACTGTCAGGCTGGTCGATCTGGAAGAGGAGCGGCGACGCGGCCGGGCCTCGGTGGAGGGTTTGTCTGGGCCGCTGATCGCCGCGCTGAAGGCGAGGCTCGAGCGTGGCGAGCAAAGTCTTGTGTTCCTGAACCGGCGCGGTTACGCGCCGCAGCTTGCCTGCGACGCCTGCGGCTGGGTCGCCGGCTGTCCCCGCTGCAGCGCCTACGTCGTTTTGCACAAACCCGAACGCGCGCTGCGCTGCCACCACTGCGGCTGGGAATCGCGCATTCCACGCGCGTGTCCGGACTGCGGCAATGTGGACATCGCGCCGATGGGACGCGGCACGCAGCGCGTCGAAGAAACGCTGGCAAGCGCAGTGCCCGGCGCTCGCGTGCTCCGCATCGACGCCGACAGCACGCGCCGCAAAGGCAGTGCACAGGCGCTGTTTTCCGATGTCCACGCGGGTGAGGTCGACATCCTCGTCGGCACGCAGATGATCGCGAAGGGCCACGACTTCCAGCGAGTGTCGCTGGTCGGCGTGCTGAACGCCGACACCGCCTTGTTCTCACACGACTTCCGCGCGAGCGAACGCCTCTTCGCACAATTGATGCAGGTAAGCGGCCGTGCCGGCCGTGCCGGTTTGCCGGGCGAAGTGCTGGTGCAGACGCGCTATCCGCGCCACGCGCTGTATCACGCGCTGGCGCGGCATGACTACGTCGGCTTCGCCAATTCGACATTGGCCGAGCGGCGCGATGCTCATCTGCCGCCGTTCGCCTACCAGGCCTTGCTGCGCGCCGAAGGCCGCACGCTCGAAGCCGCGCTCGCCTTCCTGCAGCAGGCCGCCGCCGCGCTGTCGGAGATCCCGGCGGCCGAGCGCGTGACCGTCTATGACGCCGTGCCGCTCACCATCGTCAAAGTGATGCATGTGCATCGCGCGCAATTGCTGGTTGAGAGCGCGTCGCGGGCCGCGTTGCAGGCTACGTTGCGTGCGTGGCAGCCGATGCTGCGCGGCGTGAAAGGCGTGCTGCGCTGGAATCTCGAAGTCGACCCGCTCGACATCTAACGCCTGTTGCCGGCCGCTTCGCGGCGTTACTCCTTTAAGTCATATTCATAGAGCGAATGGTCGTTTCGCTTTGCGACGTCGCTCGCCTATATTTCGCCGAATCGGCGCATGTTCAGGCAAAACTCAAAAATCCCGCGCCGATGCACCTTAACTTTCTCGGGGCATTTGCGATGAGCGATACCAACCAGACGCTGCCTACCGGCGCCGCGCCCGGCAAACCGCGCAGCGGCCACAGCACGCACGGTGGCGGACTCTTTTCGACTGAAGACTGGTGGGCCGTCTGGATCGGCCTGCTGGTGATCGTGATTGCCTGGGCGCTGTTCGCCTCGGGCAGCAGCATCAAGTGGCTGGCGGTGGCGCCGGTCAAATGGTCGAGCGTGGGACAGGCGGCGCAGGACATCGGCAAGCATCTGCCGAACTATGTCGCGTTGTTCGTCGCGTTCGCGTTGCTCTTCGGTGTGAGTCTCGCTGCGCTGAAACAGAGGGTGGGCGCTTTTCTGGCGTCATTCCTGATCCTGTTTATCGCATCGGCGCTGATCTTCACGCTGGGCGCGTGGGTCAACGCGTCGAAATACAACCTTGAGCCGCCGCTCGTCGCGCTGGCGCTCGGCCTGTTGATTTCCAATGTGTTCAAGTTGCCCGAGTGGTTTTCAGCGGGCTTGCGCGTGGAGTTTTACATCAAGGTCGGCATCGTGCTGCTTGGCGCGACGCTGCCGTTCACCTTGCTGGTGTGGGCGGGGCCGGTCGCGGTGGGGCAGGCGACTATCGTCTCGCTCGTGACGTTCTTCGTGATCTTCTTTGTCGGCAAGGCGCTCGGCCTCGACCGGCGGTTTGCGGCCGTGCTCGGCGTGGGCGGCGCGGTGTGCGGCGTGTCGGCAGCGATTGCGATTGCCGGCGCGGTGCGGGCCAAGCGCGAACAGGCGTCGGTGGCGATCACATTGGTCGTGTTGTGGGCCATCGTGATGATCTTCGTGCTGCCGTTCGCATCGCGGTCGTTGGGTCTATCGACGGCGGTGGCGGGCGCGTGGATCGGCACGTCTGAATTCGCCGACGCCGCGGGTATCGCGGCCGCGCAAGCCTACGGCGACTTCGCGAAGCACGCGGGCGGCGTGATTGCCGGCGCACCCGAGGCGTCGCTGCAGGCGTTCACGCTGATGAAGGTGGTCGGCCGGGATATCTGGATCGGTATCTGGGCATTCGTGCTGGCGATCGTTGCGACGACGCGCTGGGAATCGCAGGACAGCGGCGTTAAAGCCAAGGCCAATGCGAGTGAAATCTGGGCGCGTTTTCCGAAATTCGTGATCGGCTTCGTAATTGCGTCGGCGCTGGTGACGTGGATCGCCAGCCACTACTCATTGGCCGACTACCGCAAGGTCGTCACGCCCGAATTCGTTGCGCCGATTACCGCGCTGCGCACGTGGGCGTTCACGTTCTGTTTCCTGAGCATCGGGTTGACCACGCGCCTGCGTGCGCTTTCGGCCACCGGCCTGAAACCGTTCCTCGCGTTTACGGCGGGCGTGGTTGTCAATATCGCCATCGGCTACGCGCTGTCCGCGCACGTGTTCGCACCGTACTGGAATAGCTTGGGGCAGGGCTCGTAATGAGCGAGGCTGTCCGCATAGCCGGCACGGCCCACGCACGCGGCGACGCGTGTGCGCCGCGCTGTGCAAGCTGCCGGTATCGCGCCGAAGATCGGCATTCACTGGAGCAGAGCATTCCGGGCCTCGCCGTGTTCGGTTCCGGGTTTGGCGCGAGTGTGGCGGACAGCCGGCTATGCCGTCTGCACGACCAGCTCGTTTCGCCCGACGACACCTGCGCTCAGTTCAAGCTGATGCCGCCTCACTGACGTGCGTGCTTGCGTCGCCGCGGGTTGAACCGGGGCGGCGCATATTCACTGCTCGCTGTTTCAGTTGCAACCGGCGGCGCTACGTCTATCGCCGGTCTTCCGTTTAATCGTTCAAAGCTGCCCGCGCATCGCCAGCCGATGCGCGCGACGCCGGGCGTACGCCCTTTTCCGCAGCCGTGCGTTTGCCCGAGCCACCGCCTGTCGCGCCGCGGATAAACAGCACAGCGCAAGTCGCACACATCGCCCAGATACCCAATACCACCAACCACTTTTCCATTTCGCCAGTCCTCTAAAACCCCGTACCGTTTTTTGTGCGTACCTTGCGGCCGCGACTACCCATGTCTGTATAACGGCACGCCGCGCAATCTGATAAGGGTAAAAGCGAAAAGAATCATGCCAGGGAAAGTACTGATCGCAACCGCTGTCGCCACTTGCAGCGCCATCCGCAGCAAACCCCCACTGCACAAGGCTTTCACGAAGGTGCAACCATGCGTGGCGCATGGTTGCACCTTTTTATTGGGAAGCGTACGATTCGCTCAACTTTTAGTCTTTCGCCAGCGAATTCGTCTGGTCTCCGAAGAAGGAAACATGGCTAGCACCACCCTCGGCGTCAAGGTTGACGACCTCCTGCGTTCCCGGCTGAAAGATGCCGCTACTCGCCTCGAACGCACTCCGCACTGGCTGATCAAGCAGGCGATCTTCGCATACCTCGAAAAGATCGAGCACGGTCAGTTGCCGCCTGAATTGTCGGGCCACACCGGCTCGGCCGATCTGGCTGATGGCGCCACGGTGGAGCAGGAGGAAGACGGTGCGTCGCATCCATTCCTCGAATTTGCGCAGAACGTGCAACCGCAATCGGTGCTGCGCGCGGCTATTACCGCTGCGTACCGCCGTCCCGAGCCGGAATGCTTGCCGTTCCTGGTCGGCCAGGCGCGTCTGCCGGCGAATCTCGCGGTCGACGTGCAGGCCATGGCCGGCAAGCTGGTCGAAACGCTGCGCACCAAGAGCCGTGGCGGCGGTGTCGAAGGGCTGATCCACGAATTCTCGCTGTCGAGCCAGGAAGGCGTGGCGCTGATGTGCCTCGCCGAAGCGCTGCTGCGCATTCCCGATCGCGCCACGCGTGACGCGCTGATCCGCGACAAGATCAGCAAGGGCGACTGGAAATCGCACGTCGGCCAGGCGCCGTCGTTGTTCGTCAACGCCGCGACGTGGGGCCTGATGATCACCGGCAAGCTGGTGACGACCAATAGCGAAACGGGGCTCTCCTCGGCGCTGACGCGTCTGATCGGCAAGGGCGGCGAGCCGCTGATCAGGAAGGGCGTCGATATGGCGATGCGCCTGATGGGCGAGCAGTTCGTCACTGGCGAGAACATCTCCGAAGCATTGGCTAACAGCCGCAAGTACGAAGCGCGCGGCTTCCGCTACTCGTACGACATGCTCGGCGAAGCGGCCACCACCGAAGCTGACGCGCAGCGCTATTACGCCTCGTACGAACAGGCGATCCATGCGATCGGCAAGGCGGCCGGCGGCCGTGGCATTTACGAAGGCCCGGGCATCTCGATCAAGCTGTCGGCGCTGCACGCACGCTATTCGCGTTCGCAGCAGGAACGCACGATGAGCGAACTGTTGCCGCGTGTGCGCTCGCTGGCGATCCTCGCGCGCCGCTACGACATCGGCCTGAACATCGACGCTGAAGAAGCTGACCGCCTCGAAATCTCGCTCGATCTGCTCGAAGCGCTGTGCTTCGATCCGGAACTGGCCGGCTGGAACGGCATCGGTTTCGTGGTGCAGGCGTATCAGAAGCGCTGTCCGTTCGTGATCGACTACCTGATCGATCTGGCGCGCCGCAGCCGTCACCGCATCATGGTCCGCCTCGTGAAGGGTGCGTACTGGGATACCGAAATCAAGCGTGCGCAAGTGGACGGCCTCGAAGGCTATCCGGTCTACACGCGCAAGATCTACACGGATGTGTCCTACGTCGCTTGCGCGAAGAAGCTGCTCGGCGCGCCGGATGCTGTCTATCCGCAATTCGCGACGCACAACGCGCACACGCTGTCGGCGATCTATCACCTCGCGGGCAACAATTACTACCCGGGCCAGTACGAGTTCCAGTGCCTGCACGGCATGGGCGAGCCACTGTACGAAGAAGTCACCGGTCGCGACAAGCTGAACCGTCCGTGCCGGGTGTATGCGCCGGTCGGCACGCATGAAACGCTGCTCGCCTACCTCGTGCGCCGTCTGCTGGAAAACGGTGCGAACACGTCGTTCGTGAATCGCATCGCCGACGAAAGCGTCGCGATCAAGGACCTGATCGCCGACCCCGTTGACGAAGCGTCGAAGGTCGTCCCGCTCGGCGCGCCGCATACGAAGATTCCGCTGCCGCGCAATCTGTTTGGCGCCGAGCGTCTTAATTCGATGGGCCTGGATCTGTCGAACGAGCATCGTCTGGCGTCGCTGTCGTCGGCATTGCTGGCGAGCGCGCATCATCCGTGGCGGGCCACGCCGATGCTCGAAGACAACGAGATCGCGGTGGGCGTCGCACGCGATGTGCGCAACCCGGCCGATCATCGCGACCTCGTCGGTACGGTCGTCGAAGCGACATCGGAACACGTGAGCGCCGCATTGGCACACGCGGTCGCTGCCGCACCGATCTGGCAAGCCACACCGGTCGATGCCCGGGCCGATTGCCTCGCGCGTGCCGCCGATCTGCTCGAAGCGCAGATGCATACGCTGATGGGTCTCGTGGTGCGCGAAGCCGGCAAGTCGCTGGCGAACGCGGTCGCGGAAATCCGCGAAGCGATCGACTTCCTGCGCTATTACTCGACGCAGATCCGCAACGAGTTCTCCAACGACACGCACCGCCCGCTCGGTCCCGTGGTGTGTATCAGCCCATGGAACTTCCCGCTGGCGATCTTCATGGGCCAGGTGGCCGCGGCGCTTGCAGCCGGCAACACCGTGCTCGCGAAGCCAGCCGAACAAACGCCGCTGATCGCCGCGCAAGCCGTGCGTATCCTGCGCGAAGCCGGCGTGCCGGCGGGCGCGGTGCAACTGCTGCCGGGCGACGGCGAGACGGTCGGCGCCGCGCTGGTGGCCGATCCACGCACCCGTGCGGTGATGTTCACCGGCTCGACCGAAGTCGCGCGTCTGATCAACAGAACGCTGTCGAACCGCCTCGACCCGGAAGGCAAGCCGATTCCGCTGATCGCCGAAACGGGCGGCCAGAACGCGATGATCGTCGATTCGTCGGCGCTCGCTGAGCAGGTGGTCGCGGACGTGCTGCAGTCGTCGTTCGATTCCGCCGGTCAACGGTGTTCCGCGCTGCGCGTTCTTTGTCTACAGGAAGATGTTGCGGACCGCACGCTGGAAATGCTGACGGGCGCGATGCGCGAACTGTCGGTGGGCAATCCGGATCGCCTGTCGATCGACGTCGGCCCGGTGATCGACCTCGACGCGAAGCGCGGCATCGACGCGCACGTCGCGGCGATGCGCGAGAAAGGCCGCAAGGTCGAGCAACTGCCGATGCCGGAAGGTGGCGCACAAGGCACGTTTGTTCCGCCGACGCTGATCGAACTCGACAGCATCGACGAATTGAAGCGAGAAGTGTTTGGCCCTGTGCTGCATGTGGTGCGTTACCGTCGCAGCCAGCTGGACAAACTGCTCGAACAGATCCGCTTGACCGGCTACGGCCTGACGCTCGGCATCCACACGCGGATCGACGAAACCATCGCGCACGTGATCAGCCGCGCGCATGTCGGCAACATCTACGTGAACCGCAATGTGATCGGCGCGGTGGTCGGGGTGCAGCCGTTCGGTGGTGAAGGGTTGTCGGGCACGGGTCCGAAAGCAGGTGGCGCGCTGTATCTGCAGCGTTTGCTGGCCACGCGTCCGGCTGGTTTGCCGAAATCGCTGGCGCAGTCGTTGATCGTCGAGGTGCCGCAAACGGGCTCGAACGGGGATAATCGCAGCGACAGCCCGTCCGCTGCCTTGACGGCGCTGCGTGACTGGCTGATCGGCGAACAGCAGCCGGTGCTGGCCGCACGCTGCGACGGTTATCTGTCGCATGTGCCGGCGGGCGCAACTGCGGTATTGTCGGGGCCCACCGGCGAGCGCAACACGTACACGTTGGGCGCACGCGGCACGGTCCTGTGTATCGCATCGACGGCGAGCGGTGCGCGCGTGCAGTTTGCCGCGGCACTGGCTACGGGAAATCGCGCATTGTTCGAAGGCGCGGCTGGTGAACAATTGGTGTCGCAGTTGCCTGCCGCGTTGAAGTCTTACGCAAGCGTGAAGAAAAGCGCCGATACGCCGTTCGAAGCGGTGCTGTTCGAAGGCGATAGCGACGAACTGCTGGCGCTGGTGAAGGAGGTTGCGAAACGGTCGGGGCCGATTGTTTCGGTACAGGGCGTTGCGGCGCGCGCGCTGGAGAGCGGCGATGAGGACTACGCGCTCGAGCGTCTGTTGACGGAACGCTCGGTCAGCGTGAATACGGCAGCAGCAGGCGGTAATGCGAATTTGATGACGATCGGTTGAGCGAACCTCATCGATTACTTCAGGAAAATGCAGGGCCGCCCCCAAATTTTCTTGCCCCTCGGGGGCCTGGCGCGAAGCGACAGGTATGGGGGCGCTCAGTATTAAAACGGAAGCGGTACGGCGACCCCGAAAAACCGCTCCATCCACACCTGGTACCAAGGAGAAGCTATGCAACACAAGATGAAACAGCTGGCAGGCGCAGCACTGGTTGCGGCAATGTCGCTGGCGGGGACGGCCAACGCTCAATCGACCGAAGACGTGAAGATCGGCTTTGCCGGTCCGATGACGGGCGCACAGGCGCACTACGGTAAGGACTTCCAGAACGGCATCACGCTGGCTGTGGAAGACATGAACGCAACCAAGCCGGTGATCGGCGGCAAGCAGGTTCGCTTCGTGCTGGATTCGGCCGACGACCAGGCTGACCCGCGCACCGGTACGACCGTTGCACAGAAGCTGGTGGATGACGGCATCAAGGGCATGCTCGGCCACTTCAACTCGGGCACCACGATTCCGGCTTCGCGCATCTATGCGAACGCGGGCATCCCCGAAATCGCCATGGCGACGGCGCCTGAGTACACGCAACAGGGCTTCAAGACCACGTTCCGCATGATGACGTCCGACACGCAGCAAGGTTCGGTCGCCGGCACGTTCGCGGTGAAGACTCTGGGCATGAAGAAGATCGTGATCGTCGACGACCGCACGGCTTACGGCCAGGGTCTGGCAGATCAGTTCGAAAAGGCAGCGAAGGCAGCAGGCGGTCAGATCGTCGATCGTGAATACACGAACGACAAGGCTGTCGACTTCAAGTCGATCCTGACCAAGTTGAAGTCGGTCAACCCGGATCTGGTGTACTACGGCGGCGCGGATTCGCAAGCGGCACCGATGGTCAAGCAGATGAAGCAACTGGGCATCAAGGCTCCGTTGATGGGCGGCGAAATGGTTCACACGCCGACCTTCATCCAGCTCGCGGGTAACGCGGCGGACGGCACGGTGGCATCGCTCGCCGGCCTGCCGCTGGAAGAAATGCCGGGTGGCAAGGACTACGTCGCGAAGTACAAGAAGCGCTTCAACGAAGACGTGCAAACGTACTCGCCGTACGCTTACGACGGCGCAATGGCAATGTTCGACGCCATGAAGAAGGCTAACTCGACCGATCCGGCCAAGTACCTGCCGATGCTCGCGAAGACCTCGATGCCTGCAGTGACGGCAGCGAACCTCGCGTACGACGGCAAGGGCGATCTGAAGAACGGCGGCATCACGCTGTACAAGGTGGTCGACGGCAAGTGGACGACGCTGCAAAGCGTGGGCGGGAAGTAAGCCGCCTTCGACACGGGCATCGCGCGCCGCGCGCCGCGCGGTTCTGCAGCGGCGCGTATTCCAACTGGACGGCGTACGCGTTTCACACCCGTTCCAATCGAAACATCTGAAAACGCCCCATGAGCCGATTTGGCTTGTGGGGTTTTTTTTTGCCTCGAGCCACGGCCTTTTATGCGCAATGAATAAAGCGCGTTTTAACGCGTGCTTATCGATTGGCATTTTCGAAAAAAAGAGGCCCTGCTTTATTAAGCACACCGATATTCTGCGGCGTGTCTTTTTCCTTATTTAGGGGATACATTTTCCGCATAGCTGCCGATTGTTTGATCCATGTCTAACCGTCTGATTTACGCTTAAGCGGCTAGGCGGTTAGTCTTCATCTGCCAGTTCCGATGTACGAATAAGTTAATTGGCATTTCTAATAATAGATGATTGAGAGAAATATCGTCCCGGTTATCTGACGAAGCGGCGCCTAAAGCACGCTCACCTTTATAGGTGCAGTGAGAGAAATGGAGTGTGGAGTGTCGATCAAGACGAAGTACGAAGTAACGCAGTAGCTGATCGCTTATACGCGAGAGCACTTCAACAGCGAATGGGACGGCACGACCGCGAGCCTGGCCGATCTTGGTATTGACTCGCTGTCCGGGGCGGACTTGGTCTGCTCTTTGGAGCGCTGGTGCGGCATCTCGATTCCCGCGGATTTTCTCGAGCGCGTCAGCAACTCTGACGAGCTCACGCAAGCGCTGCTCGAATTGGCGGAGCGGTCAAGGGCCGGGTCGACGCGTGGTCGGCCGTATCAACAGTTCGTGAACCCCTGGCTCGCGCAAAAGCTGCAGCAATTGAAAATCGACCGGTCTTTCGTCCGGGCAGATGGGCCATTTCTTTACGACGAGGACGGCAACCAGTACCTCGATTTTCTGGCGCAATACGGGGCCGTCCCGTTCGGTCACCATCCGAAAATAATCTGGGATGCGGTTAATGCGCTGCGTGAGGAAGCCGAGCCGGTCTTTGCGCAACCTTCTTTTCTCGTATCGGCTGGGCTGCTTGCGAAACGACTGATCGGACTTGCACCGTCAGGGCTTCGGTACGTGACGTTATCCAATAGCGGCGCCGAGGCGGTGGAGGCGGCGCTCAAAATGGCGCGTCACGCAACCGGTCGCACACGTATTCTCTCTACTCGAAATTCCTTCCACGGCAAAACGTTCGGCGCCTTGTCGGCCACTGGCAAGCCCGATTATCAGTCCCATTTCGGTCTGCCGATCCCGGGCTTCGACTACATCGAGTACGGCAATGCCAACGCGCTGGAAGCGCATCTCGCGTCCTGTGCTGACGCGTACGCGGCCTTCATTGTCGAGCCGATTCAGGGCGAGGGTGGTGTGCATGTACCGCCAAAGGGATATCTGGCCGAAGTCGAAGCGATCTGCCGCCGGCACGGCGTCTTGCTGATTGTCGACGAAGTGCAGACCGGGCTCGGCCGCACTGGCGCCATGTTCGCCTGTGAATACGAAGGCGTGCGCCCCGACATTTTGCTGTTGTCGAAAGCTTTGGGCGGTGGTCTCGTTCCCATTGGCGCCACGCTTTGCACTGAGGCCGTCTACCGCGAGAAATTTGCGTTGAAACATTCGTCGACGTTCGCGGGCAATGCGCTTGCGTCGCGCGTAGCCCTCGCCACGCTGGACAGGCTGACGCGCAACGAGGGCGAGTTGCTGCACCATGTCCGTACGGAAGGGGCCTATCTGAAACAACGGCTCGAAGCGCTGCGCGAGAGCTATCCCGAACTGATTGAAGAAATACGCGGGCAAGGCTTCATGCTGGGTGTTCGTTTCAGCTCGGATCGCACGCGCTGGCCGGAAAACTTTCTCGGCATTGCAGCTCAGGAAGGCGAGCTGGCGCAATTTGTCGCCAGCTACCTGCTCAACGTCGAACGGGTGCGCTTTGCGCCTACCCTCAACCGGGGTGACGTGCTGCGCGTTCAACCTCCGCTTACCACAACGCGCGAGCATTGCGACATGGCGGCTGATGCGCTCGGGCGCACGTTGAAGGTGTTGGCTAGCCGCAATACGGGTGCCTTTTATCGCGCGCTGCTTCGGCGCGAGCCGCCGGCCTGCGAGGCAGTCGAGGCGCGGCATGCCAACCAATCGCGCACGCCGTCACCCGCCGCCCTTCCGGCTTCGTGCAATGAACATCACTTCGCGTTTCTGCTTCATCCACTCGACCCGCAGAGTTACGCGGACTACGACCAGAGTCTCAGCCTGCTCTCGGCCGAGGAGCTGAACGAGTTTGCGCAAAGCATGGACGGGATGATCGATCCTGTCGTTGGGTCGACCGTGCAGGTCGAATCTCGCACCGGCGCGAAGGCTCGAGGTGACTTCATCATGATCAGCCATACCGCAGCACAATTGCGCCGCCTGCCACAGCGCGAGGCCATCGAGGTGCTGAACAAGGGCATCCGTCTCGCGTGCAAGCGGGGCGCGCAGATTGTCGGACTGGGCGCTTACACCTCGGTTGTCAGCGGCGGAGGCGTGCAGTTGCTGAATCCGGACGTGCCGTTGACATCGGGCAACTCGTACACCGTCGTGGCCGGTATCGAGGCGCTGGACGACGTGATCCGCCGCACCGGTCGTCAGTGGGATCGAAGCGCGGCCGCGGTCGTCGGCGCCGCCGGTGCGATTGGTTCGTGCATGGCGACGTTGCTGTCGCGGCGGGCCGCGTGCATTCTCCTTGTCGGCAATCCATCTCACACGTACGAAGTCGGTCGGGCGCGGCTCCTGCGTGTCGCTCGCATGATCGTGCAGGACGCCCTCTTGTCATCCGAGCAAGCGCTTCGTCCCGGCTCCATTGCCGCGCAAATCACGCAGATCGCCGCGGAGTTGGGCTCGTCACATGCTGATGAACTTATTAGGCAGCTCGAAGAGCGAGGGGCGCTCTGCCTGACCGGCGACATCGCTTCGTTGAGTTCGGCACACGTGGTGCTCGCTGCCACCAGTTTTCCCGGCGACGTCATCGAGGCGAGCTTGCTACGACCTGGCAGCATTGTGTGCGACATTTCCCGACCTCGCTCGATCCCGGCGTCGGTTGCCGAGCGTCGTCAGGATGTGCTCGTGATCGACGGCGGGATTATTGCACTACCCGGTTCACCGCGGATCGGACCGTACGGCATCGCGCCCGGTACGTCGTACGCCTGCATGGCCGAGACCATGCTGCTCGCCCTTGAAGGGCGTTTCGAAACCACCAGCATCGGCGATACGCTGAATATGCACGAGATCGCGCGGCAGCAACAACTCGCACGCAAACACGGATTTTCACTCGCGGGGTTGCAGAGTTTCGGCCAGCCACTCGCCCGCACTAATCTGCAGCGATTCATCGATTCCACCGCACAGCCTTCGCCGGCGCTCGTTTGAGTCGAGCATCGGCATCGACATTTCGAGGAGTTCCCATGATTGCTTCTAGCCTACCGCTTAAGCTTCTCGTTCCACCCGACCCCTACCGGAGTGCGAGCCTCGTCGAGGTGGTGCGTAACTACGCCGATACCGCACCGGGCGCCATGCCGTTCACTTTTATCGACTACGCGGGCGCTCGGCCGGAAGACCTGGCGATGACGTACCAACAGCTAGACCAGCGGGCAAGGCGCATAGCCGCGCTACTGCAGACTTCGGGCAAACCGGGTGATCGCGTCTTGCTGCTCTACCCGGCGGGGCTCGACTATCTATGTGCGTTGTTCGGCTGTCTCTATGCGGGGATGGTGGGCGTGCCAGCCTATCCACCGCTTAATCCGCGCCTGCGCGACCGGCTTGCCGCCGTTGCGGAAGATTGCGGCGCCAGCGCGGCGCTGACAACGGGGGCGGTGCTTGAGCTGGTCGGTGACCGGGCCGGGCCACCTGGCCGCCTGCGCTGGCTAGTCACCGATGCCGCGCTGGGTCATCTGGAAGACGCATGGCGTGATCCAGGTGTGACTCGAGACCGTGTGGCGATTCTGCAATATACGTCGGGCTCCACGGGCACGCCAAAAGGCGTGATCGTCACGCACGGCAACCTGTTGCACAACGTCTACCTGATCGCGTTGCATTTGCAATTCAGGCCTGACGATCACCATCTGACCTGGTTGCCGCCATATCACGACATGGGGCTGATTGGCGCAATGCTCGGCTCGTTCTGTGCAGGCGTGCCGGTCAGTTTCATGGCACCCGCCTCGTTCCTGCGCCGGCCGGAACGGTGGCTCGGCGAGTTGTCGAAACGACGCTGCACGGTGAGCGGCGCGCCCAATTTCGCCTACGAGCTATGCATCGAAAAGATCCCTGAGGAGGCACTGGCCGCATTCGACCTGTCTAGCTGGCAGCTCGCCTACTCGGGCGCGGAACCGGTACGAGCCGACACGCTGGACCGTTTCGCCGAACGCTTCGGTGCATGCGGATTCCGGCGTGCAGCGTTCTATCCGTGCTACGGCATGGCGGAAACAACGCTATTCGTTACCGGCAAACGCCGCGACGAGCCGCCCCGCACGCTGACCATCGATAGCGTTGCTTATGCAAACGAAGCCCGTGCAGTAGTGCGCGAGGGTGCCTTGGCGGATCCATCGGTGAGTGAATTTGTGAGTTGCGGCGAGGTTGCAACGGACCTCGATCTGCGAGTGGTCGATCCGCATTCCGTGCTCGAGTTGAGCGAAGGACGTGTCGGAGAAATATGGGTGGCGGGGCCTTCTGTGACGTCGGGGTATTGGCGCAGCACGCCCGGGACAGCGGGCATATTCGACGGTCACATTGCTGGGCGTGATCATGCATACCTGCGCACGGGCGACCTTGGTTTCATGCATAACGGCGAGCTTTATGTCAGCGGCCGGCTCAAGGATCTGATCATCATTCGCGGCATCAATCACTATCCCCACGATATCGAACGCACGATCGATCTTTGCCATGACGCAGTTCGCCCAGGATGCGGCATCGCTTTCTGCATTACCGCGGGCAACGAAGATCATCTCGTGTTTGTGCAGGAAGTCGGACGTCGCGACGAAGCACGATCTGACGAAATTACCGCACGCATGCGTGACGTCATTTACTCGCAACACGGAATTCAGCCCTACGCGATCGTGCTGATCGCGAACGGAACCATTCCCAAAACGACGAGCGGCAAGCTGTCACGCCGGCCGTGCCGTACCCAGTTTCTGGAAGGACGCCTGCAGGTGATCTCGCAATGGATGAACCCTCGATTCGCCTGTATGGAGCAGGGCGTCGCTGAGCCTCCTCGGCATGCGATGCCAGCCTGAACCCGTTCGCTTATTTTCCCAGGAGGTATTCATGTCCGCGCTTTCGCCGAGTCCGGCTGCATTCACACCGGCTTTCGATCCTCTTATCCCCCATCCTGTCCATGTGCGGGATCCCTACATCGTCTACAAGCAATTGCGCGAGCACGCGCCAATGTACCGGTCGCCTCACGGCGTGTGGATCGCCAGCCGGCACGCCGAGATCTCGTTCATGCTGAAAGATGCCCATTTTGGGCGTGGCTACTTCTACTTCGAGAACATGGCTCAGCGGATGGGGCCCGGCATCGTCGAGCAGCCGGTCTACGCGTCGGCCCGCAACATGATGGTGATGAAAGACGGCGAAGACCATTTGCGCTTGCGGGAATTGGTCGCGCGAGCTTTCGCGCACAAGCGGATCGAGTCGATGCGTCCATTCATGCAGTCGGTGATGCACGATCTGATCGACGTGGCGCTCAAAAAATCGGCTTTCGACGTGATGCTCGACCTCGCCTTTCCGTTGCCGAGCGCCGTGATCTGCCAGATGATCGGCGTCCCAAAGCAGGACTGGCCGAAGTTCGGTCAACGCAAGGCCAATGGTTCCCGCGCGCTCGAACCCGCGCCGTTGAATCCGCTGGAAATGTTCGAACAGAACCAGGCCGTCGACGAGGCGCGTGATTATTTCGAGTGGTTGATCGACCTGCGCCGCCGCGAACCGGGTGACGACCTTACGTCGCAATTGAACGCAGCGGAGCAGCAAGGGCGAATTACGCATGCCGAGACGATCGACAACCTGCGAATGATGTTCGTCGGCGGGCAGGAAACAACGGTGAATACCATCGGCAACGGCCTGTTCGCCCTGTATGAGCATCCTGACCAGTTGCACACGCTCAAGCAGGACATGTCATTGCTTCCCGGCGCGGTGACCGAAATGGTGCGCTATGACTCGGCCGTACAGATGACACCGCGGCAGGCGCGCGAAGACATTGAAGTTGCAGGCTCGTCGATCAAGGCAGGGGAGACGATCTTGTGTATCGTCGCGTCCGCCAACCGCGATGAGAGCGCGTGGCCTCACGCCGGCCAGTTCGACATTACTCGCACGAGCAACTATCCGCTTTCATTTGGTGGCGGCCCGCACTACTGCCTTGGCGCGCATCTCGGTCAGGTCGAAACCGAAGTGGCGCTGCAAACCATCTTCGAACGCCTGCCCAATCTCAACCCGCAGATGGACAATCCGCGCTGGCTCCCCGGCACTGTCGTCTTCCGCGGGCTGCAGTCGTTGCCCGCCACCGCGTGACACGGAGATCGAGATGGTGCGCAAATTTCTCACTGGACTGGTCGCGATAACGCTGGTCTTCGTCGTGCCGGCAGCGCTGATCCAGCCGCAGGCACTCCTTTCGTCGAAGCTCTGGGCGATGGTGGCCGCTGGGCTGCTCGCCTCGTTGACGCAGCCGGCCTACAGCCCGCTCGATCACGACGCCCCTCCCGAAGATCGGGGCACAGCAAAGCAGCTCGTGTGGACGGTCTATCTGACGCTGCTGTTTGGTGTCGTCGAATGCCTTCTGTGGCGGTATCCCGGCAGCATGGACTGGGACGCGCTTGCCATTGCCGCCTACGCGGTCGCCATTGCCGGCGCCTTATTGCGCGCGTGGGCCGTGGCTGCGCTGGGGCGCTTCTTCACTTGGCACGTGCGCGTTCAGTCAGGCCAGCAGGTCGTTTCGAGCGGGCCCTATCGGATGTTGCGCCACCCGAGCTATACGGGCGCCTGGTTGCTCTACACGGGCATGTTGCTCGCCATGCACGCACCGATTGCGGCGGCGCTCGCCGGCGTTTTGCTGCTCGCCGCTTTTGTCAGGCGTATCCGCTACGAGGAAGGCCTGATGTTGCAGGCGTTTGGCGCGGAATACGTCACCTATAGCCGGCGCGTCAAGCGGCTGGTTCCACTCGTCTGGTAACCCTGGAAACACATCGCCATGTTGACTCTTCATCACTCACCGTTTTCCGTTGCATCCCAGAAGGTTCGGCTCGCGCTCGCCGAAAAGCAGCTCGATTGGGATGACCGTCTGGTTGACCTGTTAGCGGGCCAGCATTTGCAGGAAGATTTCCTGCGCCTGAACCCGCGAGCCGAAGTGCCGGTCCTCGAGCACGACGGTCACGTGCTTAACGAATCGTGGTTCATTTGTGAGTATCTCGAGGAAGCCTTTCTTCAGCATCCGTTGATGCCCGCCGCGCCGGTGCATCGTTATGCCGCGCGCCAATGGAATCACTGGATCGAGCGTGAGCTGCATCATGCGTCGGGCGTCGTAACGTATGCGGTGTTGGCGCGCCCGCTTTTACTGCAGCAGCCGCCCGAGGTGGTGGAAGCCTTACTGAAGGCGATACCGGACGCGTCGGTGCGCGCATGGCGCGCGAGCGTCCTGGAGCATGGCCTCGACGCGCCGCAACTGAAGGAAAGCATCAGCAGGCACCACGCGTTCGTCCGACGGATGGAGAAGCAACTCGTCGACGCGCATGGGTGGCTCGCCGGGCCCGCTTGTAGTCTCGCCGATCTCGCTGCCTTGCCCTACGTCATGCGCGCCGATCACGTGGGCCTAGGCAGCCTGATGACCTTCGAAGAGTCGCCCAACCTTCGCTCCTGGTACCTTCGCATGCTCTCGCGGCCTTCCATGCAAGCGTCGTTCGTGCGCTACGTCGACGCGGACCTGCAAAGCCTCATGACTCAGCTCGTCGTCGCCGCGCATCCGAAGCTAGAACAACTTATACAAACGAGCGATTGACGGAGGGCGGGATGGATCAACGGAACTTGTTCGAAACGCCCGCGACGTACCGACTGGTGCGGTTGGAATATCTCATTGCGCTGGTCGTCTGCGTCGGACTGCTGATTGCCCACCGCACCGAGGTCCGCTGGTGGGCTTTCGTGTTGCTTTTCGCGTACATCGACGTTATTGGCTATCTTCCCGGCGCAGTGGCGCACCGGCGTGCGCACGGCAGGCGCATCCATCGGGTCTTCTACGTCCTTTACAACGTTGCCCACAGCGCGGTCACGGCGCTTCTGGTTGCGATAGTGTGGGCATGGTGGGTGCGACCGGAATGGGCGCTGCTCGCTATCCCGATCCATCTGTGCGGCGACCGGGCGCTGTTCGGCAACTTTCTGAAGCCGTTCGGTGTGAGCTTCGAACCCGCCGCGCATCCCGACTTCGAGCGTTTCCGCAGTAGCTATGTCAACGCGTGCGGCCGCAAGCCCGGGGGGCCTCATGGGACGTAACGCTTCGGCGCCTGCACTCGCCGATCAGGAAACCATCAAGGCCGTGCAGACGCTGCGAACCCATGCGGACCACCCCTCGGCGCTACTCGCGATCAACCGGCAAACCGCGCGCTTTTGCGCGCCCGGGATAGACGGCCTGATTGCCTATCGACTCGCGGGTCGCCGACATCTGGTGATGGTCGCCGGCATTGCGGCCGCGCACGATCAGCGCGCGGCGTTGCTCGACACCTTCTTGCTCTGGGCGCACCGCGAGGGTCGCAAGGTCGTAGCTGTGCAGATGCTGCACGAGGATGCTGAACTTTTCGCGAGCCGTGGTTTCAGTGTCAATCAGATCGGCGCCTCCTACAGTGTGCGGCTCGATCGGTTCAAAATCTCGGGTACACCGTTCATCAAACTGCGCAACAAGATTTCGCGCGCGCGGCGCAGCGGCGTCGCCGTGCTCGAACTCGGCGTCGACTTGCCGGCAAGCGGCGACGTATGGGACGCCGTCGCCGCTATAGACCGGGCATGGATCAAGGATAAGGGCACCAAGGAGTTGGCCTTTCTCATTGGCGAATTGGGTGCCCCCGAGGCGTTCGACCGTGCGATCAAGCGTCTTTTTATCGCCATGGCCGACGATGTGCCAGTGGCATACATCCTGTACACCGCGAGCTTCGGCCAACACGCCGGCTGGATGCACGACCTGAGCCGGCGCAACCCGGACACAGCGGCCGGCGTCATGGAGCTCGTCAACATTACCGCCATCGAACGCTTCAAGGCCGAAGGCGCGCCGATGCTGAACTTCGGCTTCACACCGCTTACCTCGCTTGCAGACAGCAACGAGTTGCCGGGCGCATACAGCCGCGCCACGGCGTGGGTTTTTCGCCAACTGGCGCAGCACGGCAGTGTTATCTATCCGGCTCAGGCGCAGTTGCAATACAAGCTGAAATGGGCGCCCGATCTGATTCAGCCCGAGTACATTGCGTTTCAAAAGGGCGCGACCGCGGGTGGACTGTGGCAGTTCCTCCGTCTCACGGGGGCAATCTAGTGACATTGAATATGCCCGCTTCCGTGGCATCTCGCCAGCCGTATTCGACAGTCTGGCTCCCGTTCCCGCTCGACGAGCTTGCGCCCGCGCCAAGCGGCCACCTGCGCTGCGACGTCGCGGTGGTCGGCGGCGGCCTGTCGGGCTTGTCGACCGCGCTGCATCTCAAGTTGGCCGCGCCCCAACTCGACGTCCTACTGCTCGAGGCGGGACGCATCGGTTACGGCGCGAGCGGCCTGAATTCAGGTCAATGCGCGCCGCGCATCGGACCGGCCATCGAAAACCAGGTGCGGTCACTGGGCGAAGAATTCGCGCGTGCGGCGTATGACTATTCGCTTGGCGCAGTTGAATTCGCAGCCAGGTTCGCGAAAGACCTGGCGATAGATTGCGAACTCCGCTGTGCCGGGCAATGGCAAGTCGCCCTCCGAGACGCCGATGCGCTCAAGCTCGAAAGGCGGGCGGCGGTGTATCGATCGCTTGGGCTCGACGTGCCATTGCTTGGCGCCGATGCGGTACATGCATCGTTGCCGGACGCATACCGCATACGCAACGCGCTCGTCTTTCCGGCCTGGTTGCTCAATCCGGGCCGATTATGTGTGGGGATGAAGCGAGCGGCTCTCGCCCAGGGCGTGCGCATTTTCGAACATGCACGAGTGGAGCGGTTGGAGCGCGACATCGGCACGCTGCACGTCGGCTCCAGCTCGATCCGGGCGTCGCGAATAGTGCTTGCAGTCGACGGTGCCATTGGCGGGCTGATCGCGTTTCGACGGACTGTGCTGCCGGTCACAGCGTTCGCCGCCGTGACGCGCGCCCTTTCCTGCGCGGAGCGTTCAGCGATCGGCTGGACGCAGGGCCAGGGTCTCTACGATGCGCGCCCCATGTTCAATTTTTTGCGACCGATGGCCGATGGCCGCCTGCTGATTGGTGGCGACTATCGTTACGCGCGCGACACACAAGCCGGCGTCGCTCAGAAGCCGCAAGACGCGTCGCATTTGCTTGCACAGTTGTCCCTGTTCTTTCCATCAGTGCGTTCGATCACTGCGGACGTCGTCTGGCACGGACTGCTCGGCTGCACTCTAAATGAATGGCCGATTGTCGCCCCACTCGATCGCGACGGCCGCCACTGGCATATCGGCGCGTGGAATGGGCACGGCGTCGCACTTGCCCTTCGCGCCGGCCACGATCTCGCCTATGCAATGACAGGGCAAACCGCGCTGCCAGGCATTCCATGGCACTGCCCGAGAGCGGCGAATTTGCCACATAACCTGATTGCCATGCTGGTTCCCCTGTACCTCGAATGGCTTCGCCATTCGAGCCGAATGACCATTTGAAACGAGGTAACACTTCATGTTCTTGCAGGAATCACGCGCCGTATTGGCGCGCTACGCACCGGGGCTGGACGCCGAACTGACCCACCGTGGCCTGTCGGCCCTGGAGTCGATGGAGCCTCAGGCAATCAAGGCGCTGATCCACCAATACCGGCTGCCGCGCTTGTGGGTACCGTCCTCACTGGGCGGCGCCGCGATTTCACCGTACGACGGCATTCGTATGCAGCGCGCCATTGGCGCGAGCGCACCTTCAATGGCGCTCATGCTCACCATGCACAACTTCACGGTCAGCTTCTGCAATGCGCTCGCCGATCATGTACCTTCGTGCGCGCACATGCTGCACGACGTTGCTCACGACAATCTTCTGGTCGCGTCCGCTTTCGCGGAGGGCCGCCGCGGTGCCGGCATCCTGGACTCAACCGTTTTCATGACCCCCGACGGAGACGACTTCCGGATTAGCGGCAGCAAAAAGCCCTGTACGATGGCGAATTGCATGGACATCATCACGGTCGGCGTCGCGCTGCAGGGCGCGGACGGCGCCAAACATACCGGCATGGCAATTCTGCCTGCGGATGCAGCAGGTGTGACGCGGCGTGCGTTCTGGAACGTTCCGCTACTCGCTGCCGCGGACAATCATGAACTGTGCTTCGACAACGTGAAGGTGTCGGCTGATCAGTTGCTGCTTGCAACCGAAGACGACGCCGAGACCGCGCAGATAGTGGCCGTTGCCGAAGTGCTGGGCCTCTGCTGGTTCGAGATCGTCGCATCAGCCAGCTACCTTGGCGTGGTGAGCGGCATGGCTGCGCGGGTCGTGGCGGATCGCGGCGTGGAGGAGTCAGAGCGCGTGCTGCTTGGCAGCGAACTGGAGTCTGCGCAAGCAGCGCTCGATGGTGCAGTTCATCTGATGCAAACGTGCCCACCCGACGAGGCGTTGCTTGCCCGCGTCTTGATGATACGTTTTGGCGTTCAGCGCGCTATCGAGCGGTGCGCCATGCACGCGGCGGAGCTCGGCGGAGGTCTCGCATTCATCCGCGATGGTGAAATGATGACGCTGCTTATGGCAAGCCGATGTCTCGCTTTTCACCCAATTAGCCGAAAAGCGGCGCGCCCCATGATCGCAGCGTGGCTCGAAGCGGACGCTGGCGACGCACCCGACTTGCAACGGGCCGCGAACTGACACCAGTACGATTCGGCAAGCTGTGGCGCAGGCCGCTGCTTGCCGCATGACGGGCATGCGCTCCCGTATGCGCATGCCCGTCATGCTGACCTACCAGAGGCGAACCATGAAGTATCTCATTGTCGTATCGCTAGTGTTTGCCGGCGTCATTCATCTTTTGCCGCTCAGTGGGGCGCTCGGCGCGAGCCGCCTTGCGAGTCTTTACGGTATCGCGGTCGAGGAACCCAATCTTGCCGTCCTCATGCGCCACCGTGCGGTGTTGTTTGGGTTACTCGGCGCGTTTCTGATCTATTCGGCGTTCAACGCGGCGATGCAGCCGGTGGGGTTCACCGCGGGCGCCATCAGCATTTGCGCGTTTTTGTGGCTGGCATGGTCGACGGGGCATCTGAATATGCATATCGGGCGCGTTGTGATCGTCGACGTGGTGGCGCTGATGCTACTGATTCTTGGAGCGTGTGGGCGTTGGTGGTTGGTGAAGTCTGCTTGATCGCGGCGTTCGTGCGATCAAGCAGATCCTCGCACGCACCACGCTGCACGGCTCATTCCCCTCGCAGCTTCCGCCCCTGCTCCCGAATCTGCTCCAACGTCGCGCCTGGCGTGCTCGCCTCCTGCGGCATCCGGATCTCGATGAGCGCCGCGCACGGTGCTTCCATGGCGCGCCGCAAAGCCGGCAGGAAATCTTCTGTGTGCTCGACCGTCTCGCCGTGCGCGCCGAACGACCTCGCGAACGCGGCGAAGTCCGGATTCGTGAGACCGGTACCGTGCACGCGATTCGGATAGTGCCGTTCCTGATGCATGCGGATCGTGCCGAAGTGGTTGTTGTTCACGACGATAAAGATCACATGCAGGTCGTACTGCATCGCCGTCGCGAGTTCTTGTGCGGACATCATGAAACAGCCGTCGCCGGCTAATGCGACCACTGCACGTTGCGGATACATCGACTTCGCTGCGATCGCCGCCGGTACGCCGTAACCCATCGCACCACTGGTCGGTGCAAGTTGCGAGCGGAAATGCCGATACGAGAAATGCCGATGCAGCCACGTCGCGTAATTGCCCGCACCGTTGGTGAGGATCGCGTCTTCCGGTAGATGCGCGCGCAACTGCTGGATCACTTCGCCCATTTGCACGTCGCCAGGAATCTGGCGAGGTTTGCGCCAGTCGAGATACGCCTGATGCGCATCCTTCGCTGCGCCGGCCCATGCGAGCTTCTCGGCAGAAGGCTTTAACGCCGCAAGCAACGCTGCCAGCTCCGGCATGCCGGAGACGATTGGCAGATCCGCGGAATAGACCCGCCCGAGTTCCTCCGCGCCTTGATGCACATGTACCAGCGTTTGCTTCGTCTTTGGAATGTCGAGCAGTGTGTAGCCGTTGGTTGTTGCTTCCCCTAGCCGCGGGCCCAGCGTGAGCAGCAAGTCTGCATCGCGGATGCGTTGTGCCAGTGCCGGATTGATGCCGAGACCGACGTCGCCGGCATAGTTCGGGTGCTCGTTGTCGAGCGTGTCCTGGAAGCGGAACGCGAGCCCGACAGGCAATTGCCAATTCTCGACGAAGCGTTGCAGATCGGCGCATGCATCGGACGTCCAACCGCTGCCGCCGGCAATCACCATCGGCCGTTGCGCCTCTTCCAGCAATCGACGCAACTCCTCCACCTGCGCGGCGGATGGCGACGCCGCCACACGCTTATACCTCGGCACACTGGCTACGGCTTCGCACGCATCGCTCAACACATCTTCCGGCAACGACAACACGACCGGCCCTGGCCGCCCCGACGTCGCCGTGTGAAACGCATGGCTCAGATATTCGGGAATGCGCTTCGGATCGTCGATTTGCGCGACCCACTTGGCCATCTGCCCGAACATGCGCCGGTAGTCGATTTCCTGGAAGGCCTCGCGGTCGAGATGCTCGCGCGCGCATTGACCGATTAGCAGGATCATCGGCGTGGAGTCCTGAAACGCGGTGTGCACGCCGATCGATGCATGCGTCGCGCCCGGTCCGCGCGTGACGATGGCGACGCCCGGACGTCCGGTCAATTTGCCGACTGCTTCGGCCATGTTCGCGGCCGCCGCTTCATGCCGGCAGACCACGGTCTGGATGCGGTCGGTTTCGTCGTGTAGCGAATCGAGCACGGCGAGAAAACTCTCGCCGGGTACACAGAAAACACGCTCGACGCCGTGCGTCAGCAAGGCATCGACGACGAGGCGCGCGCCCGTGGTTTGGGCGGCGGAAGAAGATTCAGAAGCGAGCGGCATTGCGATGAAGCCTCCATGCGTTGCGATGGGTACGATCAGTACCGTTGAGTCGTTGCCGCATCGGGTTTGCGTTTCTCAACACTCCACAATATTCACCGCCAGCCCGCCGCGCGACGTTTCCTTGTACTTCGTCTTCATATCCGCGCCGGTCTGCATCATCGTCTTGATTACAGAGTCCAGCGACACGTAGTGGGTGCCGTCACCGCGTAGCGCCATTCGTGCGGCATTCACGGCTTTTACCGAGCCCATCGCGTTGCGTTCGATACACGGAATCTGCACCATCCCGCCGACCGGATCGCACGTCAGCCCGAGGTTATGTTCCATGCCGATCTCAGCAGCGTTCTCGACTTGAGCGGGCGTGCCGCCCATCACCGCTGCGAGCGCGGCCGCGGCCATCGAACAGGCCACGCCGACTTCGCCCTGGCACCCCACTTCCGCGCCTGAAATCGACGCATTCAGCTTGTACAGAATGCCGATCGCCGCTGCCGTCAACAGGAAGTCGATCACGCCTTGCTCGTTCGAACCCGGCATGAAGCGCGTGTAGTAATGCAGCACGGCGGGAATGATGCCGGCCGCGCCATTGGTCGGCGCGGTGACCACGCGCCCGCCCGCGGCGTTTTCTTCATTCACGGCGATGGCGTAGAGATTGATCCAGTCGACCATCGACAGCGGATCGCGTAGCGCCAGCTCAGGATTACCCGACAACGCGCGGTACAACTGCGGCGCACGGCGCTTCACCTGGAACGGGCCGGGCAAGTTACCGTCTGCACCCGGATTGTTGATGCCGCAACCGCGCGACACACAGGACTGCATCACGTTCCAGATCTTCAGCAAGCCGGAACGTATCTCCTCTTCCGTACGCCAGACGCGTTCGTTTTCCCACATCAGTTGCGCGATGCTCTTGCCGGTCGAATCGCACAGTTCGAGCAATTCGTTGCCGCTGCGAAACGAATGCGGCAATTGTTCGACGGCGCTTAGCACCTTCGTGTTCGGCGCGCCCGCCGTCACCACAAAACCGCCGCCCACCGACAGATACGTCGACTCGCGCAGCGTCTCGCCCTGCGCATCGAACGCACGCAGTATCAGGCCGTTCGGATGCTCGGACAGCGCCTGGCGATAAAACGAAATGTGATCTTTCTGGACGAACGGTACGTCGTGCGTGCCGAGCAAGGCGAGCTTGCGCGACGCCTTAACTGCTTCAAGCCGTTGCACGATCGTGTCCGGATCGACCGTGTCGGGCGCATCGCCCATCAAACCGAGCATCACGCCGCGATCGGTGCCGTGCCCCTTGCCGGTCGCGCCGAGCGAACCGTACAGATCCACTTTCACTGATGCCGTCGCGCCCAGCAGCCCGTCGCGGTCGAGTCCTTGCGCGAACATCAGCGCCGCGCGCATCGGCCCAACCGTATGCGAACTGGACGGACCGATGCCGATTTTGAAGAGATCGAACACGCTGACTGCCATTTACTGCTCCCTGCTGATAAAAGTTAGTTTAGCGCGCCGGCAGCGGCAAACACACGGCGAGCCACGCGGGTGGCGTCGGTGCGAGCTGCAGCGCGATCGGCGTATAGCGTCCGTCGAGACGCGCCGCTAGGTGAAACAGTTCCGTCGCGTTTTTCGGGTCCCATTGACCCGAATAGCCAGGCAAACCGGCCTCGCGACGTCTGGCATCGAACGGAACGTTCGAATGCACGAATTCTTCATGCGTCTTGCTGCCGTCCGCGTATGGCGTGAGCCAGTTCAGTGCGACTGCCAGCGAGGCGCCGTTCGCCCCCTTCTCCGGCAACCAGTTGCGGTTGTGGCGGCGCGCGGCGAGCGCAGCGATCACGAGCGGCTGCAGGTCGTAGGTGACGTAGTGCAGCGCGTCGCGTTCGCCGAAGTCGAATGTCGAGCCGTCCGGCGCGATGTTGTCGCCGATATGCTCGTCGAACAGGCGCTGCGCCGCATTGATCATCTTGCGGTTATCCAGCGTGAACGCGGCCATCGAGATCAGTTTGATCCGGTGGCTTTGCCAGTTGTTCTTGAACGTGCCCTTGAGCGGTCGCGGCTGTGCATCGATCTGCCCGATGTAGCCGTTCGCGAGCTTCGTCAGGAACGCCATCGATGCGTTGCGCGTCTTCACCGGCAACGCGCTCGCGGTCATGTCGTAGGCGAGGATGAGGCCTTCGAAATGGGTTTCGTCGATCGGATTGAAACTGGGTTGATAAGTCGTGACCCACGCATACAGCAAGCGGTCGACCAGCTTCAGATAACGGTCGTCGCTCGTCGCGCGCCATGCGAGCGCGGCGTCACGCAGCAGATCGAGATCCTTCTCCGCCTCGACGCTTTGATCGTAAATGCCTTCGTGCGGCAGCGTGCCTTCGGTATGCAGTTTCGCCAACGCATGCGGCGGGTCGTTCAGATGCGCCTGCACGTTGCTCACCAGTGCTTTGACCCCTGGATCGGCATTCGTGCGCTCGCTGGTTTGCAGCGCGGGCGCTGCACAAAAATTCATTGCGGCTTGCGCCTGTCGCAGCGGCAGCAGCAGCACTGCTGCGCCTGCTAACAACAGTGTGCAAGTCTGCTGCCATGTCTGGGCTCGCCTTGCTCCGGTCCGGCTTTGCATCAATCGCACCTTTCGCGCCATGCGAAACTCCTCGTTAGGCTGATTCGGTGTGTGATGTTAGCCGTTTGCGGACACAAGCGACAGAACCGCGCAACGCCTGCTTACAACCTTCAGGCGATGCGCGGTCAAGGCCATGCTTACTCGTAATCGGCTATCGGCACGCAGGAGCAGAACAGATTGCGGTCGCCGTACACATTGTCCGCTCGGCCGACCGGCGGCCAGTACTTCTTCGCGATCAGCGTGGGCAGCGGATACGCGGCGGTTTCGCGCGCATACGCATGCTTCCAGTCGTTCGCGATAACCACCGCTGCCGTATGCGGTGCGTGTTTCAGCGGATTGTCTTCGCGGTCCGAGCGGCCCTCTTCTACAGCGCGAATTTCCTCGCGGATCGCGATCATCGCTTCGATGAAGCGATCGAGTTCTTCTTTCGACTCCGATTCGGTCGGCTCGACCATCAGCGTGCCCGGCACCGGGAAGCTCATGGTCGGTGCGTGGAAGCCGTAGTCGGCGAGGCGCTTGGCGACGTCGTCGACGGTAATGCCACTGGTTTCCTTGATCGGGCGCAGGTCGAGAATGCATTCGTGCGCGACCAGTCCGCCCGGGCCCGAATACAGCACCGGATAGTGCGGCGCGAGTTTGTTCGCGACGTAGTTCGCGTTGAGGATCGCGGTTTCGGTGGCAGCCGTGAGGTTCTTCGCGCCCATCATCGCGATGTACATCCACGAAATCGGCAGGATCGACGCGGAACCGTACGGTGCGCCCGACACAGCGCCAATACCGTTCGGCGCGCGCTCATAGCCCGACGAAATCTGATTTGGCAGGAATTGCGCGAGATGCGCGCCGACTGCGACCGGACCGACGCCCGGTCCGCCGCCGCCGTGCGGAATGCAGAAGGTCTTGTGCAGGTTCAGATGCGAGACGTCGCCGCCGAATTGGCCCGGCGCACACAGGCCGACCATTGCGTTCATGTTCGCGCCGTCCACGTAGACCTGACCGCCGTGCGCATGCACGATCTCGCAGATTTCGCGGACGTTCGCCTCGAACACGCCGTGCGTGGACGGGTACGTGATCATGATTGCCGCGAGCTTGTCGGCGTGCTGATCCGCCTTCTTCTTCAGGTCTTCGATATCGACGTTGCCTTGCGCGTCGCACGCGACCACCACGACCTGCATGCCGGCCATTTGCGCCGACGCCGGGTTCGTGCCGTGCGCCGAAGCGGGAATCAGGCAGACGTTGCGATGCGCTTCGCCGCGCAACGCGTGGTAAGCGTGGATGATCAACAGGCCGGCGTATTCGCCCTGCGAGCCGGCGTTCGGTTGCAGCGACACCGCTGCATAGCCGGTTGCCGCGACCAGCATCTCTTCGAGTTGATCGATCATTTCGCGGTAGCCGAGGGTTTGCTCAGCCGGCGCGAACGGATGGATCTGGCCGAATTCGGGCCACGTGACGGGCAGCATTTCCGACGTCGCGTTCAGCTTCATCGTGCACGAGCCGAGCGGGATCATCGAGCGGTCGAGCGCGAGGTCCTTGTCGGACAGGCTGCGCAGATAGCGCAGCATTTCCGTTTCGGAATGGTGGCGGTTGAACACGTGGTGCGTGAGGTACGCGCTGGTGCGTTCAAGCGCGGCGGGTACCGACGCGGTGTTCGAAGCGGTAATGGTTGCGTCGAGCGCGTCGACTTTCGGCACGTCTTTGGCGCCGGCTGCTTCGGCAAACACGGCGAGCAGATCGGCCAGATCGTGACGCGTCGTGGTTTCGTCGATCGACAGGCCGACTTGCGTGTCGCTGACGCGGCGCAGGTTGATGCGCTTCGCCTTCGCAGCGTCGTGCAGCGCTTGCGTGCGCGCGCCGGCTTCGAAAGTGAGCGTGTCGAAGAAGGTTTCGTTGACGAGCGTATAGCCGAGTTGCTTCGCGCCTTCAGCCAGCAACGCCGCGATGCGGTTCACACGCAGCGCGATCGTCTTCAGGCCGTGTGGGCCGTGATAGACCGCGTACATGCTGGCCATGATCGCGAGCAGCGCTTGCGCGGTGCACACGTTCGAGGTCGCCTTCTCGCGGCGGATATGCTGCTCACGCGTTTGCAGCGCGAGACGCAACGCCGGATTGCCTTGCGCGTCGACGGTCACGCCGACGAGACGGCCGGGCATCTGACGCTTGAACTCGTCGCGAACGGCGAGGTAAGCCGCGTGCGGGCCGCCGAAACCTACCGGCACGCCGAAACGCTGCGTGTTGCCGACGGCCACGTCCGCGCCCCATTCGCCCGGCGGCGTGAGCACGGTCAGCCCGAGCAGGTCGGCGGCGACCACTACGTGGCCGCCCGCTGCGTGGATTGCATCAGCGAGTGCGCGGTAGTCGCGCACGTCGCCGTTCACGCCAGGGTATTGCAGCAGCACGCCGAACGCATTCGCGGTCGCGGCGTCCGCAGCCGGGCCCACTTTAACCTCGATGCCGACCGGCGTGGCGCGTGTCTTCACCACTTCGATGGTTTGCGGCAGCACGTCGTCGGCGACGTAAAACACGTTCGATTTCGGTTTGCCGACGCGTTGCAGCAGCGTCATCGCTTCGGCGGCGGCGGTGGCTTCGTCGAGCAGCGATGCGTTCGAAATCGCCAGACCGGTGAGGTCGACGATCATCTGCTGGAAGTTCAGCAGCGCTTCCAGACGGCCCTGCGAGATTTCCGGCTGATACGGCGTGTACGCGGTGTACCACGCCGGATTTTCCAGCACGTTACGCAGGATCACCGCCGGGGTGTGCGCGTTGTAATAGCCCTGCCCGATGTACGAGCGGAACACCTGGTTTTTGTCCGCCAGCTCACGCAACGCGGCGAGCGCTTCCGCTTCGCTCTTCGGCTGGGCGAAGGGGCCGAGCGGCAGCGTTTCGGTGCGGCGGATCGTCTTCGGAATGACGGCGTCGATCAGCGCGGCGCGCGACGCGAAGCCGAGGGCTTCGAGCATCGCATGCTGGTCGGCCGAATCCGGGCCGATGTGCCGTTCAGCGAAGGCGTCATGCACTTCGAGCGCGGCGAGCGAGAGAGGAGTGCGGTTCATCAGACGATCCGGGTGTTCGAGCTTCATGAGGTTGTTCCTGCCGGTGCGGGCGTCCGTTCGACGATTGAATCGGACGCGCCGCGCCTGTCGGGTTTAAACGTAATGGTGCAACTTGCGATGAATCAGGCGCCGATCGCTTTCGAATATGCGTCCGCGTCGATCAGGCGGTCCAGCGATGCGTCCGCGGCCGGCTTGATCTTGAAGAGCCAGTTGTCGTACGGCGCGCTGTTGACGCCATCCGGCGTATCGGTGACGGCCGGATTCGCTTCGATGATTTCGCCCGAAACCGGCGCGTAGATATCGGAAGCGGCCTTCACCGACTCGATCACGGCGACGGTGTCGCCAGCGTTGACGGTCTTGCCCAGTTCCTGGACTTCGAAGAAGACGATGTCGCCGAGCGCTTCTTGCGCATGGTCGGTGATGCCGACCGTCAGCGTGCCGTCCGCTTCGGTGCGGACCCACTCGTGCGATTCGGTGTATTTCAGATCGGCCGGGATGCTCATCGGATGCTCCTATGCGGTGTGATTCGGTAGTGACTTAAAAAGTTAGACGCGCGCGCCGGCTGCTTAAACTGCGAGCACCTTGCCGTTGCGCACGAACGGCAGTTTTACCACGCTTGCGGGAACGTTTTTGTCACGAATCTGGACATGAACGGTGTCGCCCGGCTGCACGCCTTTCGGCACGCGCGCAAAGGCGATCGATTCCTGCATCGTGGGTGAAAAAGTGCCGCTGGTGATTTCGCCAACGCCCTGCGGCGTGACGACTTTCTGGTGAGCGCGCAGCACGCCCGCTGCCTTGCCGTTTTCCTTCAGCAGGATCAGACCGACGAACGCGGCCTGCGAGCCGTCGGCTTCGAGCTTGCCCTTACCGACGAATTCGCGTGGCGAGGTCAGATCGACGGTCCAGGCGAGGCCGGCGTCGAGCGGCGAGACGTTGTCGTCCATATCCTGGCCGTACAGGTTCATGCCGGCTTCGAGACGCAGCGTATCGCGCGCGCCGAGACCGGCGGGCCGCACGCCTTGTGCTTGCAGCGCGTTCCACAGCGCTTCGACGTGATCCGCCGGGACGATGATTTCGAAGCCGTCTTCACCGGTGTAGCCGGTGCGGGCAACGGTGAGTTCGCCGAACGGCGTGTCGTCGACGCGCGCTGCATTGAACGGCTTCAATGCTTCAGTGGCGGCGCGCGCGGCCGGCACGGTTTGCCAGACTTTTTCGCGGGCGTTCGGGCCTTGCACGGCGACGATCGCGTAATCGCGGCGCGGCGTGATGGTCAGGCCGAAGCTGCCTTCGGCGTTGAGCTGGCCGAACCAGGCGATATCTTTATCGGCGGTGCCGGCGTTGACGACCACGCGGAAGTGATCTTCGCCGAAGTAATAGACGATCAGATCGTCGATCACGCCGCCATTCGGGTTCAGCAGACAGGAGTAGAGCGCACGGCCCGGCGTTTGCAGCTTGGCGACGTTATTCGCCAGCGCGTATTCGAAGAAGGCGCGCACGCGCTCGCCGGTAAAATCGACGACGCACATGTGCGAGACGTCGAACATGCCGGCGTCGGTGCGCACGGCGCGGTGTTCGTCGATCTGCGAGCCGTAGTTGACGGGCATGTCCCAGCCGCCAAAATCGACCATGCGGGCGTTGAACGCACGATGGGTGGCGTTGAGCGGGGTGTGTTTGAGTTCGGTCATGGGGCCTCGGGCATCTCGCGAAACAAAAAAGGCCACGCGGCGCTACGCCTCGCGGCCTGCTGGCTGCGAGCGATTGCGTTGCATGGCCCCTCTGTCCTCGATACCTGAGAGATTGCGCCGCCGTGCGATGGTGAAGCCGTGATCGCTACGGTGAAACGCGCGCCCCTTCGGTGGGCAGCTTGCCAGAATCCGCTCGACGTACGTTCGATGTACGCGGCGCAGATGGCTACTGCCGCTCTCCAGAGTGCGAAAAACCGGTGCCTTGATGTTGCCTGGGCGCGGGTTTTTCGACGCGGTCGGTCCTTTTGCCTGAGAGTTTGCGGGTGTGCCCCTTCGGCGGCGCGGCCTGCGATTCTCTGCGGCCAGCACGCTCTCCCGACGCGTGCGGCGAATGTACGCGAGGGTCGGGGGCTTGTCAAATAAAGGCCTGCAAGGGGCATGGGGGTGCCGCTGGGGGATCGCGAATGTCAAAAAAAGCGCGGGACGTGATGCCCGCGCCTCTTTGCTTCGGTGCCTGAACCGGCGCGATTATTCGCCGATTTATTCGCCGATGGCGTGCGCCGCGTTGTCCAGTTCCTGGTTCAGCACGCGCTGTTCGTCGCCGGACAGGCCGCCGCCGTGTTGCGCCGCCATGTCATGAGCTTCCTGACGGATCACGTCGAGGCGGTGATGCAGCGCGCCGCCTTGTGGGGGCGGGTAGTAGCCTTGGTTGACGCGAACGTCGATGCGGCGGCTCAGGTTGTCGATACGGCCGTTAACCTGGTTCAGGCGCTGGTCCGCGATCTGCTGCGGGTTCGGGCGCGGTGCCGGCGCGGGTTGCTGGGGGGCCACCACGCAGGCGGCCAGGGAGCTGAGCAATGCGCATGCTGCTACTGCGCGGACGATACGTGGCATGGACTCTCCGGAAGTCGTTGTCGTTTTGTGGTGCTACTGGGGTAGCAACGGATTGCCGGGGATTCGCGCTGACCGCGAACACGGGGTTATTTGTAACGTTATGTTCCTTTCGGGGTTGTCAGGCTTTTTGCCATGGGCGGCGGCATTGCCAGTGTGCCGCCGCCAGATAGCCAGAAAGCGCCCCTTAGGCAAAATTTAGCGAATACGCTCAAACGGCAGCCGGGTGCCTTCTTCCGAACTCCTGGCGGCCAGCTCGATAATCGTCATCACGTCGACCGCGTCCTGAGCGCTGACCGGAAATTTCACGCCGTTCTGAATGGCGTCGGCCAAGGCAATATAAAAGCCGACGTATTCTCCGTTGCGCGTAGGCACTTCCCGCTCCACTTCCTGATCGCCTTCGATCACACGCAGTACCCCCGCCGCATTGCCGGCGCCGAACCCGTCATCGCCAGGCCGCAAGCCGGCTTTCAACTGATCTTCCTGCGTATCGAGCCCGTGTTTCACATAGCTCCCCTGCGTGCCGTGGATCGCAAACCTCGGTGCGACAAGCGCAGTCAACGCGCTGGCATGCAACACCACTTCGAACTCACCGTACCCCAGTTGAATGTGCACGTAGTCCGGCGCGCTGGCCTGGTCGCGATGCGTCCGAACGGTTGCGGACACGGTCTGCGGTGCGCCGAACAACGCCAATGCCTGATCGATCAGGTGCGGTCCAAGGTCGAATAGCAAACCGCCACCACGCGAAGCCTCCTCGCGCCAACGCTGCCGAACCTCCGGCCGGAAACGGTCGAAATGCGATTCGTATTGCGTGACGCGCCCCAACTCTCTACCGGCGAGCAGGTCCCGCACGGTCAGAAAATCACCGTCCCAGCGGCGGTTGTGAAAGGGCACGAACAGCTTGCCGCGGGCGAGCGCAATGTTGGCGAGCGTGTGGGCATCCGCGGCAGTCAGCGTGACCGGCTTGTCGACCACCACGTGCTTGCCCGCCTCCAGCGTGCGGCGCGCCAGGTCGAAGTGCGTGTCATTGGGTGTCGCGATCACGACGCAGTCGATTTCTTCCAGCGCCAGCAGCGCGTCGAGATCGGCCACCACCTTCGCGTGCGGATAATCGGCCAGCGCGTGTTCGGGCTGACTCGTCGCGATGGCCGCGACGCTGGCTCGCCCGCAATGCTCGATCACCGGCGCGTGAAAGGTCGCGCCGGCAAAACCGTAACCCATCAATCCAATCTTCAGCGATGCGGACATGCGTGTATTCCTGCAAAAACGGCGCGCCGCTTTGCCACCGCGGCGACGGCGCGCAACACTGTAATTGTGGCATGTCCCGAAGGCAGACTGTCAGCGGCGTCGAGGGCGGTTGTCAGTGGCGTCTGTCACGGCGTCCGCTTCAGTCATCCGTGTTAACATCGCTCCTCTCGCGCGGAGCGTAGCGAGCCGGAACCCCGCGGTACACGCGGCGCCGTTCCAGCCGCCCGCCCCGCGCAGCATGCCCCCGGGCCTTCGGTCTCGCGATTCCGCACCTAAGCGCCCTCAACCGCAATACCCATCCACAGACGATGTCCGCAGGCCTGAACCCCGCTCAAAATGAAGCGGTCCGTTATCTTGACGGTCCGTGTCTCGTGCTCGCCGGCGCAGGCAGCGGCAAGACGCGCGTGATCACGCAGAAAATCGCGCACCTGATCGAGGCCAAAGGCTTCGAGCCGCGCCATATCGCCGCTGTCACGTTCACGAACAAGGCCGCGTTGGAAATGCGCGAGCGCGTCGGCAAACTGCTCGAAGGCAAGACGCTCACCACGCCCGGCAAGGAAGGCCGCAAAGTGCCCGTCAATCAGTTGACGGTCTGCACCTTCCACTCGCTCGGCGTGCAGATTCTGCGACAGGAAGCGGAACACGTCGGCCTCAAGCCGCAGTTCTCGATCATGGATTCGGACGACTGCTTCGGCATGATCCAGGAACAGGTCGGCTCGACGGACAAGGGCTTCATCCGCAAGATCCAGTCGATCATCTCGCTGTGGAAGAACGGCATGATCATGCCGGAAGAGGCGATCTCGATTGCCGCGAACGAAGATGAACATCAGGCCGCGATCGTCTATCGCAACTACGTGGCGACGCTGCATGCCTATCAGGCTGTCGATTTCGACGACCTGATCCGTCTGCCCGCCGAACTGTTCGCGAAGAACGAGCCGGTGCGCGACCGCTGGCAGAACAAGCTGCGCTATCTGCTGATCGACGAGTATCAGGACACCAACGCGTGTCAGTACGAGCTGCTCAAGCAACTCGCCGGCCCGCGCGCCGCGTTCACTGCGGTGGGTGACGACGACCAGGCGATCTACGGCTGGCGCGGCGCGACACTGGAAAACCTCGCGCAGCTCGGCAAGGATTTCCCCAAGCTTCATCTGGTGAAGCTCGAGCAGAATTACCGTTCGACGGTGCGCATTCTCACCGCCGCAAACAACGTCATCGCGAACAATCCGAAGCTGTTCGAAAAGAAGCTGTGGTCTGAACACGGCATGGGCGACACGATCACCGTCACGCCTTGCAACGACGAAGAGCACGAGGCCGAGTCCGTCGTGTTCCGTCTGTCCGCGCACAAGTTCGAGCGGCGTGCGAATTTCCGCGACTACGCGATCCTGTATCGCGGCAACTTTCAGGCGCGCATTTTCGAGCAGGTTCTGCGTCGTGAACGGATCCCGTATGTGCTGTCGGGCGGCCAGTCGTTCTTCGACAAAGCCGAGATCAAGGATATCTGCGCGTATCTGCGGCTGATCGCCAACGCGAATGATGACCCCGCGTTCATCCGCGCGATCACTACGCCGCGCCGCGGCGTCGGCAATACGACGCTCGAAGCGCTCGGCTCGTTCGCGGGCCAGGCGAAGGTGTCGCTCTTCGAAGCGGTCTACATGGGCGGCATCGAGGCGCGCCTGTCGCCGCGCCAGATCGAACCGATGCGCGTGTTCTGCGACTTCATGCAGCGCCTCACCGACCGCGCCGAGAAGGATGCCGCCGGCCCGCTGCTCGACGAACTGATGGACGCGATTCACTACGAAGCCTATCTGTACGACGCCTTCGACGAACGTCAGGCGCAGTCCAAGTGGCAGAACGTGCTCGAATTCATGGAATGGTTGAAGCGCAAGGGCACCAAGGCTGAGCCCGAGGGCTCAGGGAATAGCGAAGCAACCGGCTACGATACCGCCGACGGCCTCGGCGACACCGGCAAGAATCTGCTCGGCCTGATCCAGACTGTGGCGCTGATGTCGATGCTCGAAGGTCGCGAAGAAGATCCTGACGCGGTACGGCTCTCGACCGTGCATGCGTCGAAGGGGCTGGAGTATCCGCACGTGTTTCTGGTGGGCGTCGAAGAAGGCATCATGCCGCACCGCGGCGGCCCCGACGACGAGCCGATCGACGACGAGCGCATCGAGGAAGAGCGCCGTCTGATGTACGTTGCGATCACGCGTGCGCAGCGCAGCCTGCATCTGAACTGGTGCAAGAAGCGCAAGCGGGCGCGTGAAACGGTGGTGTGCGAGCCGTCGCGCTTCATCCCCGAGATGCTGCTCGACGACGCGCCGCCGCCGACGCCCGAAGAAGCGCCGATGTCGCCGAAAGACCGGCTTGCGAGTTTGAAGGCGCTGTTGCAGAAGCCTTGAATGAAAAATCCCTGCCCGTGTCGTCACGGTGCAGGGATTTTTTTGCTCTGCAATAACCGCCGGAAGCGGCTTATTTCGCCGCGCTCACCATGTAATCGACGGCGGCCTTTACGTCTGCGTCGGAGGCAGTGGAACCGCCTTTGGGCGGCATCGCGCCCTTGCCATGCAGTGCGTAGTTGTAGACCGTGTCGATTGGGTCTTTCAGACGCGCTGCCCAGGCTTCCTTGTCGCCGAACTTCGGCGCGTTCAGCACGCCGGCCGCGTGACACGCCTGGCAGACCTGCTGATACAGCGCCTTGCCGGCTTGCGAGGCGTCCGCGCTTTGCGTCCCGCCTGCTGCCGGTGCGGCCGCTTGCGGCACGCTTGCCATGGCCGCCATCGCGGCGGCCGCCTGTGCGGCTCCTGTGTCCGAAGCGCCTGCTTGCACCGCAGCGGCAGCACCCGAGGCTGCTGCTGCCGCACCCGCTGCCGGTTGCGCCGGTTCAGGGAAGCTCGCGCCGGCATTGTTCGCCATGTAAACCACCGCGCGGGCGATTTCGAAGTCGCTGTAGTCGTCCGGGCTGGTGCCGCCGCGCGGGGGCATCGCACCCTTGCCGGCGAGGGCCGTGTGCCACAGCGTGTCGAAGCCTTGCGAAATGCGCGGCGCCCAGTCGGCGGTATTGGTGAATTTCGGCGCACCTGCCGCACCGGTCGCGTGACACGCCGAGCAAACGGCCTTGTAGACCTCTTCGCCGGTCTTGTAGACGCGCGGCGCATTAGCGTCGCGAATGTCGACCTGGGCGAACGGCTTGATGCGCGCGTTGACCTCGGCTTCGGAGAGACTGTCCGTACCAGCGCCAGTGCGTGTCGAATTATCGACGTAGATCACGAGCAGAATGATGATAACGATCGGTACCGCAAAACTGGCAATGATCGCGGCGATGAGCTGCCCGGGGGTTTTGATTGGGGCTTCGTGTGGTGCTTCGCTCATGCTTGTCTCGTCTCCGTGGGTATGTGAGCGGTACAGCGTGACGGCAACTTCTTTTTCTTAATTCAGGCACGGACGATTATAGACGCAAGGTTTCGATGGCGGCGAGGGGCGGCGGCGAGGTGTTCAGCAGGCGTTTACCCGCATCGCGGGGTGCGGCCGGCGCTGCCAGGGGAGCACCAGATCCCGCCATGCAGGCCGTCCGGTGGACGGTTTGGCCGAAACCGGGTATCCTTTCGGTCTCGCTTTGGCGTCGGTCCTGTTCAGGTTGCCGCGCTTTCGTGTTGAAGCGCCCGTAGCTCAATGGATAGAGTACTGCCCTCCGAAGGCAGGGGTTGCTGGTTCGATCCCAGCCGGGCGCACCAACCCTGACAAGGGTTCCAGCCGATTCACCCGTTGTGGAGTTCACCAATTGATGTCGTAAACGACACCAATTGGCTGTTTTATCAAAGATAACGGTCCACGGATGGACGATTTCTCGTTCCACGTTTCCCGCCACACGCTCCAACACCGCATCCCGCCTTACCTCGCCCATCGACATCAGCAAGCTCATGTGCTCGCTTGAGGAAACGTCCTGCTTCCTTAAATCCGAACGTCATACCGGTGCGCTCGAACACGTCGCTCTGAACTCTGCGTCTCACGGGTTTCTCCTGCCTGTCGAGCATCGAGTCGAATGATTTTTGGAATTCGTCGAATTTCAGTTCCTCCCGTTCCTTCACAGCCCTTTGGCTTCGCTCTTTACCCGCATCTACGAGTCGCTTGTGAAGCACACGCATAAGAATTGACCAGACATTGCTGAATCGCGTTTTTATTCCGGCTATGGATGGCCGATTGTCGACGATTAATGCCGGTATTTCGAACGACCACTTCTGGCAGGTTCGCGCCGGTTGGCCCCGTCAGCTCCATGCACGGATGATCAAACTATCACGGCGAAATATCGAATTTCCCGGACATGTCGGACGCGTTGGAACCGGTTTATAAAAGTGGAATCCTTAACACTATGCTTCGGTAGACATCATGTTTTGTGATGCCACCAACCTCGGCGGTGGACGGCACCCGCAGATACACAGATCGTCACTGAGGGCGGCATGCCGTCCATCAGGTGCAGTCATCATCTGACGGGGACCATCGCATTGGATTTTCCCGGTCGTATTGCAGGCCGGACATGTCACATTGTCCCCTTCGTGTGCAACATCCTGCCCGTTCAGTTGAATCGTGGTCGGCGTAGCGTGGACGGTGCCGTTAGCTGTCGTCGTGTCACCGTTCAAGATGAAATGTCGTTCCATGACATTTATTCTCTTACCGACGCTTCACCGATTTCAGTACATCATCCCAGAATGTCATCAACGCCGGTCGTCCGCTTTCAGGCACCGCTGAGCGCGTATCCATGGCAATCTTCATCGTCGGCTCGGTCGCGTGATCGTTGCCAGTTAGCGCACTCCATTCCAGCGAAACGTCTTTTGACTGCTTGACCGCGTAACCATATTCGTCGCCTTCCCGTCCCGCAACGACCTTGCCGCCACGTCGCAAGATTTCTGTGTCACTGGACACCAGGTTAGCAAGCGGGACTGGCAGGTTGCTCATGCGGGCAAGAAGATTGCCGCCAGTATTTTTGGCCTCAGTATTGGTGCTCATCATAAGTGACGCATCGGGACCAGATAAGTCGACCGAAATCGATGCCGTCTCGCCGCCCGCGTAGCCACCCGGAATAAAACCTCGCTCTATGCAAAACCCCTGCTCAGATGGGACAGCAAATGGGTCGCGAAGTCGGGTCTCCTGGATGAGCTGTGAGATCGCCACTTTCGCACCTTGAACAGAATCGTTTGTGACCTCGATACTGAAAAGGAAACCCGTGTCCTGCTTCAGAGTCGTTCCACGCACAGTATAGAGATCATTTCCGCTTTGCCAGACCTGAACCGGGTCAGCCGCATTGTCGCCTTGTGAGACAACCTGCTTGGGCTGGAAGTCGGTTACTTCAGCGTCGCTTGCAATCTTATGCGCCGCTTCGTCATGAAGCTGCTGCTGATTCACAGGGTAGAACACATCTATGTTGATACCCTTAAAGCTTTGTACCAGACGCACATTCGTTGCCGAATGGGGGATATCTATTGTGTACCGTCCGACACACACCGTCTTGAGCGGCGCAGCGTTGGCGGTTGTAGAAGACGCACTCATGGTGGAATCCTGACGGTTACTGCAACCCAGCAAAGGAATTAGAAATGATGCTGCCAGTATTGTGGCAACGAGGCCCGTACGATTCATGCATCTCCCCAATCGGCCTTCTGCGCGATCTTGGCAATCGCGTACTTTGACACAGCCATCACGTCATGTATTTCTGTCATGTACGCACCTTGATGATCGAAACCCTTGAGCGAAAATTGCTCGATAGCACTGCCGGTTTTTCCGGGCGCGAGTCCGGACTCGCGCGGTACGGTGCCATCACCGTTCGATCCTGCAGGCTGTATTTCGAATCGCTCGTGAATGTCTCCCATCCACGAGGCATTCGCAGTCGCTTCGATCGTTCCCGCACCGTCGTCGTTTCCGGGTTTGCCATTCAGCGCCAACGTCTTGAGCTCGGCGTCTGTGTCGAACACTGACATCGGACCACGCATGACATAACGCTCAGTGCCGATGTTCCACTGGATTTTCCCCCACGACTGGTGCCCCGAATCGGCTCCGTAAAATGCATAGGTTTGGGGGTGGTAGCTATTCTGGAGCGTTGCGTGAAAATTCTCGGCGCTCTGCAGACAATTCATGTATTTCGCCCACGCAACACCGTCGCTGCCGCCAGCTCGTGTTTGCCCCGTTGGCGTAAGTGCGCCGCCTATGCTGGCGGGATTTAACCACGCCGGATTCACTAGTCGCCACCATTTATCTCTTTCGGAATAGACTGATTTGTACGGGTTGCCATCGATGCGATACACGTCGCTATTGACCTTGATCGTCAGCCACCCACCCGGATAGTCCTGATTCGGCAATAGCTGCAAACCGCCAGGTGCCTGCGCCAATACCGGCGTCACATCCCAACCATAAGCTCCAAGGAAAAGCCACGTTGCGAAGCTAATCGGGGACATGCTAGCGCGTTCATTGCCTGCTTTCATTCGCTTGTAGGCAGCCGGTGCGCCCAGTGCCGGCATCGCGCCATGCAGGATGCCGAGGACACGGTCCTGAGCGTTACCCATTTTCGGATGCACTGCAGCCCGCGCAACCAGGCCTCCCATCGAATGCGTAACGAGAATGACCTTTTTGACAGCCTTACTTCCCCATTTACTACGATAGTGAGCGAGGATATTGTCAATCTCGCGGGCGAGGTACTTTCCGGACTGCTCGTTCGATTGCAGCCAGTTGTACCCGACCGCGTGCACGGGATACCAGTATTTGCCGACCTGTTTCAATTCGTCAACGCCGAGCTTCAACAGATGAGCTTTATCGTCGCTTTGGACATTAATGCCGTCCCCCTGAAAAGGCAACCAGCTGGCTTCAGGAAGCACCTGCTTGAACGCGGGATTCCACTTCACCACGTTGTTCAACTCGCGTTCGAGATATTCCAGGAATGGCCCATAGCTGCTCCAGTAAACCGTGCCCCACCCGCGAGTCTTTAGCAGTGCATCGCTGAACCCGTTGGTGGGCTTAACAACTCTGGTCCCGTTCACAACCAGATCGTCGTCAACCTTGGTGTTTCTGGGATCGAACACAATCTGGCGGTCGGCGGGGCTGAGCTTGATGATCTTGACGACCGCGCTTGTGGCATCCGGCCTCCATATGTTCGAAACCTGCTGTGCTTTCGACGCATCAATTGCTTTGAGGTTAGACCCCATGATACCGGGCACGAACACAACCGGAATTATCCGATCAGGGGGCACCAGACATTCTGCGCGGGCAGTCATGCTGACCGGCGAGGTCTCAGATATCCAGCAGGGTAAGCCGTCGTCGTCGTGATAGTGAACCAGCGTTCGATTCTGATCAGCCATTAGTCCACCTCAGGAAGATACTTAAGGACGAGTTGCTCGTAGGACGAGCTTTTCTGTATGCCCGTACGTCCCTCCGCATCGGTGCGACCGGTAATGAGAGTCCCATCACCACGCGTAATCTGGAATTTTCGGTTCGCCATGGGTTCGCCTGTGCCCTGATGGCGAAGAATAAACTGCTCATCGTTGGGCATATCTGGCCAGGTGTTCATTTGTTCAGCATGTGACGTAGGCCCGCTAAACGCGTGTTGGGCGCCCTTTATTTCAATCTTGCCGGGCGCGTGAATCTCGATGTTGCCGTCCTTGACTCGGATATAGGCGCCGCCAGATGTCAGCAGGATTTCCTGCTTTGCCGCCGCCTCAATCTTTTCCGTTGCTGACAGCAACTTCATCGTCCTCTGGGCCGTCAGTTCGATGTTGTCCGAGTGCGCCTGTATCTCGACCTTGCCCTTGGCCGCGAAGAGCTTCATCCCGGCGTTCTGCACGAACAGGCTGAGTTTTTCCGCTATGCTCGCGATCAGCGATTTGCCCGTCGCAATGTGCGTGCTTTGCCCGCTGACGAGGTTCGTCTGTGCATCGCTCGCGATGTGAACGGATTTCTGCGTGGACAGGGCAACACCGGACGGACTCGCAAACAGCATGACGGGCTCCTTGAATGCATTGGCATTGCCCGTGCCGCCGCCTGCGGTCTTGCCGCCCGACGCTGATCCTGCAACGCTGCTTTGTGTCGCGTCGGTGAATGACTTGAGCGAGTCGTAGCCCTCCTTGAGGCTTTCAGCCTGGTGCGCGGTGCTCGCATCAGACAGTGCTTCGAGCACACTTTCCGAATTCACCAGTTGTGCACCTGCTTCGCGGGCATCCAACGGTTGACTGGTTGGTGGATGGGTGGTGACATAGAGCCCTTGGCCTGCACGGACAGCACCATAGGCGTCCGACTTCAGGTCAAAACCACTGCCTACATATGACCCGCGCGTGTTGCCGGTCTGCTCAATAAGATAGCCCAAGTGTAAATGCGCATTCGTGCTGGCGCTATAGAGATGAACGCGATTCTGTCCCGTCGAGTCATCCATTACCATCTGGTTGTAGCCGCTGCCCTGATATTCCTTGGACTTGTAGCCAGAGAGCAACCCATTGGAATGCCAGTGCGGTTGTGTTGCGCCGTTGTAAACCCGGCCTGTTACGAGCGGCCTGTCGCAATCGCCGTCAACCCAGTTAATCAGGACCTCTTCGCCGACTCTTGGGACATGCACACCGCCATATCCACCACCGGTATCGGACATGGCAACCCGCACCCAGCATGATGCTTTTTCGTCGCCGTCATTGAGCCGGTCCCAATGAAAGCGGACCTTGATGCGATTGAGTTGGTCGGTATAGACCTCTTCATTTGCCGGTCCGACAACAATCACTGACTGCAGATGCATTACCGGCTTGTGATGTTCAAACGGGCTACGATACGGCACAACTTTGCGTTGCGCTTCGACCTCAACGAGGAAAAAGCCTTCGCTGCCATCAGCGTGTCTGACCTTCAATCCCTCTTCAGAGGCGTGGCTCGATCTGACCGTCGTCAGTTCGCTTTTCAGGCTGTGCGGAAAATCGGCGGCCTGACTGGACACCGGCAGGTTGTTTTCAATGAACCATGCCACCTCGATAATGGCGAATTGCCGGTTCTGCCCACTATCCGTGGCGTGGTCAGGGTGGTCATCCAGTTCAAACCAGCGACCGGCATCCATCCGCCGCACGCCGCCGGAACCGTAAAAACGCTTCGCCCGCGATTCCCATTCTTCCATCCTGATTTTTGAGAGGGCATCACCCCGGTCCTGGCTGCCGTAGGTGTAAGCACCCGTGTACTCATATACCTCGGCTTGCTGGGGCAGGTTTCCCTGCGTGGGAAGCGTCGGGATGTTTGTGCCTTTTGGATTAGCAGCGGAAGCCGGTGCCTTGTAATCGAAGGTACGGGTCGTGAGTGTTGTGCTTTGAAGTGTTCGTGTGCCCGACCACTGCACCAGGGCATCAGTTTCGCTATTCGTGCCCGCGCGATAGAACTCGACGGTCTGGCGCGAAAGCGGCTGGAATGTATCGAGGCTGTCTGTGACGACAAGGGTATGCGACTTGCCGTCGCTGGCCTGCTCGAAGTAGCCGAACAGCCCTTCGCTTTCCATGAGCCGGTGGACGAAATTCCAGTCGTCCTCGTATTGCATGCAGAATGAGCGCGCCGGCCGCGGCTTGCTCAGGGCAAAGCGAAATGCACCTTGGGCTTGCGGATGCATGTTGAAGACATCAGTCAAGATTTCGTCGGCTGGCTTGTCCTGCCAGATTCGCGCATCCTTGCGGAAACCAAGAAAATGCATCCACGACGCATAGCCGATCTGGTAGCTCGTGAGGCCGGTATCTGATCCTAGACGTCGGGCGGTGTGCACGTAGCCGTGGTGAGGCAGATAGGACCTGTCAGTCTGCTGGATCCAAAGCGTGACAGGCTGGGCGATCAGCTTTTTGAGTTCAACGGTGTCTGATGTGGAAACAACATCAACGGTGAATTCGAAATGGCGGCCAATCCGTGAATAACCGACAACCCGCTGGGGCACTAGGACATTATTTCCCAGTGCAGTATCCAGCTTCAGCAGGCGATCACTCTGGACGAGTCCGCCAGTTATTGCCCCGATTATGTCCTGCGCACCCATACTGCCTCTTCTTTCTTGTTAGCTGACCGAGCGACCGCGCTCTGCGCGATTTTACGAAAGTTCAGATGAATCGGCCAGCTATTCAATGTGAGTCAGTGTGAGGCGACATGTAGTTTCGAACCTGAATATGCGAGTGGCATATCTCCAAATTCTGTCAAATAACTTCCCGGATATTCTTTCAGTTTGGCAAATGGATTACGATGCCCGGTTTTAAAACGGCGGCAACCAGGTTGCCCAATCCATGTCACAAAATCGCAAGAGGCGGTCCGCAGGGAGTCAGTCGGGCAGAAAGCCGCTTGGCAAGACCATGCTATTGCCGCACACGGCTACTTTTGTGCGCGAACAGTCGCTGCACTGGCACCTCGCCATGGCAGCATTTCGGGTTGGAAGGGGCAACGGCGATCTGCTGGCAGAACTGGTAAAGGCGCTTTATCTCGCCTGGTATCTTCAGGAGGCTGGGTTCGGTGCAGCGGAGCGTGAACTTTATCTCGATGCGGAACGCATTCTGGATGCGGCGGCCAGAAACGCGAGCAAAAACATCTGGCTCATCGAAGCAGCCGACTGTGTGCCGATTACCGGGATTCTCGACTTGCACGAACAGCAGTTGCAGCGTGCCCCCGTTTATGCAGTCGGTGAAGCCCAGCAGCGTGTGCTGCATTTCGGAAAGAGCGACAAGCGGTCACCGTGGTGAGACTTTCAGCTTTTCTTGGGATGCGCGCTTCATTGGGCGACGAGCGTCTGCGAGACGGCCGGTACGCTGGTCTGGTTCGAGGCCGGCACCGCCCCCTCAACAACGGCGCGGCGCAGCGGTTCGGTCGGGCGCCAGTGCCGGGGTAGCGCGCGGGCGTATACGCCTCCGTCATGCTCGCAGCCAAGCCGGAAGCGCTCGGCGACCGCCGCGTATAACCTTTCCTCGATCTCCACAATGAGTTTGTCGGGCGCCTGCGTGGCTTTTTCCTGCTTCGCACGCGCGAGAACGAGGTGGGCGCCCAGCACCACCTGAGCGGCGTTATCACGCCCCCTGTTTGCTTCCTTGACCCTCAACTGAATCGCTGCAATCAGTCCGCGAAGATCCGCAGTGTCGGCGTCCGCGGTGGCGAAGTGGGCCTGGACTTTTTGGTCGATTACGCGCTTGTCGGCGAGGTCAGGTACGCAGTGAGATTGGCTGCTGCATACTGGATCAACAATAGGATGTACGAAACAGCCGATCACGGGGCGACCGAGGACGACGTCGACAACATCACCCGAGCGATCAATCCCGGACTTTTCGCGCATCATCCCGGTCACCCGATCAGCCAGGAGAACATGAACGACATCGTTGACCGGCGGAATAATTTCGCCTCGATTCATAACTGGGAGGGATTGAAGTGAAGCGTATGGCAGGATTTTTCACGGTTGTTTTGTTGTCTCTCGTTAAATATGACGTGGCGAATGCGCAGACTCAGTCGTCGCAGGATGAACAGACGCTTTGCAACGAAGGCGAGGAGGTTTATTTCAGTTGTCCGCTGGAGAACGGGAAGACTGTTTCCGTTTGCGCAAAAAACAACACCGACCCTGAGCGGGGCTACGTGCAATACCGATACGGCAGCAAGGACGATGCCTTCGTATTTCCGCCTGAGAATGTTCCGCCTGCCAAGACGGTCAAGATCACCGACGTCTCCGAAGGAAGTATTCGTGGCCTGCATTTGAAGTTCTCGAAGGAGCCGTACACGTATGTCGTGTCCTCGGTCTCGCCGGGTGAGCTCTACGTATCGAAAAATGGCAAGATAATTTTCGATAAAGAATGCCAGGCTTCAAGATACAAAAGCTTTTCAAACAAGATTTTCGACGGAGTCAACGAGGCGCCCGTGACGAAGGTCGATATGCACTGAATGATGTTCATAGGCGCAATTGCGGCAATTCATAGGGTGCCGCTCGACGAAGATGTCCATTCGTTCTTGATCCCCAGCCAGAAATCCGGACATCTCGTGAATTGTCGAAACCTTATAGCTACGTCTCTGACGGTTGTGCTCGCTTCGCTCGCTCCTGTCGCCCACGCCGACGGTATGAATGCGTCAGTATCGGTGATACCGGCGCTGAAGCAGCACACTGCGCCGCTGGACGCATCGTTACGATCGTTGCGCGCCGGTATTCTTAAGGACGCGAAGGAATGTGCAGATAACGCGAGCGGCATGGGCGCAACGGCGCAATATCACGCCGATATAAAGAAGACGGTTGAGACGCCGAGCATCGTTGGATTCGAAGTGACCGGAAGTTCGCAGTGCGACGGCGCACATCCTAGCGCGTACCAGTATGGCATTTCATATCGCATCAAAGATGGCAAGCGATTCGATCTGAACGAGGTGTATGCAGTAGGACATCGCGATAGCGGTAGCCTGTTTCTGACTAAGGAATCGGTTGCCCCCGTCATGGCTGAGTTCAAGCGGATCAATGCTGGGAAACCCGATTGCCTCGATGCATCGACGTTTGATGACGAGTATCTGATGTCGAAGGCGTTTACGTTGGCCGTACGGACAGACGGGAGTCTGCAGTTTTACTTCGATACGGCCTATGTGGAAGCAGCGTGCTTTGCGCCGATCCGGTTGAGTGCGCAAGCGGTTAGTGTGTTTAAGAATGGAAAGACGGCTGCGGAGTATGGATTGCCTTGATGGCAGCTCGATAAACGCGCGTGGAGTGGGGCAACTTACCTCAACAAATTTTGATCTTGGTTGGGTGACCGTGTAGTTACATAGCCTGCTGCCTCGATTTCCGCTTCCTCCTGCGGGATGCCTGACATGAATTGGCCGTTCGGCTACAGACCTATCAGAAGGTTCAGAATTTGAATGACTTCGCATTTAAAAAACTCCATTTCAGAGTAAATCAACCCACGAACCCCTAAATCAGCGCTATCATCATGGCTGGACTTTCACCGCTGAACTTAGTCATGAATCCGAAGGATGAGCAGTTTTTCAAGGTGTTGGGCTCGCGCATCGCCAGCGCTCGCAAGGCCCACAAGTTCACTCAGCAGCAACTTGCCGAGCAGCTTGGCATTGCCCAGCAGACCCTCGCCCACTACGAAGGCGCGCGGCTGCGGCCGCCCGTCTCACTGCTACCGGAGTTGACCAAAACGCTTGGGCTTTCATCCGATGAACTGCTGGGGCAGGACGTGACTCGCGATAGGAAACGCGGGCGGCCCTCTAAGCTTCAGCAGCAGCTTGAGGCGATCAGCCGGCTACCGAAGGCGCGGCAACGCTTCGTATCCGAGATGCTTGATATGGTGCTGGCACAGACCCAGCAGTGAGGAAGGAAATTTGACGTAGTAGAAGAAGCGCGGGCCGCATGGGCGGCAACCCATACGGCCCGCTGACCACCACCAACTCACCGAAGGAGTTGACCATGGCTAACGCCAATCTTAAACCACGTCGCGCACGCGACGAACACGTCACGCGCATTTCCGTTGCGCTTGAAGCAAACCGTACGCACGAACACGGCAGGCGTACTGCCTTTCCCTGGATGCAGGTTACCGATGCCATGCTCGAACACGCCGGCTTTCTGCCGGGACACCAGGTCCTGTTCAGCATCGACTACCGGCTCGGACAGATCACCATTACCGCGGACTATGACTACAGGGTCGCCAGCAGGTACATGACGGCGCCGGAGACTGAGGCCATGCTGCAAAGACGCAGCAAACGGACATAAACAATCCACAAAAAGCAAACCCGGCCTCGGCCGGGTTTGCTTTTATTCGATCTCTAACGCGCTCAACTTTAACGTTATTAACATTGTCGGTTTTGACTCGGCCTCACACCTTCACACCCTTACCAGCAGCTTCCCAAGATTCTTCCCTTCGAACAGGCTATTCAGCGCCTCCGGCAACGCGTCAAACCCATCGACGTACGTCTCCTGGTAAACGATTTCACCGTTCTTCACCCACGGCGCGACGGTCTGCAGCATCTCATCCATCCGATACACGAAGTCGCGCGCCAGAATCCCTTGGATCGTCGCGCGCTGAAACAGCATGTGCTGCAGGAAGCGCGGCGCGAGGTCCGGCGTGTCCAGCCCCCCATCGTATTGGGCGATCGCACCGCAGATCACGATCCGTGCGCGGCGCTTGATGAGCGGAATCACCGCGTCGGTGATCATGCCGCCCACATTGTCGAAATAGACATCGACGCCGCCGGTTGCCGCTTGCAGCGCCGACTGCAAGCCTTCGAGCGTGGGATGTGCCCGATAGTCGACCGCGCCATCGAGCTTCAGTGTGTCGGTCAGAAATGCGCACTTGTCCGGGCCGCCCGCGATCCCGATGACGCGGCATCCGGCGCGCTTGCCGAACTGTGCGACCAGCGAGCCGACCGCGCCCGCCGCACCGGACACGACCAGCGTGTCGCCTGGACGCGGCCTGCCCGCTTCCATCAAACCGAACCATGCGGTGCGTCCCGGCATCCCGAGTACGCCGAGCGCGGTCGAAACCGGCGCCGCGTCCGGGTCCAGTTTGGTCAGCTCGCTGTGATGGCACTTGGCGTACAACTGCCAGCCGCTATAGGCCGATACCCAGTCACCCTGCTTGAACCGCGGGCTTGCCGACGCCACCACTTCGCCAACCACGCCCGCTCGCTGCACTATCCCGAGCGGATGCGGTGCATCGTAGGTATTGCGTTCGTGCTGCTGGATTCGGATGTACGGATCGACGCTAATAATGCGCGCCCGAATCAGCACCTCATTCGATGACAAACTGCCGTCGAGCTCGCTTTCGCGCAACTCGTAATGCTCATCGTTAACGCGTCCCTCGGGGCGCTTGACGTAAAACCACTGGCGATTTTGATAACTCATGTGAGGACTCACTGCTGTCGTAGACGGTGATCGATCTTACCAGCGGGGCCGTCGCACGCGCGCGCACCTGACGTCGCATCCGGACGGACGTCGTCAGGCCGGGAGCCGACGGAACATGTGCCTGATCCCAAGCTTGTTGAAAGCCGCGCATCCCGTTAGAATCCCCCGGTCACTGGGGAGTAGCCTTCCTTCATCCATTGAAGGAGAGCGCGTCAACATACTTGGCCTGCGGGTCATGGCGCGTTCGACCGGGTCGGTTTGGCGAGACCATTGGCGTACTGCTTCGTTCTGGTCGGACGGGTCGCGGTGCGTCATTGGTTCGTCATCTACGTCCGACCGCGGAGTTGCCCTGTGAAACGTCGTAGTGCCCTGCCAGTCTCCCCGCTTGGCCATCCGTTGTGCCGCGTTCCCTTTGGATTTGCTGGGAGCCAAGCATGACCGGTCTCCTGTTCGAACTTGCCCTCATGCTGGTCGTCATTCTGGTGGCGGCCGAGCTCTTCACTAACGCACTCGAACATCTCGGCGAGCGCCTGAAAATCTCCGAAGGTGTGACGGGCTCGCTGTTCGCGGCGGTCGGTACCGCCTTGCCCGAGACGCTCGTCCCGTTGCTCGCGATTGCCGGCGGCACAGCTGACAGCGCGGTCAATCAGGAGATTGGCGTCGGCGCGATTCTAGGCGCGCCGCTCATGCTCTCTACCCTCTCCACCTTCCTGATGACGCTCGCGATTCTCGGCTCGCGCGGTGCCGGCGGCTGGGTCGCGCCAGAACGCACGGGTTTCACGCGCGATCTGAACTATTTCCTGTGCGCCTTCGTGCTGGCGGCCGCGGCGATGTACGTGCCGCACGAACAGATGATCGTGCGGGCGCTGTTCAGCGCGGCGCTGGTCGGCGTGTACATCACCTATGTGGTGATGACGTTCCGCGCATCGAACAAACTGGTCGACGCCGGCCACGGCACTGAAGCGCCGGGCAAGATGCTGCTGTCGCGTCTCGGCTTGCCCACCAATCTCGTGACCATCGTGGTGCAACTCGCGCTGGCGGTTGGATTGTTGGTGTGGGGCGCGGAAGGCTTCATCCACGGTGTGCGGGGTGTGTCCCAGGTGCTCGGCGTCTCACCGCTGCTGCTCTCGCTGCTGATTATTCCGATCGCCACCGAGTTGCCGGAGAAGGTCAACAGCATCCTGTGGATTCGCCGTGGCAAGGACACGCTGGCGTTCGGCAACATCACCGGCGCGATGGTGTTTCAGGGAACCTTGCTGCCCGCAATCGGGATTCTGCTGACGCCGTGGACGCCGCGCATCGAAGTGGTGACCGGCATCGTAATTACGCTCGCCGCCGCCGCATGGCTGCGGATCAACGTGCGCGAACGCGGCGTGCCGGTGTGGGCGCTGCTGGTGTGCGGCGTGCTGTACGCCAGCTATCTGGTGATCACCCTGACCCGCTAAGCGAGTGATGAAAGGCCCGGGAGGCCGCGCAGAAACCGCAGCAAAGACTGCAGCGAGCGCGGCCTTCCCAACAAGCCGCCCTTAATTCGACGGTGCCGCAGCCGTTGCCGCGCTATCCGGCTTGAACACCGTGTTCCAGTCATCCTTCATATCGACGACGAGCCAGCCTTTCGCGCCGGCTTCGTCGAGGCCCTTGTCGAGCTTGCCGCTTTTCGCCGTGCGATCGTACGCATACTCCCGTTCGCCGTCAGTGTGGTGCAGCAGCGCCGCGAAGCGCGGCCCGTCGCCGGCCGAGGTCCATTCGAGCATCGGCACGTCGCCGTCCGCGTTGCCGAACGCGATTACCGGACGCCTGCCGATCACGCGGGCGATGGCGAGCGGTTTGGCTGCGCCGTCGACAAGCGTGTCGACCTGCGCAAGCCGGGTCAACGCGACGGCGCCATTCGTCTGGCTGTACTTGTATTTGACGGTGCTGCCAATCACCTGCTCGGGCGGAATGCCGTACACGCGCTGCGCCATGTCGCGGACGAACTCCACATCGCTGCCCGTCACCAGATAGGTCCTGAAGCCGTTGGCGCGCAGGTAGGCGAGCAACTCGAGCATGGGCTGATAAGCGAGGTCGGCGTACGGGCGGTTAAAGCGCGGGTCACTCGCTGAGTCGAACCATTCGCGCACGAGCGCGGCGAATTGATCGCTGGTCATGCCGGCATGCGCCGCCGCCAGCAGCCTCATCGAGCCGGCGTCGCCGCTCGCCGCGACACTTTTAAGATTGCCTCTCAGAATTGAGCGAAACGGCTCCTGCCGCTTCCATTCCGGATGCCGCCCGGCCACCGTCTTCACCCGTTGCAGCGCAAACACCAGTTGCACCGAGGCGGGTTGCTCCGGCCACAACGTGCCGTCATTGTCGAACACGGCGATGCGGTCGGCGTGCGCGATGAAATCCTTCGACTCGGGCGTGGTGACCAGCGTGACGAAGTCGACAATCGAGCGCTTGGTCGCGGTGTCGTTCCACGATGGGAGGGCGGCGGCGGTCGACGCGCCGGCCGGCGACTCGCTCGTATCGTGGCGCGGCGTAACGGTGCAAGCTGAAAGAACCACGACGGTCAAAGCAATGCAGTACCGGTGCATCGTGCGAATCATGAAAGCCTCATCAAAAGCGGTGGGTCAAACTTTGAGCGAGCGCCAGTCTAATGGGCCTAGGTGATTGTTGCAGCCCATTCTGTTGTTTTTTTTGAGCGGCCGCGTCAATGCCGGTGATTCGCAACGGCACATTCCGCCATGTGGTTACTTAAGCATTGAGCGAATAAATATTCAAAGCTACGGAGAAACTATGCAATGCGAATGGCTATAAAAATCTAATGCAGGCGGAAATTGACGAGCTTTCGATCGTGTTACAAATTTATCTCTGTAATTATCGGGAACGTTTGCTAGTATTCCGCAACGACGTCCCACGTTATGCACTTTCTACTTTCCGCATGCCGCGGTTGGCGCGGCGTCTCTTTGGTTTGAAGGAGCGTCCATGCAAGCCCTGTATCCGGTCGTACCGTCTGTCCAGCTTGTTCGAGAGACTTAGCGCGATTTAATCGTGTGCCTCATCTGTCTCGCATATTTTCCCGGCTGCGCGTGGCTGCCGGGTGGGCTAACACGCGTCTGCGATTAGTTTTACTTAATTCGAAAATACGAATGCTGTTTCCTTGGTTTTATTTGCGTCGGGCAAAGGAATGCATTCGCCTATAAGAAATGCCCATAGACGAGGTGTGGGAATGGGTTGTAAATGCGTGGTTTGGTCGGCAGCGTTATACGCCGCCTCGGTGATGTTGTCGCCGGCGTTCGCTCAGGCATCGGCCGACGAAGCCAATAAGAGTAATAACCCGCTCAATCTGGCCGCATCATTCAACATCCAGAATTACTACACGCCGAGCGTGTTCGGTGCGAGCGCGCACACCAACGATCTCCTCTTGCGCCCCACGGTGCCGATCGGCCCGAACAGCCTGATCGGCGTGCCGGAAATCTTCCGCGCCACGCTGCCGGTCAGCACGCGGCCCGATCCGAGCGGTGGTTATAACACCGGCCTCGGCGACCTGAATCTATTCGACATCTTCCTGCTCTCCCAGGGCGACGTGCAGATTGGTGTCGGCCCGCTCGTGACCATGCCGACGGCCACCGACCCGAGCCTCGGTACCGGCAAGTGGCAGGCCGGCCTTGCTGCCGTCGCCGTAAGCGCGACCAAGGCGCGATTGCTCGGTGCGCTGGTGCAATGGCAACACTCGTTCGCGGGGCAAAGCAGCCGGCCGACCACGCAGTCGCTCACCGCGCAGCCGTTTGGCATCTTCAACCTGCCGGGCGGCTGGTACATCCGCTCGACCGGCACCTGGACTTTCGACCTGCAGCACGGCAGCTATTACATTCCGGTCGGCCTTGGCGCCGGCAAGGCGTGGAAGGGTGGCTCGACCATCTACAACGCGTTCATCGAACCGCAGTACTCCGTCGCCCATTCCGGCGCAGGGGTACCGAAGTTCACGATCTTCGCGGGCCTGAATATGACGTTCGGCAAATAGACCAGAACCTGAGAGAAAGCAGACATGACATTGCTTAAACGCCTGCAAATCGGCGCAGTCGTCGCCGGCCTGTCGTTGACGATATTGCCGTACACGGAAGCCGGCGCCCAGGCCGCCGCTTCATCCGCGACCGTCACGGCCTCACCGGACGAAGCGCGCGCGATCGCAAAGGATGCATTCCTCTATGCGTATCCCATGCTGTTCAACTACAAGACCCTGTACCAGCAGGCGCTCGATTCCAGCTCGAAGTCTTATGTGGGCGGTTTCGGCAAATTCCGTAACTACTCGCAGCCGTACGGTCCCGAGAACAAGGAAATCGTCACGCCGAATAACGACACGCCGTACTCGTGGGCATGGCTCGATCTGCGTCGCGAACCGTGGGTGCTGACGGTGCCTGCGGTGCCGAAAGAGCGCTACTACGTGTTCCAGTGGATCGACCTGTTCACGTACAACTTCGCGTATGTCGGTTCGCGCACCACGGGCAACGGCGCGGGTCACTATCTGTTCGCCGGACCGAACTGGCAAGGCGACACGCCCAAGGGTATCGACAAGGTGTTCCGCTCGGAGACGGACCTGATCCTGACGCTCGGCCGCACGGCGCTCAACGGCGCGAGCGACGTGAAAAACGTTCAGGCGATCCAGAAGCAATACAAGCTCACGCCGTTGTCCGCCTTTGAGCACACGGCTGCACCGCCTCCCGCGGCGAAGCTGACGTTTCCGAAATGGGATGAAGCAAAGGCGACTTCGGTCGATTTCATCGCGTACCTGAACTTCCTGCTGCAGTTCACGCAACCGCCTGCACCCTCCGAGAAGGAATTGATGGAGCGTTTCGCGAAGATCGGCATTGCGCCGGGCGTCCCGTTCGATCCGGCCGCGTTGCCACCGGAAACCCGCGCCGCGCTCGAAGCGGGCGTCGCCGACGGCAAAGCTGCGTTGGCCGATGCGGAAAAACACACCGCCGGCTCGTTCAACCTGTTCGGCAGCCGCGCGGATCTGAAAGACGACTACACCACGCGCGCCGTCGCCGCGGCGATGGGTATTTACGGCAACACCAAGGAAGAAGCGGTGTATGTCGGCACCCACGTCAATGCGGAACACCAGCCGCTGCTCGGCTCGCAGCCTTACGTGCTGCACTTCGACAAAAAGGACCTGCCGCCCGCGAAGTTCTTCTGGTCGATGACGCTGTACGACCTGCCCGCCCGCCATCTGGTCGCGAATTCGATCAACCGTTACTCGATCGGCGATCGCACCAAGGGTCTGAAATACGGCGCGGACGGCTCGCTCAATATCTACGTGCAGCACACGTCGCCCGGTGCGGACAAAGCGTCGAACTGGCTACCGGCGCCGCCGGGCGCGTACGACCTTGTCATGCGTATCTATGGGCCCGATCAGACGGTGCTCGACGGCACCTGGAAATTTCCCGAGCCGCAAAAGCGCTAAACCGTGCATGGACGAACCTGAGAGCAATATGAACAAGAAAACCGCGACATGGGTCACGGCTGCCGTGCTGGCGGCGGTCGCCGCCCCCATTCTGGCGAAGACGCAACAGGGCCAGCCGAGCCATGCGACAGCCACCGTGCCGTCCGTGCCAGGCCCAGTAGCCGGCTACGCGATCTCTGAAGAATACGCACGGCTGGTGGCGCGCCAGACCTACTTCTGGGCGTGGCCGATGGTGAACGTCTACGGCCGTCTGCTGGCGATGAAGCAGGTGCCGCAACCGGGTCTGAACGGCGGCATCGTACCGGTCGCGCCGCCCAATCACCTGTCGATGCTGCGCGACTATATCCAGCCGCAGGAGCGATTTGTCGCGTGTCCGAATCAGGACGTGGTCTATGGCTCCGCGATCCTCGATCTGAACCAGACGCCGGTGGTCGTGCAGGTGCCTGATTTCGGCAAACGCTTCTGGGTCTATCAGGCCGTCGATCTGCGTACGGACGGTTTCGCGAGTCTCGGCAAGATGTACGGCACGCGTCCGGGCTTCTATCTGTTAGCGGGTCCTGACTGGCACGGCCAGGTGCCGAAGGGCATCCGCCAGGTGTTCCGCTCGCCGACCGGCGTCGGCAGTTTCATCCCACGCGTTTTCATGGACGACACGCCTGAAGATCGCGTTGCGGTGCAGTCGGTGATCGCGAAGGTTGGCCTGTATCCGCTTGCCGAGTACGACGGCACGATCAAGGAGACCGACTGGTCGAAACTGCCGAGTTTCGGTCCGACCGGTGGTGCCGCGGGCGGCAACGCCGAAGAGATCAAGTGGGTCGATCCAAACCGGTTCTGGGACGAACTGCCCACGGTGCTTGACCAGACGCCGCCGCAACGCGGCGAAGAAGCGCTCTACGCGCAGGCGCGAGCGCTGATCGCGGCGGCGCAGAAAGATCCGGCGATCAAGACCGCGATCGTCGACGAAGCGGCCAAGGCCGATGCGGATCTGGTCACGCCACTGTTCAACTTCAACACCTTCGGCAAGCGGCTGCCCGCTAACTGGAACACCATCAGCAACGGCGCGGCATTCGGCACGGACTACTTCACGCGCACGGCGGTGGCGAAATCGAACATCTTCGTCAACAAGCCTAACGAGACCAAGTATTTCTACGGCGATGCCGACGCATCCGGTCAGCGTCTCGACGGCAACGCGCACTACACGGTGACGTTTGCTAAAGATAGTTTGCCGCCGGTCAAAGGGTTCTGGTCGCTGACCCTATACAACTCGCATCACTTCTTTTCGCCGAATGCGCAGAACCGCTACTCGCTCGGCACCAAGAATCGGGATCTGAAGTTCAATGCCGACGGCTCGTTGACACTCTACGTGCAGAACACGAGCCCCGGCGACGACAAACTCGCCAACTGGCTGCCGGCGCCGGCCAACGAAGCGTTCTCGCTATATGTGCGCGCGTATTGGCCGCAGCAACCGGCGCTCGACGGCAGCTGGACGCCGCCGCCGGTTGTGCGCCAGCCATGAGAACCACATTGTCGTCCACCCGTGCGGCTTGCCGCTGCACGTCGTCCATACCCTGGTCCGCGGAGTGAGAATGCGGAAATCTATTTTCATGAGGATGACTATGAGTCGCCCTAACCGTTTGTTCGCAAGCCGGTCACTCGCCAGGTTGTGCACGGGTGCGCTTCTCACTACCGCTGGCCTGGGTGTCTCCCAGCAAGGGTGGGCGACTGAAGGTGGCATCGGCAGGCCGATTACCGGCATGCAGGTCACGCCATACGCCGGTGTCGTGCCCCCTACCGACGACTGGATCGTGTCAGCCACCACCATCTATTACGAAGGGTCGTTAGGCGCGAGCAAGACGATTCCGATCGCCGGGCAGATTACTGCGGGCGTTAACGTGACGGCGGTGTACACCATCGTCAATGCGGTCAAGACGTGGGGCATTACCGCGGGTGGCTGGAACTTTGCGTCCGCGTTCGGGGTGCCGTTCCAGTACACCGACATCTCGTCGTTTCACGGCCATTTGCCGAATGATCACAACACACAGTTCGCCGACTTGTTCTTCACGCCGGTGGTGGCCGGATATCACCTGACCAAGACCGACCACATCGCGTTCAGCGTGCAGATTTACGCGCCGACCGGTGGTTACAGCTCGAGCCGGCTGGCCAATGCCGGCCAGAATACGTGGACCTTCACGCCGACCGTCGCCTATACGAAGCTGTTCCCGAAAGAAGAGATCGAGTTGTCCGTGAACTACGGCATTGGGTTTTACACGGCCAACAGTGACACTCACTATCACAACGCGCCCGTCAGCGTGCTCGATCTCCTGGCGCTCAAGCGCTTCGGTGGCTGGGGCGTGGGCGTCGTGGGCGGCTATATCCAGCAGCTCGGTCATGACAGCGGCGGCCTGGCCGATGTCACCGGCGGCAATCAGGGGCATTCGGTGGGCATCGGGCCGATGGTCACGTGGTCGGGCAAGGTTCAGAAAACGCCGGTGTCGGCGTCGCTGCGTTGGGTCAACGAGTTCAATGTCAGCAACCGGCCTAAGGGGAATGCGGTGGAGCTGTCGGTCAGTGCCACCTTCCAGTAACGGAGCATGCATCTGGTGATCCGTCGTTCCTTGTCTGTGCCGTGTCGCATGCCGCGTCCCGTCGACGCCGCTTCGTCCATCAAGGTCGATGGACGCCGCCGCAGCGGCAGATTGCGCGCCTCGGCGGTGGCCGCGGCGGTGCTGCTCGTGTCGGTCCATGGCCACGCGGAATCGAAATTCACTGATCCCGAAGACGGCGCATTCGACCTGAGCAATCTGCTGCTGACGCATCGCGGCGTATTGCCTGTGCCTACGCTAATCACCGAGCCAGCGGTCGGCTACGGGCTGGGCCTCGGCCTGCTCTATTTCTCGCTGCCGAAGAAAAGCGCCGACGCGCCCGACGATTCCAAAGCGCCGCCGAACATCACCGGCCTCGGCGGTTTTGCGACTGGCACCCATAGCTGGGGTGCTGCCCTGATGCACTTCCACACTTGGGACGACGACCACATCCGCTATCTCGGCGTGATCGGCAAGGTGGGGTTGCATCTGAATTACTACGGCATCCAGAATCAGCCGCGCGCCTACCAGCTAGACGGTATCGCGCTCGTGCAGCAGGTGTTGTTCAGGCTCGGCAACAGCCACTGGTATGTCGGCCCGCGCTACACCTTCTTCGACGCGAGCACGCGCTTCGGTCCGATCATTCCGGAGGGGATTCGCCCGTTCGAGAAGGATCAGCGTGTCGCCAAGGGCGGTGTGGTGGTCGACTACGACACGCGCGACAACATGTTCTATCCGTCGAGCGGCACTTATGCGGAACTCGAAGCGGACCTCGCGCGGGGCGGTCTCGGCAGTTCCACCAACTTTCAGGAGCAGACGGCACGCGGCTACCAGTGGATTCCGCTGTCGAAGAGCTGGGTGCTCGGCCTGCGTGCCGACACCGGTTTCTCGCAAGGAAACATTCCGTTTTTTGCGCAGCCGTATGTGTCGTTGCGCGGTGTGTCCGATGCGAAGTTCCAAGACAACAACCAGCTCACCGCGGAAGCCGAAATCCGCTGGAACGTCACGCCGCGCTGGTCCGTGCTCGGCTTCGGCGGCGTGGGCAAAGCCTATGGCCATCTGCATTCGTTTTCGGATGCGCCCACCGCGTTCGGCTTTGGCACAGGTTTTCGCTATCTGATTGCTCGCAAGCTCGGCGTGACGATGGGGATCGACGTCGCGCATGGGCCGGGGCAGAACGCGTTTTACGTGCAGGTGGGCAGCGCGTGGCGCTGACCCGAACGATCGGCGTTGCCCGATCGAGGTTCACAAAGGAGACGGCTTATCCGCCCGGCAACCGCAGGCACGCCGGGTTGAAACAAGCCGCGATTCAGAGTTGTTTGGTTCGGCATGTTGTGCCGATGTTTTGTTGATTCGAGGAAATGACGATGGAAAAACAAAAACGCTATCAGCGGCTCACCGCTGTCACAGTCGCTGTCGCTACGCTTTGCTTCTCACACGCAGCAGTCTCGCAAACCGCCGCGCCTAACAAGGACGCAACGGTCATCACGAAGCAGGAAAACGCCGAGGTCTATAAGCAACTGCCGTTCGACGATAAGCAGGACTTCGAAGACGCGCAACGCGGGTTCATCGCGACGATCCCGAACGGCGTCATCAAGACCGACGACGGCGGCACCAGCTGGGATCTGAACAAGTACAAATTCCTGCAAGGCCAGGCGCCCGATACGGTGAATCCGAGCTTGTGGCGCAACGCGCAACTCAACATGTTCAATGGTCTGTTCAAGGTCACCGATCACGTCTATCAGGTGCGCGGCCTCGATCTGGCGAACATGACGATCGTCGAGGGCGACAACGGCATCATCATTATCGACGTGCTGGTCACGAAAGAGGCGGCGCGCGCCGCGCTCGATCTGTACTACCAGCATCGCCCGAAGAAGCCGGTGCTGGCCGTGATCTATACACATAGTCACGCGGACCACTACGGCGGCGTGAAGGGCGTGGTCGACGAAGCAGACGTGAAGAGCGGCAAGGTGAAGATCATCGCACCGGAAGGCTTCCTCGCCGAAGCCGTCAGCGAAAACGTGTTCGCCGGCAACGCGATGGGCCGCCGCACGCTCTATCAATACGGTGCGTTCCTGCCGGCCAGCCCGCGCGGTCAGGTCGATGCCGGCCTCGGCAAGACCACCTCGTTCGGCACGCTCGGGCTGATTGCGCCGACCGACACGATCAGCAAGACGGGCGAGACACGCACCATCGCTGGCGTCCAGTTCGAATTCCAGATGGCGCCGGGCACGGAAGCGCCGTCCGAAATGCTGATCTACATGCCCCAATTCAAGCTGCTCGATACCGCCGAAGACACGACCCACACGCTGCACAACCTGTATACCCTGCGCGGTGCCCAGGTGCGCGATGCGGCGAACTGGTGGAAGGTGCTGAACGAGGCGATCGTGCGTTACGGCGACAAGACCGACGTCGTTATCTCGCAGCATCAGTGGCCGACGTGGGGGCAGGAGCGTGCGGTCAGCTATATCGCCGGAACGCGCGACATGTTCAAGTACATCCACGATCAATCGCTGCGCCTCGCGAACGAGGGCTACACGATGACGGAGATCGGCGAGCAGATCCAGGTGCCGGATACAACCGGCAAGAAGTGGTACAACCGCGGCTACTACGGCTCGGTAAATCACGATTCGAAGGCGGTGTACCAGCGCTATCTCGGCTGGTACGACTCGAACCCGGCGAACTTGCATCCGTTGCCGCCGGAAGAAGAGTCGAAGGAATTCGTGCGTTACATGGGTGGCGCGGATGCGGTGATGGCGAAGGCGAAACAGGACTTCGACAAGGGTAACTACCGCTGGGTCGCCACTGCGATGAACAAGGTGGTGTTCGCCGATCCGGACAACAAGGCGGCGCGCAATCTCGAAGCGGACGCGCTGGAACAGCTTGGCTACCAGACCGAGAATCCGACGTGGCGTAACGAGTATCTGATGGGCGCGTACGAGTTGCGCAACGGCGTGCCGAAGGTGCCAGGCGTCAATACGGTGACGCCGGATGCGGTTGCCGCGATGAGTCCGTCGTTGCTGCTCGACTACATGGGCATCCGCCTGAACGGTCCGAAGGCGAGCGGCAAGCATACGACCATCAACTGGGATCTCGGCAACGGCGAAAAGTATGCGATCGAGTTGCGCAATTCCGTGCTGGTCTACACGCAGAACGCGACGCTGCCGAATGCGGACGCCACGCTAACCATGAGCAAGGATGGGTTCGCATCCCTGCTGATGGGCGGCCAGACACTCGACAAGGAAACGCAGTCGGGTAAGGCCAAGGTGGCCGGCGATTCGCAGAAAGTGACGGAACTGTTCAGCATGCTGGACAGCTTTAATCCGATGTTCAACATTGTGACGCCGTAACAGTCTGCATTGCAGAGGGCGCGGGAGGCTTATAGCGAGCCGCCCGCGCTGACGTTTTCCGATTCACCGATGTCTATGCTGAAGGACCGTGCGCCATGAAAACTCCGATGAAGCGATCCGTACTGTTGCTCGCTGGCGTCTGCACGTCGCTGGCGGTGACGCTTGCCACGCCGGCTCAAGCGCTCGCCGCAGCCGCAGTGCAGTCCGCGACACAGCCTGCATTGCAGCCCCTGCCGACCGCATGGCCGCGCGATTTCGACAGCGCAGAACAGCGCATCGAGCTGTACCAGCCGCAGGTGGAAGTGTGGCAGGGCAACCGGATCGAAGGGCGTGCCGCCTTCGCGGTCGGGGCGAAGAGCGCGACACCGAACTACGGCGTCGCGCATTTCACGGCACGTGCTGAAATCGACAAGACCAGATCGACGGTGCAACTGCTTGATATCGTATTCGACCAGGTCGACATGCCGGCTACACCCGATGCTGCCGCCGGAGTGAAAGCGGCTTTGCAGGCGCGGGTTCCCGAAGGCGGCCTCACCACCTCGCTCGAACAACTGCAGGCCAGTTATGCCAGCACTCACGAAGGAGCCGAACCCGGCCTCGCAGTGCAGAACAACGTACCCAACATCATCTTTGCCGAACGCCCCACGTTGCTCGTCCTGGTCGACGGCGACGCGAACTGGCGTGCGCTCGGTGACACGCACTATCAACGCCTGATCAATACGCGAGCGATGCTGCTCAAGGACACGAGCGGCACGCTGCATCTGAACGCGGCGGGCTACTGGTACGACGCGACATCGCTCGACGGTCCGTGGCATCTGAACACAGCGCCGCCGCATGAGCTGGTCGCCGCGGCGAGCAAAGCGCAAACGAATCTGAAATCCGACCCGATGTTGCCCGCCGACGGCAAGAAGCCTGCGCGCGCGCCGGACGTGGTGGTCGCCGCGCAACCGGCCGAGCTGGTGGTGACGAACGGCAAGCCTTCGCTGCAACCGGTGAAGGGGGTGAATCTGCTCTCCGTCGCCAACGCCGACCACGCGCTCTTCGTCGAACCGCGCGACAACCATTACTACCTGCTGCTGTCGGGCCGCTGGTTCAGCGCAGCGAGCCTTGCCGGACCCTGGACCTTCGTCGACGGCAAGAGCTTGCCCGCCGACTTCTCGAAGATCGCTGCCGACGATCCCCATGCGAACGCGCTTGTCTCCGTGCCGGGCACGCCGCAGGCGAAAGAAGCGGCGATCGCCGCAACCATCCCGCAGACGGCGACTGTGTCGCGCAAGACCACGGCATTGACGGTCGTCTATGACGGTGCGCCGAAGTTCGTCGGCATCGCGGGCACGTCGTTGTCGTATGCGGTGAACACGGCGACCCCGGTGATCCAGACGGCGCCTACGCAATTCTTCGCGGTTGCCAACGGGATCTGGTTCACGGCGAGCGCGGCGAGTGGCCCATGGCATGTCGCCGATACCGTGCCGCCCGCGATCTATACGATTCCGGCGGCTTCGCCCGTGCATTATGTGACCTACGTCCACGTCTATTCGGCGACGCCGGATACGGTGGTGGTCGGCTATACGCCGGGCTACCTGGGCGTGGTCGTCAATGCGGACGGCACCGTCGTGTACGGCACCGGCTATGTGTACGCGCCGTATGTCGGCGACGTTTACTACGGTTATCCGGCCACCTATGGCTATGGCGCGGGCTTCGCGCTCGGCACCACGGTGGGCTTCGCCTTCGGTTTTGCGATCGGCGCCACGTGGGGCGCAGCGTCGCCGTACTGGGGTCCGTATTGGGGCGGCGGTCCGTGGAGCTGGCAATACGCGAACGTCAACCAGGCCAATATCTACGGCCGCTGGGGACAGGGCACCGTGACCCACGCAAGTGGCTGGAACGGCTGGACCGGCAACAGCTGGGCGGGGTCGGCCGCGTCGGGTTTCAATCCCTACACCGGCGGCCACTTCCAGGCGAGCCGCGGTGCGGTCGAGAATGCGTACAACGGTAACTTCGCGGCCGGACGGCAAGGCTCGTTCAGCAATCCGTCGACGGGGCGCAGCGGCGCGGCCCGCGGCGGCGTGGCGGGCAACGAAGGTACCGGCGATTATGCGGCGGGCCGCCAGCGCGCTGGCTACAACGCGCAGACGGGACGTTACGGCGCGGCTGAAGCCGGCGTGACCGGCAACGCGTATTCAGGCGATCACCAGGCGGGCACGAAAGGCATCGTGGGCAACAAGGACACGGGGCGCGCTGTCGCGTGGAATAACGGCAATGTCTATGCGGGCAGCGACGGCAACGTCTACCGGCATGATCAGGGCGGCGGTTGGGAGCAGCACGGCGCCGACGGTTGGCAGCCCGTGCAGCCGAACGCGAATCAGACCCAGCGGCTCGATTCGCTCAAGCAGGGTCACGACCTGGGGAATGCGCGGGCGAGCGGGCAGTTTCAGCCGCAGATGCAGCGGCGGTTTGGCGGCGGGGGCGGGCGGTTCAGGCGGTGAGGTGCGAGCGGTTGATCCGGGCGAGCGTCGCGCCGGATTCCGGCTTGCTGGATGTGCCTCGCCCGATGGGGCGTCTGCGGATTAAAAAACGTTCAGGCCCGGGCTAAAGATATTTGTCGCCCCGCTGGCGGTCCCGAATCTTTTTCGCTGGGTTTCCGTACGACACCGAAAAAGCCTCGACCGCCTTCAGGACGATTGATCCGGCGCCCACTACGCTGTGCTCGCCAACCGTGATTCCATGACGCAACACGGCGCCGATGCTCACGGCGGCGTGGCTGCCGATGCGGCAATTGCCGCCGGTCGTCACGCCCGGCGCGAGGCTCGAAAAATCGTCCATGAGGCAATCGTGATCGAGCGATGCCTTCGTGTTCACGATGCAGAAACGGCCCACGCGGCAGTCAGCATTGATAATGGCTCCCGCCATGACGACCGTGCCGGCGCCGATACTTGCCCCTTTGCCGATGCTGGCCGACGGGTGGACGGCGCTGACGAACGGCAATTGCGGACAGACTTCGGCCACCCTGGCGGCCACATTCGCGCGAACGCTGTTGTCCCCGATCGCAACGATCACTCCGTGCAGATCGTGTTCGGCGGTCAACCTCGTCAGATCGGATTCGCCGCCAAGAACCGGATAGCCGAGCGTCGCTTCGCCAACCGTTCGAAAGGCGTCGATCAGCCCAGCGATCCGGTAGCGCCCCTGCTTTTCAACAATGTCGATGATGACTTTGGCGTGGCCGGAAGACCCGACAAGCAAGATGTTTTGCATGACATACGTCCGGCTTTCAGGGCCGGCTCAATTCATTGAATACCGGCGACGATGCTGACGATGCGTTCGACCTGCACCGGGTTCAGATCGGGAAAGATTGGCAGGCACAGGATCCGTTTTGAAGCCGCGCTCGCGGCGCTCAGATTGTCCTTGTGCGAGGACGGCAGGCCGCGATACATCGGGAACTCGGAAATCAGTGGGTAGAAGTAGCGGCGCGCATAGATTTCGTGTTCCTTCAGGCGCTCATACAGTGCGTCACGGCTGATCGGAAAATTGTCTTCGACCTGAACGGGAAAGTACGCGTAGTTCGCGACTTTTTCGCCCGCGTCCGACAGGCAGCGAATGCCGGGCACGTCGGCCAGCAACTCGCGATACTGCGCGTCGATCGCCTTGCGTTTTGCCAATGCATTATCGACGTGCTGCAGTTGCAGCAGCCCGAAGGCCGCATTGATTTCGCTCATCTTGCCGTTGATGCCGGCTGCCACCACCGTCACTTCGTCCACGAAACCGAAGTTCTTCAGATGGTCGATGCGCTGCTTCGTTTTTGCATCAGGACAGATGATGGCGCCGCCCTCAAACGTATTGAAGACCTTGGTAGCGTGGAAACTGACGATCGACAGATCGCCGTGTTTGAGCACGCTGCCATCTTCGGTCTGCACACCGAACGCATGCGCGGCGTCGTAGATGACCTTGAGGTTGTAGTTATCGGCGATCTTCTGGATGGCTTTCACATCGCAGGGATGGCCATAGCAGTGCACCGGCATGATCGCGGTCGTTTGCGGCGTGATCGCCGCTTCGATCTTCACCGGATCGAGATTGAGCGTGTCCGGATCGACGTCCACGAAGACCGGCTTGATGCCGTTCCAGAGGAGCGAATGCGCGGTGGCTGCAAACGAGTACGGTGTCGTAATGACTTCGCCATTGATGCGCAGAGCCTGCAGCGCGGTCACGAGGGCCAGTGTGCCGTTCGCGAACAGCGCGAGATGCTCGACGCCCAGATATTCGCAGAGCGCCTTTTCGAGTTGCTGATGGAACGGCCCACCATTGGTGAGGATTTTGCTGTTCCAGATCTTTTCGAGGTACGGCATGAACTCGGCCAGCGGCGGCAGATGCGGCTGGGTCACATAGATGCGTTCGTCGTCCAGCGACGTGATCGCACGAAGAGGCGCGCTAGAGCCCATGGTTTCCTCGCTGCTGTTTTTTAGTCCGGGTCACGGATGAATGCTTTATGCCGTGTGAGCCAGGTCGCTGCCTGTTGTTTGCGAATCGTCCGCGCTGAAGGCAGCCGGAGCGAGACCTTCGCGCCAGCGCTGCCACATGAGATGGAGTGCTTGTGAAAGGCTCGCCGCCACGACGTCAGGCTGAAACACGGCCGACGCTCTGCAGCGCTCGCGTAACCCTGTGCGCAGCGCGGCGAGTGCGGGGATGTTCGAGGCCAGCGCGACGCCCTTGGCGACGAACTCGTCCGTATCGGCGGCCACGAAGTCTTCAAGGCCGGTGTGGCTCAGCCACGCGGCGGCTGCACGGCTGGCCATTGTCTGACCGGCGATCGTCAAGGTGGGCACACCCATCCACAGCGAATTCAGGACCGTTGTCGAACCGGTGTACGGAAACGTGTCGAGACAGATGTCCACCTGGAAGTGCTGCTGCAAGTAGACGGGCAGGGTCGAACGCGGGCGGAAGCTAAGCCGGTCGCGAGAAATGCCTTCCTGCACGAACCAGTTGATCAACGTTTCGTCACCTTCTTCACCGGACATCGAGCCGAGCACCATCCGCGAAGTGGGGAGTTCGCGAAGCAGCTTCGCCCACACAGCGATCACGTCGGCACGCAACTTGTTCAGACGGTTGAAACTGCCGAACGTGATGTAGCCGTTGTGCATGGCCGGCAGGATGTTGACCGGCGGCGCGGTCTTTTCTGGCTGGAATGGTCCGATGGCGGCAAGGTGCACGAGTTTCTCGGAGAACTGGCGCTCGATATCGCCGAACGGCGTGAAGAAGCGATCGCTGAGGTAATAGTCCATCGCGTCGAGCCCGGTGGTCGCCGGGTAGCCGATCCAGCTGACCTGAATCGGCGCAGGTTTGCGCGCGAATGTCTGGAGCCGGTTACGGCCGGTGTGTCCGGTCATGTCGATCAGGATATCGATCTTGTCGGCGCGAACCTTGTCGGCGAATTGCTCGTCGGTCATGCCGGCGATCATGTTCCACTGATCCGCGTGGCTGCGGAATCGCTGCGTATAGTCGTCCTCGACCACATGGTTGTAGTAGACGTGGAGCGTCAGGCTCCCGTCTTTCGCGAGCGGCTCCATGACCGGCATCAGATATGAGGAGACGGCATGCCGGAACAAGTCGCCGGAGACGATGCCGACCTGCAAGCGGCGGCCCGGCGTGCGGTTATTGGTGTGTTTTGGCCAGGTGGCGCGCACCGGCGCTTCGTGAATTCGGGCAAATTTGCGATGCTCGGCGTAGATCTGTTCAGTATCGACGTCGGGATCGTGCGCGAGACAGAAAAGCAGATTGCTGCGGGTGAGCGAGTTTTTCGGCTCCAGTTCGAGCGCGCGACGAAACGAGGGGCTCGCTTCCTGCGAAGCGCCGAGATCCAGCAATACCACGCCCAACGTACCGTGCGACTCGGGGTGCTCGGGCGTCAATGCGACCGCGCGCTTACACGAGGCGATTGCCTCGCGGTGCCGTCCGCGGGCGGCGAGCACGAGCCCCAACACGCGATGGCCTTCCGAGTAGCTGGGGTTCAGCTCAAGCAGGGTTCTGCACTCGACTTCCGCGGCGGCGTGGTTGCCGGTTAAGCGTAGCAAGTCAGCGAGCGCGTTGCGTGCTTCGGCGTCGTCGCTGCCTAACGAGATCGCAGTCCTGAGCGGTTCGATAGCCTCTACGTAATGCCCCGCGCGATGCAAGGCAATGCCAAGGGAGCGCCACGCGAGGCCGTGCGTGGGAAACCGTTCGGTCAGCTCGCGCGCGAGTTTGATGGCCTGTGGCAAATGGCCTTTATTGAACAGCGCGTTGAAGCGATTTATTTCCTGCGGGCTCGGGCGGCGTGTATCGATGACTGCGCGTTTGCCGTCGTCTGAACCGGCATCAGCGGTTTCAGTAGTTTCGGCGCTATCCACGACAACGGAAGGCACCACGGCCGGCGCCACCGCGGTGGTTGGGAGCGCGGCGCCGTCGTACGCCATGCGTGTGATCAAACCGTTGACGGCCGGTCCACTCAAGCCTCTTTGCTGACCCATTTCGAGCGCGAGCCATGCCGCTGGGATTTGCTCCGCGTCGATCAATGCGTTGATGTAGGCGACCCAGAACTGACCGTTATCCGGCGCGCCGCCCAAAGCGGCTTCAAGATAGGGCAGGGCTTCGACAGGCTGCTTGCGCTGCACGTGCAGCACACCGAGGTTGTATTGCACGTCCGTGTGATTGGGCCGCGCTTCGAGGATGGCCTGATACAGCGCTTGCGCGTCGTCCAGTTCTCCCTTGTGGTGGTGATCCAGCGCGCTTTGCAAAACGAGCAAAATGTCTTGCTCGAGCTGCTGTTCGGGCGTCAAGGGCTCAGCGGTCGGCTGCTCGTGAAGGAGAGTCATGGTCTCAGCGCAGAATGGTCTATGGCTGAAATTGTGCGGCGAGGCGGTTGTTTCCGATGCTCGGAGATGACGGGAAAAAGGCCGCCTGTTTGGCGCATGGCCCGCTAGACTGGAAGACGGAATGGCCAGAAAAAGCCAGAAAAAAGCCCGCACGAGGCGGGCCGAGGGAACGAGCGCGCCTCATTTCAGCGCGTAGTTCTTATTATCTGGTTGAGCCGTTCAGCCGGTCGCGGCCTCTGGCAGGGTTCGTCAGTTACAGCCGGGCGATGCGCTGATATTCGCCGGCAGCCTTGGTGCGGCCCATCGCGGCTTCGAACTCGGTGTGCAGTTCGTTCTGGGTGGTTTCCGCATCGGCGAGCAGCGCTGCGTCGATGGCCTGGATCCGGCGGATCATGTCCAGTGCGGCTGGTTCCTGCTCCGCCGACAGCGACATCAGCAGCGGCGAGCGCGCTTCGGTCAGGCGCGCCGCTTCCGGCCAGTCGGCGAGTGAGGCGGCGTGTTCGATTTCCCGGGTCATCGACAGCAGCCGTTCGATCAGTTCGGTCTGGTTCATTTCGATCGGGTCCGTGGACTTAGTTGTTGTTGGCGGATGCCAGCGCGCCGGCACTGTTGGCGCCGCCGAACAGGGCGGTCAGGTATTGCGAATTGTTGTTCATCGTCGCCATCAGCGTGTCGAGCGCGGTGAACTGCGCCTGATACTGGCTCGTCAGTTGGGCCGTGTAGTCGGCGAGCGCGCTTTGCTGTGTGGTGATGCTTTTCAGATCGGTGTTGAGCGCGGTGTTGCGCGTATCGATGAGGCCGCCGGTCTGCGTGAAGTTGGTGATGCTGGTGTTCAACTGCTCGGCAATGCCGTTGGTCGGGTTGAAGAGTGCGGCGACGGTTGCCGGGCTGCTCGTCAGCGCGGTGCTCAGCTTCGTGCTGTCGACCACCATCGTGCCGTCCGCCGGGTCGTCCTTCAGCGTAATGCCGATCGCCGCCAGCGTGGTGCCCGTGGTGCCCGAGCCGACCGCGCCGCCGACGATATTGGCCAGCGCGTTCTGAATCGTCATCAGCGTCGAGTCGCCCAGCAGCGGACCTTGCGACGAGGACGACGAGTTGTATGACGTGAGCGTCGACATCGTCGTAACGACGGTGTTGTAGAGGCTGACGAAATTGTTGATCGCGGTGCTTTCCGCCGAGGTGTCCTGCGAAATGGTCAGCGTCTGCGTGGTGCCGGCAGACGCAGTGGCCAGATTCAGTGTGACGCCGGAAATGGCGCTCGTCACCGAGTTACTTGCGCTGCTGGCTGCGATGCCGCCGACCGTGAATTCCGCGTCCTGGGCAAAGCCGCTTTGCGACCACGCGCTGCTCGAATTCGCCGATGTGATCGACGATTGGCCGCCCGTGGTGCTGGCTGTCGAGGTCACGCCGAGGCTCGACAGGCCGGTGTCGGAGGTGATGTTGCTGGTCGAAACGTTGATGACGTTGGCCGCGCCGGAATTCGCCGCGCGCAGCACGAGGTGGGCACCATCCGTACCCGTCACGATAGTCGCCGTCACGCCGGGATTGCCGGTACCGGAATTGATCGCAGCGGCAATGCCGGAGAGCGTGTTGTTGGTGCTGTCGACATTGATGTTCATCGACTGGCCGCCGAGCGAGACCGTCAGCGTGCCCGTGCCCAGTTGCGTCGTGGCGCCGAAGGCTGCCGACGACAGAGCCTGCGAGCTGGCGACCTGTGTGACCGCCACCGAGTAGGTTCCGGCCACCGCGCCCGCACCTGCCGTCGCCGTTAGACCGGTGCCGCTGGCGGTTGCCGCGAAAGTCGACAGCGTGGTGCCGTTGGCGAGATTCGCGACGCTCGCCTGCAGCGCGCTCAGCGCCGAGCTCAGGGCGCCGTATGCGGACAGCGTGGTGTTGTCCGTGGTTTGTTGTGCCGTCAGCGCTGCGGCTTGTCCTGCGGTCTTCGCGTTCACGAGGGCCGTCACGAGCGTTCCCACATCCATCGACGTATTGCCGGTCGAGCCGCTGATGATCGACTGCGCGGCCGATTGCAGCGCGGCATTGGCGGCGGCGGTCGACGCCGCGGAGGACGTGTTTGAGATCGAGGACATGCGGAAGCTCCAGGCGTCTAGAAATCTGTGTTGGGTGCTGCGCGATGCTACATCACTTCTTGATCGGAATGCGCAGCGGGAGGCGTGCCTCCCGTTGTTCGAAACCTGGAGATGCGCCGCACTCGCGCGCGGCGCATCGCCGTTACTACGTCAGCTCTTATTGCAGGAGCTTCAGAACTTGCTGCGGGTTCGAGTTAGCTTGCGCCAACACCGAGATACCAGCTTGTTGCAGCACTTGCGCCTTGCTCAGGTTTGCCGTTTCTTGTGCGAAGTTGGCGTCCGTGATTTGCGATTGTGCCGACGACAGGTCGGTCGACTCAGCTTGCTGCGACGTTGCAATTGCGGTGAAACGGTTTTGTGCGGCACCCAGCGAAGCTTGCAGGTTGTTGACCGTCGCCAGCGCGTTGTCGATCGAGACCATCGCTTCGTTTGCGCCCGAGACCGTGCTGATGTTCAGGTTCGAAACGGTCGGCGGGGCGTTGATCGCGTCGATCTGCGCAACCGCTGCCGTTGCGGCACTTCCTGCCGTTGCGCCCATGGCGGTTACAAGCGTCGAGCTGAGCGTCAGGGTCGTGATCGCGGTGCCGGAGCCCGTGGTTGCGCCGGAGCTGAAGATTCCGCTGACTGCGCTTGCCGACAGAGCCTGGTTGTTCTGGTCCGTGAACGTGAAGCCGCCCTTGCCGTCCGACAGAACGTTGACCGATGTGATCGCCGCGCCCGTTGCCACGTACGCGCCGCTTGCGTCCGTCGACACAGCGACGGTGCCGACGGTTTGACCCGTTTGCACCAGACCGCCGCCGATCTTTGCAGCCGACATCGACTGGCTCAGGTTCAGGCTGATCGTCTGACCGACGTTTGCGCCGACCTGGAACGACACGTTGCCGGCCGAGCCGTCCAGAATGTTCGTGCCGTTGTACGTCGTTTGCGACGCGATACGGTTCACTTCCGAGATCTGTGCTGCAACTTCCTGCTGCAGGGCTGCCTGGTCGCTCGACGACAGCGAACCGGTCGATGCTTGCACAGCCAGCTGGCGGATACGTTGCAGGCTCGAGGTCAGCGACGACAGTGCGCTCGATGCGGTTTGAATCATCGACACGCCGTCATTCGCATTCGACACGCCCTGATTCAGGCCGTTGATCTGCGTTTGCATACGCGTCGAGATTGCCAGGCCTGCTGCATCGTCAGCCGCGCTGTTGATGCGCTTGCCCGACGACAGGCGGGTGATGGCTTGCGAAAGGGCGCTTTGCGAGCCATTAAGGTTTTGCTGTGCAACCAGCGAGTTGATGTTGCTATTGATTCCGAGCATGGAAAATCTCCTAAATAAGCCTTGAGCCCAATACGCCACGTTGGCATCGGCGGAAAGCACTCGTTCATTGCTGGCCGCCTCAGTGAAGGTTGACGGCGCATCTAAAAAAAACTTGAGGAACTTTGTGCAATAGCGACCCAATTGTCTTTCGGGCCGGTTCAGCCGCCGCTCGCCTGTAAGCCGCTTGCAGCCTTGCTCGGGCGTTCCAATGCAGGTATTGAAAAGACGGCGTATTCTCTTTTTCTCTTGTGACAAACCCTGGAGAAATCATGCAAAAGCGCCGGATTGGACGTTCCGAATTAGAGGTCGCGCCGCTTATGTTTGGCGGCAATGTATTTGGCTGGACCGCTGATGAAACCACCTCGTTTTCGATCCTGGATGCATTTGTCGATGCGGGGCTCAACTTTATCGATACCGCCGATGTCTATTCCGCATGGGCGCCGGGCAACCAGGGCGGCGAATCGGAAACCATCATCGGGAAGTGGTTCAAGCAGAGCGGCAAGCGCGACAGGATCGTGCTCGCCACCAAGGTTTCCAAGCATCCGCAGCGTAAGGGCTTGTCGGCGGCGAACATTCAGGCGGCAGTCGAAGATTCGCTACGGCGCTTGCAGACCGATTACATCGATGTGTATTTTTCTCACGACGACGACACCGAAACGCCTCTCGTTGAAACGCTCGGCGCCTACCAGAAGCTGATCGAGGCCGGCAAGGTGCGGGTGATCGGCGCGTCGAACTACAGCGGCGCTCGCGTCGAGGAAGCGCTCGCCGTGTCCCGCCAGCATGGGCTGCCCGAGTACCAATTGCTGCAGCCTGAATACAACCTGTACGACCGAGCGGAGTACGAGCGTGAGACCGAACCGGTTGCGCTCGCCAATCAGCTCAGCGTGGTGGTGTACTGGAGTCTTGCAAGCGGCTTTCTGTCCGGGAAGTACCGTTCGCAGGCTGATCTGACCAACAAGGCGCGCGGCAGCCGGGTCGAGAAATATCTGAACGAGCGCGGTTTGGGGATTCTGGACGCCCTCGACCGGGTCGCCGAACGGCACGGCAGCACGCCGGCCACTGTCGCGTTGGCATGGCTGATCGCCCGCCCAAGTGTAACGGCCCCAATTGCCAGCGCGACCTCGGTCGACCAGCTCAAAAGCCTTGCCGCCGCCGTTCACCTGATGCTGACTGGCGCCGACATCCGCGAACTGGACGAGGCGAGCGCGTGACCGCGCAAGGGACCTGGCGCGATCGCTAAACCCCTGGTAGGATGGAGAGTTTCCTGATATCATCGGGAGTGAATTGAGATCTTTGCCTGTTTCGTCAATGTTTTTCATTGATGAAAGGTTGGCGAAACAGCAGCAGGCGTGGGCTTTGGCATTACGTCTGTCCGCGTTCCGCGGTGAACTCCCCACCTCTCTTTTCCGGCCTCCGTGGCCGCTTTGCCTTTCGTTTCATTCGTGGTTTGGCCGGGTTCTACCCGCGTTTGCCTGTTACTGGCCATGAATCGGAACGACCGGAGGGCCGGCGCGTGAGCGGTATCCCGCCACGCAATTTACCCCTATCAAGTGATTGAGTTAGGAATTACATGACGACGATTCTTCTGAAAGAAAACGAGCCGTTCGAAGTGGCGATTCGCCGCTTTCGTCGCGCAATCGAAAAGAATGGCCTGATCGCTGAACTGCGTGAGCGTCAATCGTACGAAAAGCCGACTACGGCACGTAAGCGCAAGAAGGCTGCTGCTGTGAAGCGCCTGCACAAGCGCCTGCGCAGCCAGATGCTGCCGAAAAAGCTGCACTAAGCACGCTTTTCCGCGCTGCATTACGCGCATCTCGCATGCTGAACGGCGGTGTGAGCTTCGAAAGAAGCCACATCGCCGTTTTGCTTTTGTGCGCCGTTTTGCGTTGGATTTTTGCGGTGGGCTTTTTGCGGTCGAGTTGCCGGTTTGCTTTTGGTGTCAGGCAGCACTCTTCAGGCGCTCGGCAGACAGGCCGAATTGCCGGGCGATCGAACTCAGACGCTCATGCCATTCCCACGTGCCGAACACATCGTGCACGTTTTGCAGGCAACTGAGCAGCGTGACGGTGGCCGGGTCGTACACATTGAGACGGGCGTGCAACAGCGCCTTCTTGAGCGCAGATATGCCGGCATCCATATAAGCGGGCACCTCGACGGGCGCTTTGCCGATGTAGCGTACCGGAACGCCTTCCATCGCGGTCATGTAGTCGCGCGGCTTGATGAAGTTGCCGACCGGACAGCCGCCGCAGTAGCCGCGGTAAGCGCCGCCGCCGCGTGGCAGCAAGGCGGCGCGCTTCTGGCCGAGCAGATGGTCTACGGCCTGATCGAAAATCTCCTGATGCGTCAGGAAGTTAAGGGTTTTCATGGTTGGTCTCCCATGCGTTACGTAGCGGCTATTCGTTGTTTGAGCGCATGAATGGCAGTATCGGGCACGCACCGATTAGCGAAGCCCGGACTAGCACGACGAAAAGCCCTCAATTCCCGGGTTTGGCTCGTCGGCCGTCTATGCCGGCCTGGTGACACCGACCGCCCCCGCGGCAGCCAGCACTCATACCTCTCTAACGGCCGGGCGCGCGAAAAGCGTAGACGGGCTTTACCGGATACCCGAGGGTCGCTTGCGGTGAGAGCGGCGTCTCAGACGCGCTGGGCCACGCGGTGGCCACCGCTACAACCTCAGCCGGCTTTGCGATTGCGTCCCTTCTTGCCGAGCGCCGCGCATCGTGCGCGGCACATGCAGCTCGCCTCATGGTCGTTCACCATGCCGACCGCCTGCATGAACGCATAGCAGATCGTCGAGCCGACGAACTTGCAGCCGTAGCGCTTCAGCCCCTTGCTGAGCGCGTCAGAAATTTTGGTCGATGCAGGCGCCTGTTTATACGATGCCCAATCGTTCTGGATTGGCGTCTGATCGACGAACGACCACACGAAGTTGGCGAGCGAGCCGTGTTCGGCCTGAATTTGCTGCACGGCGCGCGCATTGGTAATGGCCGACTCGATCTTGCCGCGATGGCGCACGATACTTTCGTCCAGCACCAGTGCATCGACGTGTTTGGGCGTAAAGCGCGCTACCTTGTCGATATCGAAGCCGACGAATGCACGGCGATAGCCGGTTCGTTTGTTGAGAATCGTCGACCATGACAAACCCGCCTGCGCGCCTTCCAGCACAAGCAGTTCGAACAAATGCTGATCGTCGCGCGAGGGCACGCCCCATTCGGTGTCGTGGTAGTGTGCGAGCGCTTCGCTCGATACCCAGTTGCATCGCTGTGTCACTTTCGCGCTCCTCCGGTGTCATGTCGCCCGTCAGCATAGCGGAAGCCAGGCGCGCTGCAAGCTGGCCATTCGGCCGATTGCCGGATTGAAACTGACCTGCCACGCTATGCGTTATTCACCACTTGAACTCACTCGATTCGATGAATAAAGACCTCTTTCTGATCGGCATTGACGGCGGCGGCAGCGGTACGCGCGTCGTACTCGGCGACGCGCAGGGCCGCGAACTGGCGCAGGCGGCGAGCGGGCCGTCGGGTCTGGGCCTCGGCGTGGAACGCGCGTGGCAGGCCATCGGGGCCGGCTGTGCCGACGCGTTTGCACGCGCCGGCGTGCCGCTGGACTGGGCGCGCTGCGTACTGGGTTGTGGGTTGGCAGGGGTCAATAATCGCGACTGGCTGGCCGCGTTTTGCGCGCAGGCGCCGGCGGTAGCAGGGCTCGCGGTGGAAAGCGATGCCTACACTACCTTGCTCGGTGCGCACGGCGGCGCGCACGGCGTGGTCGTCGCGCTTGGCACGGGCAGCGTGGCAGCCGCGCTCGACGGCGAAGGCGAATGCCGAATCGCCAGCGGCTACGGTTACCCGTCCGGTGACGAAGCAGGTGGCGCGTGGCTTGGGCTACGAGCCATCGTGTATGCCCAGCAGTCTCTCGACGGGCGCGTGCCCAACGACGATCTGGCGCAGGCGCTGCTTGCCCGCACCGGTGCGCATGATCGCGACGGCCTCGTGGTCTGGCTGTGCGAGGCCAATCAGACGGCTTATGCAAGGCTCGCGCCGATCGTCATCGCGCATCGCACGCATCCGTTCGCGGCGCGTTTGCTCGGCGAGGCCGGTGTGGAAGTGGGCAAGATGATTGCCGCGCTCGACCCTTCTGCGACTTTGCCGGTCGCGCTGTGCGGCGGTCTCGGCACACCCTTGCGCGAGTATGTGCCACAGATTTATCAGGCCCGTTTGCGCGAGCCGTTGGCGGACTCCGCACACGGCGGTTTGCAGTTGGCGCAGCGTGAAGCCGTTCGCCTCGCGGGTTGAGAATCGTCCCGCGCGCCGCGTACGATCTCACCGAGACGGCGCGCAACGGTAAAATGCGATCTTTGACGCTACCCGGCTGCTCACACTATGTACAAAGTCATCGCCACGGATCTCGACGGCACGCTGCTCAACGCCGACCACCAGGTGGACCCGTTCACGGTTGCCACCGTGCGCAAACTGGAAACCGATGGGCTGCACTTCGTAATCGCGACGGGGCGCCACTACTGCGACGTCGCGGGCATTCGTGACCTGCTGGGCATCAGCGCGTATCTGATCACGTCGAACGGCGCACGCATTCACGCGCCGGACAACACGGTGATCCACGCCGATGACCTGCCCCCGGCCATCGTGCAGCGGCTGGTGCAGCCGGACATCGTCGGTGAGCATGGCCGCGTGATCGTCAATCTGTTCGCCGACCAGGCGTGGTTGATCGACCGGGATGCACCAGATCTGCTGAAATTCCATCAGGACTCCGGCTTCGCCTACGAGGTCACCGATCTGCTGAAGCACGACGGCGTCGATATCGCCAAAGTCCTTTACATCGGTGAGCCCGCCGATCTCACGCACATCGCGGCCAACCTCGCGCGCGAATTCGGCGACGCGCTGTACGTCACCTATTCGCTGCCGGACTGCCTGGAGGTGATGACTTCGAATGTATCGAAGGGGCGTGCTTTGCAGATCGTGCTCGAGCGCATTGGCGTCGATGCCTCGCAATGCGTGGCGTTTGGCGACAACATGAACGACATCGACCTGCTGGAGACAGCCGGCCATCCGTTCATGATGAACAATGCCAATCCCGATCTCATCACGCGTCTGCCGAACGTGCCGCGCATCGGCAATAATTTCGAAGCGGGCGTCGCGCACCATCTGCGCAAACTTTTCTCGCTCGACGACGAACTGATGTCCTGAAAACGGGACGGCCCGCATCCTCTTTCGTGGATGCGGGCCGGTTCTTCGAGACCCTACGCGGCGCTACGTTTAGCCGTGCCACCCGCCACGGCGATCGCCGCGGTCATCGTGACCCCAGTGGCGGTCGTTGTGATTCCAGCCGCGGTTATACCCGTGGTCGCCGCGATAGTAGTCGCCGCGGTCGTAGCGATGGTCCCAGCCGCCGTTGCCGTAGTACACCGGCTGCGGCGCTGCGTAGACAGGTGCCGGCTGGGCATAAACCGGCGCGCCGAGCGAGAGGCCGATATTCAGATCCGTATGCGCTTGCGCGACGCCGCATGCGCCCGCCGCGAGTCCAGCAGCAACCAGCAAATGAGTGACGATGCGTTTCATGTTGTTCTCCTGTGAGGCGACGTATGTTTGTCGCACAGGACCAATCTACGCATTCCGGGCCTTCTCTACTGCGACGAGATGTTACGGACTGCAAGTATCGTCGCAGGCTTTGAAAGGCTATAGAAGGAACATTCGAACGTAGCACGTGGGGTGCGTTTTCCGCTCGAAGCCCCGCTACATAAGGCTCCTCGCCTCCTTAGAACGAGCCGGCGCCCAGTTGCTGCCGCCCGCTGCAAAAATCGGTCAGCCGCGCTCGTAATCACGGCTTACATCTGTATTACCCGATTAATCAGCTGAGCTCGCGGAAGCGCCCGCCTCGGCCGCAGAAGGGGCGTTCGGCAGCGCCGCGCATGGGCAATCCGTCGCGCGGCCGTTCAGTCCCTGGCGGTCAAGCTTGAAACTGGCGTGGGCCGTGCCGTTTTGCCAGTCGAGACGAACGATGTAAATACTGTCGAAGTCGTTGCTTTGCCAGTTGGGAACGTCGGCGGCATTACCGCCATGCGTGCTCATCATCTGACGCAACAACTTCACGATCAGCTTGTGCTCCCACGCGACGACAATCAGCTTGTTGCGATTGACCGGACTGACGAGCGCTGTGCCGAGCTGGTCGATCTGGGCGAAACCGTACGGCGTTTGCACCGGCATCTGGAATTGGATGGCAGTCGGCTCGATGGTCGCAAGCGGCCGAATATAGTAATAGGGGTGACCGCTGTCGTCCTTTTGCTGGCCAGGATCGGGGGCGTAGATCGCATCCGGTTTGCCGAACTTGGCGGCGATCACTGCCGGCAACGCCAGCGCGCGGTTGAGTCCCTGACAATTGAGCTGGCCGTAACCCATGGCGGGTTTCTCACCGTGGCGCACGAATACGAGCGTTTCAGTGTTGCCGTCCGCCGCGTGGGCCGCGGGTAACGCCAATACGCCAGCGCACAGACCGCCGATGGAGAGTGCGACGCCATGCAGGAATCCGCGGAAACGGGTCATCGGTAGCACCTGTGCGAGCTTGGGAAGTCGCACGATTCTAGCAGCGGGCTATTGGCAGGCCATTGGCTGTCTGCATCGTGCGGACAAAACAAAACGGGCGCCGTAGCGCCCGTTCTGATTGCCAGGATACGCGCACTCGCCGATCAGTCGAGCGCCATTTCCTGCGAATTGCCGCGACGGCTTTCGGCGATGAGCGGGTACAGCACGCCGGCGATCACGGCGCCGATAATCGGTGCGACCCAGAACATCCACAGTTGATCCACCGCTGCGCCGCCGACGAACAGTGCCGGGCCGGTCGAGCGCGCCGGGTTGACCGACGTGTTGGTGACCGGAATCGAGATCAGGTGAATCAGCGTCAGGCACAGGCCGATGGCGATTGGCGCGAAACCGGCCGGCGCGCGTTTGTCGGTCGCGCCGAGGATGACGAACAGGAAGAAGCCGGTCATCACCACTTCACAAATGAAGGCGGCCGCGAGCGAGTAATGGCCTGGTGAGCGCTCACCATAGCCGTTGCTGGCGAAACCGCTGGCGACGAGGTCGAAGCCCGGCTTGCCCGATGCGATCAACGACAACACCAGCGCGCCCAGCACCGCGCCAACCACTTGCGCGACGATGTACGGCAGCAGGTCGCGAGCCGGAAAGCGGCCGGCGACGGTCAGGCCGACGCTGACCGCCGGATTCAGGTGGCAGCCAGAGATATGGCCGATCGCATAGGCCATTGTCAGGACAGTGAGACCGAATGCGAGCGAGACGCCCACGAAGCCGATGCCCAGACCGTGGACCGGGCCGGCGAAGTTAGCGGCGAGGACGGCGCTGCCGCAGCCCCCGAGCACGAGCCAGAAGGTGCCGAAAAGCTCGGCAGCAAGGCGCTTTGACAACTGCATGATTGGTAATCCTAAAATGTTTGACGCTTGGAGTGGCATGAATGCTAAGCGCAAGTGCATGCCATTGAGCGCGCAATTCTAGGGAAAGACGGCCAGATTAGGTGTCAAGAATTGTCAATGTGGAGTCGCCTTTACCTATTATTACCTGATAAAGATCTCGTTTTACAATTCATCGACGCTTAATAATTATCAGAGGATATCTTCCTAAATCGGTATTATTGTCCATTGCGAATTTTTATAATTACAGCTAGTCTGCGAGCGAATGAGTTCTAAAAAAGGGGAGAACCGAAATGTCTCAATATGCAGACCTCAAGGTACAGATCGCCAAATTGCAGGCACAGGCAGATGAAGCGCGTCGTACTGAAGTCGACAACGTGGTCGCCGACATCCGCCAAAAGATCGCTGAATACGGTCTAACAGCGCAGGACCTCGGCTTTGCGGTTGCCGCCAGACGTGGACGCCCACCGAAGAAGGCGCCGCTGCCGGCCAAGTACCAGGATCCGAAATCGGGCAATACCTGGAGCGGGCGTGGCAAACCACCCAAGTGGATTGTCGGCAAGAATCGGGAACGCTTTCTGATTGGCGCGGCTTGAATGCCCCGTTAGTCCGGGCGAAAGCTAACTGAAGGTTGATCGTTGCCTGGTTGTTTATTCGCGCAGCGCTAATCCAGGATGGAAGCGCATCCATTCCTGCATTAAAAAAGCCGCCTCTGAGAGGCGGCTTTTCCGGAGTAGAAGCAGGTTAACTCCCGCTAACCGCTCGCGCAAACGATTCACCAGGCAAATTTACTCATGATTGGCGTGCAAAGCGGAAAGCGACGGTAAGCGGGAGAGGCACGATTTAAGCGGCTGAGCGCATAAAAACATCAGCCGCTTAAGCGCGTCGCTCAGCCCACCGCTACCTGGCGCAACACCGGGCGGCGTGTTGCTTCGATCAGTGCCGAATAACCGTCAACGTAATTCTGAGCCATTGTTTTCGAACTGAAGCGGCGTTCGAACTGCGCGCGAATCTCCGTGCGCGACAATTCGTCCAGGCGTTGCAGCGCGGCCACCGCACCTTGAACGTCCTCGACAATGTAGCCGGTCACGCCGTGGTCGATCACTTCCGGCACCGAGCCGCGGTTGAACGCGATCACCGGCGTGCCGCACGCCATTGATTCGATCATCACGAGACCGAACGGCTCCGACCAGTCGATCGGGAACAGCAGCGCCTTGGCGCCCGACAGGAACTCAGGCTTCTGCGCCTCGTTGATTTCGCCGACGAACTCCACGTGCGCCATGGAGAGCAGCGGTTCGATTTCCTTCTTGAAGTATTCCTGGTCGACCTTGTCCACCTTGGCGGCGATCTTCAGCGGCAAACCGCTTTGTGCAGCGATCTTGATAGCTGTATCGACGCGCTTCTCAGGACAGATACGGCCGAGGAACGCCAGGTATTCCGGCTTCTTGTGCGTCTGCGGCGTGAGCAACTGCTCAGGGAGGCCGTGGTAAATCGTGTTCAGCCAGTTGGCCTGCGGCAGCGGCGCGCGCTGGGAATCCGAAATCGACACCACCGGCACATTCGAGAATGCGTCGAACACCGGTTGCAGTTCAGGCAAGTCCAGACGGCCGTGAAGCGTGGTCACGAACGGCGTGTCCATGGTGGTAAAGAGCGGGAACGGCATGTAGTCGAGGTGAAAGTGCAGCACGTCGAACTCATGAGCGACCTTGCGCACCTTTTCCATCATCAGGACATGCGGAGCCAGTGCATCGCGGATCGTCGGGTCGAGGCGCAGCGCCCGAGGCCAGCAGGCGTCGAGGTTCGCGGAGGTGACCGAATCGCCGCTCGCAAACAGCGTGACGTCGTGGCCGAGGTCGACCAGCGCTTCGGTCAGATATGACACGACGCGTTCGGTGCCACCATAGAGTTTCGGCGGGACAGCTTCGTACAGCGGCGCAATTTGTGCGATTCGCATGCGTTTCTCCTGTTCAAAACGGCTTCGCACAGCGGCGCTCGAGTAGAGCGAGGAGCGAATGCCTGACGGACGGTTGGGCGCGGTAAGCCGCCGCCCGGGGGTGCTCCGAACCTGCATCGGGTAATCCCTTAGCTTCATTATCGGGATTGGCGGCGCTAATTCGAGTTATTTTTCAAACGCTTAATGTTGTTACAGCGCGAAACATGATGCGTAACAGGTCGGCAGGAGCGCTGTCCCGATAGTCGGCAAGCACGACTGGGGGGCATTCAAACGCAGAGAAAACATGAACAAGGGGTGGTCCCGGGACTGGAGCGCGGCCCCTACAGCACGCGCGTTGCGCAGAAGTGAAAACGTCTTATAATTGTTTTTCACCGATGCAAGGTGCGGATCGCGAGCCACTCAGGACTCACCATCTGGTTCACATTTCCGCTGAATAATTATCCGAAACGCATCACGAATCTCAAGCTGCGTGCCGCTTCACCTGTTTTACCTTCTTTCTGACCCACGCCGTGTAGGAAAAATTCCTACACGAATGACGGATTAATCCGTCAGGTTGGCAGGGTGTCTGTCCGATTTTCGTCCGCTCCCCCTTTAGACACAATGCTTGCAAGACCAGAAGCGAGCCGATTCGTGCGGTTTAAGTGCGCGCGTTCGAGCAAACGTTTCCGTAACGGCCTGACCAGCCAGATATACCCCGGGGGAATCATGAGCGCGACAAGCGAAATGCTCAATGAGATCAGAGAAGTCAACCTGTCTTATCTCCTGCTCGCGCAGCGCCTGCTGCGTGAGGACAAGCCGATGGGCATGTTTCGCATGGGGATTTCGGACCAGTTAGCCGACGTGCTCGCCAATCTGTCTTTGGCGCAGACCGTGAAGCTGGCGGCGTCCAACCAGGTGTTGTGCCGTTTCCGTTTCGATGACCATGCCGTGCTGTCCGCCCTTGCGGACAAAGGCAAATCCAGCGCCGTGGTTCAGGCGCATTCCGCGATCCTGATGGCAAGCCAGCCGGTCGAGCAACTCGGCTGATGGCAACGTGTAGTTCAAATAAAGCGATCAGGACGGGGGAAATGCACGCGGATGGCATATAAAAGTGTTGTGCAGGAAGTCAGGGAAATTACCCTGGCCATCGAGCTGATCGAGCTCGGCGCGCGGTTGCAATTGCTGGAGGCTGAGACCAGTTTGTCGCGCGACCGGCTTATCAAGCTCTACAAGGAACTGAAAGGGGTGTCGCCGCCCAAGGGCATGTTGCCGTTTTCGACCGACTGGTTCATGACCTGGCAGCCGAACTTTCACTCATCGCTGTTCTATAACATTTACCGTTTCATGGCCGACCACGGTGGCTGTGTAACGATCCAGTCGATCGTGAAGAGCTACCGGCTCTACCAGGAACATGTCCAGTTGCACGACGACGAGCCTGTGCTCAGTCTTACGCGCGCCTGGACATTGGTGCGCTTCTTCGACTCCGGAATGCTGCAAATGACCGCCTGTTGCCGCTGCGGTGGACATTTTGTCGCGCACGCGCACGATCCGCAGCACGCCTTCGTCTGCGGGCTGTGCCAGCCGCCTTCGCGCGCCGGTAAGACAAAGAAATTTGCCGACGCCCGGGCCCGCGAAAGCCTCGCTGCGCTGGAGATTTGAGCCGCGGGGCGGCGCCGGCCAGCCGCCCGCAACCCGGTGTCCGCGCGCGCACCTCCGTTCCGCGGCCCTTCCGGCCCGACCGGCCGGCGCCCGGCCTTGCTGGGCCGCATCGAACCGGCTTAACCCGCCTCTGGTTTACACAGGAGTGACGCGCCGCTTTTCCGCCAAAGTTTTCTGCTCCGTTGCCGTAAACCAGATTAACGACGGTCACCGTCGCTTCTTTGTGAGGACTCGGCAGTGCTGATTTTCGTGGGAACACTCGTGACGCTTTTGTCCGTTTTCGGCGGTTACGCGCTGGAAGGCGGTCATCTTGGCGCGCTGCTGCAGCCCGTCGAAGTGCTGATGATCGTCGGCGCCGGCGTCGGCGCGTTCATTCTCGGTAACGGGATGAAGACGATCAAGGCGACGCTGCGCGTCATTCCAACCCTGTTCAAGGGCGCGAAATACGACAAGGACGTCTATATGGAGCTGATGGCGCTCCTTTACGTCCTGCTGGCCAAGGCACGCAAGGAAGGCACGCTGACGCTCGAAGCCGACATCGACGATCCGTCGAAGAGTCCGATCTTCACGCAGTATCCGAAGATCCTGGCCGACAAGCACATCATCGAATTCCTGACCGATTACCTGCGGTTGATGGTCGGCGGCAACATGAACGCGTTCGAGATCGAAAGCCTGATGGACGAGGAGATCGAGACGCATCACCAGGAAGGCGAAGCCCCGGCGCACGCGCTGACCAAGGTCGGCGACGCCATGCCGGCGTTCGGGATCGTGGCCGCGGTGATGGGCGTGGTGCACACCATGGCCTCGGCCGACAAGCCGCCGGCGGTGCTCGGTGAGATGATCGCTCAGGCGCTGGTCGGCACCTTCCTCGGGATTCTGCTTTCGTACGGCCTGATCAGCCCGCTCGCGAGCGTCGCCGAACAGCGCGTGACCGAGTCGACCAAGATGTTCCAATGCATCAAGGTAACGATTCTCGCCAGCCTGAATGGCTATGCGCCGGCTATTGCCGTCGAATTCGGCCGCAAGGTGCTCTTCTCGACTGAACGTCCGTCGTTCGCCGAGCTGGAAGAGCACGTGCGCCGCGTCAAAGCCAAGTAACGGGCGCCGGGAACCGACTCGATGAGCAAGGACAAAGACCGCGCCATTGTCGTCAAGCGTTCCGCGCCGGCCCGCAAGGGCCATCACGGCGGCGCGTGGAAGCTCGCTTACGCGGACTTCATGACTGCGATGATGGCGTTCTTCCTGCTGATGTGGCTGCTGAGTTCGGCCTCCACCGTGCAGTTGAAGGGCATCGCCGATTACTTCAACCAGCCGTTGAAGGTCACGCTGTGGGGCGGTGATCGCAGCGCCGAGGACTCGAGCATTCTGAGGGGCGGCGGTCGCGACATTTCGACCGACGCGCAAGGCGTCACGCGCGCGACTGACGGCACCAATAACCGCGCCGAGCGCAGCGTGTCGCATAACAACGAGGACTCGGTCAAACAGATGCAAGGCGAGCTGGAGCGTCGCGAACAGGTTCGCCTGCACGATCTGCAGGTCAAGCTGATGGCCGCGATCGAAGCGAACCCGGTGCTGCGCCAGTTCAAGCAGCAGATCCGCATCGACTCGACGCTGACCGGCCTGCGCATCGAAATCGTCGACTCGCAGAAGCGGCCGATGTTCGCGACCGCGAGAGACGTGGTTGAACCGTACATGCGCGACATCCTGCGCGAAATCGGCCACACGCTGAACGACGTGCCGAACCGCATCATCGTGCAAGGGCATACGGACGCCGCGCAGTACGCCGGCGGCGAGAAGGGCTACAGCAACTGGGAATTGTCCGCGGACCGCGCCAACGCGTCGCGTCGCGAGCTGATCGGCGGCGGCATGGACGAAGCGAAGGTGATGCGCGTGCTCGGTCTCGCGTCGACGCAGAACCTGAACAAGGCGGATCCGATGGACCCGGAAAACCGCCGCATCAGCATCATCGTGCTGAACAAGAGGTCGGAGGAGGCGCTTGACCACGACGACTCCACCACGACCACCTTGTCGGACGACGCAGCCGGCTCCAAGCCGCTGCTGCAAAGGCTTGCGCAACCGGCGACGGTTGCACCGAAGGTGCCGGCGGTAGCGCCGGCAGCCCAGTAACAGACAGCGATCGGCTGACTGGTCCATGCGCCGGGATGGCATGGACGGCTAGCTGGTTCATAGCGTAAATGCAGCGAGGTTTTCATGATCAGGAACATCCTGGCAATCGACGACTCGGCATCGATGCGGCAAATCCTCGCCGCAACGCTGACGACGGCCGGCTACGAAGTGACGCTCGCGGCGGACGGCAATGAAGGGCTCGAAAACGCGCTCGCCATGTCGTTCGACCTCGTGCTGACGGACCAGCACATGCCAGGCAAGACCGGCCTCGATCTGATTACGGCGCTGCGCTGCAACCCGGCTTACCAGGCGACGCCCATCCTCGTCCTCACGACGGAATCGAGCGAGCCGTTCAAGGCAGCGGCGCGGGCCGCGGGGGCAACCGGCTGGATCGAAAAGCCGCTCGACCCCGACATGCTGACCGAACTGGTGGCGGCGTTAGCGGAACCGGACCACGCATGAGCGCCCTATAAGCGCGACCTTTAGACAAGTTATAGAAGCTTTCGACGCGGCGGCCCAGCAGCCCAAGCCTAGACAGGAACTCTCGCGGTGACCCAGGCATGACACTCGACATCACTCAGTTCTATCAGACGTTCTTCGACGAAGCGGACGAACTGCTCGCGCAGATGGAGCAACTGCTGCTCAATCTGGATATCGCCAACCCGGACCCCGAAGACCTCGCGGCGATTTTCCGCGCGGCGCATTCGATCAAGGGCGGCGCGGCGACGTTCGGTTTTACCGCGCTGACGGAAACGACTCACATTCTCGAATCGCTGCTCGACCGCGCGCGCAATAACGAACTCGTGTTGCGCAAGGACATGATCGACACGTTCCTCGAAACCAAGGACGTGTTGTCGGGTCAGCTCGCCGATTACCGCGCGAGCGCCGAGCCAGATGCGGCGACCGCGAAGGCGATCTGCGCGAAGCTCGAACAGTTGCACCACGAAAGCCGCTTCGGCGCCGAGCCGGCCACGGAGCCGGTGGCCGCCGCGCCGGTGGCAGCCACAGCACCAGTAGAAGCACAACAAACCGCAGTACAAGGCAGCACCCCGCCCGAGCATGTCGTCGAACAGGCGGTGCAGGCGGCGGGTGAATGGATTGACGGCGAACCGGCACAGACCGGTCAAGCCGGGGGCGCCGGTGAAGAAACCGGCCCTCATCTGGAAATTACGCTACGGGGCGTAGGTGAGAAGGACCAGGAACTGCTGGCTGAAGAGCTCGGCAACCTGGGCAACATCGTCGGGCAGGTCAAAAGCGGCGGCGATCTGACGCTGTGGCTCCAGACCGATGTGACCGCCGACGACATCATCGCCGTGTGCTGTTTCGTGATCGACGAAAGTCAGATCACGATCGGCCGCGGCACCGCACCGGCGGACGAGACGCAGCAAGGCGAACCTGGAACGCCGGACGCTGCCGATTCGACCCCGGTGCAAGCAGCACAAACAGCAGAGGCAGTACAGGCGGAGCACGCAGCATCGTCGGCACGAGTGGCCGACACCGCTGCACCCGCTCAAGCTGCCGCTGCGCACGAACTGTTCGACACCTCGGCGTCGCAAGCGAATACTCCGGCGCCTGCCGCAGTGAGCGGTGCACCGTCAGCAAGCGCGGCAACAGGCGCGACGGCGAACAACGCACCGGCCGATCAGGACCGCAAGGCGGCGCGTCCGGCCGCGGCAGCGGGTGGCGCGGAAGGCAGCTCGATTCGCGTGGGCGTCGAGAAGGTCGATCAGCTGATCAACCTGGTCGGCGAACTGGTGATTACGCAGGCGATGTTGGCCGAGACCACCAGCACGTTCGATCCCGCTTTGCACGACCGGCTCTTCAACGGCATGGCGCAGCTCGAGCGCAACGCGCGCGATCTGCAGGAAGCCGTGATGTCGATCCGCATGATGCCGATGGATTACGTGTTCAGCCGCTTCCCGCGTCTCGTGCGCGATCTGGCTGCGAAACTCGGTAAGGAAGTGGAGCTCGTCACCTTCGGTCAGGCGACCGAACTCGACAAGAGTCTCATCGAACGGATCATCGATCCGTTGACCCATCTCGTGCGCAACAGTCTCGACCACGGCATCGAAACCGTGGCGGCACGGCGCGCGGCGGGCAAGGATGCAACCGGCCAGCTGGTGCTGTCGGCCGCGCATCACGGCGGCAACATCGTGATCGAAGTGAGCGACGACGGCGCCGGTTTGCGCCGCGACAAGATTCTTGCGAAGGCCGCGAAACAGGGCATGCAGGTCAGCGAAACGATGTCCGACGAAGAAGTCTGGAACCTGATTTTCCTGCCGGGCTTCTCGACGGCGGAGCAGGTCACGGACGTTTCGGGCCGCGGCGTCGGCATGGACGTGGTGAAGCGGAACATCCAGTCGATGGGTGGCCACGTGGAAATCACCTCGCATGCGGGCAAGGGCAGCACCACGCGAATCGTTCTGCCGCTCACGCTGGCGATTCTCGACGGCATGTCGGTCAAGGTCGGCAACGAGATATTCATTCTGCCGCTGAACTTCGTGATGGAGTCGCTGCAACCGCGTGCCGAAGACATCTACACGGTGACCAATGGCGAACGCGTGGTACGCGTGCGCGGTGAATACCTGCCGCTCGTCGCGCTGCACGAAATATTCAACGTCGAAGACGCCAAGCGGGAACCGACGCAGGGCATCGTCACCATCATGCAAACCGAAGGGCGCCGCTTTGCGATGCTGATCGACGAGCTGGTGGGACAGCAGCAGGTGGTCGTGAAGAATCTGGAAACGAATTACCGCAAGGTGCACGGCATTTCCGCCGCAACCATTCTCGGCGACGGCAGTGTCGCGCTGATCGTGGACGTCGCGGCGCTGAATCGCGAAACGCGCCATGCACATGGCGCGATGAGTCTCGCGTGACATCCGTAATGACATCCGTGAGGCACGCAGTTTTCGCAACACTCACTCAATTTATTTCATCCCAACCGTTTGGGGGCTAACGTGGCAGAAGTCCAATCCATCAATTCGAGCGTTTCGAACGCAAGCGGTACGAATGGCCGCCGCGACGCGCAGCAGGCAGACGCCGGCGGTCAGGAATTCCTCGTTTTCACGCTCGGCGCCGAAGAGTACGGCATCGACATTCTCAAGGTGCAGGAAATTCGCGGCTACGACAACGTGACGCGTATCGCGAATGCGCCTGAGTTCATCAAAGGCGTGATCAATCTGCGCGGCATCATCGTGCCGATCGTGGACATGCGCATCAAGTTCCACCTGGGCCGCGTCGAATACGACCACCAGACCGTAGTCATCATCCTGAACGTCGCGCATCGCGTGGTCGGGATGGTGGTGGACGGTGTGTCGGATGTGCTGACGCTCGCCGCCGACCAGATCATGCCGGCGCCGGAATTCGGCGCGACGCTGACGACCGAGTACCTCACGGGTCTGGGCACCGTCGACGGCCGCATGCTGATCCTGATGGACATCGAGAAGCTGATGACCAGCCGCGAAATGGCGCTGATCGAAACGCTTAGCACCTAAGCGTCAACGCGCGTCGATACGTGTCGATACGCGCCGTACGAAAGATAGATCGAACAGGGAGCACGAGATGGTGAGCAGGTGGTCGATTCGCACATCGTTGACGATGGTGGGGATCATTCTGGTGGCGCTGACCGTTGTGGTCGGCGCGCTTGGTCTAACCGCACTGAACGGTGCGAGCCAGTCGCTCGACCGTATTACGCGCGGCGATCTGGTGGCCATTCACGCGCTCGACGATGCGTCGTCGTACCTGTTGCGTTCGCGTCTCGCGGTGGACCGCTTCAACACGCTGTCGGCCGCAGGCAATGCGGATGAAGCGAAGAAAGCGATCGATCGCGCGCAGGAGCTGCTGACCAAGGGCAATCAGAACTGGCAGATTTATCTCGATGCGCCGAAGAACGGCATCGATCAGGCGCTTCTCGACGACGTGGTCGCCAAGCGTACGGCGGTGATGCATGAAGGCGTCGATCCGGAGTTCGCAGCGCTCAACGCGAACGACATGGCCGCTTATCACGCGATTGCCGATACGAAGATCAGCCCGATGTTCATCGCCTACGACGGCGCCGCATCGGCGGTCATCAAGGCATTGCAGCAAGGCGCCGTGGATCAGCAGGCGAGCGCGCAATCGAACATTTCGCTGATGACCACGCTGATCATCGGCGTCACCGCAATCGCGCTACTGCTGGTGGTAGGCATTCGCTTCGCGCTGCGCGGCCTGATCGTGCAGCCGCTGAACGATGCAACGGCATGCTTCGAACGGATCGCTTCGGGTGATCTGTCCGAAACAATCGAAGTATTCAGCCGCAACGAAATCGGCCGCCTCTTCGCCGGCATCAAGCGGATGCAGGACAGCTTGGCGACGATGGTGAGGGCAGTTCACAGCAGCACCGAATCGATCGACACCGGCGCGCGCGAAATCGCCATGGGCAACACCGATCTGTCGCAACGCACCGAACAGCAGGCTGCATCGCTGCAGGAAACCGCGTCGAGCATGGAGCAACTGACCGGCACCGTGCGGCAGAACGCCGAGAACGCGCGTCAGGCGAGCCAACTGGCTGTCAACGCGTCCGATATCGCGACGCGCGGTGGTGATGTGGTGAGCCAGGTCGTTACGACGATGCAGGGTATTGCGACCAGTTCGAACAAGGTCGTCGACATCATCGGCGTGATCGAAGGCATTGCATTCCAGACCAACATTCTTGCACTGAACGCGGCGGTCGAAGCCGCGCGGGCAGGCGAACAGGGCCGCGGTTTCGCGGTGGTCGCAGGCGAAGTGCGCAGCCTCGCGCAGCGCAGCGCGAGCGCCGCGAAGGAAATCAAGGAACTGATCGGCGACTCGGTCGACAAGGTGCAAAGCGGCTCGGCACTGGTCGGCCGCGCGGGCAGCACGATGGAAGAGATCGTGCAGGCGGTGCGCCGCGTGACCGACATCATGGGCGAAATCAGCGCGGCTTCCGAAGCGCAATCGGGCGGCATCGAACAGGTGAATCGCGCGGTCGTGCAGATGGACGAAGTGACGCAGCAGAACGCCGCGCTGGTCGAACAGGCGGCAGCAGCGGCTGCGTCGCTCGAAGAGCAGACGCGTCAGTTGCAGGCGGTGGTGAACGGCTGGAAGGTGGCCGGAGGTCAGACGCGTAGCACGGCGGCTGCAGCCCTTCCGCACACTGCGGCACGCCCGAACGGCAGCAAGAGTGGCAGCCCGCACGTGCAGCCCGCCAAAGCGGCGCCGCAAACACGCGCACACACGGCAACGCACCCCGCAGCAAACACAGCAACACGTGCAGCGTCGGCTTCGGTCACTCATGGTGTTGACGCCGCGCGTGTCGAACCGGCTCTCAAACCGAAAACGGCCCGCGCCGCTTCCGAATTCGCAGCACGTCCGGCCGCAGCAGGCGCGGCGACGGCAGGGTCGGACGCGGACTGGGAAACGTTCTAGAAAGCGGCACAACGACATGCGGTCATTCGACATCTCGCTCCTTGAGGGGCGAATCATCGAAGCACGCTTACAAAGCGTGTCGCGGGCCGACCGTGTGTTAGCAGAACTCGTGGGCAGGCGCGACCCCGCGAACATAATCCCTTTCGTCCAAAGCATTCCTTTGGGCGAAAAGCCGGATGGCTCGTATTGCAGGCAGGGACTTTCATGATGGCAACGCGCGCACAGCAACGTCCGCAACCGGCACCTCCGCAAGCGGCACCTCCGCAACCGGCACGTCCCGAGCGGATGGAGCCGGCCAGATCCGGCGAGCAAGGACGGGATTTCGAATTCACGTCGGCGGATTTCGCTCGCATTCGCGATCTGATTCATCGCGGTGCAGGCATTTCGCTGTCGGATCACAAGCGCGACATGGCGTACAGCCGTCTGGCGCGCCGGCTGCGCGCCCGTGGCCTCGAGACCTTCAAACAGTACCTTGATCTGCTCGAAGCGGAGAACGATCCGGCCGAGTGGGAAGCGTTCACCAATGCGCTGACCACCAACCTGACCGCGTTTTTCCGCGAAGCCCATCACTTCCCGATTCTTGCCGATTTCGTTCCGCGCCGTGCGCAGCCGGTGTCGGTGTGGTGCTCGGCGGCTTCGACCGGTGAGGAGCCGTATTCGATCGCGATGACGCTGATCGAAGCGCTCGGCGACAGCGGCGCGCGTCAGGCCACCGTGCTCGCCACCGACATCGACACGCAGGTGTTGGCGAAAGCCGAAGCCGGCATGTATCAGTTCGATCAGGTGAAGCATCTGTCGCCTGAGCGGCTCAAGCGCTTCTTCCTGAAAGGCACCGGCGCGCACGCCGGGTTGGTCAAGGTGCGCCCGGAAGTGCGCGCGATGGTGCGCTTCGAACAACTGAATCTGACCGACCGCGATTACCAGTTGCGCTCGCAGTTCGACGCGATCTTCTGCCGCAACGTGATGATCTATTTCGACAAGCCGACGCAGGCGCAGGTGCTCGCGCGCTTCGAGCCGCTGATGAAATCGGGTGGCTTGCTGTTTGCCGGGCACTCGGAAAACTTCACGTATGTGACGCAGGCGTTCAAGCTGCGCAGCCAGACTGTCTACGAACTGACGCGCGACACGGGCGCTGCGCGCACGCCGGCGCGTGCCACGAGCCATGCCGGCAGCGCAACGACTAGCGGGGTGACAGTATGAGCAGCGCCTTGCCGATTGCCACCAATCTGTACTTCGACAACCACTTCAAACGCCCAGGCGTGAAGCTGTTGCCGAACGAGTTTTACACGACCGACCAAGACATGGTGCTGGTCACCGTACTCGGTTCGTGCGTCGCGGCCTGCCTCCAGGATCGTACGGCGGGCATCGGCGGCATGAACCATTTCATGCTGCCCGACGACGGCGCGGACGCCGGCCAGCCCGCGTCGGATTCAATGCGCTACGGGGCGTACGCGATGGAAGTGCTGATCAACGAGCTGATCAAGGCGGGCGGGCGGCGCGAGCGTTTCGAAGCCAAGGTGTTCGGCGGCGGTGCGGTGCTGGCCGGTATGACGACGATGAACATCGGCGACCGCAATTCCGAATTCGTGCGCCGGTATCTCGCGCTCGAAAAGATCCGCATCGTCGCGGAAGATTTGCAGGGCTCGCATCCGCGCAAGGTCGCGTTCATGCCGCGCACCGGTCAGGTGATGGTGAAGAAATTGCGCCTGCAGCAGGAAGCGGGCGTGGCCGAGCGCGAGCAGGCGCTCATGCGGCAGAGCGCGGAGGCGCGCGCCGAGCGGCTTGCTGCCGCGCGCAAGCGGGTCGAGTTGTTTTCGACGCCGGCAGCCGCACGGCCGAAGATCGAACTGTTCGGCGCGAATGCAGGCGGCGCGGCCGGCACAGCGAAGCCGCGCATCGAACTGTTCGGTGCAAGTTCGCGCCCGATTAATTCAAACAACGCCAGAACTACAGAGGAGGCGTGAGCGCTGTGCAAAAAATCAAAGTACTGTGCGTCGACGATTCGGCGCTGATCCGCAGCCTGATGACGGAAATCATCAACGGCCAGCCGGACATGACCGTCGTGGCGACCGCGCCCGACCCACTCGTCGCGCGTGAACTCATCAAGCAGCACAACCCGGACGTGCTGACGCTCGACGTCGAAATGCCGCGCATGGACGGCCTCGACTTCCTCGAGAAGCTGATGCGTCTGCGGCCGATGCCGGTCGTGATGGTGTCGTCGCTAACCGAGCGCGGCAATGAAATCACGCTGCGCGCGCTTGAACTGGGCGCAGTCGACTTCGTCACCAAGCCGAAGGTCGGCATTCGCGACGGCATGCTGGACTACTCAGAAAAGCTCGCCGACAAGATTCGCGCCGCCGCCCGCGCCCGCGTGCGCCAGACAGCACCGGTACATCACGCGGCGACGCACGCCGCGCATGCGCCTGCCGCTGCCACGCCGCTCTTCAACAACCCGCTGCTCAGTACCGAGAAGCTGATCATCGTCGGCGCATCGACGGGTGGCACCGAAGCGATCCGCGAAGTGCTGGTGCCGCTGCCGCCGGATGCACCCGCCGTGCTGATCGCGCAGCATATGCCGCCGGGTTTCACAAAATCTTTTGCGCAACGCCTTAATGGTTTGTGCCGGATTACCGTTAAAGAGGCAGAGCACGGTGAACGCGTGCTGCCGGGACATGCGTATATCGCGCCCGGCCACGCTCACCTGTTGCTGGCCCGCAGCGGCGCGAACTATATCGCGCATCTGTCGGACGAGCCGCCGGTGAATCGGCACCGTCCGTCGGTGGATGTGCTGTTCCGTTCGGCCGCGCAGCATGCGGGCAAGAACGCGGTCGGCGTGATCCTGACCGGGATGGGGCGCGACGGCGCCGCCGGGCTGCTGGACATGAAAAAAGCGGGGGCGTACACCCTCGCGCAGGACGAAGCGAGCTGTATCGTGTTCGGCATGCCGCGCGAAGCGATTGCGCTTGGCGCGGCGGACGAAATTGCCTCGCTGCCGGAAATGAGCCGCCGTGTGATGGCGCGTCTGTCGTCGATGGGTGAACGCGTACAGCGGGTATGACGCGTGCGCCTGACGGCGAGCGCCAGGCATGGGACCGGGGTAAGCAACTCCGGTCGACAGCCTTGCATGGGACCGGAGTAGCGCGCTAAAGCGCGAACTCCGGTCGACACGGATCGGAATGAACTGGCGGTCATGCGCCGCATCATGGATCAAGCAAAGGGAATGAAATGGATAAGGGAATGAAGATTCTGATAGTTGACGACTTTCCGACGATGCGCCGGATTGTTCGCAACCTGCTCAAAGAGCTTGGCTACTCCAACGTCGACGAGGCGGAAGACGGTCAGGCCGGCCTCTCGCGTTTGCGCGGCGGTACGTATGACTTCGTGATCTCCGACTGGAACATGCCGAATCTCGACGGTCTGGCCATGCTCAAGGAAATCCGCGCCGACGCCCACCTGACACATCTGCCGGTGCTGATGGTGACGGCCGAGTCGAAGAAGGAAAACATCATCGCGGCAGCTCAGGCCGGCGCGAGCGGTTATGTCGTCAAGCCATTCACGGCCGCGACGCTCGACGAGAAGCTCAACAAGATTATCGAGAAGATGGCTAAAGCCGGGAGCTGATGTGAATCTGCCGACCAACGCGCAAGGCGCAGACGCGATGAGCGAGACCGGCGACTTCGCGTCCGACCGTATCCTCGCCCGCATCGGACAACTGACGCGCACGCTGCGCGACTCGATGCGTGAGCTTGGGCTCGACAAACATGTCGAGCGCGCGGCGGAAGCCGTACCCGATGCTCGGGACCGTTTGAAGTACATCGCGACCATGACCGAGCAGGCAGCCGAGCGCGTGCTGTCCTCGATCGACGTCGCCAAGCCGATCCAGACGCAATTGCAGCAGGACGCGGGCGAGCTCGACGCGCGCTGGGAGCAGTGGTATGCGGCTCCGATCGAGCGCGAAGAAGTGCGCTCGTTGATGAATGACACGCGGAGCTTTTTGCGCGGCGTGCCCGAGGCGACGGGCGCGACCAACGCGCAACTGATGGAGATCATGCTGGCGCAGGACTTCCAGGATCTGACCGGCCAGGTCATCAAGAAGATTACGGACGTCGTGTACCTGATCGAGCAGCAGCTGCTCGGCGTGCTGGTCGAGAACATCGCGCTCGAGCGGCGCGAACAGTTCGCGGCGCATGCGGCGGCGCTGGCGGCCGAGCCCTCGTCCACCGGCAGCCCCGAACATCTGCTGAATGGTCCGCAGATCAATCCGGAAGGCAAGGCGGATGTGATGCAGGATCAGTCGCAGGTCGACGATCTGCTGGCGAGCCTCGGCTTCTGACCCGCCGGCCGCCCGCAAGGGCGCGAGGCCGGACCGGTATGTGCCGCAAGCCACGCTGCCGCGTGCGCTTGCTGCCCGCCGACACAAACCACAGGCATACTACGGGCTCAAGCAGCGGCACGGTGTGCCGGTGAGAAACATTCACCGGTCGGTGGCACGGTAAGGTATCCCCTCCTGAGTGCGACCGCAGCGGTGTCGTATGATCTGCATACATGCGGCCGGTTCGCACGAGGTGCGAGCCGAGCAGCAGCAGCTCGGGAGGAGCATTGTCATGTGGAGTCGTGTACGCCGCGCCGGTTTCGTTATGGCGCTTGCATTACCCTGTTCGCTGTCAGCCGTGCAGTCCGCTTATGCGGGACTGGGCGGCGCCCCGATGACACCCCCTGCGGATGCATCGGTTTCTTCCCGCACCGTGCAGCCCGGCACCAGCTCGGCAACGGCCGCTCAAAGCGTGATGCATTCTGCATCGAGCGCTGCCTCTTCCACCTCGGCTTCCGCGTCCTATACCGTGCGTGAAACCACGCTCGGCAACGGCACGGTGGTGCATGAGTACCTCGCCGCGGATGGTTCGGTCTTCGGCATCGCCTGGCGTGGTCCGCAAATGCCGGATCTCAACGATCTGCTTGGCAGCTATTTCCCGCAGTACGTCGCCGGCGTAAAAGCCGCGCGCGCGGCGCGCGGAGGCGGTCACGGTCCCGTTGCGGTCGACCAGAGCAGCCTCGTGGTCCGCTCCGGCGGCCATATGGGCGCGTTCAACGGTCAGGCCTGGTTGCCTCCGGCGTTGCCCGCCGGCGTCAGCGGTTCCGACATCCAGTAAGGGCGAGGACGAACGATGCGAACCATGCAAAGTGCTGTGAAGCTCAGGGGCTGGATGCAGGCCGTCGTGGCCGTGGCGTTGGTGTCGGTAGTGGCCGCCTGCGGCGGCGGTGGCGGCAGCTCCAGTTCCAGTAACAATTCGTCGACCACGCTGAACGGCGGCTCGCTGCCGGCCAGCCCGACCCAGCAACCGATCGCCACGGCGGCGAATGCCGTGGCGATTACGGTCGGGCAGGGTGTGAACGGCGTCATCAATATTCCGACGGTTAGCGTGACTGTCTGCCCGCCCGGTTCGCCTCCCACTTCCTCCAGTTGTCAGATCATCAACAACATCCAGGTCGATACCGGTTCGTTCGGGCTGCGTGTGGTCAGCTCGGTGCTGAATGCATCGTTGCTGCAAGCGTTGCCGGTCAGCACTGTCGGCACGAACAACGCGCAACTCGCCGAGTGCGCGACCTTTGCGGATGGCTACACGTGGGGCACAGTGCGTACCGCGACCGTGGCGATCGGCAGCGAAACGACGACAGCGGGCATCCCGGTGCAGATCATTGGCGACATGGCTTCAAGCACCGTGCCGTCGAAGGGCTGCAGCGGCTCGGCGGAAAATACCGTCAGCGACCTCGGCGCCAACGGCATTCTCGGCATTGGCACGGCGCTTATGGATTGCGGCGCAACCTGCGCGAATCCGACAACCGCCGCCACCTACAGTAATTATTTCGCGTGTCCGGGCGGCGCCTCCTGCGCCCGTACCGCGGTGCCGCTCGCCCAGCAGGTCGCCAATCCGGTCGCCAACTTCGCGTCCGACAATAACGGTGTAATCGTGCAGATGCCGCCTGTGCCGAATACCGGCGCGCCATCGGCCACCGGCACGCTGGTGTTCGGTATCGGCACGCAGTCGAACAATAGGCTGGCGGCCACGCAGACCTTCACTACCGATGGCTATGGCGACCTGAACAACAGCGTCTATAACGGCACGACGGTGCAGGCGTTCTTCGATTCGGGTTCGAACGGCTACTTCTTCGCCGATAGCTCGCTCGCGCTGTGCAGCAGTAACTACGCCGGGTTCTATTGCCCGTCGACCGCGCAAACCCGGTCGATTACCCTGGCCGGCGCGAGTAGTGCGACAGCCAGCGTCAGCATCGGCATCCTGAGCGCGGCCACGCTGTTCAGCACTAGCAGCAACTACGCGTTCAACGATCTGGCCGGGCAGATCGGCGGCAGCAGCAGCTTCGATCTCGGTTTGCCGTTCTTTTATGGCCGTCACATGTACTACGGTTTCGATTTGACGGCGAGCGGCGGTCAGGCGCCTTACGTCGCCTTCTAAGGCGGTCCATCGCCCGGGCGGTCAATCGCCCGAATCCCACCGGCAAGCCGCGCCACGCGGCTTGCCGGTTGCTCGATCCCTCGAAATACCCCCCTTTCTCCGCCCTTATCCGCCGATCGTCGCTTGCGTCGACCGGGAATAATCGCTCTCACTGGAAAGAGGCGCCGTGCCTCAGCCGACTGGAGAGCGTTTGTGGCAGAGGATAGCGACCTCGAAAAAACCGAATCAGCCACTCCCCGGCGCCTGCAAAAGGCGCGCGAGGAAGGGCAGATCGTGCGTTCGCGGGAGCTGTCGACGTTTGCGCTGCTGGCAGCGGGATTCTTCGGCGTATGGGGCATGTCCAGCAGCATTGGCGAGCATTTGCAGGGCATGCTGCGCTCGGCCTTCACGTTCGACCATGCCACCGCGTTCGAAACCCGCCGCATGATGATCGGGGCGGGCGCCGCGAGCCGCGAAGGCCTGTATGCGCTACTGCCGGTTCTGGCCTTCACCGGCGCCGCCGCCCTGCTCGCGCCGATGGCGCTGGGCGGCTGGCAGTTGTCGTCGAAAGGACTCGAGCCCAAGTTCAACCGGCTCAATCCGATCGAAGGACTCGGCAAGATCTTCTCGATCAACGGACCGGTCCAGCTCGGCATGTCGCTGGCGAAGACGCTCGTGGTAGGCATCATCGGCGGCACGGCGATCTGGAATCGCCGTGAGGAAATTCTCGCGCTGGCGACCCAGCCGATCCAGCTCGCGCTCGCCAACACCGTGCATCTGATCGCGGTGTGCTGCGGCATGACAGTGGCGGGCATGTTCGTCGTGGCCGCGCTCGATGTGCCTTATCAACTCTGGCAGTTCCACAAGAAACTGCGCATGACGAAGGAAGAAGTGAAGCGCGAACATCGCGAAAGCGAAGGCGATCCGCACGTCAAAGGCCGGATTCGCCAGCAACAGCGCGCCATTGCCCGCCGTCGCATGATGACGCACGTGCCGAAGGCCGATGTGGTGGTGACCAACCCGACGCACTTCGCGGTCGCGCTGCAGTACACCGACGGCGAGATGCGTGCGCCGAAGGTGGTCGCCAAGGGCGTGAACCTGGTAGCCGCGCGGATTCGCGAGATCGCCGCCGAAAACAACGTGCCGCTGCTGGAAGCGCCGCCGCTCGCGCGTGCGCTGTATCACAACGTCGAACTGAACCGCGAGATTCCGGGGCCGCTCTATGGCGCGGTCGCAGAAGTGCTCGCGTGGGTGTATCAGTTGCGGCGTTTCAACACCGAAGGCGGCGTTGCGCCGGTCGCACCGACCGACTTCGATGTGCCGGCGGACCTCGACAAGGGCGGCATATCGGACGATGAGGCCGAGCAGGAAGCCGCCGACACGCTTAACCCCGCTAACGACGACGCTTCAGGAGCCTCCGCATGAACGCTCGCGCCGGATTCCTGTCCCGACGGCCGGATGCCTTGAGCGGCACCAATTTGCGCGCCCTCGCCGGGCCGGTGCTGATCTGCATGATCCTCGGCATGATGATTTTGCCGTTGCCGCCGTTTTTGCTGGATCTGCTGTTCACTTTCAACATCGCGCTTTCCGTGATGGTGCTGCTCGTCAGCATGTACACGATGAAGCCGCTCGACTTCGCCGCTTTCCCAAGCGTGCTGCTGTTCTCGACCTTGCTGCGCCTGTCGCTGAACGTGGCGTCCACGCGGGTTGTGCTGCTCGAAGGCCATACCGGCCCGGACGCGGCGGGCCAGGTGATCGAGTCGTTCGGCCACTTCCTCGTGGGCGGCAACTTCGCGGTCGGTATCGTCGTCTTTATCATCTTGATGGTCATCAACTTCATGGTGATCACCAAGGGCGCGGGGCGGATCGCGGAAGTGTCCGCGCGCTTCACGCTCGATGCGATGCCCGGCAAGCAGATGGCGATCGACGCCGACCTGAACGCCGGCCTCATCAACGAAGAACAGGCCCGCAAGCGTCGCCTCGAGGTTTCCCAGGAAGCCGAGTTCTACGGTTCGATGGACGGCGCGAGCAAGTTCGTGCGCGGCGATGCGATCGCCGGTTTGCTGATCATGGTGATCAACATCATCGGCGGGCTGATCGTCGGGATGGTTCAGCACAACATGGACTTCGCGTCCGCGGGCAAGAACTACACGCTGCTGACCATTGGTGACGGCCTCGTCGCACAGATCCCGTCGCTCGTGATTTCGACGGCGGCCGGTGTGATCGTCTCGCGCGTCGCGACCAACGAAGACATCGGCACCCAGCTGACCGGCCAGCTCTTCACGAATCCGCGCGTGCTGGTGATCACGGGCTGCATTCTGGTGTTGATGGGCCTGATTCCGGGCATGCCGCATTTCGCGTTTCTGATTCTCGGCGGCGGTCTGATCCAGCTCGGCCGCACGATGAAAAAGCGCAGCGAGGCACACAAGAACAGCGCGACGCTCGTCGACGTCGCACCGGCCGCAATGGCCCCGGCGGAAAACACCGAAGCGAGCTGGGACGACGTGACGATGATCGATACGCTCGGTCTCGAAGTGGGCTACCGCCTGATTCCGCTCGTCGACAAGAACTCGGACGGCGAACTGCTCAAGCGGATCAAGAGCATCCGCAAGAAGTTCGCGCAGGAAATCGGCTTCCTGCCGCCGGTGATTCACATCCGCGATAACCTCGAATTGCGGCCGAACGGCTACCGGATTGCGCTTAAGGGCGTCGAAGTGGGCGTCGGCGAAGCGTATCCGGGGCAGTGGCTGGCGATCAATCCGGGGCAGGTATCCGCCGCGCTGCCGGGCACGCCAACGCAAGACCCTGCGTTCGGTTTGCCGGCGATCTGGATCGATACGAATCTGCGCGAACAGGCGCAGGTGTATGGCTATACGGTGGTCGACTCGAGCACGGTGGTGGCCACCCACCTGAATCACCTGGTGGTCACGCATGCGTCCGAACTGCTCGGCCGCCGCGAAGTGCAGGCGCTGCTGGAGCGGATGCAGAAGGACACGCCGTCGCTGGTCGACGATCTGGTGCCGAAGTCGCTGCCGCTCACCACGCTGCAAAAGGTGCTGCAAAACCTGCTGGAAGAAGGCGTGCCGATCCGCGACATGCGCACGATTCTCGAAGCCCTGTCCGAACACACGCCGAAGATCACCGACGCGCACGATCTCACCGCCGCCGTGCGCCTCTCGCTGGGCCGCGCGATTACGCAGCAGTGGTTCCCCGGCGTGGGCGACATGCAGGTGATGGGCCTCGATTCGAATCTGGAGCGGGTGTTGTCGCAGGCGCTTTCTACCGGCTCGAATCCTGGCCTCGAACCGGGTCTCGCGCACACGCTGCTGAACGAAACGCAGAAGGCGATGACGCGCCAGCAGAATCTGGGGCTGTCGCCGGTGCTGCTGGTGCAGCACGCGCTGCGGCCGATGCTCGCGCGTTTCCTGCGCCGCAGCCTGCCGCAACTGAAGGTGCTGTCTTATGCGGAAGTGCCGGATACACGCAATATCAAGGTAGTGAATCTGATCGGCGCGCACGGTTAAATCCGGCCGGGCTGGACCCGACAGTCAGTCGCAACTGTTCCAGACCGATGATTTCCGCCGGCGCTCCCTGAGCGCCGGTTTTCATTTCGGCGTCTAACTTTTCGTGCGGCAAGCGGGCGGCGAAGGTCATGCTTCGCCCGCGGAAGCGCCGCCGGACGCGCACGGCGAGCCTGTTTAAAACTGCCATGCGCGTGACTTGCGGCGCGTTTCCATCGCCCGAATTACCCACCTTTAACGGTCTTTATCCATCGATCGTCACTCGACGGGTTTCGCAATAATGATCTCAATGGGAAGCGGTATGTTGCCGGTCCGTTAGTCAGTCAGTCCGTCTACCTCATCGGGGGTCCAGCTTGAACATTCGTAAATTTGTCGGCGCTACCAGTCGCGATGCTCTGCGTCTCGTGCGCGAAGCCTTGGGCCCGGATGCCGTCGTTTTGTCCAACCGCACGATGGACGACGGCCGCGTCGAGATCGTCGCAATGGCCAATAGCGACCTCGCCGCCATCACGCCGAAGGCGCCGCGCGGCAGCGCAGGCGCACCGCTGGCCGCGCCGATGAATGCGATGGCAGGACAACAGCCCGCGCCCGCCGCACAGCGCGCCAATCCGGTGATGCAAGCGAACCCGTATGCGAGCGGCATGCCCGATGTGTTCTCGTCGGTGTTCGGTGCAAGCCCGGAAGCGGGCGCCGAGAACATGACGTCGACCGCCGCTGGCGCTGCTTCAAACCCGGCTGCGAATTTCGTCGCAAGCGATGCGCCGCTTGCCGCCGCGAAGCCCGCCATTCCCGCCGCGCCGAAAGGCGCGCTGCCGAACGCTCCCAAAGCAGCGGTGGCACCCGCTGCAGCGCCGCTGTCGCAACCGATCAGCATCGAGCAACCCAGCGCCCGCGCTGCGGCGACGCGCCTCGCCGAAGACATCCGCGCCGACATGCTCAGAGCCGCCGGCGTGCCGGCAGCACCGGCGGCTGATGTGCCGCGCACGATGGCTGAATCGAATCCCTGGTTGATCGATCACGCCCGGCGCATCGCAGCCGAACAGCCGCAGCAAGGCGTGTACAGCGCGCGCGCCGCTGCGATGACGCCGGCTGCCGCGATGGCCAAAGGCCTTGGCGCCGCAGTCGGCCCCGCCGCAGCGCAACGCGCCACCCAACCGGCCTCGCGCGCCTCGCAACAGGCCGCGGGCCAACCGGTCATGCAGCAAGCCGCCGATAAGCCCGAGTGGGCCCGTGAAGCTGCCCAAATCGCCGCGCGCCGTGCCGCGCAGAAAGTTGCGCAATCGCTGCCCGCCGGCGACGACGCCCGCGTGCCCAATTCAATCGCCGAAGCGATCAAGGCGCGCATGGAGCAGGTCGTCAACGACACCGTGATGAGCGAGCTGTCGTCGATGCGCGGGATGATGGAAGAACACTTCGCCGGCCTGATGTGGGGCGATCGCCAGCGTCGCACCCCGGCGCGCGCCGCGCTTACCAAGCACCTGTTCGCCGCCGGTTTCTCCGCGCAGCTCGTGCAGATGATGGTCGACAACCTGCCCGACGACGTCGAAAACTTGGACGGCGGCATGGAGTGGGTGCGTTCAGTGCTCGAATCGAACCTGCCGGTGATGGAAGACGAGGACGCACTGATGGAGCGCGGCGGCGTGTTCGCACTGATGGGCCCAACGGGCGTCGGCAAGACCACGACCACCGCTAAGCTCGCCGCGCGCTGCGTGATGCGTTTCGGCGCCAGCAAGGTGGCGCTCCTCACCACCGACAGTTACCGGATCGGCGGTCACGAACAACTGCGCATCTTCGGCAAGATTCTCGGCGTGTCGGTTCATGCTGTGAAAGACGGCGCCGATCTGCAACTCGCGCTCTCCGAGCTGCGTAATAAACACATCGTGCTGATCGACACGATCGGCATGAGCCAGCGTGACCGTCTGGTCTCCGACCAGATCGCGATGCTGTGCCGCGCCGGTCAGCCGGTGCAGCGTCTCTTGCTGCTCAACGCGACGAGCCACGGCGACACCTTGAACGAAGTCGTGCAGGCCTATCAGCGTGCGCCTGACCAACAGCCGCTCGCCGGCTGCATCCTGACCAAGCTCGACGAAGCCACCAATCTGGGCGGCGTGCTCGATACGGTGATCCGTTACAAGCTGCCGGTGCACTACGTGTCGACCGGTCAGAAAGTGCCGGAGAACCTGTACGTCGCGACGAAGAAATTCCTGATCAAGAGTGCGTTCTGCATTCCGCGCGACAACTCCCCGTTCGTGCCGCACGACGACGACATTCCGGCGTTGCTGTCCGCGCTGTCCGCGCGTTCGACGGCCGAACTGCACGAGGTCCGCTTTGGATAAGTTCATGTCCGATCAGGCAGAAGGACTGCGACGGCTGCTGGCGAGAAGCGGTTCGCGCGTGCTTGCGGTGACGGGCGGCTCGGCCGGCGTTGGCTGCACGACGACGGTGGTGAACCTCGCCGCGGCGCTCGCGCAGCAGGGCAAAGACGTGCTGGTGATCGACGAGTGTCCCGGCGAGAAATCGGTGAGCGCGATGCTTGGCGGCATGCGCAGCGCGGGCAATTTTGCGGCGGTGATGCGCGGCCAGATGACGCTCGACGAGGCCGCCACGCGGCACCCGCTCGGTTTCTCCGTGCTGACTGCCTCGCGCAATAACCGCGAAGGCCACGCGGTCGCGCAGTTCGGCGTGGTGTTGCGCGGTTCCGCCGACATCGTGCTGATCGATGCGCAACTCGACCAGCACGGCCACCTTTCGCCCCTCGCGATGCAGGCGCACGACGTGATGATCGTCACGCGGGTGGCCGCGCAAGCGATCACCGACGCGTACGCGTGCATGAAGCGCTTGCACTACGCACACGCCACCGGGCAGTTTCGCGTGCTGGTGAACCATGTACAGAGCGTGGACGACGCGCATACCGCCTTTGTCAACCTGGCCGGCGTGGCCGGACGCTACCTGACGGTGGCGCTGGAAGACGCCGGTTGTATTGCCGCCGATGCGCGGATGGCGCGAGCCCTGGAGTTGTCGCGGTGTGTCGTCGATGCTTTCCCATCGACACCTGCTGCGCGCGACTTCCGGCACCTTGCCGCCGAATTGCAGTACTGGCCGATGCGGCCAGCGATGTCGTCGCAAACGCCCTGGATGGCGCCTGCGACAGTTACAGCGGCGCAACACGCCGACCAACCGTCCGCGCAGCACGCCTGAGTGGCGGCACAAGGACAAGGGGAGCACGATGTACAACGCTCAGGGAAAGATTTCCCAAGCCGAAGTTCTGACGAAGTACGCACCGCTGGTGCGTCGCCTCGGCTTGCAGCTCGTAGCCAAGATGCCGGCGAGTGTCGATCTTGACGACCTGATTCAGGCCGGCATGATCGGACTGCTGGACGCGGCGAGCCGCTACAAGGAAGACCAGGGCGCGCAGTTCGAGACCTATGCCAGCCAGCGGATTCGCGGCGCCATGCTTGACGAGTTGCGCAGCAACGACTGGTTGCCACGCAGCTTGCGGCGCACTTCGCGCGAAGTCGAATCTGCCGTGCACAAGGTTGAACAGAATCTGGGCCGCTCAGCGAGCGAAACGGAGATCGCCGAGCATCTGCAAATGCCGCTCGACGAGTATCAGTCGATGCTCCAGGACCTGCACGGCAGCCAGCTGATCTATTACGAAGACTTCGACCGTTCCGCGGACGACGAACCGTTTCTCGACCGTTACTGCGTCGATCATTCCGATCCGCTGTCGGCGCTGCTGGACGACAGCTTGCGCTCGGCGCTGATCGAGGCGATCGACCGCCTGCCGGAGCGCGAGAGGCTGCTGATGTCGCTGTACTACGAACGCGGCATGAACCTGCGCGAAATCGGCGCCGTGATGGAAGTCAGTGAATCGCGGGTGTGCCAGTTGCACAGCCAGGCCGTGGCGCGCCTGCGCACGCGCCTGCGCGAAATGGCCTGGGCGAACGCCGAGGCGACGTGAGTTTGACGGATTGATGTTTGACCGGCGGTGCGCAAAACGTCCGCCTTCTCTTACGCGTCCGCCATCTCATGCTCCGCGGCCAGCGCGAGAAACGCCGAGCGCGACATGCCGCGCGCCTGGGCATAAGCGTCGATATCGTGAACCAGCGCCTCGGGCAGCGAGATATTGATACGCACCGCTTTTTTCAGCGCCGGAATATTCCGCGTGGTGACAAAACCCCAAGTAAAACCCGCGTAGTCCGGATTGCGCCGATGTTCAGCCAGCGTCAGCCGGTCGGGAATCGGCAATCCTTCGTCGAGCAGCGTGTCCAGATGCGCCTCAATCGCATCTTTCGCGTTCGCGTAGGCTTCCTCCAGCGAATCCCCCGCCGAATGACAACCCGGAATATCGGGAACGATCACGCCGAACGCATGGTGCGTGTCACCAGACTCGATCGCGATCGGGAAAATCAGGTTCTTCATTTCAGGCCTGCCTGTTTCAAGATGCTGTTCAGTGTGCCGGGCGGAAGATCTTTTTTCGGATGCGGGATGGTCACGAGACCGGTTTTTACCGCGTGCCGGAAATGATGGTGACTGCCCGATATTCGGATCAGCTGCCAGCCATCTGCTTGAATCACTTTGACGACTTCGGCACTGTTCATATTGCACTCCTCGAATCATACACACGATTACACAACCTCGCTAGTGGGTAACGCTCCGCCTGGCTCGTCTGACGCAGCGTCGAAACGCTGCTCATGACGGCGGAGAACCGCAGTGGGGGAACCCGTGATTTCAACGTGATGGAGGATTCCGCGCTACCTGGCCGGATGGCCAGCGCGCGTTGGAGGAGGGCTTAAGCGCCCTGTGCGGAAGGGGAAAAACAAAAGGGCTCGTCGACGACGAGCCCTTTCTGTTCAAAACAATCTATTCAATGCGTCAGCGCGTGAAACGCACTACGCGAGCCGAGTCTTCAAGCTGCCGGATGTGCCGGAATCCGCCCATCCGGTCCGTAGAAACCGGTCTTCTGCGGCACGGCCACCTGCAACGCCGTCAGCGCGCGCTGGTTGTAGTCCATTCGCACGCGGATCAGTTCACCGTTGCTCGTATTGAAGTGCCGCGCCCGGTCGGCTGCTTTTTGCAGCAGCGCCCATTGCTCGGCGACCCGCGTATCCGCGCTGGCCGCGAGTTCCATGCCGGGCCAGCCGGGCGGCAAGCCCATTTCGGCGAGCAGCGTATCGCGGGTGGTCTCCAGCGTGGCGAGCACACCGATCAGTTCGGTTTTCTTCTCGACGATCGGCGGCAGCAGTTCCAGCGGCGACAAGGCGGTCAGTGCCTTGGTCTCGAGCGCCAGAATCGAGGCGAACGCCTCGACGGCCGAATATTCTTCGATGAGGGTGGCAAGCAGGGCGTCTTTCATCTCAACAACTCGCTGAACACGACGGCTCGCGCATGATTCGCGAGCCGGGTTTGTCGAATGCCGCCCGGCAATTCACCGTACTTCGATGCGTCGATTAGTTGCCGGTCGACGAGGTTTTGCTTTGCAACAGTTCGCGCGCGGTATTCAGCACACCGTCGGCGATCTTGCTCGAATCCATCTGCAGCGAGCCGTTCTTGATGGCCGCTTTGATCGACTCGACGTGCGCCGTGTCGATATCGGCCGAACCGGACGCCGCGAGACTGCGCAGATGCTGCGACAGACCCGACAGGCTGACGCTGGCGTCGCCCGAACCGGTGGTGGTGGTCGGCGAGCTCGTGCCCGCATTCTGCGCGTTGCTGTTCGCAGTCGCCGCGTCGCTTTGCTGCGAGCGGGACAAGGCGTCTTTCAACGTCGGCAGATTCGAATTGGTTGTGGAATCGACTTTCACGATTGGCTTCCTGAACGATTTGATCCTGATAACGGCAGCTGGTGATCAAAACTTTAGCGCAATCGCTCCAGGTTTTGCCTTGTCTTTCAACACGATCCGGCCCCACGACGGGCTCGAAATCCACAGCACGGGCCGCTCCAGCCGTTGCGGCTGATTCCGCACCGGGGCGCCGGCTGCCAGACTGGTTGTCGCGCTGTGTCACAGTTGAATCTCCACCGTCGAACCATCCTTGACGATGCCGGAGATGATCTGGCCGTTAGCGGTCTTGACCCGCACCTGCTGCCCCGGCGACGCATTGTTCATCGCGCTGCCTTCGGCCGAAATCGCGAAACCTGCGCCTGCCGCGACGACCCGCACCGTTTGTCCAATCGACACCGCCGACGCGCTTTTCAGCATGTCGCGGCGCAGCGGCATGCCGCCGGCGACGCGCACGAGCGACACCGAGCCGACGGCCTGCGACGGATCCGTGACGATTGCCTGCGGCAAACCGGTCAGGTCGCCGTCGCGCGCGACGAGGTCGGCGGCCGTGAGCACTTCGCCCGGCGCCATCGCGCGGGCGGCCAGATAGTAGGTGGCGCGCAGTGAAATGCGCGCTTGCAGATAGATCGTCCACGGCCGTTCGCCGGCGCAGCGCACGCCGACGGTCATGCGGCCCCACAGGCGCGCGCCGCTGGGCATGAAGGGTTCAAGCGTCGTGCAGACCGCGAGGCCGCGCGGAAACGCCGGCGCAACGGTGATTTCGACCTTGCCGGGCAAGCCCGCCGCTTGCTGTTGCAGGAAGGCGAGGGCGGCACTGCGGATCGCTTCGGCGTCTTGCTGGCCAGCCGGCGGGGCGGGTTGCGCCACCGCTGCGGGGCGCAGATTCTGTTGCGCGACTGCTGGCGCCACCTGGCGGATCGACGGCGTGCGGGCGATCGTGGCGGGCGGCGTCGGCATCGGCGCGGGTGTCGGCGCAGGCTTTGGTGCGACTGCGGTGGTCACGACGGGTTTGCCGTTCGCGCCGAACTGAGGCGGCTCGCCACGCGACGCAAGATTGTCGAAGCCACCGGCCGTGGGTGTAGTGCCGATTGCGCTTTCGACACCGTTGCTGGGCGGATTGGCGGCCACCGGTTGCACGCCGGCACCTTGCCGCCCGGTGTTCAACGCTGGCGTCACCACGACCGGCACGACCTGACGCGAGCCTGGCACGACATTGACGCGTGTAATAACCCCGGCCGCGGGGTCGGCAGCAGCCACATTGGCGTTCCCCGGCGCGGGAATCGTCACGACCCCGTTCGCGTCGGGCCTGAAACTGGTGCGGATCATCTGCGGCGCGGCAGGCGGCTCGTCCGCGCCCGGAATGACGATCGAACCGCTTGCATTGGCGGCACGCGTGAATTGATCGGCGTCACGTGCCCCCGGCCCTGGCGTCAGCGACTGCGCGGTGGCGGCGGCAAGTGTCGCAGCGGACCCCGCGCGTTTCGCGGGCGTTGCCTGCATCTGCGCGGCGAGATCAGCGAGGGACGCCGGATTCTTTTCGCCCGGGCCCGGAATCACGATGGGGCCACTGGCGTCTTGAGCCTGTTGAGCCTGCGTAGTGGCCGGCAGCAGCACGATGCCGCCGGCAACCCATACCGCCAGGTTCACAACGAGGCGAGTCAGAAGACGGCATGACCCGCGCGAGGCGCGCCGGACCACGCCCACACCCACGCGATGCGCCGCCGCGCGGTTTGCGCGGTGCGTCAGGTCGAAGGTGGGCTGGTCCATCGGGTTTCTCCATCGAATGCATCGGTACGCCTTGCATTCTAGTGAGCGCCCCCATTGGGCAAACGTTGAATAGAAGCCCCCTTTCCCGGTTATTCGTCCGATTGCTACTTGCGTTCGGCCCATAAGATGCACTTCATGCAAAAAGGTCTTCCCGGCCGACGCAGGTCTTATGCGAGGCAAGCACGGGAAAACCTCGGGAACGTTCTCCGGAGATTTCTATGCTGGACAAACTCGATGCCGAATTCGCCTTTGGCCGCCAGGCGCTCGATGTGCGCGCTTACCGGCAGGAACTGCTGTCGTCGAATATCGCCAACGCCGATACCCCCGGGTACAAGGCACGCGATGTCGACTTCGCTTCGTCGCTGGCCGGCGCGCTGAAAAAGACTGGCGGCGGGTCGGGCACGGGCGCCTCGAACAATTCGACGCTCGCCATGACGCAACCCGCCGGGGTGACGAGCGGCATGTCGATGGTGTCGACCGCGCCGGGCCACATGTCCGGCAACGCGACGCTGACGCCGACCGGTGGCACCCCTGACGACTACGGCAATCTGCAATACCGCATTCCGACGCAACCCGCGCTCGACGGCAACACGGTCGATATCGATACCGAGCGGGTGCAGTTCGCGGACAACACGTTGCACTTTGAATCGGGCATGACGGTGCTGTCGAGCCAGATCAAAACGATGCTCGCGGCGATCACGTCGGGCTCGTAAATAACCGGCGCCGCAAAAAGGCACAGCAGTACGCAGAAACAATCGCTACGGGAATTAACTTGAAGCCGGGTCGAACCGGTCGGAGGTCAGGAAACATGCCATCCCTGATGAATATTTTTGGTGTTGCAGGCTCCGCGATGTCAGCGCAGTCGCAGCGGCTCAACGTGACGGCGTCGAATCTCGCCAACGCGGACAGCACGACCGGGCCGGACGGCCAGCCGTACAAGGCCAAGCAGGTCGTGTTCGCGGTCAGCCCGATCGGCGGTGCGCGCTCGGGCTCAGGCCAGCAGATCGGCGGCGTGCAGGTCACGGGCGTGGTCGACGACCCGACGCCGATGAAGACCGCCTACGACCCCGGCAACCCGGCGGCCAATTCGGACGGCTACGTCACGCTGCCCAACGTCGACCCGGTGCAGGAAATGGTCAACATGATCTCGGCCTCGCGCTCGTACCAGGCCAACGTCGAGACCCTGAATACCGCTAAGACACTGATGCTGAAAACGCTCACGATCGGAACCTGAGGAGAGCTCCTTGACCACCAACACCACCATCGGCAGCAGCGGCACGAACGTGTCGCAAACGCTGCTCGATACGATGAACGGCACGAGCAGTGCCTCGAGCGCGAGCAGTTCCACCAGCTCGACCGGCAGCACCTCGGGCACGTCGGCGACCGATCTGCAGAACACCTTTCTGCAACTGCTCGTCGCGCAGTTGAAGAACCAGGATCCGACCAACCCGATGGACAGCTCGCAGATGACGTCGCAGCTGGCGCAGATCAACACGGTGTCGGGCATCAGCCAGCTGAACACGACGTTGAGCTCGCTCGCCACGCAGATGTCGGCGGGCCAGCAGTCGCAAGCCGCGCTGCTGATCGGCTCGACCGTGCTCGCGCCGGGCAGCTCGGTGACGGTCGCGAGCGGCAAGGCCAGTTCGTTCGGCGTGCAGCTTGCCAACTCGGTGGGCGATCTGCAGGTGGTCGTGAAGAACTCGGCGGGCACGATCGTCAACACGATCGACCTCGGCAAGCAGTCGGCCGGCACGATTCCGGTGGGCTGGACGCCGACCGACACGGCCGGCAACACGCTGCCCGACGGCACCTACACGATCAGCGCGGTCGGCACGATCAACGGTCAGCAGGCTACAGCGACCACGCTCGCGGGCGCGACGGTGCAAAGCGTCGTCATGCAGAGCAACGGTACGCCGGGCCTCGTGCTGTCGAACGGTTCGACGGTGGGGTTGACCAGCGTCGCCGCCATCCTCTGATTCAGATTCAGTCAGTTACGACTTTCCAGATACGGAGACCGTCATGGGTTACCAACAAGGTTTGAGTGGTTTGTCAGCGTCGTCGAGCGACCTCGACGTGATCGGCAACAACATCGCCAACGCGAATACCGTTGGCTTCAAGAGCGGCGCGGCACAATTCGCCGACATGTACGCCAATTCGGTGGCGACCGCGGTGGGCAATCAGGTCGGCATCGGCACGAAGCTCTCCGAAGTGCAGCAGCAGTTTTCGCAAGGCACGATCACCAGCACCAATCAGGCGCTCGACGTCGCGATCAACGGCAACGGCTTCTTCCAGATGTCGAACAACGGCTCGCTGGTCTACTCGCGCAACGGCGTGTTCCAGCTCGACAAGAACGGCAACATCACCAACGCGCAAGGCCTGCAACTGATGGGCTACGCCGCGAATGGCGCGGGTGTCATCAACACCGCGCAGACCGTGCCGCTCAGCGTGCCGACCGCAAACATCGCGCCGCAAGCGACCACCAAGATCGTCGCCGGCCTGAACCTGAACGCGCAGGACCCACTGATGCTCGGCACGCCGACCGTGACGCCGACCCTCGCCACGGGCAGCACGCTCACCACCGCCGGCGCGACGATCACGAACACCGCTTCGGGCACGAACAACGACAGCTACACCGTCAACTTCACGAGCCCGACGACCTACACGGTCACCGACACCACGCTCGGCACGACAAGCGCGGCTGCTACGTACACGGCCGGCACGGCGATCCAGCTCGGCAACGGCCAGACCATCTCGTTCAGTGGCACGCCGGCCAACGGCGACAGCGTCGCAATCGCGCCGACCCCGGTCGCGTTCAACCAGAACACCTCGTCGACGTACAACTACTCGACCAGCACGACGGTCTACGATTCGCTAGGCGGCTCGCAGACGGTCAACATGTACTTTGCCAAGACGTCGGCCGGTACGTGGAATGTGTACGCGGGTACGTCGACCGGCACGGCGAGCCTCGTCGGTCAGGCGAACTTCAATTCGTCGGGCACGCTGCTCGGCACGACCAACGCGGACGGCACCGCGACCACCACCCCGTTCGTGTTCAACTTCGGCATTCCGACCACGGATGGCTCGTCGACGCCGCAGAGCCTGACGCTGAACATCGCCGGCACGACGCAGTACGGCGGCAAGGACGGCGTGAATTCGCTGCAGCCCGACGGCTACGCAGCCGGCACGCTGACGAGCTTTACGATCGGCGCCGACGGTACGCTGACCGGCAACTACTCGAACCAGCAAACCGCGGCGCTCGGCCAGATCGTGCTCGCGAACTTCTCGAACCAGAACGGTCTCGTGAACCTCGGCAACAACGAGTTCCAGCAGACCGCCCAATCGGGCGTCGCGCAGATTGCGGTACCGGGCGCGACCAACCACGGCGTGCTGCAAGGCGGCGCGGTGGAAAACTCGAACGTCGATCTGACGAGCGAACTGGTGAATCTGATCACCGCGCAACGCAACTATCAGGCGAACGCGCAGACGATCAAGACGCAGCAGACCGTCGACCAGACCCTGATCAACCTGTAAGCGACCGGGACTTCCCATCATGGATCGGCTGATCTACACCGCGATGTCGGGCAGCACGCAAGCGCTCGAACAGCAGGCTATCGTTGCCAACAATCTGGCGAATGCGTCGACCACTGGCTTTCGCGCGCAGCTGGCGACGTTCCGCGCCGTGCCGATGGCGTTCGGCGACGGCAGCTCGATCGACGACAACACCACGCGAACCTTCGTGCTGTCGTCGACGCCGGGCGCCGACTATACGCCGGGGCCGATCCAGCAGACGGGCAATCCGCTCGACGTGGCGATTCAGGGTCCGGGCTGGCTGTCGGTGCAAACCGCCGACGGCAACGAGGCTTATACGCGAGCCGGCAATCTGCACGTCGACGAGAACGGTCAACTGGTGAACGCCACCAATCAGGTGGTGCTCGGCAACGGCGGCCCGGTATCGGTGCCGCCGGGTGCGGAAATCACAATCGGCAAGGACGGCACGGTGTCTGCGCTGACGCCAGGCGATCCGCCGACCGCAGTGGTGACCGTTGATCAGCTGAAGCTGGTGAATCCGGATCCGCAAACCATGACGCGCGGCGACGATGGCCTCTTTCGGACCGCCGACGGCAACGACGCCGACGCTGATCCCACCGTCACGCTGGCGCCGGCTTCGCTCGAAGGCAGCAACGTGAATCCGGTCAGCGCGATGGTCGCGATGATCACCAACGCGCGCCAGTTCCAGATGCAGACCAAGCTGCTGGAAAACGCCGACAAGAACGACCAGTCTGCCAACCAGCTGCTCAGTTTTAGCTAACGGGATGCTTAGGCACCCAGGAGAAGAATCGTGAATCGCTCACTCTACATCGCTGCTACCGGCATGAATGCGCAACAGGCGCAGATGGACGTGATTTCGAACAACCTCGCGAACGTCAGCACCAACGGCTTCAAGGGCTCGCGCGCGGTGTTCGAGGATCTGCTGTATCAGACCGTCCGTCAGCCGGGCGCGAACTCGACGCAAAACACCGAATTGCCGTCCGGCATCCAGCTTGGCACCGGTGTGCAACAGGTTGCGACCGAACGTCTGTACACGCAGGGCAACCTGCAGCAGACCGGCAACTCGAAAGACGTCGCGATCAACGGTCAGGGCTTTTTCCAGGTGCAGATGCCCGACGGCACGACCGCCTATACGCGTGACGGTTCGTTTCAGACCAACGCCCAGGGCCAGCTTGTTACGTCGAGCGGCTATCAGGTGATTCCGGCGATCACGATTCCGAATAACGCGACCTCGCTGACCATCGGCAGCGACGGTGTGGTGTCAATCACTGTCGCCGGCCAGGCCAACAGCCAGCAACTCGGCTCGATGCAGATCGCCACCTTCATCAATCCGGCCGGTCTGGATGCGAAGGGTGAAAACCTGTTCTCGGAAACCTCTTCGTCGGGTGCGCCGAACGTCGCGCAACCGGGCCTGAATGGCGCCGGTACGCTCAATCAGGGCTACGTGGAAGCATCGAACGTGAACGTGGTGCAGGAACTGGTGAACATGATCCAGACGCAGCGCGCTTACGAAATCAACAGCAAGGCCGTGACAACCTCGGACCAGATGCTGCAGACCCTCAGCCAGATGCAGGTTTAAGGCTTGGGGACTGGGAATTAAAAGCGCCCCCGAACCTGTCGCTTCGCGTCAGGCCCCCCCGAGGGGGGACGAGAAGACTTGGGACGGCCCGGCGCTTTATCGAAAGGCAGTAATCAAGATGTCGCACTTCACTCGTAATCCGGTTCATTCGCGCACCGCTCAGGCGCTCGTGCAGCTCACGCTGCTGGCGACGCTGGGCGGCTGCGGGCTCGTGCCGAAGCAGCCCATCACGCAGCAACCGATGACGGCGCTGCCGCCGATGCCGCCGCAGGCACAATCGCCGGGCTCGATCTACAACCCGGGTTACGCGGGCCGGCCGCTGTTCGAAGATCAGCGGCCGCGCAATGTCGGCGATATTTTGACTATCGTGATTCAGGAAAACGTCAACGCGACGAAGTCGTCGGGCGCGAATGCGAATCGCTCGGGCAGCACCAACTTCAACGTGCCGACCGCGGGCTTTCTCGGTGGACTGTTCGGTAAGACGAACCTGAGCGCCACCGGCGCGAATGTTTTCAATGGCACCGGCGGCGCCAATGCATCGAACACGTTTAACGGCACGATCACCGTCACGGTGACCGGCGTGCTGCCGAACGGCAATCTGATGGTGAGCGGCGAAAAGCAGATGCTGATCAATCAGGGCAACGAATTCGTGCGCTTTTCCGGGGTCGTGAATCCAAACACGATTTCGAGCCTCAACGCCGTGTACTCGACCCAGGTGGCCGACGCGAAAATCGAATACTCCGCGAAGGGCTATCTCGACGAAGCCGAGAATATGGGCTGGCTGCAGCGCTTCTTCCTTAACGTGTCGCCGTGGTGATCATGCGTACCGCCATCTCCCACCTTCGCCACGTCGTGCAAATCGCCCGGTTCGGCCGCTTTGGCCACATCGGTCGTGCATTGGCCGTTGTCGCACTGGCCTGCGCGGCGCTGCCGGCGGCCACGCCCGCCCATGCCGAACGTCTGAAAGACCTCGTGCAGATCCAGGGCGTGCGCGACAACCCGTTGATCGGCTACGGCCTCGTCGTCGGCCTCGACGGTACGGGCGACCAGACCACGCAAACGCCATTCACCACGCAGACGCTCGCCAACATGCTGGCGAACCTCGGCATCTCGATCAACAACCAGGCGGCGGGTTCGAGCAACTCGCAGTCGTCGCTGTCGAACATCCAGCTGAAGAACGTCGCCGCCGTGATGGTGACGGCGGTGCTGCCGCCGTTCGCGCGTCCCGGCGAAGCGATCGACGTAACGGTGTCCTCGCTCGGTAACGCTAAAAGCCTGCGCGGCGGCACGCTGCTGCTCACCCCGCTCAAGGGCGCCGATGGTCAGGTGTACGCGCTCGGTCAGGGCAACCTCGCGGTCGGCGGTGCCGGCGCAAGCGCGAACGGCAGCAAGGTGCAGGTGAATACGCTGGCCGCGGGCCGCATCACCGGCGGCGCGATCGTTGAACGCGCGGTGCCGACTTCGGTGTCGCAAGCGGGCACGATGCAGCTCGACCTGAACGATATGGATTACGACACCACGCAGCGCGTGGTGGCAGCGGTGAACAACGCGTTCGGCAGCGGCACGGCCATGGCGCTCGACGGCCGCACGATTCAACTGCGCGCACCGTCCGATCCGGAGCAGCAGGTCGCCTTCATGGCGCAATTGCAGAACCTCGACGTCAAGCCGGCGCAAGCCGCCGCGAAGGTGATCCTGAACGCGCGCACCGGCTCGATCGTCATGAACCAGATGGTCACGCTGCAAAACTGCGCGGTGGCGCACGGCAATCTGTCGGTGGTGATCAATACGCAGCCGGTGGTGAGTCAGCCGGGTGCATTCTCGAACGGCCAGACTGTGGTGGCCAAGCAGTCGCAGATTCAGATGAAGCAGGACAACGGTGCACTGAAGCTGGTGACTGCCGGCGCCAACCTCGCCGAAGTGGTGAAGGCGCTCAACGCACTGGGTGCGACGCCCGCGGATCTGATGTCGATCCTGCAGGCCATGAAAGCGGCGGGCGCTCTGCGCGCCGACCTGGAAATCATCTAAGGAAGACGCAAGATGAATTCGGATACGACCAATTCCGCCAACGCGGCGAACGACCTGACCCAGCGCTTCGCGCTCGACGTGCAGGGCTTCGGCAAATTGAGTGCGCAGGCCAAGGCTTCGCCACAAGCCGGCATGAAGATGGCCGCGCAGCAGTTCGACGCGGTGTTTACACAGATGATGCTGAAGAGCATGCGCGAGGCGACGCCACAGGATGGTCCGTTCGATTCGCACGACAGCGCCACCTTCACGTCGATGATGGATCAGCAGTTGTCGCAACAGCTATCGCAGAAGGGCATCGGCGTGGCTGACGCGATGCTCAAGCAGATGATGCGCAATCAGGGCCTGCAGGTGAGCGGCGCGAACGGCACAAGCGGCGGCCTGAGCGGCATGGCCGGGGCGTTGGGTAGCGGCAGTGGCGGCGACGAAGGCCAGACCGCGGCGCTGAACGCGCTCGCGAAGGCCTACGGTAATGCGCAGGCCAACGGTCAACTGGCGATGGGCAAAGGCTACTCGGCCAACAGCTCGCTGACGCCGCCAATCAAGGGCGACGGCACCTCGCCGAAGGTCGACGCTTTCGTCGACAAGCTCGCCCAGCCGGCGCAAGCCGCCAGCGCGGCAACCGGCATTCCGGCGCGCTTCATCATCGGCCAGGCCGCGCTCGAATCGGGCTGGGGCAAGAGCGAGATCAAAAAGGCCGACGGTTCGCCGAGCCACAACGTCTTCGGCATCAAGGCGACCAAGGATTGGACCGGCAAGACCGTTTCCACAGTCACGACCGAGTATGTGAACGGCAAGCCGCAGCGCACCGTCGAAAAATTCCGCGCGTACGACTCGTACCAGGACGCGATGACCGACTACGCGAGCCTGCTCAAAGGCAACCCGCGTTATGCGCAGGTAATCAATTCCGCGCATGACGTGAATGGTTTTGCCAACGGCATGCAGCGCGCGGGTTATGCAACCGATCCGCATTACGCGAAAAAGCTGATGTCCATTATGCAGAAAATGGGCTGAGCTGCCGTTAATAAGGGTGTGCGGTCGTAGTCGATCGTGCAATTGACCAGTTTGCAGTTTGATTTTTTCGAATAAAGAAGCATGCACGCGACGGGGCCAGGTGCATAACAAGACGGACGAGGCCGGCCGCCTGCGGGCAGCCGGTCCACCCGCATAACCAGTGTGATTGCCGCCTGCATTCGATGAGCCCGGATTTCACCGGCGGTATATCGGCGTTTTAACGTTTGCGGCAAATATTTCATTACATGCCCCTAAATTTTGGCTGAATGCTGCCGCTAATCAGTTAGACCCGATACCGGAAAGCGTTGTAATGTCCGGTTGAATGCGCGTGCTGCGGCTTCGATGAAGACCGCGCGAAAGCCCCGGCAGGAGCCTTGGCACGCGCCCGCAAGAACATGCATACCGGCAAGCCTATGGATACTACCCAGTCGCACGGCCAGGCCGAAGCACCCGGCCAGTCGCACGCCACGCTAGACGAAAGCGCACCTGATTTCGGCCGCCGCAATCCGCTGGAGATCGGCGTTCAGTTACGGAACCTCGTCAATCGAGGCGATTTCCTTACCGTTGAATACGCGGGCGGTCAGCTCGTCACGCGCCTGCTCGATGTCGACGTGCGCACGCGCACCTTCACTTTCGATTGGGGCGCGCTTTCGGAGCAGAACAAAGGCTTGTTGGGCGCATCGCGCTGTCAGTTCCATGCGTCGCCGGACGGCGTGCGCGCCGAGTTCGCGACCGGCACGCCGCGCGAAACCCGCTACGAAGGACTGCCTGCATTCGAGGCCGATTTTCCCGAAGTGCTGTTCTATGTCCAGCGCCGGGAGTATTTCCGCGTCGATGCGCCGATTCTCGATCCGTATATGTGCGTCGGCCGTTTGCCTGAAGGCGATACGTTCCGCTTCGAAGTGCACGATCTGTCGCTCGGCGGCGTCGGCATGCGCACCACGGACGAGCGCGTGGCCGAATTGCCGATGGGCACGCGGCTGCAGGATTGCGAACTGTCGCTCGGCGCATTTGGCCGGCTTTCGCTCGATCTGCAACTGGTGTCGCACCGCTCCACCGCGTTGCCGAACGGTACGCAGCGCTATCAACTCGGTTTCCGTTTTCTGACGCTGCCGGGCAGCGCCGAAAACACGCTGCAACGTCTGATTACGCAACTGGAAATGAAGCGCCGTTCGCTGGTGCGTTGATGAAATTCCGCACGAGCGGCGCCTGAGGATGGCTCAATTTGGGCGCGGTTTTTGAGTTGCTGCGCATGAGGCAGAAAGCCCGGCAGCATAAGCCTCGCAAACGTTGAAACAAACGTCGAACAAGCATCGGAATGGCCCTCAATTTTTCCTTGTGAGAGCCGTTAAACAGGATGTTCAAGTAACGTGGTGGCATGTGGTCGGTGTCGCCCTTCAGGATGACGCATGTCGAGCAACCTCATCAATCTCGGACTCAGTGGACTGAACGCAGCCCAGTGGGGACTCACGACGACCGGCCAGAACATCAGCAACGCGTCGACGCCGGGCTATACGATCGAAACGCCGGTCTATGCGGAAAGCGGCGGGCAGTACACGGGTTCCGGCTATTTGCCGCAGGGCGTTTCGACCGTCACCGTGACGCGCCAGTACAGCCAGTATCTGACCACTGAGCTGAACAACGCGCAGAGCTCGGGCAGCTCGCTGTCGACGTACAACACCTTGATTTCGCAGCTGAACAATCTGATCGGCAGTCCGACTGCCGGCATTTCGAGCGCGATCACCAGCTATTTCACCGGTTTGCAGAATGTCTCGAACAACGCCTCCAGTCTGGCCACCCGCCAGACCGCGATGAGTGGCGCGCAGACGCTTGTGAACCAGATCAATGCCGCGGGTCAGCAGTACGACGCCCTGCGCCAGAGCGTCAATACGCAGCTCACCAGCACCGTTTCGCAGATCAACAGCTACACGCAGCAGATCGCCCAGTTGAATGGCCAGATCTCCGCAGCCAGCACGCAAGGTCAGCCGCCGAACCAGTTGATGGATCAGCGCGATCTCGCTGTGTCGAACCTGTCGCAGCTGATTGGCGTGAACGTCGTGAACACCAACGGCAGCTACAGCGTGTTCATGGCCAACGGCCAGCCGCTCGTCTCGTCCGGCAACAGCTACAACCTCGGCACGGCACCTGCGACGGGCGACACGAGCGAACTGTCGGTGCAGTATCTTGGCCAGGCCGGCGCGAACCCGCCCGCCACGCCGCAAAATCTGCCCGACAGCAAAGTTACGGGTGGTGCGCTCGGCGGTCTCCTCGCATTTCGCAGCCAGACGCTCGATCCGGGCGAAGCACAGCTCGGCGCGATTGCGGTGAGCTTCGCTTCACAGGTCAACGCGCAGAACAGCCTCGGCGTTACGCTCTCGGGCGCCCAAGGCGGCGCGCTGTTCTCGGTGGACAGCCCGACCGTCTATGCGAATACGCAGAACACCGGCAATGCCTCGCTGAACGTCTCGTTTGCGAATGCCGCGCAGCCGACCACCGGCGATTACACGCTGGCCTATAACGGCACCACCTACACGCTGACCGACAATTCGACCGGCAGCGTGGTGGGCTCGGCGACCGACCTGAGCAAGCCGATCAACGGTCTGAATTTCTCGACCACCGGCACGATGAAGGCTGGCGATTCGTTCACGGTAGAACCGACCCGCGGCGCGCTGAACAGCTTCAACACCGCGACCACGGACCCGTCGGCGCTCGCCGCCGCGGCACCGGTGCTCGGCGCCGCAACGGCGAGCAATACCGGCACCGGTACGATCACGCAAGGCACGGTGACGGCCGGCTACACGATGCCGAATGCGACCACCACGCTGTCGTACAACGGCACCGGCCTGTCCGGCTTCCCCGCTGGATCGACGGTGACGGTGGCGGGTTCGCCCTCGACCACGTATCCGATCACCGACGCGACCACCGTGGTGCCGTATTCGTCGAGCACGGGTGCTGCGCTGACGATCAACAACACGACCGCTGGGCAGATGAACAACGTCTCGGTGACGATCAGCGGCGCACCGGCCGCCGGCGACACGTTCACCATCGGCCCGAACACCGGCGCGAGCAATGACGGGCGCAATGCGCTGGCACTGTCGAACCTGTCCACGGCGAAGGCATTGGGCGGCGGCACGGTCACACTGGCGGGCGCGTATGCGAACTACGTCAACCAGATCGGTAACCAGACCAATCAGATTCAGACTTCGAGCACGGCGCAGACCTCGCTGGTGACGCAGATCACCACCGCGCAGCAGTCGGTCTCGGGCGTAAACATTAACGAAGAAGCAGCCAACCTGCTTCAGTATCAGCAGCTCTATCAGGCGAACAGCAAGGTCATCCAGACCGCGCAGACCCTGTTCCAGACGATACTCGGCATCTTCCAGTGAGGCGTTGAACATGCGCATCTCCAGCATGCAGTACTTCAACATGAACGTGGCGACGATGAGCGATCAGCAAGCTCAGTTGTCGCAGTTGTATCAAGAGATCTCGAGCGGTGTCAGCCTCTCCACGCCGTCGGACAATCCGCTCGGCGCGGCGCAGGCGGTGCTGTTGAGCTCGACGGCGACGAGCCTGTCGCAGTACACGACCAACCAGACTTCCGCGCTCGCTTCGCTGCAACAGGAAGATTCGACGCTCGGCAGCGTCAATACGGTGCTGCAAAGCATTCACACGCTGGTACTGAGCGCCGGCGACGGTTCGCTGAACGACGGCGACCGCGGCTCGATCGCGACGCAATTGCAGAGTTTGCGCAGCCAGTTGATGACGCTCGCCAATGCGACCGATCCGCAAGGCAACGCCTTGTTCGGCGGTTATCAAAGCACGGCGCAGCCGTACACCACCAACTCGGCCGGCGTTGTGACCTATTCGGGCGACACCGGCACGCCTGCCATGCAGATCACCTCCTCGCACACCATTCAGACCGGCGACAACGGTATCGCGATCTTCGGCAGCGTTGCGTCGATCGGTACCAGCTCGGTGCCGGCCGCGACGACGGGCAACACGGGCACGGGCGTGATCAGCACAGTGAGCCTGACGAACCCGACCAATCCGGCCAATGCGGACACGTACAAGATCGCTTTCTCGTCGGGGACCACCTACACGGTGAGCCAGACCGATCCGGCCACCGGGGCGGTGACCACCAGCGCACCGCAAACGTTCACAGCCGGCTCGGCGATTACGCTCGGTGGCCAGACGGTGAACATCACCGGCGCGCCGAACGCGGGCGACAGCTTCACCGTGACGCCCGCCACGCAAGGCAGCACGGATGTGTTCGCCAATCTGAACCAGTTGATCGCCACGTTGCAAACGCCGGTGTCGGGCGGCGCGTCGACGGCCAGTTTCCAGAGCGCGCTGACCACCAGCATGACCCAGCTCGAAAACACGATGAACAACGTCGTGACCGCGCAGGCCGCAGTGGGTGGCCGCGAGCAGGAAGTCCAGGCATTGCAGACCGTCACGCAGACCAACACCTTGCAGACGGCGAGCAACCTGGCGGATCTGACCCAAACCGATATGGCCAAGACGATCGGCCAGTACACGATGACGCAAAACGCGCTGCAAGCGGCGCAGCAGGCGTTTGTGAAGATTCAGAGCGTTTCGCTGTTCCAGTACCTGAATTAAGCAGACGAGCAGGGCGAAACAAAGAAGGGCGGAAGCCGGTGTGAGCCGGTTCCGCCCTTCTTTGTTCTGGGTGGCCGATGCGTGGCCAAAGTGCGTGAGGCGCGCCTTGCTCGCGCGGCCAATCTCGCCGGTCCGGAAACGGTACTACTTAAGCCCGGCCGCCACACGCCCCATCTGATCGATGCCGACGTCGAACAGGCGCATGAAGAACGGAATCATGTTCGGGATCATCAGTTGCAGGAGCAGCATGCCGATTAGCATCGTCAGCGGAAAGCCGATCTGGAACACCCCGATCTGCGGCGCGGCGCGGTTCAGGATGCCGAGTGCGAGGTTGGTGATCAGGAGCGCGACGACTACCGGCAGCGACAGCAGAAGGCCTGCGGAAAATACCGTGCTGCCGAAGTTCGCCAGTGTGCGCCAGCCGGGCGCGCCCAGAATGTTCGCCGACACCGGCACCGACTGGAAGGTGGCCAGTAGTGCGCTGATCATCTGCAAATGGCCGTCGATCACCAGAAACACCAGCATCGCGATCGTGTTCATGTAGCTCGACAGCACCTGGCTCGAACTGCTTGCCTGCGCGTCGAAGAATGTCGCGAAACCGAGGCCCATGCCCAGACCGACGAAATCGCCCGTGGCGCTGATCGCCTGAAACACGATCTGCATTGTCACGCCGAGCGCGATGCCGATCAGGAACTGGTTGACGATGATCCATACGCCTTCGGCGGAAAACACCGTGACCTGCGGCAGTGCGCCGAGCGTGGGCGCGACGATGATCGTGATGAAGGCCGCGAGGCCGATTTTTACCCGCGTCGGCAGCGAACGGTTGCCGAGCACCGGCGCGGTCACCATCAGCGCGAGAATCCGCACGAACGGCCACAGGAACGCCGTGAGCCAGGCGTTCAGTTGTGCGTAGGTGACGGAGAACATGACGGTGGGAGAGCGCGGAAGCGCTGAGCGGAGGCCGGGGCCGCGCTCAGTTGACGAGCGACGGAATGTTGGTGAGCGTCTGACGCAGATAATCGAGCATGGTCGTCAACATCCACGGACCGGCGATCACCATGGTGATCGCGATCGCGAGCAGCTTCGGAATGAACGACAGTGTGGTTTCGTTGATCTGCGTAGCGGCCTGGAACAGGCTCACCACCAGACCGACGACCAGCGCGACCAGCAGCAACGGCGCGGCAAGCAGCAGGCCGACATACATGGCCTGGTGCGCGAGCGTCATGACGGATTCCTGATTCATGGCGTAGTACCGGAAGCGTGAAGGGTTGAGCGATGCAACTCAGTGACCCGGTTAAACAAAGCTCTGCGCGAGCGAGCCGAGCAGCAATTGCCAACCGTCGACCAGTACGAACAGCATCAGCTTGAACGGCAGCGAGATCGTGGCGGGCGACACCATCATCATCCCCATCGACATCAGCACACTCGCCACCACCATGTCGATGATGAGGAACGGGATGAAAATCGTGAAGCCGATCTGGAAGCCCGTTTTCAGTTCGCTCGTCACGAACGAGGGCACCAGCAGCGACAGCGGCACGTCTTCCGGACCTTGCATCGGCGCGGCGTGCGAGATGCGGGCGAACAGCGCGAGATCGCTTTCACGGGTCTGGCGCAGCATGAATGTCTTGAACGGGGCGAGGCCGCGGTTCACCGCCGTTTCCATCGGGATGGTGCCGTCGGAGAACGGTTTGTAGCCGTCGGTATAGGCCTTGTCCAGCACTGGCGACATCACGAACAGCGTGAGAAACAGCGCGAGACCGACCAGCACCTGGTTAGGCGGCGTCGTGGTCGTGCCGAGCGCCTGGCGCAGCAACGACAACACGATGATGATGCGCGTGAAGCTCGTCATCATCAGCACCATCGCCGGCAGGAACGACAGCATCGTGAGCAGCAGCATCGTCTGCACGCTCAGCGAGTAGGTCGTGCCGCCGTTCGGGCCCGGACTCGTATTGAAGGCCGGTAAGCCGGCGGCTTGCGCGAACGACAGCGTCGGCAGCGCGAGCATCAGCGCCGGCAACACGACTGGCGTGACACGGCGCAAGACTGCAATGACTTTCGAGGTGGCGCAAGACATGCGAGTGGCGTGCGCGTGACGTGCTGATTGCACTGATTGAAGACTGAACTGCATTACCGATCCCCGCTGCCTTGCCCATTGAAACGTTTGCCCACTTCGCCTTTTAAAGCATCGCGAAAGCGTTGGCCGAAGGTGCCGGGCAATGCTGCGCCTTTAACTGACGCATCCGATACACCCGACGCGCCTGGTGTGGCCGGTTGCGTGCCTGCGACTAGATCCGTGGCCGAACCGGCGGGCATCGTATGCAGCAGACGCACATTGCCAGGCGCCGTGCCGAGCACGAGCCACGTATCGCCGATTTCGACCACGGCGACCCGTTCCTTGCCGCCGAGCGAGGCGCCGCCGATTGTCTTCACGAGGCCGCCGCGATTGGCCGGCTGCAAGCCGAACCGGCGCGCGAGCCATGCACAGGCGAACACCAGACCGATCACTACCAGCAGGCCGACGATGGTCTGCAACACCGCGCCGACGCCGAGCGCCGGAACGGCCGTGCCTGCGCCCACACCCGACGCGATTTTCGCAGCGTTGTTGACCGCGTTCATGTCGGCTGCGTGCGCGGCCGATGGTGCGAATGTCGCCACCGAGGTCAGTACGAACATCAGCGCCGACGTAGCCGCTGTCGTTGCTACGGTCGCCGTGAGTCCAGCGCGATGGAGAACATTGCGCGACGCATATGACGCATATGACGCATATGACGTATGTGACAGATGCAATGCGGCGCGACCGGCAACACGTTTCATCGATTCAGCTTCCGGATGCGTTCGGACGGCGTGATGATGTCGGTCAGACGGATGCCGAACTTGTCGTTCACGACGACCACTTCGCCCTGGGCGATCAGGCAGCCGTTGACCAGCACGTCCATCGGTTCACCCGCGAGGCCATCCAGTTCCACGACCGAGCCCTGTGCGAGTTGCAGCAGGTTACGGATCGCGATCTTGGTGCGGCCGAGTTCGACGGTCATCTGGACGGGAATGTCCAGGATCATGTCGATGTCGTTGCGCGTCGAGGTCGATTCGACCTTCGAGAGCGGCTGGAACACGCCTGCGGTAGTCGGACTGACTTCCGTGTTGTCGTTCTGCTCGGCCAGCGCGCTGGCCCAGTCGGCCATCGCCGCGTCGTCTTCGGCGCCGGCCAGCTGCGGCTCGCCGGCGGCCAGTTCGGCCTCAGTCTTTGCGTTCAGGTCACTCATATCCACCTTCCTTCATCGTGTCGGCTGCGCTGACCATTTTCTGGACCCGCAACGCATACTGACCATTGAAAATTCCGTAGCCACATTCCATCACCGGCACGCCATCGACTTTCGCCGTGATGTGTTCGGGGATGTTGATCGGCAGAACATCGCCCTTGCGCATGTTCAGGATCTGTTCGAACGTGACCGGCACCTGTGCGAGGTCGGCGGTCAGTTCCACTTCGGCTGCCTGCACCTGCTGCGACAACACGCGGACCCAGCGACGGTCGACCTCGAGCGCCTCGCCCTGGATCGGTGACGAGAGAATGTCGCGGATCGGTTCGATCATCGAATAAGGCATGCAGATGTGCAGCGTGCCGCCCGTCGTGCCGAACTCGATCGAGAACTGCGTGACGATGACGATTTCGTTCGGCGTCGCCACGTTGGCGAACTGCGTGTGCATTTCCGAGCGCACGAATTCGAATTGCAGCGGGCGCACGCTTTTCCACGACGCCGCGTAGTGCTCGAACGTGAGATTGAGCAGCTTCATGATGATGCGCTGCTCGGTTGCCGTGAAATCGCGGCCTTCGACGCGGGTATGGAAACGCCCGTCGCCGCCGAACAGGTTATCGACCACGAAGAACACCAGGTTCGGGTCGAACACGAACAGCGACGTGCCGCGCAACGGCTTCACATGGACCAGGTTCAGGTTGGTCGGGATCGGCAGATTGCGGGTGAACTCGCTGTATTTCAGCACCTTCACCGGACCGACGGAGATTTCCGCCGAGCGCCGCATGAAGTTGAAGATACCGACGCGCAACAGACGCGCGAAGCGGTCGTTGATGATTTCGAGGCCGGGCATCCGGCCGCGGACGATGCGTTCCTGCGTCGCGATGTTGTACGGACGTACGCCTGAGCGGTCGGTCTGTTCGGCGACCGAGTCGGACTCGCCGGTGACGCCCTTGAGGAGGGCATCGACCTCCTCTTGGGACATGAACTCTTCGTGGCCCATTCCTTATTCCTCGTGCGTCCGGCGGTTAATGATGGCAGCGCGAAATGACTTCACTGCACGACGAATTCGGTGAACAGCACGTCCTGGACGTGGACCGGCGCGGCGCCCTTATCGGTCGGCTCTTCGATCAGTGTCTGGAGTTCGGTGGCCAGGGCGCGTTTGCCTTCGAGCGGTGCGAGTTCTTCCGGGTGTTTGTTCGACAGTGCGAGGAGGATGCGGCTGCGCACTTCTGGCATATGGTCGGAGAGTTCCTGTTGGGTTTTCGGGTCGTTGAGCTTGAGCGTCAGGCCGATACGCAGGAAGTGTTGCTGACCGTCGTCCGATTGCAGGTTGACTGTCATCGATTCGAGCGGGAAGAAGAGCGGTACGGCTAATGGCGCCGGCGCGCTGGCGATTCCCGCTGACGCGGGAGCTGGGCCACGTTTGGACATGAAGAACCACACCCCCGCGCCGGCAGCGCCTGCGGCGATGATCGCGATGAGGACGATCAGGATGATGCGCTTCAAGGGGCCCGGGGAAGCGGGCGCGGCTTGCTGGTTTGCGGTCGTGGCTGCCATGAGGTTTGCTTTACTTGCCTTTAGTGCTGGTGATGGTGATTGTTGTTTATTTGCCTGCGGCGCGATGGGTCGAAAAGAAGGGTTATTGAGGGCTATCTCTGGTTTTTGCCCCGTTCGGGGGTGAGGTTGCCTGGCGGCGGAGGTTTGGGGTTTTTTTTGCCTTTGGCGGGGTTTGGGTTTGGTTTTGCCTGCTCGGCGGGGTTTGTTTGATTGCCTACGGCGTTGGGGTTTGTTGATTTGTTTGCCTGCGCGGCGCTTGTTCGTCTGAACGCCTGTGGCGTTGGCCTTTCCTTGAATTCTTATTGGTCTATTAGTGTCGCCCCTGTGCGGGGCGGGCACTTACTTCTCTTTGCCGCCGCAAAGAGAAGTAAGCAAGAGAAAGCGGCTCACACCGCTAATTCTTAAGCGGGCCCCCGCGCAGCCACGGTAGTGGTGCATCTGGAATCTGTGTTCTCGCACACTCCGCGTGAGTGACAAGGGAGTCATGCTTCCGGCGGCGCTGCGCGCGCCGACGCGCACTTCATAAAACCGATGGCTGCGTTTCGCGCTCGGGCTCCATTCGGCGTTCCGCCCAGGCGAAGCCGATGGTTCCCTCTGTGCTTAAACGAAGCCCCAGGTTTCTCACGCAACATCCTTGTCGCCGGGGCAGAGCCGATGGCTCCCCCTGTGCTCAAACGGAGCCCTAGGTTCTCATGCAACTTCGCCGTCGCCGAGGCGGAGCCGATGGCCCCCACCGCGCCTCAACGAAGCCCTTGGTTTCCCAGGTAAACCCATCCGCGACGCACGCAGTGTGGAGTGGGAGCTAATGACTCCCTTGTCACTTACGCAGAATCTGCGAGGGCACGGATTCCAGATGCACCACTGCCCCTTCCAAGCCAGGGGACCCACTTAAGAATTAGCGGTTTGAGCCGCTTTCTCTTGCTTACTTCTCTTTGCGGCGGCAAAGAGAAGTAAGTGCCCGCCCCGCACAGGGGCGACGCTAATAAACCAATAACAATTCAAGGAAAGGCCAACGCCACAGGCAGTCAGACAGGACGCGCCGAGCAGGCAAACAAATCAACAAACCCCCAACGCCGTAGGCAATCAAACAAACCCTGCCGAGCAGGCAAAACAAACACCAAGCGCCGCAAATGCAAAAAAACATCAAGCAAACGTATCGACCAACCCCACACTCCGCCGCACGGCAACATTAGCCACAACAGAATCAGAATCCGAACCAGCGCCGCTGCCAAAGCCCCCCGCAGCCCCGCTGCTTCTCCCGCCAGACCGCCCCGAATCAGCACTCTGCTGCTGCCCGCCCTGCCGGGCAAACCCATCGCTAACACTAGCGCTCCCCAACCCAATCCCATTGGACTCCATCGCCTCGCGAAGCTTCGGCAACGCTGCCTCGACAGCCTCCCGCACCTGCTGGTGCTGCGAAACAAACAACGCATGTGCATGGTTATCGGCAACCTGCAACACAACCTGTAGCGGCCCCAAATCCTTCGGATTCAAAGTCAGCTCGGCGCTCTGCGAATGCGCATTCGACAAAAACACCACCTTCTGACTCAACGCATCTTCCCAGTCGGTCGTGCCCACCTGCGGCGACAATGCATTCGCCACTTCCGCAGCACCGGCGTTACCCGTCGTTTGCACGGCCGCCGTCGTACTCGCGGCGCCCGCCGCGGCCTGACTGGCTGCCAGCGCAGCCGTCGCGGCATCGGTTGCACTCTTGAAGGTCGCCAGATCGTCAGCCTGCGTACCACCAGCAGCCGTCGCGCTCAGCGCGTCAGCCGCCGCCTTCGCCGCCGCTGAGGGATCCGCCACGGTCGTAGCCGCAGCCGTTAGCGCAGCCTTGCCGGCACCCGATCCCTTACCGTCGCCGAATAAACCGGCCGCAAGCGTCTTGCCGTCCGCCGATCCGTTCAGTCCGTTGCTCGCGCCCGTACCCAGACCATTTGCCGTCGTCGCAGCGTTCGCAGCCGCGCCGCTTGCCAGGGCCTGTGCCGGCACCACGCCCTGGCCGCTCGCCAGCGCGGCCAGCGCTGCTTGCAGGGCGTCCTGTAACGACTTCGGATCGGTCGCGCTAGTTTTTTTGCCCGTGGCGGTGCCCGTTGTGGTGTCCGTGCCGGGCTGTGTGGTCGCGGCGTCAGTCAATGCCGTGGCGGGATCAGCGGTCGCCGGGTCGGTGGCATTGTTCGCGTTGGCCTGAGCTTGAGCCTGCGCAGCGGCGGCGGCCGCTGCCGTGTCCGCGTTGGTCTGCGTGGTCGTGTTGCCGGACTTCGGTGGCGTCGCGTTGCTCTTGTCGGTCGAGGCCTGTTGCGTGTTGGCCGACGAAGCAGACGCTGAAGCCGACGACGAGCCGGATGAGGAAGCGCTCGTCGAGTTGCTGTCGTCCGTGTTGCTGCTCGCGGCATCCGGGCTCTTCGTCGAAGGATCGGGCGGCGGTGGCGCGTCATGCACGCTCGACGACGACGCAGACGAAGAGGAGGATGAAGCCCGCGGCTTGCTCGCACTTTGCGCGGCCGCGTTGTTTTGCAGATCGATGCTCTGCTGCAAGGTTTGCGAGAACGGCTTGGCGTTCGCCGCAGCGGCCATGGCCGCGTTGGTGGACGTGCTGCTGGCAGAGCCGAGCAGTGAACCGATCTGTGAAAGAAGCGACATAGGGAATCCTGTCAATCCGTCAAACGGGGTGTTCGGTCAATCGAGACAACGCTCGGGCGGGTCAGACGCCCTCGGTGCGCATCCTCAGAATGCGGGCTGCGTGTTCGTCGGAATCGCGCTGATCGCGCCGCGCCACGACTTTCGCTTCGGCAGCTTCGCCGCGCGCCTGCAACACTTCATACGAGCCGAGCTTCTGTTTCTGGCGCTGCCAGTCGGGCTTGGCGGCCTCGACGCGCGCATTGGCCGTCACCAGCAGGTTGCGCTGCTGTTCGATGGCGGCGTCGAGCGTGTCGATAAATGCCTGGAAATTACGCATGTTGCCCGCGGGCATGCCCGTCTGGGCAGTCGTCGTGAAGCGCGCGTGATATTCGTCGCGGTATTGCACGAGCGCGTTCAGCTGAGCTTCGACGTCGTTGCGCTCGCGCTGGGCGCGGCCCAGGCGTTGCGCGGCGGCGTCCACATCATCCTGGGCGAGGCCGATGAGGGTCTTGATCGGAAAGTGTTTCGCCATCGTCAGCCTCCTTGGGCAAACAGCGCGTCCAGCATCTCGAGACTTGGTTCAAAGTTCGCGCACTCGCGAAAACCTTGCTGCAAAAACGCCTCCATTCGCGGATACAGTGCAATCGCACGGTCGAGCAGCGCGTCGCGCCCGCTCGAATAGGCGCCGACATTGATCAGATCGCGGTTGCGCTGATAGCGCGACAGCATCTGCTTGAACATACGCGTCTTCTCGAGATGGTTATCGTCGATCAGCGCGGTCATTGCCCGGCTAATCGACGCTTCGATGTCGATCGCGGGATAGTGACCGGCCTCGGCGAGCGAGCGCGACAGCACGATGTGGCCGTCGAGAATCGCCCGCGCGGAGTCGGCGATCGGGTCCTGCTGGTCGTCGCCTTCGGTCAGCACGGTATAGAACGCGGTGATGGAACCGCCGCCCGCCGGGCCGTTGCCGGTCCGCTCGACGAGCGCCGGCAGTTTGGCGAACACCGAAGGCGGATAGCCTTTGGTGGCGGGCGGCTCGCCCACGGCCAGCGCGATCTCGCGCTGCGCCATCGCGTAACGGGTCAGCGAATCCATCAGCAACAGCACGTGCTTGCCCTGATCGCGGAAATATTCGGCGAGCGAGGTCGAATACGACGCCGCCTGCATCCGCAAGAGCGGCGAGACGTCGGCCGGCGCAGCGATGACGACTGAGCGTGCCAGGCCTTCCTCACCGAGAATCTGTTCGATGAACTCCTTCACTTCGCGGCCGCGTTCGCCGATCAGACCGATCACGATTACTTCGGCGCTGGTGTAGCGCGCCATCGTGCCGAGCAGCACGGATTTACCGACGCCCGAACCGGCGAACAGGCCCATGCGCTGGCCGCGGCCCACGGTCAGGAGCGCGTTGATCGCGCGCACGCCGACGTCGAGCACCTTGTGAATCGGCTCACGGTTCAGCGGGTTGATGACCGGTGAGGACAGCGGCGCATCGGCATGCGCGCCGAGCGGGCCGAGGCCGTCGAGCGGGCGGCCGGAGGCGTCCAGCACTCGGCCGAGCAGTTCCCAGCCGACCGGCAGGCGCTTCGCACCCGCCATCGGATCGGCGATGGGCGCGCTTTCGAGCGGGTACACGCGTGCACCAGGCAGCAGGCCGATCACTTCGGTGGTCGGCATCAGAAACAGTTTGTCGCCGGAGAAGCCGACCACTTCGGCTTCGGCCATCGCCAGCGAACTACCGAAGGGTAGTTCGATCATCACTTCGGCGCCCACCGACAGGCGCAGGCCGACCGCTTCGAGCACCAGACCGGCGGCGCGCGTCAAACGTCCGCAGGCACGCATCGGCTTGGCGATCGCATTACGCGCGCGCATCGCGTCGAGCCGGCCGCGCCAGGCTTGCATGTGGGGGTTGCTGTCGAGTGCGGGATCGTACGGGGCAGGGTCCGGAGGGGGTGCAGCGGGACTCGAAGAAACGGCGGACTCATGGTTTGCGGCGGTGGATTCGCGACTCGCCGCCGTGCCCTTCGCCGGGTGCCCGGCGGCGCCCGGATGTCCGTGAGCGGGATCCCGCAGCGCGGCGTCGATAGCTGCGACTGCGGCCGCAGCGGGTGTAGTCGCAGCCGGCGCATCCGCCAGCGCCTCGGCGCCGAACGACGCCAGCGCCAGTTCGCGCTCGAGCGGCGTCAGATCGCTGGCGCGGATCTCCTCGAGCGTCGGCTTCACCATGTGCTCACCTTGCCGAGTGCGGCGGCGACGCGCTCCCAGCGCGTGTCGATGCCGGCGTCTACCTCGCCGGTGGCGGCTTGCGCGCGGCAGCCGCCGCGTTCGACCGACGGATCGGTACGCACGGTCCAGCCGCGCGTTTGCAGTTCTTCTATCAGATAGGCTTCGACGACCGGCAGGTCAGCGGGGCTGACGATCAACGCCGGCGCACCGAGCAGCGCCGGCTCGGTGGCCAGCACTTCACGGGCGGCGGCAATCAGCGCGGTCGGATCGTGCTGCACATGCTGGCGTACCACCTGTTGGGCGATGTCCAGCGCCAAGGCCGCAAGTGTCTCGGAGATCGCGCCTTGCGCGCCGTCGAGCGCTGCCTTGAAAGTCTCGGCCAGCGCGGCAAGACGCGCCGCTTCTTCACGCGCTTCGCTCTGGCCCTGCTCGAAACCCTGTGCGTGACCTTGCTCGTAACCGGCCTGGTAACCGAGCGCCTGCCCGGCCACGTGACCCGTCGCGACGCCCTGCGCATGCGCAGTGTCGCGCAGGCGTTCGAGTTCGGCTTCGAATGCGCCGTCGTCGACTTCGGGTTCGGGCAGTGCGGGTGGCACCGGGTCGAAGGAGGCCATCTCCCAGCGCTGGTAGGCCGAGAGGCTCTCCTTCGCCGCGGAGTTCTGATCAGACATATGCGTCTTCCGCCTTGCCGCCTAGAACGATCTGGCCGCTTTCCGCCAGATTGCGCACGATTTGCAGGATGCGGCGCTGCTGCGTCTCGACTTCGGAGACACGGACCGGGCCGCGCGCATCGAGGTCTTCGGCGAGCAGTTCGGCAGCACGCTGCGACATGTTCGACAGGAACTTCTGGCGCAGCGCGGGCGGCGCGCCCTTCAGCGAGATGATCAACGCCTCGGACTCGACTTCCTTTAGCAACAACTGGATCGCGCGGTCTTCCAGATCGAGCAGGTTCTCGAACACAAACATCTGATCAATGATCTTCTGCGCAAGTTCCGCGTCGTATTGGCGAACGTTCTCGATGACGCCTTCTTCATGGTTACTCGACATGAAGTTGAGGATTTCGGCCGCCGTGCGGATGCCGCCCATCGGGCTGCGCTTGAGGTTGTCGCTGCCGGACAGGAGGCCGGTCAGCACGTCGTCGAGTTCGCGCAGCGCGGCTGGCTGGATGCCGTCGAGCGTCGCGATTCGCAGCAGCACGTCGTTACGCAGACGCTCGCTAAAGCAGGCGACGATTTCCGACGCCTGATCGCGGTCCAGGTGAACGAGGATAGTCGCGATAATCTGCGGATGCTCGTTCTTGATGAGCTCGGCCACCGCGGCCGAGTCCATCCACTTGAGGCCTTCGATACCGCTGGTATCGCTGCCCTGCAGAATCCGGTCGATGATCGCGCCGGCCTTGTCGCCGCCGAGCGCCTTGGTCAGCACCGAACGGATGTACTCGCTCGAATCGAGCGAAAGGGCGGTGTGCTGCTCGGCTTCACGCACGAATTCCTGCAACACCTCGTCGACCTGCTCGCGTGTCACGTTCTTCAGTGCGGCCATCGCGACGCCGATCTTCTGGACTTCGCGCGGCCCGAGGAACTTGAACACCTGCGCGGCTTCTTCCTCGCCGATTGACATCAGCAGGAGCGCGCTCTTCATTACGCCTTCAGCGCTCATCGGACACCCAATTTTTCACGACGGTTGCAACGATCTTTGGATCCTGGCGCGCGATATTGCGTGCGAATTCCAGATTCCGTTCGTATTTGTGTTTCTCGTTTTCGAACGCCAGCAGCTCGGTGTCGGTTTCCATTTCCGTGACGGCGCCCGCGCGCTCGGCGGCGGGGATACCGTCCAGCAGGACCGGCTCGTCCGGCGACGGCAGCGCTGCGGCGACCTGCTCCGGCGGCGGGAAGGCGCGGCGCAGCGCCGGCTTCACCATCACGAAGTAGAGGAACAGGGCGACGAGGCCAATGCCGAGGTAGGTCGCGATCTGCTTGGCGAGCGCGATCATGTCCGGCGTGCGCCACCATGGCAGGTCGGCATCCGGGTCGACGTCGACGGTGAACGGGCTGTTGACCACGTTGACCGAGTCGCCGCGCGTGGCGTCGAAGCCCATCGCGTCCTTCACCAGCTGATTGACCTGCGCGAGCTTGTCGGCGGTGACCGGCTGCATCGTCGCGTGGCCCTTGGCGTCGACCACCCGCATGTAGTTCACGACCACCGCCACCGACAGCCGTTTGATGCCGCCCATCGGTTGCTCCAGATGCTGCACGGTCTTGTTGAGTTCGTAGTTGGTGGTCGAGTCCTTACGGTCGCTGACCGGCGTCGTGGTCACGCCAGGCGTGCCGTTGCCCGCCGTGATCGGCGCGGAAGCCGGTTGCGGCGGCTGGTTCGACAGCGCGCCCGGCACGCCGGAGGCACCGGCCTGTGACATTTCGGTGGAAGTGCTCGATTGCTGGCTGCGGATCGCCGCTTGCTGCGGGGTGCCGTTCGGGCTGTAGTTTTCCGAGGTCTGCTCGCTGCGCGAGAAGTCGATATCGGCGCTGACCTGCGAGTGCGCGTTGCCGGAGCCGAACAGGGGCGACAGGATGGCGTCGATGCGTTGCTGGGTGTTGCGCTCGATCTGCTGGCGATACTTGAGTTGTGAGGCGTCCAGACCGCTGCCGGTGGACGGCTGCGTCAGCAGGTTGCCGTCCTGGTCGAGGATCGTCACGCCCTTCACCGGCATATCCGGCACCGCCGACGAGACCATATGGGTGATCGCCAGCACCTGGCCTTCGTCGAGTGCGCGGCCCGGGTAGAGGTTCACCAGTACGGAGGCAGACGGCGCTTCCTTGTCGCGCACGAACACGGAGGGCTTCGGAATGGCCAGATGCACGCGCGCCGACTTTACCGATGAAATCGACTCGATCGTGCGCTCCAGTTCACCTTCCAGCGCGCGCTGGTAGTTGATCTGTTCGGCGAACTGGCTGATACCGAACTTCTGGTTGTCCATCAGTTCGAAGCCGACCGAGCCGCTCTTGGGCAGACCTTGCGAAGCCAGACGCAGACGCATTTCATGCACCTGCTCGGCCGGCACGAGGATCGCGCCACTGGCGTCGGTGAACTTATAGGGGATGTTGGCCGCCTGCAGCGCGGTGATGATGGCGCCGCCGTCGCGGTCCGACAGGTTGCTGTAGAGCACCTTGTAGTCCGGCGCGCGCGACCACATGAACAGACCCGCGACAATGGCGACCAGCAGTGCGACCGCGAAAATCAACGGGGCGCGCGGGTTGCCACGCATTTGCGCGAGGCCGGACAGGCGCTGGCCGAAGTTGCCGCCCAGGTTGTTCCCCAGGCCGCCGAGGTCCGCGGCACCGCCGGCCTGGCCGGTGCCGGCAGCGCCCGCGCCCGGCTGCGCGCCGGCGAGGCCCATGCGGGCGTCGGGGTTGATCAAAGAGTTGGCTGACGAATCCATGCGTCGGGTATCTCCGGGATGCCTTTTGCGTTCTGCCGCTCAAACTCGTCGAGGGTCGACGGGCGTGCGAACAGAGACTTTCACCATTGAAATTATCCGCAGCGCGGCTCAACCCGATTGCTTGAATAGAGCCGGGTTTCCCCCCTAGTTTCGGGGCTTTCCCGCATGGCCCACTGCTATGCTTTCATCCAGATCGGCACGGTTTCTGGCATGCCGGTCGTCATTCCCTGGAGAGAACATGACTTTGCCCGTGAACGCGCTTTCGTCGGCGCTGCAACAGATGCAGTCGATGGCAGCGCAAGCGGCCGGCGCCAACAGCGCCGTAGCCGACCAGTCCGGTGCGGCAACCACCGGCGGGTTTGCCTCGGCGCTGAAGGCGTCGCTGGACAAGATCAGCGGCGATCAGACCAAGGCGGTCGGCGAATCTCAGGCGTTCGAACTCGGCGCGTCCAACGTCTCGCTGAACGACGTGATGGTCGATATGCAGAAGGCCAACGTCGGCTTCCAGTTCGGCCTGCAGGTGCGCAACAAACTGGTGTCGGCCTATAACGACATCATGCAGATGTCGGTGTGAGTGCGACTCGGGCGGCAGAGCTGTTCCGCCCGCCCGAACGCATGCGCCCAGATGCAACGCTGTGCGGCTGCACGGCAGGAAGTCCGCCCGGCGCGCCCTTGAGGCGCTTCGTGGCAGGCGGCCTTGCCGCGCTCAGCGCGATATTGCCCCCATGGGCCCCTTAATCCTCCTTACACCGGCCTAAAGCTTTCCCGCTGCCTATCCGATAACCAGGGTACAGGCAGAAATCCGAACGCGGCAACGTGTCCGGATGGGGTGCCACGACCAACCGCAGTGTAAGAGAGGAGGAGCGCCGATGTTTTCCCCAGGACACTCTGGAGCCAATGCGTACGCACGCGTCGGCGTCGAGACAGGGGTGATGGGCGCGAGTCCGCATCGTCTGATCGTGATGTTGTATCAGGGCGCCCGGCAAGCAATTGCGCAAGCACGCATGCATGTACAGCAAGGCAATGTGTCGGCGCGCGGCGAGGCGATCGGCAAGGCGATTCACATCGTCGAAAGCGGGCTGCAATTGTCGCTGAACGTTGAGGTGGGCGGCGAGATTGCAGAGCGGTTGGACGCGCTATATGCCTATATGTCGCGCCGGTTGCTCGAAGCCAACATAAAACAGAGCGAGGCGATGCTGGTCGAGGTCGATGGCCTGCTGGCGACGCTCGAAGAGGCATGGATCGGGATTGCCCCGGAGATCGCGCGGATGGCAACCCAGCCGGCCGCGGAAAGCATGAGATGACATCGAACGCAGAATACTTCGCCCGCTACGAGGCGATTGCAGCGATTTCCCGCCGCATGCTGATGGCTGCCCGGCGCGCCCTATGGAACGATCTGGTCCACTTGCAGGAGGAATACCGGAATCTGGTGGATGCGTTGAGAGACGCGGAATCCGCTGTCAGGCTGGACGATGCGGAGCGTCTGCGCAAATACGCGCTGATCCGTCAGATCCTGGCCGACGACGCCGCGATCCGCGATCTTGCGAATCCGCGCATGGCTAATCTGTCGGCGCTGTTCACCGGACGGCCGACTCGCGTGCTCAAGGAACTGTACGGGGCGCGCTGAGTTTGTCCGCGGGCAACACATTACTCGAGACCGCCTGACTGGATTTGAACGTGCTGCCGCCAATGTGACTAAGGAATCGGTATGAACGGAATCGACACGGTCGTCACTTCGCTGCTCGCGAACCGGGTCGACAGTCTGCTCAATCTCGCGCCAGGCAGTGCGACTGCTTCGCAGACCGGCGCGGCGGGTGTCGATACCGCGCCCGTCACTGTCCCACCTGCCGCGCCCTCCGCGCCGCCGCAGGCTTCCGCACAAACCGCGCTGTCCGCCGTCGCGTTGACGCTCAACGCGATCGTGAGCTCGGGCGGCGAGGCGACGCCGGCGGTGCGCGGCCAGACGCCGATCTGGCCGGCGGCCCCGGCGCTCGACGTCGAGACGGGCGGCTTGCCGCTCTTCGATACGCCTGTCACTCCCGCTGCTTCATCCGCGAATCCAAATACCACCGGTACCGCGGCCACTGCCAATGTGGCGGCGGCTCAGGTGCCGGTCGCGGCGCTCGCGGCCGCGCTTGAACAGACGGTCAGCGACAGCGGCCTGTTTTACGAATCCCATCTCGCGCAATGGCTGGCGGGTCAGCGCTCGCCCGCCGCACTGGCCGGCGAGGCGCAAAACAAGCTGGTGGCCGCCGCGCAATTGCCGCTCGACTGGGCAAGCGACGCCGATCAGGCTGCCTCCTCTAACGCGACGCCCCGGCAGGGCATGGGCGCAACACCGAACGGTCCGGCCAACGGCACAGCGGACGGCAACGCGGCAGCCCGCGCGATGCCGTCGATCCAGACCGCGCAAGCCGCGCGCTTTGTGGCCGGCGAGGTGCTGGCGAGTTCTCTCTCCGACCTGAACGGCCAGCCGGCGCACGCAAGCCTGCACAACGCCGCGGCGCAACTGGCCGACGGCGCAACGTCGCAAAACTCGCAATCGATGGCGGCCGCGGTTCATCCTGCGACCGTTCCTTTGGTCCGTCAGCAACTCGATATGCTTGCCACCGGGCAGTTTCGCTGGACTGGCGAAGCATGGCCGGGCGCCAGGCTCGACTGGACCATCGAGCAGGAGGGCGACGAATGGGACCGCAGCGGCGGCGGCACGGCGAGCGAGGACGATCAGCCGTGGCGTACGCGGCTGACGCTGTCGTTGCCGACGCTCGGCACCATTGATGCGGACCTGACGCTGACGGGCACGCGGCTCGTCGCGCGGGTGCAGGCGAGTCCGGTGGGCGCGGCACGGCTGGCGATGCAGGGTGAGAGCTTTCGTCAGCGGCTTGCGGCAGCGGGCATCGAATTGAATGGACTGACGATTCGCGAGATCGGCGGCGGCGCGCCGATTACCGCGGCGGGTGCTGCCGCGACCGCGCAGGCGGCGTCGGCGTATGCGCGCTCGGCTTCGGCAGCCTCGGCGGCTGATAAGGCTGACAAGGCGTCGGCGGGGCGCCGCACGGTCGGCGGTGCACGCCCGGGAGCCGAACCGCTCGACGATTTCGATTGGGATATGGGATGAGCCGCAAAAATCGCCGCAGCGCGGCCGCGCTCGTCTACGACGCACAAGGCAGCGATCCCGCACCGCGCGTGGTCGCCAAAGGCTACGGCATGCTGGCCGAGATGATCGTGCAGCGCGCCAGGGAAGCCGGCCTGTATGTGCATGAGGCGCCGGAAATGGTCTCGTTGCTGATGCAGGTCGATCTGGATACGCGGATTCCGCCACAGCTCTATCAGGCGGTGGCGGAGTTGCTCGCGTGGCTGCATCGGCTGGAAAGCGGCGCCGAGAATGAGCCGGAAAGCGGCGTGGCCGCCGCGCAGGATGTGACCGATGTGGTCGCGACGGACATTGCGGACGTTTCTGGTGGGGCGCCCGGGCGCTGAACGTTCGCCCCGCGGTTGCTCATCGAACGGTTCGGCCGCTCCGGGTTACCCGGTCCCCGGATGGCCGGATCCCGGATGGCCGGATCCCGGATGGCCGGACCCGTCAAAACCGCATCATCAACTTCAGCAGCGCATTCACCCGCTTGCCGTACGGCGGCGCGATCCAGCCGCGCGCGTTCAGGCGCGTCTGCGTCAGCACCGGCTTCATCTTCGAGAAAGTCACGAAGCCTTCGTAGCCGTGATACGCCCCCATCCCGCTCGCACCGACTCCGCCGAACGGCAGGCTTTCGCACGCCAGATGCATCAGCGTTTCGTTGATCGCCATGCCGCCCGCGATGGTTTCGTGCGTAACGCGCGCGATGGTCGCCGAGTCGTCGGCGTAGAGATATAACGCGAGCGGACGGGGACGCGCGTTGATCCACGCGATTGCATCGTCGAGCGTGTCGTAGGGGATGATCGGCAGCAGCGGGCCGAAGATTTCCTCCTGCATCAGCGCGCTTTCATCCGGTGCATTCGTGACGGCGATTAGCGGGAAGCGGCGGCTTGCCTCATCCGGCGTGCTGTCGGTGAGCGTGTGCAGTTGCGCGCCGGCGGCCTGCGCTTCGTCGGCAAGACGGTGCAGCCGCGTAAAGTGCCGATCCGAGATGATCGAGGTGTAATCGAGGTTGCGCGCAAAGTCGGGATACATCTTCGCCATCCGCGCGCGCGCCCGTTCGATGAACGCCTGCTCCTTGCCGCGCGGCACCAGTACGTAGTCCGGCGCGACGCAGGTCTGGCCCGCGTTGAGCGTCTTGCCGGCGACGAGGTTATCCACCGCGTTGTCAAAGCGCGCATGCTGACCGATGATGGCCGGCGACTTGCCGCCAAGCTCGAGCGTGACCGGCGTCAGATGTTCGGCGGCGGCGCGCATCACTTCATGGCCGACCTTGGTCGAGCCGGTGAACAGCAGATGATCGAACGGTTGCGCGCTGAACGCGGCAGCCAATGCAGCATCGCCGTTCACCACCGCGACGTGGTCGCGCGCGAAGGTCTGGCCGATCAGTTGCTCGAATAGCGCCGAGGTGCGCGGCGTCAGCTCCGACATCTTGATGATGGCGCGGTTGCCGGCCGTCAACGCACTGATTAGCGGACCGGCGGCAAGCAGCACCGGGTAATTCCACGGCACGATGATGCCGATCACGCCGAGCGGCTGCGGCACCACTTTCGCCCGCGCCGGCATCAGCCATTTGCTGGTGCTGCGGCGTTGCGCTTTCATCCAGCGTTTGCCGTGCCTGAGCGCGGCATCGATCTCTTCCTTGACGAGCAGGAATTCGGCAAGCAGCACTTCCTGTTTCGCGCGATTGCCGAAGTCGGCGTTCATTGCGTCGGCGAGTGCGTCGCGGTTGTCGAGCATGACTTTGCGCAGTGCTTTCAGATGGCCGGCGCGGGCCTCCCATGACGGATACGGCGCGCGCAAATAAGCATGGCGTTGATCGCGCAGCAGCGCTTCGAGCGCGGCGACCTCTGGCAGATCGTTCTTCATGTGTGTCCACTCCCTGATGGATAACGGTACGCGTCGAGGCGCGCTTATTGGTGTGTTGTCCTGTCGTGCGACGGTCTTGCGAAAGGCTTTGTCACGCTGGAAATGCCCGCTCGATGATCGCCGCGTGGTCGATCGTCGCCGGCAGCGTGCCGTACACGCGGCCGCTTTCGCCGCAGCCGTCGGCGAGACGCGTCGCGATGAAGGCATCGGCGATTTGCGGCGGTGCGTGCTTCACCAGCAAGGTGGCCTGCGCGATCAACACGATCTGCTGCGCGATGCGTCGGGCTGATGCTTCGCGCCGTTCGGCGGGTCCGTTGAGCGTGGCAGCGAGCTTGCCGAGTGCGGCGCTCAAAGCCGGATGTCCCTGCGCATCCGTTTGCCATGCAGCGAACAAGGCCTGCGCGGCTTCGGGCTCGCGCTCCATGGCGCGCAACACGTCGAGACACATCACGTTGCCCGAACCTTCCCAGATCGAATTCACCGGCGCTTCACGATAGAAGCGCGCCATCGGACCGGTTTCAACGTAACCATTGCCGCCCCAGACTTCCATTGCCTCGCCGGTGAATTCGAGCGTGCGCTTGCAGACCCAGTACTTCGCGGTGGGCGTGACGATCCTGCGCCACGCGCGCTCGGCGGGCGCGGCCGACGACGCGTCGGCTGACGCTTCGAAAGCGCGTGCGAGTCGCATGAACAGCACGGTCGCTGCCTCCGATTCCAACGCCAGGTCGGCGAGCACATTGCGCATCAGCGGTTGATCGGCCAGATGCCGGCCGAAAGCGCTGCGATGCCGTGCATGATGGATCGCCTGCACAAGCGCTGCGCGCATTAACGCCGCGCTGCCGATCACGCAATCGAGCCGCGTGTAGTTCGCCATTTCGATGATGGTCGGCACACCACGCCCTTCGTCGCCGATCATGATGCCGAACGCGTCGAAGAATTCGACCTCGCTGCTGGCATTCGAGCGGTTGCCGAGTTTGTCTTTCAGACGCTGGATCTGCACAGCGTTCTTGCTGCCGTCCGGCGCGAAACGCGGCACGAAGAAACATGAGAGGCCTTCGTGATCGTCGGTGCGGGCGAGCACCAGATGCGCGTCGCATTGTGGCGCGGAGAAAAACCATTTGTGGCCGACGAGGCGGTATTCCGCGCCGCGCCCGCTGCCGCGCGTGGCATACGCGTGGGTCTGGTTGCTGCGTACGTCTGAGCCGCCTTGTTTCTCGGTCATGCCCATGCCGATCATGGCCGAGGTTTTTTGCGTGAGCGGCACGTCGCGTGGATCGTGTTCGCGGGCGTAGAGCTTGTCGCGCAGCGTGGCGAACAATGCGGGTTCGCGTTGCAACACCGGGATGCTCGCGAAGGTCATTGTCAACGGGCAGAGGGAGCCGGATTCGAGTTGTGCGTGCAGAAAGTAGCCAGCGCAACGCGCGACCATCGCGCCGCGCTGCGGATCCGAAAACGGTAACGCGTGCAGGCCTTCGCGGCGCAACAGCGACAACAGCGTATGCCACGAAGGGTGAAACTCCAGCGCATCGATGCGTTCGCCGCGCGGGCTGTGCGTGACGAGTTCGGGCGTGTGGCGGTTGGCCAGTTCGGCAAGCGCGAGTGTCTCCGGCCTAGTGAGCGCCGCGCCGTGCCGCTGCAGCGCCTCGCGATGCCACGCGGCCCCTTCGCGTTGGAGGGCGGCGGATAGAGCCACATCGCTCGAAAACAGGTTGTAGTCCGCGAGCGGCGGCGGCTGATTGGTTACGTCGTGGGTGTGGCCGAAGCTGTGCCGTTCCATCTACTGTCTCCGTTCACCGGATGCGCGCCGCCGCCGATCGACGGTGTGCTGTTTTATCGCGGCGTGTCGTGCCGCACGCTCAGAGGACGGCGCACCGGGCGCCGTGTTTGAATGCCGTGCGCAGCGGCCTGGCGGGCGCATGCGCGTCTTTCATCATAGGGTCGCGGGAGGGCTTTCGTTTAGAGGGATCGCTCTGACATGAACCGGTCGTCGCGCCCGAACGCTCCTTACAATGCCGATAAAACATACGTAGACAAGTGTGCTGCAATCGCTTGCATGGGATCGGAGTAGCCAGCTTTGCATGGGATCGGAGTTCGCGCTTTAGCTGTCGGTCGGAGTTCGCGCTTTAGCGCGCTACTCCGATCCCATGCAAAGCTCGCTACTCCGATCGACAGCTAAAGCGCTAACTCCGACCGACAGAGACAGGGGCTGCGAGCAACGCGGCCTCCAATAGGAGGAGCGCGGATGCAATACGACTACATCATCGTCGGTGCGGGCTCAGGCGGCTGCTCGCTTGCGAGCCGTCTGGCGGATAGCTGCCCCGATGCAACGATCGCCCTGATCGAAGCCGGTCCGCATACGGACCGGAATCTATTCGTGAACATGCCGGTCGGCGTGGCGGCCGTCGTGCCGCACAAACTCAAGACCAACTACGGCTATCTGACGACGCCCCAGCCGGGGCTGGGCGGCCGTCAGGGCTATCAGCCGCGCGGGCGGGGCTTCGGCGGGTCGAGCGCGATCAACGCGATGATCTACACGCGGGGCCATCCGCTCGATTACGACGAATGGGCGCAACTTGGCTGTGACGGCTGGTCATGGGCCGAGGTGCTGCCGTATTTCCGCCGTGCCGAAGGCAACGAGCGCGGCGCCGACGCATGGCACGGCGCTGACGGCCCGCTAACGGTGTCCGATCTGCGTTATCGCAATCCGTTTTCGAAGCGTTTCGTGCAGGCCGCGACCGAAGCCGGTTACAAATCGAATGGCGACTTCAATGGCGCGGACCAGGAAGGCGTCGGTTTCTACCAGGTGACGCAACGTGATGGACGGCGCTGCAGCGTCGCGCGCGCCTATATCTACGATCGCGAACGGCCCAATCTGCATACGATCGCCGATGCGACGGTGCTGCGCGTGGCCTTCAACGGTAAGCATGCGAGCGGGGTCGAAATCGTGCGCGGCGGCCGTACTGAAACGCTGGAGGCGCGCGCTGAGGTTGTGCTGGCAGCGGGCGCGTTCAATTCGCCACAATTGCTGATGTGCTCAGGTATCGGGCCGGCGGCGCACTTGCAGTCGCTCGGCATTGCGGTGCTGCACGACGCGCCCGAAGTCGGCCAGAACCTGATCGATCACGTCGACTTCACGATCAACAAACGGGTGTCGTCGATCGAGCCGACCGGTTTTTCGATTCGCGGCATCGCGCGGATGCTACCGCAGTTTGTGACCTTCATGCGGCATGGGCAGGGCATGCTGTCGAGCAACGTCGCTGAAGCGGGCGGCTTTCTGAAGAGCCAGCCGACGCTCGAGCGCCCGGACCTGCAACTGCATTTCTGCGCGGCGATCGTCGACGACCACAACCGGCACATGCATTGGGGCCATGGTTATTCGCTGCACGTGTGTGTGTTGCGGCCGCATAGCCGCGGCACGGTGGCCCTCGCGAGCGCCGACGCGCGCACCGCGCCGGTGATCGATCCGCGGTTTTTCAGCGATTCGCGCGATCTCGACCTGCTGGTGGAAGGCGCGCAGATGGCGCGGCGCATTCTCGACGCGCCTTCGCTGGCGCTGCACGGCGGCAAGGATCTGTACACGCACTCCGGTCAGACGGCGGAGGAACTGCGCCGGACCATCGCCGAGCATGCCGACACGATCTATCACCCGGTAGCGACCTGCCGGATGGGCGGCGATGCGCAATCCGTGGTCGACCCGCAATTGCGGGTGCGCGGCGTGACGGGGCTGCGGATCGTCGATGCATCGGTGATGCCGACGCTGATCGGCGGCAACACGAATTCGCCGACGGTGATGATCGGCGAGCGCGCGGCCGACCTGATCGCGGCGAGCCGGCGCGAGGGGCAAGCGGTGTCGGCGATGGCGTCGGCGGGAGTCACCGGCGTAGCGGTTTGACGATGCACCAATCTTCCTAATCTGGGTGGTAAATATAAGAAAAATTAGGCGAACGTCTGTTAATTCGTCATAAATTGTGCCGTTTCGTTTATGAGATTTCCCCAAACTTATAATCGCGCCGCGAAAAAGAGCGCGTCAGGTGGCGCGTTCGGGAACTCAAGGAAGCGAAGCGATGAGTATCAATGTGATTCAGCTGATTCAGTCTGCGATGACGGACGGTGTCGTGCGACAGATGGCGGCCCGCTTCGGGCTGCCGCCGGACGCGACCCAGAAGGTGCTTGCAGCAACCGGCCCGGCGCTTGTCGCCGGCCTGATGCAGAAGGGCGCGACGCTCGACGGCGCGCGTTCGCTGTTTGCCGCGATCCTCTCGCCTGAGGTGAACGGGCACATCGCCGAGCAGTTGCCGCAACTGCTCGGCACCACCACCGGCGTGAGCCAGCTGGAAGGCACGGGGCGTCAGTTGCTCGAGCGCGTGCTCGATCGCCGTGTCGATACGCTCAGCGACGAAGTCGCGACCCAAACCGGCGTGCCGGCGCATGCGACGCACGCCATGACGGGTATCGTCGGCGCAACGCTGTTGGGCCTGCTGAAACGGCATTTTCTCGAAGGTCAGGGCAACGTCGGCCAACTGCCGACGCTGCTGGGCCATCAACTGCCGGCCATTGCGCCGTACCTGAACGACCGTCTGATGGCAGGCCTCGGCCTGAGCGGACTCGGCGCGTTCACCGGCAATATCCTGTCGCAGTTAAAAGCGGTCTCGGCGCACATCGACCATCCGACGCCTGCTGCCAAGCCGGTGGCCGAAGCCCTGTCGAGCATCCGCGTGCCCGCCGACGCCGTGGTGCGCGAAGAGCGCCGTTCACGCACGTGGCTCTGGTGGTTGCTTGCGGCGATCGCTGCGGTGCTGGCCTTCCTGTTCCTGCGTGGCTGCCATAGCGAGCAGCAGAGTGGGCAGCAAGGCGAGCGCACTAGCGCGGAAGCCGCGGCAACTACGCAGCCCGCGTCCGCTCCGGCTGAAGCCTCGGCCGCAGTAGCACCGGCCAGCGCCGCAGCAGCAAGTGCCGCCAGCGAAGCGGAGCAACCCGCCGCCGCGCCCGCAGCGACCAAAGATAGCCAGATCAGCTTCACGGTCGACGCCGCTGGCAAGCCGACGCTCACGGCGACGGTCGGCAGCGAAGCCGAAAAGACTCAGCTGATCGACGCGCTGACAAAGCGTTTCGGCGCTGACCATTTCGTCGCGAACGTCACGGTCGATCAAGACACCAAGCCGGCCGACTGGCTCGCTCATCTGGACGGCCTGCTGCCGCTGATGGCATTGCCGGGCGCGGAAGTGAAAGTGGACGGCGCGCACATCGAACTGAGCGGCAGCGCGGCGAACGCGAAGCTCGGCTGGCTCGATAAACTGAAGTCGCTGTTCGGTGCGTCGTATCAGATCGGTTCGTTCAACGTCGAACAGGCGGTCGCTAACGCAACCGAGAACTTCCGGGGCGCGATCAAGGGCCTGCTCACGCCGGACAGCTCGTGCGCGGCAGCGGACGTGGTCAAGGTGCTGAACCTGCAGGTGATCAACTTCACGAGCGCCAGCGCCCGCGTGCCGGTATCGGCGATTGATGATCTGAACCAGTCGGCACAAGTGCTGAACGCGTGCGCACGCAATGGCAAGCTTGCCAAGCTCGAAGTGGCCGGCTATTCGGACAATGTCGGCGGTGCACAAGCCAACCTGCAACTGTCGAAGAAGCGCGCCGAAGCGGTCCGCGCGTATCTCGTCAAGACGGGCGTGCCGGCGGCTTCGCTGGTCGCGCAAGGTTACGGCGACGCGCGCCCGGTCGCGAGCAACGACACCGCGAGCGGCCGCTTTGCCAACCGCCGCATCGAGTTCGTCGCGCAGTAATCATGACGGCGCTCGGTGAGCGTTCGTTGATCGCTCAGTGATCGCTGATTGAACGTTCAAGGCAAGCCGTTGAGGTGAGCCCAAAAAACATGCCGCCCGGTTCGCGCCAGGCGGCATGTTGTCATTTGGCTGGCCGCATTTGCGGTGGCCGCATTTGCGGCGAGGGTGTCTACGACGACGGTATCACGGCGCCGGTGTCCGAACCGGCGCCGTGATACCGGTCATGCCGATACCCGGCACCAACATGAAATCGTCGCCTGCCTGGCCCGGCAGCGCCTCTCGAGCCACCTCCAGCCACGCGCGCGCCGCATGCGACAGATAGCCATTGCGGCGCCAGCCGATCGCCATCTCCCACGGAATCTCCGGTTCCACCACCGGGCGGCAGGTGAACTGCGCTGCGTCGAGCCGCCGGCAGTACGGCGCCGGCAGCAGTGCAATGCCGACGCCCGCCAGCACCAGAGCCGCCATGAAATCCCAGTGCCCGCTTCGCCCGACGATGGTCGGCGCAAAACCGGCCGTGCGGCACGCATTCAATACGACATCGTTGAGCGCGAGGCTTTCGCCGTAGAACACGAACGGCTCGTTGGCGAGATCGGCGAGCGGCACTTCCTGTAGATCGTCCCAGCGGGAGCCAGTGCGCGCGACCAGCCACAGCAATTGCCGTGTCATCGGCAACACCTCGATGTTGTCAGGGTCGACCGGTTGCAGCACGCCACCTAATTCCAGTTCACCATGGATCAGCGCGGCTTCGATCGCGCGTGAACCCTGCTCGAACAGCTTCAGTTCGATTTTCGGGTAGCGCTGGCGGAAGGCGGCGATGGCCGGTGTGAACAGCGAGCCACCCATCGGCGGAATGCCGATGGTCAGCTCGCCGCGACCGAGCGTATCGAGATCGTTCAGCTCGGCCTGCAATTGGGCATGCGCGGCCAGCACGTCCTGACCGCGTTGGTAGACGATCCGGCCGGCGTCAGTCAGTACCATCTGGCGTCCGTCGCGCAACAGCAGCGGCGAGCCGATTTCGTCTTCCAGAGACTTGACCATCTTGCTGATGGTCGGCTGCGTGACGAACATCTGCTCGGCGGCGACAGTGAAGCTCTGTTGACGGACTACTTCGACGAAATACCGCAGCGCACGTAGTTCCACGATCTCAGTCTCCAGGATTCCAGATTGGAATGATCTGAGTGATTGTAAGTCATTGTATTTATGCCGCGGACGCAACCCGATGACGCACTTCGTATCGGCGGCATTCGTACGTGCCGTCTTCGAAAAAATTCACGCGCCGAAGGACCTGACCGCATTGATGGTGATTGTGACGGGCGTGTGAGCGACGCTGTTCGGCGAACTCGCGCACACCGCTTTTCCAGGATGGACTCCGCCGGAAGCGGGATAACATCGACGGCTCCCTACCGTTCGGCCCGCAGCGCCCGTTTCAGTTCATGACACCCATCTCGATCATCATTCCCTGCTACAACGGCGCGGCGACGCTTGCCCGTGCGCTCCAAAGTTGCCTGATCCAGCCGGAAGCCGCGCAGATCATCGTGGTGGACGACGGCTCGACCGATGCCTCCACCGACCTCGTCGCGCATTACGGGCGTCGCGATCGGCGCGTGTGCCTGTTGCAGATGCCGTATAACGGCGGCCCGGCTCGGGCGCGCAACTGGGGTGCCCTGCATGCGGCTCACGGTCTGCTTGCCTTCCTCGACGCCGACGACGAATACGTGCCCGGCGCATTAGCCGCCGCGAGTGCGTTTCTCACGCAGAACCCGAAGGAAGTATCCGTGCGGCTCGACGTCGACTACACGGATTTTCCGGTCGACATCATCCGTCACCCCGGGTTCGACACGCATGCCGCAACGCTCAGCAATACCGTGCCGAGTAGCCTGATCATCCGTCGCGCGGTGTATACCGCGCTCGGCGGCTTCCCGATGGATGACGCGTTTCGCCGCATCGGCGGCGAAGACGGCGCGTTTTCGTGGGCCCTGCGCGAGATCTTCGGCAACCGGCGTCTGGGCGACGCGAAGCGCGTGCGCATGCATTACCACGCGGGCATTCACGCCGAACGTTATTTCCGCATCGCACTTGGCTTGCAGACGCCGGATCCTGCCGACGTGGCCGATGCATTCCGGTTTTCGAGGCAATTCCTCGAAGCAGCGCGCGCGGGCATCGAGCAATTGCGCACCGCAAGCGTTGTTGCCGACGCAGCCGCATCTGCCCTGCCGAATCACGCTGCCTAGATCCCAGACACCGAGGCGGCGCATTGCCACCCGCAGCCCAATTCCCAAGGGCCGCAACCCCACCAACCCGATCCGCGCCCCGAAGCCATCTCGATTTGCTACAATCGCCGTTCGTCTCCGAGGAGCGTTGCGACGGGTACCGCGAATCAGCTATTCGCCGGCCGCCCGCCAGGCTCGGAGGCTTCAATCGGAGGGCCAGGATGCGCATAGCGCTTTCCCATCCACCGCATCGAACCGCGCTCACGTCAAATTTCTAGTCAATTTTTTAGAAAGGAGGGCGTGATGAACGCCGCAGTTCTCGATTCAAATTCCAAGCAGGATTTCCTCGTCGCCGATATGTCGCTTGCAGCCTGGGGCCGCAAGGAACTGAACATCGCCGAAACCGAAATGCCCGGCCTCATGCAGACGCGCGAGGAGTACAAGAGCTCGCAGCCGCTGAAGGGCGCGCGCGTCGCGGGTTCGCTGCACATGACGATTCAAACCGGCGTGCTGATCGAAACCTTGACGGCACTCGGCGCGGACGTTCGCTGGGCATCGTGCAATATTTTCTCGACGCAGGATCATGCAGCTGCCGCGATTGCGGCAGGCGGCGTGCCGGTGTTCGCATTCAAGGGCGAATCGCTCGACGAATACTGGGAATTCTCGCACCGCATTTTCGAATGGCCGAATGGCGAATTCGCCAACATGATCCTCGACGACGGCGGCGACGCCACGTTGCTGCTGATCCTCGGCTCGAAGGCTGAGAAAGACCGTTCGGTGATCTCGAAGCCGGAAAACGAAGAAGAAGTGGCGCTGTACAAGTCGATCGCCAAGCATCTCGACGCGGATCCAGTGTGGTACTCCACGCGTCTCGCGCACATCAAGGGCGTGACCGAAGAAACCACGACCGGCGTGCACCGTCTGTATCAGATGGAAAAGGAAGGGCGCCTGCCGTTCCCGGCCATCAACGTGAACGATTCGGTCACGAAGTCGAAGTTCGACAATCTGTATGGCTGCCGCGAGTCGCTGGTCGACGGTATCAAGCGCGCAACCGACGTGATGATCGCGGGCAAGATCGCGGTCGTGGCCGGTTACGGCGACGTGGGCAAGGGCTGCGCGCAATCGCTGCGCGGTCTGGGCGCAACGGTGTGGGTCACGGAAATCGATCCGATCTGCGCACTGCAAGCGGCAATGGAAGGCTATCGCGTCGTGACGATGGAATACGCGGCGGACAAGGCCGACATCTTCGTGACGGCAACGGGCAACTTCCACGTGATCGGCCACGATCATATGGCTGCCATGCGCAACAACGCGATTGTCTGCAATATCGGTCACTTCGATTCGGAAATCGACGTTGCATCGACGCGCCAGTACACGTGGGAAAACATCAAGCCGCAAGTCGACCACATCATTTTCCCGGACGGCAAGCGTGTCATCCTGCTGGCTGAAGGCCGCCTGGTGAACCTGGGTTGCGCGACGGGCCATCCGTCGTTCGTGATGTCGGCATCGTTCACGAACCAGACGATCGCGCAGATCGAGCTGTTCGTTCACGGCGACAAGTACGAAAACAAGGTCTACGTGTTGCCGAAGCACCTTGATGAAAAGGTGGCGCGTCTGCATCTGGGCCGTATCGGCGCCGAACTGACGGTGCTGTCGGACTATCAGGCAGGCTATATCAGCGTCGACAAGAACGGCCCGTTCAAGCCGAATCATTACCGCTATTAAGTCACGCAAGTCACGTGACTAAGTAAGATTAAGCACGCGGGCGGTTTAAACGCATGACAGTTTGACGACAGGGCGGCGCGTAATGCGCCGCTTTGTTCGCCATGCCCGCCTCTTTCCGTTCAAACGGACATCCTGCCTCAAAGGAGCTCTACATGACCGTGCTGCTGACCTGGCTGATCAACGCGCTGGCGCTTCTGATCATCACCTACCTCGTACCGTCGATTCATATCCGCAGTTTCGGCACCGCCTTGATCGTCGCGGTAGTGCTCGGGTTGATCAATACGATCCTGCGACCGGTGCTGATTCTGTTGACGCTGCCCGTCACGATCGTCACGCTCGGACTCTTCATTCTGGTGGTCAATGCGCTGTGCTTCTGGTTGTGCGCGTCGCTGCTGAAGGGTTTCGAAGTGTCGGGTTTCTGGTCGGCGTTCTTCGGCTCGATTCTGTACAGCATCGTTTCGTGGCTGCTGTCCGCGCTTATTTTCGGCAACCGCAGTATCGGTTGATCTACTGAATCATGAACCCAATCGAACTTTCATTCGAATTCTTCCCGCCGAAAACGCAGGAAGGCGTCGACAAGCTGCGCGCCACCCGCGCGCAGCTCGCGTCGCTCAAGCCCAAGTTCGTGTCCGTCACGTTCGGCGCCGGCGGCTCGACGCAGCAGGGCACGCTCGATACCGTCGTCGATATGGCGAAGGAAGGGCTCGAAGCGGCGCCGCACGTGTCGTGTATCGGCTCCTCGAAAGAGAGCCTGCGCGCGATCCTCAACGAGTACCGCGCGCGTGGCATCCGCCATATCGTGGCGCTGCGCGGCGATCTGCCGTCCGGTATGGGCGAAGTCGGCGAACTGCGTTATGCGTCGGAACTGGTGAGCTTTATCCGCGCCGAGTTCGGCGACTGGTTCTGGATCGAGGTGGCCGGTTATCCCGAGTACCACCCGCAGTCGCGCTCACCGCGTCACGATCTGGAAAACTTCGCCAACAAGGTGAAGGCCGGCGCCAATTCGGCGATCACGCAGTATTTCTTCAACGCGGACGCGTATTTCCGTTTCGTCGACGATGTGAGGAAGCTTGGCGTGGACGTGCCGATCGTGCCGGGCATCATGCCGATCACGAACTTCTCGCAGCTGATGCGTTTCTCGGAGATGTGCGGCGCGGAAGTGCCGCGCTGGGTCGCGCGCCGGCTGGAAAGTTTCGGCGACGACCGCGAGTCGATCCGCGCGTTCGGGCTGGATGTGGTGACGGACCTGTGCGGGCGTCTCATCGACGCGAAGGTGCCGGGCCTGCACTTCTACACGCTCAATGGGGCAGCGGCGACCAAGGCGATCTGCGAACGGCTGGGCGTTTAAGTTCCGAGTAGCCTCTACAAAGCCGCGTGGCTCATCGAGTCGCGCGGCTTTTTTACGCAAGATCCAGCCTGGGAGTTCCACCCTCAAACCACTGCTGCGGCGCAGCAAAAATGCGCCGCCTGGCGTGTCCTGCGGCGTATAAGCCCGCATTGAACCCGATTTTTGGGCTGTCTATGATCGAAGCGCAGCTGACTTGGCTGCTGTGCGGAGAACAAGATGACAGTATCCCGATTGCTGTTTGCAGTTCGCCATACCTGTCTGCCGGTCTTGAGTGCCTGCGCAGTCCTTGCTGCCGGCCTCGCGCCCGCCGCAGCCGGCGCGGCCAGCTTGCCTGACAAAACTCTCGTGTTCTGCTCCGAAGGCAGTCCGGCTGGCTTCGATTCCGCGCAGTACACCACCAGCGTCGAATTCACCGCCGCCTCGTACACGGTCTATAACCGCCTTGTCGAGTTCGCCCGCGGCAGTACCGATATCGAGCCAGGCCTCGCCGAGAAGTGGGATGTGTCGCAGGACGGCCTGCAATACACGTTCTACCTGAGGCACGGTGTGAAGTTTCAGACCACCTCGTTCTTCAAGCCGACCCGCGAATTCAATGCCGACGACGTTGTCTTCACTTACCAGCGGATGCTGGATCCCGATCAGCCGTTCCGTAAGGCGTACCCGGTACCGTTTCCCTACTTCGCCGATCTCGGACTGGCAAAGAACATCGCCAAGGTCGAGAAGCTGGATCCGTACACGGTGCGTTTCACGCTAAAAGAGGTTGATGCACCGTTCCTGCAGCAGATTGCGATGCCGTTCGCGTCGATTCTGTCGGCGGAGTACACGGATCAACTGCTGAAAGCCGGCAAGGCTTCCGACATCAACCAGTACCCGGTCGGCACCGGGCCGTTCATTTTCCGCAGTTATACGAAGGACGACACGATCCGCTTCGACGGCAATCCAGACTACTGGAAACCGGGCGTCGTGAAGGTCGGCAAGCTCATCTTCGCGATCACCACGGATCCCGCGGTGCGGCTGCAGAAACTGAAACGCGGAGAATGCCAGGTGATGAGCTACCCGCGTCCGGCTGATATTCCGCAGATCAAGGCCGACTCGTCGCTTGCTCTGCCGAGTGAGGTGGGCTTCAATCTGGGCATCCTCGGGTACAACACGACGAAAAAACCGCTCGACAACGTGCTGGTGCGACGTGCGCTGGATATGTCGGTCAATAAGAAAGCGATCATCGAGTCGGTATATCAGGGTGCCGGGCAAATCGCGACGAATCCCATGCCGCCGACCCAATGGGGCTACGACAAGAACCTGAAAGATGCGCCTTACGATGTTGATAAGGCCAAGGCGTTGCTGAAGGAGGCCGGCTACCCGGACGGCTTTGACCTTACCCTGTGGGCCATGCCGGTACAGCGACCCTACAACCCGAATGCCCGGCTGATGGCCGAAATGCTACAGGCCGATTGGGCGAAGATCGGCGTCAAGGTGACGATTGCCACGTACGAGTGGGGCGAGTACATCCGCCGCGCCCATGCCGGCGAACACGAGGCGATCCTGATCGGCTGGACGGGGGACTACGGCGATCCTGACAATTGGCTTGGTGTGTTGCTCGGTTGCGATGCGGTGAAGGGCAGCAATTTTTCCAAATGGTGCTACAAACCGTTCGACGACCTGATCAGGAAAGGCCGCGGCACCACGGATCTCGCCGAGCGAACCAAGGCATATATGGAAGCGCAGGAAATCTTCAAGCAGCAGGTTCCGTTCACGCCGATTGCCCACTCCACCGTCTACCAGCCGATCAGCAAAGACGTCACGGGCTTCAAGATCGACCCGTTCGGTCCGACGCAATTCATGAACGTCGGGCTGAAATAGCCGCCAGCAACGACCTGTGGGCCGCTTTTTGCTAAGCGCACCTCTAACGTCGCACGTTCCGGCCAGCGCCGGCGTGCGACCGCCCTTATGCCCCATCTGTTTCCGATCGTCAACGGGGGTATTTTCCTCCGCTTGTTGGTGCGAGCCAAGCTCAAGTAAGATCGCGCTACGCTGGCGGAAGCCGGCCCCGATCCTGGAGGAAACATGAAGCAAAACAACCTGTTGCGCGCCGCGCGTGTTACGACGCTCGTCGCAGCTGCAGCGGCATCGATGCTGGGCGCTACGAGTGCCAATGCCGAGATTCCGAACAAAACACTCGTTTACTGCTCAGAAGGCAGCCCTGCGGGTTTCGATCCGGCCCAGTACACGACTGGTGTCGACTTCACGGCCAATACGTTCACCGTTTATAACCGCCTCGTCGAGTTCGAGCGCGGCGGCACGAAAGTCGAGCCGGGCCTGGCAGAAAAATGGGATGTCTCGCCGGACGGCAAGACCTACACGTTCCATCTGCGCCACGGCGTGAAGTTCCAGACCACCTCGTTCTTCAAGCCGACACGCGAATTCAACGCGGACGACGTCGTGTTCACGTTCCAGCGCATGCTCGACACGAACCAGCCGTTCCGTAAGGCGTACCCGGTCCAGTTTCCGTACTTCACGGACATGGGCCTCGACAAGCTGATCACCAGCGTCGAAAAGGTCGATCCGTACACGGTCAAGTTCACGCTGAAGGAAGTCAACGCGCCGTTCATCCAGAATCTGGCGATGGAATATGCGTCGATCCTCTCGGGTGAATACGCGGACCAGTTGCTAAAGGCCGGCAAGGCTGCCGATATCAACCAGTACCCGGTTGGCACGGGCCCGTTCATCTTCCGCAGCTACACGAAGGACGCGACGATCCGCTTCGACGGCAATCCGGATTACTGGAAGCCGAACGCAGTGAAGATCTCGAAGCTGATCTTCTCGATCACGCCGGACGCAGGTGTACGCGTACAGAAGATCAAGCGCGACGAATGCCAGGTGATGAGCTATCCGCGTCCGGCCGACATTGCGCCGCTGAAGGCTGAAGCGAACATCGCGATGCCGTCGCAGCCGGGCTTCAACCTCGGCTACCTCGCGTACAACGTGACGCACAAGCCGGTCGACAAGGTCGAAGTGCGTGAGGCGCTCGACATGGCGATCAACAAGAAGGCGATCGTCGAATCGGTGTATCAGGGCGCGGGCCAGGCTGCAACGAACCCGATGCCGCCGACCCAGTGGTCGTACGACAAGAACCTGAAGAGCGCGTCCTACGATACGGATAAGGCCAAGGCACTGCTGGCGAAGGCCGGTTATCCGAACGGCTTCGACATCACCCTGTGGGCGATGCCGGTGCAACGCGCGTACAACCCGAACGCCCGTCTGATGGCGGAAATGATCCAGGCCGACTGGGCCAAGATCGGCGTGAAGGCGAAGATCGTCACGTATGAATGGGGCGAGTACATCAAGCGCGCGCACGCTGGTGAAGACGACACGATGCTGATCGGCTGGACCGGCGACAACGGCGATCCGGACAACTGGCTCGGCACGTTGCTGGGCTGCGAAGCGGTGAACGGCAACAACTTCTCGAAGTGGTGCTACAAGCCGTTTGACGATCTGATCCAGAAGGGTCGCGTGACGTCGGATCAGGGCGCGCGCACGACGGCGTACATGCAGGCGCAACAGATCTTCGCGCAGCAACTGCCGTTCTCGCCGATCGCTCACTCGACCGTGTACCAGCCTGTCAGCAAGAAGGTCGTCGACATGCGTATCGAGCCGCTCGGTTATGCGCGCTTCGACGGCGTCAGCGTCAAGTAAAGGTAATGCAGTCAAGCTTACGCAGTAGCTTTTCGTACCGTTAGAAAACTGGTCGAAATGGTCCGGCGACCGGGGTCACAAGCCCTCGTCGCCGGTTGCGTTTTTTCTTCATCAAGACCATAGGGACGAACCATGTTCCGCTTTGTTTTGCGCCGCATCGGCATGGTGATACCAACGTTCATCGGCATCACGATTCTCGCGTTTGCGCTGATTCACCTGATACCGGGCGACCCCATCGAAGTGATGATGGGCGAGCGCGGCGTCGATCCGGCCATGCATGCCGCCGCCTTGCATCGCCTCGGACTCGACGAGTCCTTGCCGATGCAGTACATCCACTATGTTGGCCGCGCCATGCACGGCGACCTCGGCACCTCGATCATCACCAATACCAGCGTGATGGGCGAATTCCTCGCACGTTTTCCCGCCACGGTTGAACTGGGGTTCTGCGCGATGCTGTTCGCGCTGATCGTCGGCTTGCCGGCGGGCGTGTTCGCGGCACTCAGGCGCGGCACGGTGGTCGATCATGGCGTGATGGGCACGGCTCTGACCGGCTACTCGATGCCGATTTTCTGGTGGGGCTTGATCCTCATCATGTTCTTTTCCGTGGACCTCGGCTGGACGCCGGTGTCGGGCCGCATCGCGGTCGAATACGACATTCCGCACGTGACCGGCTTCATGCTGATCGACGCATTTATGTCCACCGATGAAGGCGCGTTCAAATCCGCGCTCAGCCATCTGATTTTGCCGGCCATTGTGCTTGGCACGATTCCATTGGCCGTTGTCGCGCGGATGACGCGCTCGTCGATGCTCGAAGTGTTGCGCGAGGATTACATCCGCACTGCGCGTGCGAAGGGCTTGTCGCCCGCCCGCGTGATCATCGTGCATGCATTGCGGAATGCGCTGATTCCGGTCGTGACCGTGATCGGTTTGCAGGTCGGCACGTTGCTGGCTGGCGCGGTGCTGACCGAGACGCTGTTTTCGTGGCCGGGTATCGGCAAGTGGCTGATCGATGCGATCGGCCGGCGCGACTATCCGGTGGTGCAGGGCGGTATTCTGATGATCGCTACGCTGGTGATCGTTGTGAACCTCGTCGTCGATCTGTTGTACGGCGTGTTGAACCCGCGCATTCGCCATACGAGGTAAATATGAACCCCCACGCTCACTTGCGTTCGCTGCCCCCCGAGGGGGCGCATGCCTCCCTTGAGGCGGCTCTGCGGGAGGCATGAACAGATCATGGCAGACATACAAAATACAGTCCCCCAATCGGTGACGCCGCCAAGCGGCCGCGCCATCGCCGCCCGCGAATTCTGGGCGAATTTCTCGCGTAACCGTGGCGCGGTCGGCGCCGGCTTCATCGTGCTGGCGTTGATTTTCATCGCGATCTTTGCGCCGTTGATCGCACCGCACAGCCCGATCGAGCAGTATCGCGACTTCGTGAAGATCCCACCCGCCTGGCTCGACGGCGGCAACTGGAAGTTCATTCTCGGTACCGACGAAGCGGGCCGCGACATTCTCTCGCGTCTGATGTACGGAGCGCGGCTGTCGTTCTGGATTGGCTTCGTCTCGGTCGTGCTCGCGCTGCTTCCGGGCATCGTGCTCGGGCTGATCGCGGCGTTCTTCGAGAAGTGGGCCGATACGCCGATCATGCGCATCATGGACGTGCTGCTCGCGTTGCCCTCGCTGCTGCTCGCAGTCGCGGTGGTCGCGATCATCGGCCCGGGGCTGGTCAATACGATGCTCGCGATTGCGATCGTCGCGTTGCCGGGCTATGTGCGTTTGACGCGCGCCTCGGCTCAAGGCGAATTGCAGAAAGAGTATGTGACGGCTTCGCGGGTTGCAGGCGCGAGCACGCTGCGTTTGATGTTCTCGCAAGTGCTGCCGAACTGCACCGCACCGCTGATCGTGCAGGCAACCTTGGGCTTTTCGTCGGCGATTCTCGATGCGGCGGCACTCGGCTTCCTCGGGCTCGGCGTGCAGCCGCCGTCGGCGGAGTGGGGCGCGATGCTGGCCTCGGCGCGCGACTATATCGACAGCGCCTGGTGGATCGTCACGATGCCGGGTCTCTCCATTCTGATCTCGGTGCTCGCGATCAATCTGCTCGGCGACGGGCTGCGCGACGCACTCGATCCCAAACTGAAGCGGATGGCCTGAATGGAACAACCTCCACGTTCAACTCATTCACTTCCCCCCGAGGGACCGGGTCAGCCAGCTTCGGGCGGCCATGCGCGTACTGACAGTAACTTGTTGACCATCCGCAATCTGGCGGTGAACTTCAACGGCCTGCCCGCAGTCGATCGGATTAACCTCGATGTCGCGCCGGGCGAAGTCGTCGGCGTGGTCGGCGAATCGGGCTCGGGCAAGAGCGTGACGATGATGGCGCTGATGGGCCTGATCGACGCGCCGGGCAAAGTCACCGCGGATGAGATCACCTTCAACGGCAAGAATCTGGTGAAGGCAACGGCCCGGGAACGCCGCAAGATCATCGGCAAAGACATCGCGATGGTGTTCCAGGACGCGCTCACCAGTCTGAATCCGAGCTACACGGTCGGCTATCAGATCAAGGAAGTGCTCAAGCTGCACGAAGGCCTGCGCGGCAGCGCGTTGGACAAACGCGCGCTGGAGTTGCTCGACCAGGTCGGCATTCCGGACGCGAAGAGTCGCATCACGTCGTTCCCGCATCAGATGTCGGGCGGCATGAATCAGCGCGTAATGATTGCGATGGCGATCGCCTGCAATCCGAAGCTGCTGATCGCCGACGAACCGACCACCGCACTCGACGTGACGATCCAGGCGCAGATCATGGAGCTGCTGATCAAGCTGCAGAAGGAACGCGGCATGGCGCTCGTGCTGATCTCGCACGATCTGGCGGTGGTGTCCGAGGTCGCGCAGCGCGTCGCCGTCATGTACGCTGGCGAAGTGATCGAAACCAACCGCGTGCCGGACATCTTCGCGGCGCCGCATCATCCGTACACGGAAGCGTTGCTGGCGGCTATTCCCGAACACAATGTCGGCGCGGTGCGGCTTGCTGCATTGCCGGGCATGGTGCCGGGGCGTGATGACCGGCCGAAAGGTTGCCTCTTCGCACCGCGCTGCAAGTATGTGGTCGACGACTGCATGAAGGCGCGCCCCGCACTGGCACCAATGCAAGGTCACGCTGAAGTGGCGCGCGTGCGCTGCATCAAACCCCTGAACCTGAGCGGCGACGCCAATGTTCACACTCATGGAGGCGCACGATGAACGCAGTACTCGAACCGCGGCGCCAGTCGGACCATGCGGGTGATCACGTGCTGGTTGCCGACAAGCTTGCGCGTTACTACACGGTAAAGCGCAGCCTGTTCAGCCAGGGCACGGTAAAGGCTTTGAACGGCGTGTCGTTTGCGCTCGAACGCGGCAAGACCCTGGCGGTGGTGGGTGAATCCGGTTGCGGAAAATCCACGCTCGCGCGGCAACTGACCATGATCGAGGCGCCCACTGCAGGCCGCTTGTTGATCGACGGTGAAGACGTGGCCGGCGCCGATCACGCGAAGATCGCCGCGCTGCGGCGGCGCGTGCAGATGGTGTTTCAGAATCCGTTTGCCTCGCTGAATCCGCGTAAGACGGTCGAGCAGACGCTCGGTGAACCGCTCGCGATCAACACGCAATTGAGCGCTTCCGAACGCGCTGAACGGATCGCGCAGATGATGCGCACTGTCGGGCTGCGTCCGGAGCATGCAAAGCGCTATCCGCATATGTTCTCGGGCGGGCAGCGGCAGCGCGTGGCGATTGCGCGCGCGATGATCCTCGATCCGCAGATCGTGGTCGCCGATGAACCGGTGTCAGCGCTCGACGTGTCGATCCAGGCGCAGATTCTCAATCTGTTCATGGATCTGCAGGAGCAGTTCAAGACCAGCTACGTGTTCATCTCGCACAACCTCTCGGTGGTGGAACATATTGCCGACGATGTGATGGTGATGTACTTCGGTGGCGTCGCGGAGCTCGGCGACAAGAAGCGGATTTTCTCGAATCCGCGGCATCCCTATACGCGTGCCCTGATGTCGGCCACGCCTTCGATCTTCGAAGCGGATCGCACCATCAAGATCAAGCTGCAGGGTGAAATGCCGTCGCCGCTGAATCCGCCGTCGGGCTGCACGTTCCATCAACGTTGCCCGTACGTGATCGACCGTTGCCGCAGCGAAGAGCCGAAGTTGCGCGAAGTGGATGGTCGTCAGGTGTCGTGTCACCGCGCCGAGGAGGTGGGGGACATGGATGCCTGATGCAGTGGCGGCGCGTCGTCTTACGCGCCGCTCGCGTGATGGCGGCCGCAACGCTGCTTTGACGCGGCGCTGGGGAGCGCGCGCACTGACCGGTGCCGCGCTCTTCGGCGTTTGTTCCGTTTTTCACCTAAGCGCGGGGCTGATCGGCGTCGCGCATGCGGCCGGCGCAGCCGCCAATGCACCTGCTCAGGCGGGGCGGCCGGCGATGCCGGTGCCCAATCTGCCTGCGCCGCCACGCGCCACCTTACCGGGCTTCAATCCGCCGCCCGCCGCGCCGGGCACTACGGCAAGCGGTCCGGTGCAAACGCAGCCGGCGCGCATGCCGTTCTATGTCGCGACGCGCGGCACCACGACCATCTACGTGCTCGGCACGTTGCACGTCGGCGACCCCGCCGACTATCCTGCGAAGCAACCGTTCCGCGCGCCGATCCTCGGCGCACTGGCGGCCTCGCCGACACTGGCGCTCGAACTCTCACCCGACGAACTGCTGGTCTCGCAAGACGATGTGTCGAAGTACGGCATATGCCGCCGGGATTGTCTGCCGGGCCTGCTGCCCGAGCCTTTGTGGCGCAAGCTGGCATTTCGCCTGCGCGGTAATCCCGCGGCGCTGGATGAAATCAAGAAGATGCGGCCGTGGCTCGCGTCGCTGGTGGTCGAAACCTACGATTCGTTGAGTGCGGGCTTGCAGACCGAGTACGGCACGGAAGCGCAATTGCAGAACGTGTATATCAGGACGCGCGGCAAGATCGTCGGTCTCGAGACGCTGCATCAGCAGATGCGCGCGTTCACCAGCCTCACACTTGCGCAGCAGCGTGAAATGCTCGCGCAGGACCTGGTGCAGACGCCTGCGGAAAACGTCGACGATGTGAAGACCTTGCATCGGCTGTGGCGAGTGGGGGATGCCGATGCGATTGCGGCCTGGCAGGCCGCGAAGTCCGAAAAGCTGGCACGCGACAAGCGTATCTCCGACTCGATCGACAACAAGATCGTGTACGAGCGCAACCGGCGTTTCGTGTCACGGATGCTGCTGATCGCCGGGCCGAACAAGCCGGTGTTCGTGGCGATCGGCGCGTTGCATCTGGGCGGCCGCAAGGGCGTGCTGCAGCTTTTGCGGCAGCACGGGTTCGTGGTGGATGCGTGGTGAGGTTATTGGTCCTCCAGCGCTTTGGCGACTTCGGCGACCACCGTTGGCCAATCGCCCAGCAAGTTCTGCCGGAATAATCTCATCGCCGGATACCACGGCGAATCGCTACGCTCTTCGAGCCAGCGCCAGTCCGAATTGGCGGGCAGCAGCACCCACACCGGCTTGCCCAGTGCGGCCGCCAGATGCGCCACGCCGGTGTCCACGGCGATCACCAGATCGAGATTCATGATGAGTGCCGCAGTGTCGTCGAAGTTGTGCAGATCGGCGGTGAAATCGTGAGCGCGGAAAACTTCCGGCGCATCGATCAATTGTGCGTGCGCGGGGCCCTTTTGCAGCGGGTACCACGCGATGTTCTCCAGTTTGCTTAGCGCGCTCAGATCGGCGAGCGCCATCGACCGGTAGCGGTCGTTGCCAAACGTCGGACTGCCGGACCACACCAGACCCACTTTGCGTTTTGCTTTGCCGGCTGCGTCCACCCGCTTGCGCCATGCCTTGATCTTTGCCTTGTCCGCAAACACGTACGGCACATCCGCGGGAATGGTCGACAGTTCGGTGTCGACGCACGAAGGCACGCTCATCATCGGCACCCAGAAATCGTACTGACCTTCGGGCTTGCCGCTGAACGCGTGGTGCACGCCCGGGATGCGCTCAACCAGCGGCAGCAGCGACTCGCGCACGCAAAGATCGACGGTCGCGCCGAGTTGCTCGAGCACACGCGCATAGCGCAGAAACTGGAAGTGGTCGCCGAAACCCTGTTCACCGACCAGCAACAGACGGCGCCCGTCGAGCGGCTCGCCATGCCACTCGGCAACACCCGGCACGGCGATCGTCTCGTAGTCGTTCTTGCGCCAGCGTTTCGCAAACTCCGCCCAACCCTGCTTGTAGTCGCCGCGTTTGAGCAACAGCCAGGCGAGGTTCTGATGCGCATCCGCATAGTTTGGCTCAAGCCCTAGCGCGTGGCGGTAGAAGCCTTCCTCTTCGTCGAGGCGGCCTTGTGCGCCGAGCGACCCGCCGAGGCAAACCAGATTCGTGGGATTCGGTTTGAGCGCGACCGCACGCCGATAGTGCGACTCAGCGCCAGCGTAATCGCCGAGCTTGCCGATCAGGCTGCCGAGGTTGACGTGTGCCTCGGCGTAGTCGCTGCGCAATGTCAGCGCCCGTTCGAAACTGGCGATGGCCGCAGCGTGATCGCCTTGCGCGTTGTGCGCATTGCCTGCGTTGAAGTGCGGTTCCGCCGATTGCGGATCGAGCGACAGCGCGTTCTGATAGCAGACCAGCGCTTCTTCGTAGCGGCCGAGCTTGCTTAGCGCCGTGCCGAGGTTCAGATGCGCGTCGACCAGCGAAGGATTCGCCGCCAACGCCAGCCGATACTGCCCGATGGCTTCTTCGAACGAGCCTTGCGCTTGTAGAGCGACCCCGAAGTTGTTGCGTGCGTCGGCGAAATCGGGCTGCAACTGCAACGCCTGGTCATAGCAGATCATTGCTTCGTTGGCGTGGCCGAGCGCAGCAGCCACGAGGCCGCGGTTGCTCCAGCAGACGACGTCGGTGCGATCGAGTTTTAGCGCTTCGCTCATCAATTCGGCGGCGAAGACGTGGTCGCCGCGCTGATGTTGCAGCACACCGAAGTAGTGCAACGCTTTGGCGTGAGCAGGATCGAGCGCGAGCGCTTCGCGATAGAACGGTTCGGCGACATCGAACTGGCCGGCCTGGTGTGCTTCGAGCGCGGCGTCGATCAGCGAGGAGAGATAGGTTGAGGGCGGCGCATTGGGATGCGCGGTGTCAGGGTGGGATGGGTGTTCCATGAGGGACCTGCTGGAGAGCGCTGGCGGCGCGCGTTGCACGCGCCGCCAGCGTATGTGGATGGGGAGACCATCCACCAGCTTATGTTCCGGCCCCTTTCCTGACGATCGGACGCATCCTAAATCTGCGGCGTCTGTTTGTCGCGTGCAGATGTGTCTGACCGTTTATGAGCGCGCCGCGCCACTTCAGCCCGCACATTCGAACGCGTGGTTCGTCTATGTTCGCCGAAGCGGTGAGTCAAGATTCCTACAAGAACATCAAGAAATTCAGCAGGAAAATATTCACAACCAGCAAGGTCAGCGCGGTGGGCACCTGCACCTTGATCACCGCGTTCTTATCGGGCAGTTCCAGCAGCGCGGCGGGCACCATGTTGAAGTTTGCGGCCATCGGCGTCATCAGCGTGCCGCAGTAGCCGGAGAACATGCCGATCGCGACCATCACCGCAGGATTGCCGTGAAATACGCCCACCAGAATCGGCACGCCGACACCGCCTGTCATCACCGGGAACGCGGCGAAGCCGTTGCCCATCACCATCGTGAACAGCGCCATGCCGATGCAGTACACGGCCACCGCGACAAACCGGTAGTCAAGGCTGATGTAGGCCGTCGTCACGTGCGCCACCGCCTTGCCGACACCGGCGTCCGAGAACACGAGGCCGAGCATGCCGAGCATCTGCGGCAGCACCGCGGCCCATGACAACGCATCGACCAGGCGGCGCGCCTCTTTCATCGACTGGCCGACGGTATCGCGTGTCATCACGCAGGCAATCGCCAGTGCGATCACGCAGCCGATCCCGAAGCCGATCAGCGTGACGTTAGCCTTCTCGATCAGCGGCATGCCGCCGAAGATCAGATGGCTGGCCGACAGCGTAATGATCACGGTGACGACCGGAATCGTCAGCGCGGGCACGAACAGCTTGTTGCGCAGACGCGCGGCGCTGGCCATACGCGCTTCGAGCGATAGCAGTTTCGGCTTGGCCGCGGTCACGCCGCCGAAGCCCGCAATCAACGCCATCACGATCACCAGCACGCCGACCACCGAGGGCGGCAGCTTGTCGCCGATCAGGAAGATCAGCGCGTAAAGGATCCAGAAACCGCCGGCGGTGAAACGGCGCGGGTGTTCCTTGTCCGTGACGATCATGCCGCCGATGATGAGCAGCACCACGCCCAGCAACCAGAACAGATAGGTAATCGTGAGCGTCATGCTTTGTCTCCTGCGGCGGATTGCGTCGGCGAAACAGCAGCGGCATTGGCAGTTGCATTGCCGCGCAGTTCGCGTTCGAGCCTGCGGTCGAGCAGATACAGGCGAAAGCCGTGAACGATGAATGCGCAGATCGCGGTCGGAATGCCCCAGACGGCCACGTGAATCGGCTCGACGACGATGCCGGCTTCTTTCAGGAAGGTCGTCATCAGTACGATCGCACCGAATGCGACGAAGATGTCTTCACCGAAGAACAGGCCGACGTTGTCGGTCGCCGCGGAGTAGGCGCGCAGCTTGAAGCGGACCGCGTCGCTGATCTTGCCGAAGCGGGTTTCAGTCGCGCCCTCGGCCATCGGCGCGATCAGCGGACGCACCATTTGCGGATGGCCGCCGAGACCAGTCAGGCCGACGGCGGCGGTCAGTTCCCGCACCAGCAGGTAGACGATCAGCAAACGCCCTGCGGTTGCGGCCTTGATGCCACCGATCCACGCTTGCGCACGCTCGCGCAGGCCATGCCGTTCCAGCAGGCCGATCACCGCCAGCGGCAGCAGGATGATCAGCGGGATATTGCGGGTCTTGATGAAGCCGGTGCCGATTTCAGCGAGGATCTTTTCGGGCGGGAAGTGCGCGGCCAGACCCGTGACGATCGCGGCAACCGCCACGATCAGCATCGGATTGAACCGTAATAAAAAGCCGACGATGATGACGGCCACGCCAATGAGCGGCCATAGACTGACTGTTGTCTGCATCTGGATCTCCAAACAGGGTTTCAACCTTGCCGCTTGTGGCGGCTAACGTGGGCCGGCGCCCGGTTACCCATGCGCCGTCTTGTTGCCGCGGCTCTTGATGGCCGCCTTGCTTCGACTACACCTGCATTTGCACTTACGTCTGCTCTACTCACTGCGGTATTGCAATACGTCCTGCACCTGGCAAACGCCCCGCATGAAGCGGGGCGTTCTGGGTTGGGCAACGGTTGATTCGCGCTGTCCGGCTCGCGTTGGTCGGCGCTGGGATCAGACGCTCGCGGCGCCGGCCGCGTGAACTTCAATGCCGGCATCCTGCAGTGCGCTGCGGATGCGTCGCGCGAATGCCAGCGCATGCGGCCCGTCGCCGTGCAGGCAGATGGTTTGCGCATTGAGCGGCACCCAGTGTCCGTCGACGGCTTGCACGCGGCGCTCGCGCACCATGGAGAGCGTGCGTTCCAGTACCACGTCTTCGTCGTCGAGCAGCGCGCCCGGCTCCTTGCGCGGCACGAGCGACCCGTCGGCGCGATAGCCGCGGTCGGCGAATACTTCTTCGACGGCAGTCAGGCCCGCTTCGCGGGCGGCCGTCACGAGCCCGCTGTTGGCGAGCGCGAACACCGCCACCGACGGATCGAAATCGTGGACCGCCGAGACGATCGCGTCGGCGATCTTCGCGTCGCGCGCGGCCTGGTTGTAGAGCGCACCGTGCGGCTTGACGTGCGCGATGCGGCCGCCCTCGGCCTGCGCGATCGCCGACAGCGCGCCGAGCTGATACAGCACGCCCGCGTAGATGTCGTTGACCGGCAGGTCCATTTCCTTGCGGCCAAAATTCTCAGGATCGTTAAAGCTTGGATGCGCGCCGATCGACACACCTTTTTGCACCGCCCAGCGCACGCAGTCGCGCATGGCGTTGGCGCCGCCCGCGTGCCAGCCGCACGCGATGTTGGCCGAGCTGACGAGGTCGAGCAGCGCCTCGTCTGAGCCACAGCCTTCGCCGAGGTCGGCGTTCAAATCGATTTCCATGGTGTTCTCCTACTTAGTGTCACAGCGCTGCGGCCGCCGGCTGGCGCGCGCAGCGTTCTTCGTGCATGGCAATCGCGGCGTCGATCTGCCGCAAATACGTGCGTTCTTCCAGTAAAGCCTGGCGAGCCTCATAGGGTGTCGTCGGGATGAAGCGAATGGCGGCGTTGAGGCGAACCTGCGCGAGCTTCCATAGATCAGCCTGGATCACGGCGCCGATCTTCGGATAGCCGCCGGTGGTCTGCGCATCGCTCATCAGCACGATCGGCTGGCCGTTCGGCGGGACCTGAATCGTGCCGGGCAACACCGCGTGCGAGAGCAGATCGCTTTTCTGGGTGCGCTTCAGCTCAGCACCGGCGAGGCGGTAACCCATGCGATTGCTGTTCGGTGTGACCAACCATTCATCGGACCAGAACGATTCGTGCGTTTTTTCGGTGAAGCTGTTGTATTCGGGGCCTTGCAGCACGCGGATCGGCACGGCCCACGGCACGCCGGACGGATGCCGGCCGCGCCGCAGCGGTTCGTGAACCAGCACGAACTTGCACCAGGCGGGCGCCTTCACGCCGAACTCGGGCGCGTCTGGAGTAAAGCCGATGTGGCCGCGTTGCAGCGGCGCGCCGACTGGCAGGCGATCGCCGTCGCGCAGCGCCCGGCCGCCGAGTCCACCGAAATGGCCCGCGAGATCGGTGCTGCGCGAGCCGAGCATCGGCAAAACGTCGATGCCGCCGGCGATGCAGACATAGCCGCGCATACCGCGTTTGGCCGCGTTCAGCACCAGCTCCTGGCCGGCCTGCACCGGCAGGCTCCACCACGAGTAGACCGGTTTGCCGTCGAGGGTCGCGCCGAATTCGGTGCCGGTGATGGCCACGCGTGTAGCGCGCAAAAAGCGCAGCACGGTCGGGCCGAAGGTAATTTCAAGGCCGGCCGCATCGGGCCGGTTGCCGACCAGCCGGTTGCCGACCTCGAGCGACAGACGGTCGAGCGCGCCACCCATCGCAACGCCGAGGTGCCGGTAGCCGTGACGGCCAAGATCCTGAATCGTGGTCAGCAGGCCCGCGCGAATCACATCGATCATGCGTGTATCCCCGCGACGGTAAAGCGCACCCGGTCGCCCGGTTGCAACAGCGTGGGCGGACGGCGAGCCGGATCGAACAGCGGCAGTTCGGTGCGGCCGATCAATTGCCAGCCGCCAGGGGAGGCTGCCGGATAAATGCCGGTCTGCTCACCACCGATGCCGACCGAACCGGCCGGCACTTCCAGGCGCGGCGACGAACGGCGCGGCGTATGCAGGGCTTCATTGAGCCCGCCCATATAGGCGAAGCCCGGCTGGAAGCCGAGGAAAAACACCACGTACTCGCCGTCCGCATGACGTTGCACCACTTCACGCACGCTCAGGCCGGTGTGATTGGCGACCACTTGCAGGTCCGGGCCGAACTCGCCGCCGTATTGCACCGGGATTTCGACTTCGCGGCCGGGTGCGGGAACGTCGCTCACCCTGTTCCAGGCCGCTTGCAGATGGCTCATCAGCGCTTCGCGGTCGGCCTCGAGCGGATCGAACACGAGCGTCAGATTGTTCATGCCCGGCACGACCTCCAGCACATGCGGCCAGTCGCGCGCAGCTTCGGCGGCCGCCCACACGCGCCGCTGGCAGTCCAGCGTGGCAGGCGCAGGCGCCTCGCAGACTAGTGCGGTGTCGCCGAGCGGAAAGATTCTTGGTTGGCTCATCGCTTAATGGCCCAGATCGAGTCGGAAATGTCGAGCATATCGGACCCGATGGATAGTTATCGGCATCGGGTACGCGAAGTTTGAAGCGTACATTATCAATAAAATATCAACAATTTATCTATAAGCGTTTTCGCCAGGCTCCCGGGAATGGGCCGCTCGTCGTACACTCCCGACACCTTCCCATCCTGTTTCTCGAGAATCTTCACCATGTCGCGCCATCCCACCAAGATCGTGTCCTCGGAACATCTCGTGTCTGACACAAGCGCGGAGCTATCCGAACTGGAGTACGCGCTCATCATGGCGGGCAATGCATTCAACCGCTGGATGGTGCGGTGCATGTCGGCCGCCGGCGAAAAGGACATGACCGCGATCGAAGTCTCGCTGCTGCACCACGTCAGCCATCGCGAGCGGCGCAAGAAGCTGGCGGACATCTGCTTCGTGCTGAACATCGAAGACACGCACGTCGCCACTTACGCGTTGAAGAAGCTCGTAGCTAGAGGGTATGTAAAAAGCGAAAAGACCGGCAAGGAAGTGTTCTTCTCGGCCACCGATGCGGGCCGCGAGCTTTGTCTGAAGTACCGCGAGGTGCGCGAGAGCTGCCTGATTTCGACGCTGAAGGAAAGCGGCCTGACCAATGAGCAGATCGGCGAGGCGGCGCAACTGATGCGCAATGCGTCCGGACTGTACGACACGGCCGCTCGCGCGGCGGCGTCTTTATAACAGGGGCAGGTCTCGGCGGCCGATGAGGGATGCACCGCCCACGGCGCCGTTCGAACGCTTAATCCGCCGGGCGTGGATAGAGGCTGGCTTCCGTCACGATCAGATCGAGCGGGATGTCGTGAGCTTCACGCTGCAACGCGTCCGTGCGGCACGCTTCATAGGCGATACCAACCGTGACCGGTTTCTTCCCACCCGGCCATGCAGCCAGCGTGCGGTCGTAGTAGCCGCCGCCGTAGCCCAGGCGGAAGCCGTCGGCGTCGAAGCCGACGCACGGCACGAATAGCAGGTCGGGAACCACTACGCGCCCTGAGGCGGGCTCGGCGATCTTGTGATGGCCGATCTTCATCGGCGTATCCGGCGCCCACGCGTGGAATTCGAGTGGCACGCCACGTTCCTTGATAATCGGCAGGCTCGCTTCGCGTTGCGCCTCGGCCGCGAGCCAGATCGCAATCGCGGCGCGCGCATCGAATTCGCCCGCCAGCGGCCAATAGAACCCCACGCTGTTCACGCCATAGTGCGTCAACGCATCGAGAATGCGACGGTTGAGCGCAGCGCTGTGCGCCGGCTCGGAAGCCGCTTGTAGCCTTGCTTCCAATAGCATTCGACGCAGTGCCTTTTTCGATTCTGCGACGGGGTTGCATGCTATGCTTGGGTTCAATTCGCGCTCCAGAAACAACGATGTCAAAACGCCTCTATCGAGTATATCGCGCGGCCGGCCTGGCGCTTGCCGCTGCGGCACTCGTCGCGTGCAGCACGGCCTCGGCCGTCAAGCCCATTCCCCTTTCGCAACTCACGAACGACGACCAGACCTTCGTCCAGCTTCGCGAAGCCGCCCGCACTAATGACGCGGCACGCGCAGCGCAACTGGCGAGCATGATCCCCAGCTACCCGGCACCTTCGTATCTGGAGTACTTCCAGATCAAGCCGCAGTTGTTCGATTCCAGCGGCCATGCGCGCATCGACGCGCCGGATGCGCCGGTGCTGGCGTTCCTGCAGAAGTACGACGGGCAGGCGATCGCCGACCGCATGCGCAACGACTACCTCACCGTACTCGGTGCGCGTCACGATTGGCGCAACTTCGATCAGCAATACGCGCGTTTCGTGTTGAATGACGATACGCAGGTGAAGTGCTACGCGCTCGAATCGCGCGCCGCGCGTGGTGAAAACGTCGCGGCGGAGGCGCGTGCACTGCTGGTCGATCCGAAGTGGTACGGCGACGGTTGTGTCGATCTGATCACCTCGCTGGCGGTCAACCAGCAATTCAGTTCCGACGACGTGTGGCAACAGATCCGTCTCGCGTACGAACAGAACTACACCAGCACGGGCAGCAAGCTCGTCGATGCACTCAGCAATCAGCCGCCCGACCCGGTGCTGTTCAACCAGGCCACGAGTACGCCGCCTTTGCTGCTGGCGCGTGGCGTCGGTCCGGATACGCAGTCGCACCAACTCGCGTTGCTCGCGATCACGCGCATGGCGCGCAACGATCCGGCCATGGCCGCGGCCACGTTTGCTTCGGTGGCGCCGTCGCTGAGCTCGCCCGAGCGTGCAATTGGCTGGGGCACGATCGCCTATCAGGCCGCCGCCAAGCAGATGCCGAGCGCGGTGGACTGGTACCGGCTCTCGGTAAATGCGCCGCTGTCGAACCCGGCGTACGAATGGCGCACCCGCACTGCACTGCTCGCGGGAGATTGGACAATGGTGCGCTGGTCGATCGAACAGATGCCGGCTGCGCTGCGCAATCAGCCGTCGTGGGTGTACTGGCATGCCCGTGCGCTCAAGCAAGCCGGCGACACGGCCACGGCCAACCAGGAATTCGAGTCGATCTCGCAGGGCTTCAACTTCTACGGCCAACTGGCTTCGGAAGAACTCGGCCAGAAGATTACCGTGCCGCCGAAAACGACGGTGAGCGACGCCGAAGTCCAGCAGGCCGGCAACACACCAGGCTTCGATCTGGCGCAACGGTTCTACGCACTGAATCTGCGGCTCGAAGGCAATCGCGAATGGAACTGGCCGCTGCGCAATATGAGCGACCGGCAACTGATCGCCGCAGCCGAATACGCGCGGCGTATCCAGTTGTATGACCGCACCGTCAACACGGCGGACCGCACGAAGACTGAGCACGACTTCTCGCTGCGCTATCTTTCGCCGTTCAAGGATATCGTTGAGCGCGATGCGCAGTCGAATGGGCTGGATGTGGAATGGGCGTACGGGCTGATTCGCCAGGAGTCGCGCTTCATCATGAACGCGCGCTCGGAAGTCGGCGCGAGCGGTTTGATGCAGCTGATGCCGGGCACCGCGCAACTGGTGGCGAAGAAGATCGGGCTCGGCCCGATCTCGCGCGAGCAGATGAACGACATCAACACCAACATCCTGCTTGGCACGAATTATCTGTCGATGATCTACAATCAGTTCGACGGATCGGCCGTGCTGGCCACCGCCGGTTACAACGCCGGTCCCGGCCGTCCGCGCAACTGGCGGCAATCGTTGCAGCGCCCGGTTGAAGGCGCGATCTTCGCTGAGTCGATTCCGTTCCAGGAAACGCGCGATTACGTCAAGAATGTGTTGTCCAATACGGTCTACTACGCGGCGTTGTTCGAAGGCCGTCCGCAATCGCTGAAGGCGCGTCTGGGTTACATCGCACCGTAAGCGCCGTGCCGCCGTCGCGTCATTCATGATGCGGCGGTGTGCCACGCCAGCCGTTGCCGCGGCTTCCACCAGGGAGTCGAAAAATGCGACATAAAGCCGTTGCGATCATCGGCGGTTCCGGTTTTATCGGCAGCCATCTCGTCAACGCCCTCGTTGAAATGGGTAAAGACGTGCGCATCGCCACCCGGCGCCGCTACAACGCCCGCCATCTCACCCTGTTGCCCATCGATGTGATCGAAGCCGACGTGTTCGATCCGGTGCAGCTCGCGCGTTTCGTGGAAGGCGCAGATTGCGTGATCAACCTCGTTGCCACGCTGCATGGCAAACGTGGCACACCCTATGGTCCGGAATTCGCGCGCGCGCACGTCGAATTGCCGACCAGAATTGTTGCGGCTTGCGAAGGCAAGGGCGTGCATCGGCTGATTCATATCAGCGCGCTCGGCGCCGACTCGAACGGGCCGAGCATGTATTCGCGCTCGAAGGGTGACGGCGAAAAAGCCGTGCATGCGGCGAACCTGGCGTGGACGATTTTCCGGCCGTCCGTGGTGTTCGGGCCCGAAGACCAGTTCCTCAACAAGTTTGCGTTCCTGCAGCGGATGTTTCCGGTGATTCCACTTGCCATGCCGGATGCGAAATTCCAGCCGGTGTATGTCGGCGACGTGGCAAAAGCAATCTGTAACGTGCTCGATCTCGATGCGGCCAGCGGCCATACCTACGAACTCGGTGGCCCGACCGTCTATACACTCGAAGACCTCGTGAAGTATTGCGGCGATGTAATTGGCCGGCATGCGCGGATCATTCGGCTGCCGGAAGCATTGGCGCGCCTGCAAGCGCTGACGTTTGAAATGGCGCCGGGCGAACCGGTGATCTCGCGCGACAATCTCGATTCGATGAAAGTCGACAACGTGTTGAGCGGACCGCTTGCGCCTGAACTCGGCATCGAACCCGCCAGCATCGAAGCGATCGCGTCCGTATATCTGACCGGCGCATCGGCGCGCTCACGCTTCGACACGTTTCGCGCCAACGCGGGGCGCTGAACCTTTTTTCAACTTCCCTTTATACGAAGCATGAAGCTGCTTATCGGTGACAAAAACTATTCGTCATGGTCGATGCGTCCGTGGCTGCTATTCAAACATTTCGGCATTCCGTTCGAAGAGGTGCTGATTCACCTGTATGTACCCAGCACGAAACCAGCGATCCTGGCGCACGCGCCGACGGGTCCGGGCAAAGTGCCCTGTTTGATTAGCGAAGACAGATCGGCCACCTGGGATTCACTGGCGATTGCCGAGACGCTGGCCGAGCGTTTCCCGCAACATGCGCTTTGGCCGCGCGACCCGATGGCGCGCAGCCACGCACGCAGCGTGAGTGCCGAGATGCATTCGGGTTTCGGCGACCTGCGCTCGAACATGTGGATGAACATTCGCGCATCGTTTCCTGGCAAGAACGCCACGCCGGGGGCGCTGGCCGATATCGCGCGTATTGAGGCGATCTGGTGCAACTGTCTCGACACATATGGCGGCCCCTTCCTGTTCGGCGAGTTCAGCATTGCCGACGCGATGTATGCGCCGGTTGTGATGCGCTTCAAAACGTGGCGGCCCGTGCTATCGGAAGCCTCTGCGGCCTACATGGATCGCGTGACGGCGCTGCCGGCGGTGAAGGCGTGGATCGACGACGCGCTTCGGGAAACGCACACGATTCCCTATCAAGACGTATGCCCATGAATATCTACGCGGTAGGCGGAGCCATCCGCGACGAGTTACTGGGCGTGCCGGTGCAGGACCGTGATTACGTGGTGGTTGGCGCGACTCCTGAACAGATGGTGGCGCAGGGTTATCGTCCGGTGGGCAAGGATTTCCCGGTGTTCCTGCACCCGCAGACTCACGAGGAATACGCGCTCGCGCGTACCGAGCGCAAGACGGCAGCGGGTTATCACGGCTTCCAGTTCTTCTACGCACCGGACGTGACGCTCGAAGAGGACCTCGCTCGCCGCGACCTGACGATCAACGCGATGGCGCGCGAGGTGCGCCCGGACGGCGAACTGACCGGGCCAGTGATCGATCCGTTCAATGGTCAGGGTGATTTGCAGGCACGACTCTTCCGTCACGTTAGCGATGCGTTTCTCGAAGACCCTGTGCGGATTTTGCGAATTGCGCGGTTCGCGGCACGCTTCGTCGATTTCGCCGTTGCGCCGGAGACGATGGCGTTGATGCGCAAGATGGTGGCCGACGGTGAAGTGGATGCGCTGGTGGCCGAGCGGGTGTGGCAGGAGGTGTCGCGCGGATTGATGGAGAAGAGGCCGTCCCGCATGTTCGAGGTGCTGCGGGAATGCGGCGCGTTGGTGCGAATCCTGCCGGAAATCGACGCATTGTTCGGCGTGCCGCAGCGGGCTGATTACCATCCCGAAGTGGATACGGGCGTACATGTGATGATGGTGCTCGACCATGCTGCGCAACAGGGGTACGCGTTGCCGGTTCGGTTCGCGGCTTTGACGCATGACTTGGGCAAAGCGACGACACCGGATGATGTGTTGCCGCGGCATATCGGGCATGAGGGGCGCAGCGTGGATTTGCTGAGGCCGTTATGCGAGCGGTTGCGCGTGCCGAATGAGTGCCGCGACCTGGCGCTGCTGGTGGCGCGGGAGCATGGGAATATTCATCGCGTGATGGAGATGGGCGCTGCCGCGTTGGTGAGGCTGCTTGAGCGCAGCGATGCTATCCGGAAACCGGCGCGGTTTGCTGAAGCCTTGCAGGCTTGCGAGGCGGATGCTCGTGGGCGGCTTGGGTTTGAGATGCGGGAGTATCCGCAGGCTGAGCGGTTGAGGGTGGCGCTGATCGCTGCGCGAGGTGTCGATGCTGGGGCTGTGGCTAAGCGGCTCGCTGACTCGCCTGCGGGGATTAAGGATGCAGTGCATCAGGAGCGCGTTCGCGCTGTGGAAGTGGTTCTTGTGTGAGGGTTTGGGTTTGTCTGTGTGCCTACGGCGATGGCCTTTCCTTGAATTCTCATTGGTCTATTAGCGTTGCCCCTGTGCGGGGCGGCACTTACTTCTCTTTGCCGGCCGCAAAGAGAAGTAAGCAAGAGAAAGCGGCTCAAACCGCTAATTCTTAAGCGGGTCTCCCGCACAGTCGCGGTAGTGGTACATCTGGAATCTGTGCGCTCGCGCCTTCAGCCGTAGCGACAAAGGAGTCATCAGCTCCCACTCCGCACTGCGCGCGTCGCGGATGGGTCTGCCAGGGAAATCGGAGGCTTCGTTTGGGTGCGGGGGGCTTCGGCTTCGACTCGGCGAGGCGCTCCCGCGCTCATTGGCGAATCCCTACTTCGAGTGAAATATCGATGCGGCTCATTCGCTGCGCGGCCACCGCAGCAGTTGCAGTTGCGCCTGCTGCGGAGATGCCCTAACGAGTCAGGGGCTATGCACGCTGCGTCAATGAAAGCGTAACCAGCAGTTTTATGAAGGACCCTTCGGCGCGCGCAGCGCCGCCGGAAGTATGAAGGCCTTGTCACCAAGGTCGAATGTGCGAGGGCACAGATTCCAGATGCACCACTACCGCGACTGTGCGGGGGACCCGCTTAAGAATTAGCGGTTTGAGCCGCTTTCTCTTGCTTACTTCTCTTTGCGGCCGGCAAAGAGAAGTAAGTGCCGCCCCGCACAGGGGCAACGCTAATAGACCAATAAGAATTCAAGGAAAGGCCAACACCGCAGGCAACCAGACAAAAGCGCCGCGCTGGCAAAAACCCCACCTACAAAACCCTGGCAACAATCGACAACACCATAGAAAGCACAAGCGTCGACATGAACGGAAACGGATACTCCCGCCCGAAGAGGCGCAATGTCACATCACCGGGCATCCGCCCAATTCCGATCTTCCTGAGCCACGGCCAGCAGGCCGACAACACCGCCACCGCAACAAACGTAGTCAACAGCCAGCGGATCATCGCAAATCCTTAAGGCAGGAAATCACAGCGTATGTGACCGGTCGCCGCTGGAAAACGCCTGCAGCGTGTCATCCAGCCCGCGCGAAAACGCGATCACCTTGAACAGCTCGCCCATCTCCGCCTCGGACAACAACTTCTGCACCGCATTCGCCGCGGGCAAGAACCTCGCCGTGTCCGTTGGATCGAGCGCCGACAACGCCTCGGTAATGCCCGCATTCAAGAAGAACCGCGCTTGCGAAGTGAAGCCCAATAAATCCGCGCCAGTCTCGACTCCGGCTTCGGCAATGCCGGTAAATTCCACGTGTGCAGTAATGTCCTGCAAACCCGGATAAACAAACGGATCGCCATGCGCCCGGTGCCGGTAATGGCACATCAACGTGCCCTGCGCGCGCTGCTCATGGTAGTACTCGTGACGCGGAAAACCATAATCGATGAAGAACGCCGCGCCACGCGTGAGCATCGTGCAGATGGTCCGCGTAAACGCTTTGGCGGCGTCGTGCGTCTCGGTCACGTAGTCTTCGCCGGCAGTTTCGATCTCAGCCAGAAACGCATTGTCCGCAGCCGCTGACACCAGACGGTCGTCGAACGCAAAAGTCTCATCGCGCCACACCACGCCGCGTTCGTGCCAGGCGCCGCCAGTAAAGGCGAAAAGCCGCACGGGCATCGCGTCCAGCACCTCGTTGCCGATCACCACACCGTCGAATCGCTCAGGCAATGCGTCCAGCCAGCGCACCTTCGTGGCCAGTTCCGGTGCGGCGGCTTCGATCGTCTCGCGTTGGCGCTCACGTAATTCACCCGACAAGTCCACGATCGAGTAGCTGTCGAATTCGACGCCCAGCGCGTCGAGGGCGTTCAGCAAACCCGCAGCCAGTTTGCCCGTCCCGGCGCCGAATTCCATCACGTCGCGCGTGCCGCTCGCCTGCAAGGCTTCGGCGAGCGGGCGCGCCAGCGTCGTGGCGAACAGCGGCGACATTTCAGGCGCTGTCACGAAATCGCTGCCGTCGTCGCCGCGCAGGCCGAATTTGCGGGCGCCACCGCTGTAATAGCCGAGTCCCGGCGCGTAAAGCGCGCGTTCCATGTAGCGGTCGAACGGCAGCCAGCCGCCTGCCGTTTCGAGCTCCGAGCGGATCTGCGCGACCAGCGCTTCGGACTGCGCAAGCGCGCTCGGGCCGGGAGCAGGTAAACTGTCGGGTTGGTGAGCTTTCGGATTCATCCCCGCATTGTAAATGACCGCCTCTCTGGACACCGCCGCCGCCCGCGCGCCTGAAACGCCGCGCATCGTGCTGATTACCGGCGCCGCCCGCCGCATTGGGCGGGCGCTCGCGCTCGGCTTCGCCGCGCGCGGCTGGGACGTAGCGGTCCATTACGGCGCGTCGCGGGAGGAGGCGGACGAAGTGGTCGCCGAAATCCTCGCTTTGGGCCGCCGGGCGGTGGCTTTACACGCGGAATTGGGCGACGAGGCCCAGGTTAAGCGGCTCATGGCTGCCTGCATTGCCGCGCTGGGCCGCCCGGCGTGTATCGTCAACAATGCGTCGCGCTTCGAAGAAGACACGGCGCTCAACGTCGGTTATGACCTTTTGCTGAAGCTGACCGCGATGAATCTCGGCGCACCGCTCGTGCTGGCGCGTATGCTGTTCGAGGCCACGCCTGAGGCGGCGCGCACCGACGAGAGCCTGCGCGGAGTCGTGATCAATGTACTGGACCAGAAGCTGTACAACATGAATCCGGACTACCTGTCCTACACGCTGTCGAAGGCCGCGTTGCAGACGGCGACGGTCGCATTAGCGCAGGCTTTGGCGCCGAAAGTGCGCGTGGTGGGGCTCGCGCCCGGCCTGACGATGCAATCCGCCGATCAGACGCCGGCAGGTTTTGAAGAAGCTCACCGAGCTACGCCTTTGGGCCGCGCGTCGCGGCCGGAGGATATTGTCGCCGCCGCGCTGTATCTCGCCGATGCAGCGGGCGTCACCGGAACGACGCTGGTGGTCGACGGCGGGCAGCACCTGGTGCCCCTGCCGCGCGACGTAATGTTTTTGACGGGCGCCTGAACAGCGCGCGTGCTTGTTGCCGGCTCGAACCGGCGGCTGCCCACGCGTTGAAGTGCCCTTTGCGTGCTCCGCACGCTTTTTTCGACTGGAACGAACATGTTTGCCGCTCTTTCGCATCCCCGGCTCGCCGATTGCCGCCGGCTCTTTCTGCGCAATTACGAAGTGCACATCAACATTGGCGTGCACGACTTCGAAAAGCGCGGCGAACAGCGCGTCGTGATCAACGTCGAACTGTTCGTGCCGCTCGCGCTGTCCACGCCGGTTCAGGACAAATTGAACGAAGTCGTCGACTACGATTTCATGCGTTCGACCATCGCGCGCCGTGTCGAGCAAGGTCATATCCACTTGCAGGAAACGCTCTGCGACGACCTCGTCAAGGCACTCCTCGATCATCCGCAGGTGCGCGCCGTGTGCGTGTCGACCGAAAAACCGGACGTTTATCCCGACTGCGACGCGGTGGGCGTCGAAGTCTTCCGTATCAAAGAGGATTGAGCCATGAATGCTCAGGAAATCCTGAACGACGCCGCGGCTCCTGGCGCTGCGCACGCCGCGCATGCCTCGGCGGGCAAAGCGCCGCTCACGCGCCGCGAGCAGAAAGAAGCCTACGAGAACAACAAGCTGTTCAAGCGGCTCGCGCGCCAGGTCGGTGAGGCGATCGTCGATTTCAACATGATCGAGGAAGGCGACAAGGTGATGGTCTGCCTGTCGGGCGGCAAGGACAGCTACGCGATGCTCGAAATCCTGATGCGGCTACGCGAACGCGCGCCGATCAACTTCGACATCGTCGCGGTGAACCTCGACCAGAAGCAGCCGGGTTTTCCGGAGCATGTGCTGCCCGAGTACCTGAAACAACTCGACATTCCGTTTCACATCGAGAATCAGGACACGTACAGCATCGTCAAGCGGCTGGTGCCGGAGGGCAAGACGACCTGCTCGCTGTGCTCGCGGCTGCGTCGCGGCATTCTGTATCGCGTGGCGGGCGAACTCGGCGCGACCAAGATCGCGCTCGGCCATCATCGCGACGACATCCTGCAAACGCTGTTGCTGAACATGTTCTACGGCGGCAAGCTGAAGGGCATGCCGCCCAAGCTGCAATCGGACGACGGCAAGAACATCGTGATTCGCCCGCTCGCGTACGTGAAGGAAACCGATCTGGAAAAATACGCGGCACTGCGTGAATTTCCAATCATTCCGTGCAATCTGTGCGGTAGCCAGCCGAACCTGAAACGCGCTGAAATGAAGGCGCTGATCCGTGATTGGGAGAAGCGCTTTCCTGGCCGCGTCGAGAATATGTTCAATGCGTTGTCGAACATCGTGCCGTCGCACCTGATGGATCACAAGCTGTTCCCGTTTGCCGGTCTGCGCGCAACGGGTGAGGTCGATCCGCAAGGCGACATCGCCTTCGACGAAGAGCCGTGTTCGACCGATATCGGCGAAGGCGCGCCACTCAACGGAGTGAAATCGATCTCGATCGTCCAGTTCGACGACATGTAAGAGGCGTGGAAACCCGCAGAAAACGTGTGGAAAATGTGCGATTTCGCGCATTTTTGCCCGCTGGAAGGCCGCGCGAGCGGCCTTTGTCGTCATAGGCTGCATGATAGAATCGTCGGCTCCAAACTCGTCTGATTGTCGACGCCATGAACATTGTGATTTTGGCGGCAGGCACCGGTAAGCGTATGCGGTCCGCGCTTCCCAAGGTGCTCCATCCCCTGGCTGGCCGGCCGCTCCTCGCTCATGTCATCGACACCGCCCGCGCGCTCAAGCCCGCGCGTCTGGTCGTGGTGGTCGGTCATGGCGCCGAAGCTGTGCGGCAAGCGGTAGCGGCACCCGACGTCCAGTTCGCCGCGCAGGAGCAGCAACTCGGCACAGGCCACGCGGTGCAGCAGGCGCTGCCGCTGCTCGATCCATCCCAACCCACACTGGTGCTATACGGCGACGTGCCACTCACGCGCGCCAGCACGCTGCAGGCGCTGACCGATCGCGCGGGCCAGGGCGGCTACGGCGTGCTCACCGTCACGCTCCAGGACCCCAGCGGCTATGGCCGCATCGTGCGCGATCAGCACGGCAAGGTGTCGCGCATCGTCGAACAGAAAGACGCGACGCCCGAGCAACTCAAGATCGCCGAGATCAACACGGGCATCATCGTCGCGCCGACCGGGCGCCTGAGTGGCTGGCTCGCGGCGTTGAAAAACGACAATGCGCAAGGCGAGTTCTATCTGACTGATGCTGTCGAGATGGCGATCGAAGCGGGACTCGAAGTCGTCACCACCCAGCCTGACGAAGAGTGGGAAACGCTCGGTGTGAACAGCAAGCAGCAGCTTGCCGAACTCGAACGGATTCATCAGCACAATGTCGCCGAGGCGCTGCTGGTCGCCGGCGTGACACTTGCCGATCCGGCTCGCCTCGACGTGCGCGGCACGCTCGAATGCGGTCGTGACGTTTCGATCGACGTGAACTGCGTGTTCGAAGGCCGCGTTACGCTGGCCGACAACGTCACCGTCGGGCCGAATTGCGTGATCCGCAATGCGACGATCGGTGCCGGTACGCGCGTCGACGCATTCACGCATATCGAAGGCGCCGAAGTCGGTGCGAACGTCGTGCTCGGCCCCTATGCACGGCTGCGCCCGGGCGCGTCATTGCAGGACGAGTCGCACGTCGGCAACTTCGTCGAGGTGAAGAACGCGGTGCTCGGTCATGGCTCGAAGGCGAACCATCTTGCGTATATCGGCGATGCGGATATCGGGGCGCGTGTGAATATCGGCGCGGGTACCATCACCTGTAACTACGACGGCGCGAACAAATTCCGCACGATCATCGAAGACGACGTGTTCGTCGGCTCGGATACGCAACTCGTGGCGCCTGTGCGCGTGAAGCGTGGCGTGACGATCGCGGCGGGCACAACGGTCTGGAAGGATGTCGAAGAAGACATGCTCGTCCTGAACGATAAGACTCAAACAAGCAAGTCGGGCTATATACGCCCGACGAAGAAAAAAAGTTGATGGGCGTGACGCGCGCGCGGAGCGCGCTCCCTGAAACCCAGCACTGAAAAGGAATAAGCCATGTGTGGCATTGTCGGCGCGGTTGCGCAACGTAATATCGTTCCCGTCCTGATCGAAGGACTGCGTCGCCTCGAATATCGCGGCTACGATTCGTGCGGCGTCGCGGTACTCGGGAATGAAGGGCCGCGTCGTGCTCGCAGCGTGGCGCGCGTCGCCGATCTGGACGAGCAGGTGCGTGAGAACCATCTCGAAGGCATCACGGGTATCGCGCATACGCGCTGGGCGACACACGGCGCGCCGGTGACCGACAACGCGCACCCGATCTTCTCGAAAGACACGCTCGCATTGGTACACAATGGCATTATCGAGAACTACGAGTCGCTGCGTGAAATGCTGCGGGGCAAGGGCTACACGTTTGTCTCGCAGACTGATACAGAGGTTATCGCGCATCTGATTCACAGCTTGTATAGCGGCGATCTGTTTGCCGCGGTGCGTGAAGCGGTCGCGCAATTGCACGGCGCGTATGCGATAGCGGTGCTGCATAAGGACCAGCCGCATACGGTGGTCGGTGCACGGCAAGGCTCGCCGCTGGTGGTGGGACTCGGCAACGGTGAAAACTTCCTCGCTTCGGATGCGCTGGCGCTGGCCGGCAGCACCGAACGCTTCATCTTCCTGGAAGAGGGTGACGTCTGCGAACTGTCGCTCGAGGGCGTGCGTATCGCCGATCGGGACGGCAATGAAGCGCGGCGCGAAGTGCGCCAGGTCGCGGCTTATGGCGGCGCGGTTGAACTCGGCCCGTATCGTCACTTCATGCAGAAGGAAATTTTCGAGCAGCCGCGTGCGATTACCGACACGATCCCGCAAGGTGACTCCTTTGACGCATCGCTATTTGGCGAGGGCGCCGATAAGGTGTTCGCGGATATCGACAGCGTGCTGATTCTGGCGTGCGGCACGAGCTACTACTCGGGACTGACCGCGAAGTACTGGCTCGAATCGGTCGCGAAGATCCCGACCCAGGTCGAGATTGCCAGCGAGTATCGTTATCGCGAGTCCGTGCCGAATTCGAAGTCGCTGGTGGTGGTGATCTCGCAGTCGGGCGAAACGGCCGATACGTTGGCGGCGCTCAAGCACGCGCAGTCGCTGGGGCACAAACATACGCTGGCGGTGTGCAATGTCGGCACAAGCGCGATGGTGCGCCAGACGGAATTGTCGTTTCTGACACATGCGGGTCGCGAGATCGGTGTGGCCTCGACCAAGGCGTTCACGACGCAACTGGTTGCGCTGTTCGTGCTGGCCGCGACGCTTGGAAAGCTGCGTGGGCAGGTCAGCAAGGAGCAGGAAGCCGCATACCTGAAACTGCTGCGCCACTTGCCGGCAGCGTTGAATAGCGTGTTGGCGCTGGAGCCGCAGATCATCGCGTGGTCGGAAGAGTTTTCGCGCAAGGAACATGCGTTGTTCCTCGGGCGTGGTCTGCATTACCCGATCGCGCTCGAGGGCGCGTTGAAGCTCAAGGAGATTTCCTATATCCACGCGGAAGCATATCCGGCTGGTGAGTTGAAGCACGGGCCGCTGGCGCTGGTGACTGAAGCGATGCCGGTGGTGACGGTGGCGCCGAATGACGCGCTGCTGGAGAAGCTGAAGTCGAATATTCAGGAAGTGCGCGCGCGGGGCGGGGAGCTTTATGTATTCGCGGACGCGGATACGAAGATCGTCAATGATGAAGGCCTGCATGTGATCCGGATGCCGGAGCACTACGGCTTACTGTCGCCGATTCTGCATGTGGTGCCGTTGCAGTTACTGGCCTATCACACGGCGTGTGCGCGAGGCACGGATGTGGATAAGCCGCGGAACCTGGCCAAGTCGGTCACGGTGGAGTGACGGAGATACACAGCTATTTCGAGTTTCACGCTGGAAAACGGTCGCCTGTGGGCGGCCGTTTTTTTGCCTCCTTTGCCTCGGTAGCGCATTTCACTCTCTCACCACCTCCATCGCAGCCGCCGAAACAAACTCCGCCCGTACACTGTCTCCGACTCTCAACTCATTGAGCGGAATGCTCCCGGCCGCCCTCAGCACCTGCTGATGCTTCGGCCCACGTAGCGTCACCATCCGGCTCTTGCGGTCGATCTTCAGCACCGTCGCGACAATCTGGACTCTGTGCGCCGACGATGCGTATCCCGCTGAAGCCGGTATCGCCACCGTCGTCTCGACGCGTTCACGAACACCTTTGGTCCTCACCTTGTCGACTTGAAGCAATAGCGCCTGCTGATATGCGACGTTCAGCTTGTCGCCAACCCGCAATTTCCTGACATCGGCCAACTGGGGATTCACATCCACATCCGCCAGATTGCCGTGCGCGCCACGCAGCGTGACGCTGTTGGTGGCTGGATAGATCGCCGCCACATGGACCTGAGCGTGAACGACCTCGGCTTTTCCGAGCGCCCGATGACCGGCATCGGCGTCAGTGTCCTGAGCGAGGCCGGATTGAGAGCACGCCCCCATCAGCGCAACCGTAGCCCATGTGACCGCGGCCGATGAACCCACTTTGCGTAGACGAGTCATCTGTTGCTCCCGAAGTGACCACCTCAAATGACAAACCTGAGTGACGAATCCAGGCGATCAACCTAAGCAACCAGATGCCAGCCAAGCTCCCACGCTTACAACTCCGGACGCGCAAGGTCGCTGGTCACAATGTGCTCGCCATACACCTGCGCCGCCGCAACGGCTTCCAGCTTGGTCGCGTAAGGTCCGAGTTCCGGCGCGCCGTCGAACGGGAATAGCACGCGGCCATCGGTGGTTCGAACCACTTTCAGCACGCCGAAAAAACGGCGGTACCCAGCCAGTTTCGACGTCGCCGACACATCAAAGTCGTCCTCCGACGTCGCGGGGACGCTGGGAATAAATGCGATCTTGCTCATGCCTGAAAACATCTCTTGTTCAATGGGCCGGCGCCTGCTCGGCAGGCCAGGGCCGCGCCCGGTTGTCCCGGGAAGACATTCACCGGCGACCCTCATTGTCTCAAATTGCGGCTTTGACAGCCGCCTCATGTTCGGCCGCCAGCGCAACATCCCGCTCGCTCACCTGCACGAAACTCGGCCGCGAGCAGATGCGCTGGGTGTACTCGAGCACGACCGGCGTCTCCGGCACCAGCTTGAACATCATCCCCCAATGCAACGCGATGCCCCACAAGATATCCGCAGCGGACATCTTGTCCCCGAGCAGATACGGCGACGCCTGCAACTGGCTTGTCACTGTCCCGAGCATCGAATCAAAGTCGCCGTACGGCGAGGTGGCGTGCGGCGCCGGTTCGCGCTTCATCGCCTTGTCGACGAGTGCCGGTTCGTAGCATGCCGCGTAGTACACAAGCCAGCGCAGATACGGCCCGCGCGACGGATCGTCGAGGGCCGGCGCGAGGCCCGCTTCAGGAAACAGGTCGGCCAGATAGATGAAGATGGCGACCTGTTCGGTGACCAGCGCGTCGCCGTGAAGGATCGCCGGCACCTTGCCGAGTGGATTGATCGCGAGATACGGCGCTTTGCGCTGCTCGCCGGCCTTCATGTTGAGCACCTTCAGCTGATACGGGGCGGCGAGTTCCTCGAGTAGCGTGAGTGCGCTGACAGAGCGGCATTGCGGCGAGTGGAACAGCGTGATCGTGCGGTTGGTGGTCATGGCGGGGCCTTCTGGGTGAGCGTCTCGTGGAAAAGCCAGCGTCCGTCTGGCGCCGGGTGTTCTATCCTAAGCGCCTATACCTGTCAGTTTGTGTCAGGTATGGCTACACTTATCCGTATGAGAGCCAGCCGTCTCCTTTCCATCCTGATGACCTTGCAAGCGCGTGGACGAGTGACCGCGCAGTCGCTCGCCGACGAATGCGCGGTGTCCCTGCGCACGATCTATCGCGACATCGACGCCTTGAGCGCCGCGGGCGTTCCCGTCCAGAGCGAACGTGGCGCGGAGGGCGGCTATCGTCTGCTCGACGGATACCGTACGCGTCTGAACGGTCTGTCGTCTCAGGAAGCGGAGGCGCTGTTCCTCGCCGGCTTGCCGGGACCGATGCAGGCACTTGGTCTCGGCGCCGTGATGGCCGGGGCGCAAACCAAGTTGCTCGCCGCGCTGCCGGTCGAATTGCGCTCGACCGCGGAGCGCATGCGCTCACGGTTTCACCTCGACGCCCCGGCCTGGTTTTCCGATGCGGATCAGCCCGCGAATCTGCCCTTGATCGCCAACACGGTGTGGGAACAGCATCCACTGCAGATCCGTTATCAAAGCTGGAAAGCCGAAAAGTTTCGCCGGATCGAACCGCTCGGCATTGTGCTGAAAAGCGGGGCCTGGTATGTGGTTGGACGGGTCGGCGCGGATATTCGCATTTATCGTATTTCGCGCATTCTCGAATTGACCATGCTGGATGAAACTTTCGAGCGGCCGCCGGCCTTCGATCTGGCTGCTTACTGGCAAGACAGCACACAGCGTCTGTCCGAAGAGATGCATGCGAGCGAGGCAACGCTGCGCCTGTCGCCGTGGGGCATGCAGATGCTCGAAGCCTTTACCTCACCGTTCGCGCGCGCAGCGGCGAAAATCGGCGAGCCGGATCCGGCCGACGGCTGGCGCACGGTCACGCTGCCGGTCGGTTCGGTAAGGCAGGCATGTGCGGAATTGCTGCGTTTCGGCACCGAGGCCGACGTGCTGGCGCCGCCAGAGTTGCGCGCGCGTTTCGCCGAGGTGGCGGCAGCTTTGCATCGCCGTTACGCGCAATGAGGGCAATGGTTCGCAGCCAGCGTAGCCACCTTATATGCGGTGCCGGATGACCGATATATTGCAGGAACGTGGCGTGATTCACGTCAACGTCATATGTGCTGCATAGAGTTTGCCCGCTAATAAAACTCCAATTCCCCAAGGGCAAAACATGTCACAGCGCATCTCGCAGCGCAGCTGGTTGCGTGCTTTCTTGATGGTCGTTTGCGCGGCCTTGGTTGGCGCTATCGTTGCCGCGTGCGGCTCGTCGTCCTCGTCGCTCAATGTGACCGGGCAGCAGCAGATCAAGCATGTTTTCGTCATCACGCTCGAAAACGAAAACTACGCGACCACCTTCGGCGCGAACAGCAAGGCGCCGTATCTGTCGCAGACACTGGTTTCGCAAGGCGCGCTGGTGCAGCAGTACTATGGCACGGGGCACGTGAGCCTCGACAACTACATCTCGATGATCAGCGGTCAGGCGCCGACGCCGGAAACGGACAACGACTGCATCACCTATCAGGACTACAAGCTCACTGGCACGACGTCGGACGGTCAGGCGATCGGCTCGGGCTGCGTGTATCCGGCCAGCATCAAGACGCTGCCAGACCAGCTGAAGGCCGCTGGCTACACCTGGAAGGGCTATGAAGGTGATATGGGCAACGACCCGACGCGCGAAGCCGCCACATGCGGCCACCCGACGCTCAACACGACCGACCTGACTCAATCAGCGGAAGCGCCGAGCGCGGCCGTGCCGCTGGGCGACCAGTACGCAACGCGTCACAACCCGTTCATGTATTTCCACTCGATCATCGATTCGCCGGACTGCGGCCAGAACGTCGTGAACCTGAACAAACTCACAACCGACCTGCAGTCGATCTCGACCACCGCTAACTTCAACCTGATCACGCCGAACCTGTGCGACGACGGTCACGACGCGCCGTGCGTGAATGGCCAGCCCGGCGGCCTGACGAGCGCGAACACATTCCTGCAGAAGTGGGTGCCGACTATCACCGCCTCGCCGGCGTTCCAGAAGGACGGTCTGCTGATCATCAACTTCGACGAGAGCAGTTACGCGACGGTGACGCAGTCGGCATCCGGCGAGGATCTGATCTTCTCCGGCGCGACATGCTGCAGTCAGCAGCCGGGTCCGAATCTGCCGGCGTTCCCGCAGACTTCGTCATTGGCCTACAAGGGCTTGACGATCAACCTGACCAAACAGAGCTTCGGCGGCGACCAGACCGGTGCGGTGATGATCTCGAAGTTCATCAAACCGGGTACGGTGTCGACGGTGCAGTACAACCATTACTCGATGCTCAGGAGCATTGAAGACATCTTCCAGCTGGGTTATCTCGGCTACGCGGGGCAGGCTGGCCTGGTCGGGTTTGGCAACGACATCTTCACGAACCTGTAAGCGATCAGATGCCGTTTTTTGCAACGCGATTCACCGGGCGTACTGCCGCGCGATTGGCGGCGCTCGCTGCGCTGGTCGGTGCCGCAATGTTGCCGCTCGCGGCAGCGGCGGCGGCCGGAGCGCCTGCCGATGCGAAGCCGGTCTACAGCGATGCCGCTGCGCTCGGTAAGCTGATGTTCTTCGATCCGTCGTTGTCGGCCTCGGGCAAGATGTCGTGCGCGAGCTGTCATAGCCCGTCGCATGCGTACGGGCCGCCCAACGGGCTGGCCGCGCAACTGGGTGGGCCCGACATGCGCTCGCAAGGCACGCGCGCCGTGCCGAGCCTGCGCTACGTGCTGAACCGTACGCCGATGTGGAGTCATGCGCAGGCGGCCAGTCTGTCCGAGCGCCTGAGCGAGACGGATAACGCGCCGGTTGGCGGCTTCGGTTGGGATGGGCGTTTTAACCGTCTGCACGATCAGGCGAGTTTCCCGTTGTTCAATCCGGACGAGATGGCCAACCGGGATCCGGCGGCGGTGCTCGCGAAACTGGAGCACGCGCCGTACGCGGCGCGCTTCAGCGAAGTGTTTGGCCAGAACATTTTCACCGACCCCAGCAAGGCATTCACCCAGGCGATGTATGCCATCGAGCGCTTCGAGCTCGAAGACCCGAGTTTTCATTCGTACACCAGCAAGTTCGATTACTATCTCGATGGAAAATTGCAACTAACGGCACGGGAGTTGAGAGGCAAAAAACTGTTCGACAATCCGGCGGGCGGCAATTGCGCCTCGTGCCACATCGATCAATCGGGTGTCGATGGCTCTCATCCACTTTTCACCGACTTCAACTTCCAGGCGCTCGGCGTGCCACGCAATCCAGCGTTGCGTGCGAACGCGGACCCGAAGTACTTCGATATGGGGTTGTGTGGACCGCTACGCACCGATCAGTCGAACGACAGAAGCAACTGCGGACTCTTCAAGTCCGTGTCGCTGCGTAACACGGCAACGCGGCATGTGTTCTTCCACAACGGCCGCTTCCATACGCTGAAGGACGCGCTGCGTTTCTACGTTCAGCGCGATACGAATCCGGTGAAGTGGTACCCGACAGATGTGCATGGCAAGGTCGATAAATTCAACGACTTGCCGGTTGCGCTGCGCGTGAATGTGGATACGACCGACGAACCGCTCACGCGCAAGGTGGGCGAGCGCCCCGTGTGGTCGGAGCAGGATATCGACGACGTCGCCGCTTTCCTCACCACGCTGAACGACGATTACGTGCTGAAACCGAAGCAATCGAAGTAGCGCGCACAGACACGGCAGCCGACGGTCTTTCCTAAGACGAATTTAGACCGTTTAGTGCCTCTTTTTCGGGCAGGGATATAATGCGCGAATTCCTCTTCTTTCCCGTCTTCCGTTATGAGCCGGTTACTTTGCCTGATCGTGCTTTCGCTCGGCCTGATGCAAACCGCAACGGCCGACGAAAACAATGACCGCATGTCCGCGTATCTGACGCAGAAATTCGGTCTGGCAAAGGAAAAGGCGCAAAAGATTTCGGCCGCGGTGCAATCCGCCGCTTCGAAATATTCACTACCGCCGGCACTGCTGCTGGCAATCATTTCGATCGAATCCCGCTTCAAGGAAAAGGCCAAGGGCGCCAACGGCGCGACCGGGCTGATGCAGGTGGTGCCGGCAGCCCATCGCGGGCTGCTGAGGAACGTCAAGGACCTCACTGAGCCGACCACCAACATCGAAGTGGGCTCGGCGATCCTGTACGGCTACATGCGCTCGGCAAACGGCGACCTGAACGCGGCGCTCAAGAGTTACGGCGGATCGCAGGCATACGCGAAGAAGGTGAACTTGCGCGTCGAAGATTTCGCCGACGTCGCCGGGTCGCAAGACGTCGCGTCGCGTTCGGACGCACAAGCCGGTATGTGTGAAGCTGACCGCTGTGAGGCGTCGGACAACTGGGCCAATGCCTTTACGATACCCGTCGTCAATGCAGCCGGTCGATACCCGTCGTCAATGCAGCCGGTTTTAACGGCGCCGCTGGGCTGTCGAGCGGATTGCCCGTAACGTCGCACTGAGCGCCAGTTTTTCCCGTTTTTTTCCTTTTGTGCTGCCGTCGCTCCAAGCCGCGGGGATCGCTCGTGAGGCCGTGTAACGCGGCGCCAGGCGTGTGCTGCACGCTTTTTACGCACGCACGGCAACCGCTCTACAATGCATTCCCATTCGAGCTCACGCCGCGCCTCTTCTGATCGACCATGTCCACCTCGTTTCCCAAACCCACTGCCGCCGCGCTTCTCGGCCTACTGGCACTTGCGGCTTGCAGCAGCACCCCGCAGCCTAAATTCCAGCAGGAATTGTTCGAATCGGGCGCGAGCCCTTACGCCCGAAATTTCAACTCGAGCACCACGGATACCTGTGAGGCCGCTCGCCGCGCTTTGCTGAGTCAGGGTTATCTGACGACGATGACGCGTACCGATACCGTCGACGGAACGAAAAATTTCCAGCCGACCGGCGATACCCACATCGTGGTCGAGTTTCATGTGGTGTGTACGCCGGGGGAAGAGGCGAGCGATACGAGCATCGTTTACGTCAACGCTGTACAGAACGGCTTTGCGCTGAAGAAAAGCGATACGTCGGCGAGCGTTGGGCTAAGTGTGCTGGGTTCGTTGTCGCTGCCGATCCGCTCGAACAGCGATGCAATGGTCAAAATTTCGAGTGAGACCATCCCGTCAGGCAAGTTCTACGATCGTTTCTTCGGCCTCGTCGATCACTATCTGCAAACGGTGGTGCGCACACAGCCGGTTGCGAACAGTCGCATCGAGATACGCATGTTGCCGGTACCGGTGGAAGCGGCGATTCCAGCGCCTCTACCCGAGATGCCTGATGTGATCGACAAAGCCGCTTCGGTGCAACCCGCAAGTGAGGCCAGCGTAGTGCCTTGATGCATCTGGCGAGGCTTGTGCGTTTTGGGGCTGATCAAGGCGCGATCAGCCTTTGATGTCATCACGCTGCGGTACTTATCCTATGTCTTTTACTTCATACGTATATATATGTAGTAATAGTTAACAAGGGTTAACCCCTTCTGTGGATAACTCTCAAATTCCCCGTCACATCAATGTCATGCAGAAACCATAACCCTGCGGAACACGTCTGTAGAAAAACTACAAAGCCGGGATAACTTTGATGGGGCTTGCCTCCCGTCACGTCTTATCAAGATTCCGCACACAGGCTGTCCGATGCCCTATCCCGAAGTTATTCATAGGCAATTGTGGATAACTTGCGCATCCGGTCATATGTTGCCGGCCAGCGGCTCGATTTTTTCGACGATGCCAGCGCTCGTCACCGAACAGACAGCGACCCCTCCGGACGCGTATATTGAAGCTGGAAGGTACAAAGATTGCGTCTATGCTTTTGCAAGCGCAACTGTTGCTATTTAGTCAAAACCATTTCAGCAACGCCCTATCCGGCATAGAGTTAAAGTGTTTTCTGAAGTTATTGGTGCAGTGCGGGGGTGTGTAATGAAACGCAGAACAGCACGACAGCTTGTCCGTCTTCTCTCGGATATCAGACATGCCAGCCATTGCAGCACGCTGCGGGCGGCAGCCACCAATCGGGCTATCTCCCTCGCGTCCGCCGAGCCGGACGAGGAGGTCGCCGATAGCGACGAAAGCACCGACGCCGCACGCGAGGCGCGTCAGGACAAGCCAGCCCGGAGCGGATCATGAGAACCACAAGCGAACAATCGCTGCGTTTCCTGGTCGAGAAATGGCTGGCGCCGGGACCTTCGGTTTCGATTCACGTTACAGAATTCAGCCGCACCCGTCTGGGCGGCAGGCGTTATGTGCGTGTCGAGACTTCTCTGGACGCAGGATCGCGTGGCCTCTTTTTCTTTCGTCATGACGATGGTTGCTGGTGTGTGTTTCCACCCACGGCTGATACACGGAAGCTCTTTGCGTATCCGCGCGCCGCTTGATTAACGGCGGACGTGGTCACGCGGTCGACTGGCCAAGCCCTTACGAAGCGTGAGGCAAGCGATCACGTTCACCTCCGCGTCGCCGGGTGGGCATCACCTGGCACACGATCAAACCGGTGAGCATCAGCGCGCATCCGAATAGCGCGCGCGCCGACAGTGTTTCGCCGAGCACGAGCCATCCGGCGAATGCGGCGAAAACGCCCTCCATACTGAAGATCACCGCTGCGTGCGAGGGCGCCGCGTACTTTTGCGCGACCACCTGAATCGTATAAGCGATGCCCACCGACAGCGCACCGCCGTACAGAATCGTTGGCGCGGCGCGCTCGATCACAGCAAGACTGACCGGCTCGATCATGAGGCCGACGACCAGACATGCGAGCCCGCAAGTCACGAACTGCACGAGCGCCAGCATGAGTGTGTCGTGCCGCAACGCAAAGCGGCCGACCAGCATCATCTGTACGGAAATCACCAAGGCGCCGGCAAGCTGATACCAGTCGCCGAAGAGGATCGAGAAGTGCTCGTTGACACTGAGAAAGTACATGCCGAGTGCCGCGAGCGTCGCGCCGAGCCATGTGCCGAATCCCGTTCGATGACGAAACAGCACGCCAAGCAGGGGCACGATCACCACATACAACGAGCTGATGAAGCCGGCGTTGGCGACCTTCGTGTATTGCAGGCCGATCTGTTGCAACGAAATCGACACGGACAGCACGACGCCGAGCAGCACCCCGGCACCGAGTAGCTCGCGTGCGCCGCCGGGTTCACGCTTCGACAATTCTGTAAGCGCGGACCGCCGAACGCAGACAATCATTGTCAGCACGACCAGCGCGCCGAGGAGGAAACGCAATCCGGTAAACAGAAACGGCCCGATCGCATCGAGGCTCAGGCGCTGCGCGACGAATGCGGAGCCCCAGATCATGGCCGCGATCAGCATCAGCAGATTGGCGCGCAGGTGTTGGCGTGTGTCGGGTTTCAAAGGCAGTTTTCGAATTCGGTTGTTCTGACAAGGCGCTTAGCGCTTATACACGATGCACGGCGTCTTGCGGCATCGGCGTCTTCAACGGCCACGGCCACGGCCACGGCATCGGCATCGGCAAAGCAGGCAAGTTGATCACAACGCGCGCGCCACCCGACGCCGCTTCCTCGAGTCGCACGTCGCCGCCGCGAACACTTGAACACAATTGCGCACACATTCCCCCAACTTCAGGACAGACGAGGCGAGGCGGCGTCCCTAGACTGCGGCTTCTATCTCAAATAAAAAGTCCTGATTGTGCGCAAACGCCTCTTGTATCTGTGTGCTCCGCTGTTTGGCCTGACCTGCTCGTCGATGGCATACGCCGAGAATTTTTATATGTTTTCGCTGGCCGGCGGCGTGGCGCCGCGCTATCAGGGCAGCCGTGACTACCGCCCGTTCGTCGCTCCGCTGATCTCCGCGGAGTTCAGCAACGGGATCTTTCTAAGCCCGATGGACGGCCTTGGTTACAAGCACACCTTCGCCAATGGGCTGTTCGCATCGGCGGCGCTGAGCTACGACTTCGGCCGCACCGACAGCAATCGTGCTGACTTACCGGGCTCGGACTACCTGAAGGGCATGGGCCGGATTCCTGGTTCGGTGATGATGTCGATGCAGGTCGGCGCGCATCTGTTCGGTCCCTCGACCATCAGCATCACGCTGGACCAGCCGCTTACACATACGAGTCGCGGTACCAGCGGGCATGTCGATCTGACTGTGCCGGTGCTGCAAACCGTCGACAACGACATCAGCATCACCGGCAGCGTGCACGCGGGCAGCGGTCGCTACACCCAGACGTTTTTCGGCGTCACCGACGCGCAGGCGGCAGCAAGCCGCTTCCAGCCGTATGCGGTGAAAGGCGGTTTCGACAGCGCGAAGGTGTCGGTCGGATGGACGTACATGTTTTCGCCGCGTTGGTCGGTGCATACCGAAGGCGGCGTGACGCGGTTGCTCGGCGCCTCGGCGAACAGCCCGATCGTGCAGTCGAAGAACAACTACTTCGCGATCACGGCGCTGACGTATCGCTATTGATGCGCTTATTGAATGGTTGCACGGATCGACGTTTCGACGATCTGACGTCCCTGCAAGGAGATCGCGATGTTTGCATGGCAAACCCCTCTATCCCACGCCTGGCAGGACAGCCTGGTATCGTCGGCGCGTGCGCAGTCGATCGGCGTCGACAGCATGCTGCTGACCGGTGCGACCGGTTTTATCGGCGGCAATCTGCTGGTGGCCCTGATCAACGCCGGTCTGGTCGAACGCATGGTGTGTCTGGTGCGCGGCGTCAGCGTGGCCGATGCGCTCGCGCGGCTGCGCGCGTCAGCGGTGCGTTGCGGGCTGCCGCATTCTCGAGCCCAACGAATCACTGACGCAAACGTGATGGTCGGCGAGCTCGGCAGCGCGTTTTCAGAGATCGATCTGGAGCGGCTCGCCAAGGCGTCGCACGTGATCAACTGTGCCGCGCGCGCGTCGTTTTCGACGCATCGGCAATTACTCGATACAAATGTGCACGATACCTTGCGCTTTGCGTCGCGTTTTGTCGGCAGCAAAACGCTGCGGCGCTTTCTGCACGTGAGCACGGCAATGGCGTGCGGCACGCAATGCGGCGCGAACGTGCAGGAATCTCCGTTCGGCTACGGCGAGACACATCATCTCGTACCGTACACGCAAAGCAAACGCGAAGTCGAACGTCTGTTGCGCGGCACGTATCCGCGCTTGCCGCTGGTGGTGGTGCGGCCGTCGAGCGTGGTCGGCCACACCGTGCTCGGCACGTTGCCGTCGGCGAGTCTGTTCTGGGTGTTTCGCGTGGTGCACGGCGCGCGGCGCTTCACGGCGCGGGCGATGAATCGCATCGACGTGGTGTCCGCGGACGACTGCGCCCGCGCGCTCGCGCTGTTGGCAGTGAAGCCGTCGCTGGCTTTCGATACGTATCACGTGTCGGCGGGTTCGGAAGCGCCGACCGTCGGTCAGATCATTAGCGCCATGGACGAAGCCACCGGCACCTCGGGGCGCCGCTATTCGATGTGCCGCGTGCGCGACTTCGGCAAGATTGCACGCGAGGTAGTGGGGCGCGACCGTTGCGGCAGTGGCCGTCTGATCGAATACGCACTGCGTTTGTATGCCGGCTTCGCGGAACTGGACTACGCGTTCGACAACCGCCGTCTGCGTGACGAGATCGGTTTCGAGCCGCTGCCCTTCACGGATTACGTGAGCGAATGTGTGCGGACTTCGCGCGGGGTGGGCATTGTCGAACAGATGCGCTGGGACTTCAAATAGACCTTCAGCCAGACGCACAGCACGCGACTCGCGCGATAATCGCGCAACGGCCAGACGGCTCACGACATGACTGACCCATCGGGCCGACCGACTTTCAGGCAGACGCAATGGACGAGAAAGACTGGATCGCCGGCGCCGCGAAGGCACTGGCGATCATCGAAGCATTCGACGAAGAGCACGCGCGCATGACACCGACCATGGTGGCCGCCCGCGCCGGGCTCTCGCGTACGGCGGCGCGCCGCTATTTGCTGACGCTACGCGAACTCGGCTACGTGGATACCGACGGCAAGCTGTTCTGGCTCGCGCCGCGGGTATTGCGGCTCGGTCAATCGTATCTGGATTCAGCGCGCTTGCCGCGCACCGTGCAGCCGTTTCTTCAGCGCATCACCGCGACCGTGCAGGAAACCGCGCTGGTCGCGATTCTCGACGAACACGACGTGGTCTACGTCGCGCGCAACGGCGTCAACCGGGCGATGGCGGTCGGTTTCGTGCTCGGCTCGCGGGCGAGCGCGCCGTTGTCGTCCGCGGGTTTGATCCTGTTGGCTTTCCAGGCGCCGGAAAGCATCGAACAGTGGCTGGGGTCCTATCCGATCAAAGTATTCACGCCGCATACGTATTCGACCGTCGAGCGCCTGCGCGAGGTGCTGGGCGAAATTCGCCGCGATGGGTATGTTGTCACCGATCAGCAACTGGAATTGGGCATGCGCGGTGTCGCGGTGCCGTTGCGCGACCGGCATGGCTCAGTCGTGGCGGCGATCAGTGTGAGCATGCCGATCGGGCAGGAATCGGCGAATGCCGCGTTGCATCGGGTGCTGCCAACCCTTCAGGAAACCGCCAGTTTGCTGCGAAACCTGATCTGAAAGCGGAACTAGGTAATTTCCCTGATACGGTGTGCTTAGTAAACGAAAGCATATCGAAAGCAAGCTGTCTCCCGGAAAATACATATCGAGTTTTGGGCATGACAAACCGCCTACGCTGCGTAATACTCTCCCGCGGGGAGCGGTAAGGCGCCTCAAGCCCTGTCTGCTTCACCGTGCAGCTATTTCATTCACATTGACTCAGTCGTCCAGGTTTGGGGAACAACACATGAAAAAACTTATCGTCTCGCTCGCAGCCGCTTCGATCGCGCTGGTCTCCGTTCAAGCTTTCGCACAGGCATCGGACGCAGCAGCGCCGGCCGCTGCAGCTAGCACGCCGAAGAAGCACCACATCAAGAAGCTGAAGACGCACGGTAAGCGCGCTCCGGTTTCGTCGGCTGCTTCGGCTGCTGGCACGAACGACAAGGGCACGGCAAACTAAGCTCACGCTTGGGTTTTGTCGGGCGAACCCTGCCGGTTCTCTTCTGCGCGCTGCTAGTCGGCGAGTGCAGCGCAGTTCCGGTTAAACGTCGCCAGCAAAAAGGCCAGAGCTTCTGCTCTGGCCTTTTTGTATTGTGCGGCGGGTTTGAGCGGCGTTTAGCCAGCGAGGCCGCGCTTGACGACCTCGTTCAGCAATCCGGTCATGCCTTCCGGATGCGTGGCAGCGCGCTCTTTCAGTTCAGTGACCAGGTCGCCATTCAGCTTGCAGGCGAACGCGACAAGGCCTTGTGCCTGGTCTAGCTTGCGCTGTTCGCGGCGATCGAGCTTCGGATCGGCGGCAGCGGCTTTGCCAAAGCGGTCGGCGGTCGACAGTTTCATTGCGTTGTTCAGCTTGAGTGCCTTGTTCTTTTCAATGTCGGTTTTTTTCATCGCCATACGGAAGGCCTCTGCCAGATAAGTAATCCCGCATTGTACGCGTCGGGTAAGCGGCGGCGATTCCGCATCCGAGCGGCGTTGGTGCGGTGCTCAGGCCGCGCGGAGTCTGAGCCATCGAGCGGTGCTCAAACGGGCCGTTCCGGCGCCCCAGCCACGCTGTCCATCAGCGCACGCATTCGTTGCCAGTGCGTGCCTTCCCAGAACACGCGCCGGCACACGTCGCAGGTGACGAACTGGTTATGCCGTTCCAGCACGCCGTCGGGCGCCCGATCCCCGACTTCATCTTTGGCGATACGCCGCAGCGGCGCATTGCACATCAGACACAAACGGAATGGCTGCGCGCTGCCGGCCAGGTCGAGCCGTTCAAACACTTCGCGCAATTGCTCGCGTGGCCGCAGCGTGCGCACGTAGCAGCCATGTGTGATGGCGCTGCGTTTCAATAGCTCACGGTCGCGTGTCAATACGATGCGCTGTTGTGCGGCGGCGAGGGCTTCGATATCGGCGTCGGGATAGTGGTTGTCGTAGAGCGTATCGAAGCCGGCCAGCCGTAGCAGCGGGGCGAGACCGCCCAGGTGCGCATCGGCAATGAAACGCACCACGCGCAGCGGATGTTCGCGCACGCGCAATAGCGGTTGGACGTCGAGCGCTTCAAACTTCGGATAAACGGCGATGCGATCGCCGTCGGACAGCAGATGATTGAAACCGACCGACTCGCCGTTCACCAGAATCAGTTCGACCTCGGTATGTGGCACGCCGAGCACTTCGATCATATGTTTCGCGGTGGCGCCGCGCGCGCAGGCGTAACTGAACGCACGCCGACGCAGGGGCCGGGCGAGAAAATCGTTCAGCTCCTCATAGAAGCGGAATGTCGCGGTGACCATCACAGCAGTATCGCACCGGGTTTAATTGCGCGCTGTCCTGCACTTGTCGCATGGGTGTGCTTTACTTCCAGTTCTTTAGAAGACGGAGCGACAGATGGACATCGGTTTTATCGGTCTCGGCGAGATGGGCGCCGCGATGGTTGCAAACATTTTGAAAGCCGGGCATCAGGTGCGCGTGTGGAACCGCTCGCCCGAACGCGCGCAGCCGCTCGCCGAGGCAGGTGCGCGGATTGTCGCGACGCCGGCTGAAGCGTTTGCGGGCGACGCCGTGTTCTCAATGCTCGCCGACGATGCCGCGCTGCGCGAAGTCATCACCGCGTCGTTGCTGGAACATGCCCCGCGCGGCTTGATCCACGTGAACATGGCGACGATCTCGGTGGCGTTGGCCGAGGAGCTGGCGACGGCGCATGCCTCGCGGGGCGTCCATTACGTTGCCGCGCCGGTGTTGGGGCGGCCAGACGTCGCGGCGGCGGGCAAGCTGACGATCGTGGCGGGCGGCCCGGCCGAGTCGATCGACCGCGTGCAGCCGATTTTCGACGCCATCGGCCAGAAAACCTGGCGCATCGGTTCGCTGCCGCAGCAGGCGAACGTGATGAAGCTTGCGGCTAACTTCATGTTGGGCGCGGCCGTTGAGACGCTCGGCGAGGCTGCCACGCTCGTGACCGGCCACGGTCTCGCGATGCAGGATTTCCTCGACGTCATCACGAGCGGCCTGTTCCCGGGTCCGGTCTATTCGGGCTACGGCAAGATGATCGCGGAGCAGCGCTACGAGCCTGCGCTGTTCAAGGCGCGCCTCGGATTGAAGGACTTGCGTCTTGCACTGGCGGCCGCCGATGCGGTCAACACACCGTTGCCGATCGCGAGCGTGGTGCGCGACAGCCTGCTCGAAGCCGTGGCGCATGGCGACGGCGAGAAAGACTTCGCGGTGCTGGGGCAGGTGGCGGCGCGGCGGGCAGGGCGCTGAGCAGGAGCGGGTGCTTGCGGGTGCGCGCTTAAAAGTACGGGCGGGCATAATAGCCGCCCGATCCCTTTCTGCGTCGATCTCAATGAGTCTGCATACCTGGTGGCTGTTCGCCGCCACTGTTTTCGTCGTTTCCGCGATTCCCGGTCCGAACATGCTGCTGGTAATGACGCATGGCGCCCAGCATGGGCTGCGCCGTTCCAGTGCGACCATGGCCGGCTGCCTGTCGGCGCTGGTGTTGATGCTGGCGGTGTCGGCGGCGGGCCTCGGCGTCTTTCTTGACGCCTGGCCGGCGATGTTCAACGCACTGCGGATGATCGGCGCGGCTTACCTCGTCTATCTGGGCATCAAGGCGTGGCGGGCGCCGGCTGACGAAGGCGCTGCCGGCGCAGTCGACGAACTCGCCGCAAAGCCCGCACGCTCGCGCTTCGCACTGTTTCGTAACGGTTTCCTGGTGGCGGGCAGCAATCCGAAAGCGATCTTGTTCGCCGCAGCGTTGCTGCCACAGTTCATCGACGCCGCGCAGCCCAAGCTGCCGCAGTTCGGTGTGCTCGTCGCGACTTTCGCGGTTATCGAGGTGAGCTGGTACCTGGTGTATGCGGGTTTCGGCACGCGGATTGGCGCGCGGTTGAAGAGTCGCAGCGTCGCCAGGATGTTCAATCGTCTGACAGGCGGCGTGTTCGTCGGCTTCGGCGCGATGATGGCGCTGGTGCGCCATTAGGCGAACGGCGGGCTCGCCGCACGAGCCAGCCACCGCCGCCCACAAAGCGTTGCAAGGATCGTTGCGCCGATACAACGCTGAGGGTCAACCCTAATTTGAATGTTGCGACGCACCAAACCATTTGCTATAGTTCGTCTTGTCTCCTCCATGTCTCCTCTGATATGGATTCAGCCCGTCCAATTAGGCGGGCTTTTTTTTGCCCTGAATTTCCAGCCTTCTCCAGAAAAGACAAAGCCGGCTGGCCCCCTATGCGGGGCCGCCGGCCTTGTCGCATCCGCGCCTGAACTCAGAACTTATACGAGACAGCCAGGAACGAAATGATCGGATCGGCTTTCAGCTCCGCCTTCGAGACACCCAGTTCCGTGCCGTCCGCGGCCTTGATGATGACCGAGGAGGTGGTCTTCAGCGGAATGTACGTGACCGATGCGACGAGACCCCAGTGGTCGGTGAGGGCGTACGTGAGACCCGCATTGAACACCGGCTGCCAGGACGACGACGCTTTCGCTGACACCTGCGTCTGCCCGGGCTTGCCTGCGCCCGCGGCCAGCACTGCACCGAGATTGTTCTGCGTCGACTGTACGAAGTTCTGGCTCAACTGGACGTCGGAGAACCAGTTGTACGACACACCTATGCCGACGAACGGCCTGAATTTCGCGGTAGGCGCGTTGAAGTAGTACTGGAATAGCAGCGCCGGGCTCCACTGGCGCACGCTTTTTACGATCGGGTTGGCCTGCGGATCGCCCAGATCCTGCTGACCGAGTGCGCCTGCCGGTCCTGGCGGCTTGATAATGCCGTGCCCGTATATCTTGAATACCGGTGGCACGCCTGCGACCGTCGTCACCGCGATGTGATCGGTGAGGTAATGGCTGATTGTGAGACCAACGGTATTGGCGCTATTGGTCGACAACCCCGTACCGGATGAGGTGAACGAGCTTGGCAGACGCAGCGGCGTATTGATCGGGGTCGGCGCGACATTGGTGGTCAGCGGCGAGCTCGAATCCTGCGGCATGATGTGGAACCAGCCGAGCACGGCGACGTTGTCGCCCGCGTGTTGTGCGTGCGCACTGGCTGACAGGCAGGCGGCCAGTATCGCGAAGTAGATTTTTTTCATGTTGTTCCTCCTGAGGCGCGCGTTGCGTTGATCGCGCGCGGCGAGCGACGGCGGGTTGGCTGCCCGGCCGGTGCGCTGGATACCCGGTGGACGCCGGCTGCTGCGCTATGACTGTGCGCAGCAGCCGGGACGCGAACGCCTCGTTGCGTGTCGGCGGCGCGTGCTGCGTCCATTACTGGACGAAGGCGCCGATCGTGAAGTACGGCGAGGCCGCGTTGGTCAGATCGAGGTAGCCGAACACGCCACCTGTGAAGATCATCTTTCCAGTCGGCGTGGTACCCGTGGATGCACCCACTTGCGTCGTCGTCACCACACCCGGCACGGCTTGCGTGAAGTCCAGATTCAGCGCCGTCGCGAGCGATGCCTGCGATGCGTGGAACGGATCCAGCAGCGTGGCCTGCGTGCCTTCGAGTGCGGTGGTGCGATAGTCGAACTGGCTATCCACGCCAATGTACTCACCGTTTTGCGAGTTCACCGCGATCGAAGTTTGCGGCGACAGAATCGAGATGCCCGATTCATCGTCAGCATACGGTCCGAGTTCGCCATTCACCGGCGTCGTCACCGAGGAGTTCGCCGCGCCGGTTCGCACCAGGATCGGCACCAACTGGTTGCGCAGCTTGCCGACGATCATGTAGCCGCGAGCCTTGGGCGTCGTGGCGAGCGTCGGTTTGGCCTGGCCCAGGAACTTGTCGGTTTCGAACGCGCCGCTGCCGTCAGCCGACGATACGAAGTTCGTACCCGGCTGTTCGCACTTGCCCGCGTTGACACCGGAGTTGTCACACTCGCTCCACGTGCCGTCGGCATTGATCGTGATCTTCGAATCGACCGCGACCGGTGCGAAGTTCTGCGACGGAACCTGGTGATAGCCGAGCTGGTTGTAGGTGCCGGCCACGTTCGCGAGATTCGTTTCAATCGACGAGAAGCCGATGAACGGGTAGTACGGGAACGTGGTATCAGGCACTGCGCCCACGCCGAGAATCCCCGCGAAGGAGATTTCCGCCCCCGGAATCGTGCCGCCCGCCACGCCTTCGCCGACAAAAATCCGCGCCGGACGATTCGGGTCGAGGCTCGCGCCGTTCAGGCGGTAGGCGCACTGGTTGAGCTTGTTGGTCGGCAGCAGCGTTTCCTGGGTCAGCGTGCCGTTTGCGCTCTGACCGGCGCGCGTCGGCGCAACGGTGCCGACGGTCGCCGGAATCGGCGATTCGATGTAGCTGATTTGCCAGGTCATCTTGGTCGTGTCCATCTGCAGCTTGACCAGTTCGCCGTCACCGCCGCCGCCCGTGAACACCGTGCCGTAGTCGAGCGACGCAGGACACAGGCGAACTTCCGTCACCGGTCCATCGCCGTTGCCGCCACCACCACCGCACGCCCCCAGCAACGGTGCTGCAAGAGCGAGCACCGAAAGGATTCTCCATTTCATACCGCCTCCAGAATTTTCTCGTTGTGTGTGGCCGGCTCCCAGTCCGGCCACCTTTTGCTATTTATGTCTCGTACTGCGAACTGCCGGTCCTTCGTTCTCTTCGTTCGTTACTTGCTGATCTGTGCGCCGATGCCGAAGTAGGGGGTGCTTGGCGTGTCTGAATTTGCCGACGTCGACGTAATGCCGCTGTTCTCCGTGCCCTGGATTGCGATGGCGTAGAGGCCGCCGGATGCAATCGCAAAGCCGGTCTTGCCGTTGGTGTCCTGCACGCCGACCAGACCGGGGCTCGGCAGCCCGTAGCCCAGACCGAAGCCGCTTTCCGCCGACGATGTGCTCGGATTGATGAACGTGCCGACCGCGCCCTGGATCAACGTTGCGGTGTACTTGAAGTTCGAGTCAGCACCGACGTAGCCGCCGTCAAAGCCACCGGATGCAAGCGGTGTGGCCGCCGCGAGCATCGCGATGCCGGATTCGTCGTCGACTGACAATGCTGAGAGGTTGACGTTGCCGGTGCGGACCACGAGCGGCACCGTCGCGCCGTTGATCTGACCGATGATCATGTGAGCCTTGCCGGATTGGTCGGTGCGAAACGGCGCGGGGCTGCCGCCATTGACGATCTGCGGTGGTTTCGCGCTGTCGAAATAGCCGTTGCTGTTCAGGGTGAGTGCGCCACCGGTGCTCAGACAGCCGCTAGAACTCGATGAAGTGCAATTGCCGCTTGCGTCGAAAGTCTCCACCGAATTGGTTGCGACGGTCTCGTAGTTGGCAGTCGGTGAAAGGTGGTAGAGCAGACCGTTGTAGGTGCCAACCAGCTTGGTGATGTCGGTCGTTGTGCTGGCGAAGCCGAGGAACGGGTAGAAGTCGAAATGCCGGTTGGGTACAGCGCCCAGGCCCAGGATTCCGGCGAATTGCACCGTCGCGCCCGGGATCCCACCACCGGCCACGCCCAAGCCGACGAGGATCATCGGCGGATTCGGATTGTTGACGAAGTCGGGTGTCGTATAAGGCTGACCGTCACCAACGCCGGTGCCGGTACCTGCACCGAGAATGAAGGCGCAGCGGATTTGTTCGGCGGTGGGCAGTGCGCCGGTCGGCGGGTGGATCACGGCGCCCGTGATCTGCGTACCCGCGCGCGTCGGCGAAACTTGGCCTGTGCGCAACGGAATCGGCGACTCAAGCCACTTCAGCGAGTACGTCATCGCGGTAGCGTCGATGTTCAACTGCACGATTTCGCCACTACCCGCACCACCGAGATACGTCGCTTTAACGATGTCGGCGGTAGCAGGACATAGCGCGGCCGCGCCTGCGCCCGAAGCCGGCGCACCTTGCGCGCCGCAGCTCGAGCCTGAGCACTGCGGCGAATTGATCGGGCCGGGATTATCGGCCTTGCCGCCGCCGCAAGCGATGAGGAATGGGGTCGTGGCGATGGCCATGGCCAGACCTCGAATAATGGCGTGCGACATGCTGCTGTCTCCCTTCATGTAATTGTGCGAACTAATTTCGCTGCGCGCTTAATGCCTGTCAATTGAATGAGCCGTCTAAAAAGACCGATTCAAACGGAGAAATTTTTGCCGGACGCGCGCGGTGTGGGGCTTGGCAGCCCTTTTAAACAAAAAAGGATTTTTGAGTTCGACAGCGGCACCGTTGCTTCGCCGCACACCCTTGTCAGGCAAGCGTTGCAGCAAAATGGCTCTATCATCTTCGAACGGTCGTTCGAAAAAAAGTCCGTAATTTCCCTATGCGGAAAACTATGCTGAGCGGGTCAATTTCAGGAATGAGTTACCGGCGGTTGATGAGCAGTCCGATTTTTCTTTTCAAAGTAATGCGGGCTACTACTGATTAACTGCGAAAGAGAAAATTCGGATGGCGGCCTTTTAAAACAAAAAAGCCGATCTTTGCAGACCGGCTTTCTGGCAGATTGACAGTGAATTGCCCTCTGTAACTCGATACGTGCTCAGCGTTTCAAGCCGGTTTCTTCGGCGGTGCCGATTGCGAGGTTCATGCACTGGATTGCTGCGCCCGATGCGCCCTTGCCCAGGTTATCGAGGCGCGCGACGGTCACGAAGCGCTCTTCGTTGCCGAACACGAACAGGTCGACACGGTTGGTGTCGTTGTTCGCTTGTACGTCGAAGAAGCCGCTGTCGAGATTCGCATCTGCGTCGAACGGCGCAACGTGCACGAAGGCCTCGCCTGCGTAGTATTCGGAGAACAGTGCCTGCACGTCTTGCGGCGTGGCCTTCTTGGCCAACTGGTTCGGCGAGAAGAAGGTGGTGACCGCGAGACCCTTGTAGAAATCGCCAACGATCGGCGTGAACACCGGCGCCGACTTCAGGCCCGTGTGCGCTGCCATTTCCGGCAGATGCTTGTGCGTGAGGCCGAGCGCGTACGGGCGTGGACTCTTGAGCTTGTCGTTGCCGCCGGCTTCGTAGTCGGCGATCATTTTCTTGCCGCCACCGCTGTAACCGGTGATCGAGTACGCGTGCGCGGCGAATTCCGGCGCCACGACGCCTGCTTCGACGAGCGGACGCATGGCCAGCACGAAGGCCGACGCATGGCAGCCCGGCACGGCGATGCGTTTTGCGGTGCGCAGACGCTCGCGTTGCGAGCGGGCCAGCTCGGGCAGGCCATAGGCCCAGTCGGCGGATGTGCGGAAAGCTGTGCTGGCATCGATCAGTACGGTGCGGTCGTTTTCGACCAGCGAGGCCGACTCGCGCGAGGCGACGTCCGGCAGGCACAGGAACGTGACGTCCGATGTGTTGATGAGACGGCGGCGCTCTTCGAGGTCCTTGCGTTTCGCTTCTTCGATACGCAGGATCTCGACGTCGGCGCGTTGCGACAGGTATTCGAAAATCTTCAGGCCGGTCGTGCCTTCCTGTCCGTCGACAAAAACTTTCGTGCTCATCTCGATCTCACTGGCTTGCTGGAAACGGGGCGCGACACCGCGCCGGAACGCTATTTTAAGACCTGATCGCGGCGGGCGTGCAAAACGAGGTGAAAAAACGACGATGCGCGCCGAAAGTGACATCGGCGTGACCGGTTACGGGATAGATGCAAGCCGATGCAAGTGGGTTCCGGGCAGATCGGCGGCGCTTGCCCGAGGCCGCGCCGCGCGCTGTGAAGAGCGCGGCATCCGTCTCGAGCGCACACGGTTTCATGACGCAAGCCTTCGGACAATGCGTTATCGAGCCGTCGCGTTCCACCGCGCCGTCACGCCGGCGATGCGCGCGCCGAACATCCGAGCCGTTTCCAGATCGCCCGCGGGCGGCGCTTCTTCCGGCGATGCATCCGCCGGGGACTGCGCCAGCAGGCCGGTAAAGCCGCCCACATAGTTCAAGTCGTTGCGGGTCGCCGCTTTGGTGTTCGACGGCATCATGCCGGTGCCTGCCCAGATCATGCTGTGTTGCATCGCGAGTGTGACGAAGTACTGGATCGTCGAGAACTTGTCGCCGTTCATGGTCGCCGAGTTGGTGAAGCCGGCCGCGATCTTGTCTTTCCACGTCTGGCCGAACCAGGGTTTCGAACTCGCGTCGGCGAATTTCTTGAAGTCGGCGGACGGGCCTCCCATGTAGGTTGGTGCGCCGAAAATGATGGCGTCGGCGGCCGCCAGTTCTGCCCACGCCGCGTCGTCGATTTCGCCGACCGGCATGAGTTTGGCGTCCGCGCCGGCCTCGAGCGTGCCGGCCAGCACGGCCTCGGCGACTTTCTTCGTGTGGCCGTAGCCGCTGTGATAAACGATGACGATCTTCGACATGGCAATCTCCGGCAAGATGAAAAAGCAGGGGGTAAACAAGGCAAACATGCGCGCATGTAGCGACGCGACATCGGTAAGCATCGCTCACGCCGCTCCGTTGCACATTAGCGTACGTGGATGACAGAAATTCCGCAGCGGTGGCAATGTGAAGTACGCCGTGCGTCAATTGGCGCGTCGAGCCGGCGCGCGGCACGCGGCACACGGCGCGGTATCAGTCGCGCTTCAGCTCGCAGCCGATGCTGTTCGAAGTCTGAGTCGACGGGCGCCGCTACCGTCCGTAGTTGACCACTATTCGAGCACTGTCGAGCGTGGCAGTGCCGATCTCGTGATCGAACATGAGCGCCGGGCGTCCCTGCGCGAGGCGCAGGTCTGCGGTGTTCAGCGCATAAACGGTGATGACGTAGCGATGGGGTTTGCCGGGTGGCGGGCAGGGGCCGCCGTAGCCCTCGGTATCGAAGTCGTTGCGAGCTTCGACTGCGCCGAGTTTCTTCAGGAAACCCGAAGAGCTGGCGTCCTCCGGCAAACTGTTGACGGTGGCCGGAATTGCCGCAACGGCCCAGTGCCACCAACCGCGGCCAGGCGCATCCGGATCGAACACCGTGACCGCGAAGCTGCGCGTGCCGGCCGGCGCATCGTGCCACGTCAACTGTGGCGAGCGATTGCCGCCTTTGCAGTCGTCCTGATTGAAAACCTGAGCCGCATCTACGGTGCCGCCCGCATGGACGCTGGCGCTGGTCAGCGTGAACGGACCCTCCGCGAATGCGTAAGTGCCATGCGTCGCCAATAGCGCGAGACCAAGCATGGCGCAGGTGAAAGACGGCATACGGCGGAACGGCGAAGCAAGCGAAACAACCAGGCAACGCGAGCGCATGTGCCGGTTCTCCTGTCAGGGCGCGAGGCGGTTGTCCTCGCGAGGATTATTGTCCCTATTTTGTGCCCCAACGTCGAATCAAGTCTAACATTAGGTTTTCGACGGATCATTGTGGCCAGCCAGCAGGCTGGGCGGACGTGAAATCGGCTATAGTCGGAGGAATTGTCCGCGCGAATACAGACCGCGTACCCAATCAGTTCAAGTACCAAGAATAGAAAGGCATGTCAGAAGTTTTGGAGAGTGGTTTATCTGTCGAGGGGAGGGCAATGCAAGATCCAGTCAGGGTCGTGGTCGCCGACGACCATCCGGTGATTCTGTTCGGTGCCGAACAAGCTTTGCTCAAGTTTCCAGGTCTGCAAGTCGTCGCGCGTGCGCGACAGTCAACCGAACTGGTCAAGGTGCTGCAGACCATTGCGTGCGACGTGCTCGTGACGGATCTGGCGATGCCAGGCGGCCAATACGGCGACGGTTTGCCGCTGATCGGCTATCTGCGCCGCAATTTCCCCGACCTTCCCATCGTTGTGCTGACGATGCTGGAGAACGCTGCGTTGCTCAAACGGCTGAGCGAACTCGGGGTGACCTCGGTCGTTAACAAGTCGGACGATCTGAGCCATATTGGGCTTGCGGTGCAGCACGTCAGTCGCAACCTGGAATACATGAGCCCGTCCGTCAAGGCGTCGCTCGATACGCTGCGCATGAATGCCGGCGGAAAGAACGAAGAAGTGATGCTGTCGCGGCGCGAGCTCGAGGTTGTGCGCCTGTTCGTGTCGGGCATGACGATCAAGGAGATCTCGGAGCAGCTCAATCGCAGCATCAAGACGATCAGTACGCAGAAGAATACGGCGATGCGCAAGCTCGGCATCGATCGCGATTCCGAGTTGTTCCAGTACGCGCAGAGCAACGGTTTGCTGAATCTGTCGTCGCATTCGGTTGGCGATTCCGGCAGCACACCCTAGCCGCAGCGGTACCGCGGTCGCAGTTTCGTCCGGCCGGACGTGTTCAACAAAAAAGGCCGCCTGTCTGATCGACAGGCGGCCTTTTTTATGCCAACCGCGTTGAGCGGTTGTGTTTATTGCGGCGTTGCGTTGGCGCCGCCGTGTGCCGCGGACCATTCGGCCGGCGCGTGCAGGAATTTTTCCACTTCATCGAGCGTCTTGGTGTCGAAGTAGTTGTTCGCCTTGGCAACGCGCAACACGTCCCACCACGTGGCAAGCGCGTGCAGATCGACGTCGATGTCTTTCAGCACCGACACGCTTTCCTTGAAGATGTTGTAGTGGAACAGCACGAAGCAGTGGTTCACCGTCGCGCCGGCGGTGCGCAGCGCGTTGATGAAGTTGATCTTGCTGCGGCTGTCCGTGGTCAGATCCTCGACCAGCAGCACGCGTTGCCCTTCGGTCAGCAGACCTTCGATCTGCGCGTTACGGCCGAAACCCTTCGGCTTCTTGCGCACGTATTGCATCGGCACCATCAGGCGATCGGAGAGCCATGCCGCGAACGGGATGCCGGCGGTTTCGCCACCGGCCACCGCGTCGATCTGCTCATAGCCGACGTCGCGCAGGATGGTGGCTTCGGCCATTTCCATCAGGCCACGGCGCACGCGCGGATACGAGATCAGCTTGCGGCAGTCGATATAAACCGGGCTCGCCCAGCCGGACGTGAAAATGTACGGTTTCTCCGCGTTGAAGTGCACTGCTTGCACTTCCAGCAGCATCTTGGCGGTGGTGTCGGAGATCGTCTGGCGATCGAAGCCTGTCATGGGCGGATCCTTGGGTGTGAGCGAGGAGAAGCGGGCGCGGGGCCCGGTGGCGCAGCAAGCCGGGTATGCCGCGCCATGATGGGCGGAATACGTAGCCGGTCAGTGGAGTGCAGGCCGGTTTTTGCTGCGCGCGTAGGCCGACATTTTACCCGAAATGGGCCCTCCCGAGGGGGCCGTCGTGCGTGCCGGCGGCGAATGACGGTCATAACGGCTGCGCTGAACGGGGCTTGCGAGGTTCGTCGGACGCTGCGTTGTTGCTGCTTCCGGGGCTGTTTTGGGGCCCGCTTTTTGGCTTGCTTGTGAGTCGCCTGGCGCGCCTTTACACTCACGCGAATTTCTTGAGGCGGCCTTGCATGATTGCCGCCTTCGTGTATTACGGAATACTTTCAATGACTCCCGCTTCTTCCACCACCGAAACCCGTGAACCCGCCAGAAGCGGCTATGCCGGCCGTGCACTGATCGCTTCCGTGCTTGGTTATGCGATGGACGGCTTCGATCTGCTGATCCTCGGCTTCATGCTGCCGGTGATTGCCATGGATCTGCATCTGAGCTCCGCGCAGGCAGGCTCGCTTGTCACGTGGACGCTGATTGGCGCTGTCGCTGGCGGCCTGATTTTCGGCGTATTGAGCGACTATTTCGGCCGCGTGCGGATGCTGACGTGGACGATTCTGATCTTCGCCGTCTTCACCGGACTGTGCGCGCTGGCGCAGGGTTATACGGACCTGCTGGTCTATCGGACCATTGCAGGCATTGGTCTCGGCGGCGAGTTCGGCATCGGCATGACGCTGGTGGCTGAGGCGTGGCCGGCGGCGCAGCGGGCGCGCGTGTCGTCCTATGTCGGGCTGGGATGGCAACTTGGCGTGCTCGCGGCCGCGTTGCTGACGCCGCTGCTGCTACCGGTGATCGGCTGGCGCGGCATGTTTGCGCTTGGATTGCTGCCCGCCGTTGTGTCGTTTTTCGTGCGGCGTCGCGTCGAGGAGCCGGCGCTTTTCACCGAGCGTGTCGCACGCGGGATGCGCAAGCTGCCGCTCAAATTGCTGGTGGCCGATGGACGCACCGCGCGCGCCAGCATCGGTGTCGCGATTCTCTGTTCAGTCCAGAACTTCGGCTATTACGGTCTGATGATCTGGCTTCCGAGCTATTTGTCGAAGACGTTCGGCTATTCGCTGACCAGGTCCGGCGTGTGGACCGCCGCGACGGTTCTCGGCATGGCGTGCGGCATCTGGCTGTTCGGCATGGCCGCCGACCGTTTCGGCCGCAGGCCGACGTTCCTGTTCTATCAGGTGGGCGCAGTGGTGATGGTATTCGTCTACGCCCATCTGACAACGCCGATGACGCTGCTGATCGGCGGCGCAGCCATGGGCGTGTTCGTCAACGGGATGATCGGCGGCTATGGCGCGCTGATCTCCGAGCTTTATCCGACCGATGCGCGCGCCACTGCGCAGAACGTGCTGTTCAACGTCGGCCGGGCGGTCGGTGGTTTCGGACCGGTGGTCGTGGGCGCATTGGCCGCACGGTATTCGTTCGGCGCCGCGCTCGCTTTGCTCGCGTCGATCTATCTGCTCGACATCTTCGCGACGCTCTTTCTGATCCCCGAAAGACGCGGCGTCGAGCTCGAATGACGCGCTCGTGACACGCGCGCGGCAGTGAGCGAAACGGCTGTTCGATGCGGCGTTGCAGCATTGCCCGCCGCTGTTTCGCCGATGGTGAGCCGTGTTAACCGCTCAGTGCATCGACACGTTCGGGGTGTACACTAACCGACCCGCGTAGCACTCCGCACCGTCTTGCCTTCCGCCGAGGTTCGACGCTGCGCCCAACCGGCGCATGCGAAAACCGCCGCAGTCGATTATCCATTCGATAGACGAGAAGCGCCGCCTACGGTGCAGTGTGCCGGGCCCGATTACTTACGTCTCGCAGGCCAAAAAATGGACGAACAACTTAAGCAAAGCGCTCTCGCATACCACCAGTTTCCGAAACCCGGCAAGATTTCGGTCACTCCCACCAAGCCACTGTCGAACCAGCTCGACTTGTCGCTCGCCTACTCGCCGGGCGTTGCCGCGGCCTGTATGGCGATCTACGAAGACCCGCTCGACGCGCAGAAGTACACCTCGCGCGGCAACCTCGTCGGTGTGATCACGAACGGTACGGCCGTGCTCGGTCTCGGCAATATCGGCCCGCTCGCTGCGAAGCCGGTGATGGAAGGCAAGGGTTGCCTGTTCAAGAAGTTCGCCGGCATCGACGTGTTCGACATCGAACTGAGCGAATCCGACCCGGACAAGCTGGTTGAAGCGATCGCGATGCTCGAGCCCACGCTGGGCGGCATCAACCTTGAAGACATCAAGGCGCCTGAGTGCTTCTACATCGAGAAGAAGCTACGCGAGCGCATGAAGATTCCGGTCTTCCACGACGATCAGCATGGCACGGCGATCATCGCCTCGGCGGCGATCCTGAACGGTCTGAAGGTGGTCGGTAAAAAGCTCGACGAAGTGAAGCTGGTGTGTTCGGGCGCGGGCGCTGCGGCAATCGCGTGTCTGGATCTGCTGGTGAACCTCGGCTTGTCGAAAAAGAACGTGCTGGTCACGGACTCGAAGGGCGTGATCTACGAAGGTCGCGGCAACCTGGATCCGTCGAAGGAACGTTACGCGGCGAACACCGAAGCACGCACGCTGGCTGATGCGATCCGCGGCGCCGATGTGTTCCTCGGCTGCTCGAGCGCCGGCGTGCTGAAGCCGGAAATGGTCGTCGAAATGGGCACGCAGCCGCTGATTCTGGCGCTGGCGAATCCGGAGCCGGAAATCCGCCCGGAAGAAGCGAAGAAGGTGCGCCCGGACTGCATTATCGCGACGGGCCGTTCGGACTACCCGAACCAGGTCAACAACGTGCTGTGCTTCCCGTTCATCTTCCGCGGCGCGCTGGATGTCGGCGCAACTACGATCACGGAAGAAATGAAGCTCGCGTGCGTGCGCGCGATTGCGGAACTGGCAGAAGAAACCGACCAGGGCGATGAAGTCGCCAAGGCGTACGAAGGCCACTCGCTCGAATTCGGCCCGGAATACCTGATTCCGAAGCCGTTTGATCCGCGCCTGATCATCAAGATCGCGCCGGCTGTCGCGCAAGCCGCGATGGACTCGGGCGTCGCGACCCGTCCGATCAAGGATATGGACGCGTACCGCGAAGAACTCGGCACAACCGTGTACCGAACCGGCATGGTGATGCGTCCGGTGTTCGCTGCCGCGAAATCGGAACCGGCGCGCATCGTGTTCGCCGAAGGTGAAGACGAGCGCGTGCTGCGCGCCGCGCAATTCGTGCTGCTGGAAAAGATCGCCAAGCCGATTCTGGTCGGCCGTCCGTCGGTGATCGAGATGCGTCTGAAGAAGATGGGCTCGAAGCTGAAGTGCGGTGAAGACTTCGAAGTCGTCGATCCGGAAGACGATCCGCGCTATCAGCAATGCTGGCAGGCGTACCACGAACTCGGCGCGCGCGAAGGTGTGACGCCGGACGTCGCGAAGGCCGCGATGCGCAAGTTCAACACGCTGATCGGTGCGATCCTCGTGCGCCTCGGCGAGGCCGACGGCATGATCTGCGGGATGATTGGCCAGTACCACACGCATCTGAAGTTCATCGAGCAGGTGCTGGGCAAGGCGGATAACGTGCAGAACTTCGCTGCAATGAACCTGCTGATGCTGCCGGGCCGCAATCTGTTCATCTGCGATACGTACGTGAACGAAACGCCGACCGCCGAACAACTTGCCGATATGACGATGCTGGCTTCGCGCGAAATCGAAAAGTTCGGCATCACGCCGAAGGTTGCGTTGCTGTCGAACTCGAACTTTGGCAGCGCGCCGTCTTCGTCGTCGCAACGTATGGCCGCGGCTCGCAAGTTGATCGCCGAGCGTGCGCCTTCGCTCGAGATCGACGGTGAGATGCATGGCGACGCGGCGTTGTCTGAAGCGGTCCGCAAGGCTGCGTTCCCGGGCACGACGCTGACCGGCGAAGCCAATCTGCTGATCATGCCGAACGTGGAAGCGGCAAACATCACGTACAACCTGCTGAAGATGATTGGCGGCGAAGGCGTGACGGTTGGTCCGTTCCTGCTGGGCGCTGAGAAACCGGTTCACATTCTGACGCCGGCTGCGACCGTACGACGGATCATCAACATGACGGCGGTGGCTTCGGCAAACGCACGCAAGCGGGTGAACGCGCAGTAACGCGGATGAGTTGATGGTTGAAGCGCCGCAGCATTGCGGCACTTGTGGGAAGCCAGGAGAACGCCACGGAAGTTGATTCCGTGGCGTTTTTTTATGTGTGCGTTCTTATTCTGCAGGCCGGTGGTCCGAGAGATTCTTATCGAGCAATGCGATCTTTAGGAATGCTCCTATTCGATTCGCTGTGACACTTTTGTAAAGTTACTTCTGAAGCGCGGCACAACGCGATGGCAACGGAACAGTCGGCTGGTCAATCCTTGCATCGCGCCGGGCGCCGCGCTTCTGCTGGTGTTGGGAAGTTCGCAGTGGTAGTAGCAGTAGTTCTGATGGTGAAGACAGTAGTACCAATGGGTTGCCGTACCGATAGTAAGTGTGTGTTGTTGTAGTTGAAGTAGCAGTTGGCAGTTGAAGTAGTAGTTCGTAGTTGTAGTCGCTGTTTGGTAGTTGTTTGTTTTTGGTTGGTTGGTTGTTGTTGTGTTGTTGTTGGAAGGAGCAGTACCGTCTGTTCTTTGTACACACGTATCACGTATCGAAGCAGGCAAAAAAAGGCGACTGTCCGTGAGGACAGCCGCCTTTTCCATTTCAGACCAATGCAGACCGGTCAAGCTGGCGAGATCACGCTGCGTGTTGCGTCTTTCCCGTTTCCGGCGAGCGCCAGCGCGTCAGCAAGTCGTTCCACTTGACCCGCACGCCCTTCAGATTATTTTCCTTCACGTGTCCGTAACCGCGGATGCCGTCTGGCAGATTCGCCAGTTCAACGGCCAGCTCACGCTTCTGCACAGTCAGGCCGCCGATCAGTTCGTGCACCAGCGCCTCGTATTCGACGATCAGCGCACGCTCCGTGCGACGCTCCTCCGTCTTGCCGAACACGTCGAGCGCTGTCCCGCGCAGGAACTTGAGTTTGGCGAGTACGTGCATGGCGCTGAACACCCAGGGTCCGTACTTCTTCTTCACCAGATGACCTTGTGCGTCTTTCTTCGAGAATGTCGGCGGCGCGAGGTGAATGTGCAGCTTCCAGTCGCCTTCGAAATTCGCCTTCAGTTTTTCGATGAACGCAGGGTCGCTGTAGAGCCGGGCGACTTCGTATTCGTCCTTGTAAGCCATCAGCTTGTGCAGATTCTTCGCGACCGCCTCGGTCAACGGCAACTGGCCGTCGATCGAATCCAGCGCCGATTCCGCCACACGCACTTGCGACACCACGGCGCGATAGCGATCGGCGTACGCGTCGTTTTGCCACGCCGCAAGGTAGTCGGCACGCTTGTCGATCAGCGTGTCGAGCGCCTTGGGCGTGTGCAGCGAGATGATCTTGCTGCTCGCCGTTTCCGCCGCGGCACCGCGTCCTTGCGACTGCGCGAGGTTACGTACCGCAGCCAGATCATGCGCAGCACGGCGCCCCCATTCGAATGCAGCACGATTCTTCTCGATCTGCACGTTGTTCAGCTCGATCGCACGCATCAGCGATTGATAGGTCAGCGGCACCCAGCCGCGCTGCCATGCGTAGCCGAGCACGAACGGATTCGTATAGATCGCATCGCCGAGCAGCGCGACGGCGAAGTGATTCGCGTCGACCATATCGACGCCGTCGTCGCCCGCACCGGCACGTACGTCCGCTTCAGTGCTGCTGCCCGGGAAGCGCCAGTTCGGGTTCTTGATGAGTTCGGCGGTCGGCGTGTGCGCGCTATTGAGCACGACACGGGTACGGCCTACCTGCATCCGCGAGACGCATTCGTCGCTGGCGGTGACGATCGCGTCGCAGCCGATCACGAGACTTGCTTCGCCCATTGCGATGCGGGTCGCGTGAATGTCGGCCGGGTTCTGGGCGATCTGCACATGGCTCATCACAGCGCCGCCCTTTTGCGCGAGGCCGGTGACGTCGAGTACCGTGACGCCCTTGTTTTCCAGGTGCGCGGCCATCCCGAGCAAGGCACCGATCGTCACGACACCTGTGCCGCCGACGCCCGTCACCAGCACGCCATAAGGGCGCGCGATCGACGGTAGTTCGGGTTCCGGCACCGGTGGCATTGCGTCACCGACGATGCCCGAAGCCGCCTTCGGCTTGCGCAACTGACCTCCTTCGACGGATACGAAGCTCGGGCAGAATCCGTTCACGCACGAGAAGTCTTTGTTGCAGGTGGACTGATTGATCTGGCGTTTGGTGCCGTACTCGGTATCGAGCGGTTCCACGGACAGGCAATTCGACTTCACCGAGCAATCGCCGCAGCCTTCGCAAACCGCTTCGTTGATCACCACACGCCGCGCCGGATCCGGATACGTGCCGCGCTTCCTGCGACGGCGCTTCTCGGTCGCACAGGTCTGGTCATAGATCAGAATCGTGGTGCCGGCAATCTCGCGAAGCTGACGCTGAACTTCGTCGAGCTTGTCACGATGGTGAATGTCGATGCCGGGCGCGAGGCCGACGTTGGCGGCGTACTTTTCCGGTTCGTCAGTGACGATCACGATCTTCGTCGCGCCTTCGGCAGCGAGTTGATGCGTGATCTGCGGCACGGTCAGCACGCCGTCGACCGGCTGGCCGCCCGTCATCGCGACCGCGTCGTTATAGAGAATCTTGTAGGTGATATTCGCCTTCGACGCGATCGCCGCGCGAATCGCGAGCAGGCCCGAGTGGAAGTAGGTGCCATCACCGAGATTGGCAAACACGTGTTTGTCATTGGTGAACGGCGCCTGGCCGATCCACGCCACACCTTCGCCGCCCATCTGGCTGAAGGTGCTGGTGCTGCGGTCCATCCACACGGTCATGTAATGACAGCCGATACCGGCCATCGCGCGCGAACCTTCCGGCACGTTCGTCGACGTGTTGTGCGGACAGCCTGAGCAGAACCATGGCTTGCGCTCGGCTTCGACGCGCGGACGCGCCAAGGCCTTTTCCTTTGCTTCGATCACGGCGATGCGCGAAGCAATGCGCGCACGCACATCGGACGGCAGATCGAACTTGTCGAGACGCGTGGCAATTGCCTTGGCGATGATCGCCGGCGAGAGTTCGTAGTGGGCCGGCAGCAGCCAGTTGCCCATCGGCACCGACCATTCGCCACCCGCGCCGTCCTTTTCATCGAACTTGCCGAACACACGCGGACGCTGTGCGTCCGGCCAGTTGTACAGTTCTTCCTTGATCGCGTATTCGAGAATCTGGCGCTTTTCTTCGACCACCAGAATTTCCTCGAGACCGCGCGCGAAGGCTTGTGCACCCTGTGCTTCGAGCGGCCATACACATCCGACCTTGTAGAGACGGACGCCAATGCGCGAACAGGTTTCGTCGTCGAGACCGAGATCGGTCAGCGCCTGGCGCACGTCGAGATATGCTTTGCCGCCGGTCATGATGCCGAAACGTGCATGCGGCGAATCGATTTCGACGCGATCCAGTTTGTTCGCGCGCACGTAGGCGAGCGCCGCGTACCACTTGTAATCGAGCAGGCGCGCTTCCTGCACCAGCGGCGGATCAGGCCAGCGAATATTCAAGCCGCCTTCCGGCATTGCGAAATCGTCCGGCAGAATGATTTTCGTGCGGTGCGGATCGATATCGACTGAAGCCGACGATTCGACCACGTCAGTCACGCACTTCATCGCAACCCACAAACCGGAATAACGGCTCATCGCCCAGCCGTGCAGGCCGAAGTCCAGATATTCCTGCACGTTCGACGGAAACAGCACCGGCAGGCCACATGCCTTGAAGATATGTTCTGACTGGTGCGCGAGGGTTGATGATTTTGCCGCGTGGTCGTCGCCGGCGAGTACGAGAACACCGCCGTGTTGCGCCGAGCCGGCCGAATTACCGTGCTTGAAGACGTCACCGGAACGGTCGACGCCTGGGCCCTTGCCGTACCACATCGAGAACACGCCATCGTATTTGGCGCTCGGGTACAGGTTGACCTGCTGTGAACCCCATACGGCGGTCGCCGCAAGGTCTTCGTTGACGCCGGGCTGGAACACGACCTGGTGCGATGCGAGATGCTGCTTCGCCTTCCACAAGGATTGGTCGAGCCCGCCGAGTGGCGAACCGCGATAACCGGAGATGAAGCCGGCGGTATTGAGCCCGGCGGCCCGGTCACGTTCCTGCTGCAGCATGGGCAGTCGGACCAGCGCCTGGATGCCGCTCATGTACGCGCGGCCGCGTTCGAGGGTGTATTTGTCGTCGAGCGTGACGGAAGATAGCGCGGCTTCGAGCGAAGCTCGCTGACCTGCGTCTAGCGGGGCATTCATTATGTGTACTCCTCCACCTAGTTTGGGATCACCAAAACTTTTTTTGGGCCGTGGCATCTTGTGAATGCTTGGGGCCGGGGTCGCCATATTGACGGGTTTTAAGTGATGGTAGCACTGGTGAAAACCCGCCGCAGCACACCTAAAATGCTGCTTTGCAGCGTAATTTCCTTGATGCGCTTAGCGCTATTTTCAGAACTGCCGTGGCACTGTAACAAGCTGTAAAAACTACAAATCTGCGGAACCGAAGTTGAAATGTCTGTCTAATACCCCACCTGCGAGCAATGTCTGCGCAACGCTCTGCATTCGGTGGAGCTTCAGGACAGCGGGGCAGTTAGAAAAGGAGTACGCATGAACACTAGAAATATCCAGACCTTCCTGATGGTTTCGGCCGCATTCTTCGCAATGAGCGCGCCGGTGCGCTCGGGTGCAAGTTCGAGCAGCGCAGGGACGCTGTCGAACGCGATCACCAGCACGGCGCAAGTCGCGCCCGCACGCATTGCAGTGGAGCGCGTTGCTCGATCCACGAAGGCCGATGAGAAAGACCAGAATTCGTGATGCGTCGCTGATGCGACGCGTCGGTTGAAAATCTGTCATTGTCCGGCTACGGGCAACGTCAAAAACGACAAAGGGCGAGGATCGCAAGATCCTCGCCCTTTTTTATATCCCTCGAACTCCGCGCCGGCCTTTGTCGTTAGGCTTTGTCCTGAACTACGCCGCGGCGAATCTGGTCCAGTTCGATCGATTCGAACAGCGCCTTGAAGTTGCCCTCGCCGAAGCCCTGATTGCCTTTGCGCTGGATGATCTCGAAGAAGATCGGTCCGATCTGGTTTTCGGTGAAGATCTGCAGCAGCAAGTCGTCGGGTGCGCCGTCGATCAGGATCTTGCGCTTACGTAATTCGTCCAGCGGCTCGCCGTGGTTCGGTACGCGACGATTGACCAGTTCATAGTACGTGTCGATCGTATCGAGCAGCGAGATGTTCGCCGCGCGCAAACCGTCCACCGTACGGTAGATGTCGTTGCTGCCTAGCGCGATGTGCTGGATGCCTTCGCCGTGGTACGCGTCCAGATATTCCTGGATCTGACCGGCTACGTCCGAACCTTCCTCATTGATCGGAATGCGGATCTTGCCGCACGGCGAGGTCATCGCCTTCGACTTCACACCCGTCACCTTGCCTTCGATGTCGAAGTACCGCACTTCCCGGAAGTTGAACAGGCGCTCATAGAACTCCGCCCATTCCTGCATACGGCCGCGATGGACGTTGTGCGTCAGGTGGTCGATGTAGGTCAGACCGTGGCCGACCGGATTCGGATTCGCGCCGGGAATCGGCTCGAAGTCAACGTCATAGATATCGATGTTGCCAATACTGCCCGGCTCAGCACCGTTCTTGCCGCGCCAGCGGTCGACGAAATAGATCAGCGAATCGCCGATACCCTTGATCGCCGGAATGTTTAGTTCCATCGGGCCGGTCTTGTTGTCGAAGCCCCAGGCGCCTTTTTCCAGGGCCTGCTGGTAAGCCTTCGCCGCGTCCTGCACGCGGAACGCGATCGCGCAGATCGACGGGCCATGCAGGCGCGTGAAACGTTGCGCGAACGAATCTTGTTCCCCGTTGACGATGAAGTTGATGTCGCCCTGGCGATACAGCGTCACGTCTTTGTGACGATGCCGGGCGACGGCAGTAAAGCCCATCTGTTCGAACAGCTTGCCGAGCGCCTTCGGGTCCGGTGCGGTGTATTCGATGAATTCGAAGCCGTCGGTGCCGACCGGGTTTTCCCAAGTTGAAACCTGCATTGTCTGTCTCCTGTGTCGACCCGAGTTAGCGCTTTAGCGCTTACTCGGGTCCCATACAAAGTAGTCGACCGGAGTTAGCGTTTTAGCGCTTACTCGGGTCCCATGCAAAGCTAAGGGGCGCACGCATTTGCGCGACTGAATGACGCAAGTGTAAAGGCCGGCTAGCGACGAAAACTTGCGAACTTAATCGCGCGCGGATACGCTGGAGCTATCTTCTACCTCAAATTTTTACCTGGACGGCAGAAAATGGCAAAAATAGAAATAGACGCCATCGACAGACGCATTCTGGCGATCCTTCAGGAGGATGGCAGGTTGTCGAACCAGGAGATTGCCGAGCGCATCAACCTGTCGCCAAGCCCGTGTCTACGGCGTATCCGTCGGCTGGAAGAGAGCGGGGTGATTCGCGGCTATGTCGCGCTGCTCGATGCGCAAAAGCTTGGGCTCGATCTGCTGGCCTATGTCAACGTGCGGCTGGAAAAGCGCAGCGGTCCGGCGCTCAGTCCGCGTGGCGACACCACACATGCCGATCTGTTCCGCGCAGCGGTGCAGACGTGGCCGGAAGTGGTCGCCTGTCACGCGATGACGGGCGACATGGATTATCTGCTGCGCGTGCAGGTCGAGGATATGGCGCACTTTTCACGTTTCGTGCAGGAGCAGTTGCTGCATCACCCGTCTGTAATCGACGTGAAGACGAGTTTTTCGCTCGAGAAGTTCAAGGAGACGACGGCGCTACCCATTTTGTAGGCGCCGGGTGCGGTTACGCGACGGACAAACAAAAAAGGGCAGCCACAAGGCCGCCCTTTTTTTCACCGAAGCGTAGACCGGTTAGGCTGCCGCAGCTGTCGGCAAGAACGATTCGAACAACTTCGACGTCTGACGCGCCTGGCGCTTGAGTGCGTAGTCGAACACCGCGGCTTGCTCCTGCAGCATTTCAGTAATGATGCTCGATTGATCCGCTGGCGGCAGCGACAGATAGGCGTCTGCTTCGCCGTACGCGTATTCGATCTTCATGCCAGCCTTCTTCGCGATGTGCATCATGGTTGAGTTGCGCGACAGGCAGTGCATGTAAAGCGTGGTCACATGCGTATTGCGGCTGCGAATGGCGGCGCGCTCAAAGAGCTTGGAGCCGATGCCTTGCCCACGTACGCTTTCCAGCACAGACACGCCGAACTCGGCGGTGCGCTTGTCGCCTTCGACCGGCAGATACGCCAGGTGGCCGACGCCGGTGAGTTGCAGTTGACTATTAAACACGCCGAAGACCGTGTCGCGCGTGAAATCGATCGCGCGGACATAGTTTTCAATGACGTGGTCCGGCACGATCTGGCCGAAACGCAGAAGGCGATCGTCTTCGTCGAGCGAGAGGAAGTGGGTTAGCAGCCGTTCGCGATCAATGGCAGTGAGTTCACGGACCAGAGCAGGTGCATGACCGGCTGGCTGCAACAGACGATCGTGCGTGACGATCGGCTCGGCGGCGCGGGGTGTAAGCATGTTCATAGTCAGGTTCTCCTTTTGATCGAACGGCGTGGTGCACCGCAAAAACGATTTTAGCGGAAACTCCGATTCATCACTAGGGAAAACCCGTATTAAAAATTGAAGTGAACGCCTAAAGGATTGGCGCCCTATTTTTATGCTATTGATTATTAAGAAATAAATAAATTGAACGAGCGTTCGTGACAAGTTGTCGCGTCTCGGCAACTCCCGGCAATTGTTCCCGTTGAGCAATGCTGCTATGCGCAATCAACGCTCGGCGGAACCCAACCCGTGGTCCACCATGTTGACCACCTGTTCGGCAAATTCCCGGTAGCCCATCCGGCCGTCCGGCTTGAGCCAGGTGAACGTCCAGTTGATCATGCCGAACACCATCATCGTGAGAGCAGTCTGGTTCTCGCGCGTGGCCCGTTCCGGATAGGCGCGTGCTAACTGCCGCGCGAAAGCCGCGACTACGTCGCGCTGGCGGTTCAGGATGATCTCGCGCTGGGTGTCGACCAGGTACTTCACGTCGTTCAGAAGCGCAACGTGCCGGCTGTGCGATGTCTCGTACTCGGACAGAAAAGCCCGGATCAGTTCCGCGAAGGTTTCCCGCTCCGTCAGTCCTCGACGTTGGCTCGCGCCTTCCACCTCGGCAATGATCAGCATCAGCCGCTTCGTGTAACGATCCAGCAGATCGAAGAGGATCGCTTCCTTGCTCGCGTAGTAGTGGTACAGGCGCGCCTTCGAGGTGCCGCTCGCAGCGGCGAGGTCGGCCATTGAGGTGCTCGGGTAGCTGGTCTGCGCGAATTTCGTCGCAGCTAGTTCAAGAATCTGATCGCGCTGGGTGTCGTGGTCGGGGGCTCGGGTGCGGGCCATGGTCGTCTGTTTTATTAGTGTGGACAGGGGGCAAGCGCCGTGCACAATTCCAATGTGCGCCATGCGTTCGTATCGCCGCGCAGCTTGATGCGCCGGCTGGTGGCCAGTTCGCGGAAGCGCCACAGCACAATGCTGTCGCTCACCAGATACCAGAGTTCTGCGGTCATCAGTTCGGCGGCAACACGCGCGGCGGGCTGCCAGTCGCCAGTGACGTGCTCGAGAATCAGCGTGTCCAGATCACCGAAGCTGCCGCTCGTGAAAGTATTGTCGCGCCAGCGCCGCGTCTCGCCGTTCGCGTGTTTGGCTTCCTGCCATTCGAGCGCGAGGCGGCTAATGCGCAGAACCGAAATCGGCGCCGCGTCCGGCAGACGTCCTTGCAGGACAGCCGGTGCGAACATGCCAACGGACGTCGCGCGATCTTTCCGGCTGTGCGCCCATGCGCCGGGATCGGTGAGGTCGCTAATCGACAGACGCACTTCGTTTAGCCGCTGCGGACTATTGCGCAGGTGGTAGCAGACGCGGCGCAGCATCAATTGATCGGCTGCGCTTTCGCCGTGCCAGACCACCAGATTCGCGTCGCCGCGGGCGAGGTTCTCCAGGGCCGCCGCCTGCTCGCGGAATTCCCGAAGGAAATCTCGCCTGGTGTCCGCACTAACGCGATCCCAGAAGGTCGCTCGCACGTCGGGTCCGTCGTCGATGCCGCGTAGCGGGCCGACCGCCAGATCGTCACGCAGCGCGTGCACGCGATCGTCGCGGCCCGCCTCGGCTAGCGCGGCGCGCAGTGACTCGGCGGCGACGTCGCCGTTGGTGAGGTGGATGGTGCTCATCGGCAGTGGCCTGGGCTGGCAAAAAACGCAAATGACAAAAGGGGCCGCTCATTGATCGGGATAGGTGTCCGATCGATGAGCGGCCCCTAGTGTAAGCGGATCGCGGACCTGCTGAAAGCGTTGCGGGCGTCGCATGGCCGCCCGTCGCGCCAGATTAGCGTTCGTCGTAACTCACCACCACGCGATCGCTGATCGGATGGCACTGGCAGGTCAGCACGAAACCGTCGCGGATTTCGTGCTCTTCCAGGGTGTAGTTCTTTTCCATCTTCACCTCGCCTTCGAGCACCTTCGCACGGCAGGTGCAGCAGACACCGCCCTTGCACGCATACGGCAGCGCGAGGCCGGCACGCAAGCCGACGTCGAGCACGCTAACGCCCTGATATGGCAGGCGCAGCTTGCGCCTTTTCCCGTCGAGGACGATTTCGAGGTCGGCGGCCGGGGTGTCGTCGGTGATTTCGACCGGCGGTACGCCCGCTTGCGGCAGCGGCGAACCGAAGCGCTCCACGTGCACTTTTGCCGAAGGCACACCCGCGGCTTTCAATGCGGCTTCGGCGGCATCCATCATTGGGCCGGGGCCGCAGATGAAGGCTTCATCGATTGCATCGGCCGGAAGCAGGTTTTCGATGAAGGCCGCGCACTTTTGCTGGTCGAGCACGCCGTTGAACAGCTCGACGTCCTGCAAGTCGTCCGACAGCACGTGATAGAGCACGAAGCGGTTCATGAAGCGGTTCTTCAGATCTTCGAGCTCTTCCGCGAACATGATCTGATCGACGCTGCGGTTGCCGTACACCAGCGTGAAGGTGCTGCGGGGCTCGATTTCCAGCGTGGTTTTGATGATCGCGAGCACGGGCGTGATGCCCGAACCGCCGGAAAACGCGAGGTACTGCTGGCCCAGATCCGCGTTGAGATGGGTGAAGAAGCGGCCGTCCGGCGTCATCACGTCGATGGTGTGGCCGGGTTGCAGCGTGTCGAACGCGAAGTTCGAAAAACGTCCGCCGCGCACACGCTTGATGCCAATGCGCAGTTCGCCGTCGCGATCGTAATCAGTGACGCCAACGCAGATCGAATACGAACGGCGCGTTTCCTCACCGTCGATGTGTGTTTTCAACGTGACGAACTGGCCCTGCGTGAAGCGATAGAGGTCGCGCAGTTCGACAGGGACTTCGAAGGCGACCGAGACCGCGTCAGCGGTTTCGGGCCGCACTTCGCGGATACGCAGCGGATGAAATTGCGGGGTGGCCATATCAGTATGGTTTGAAGTAGTCGAAGGGTTCACGGCAGTCGAGGCAGCGGTACAGTGCTTTGCAGGCTGTCGAACCGAATTGCGCGAGACGCTCGGTATGGGCCGAGCCGCAACGGGGGCACGACGGTGCCGGCAGCGTGCGCGGCACGAAGCGCATCACTTTTTCCTGTGCTGGCACGGCGGAACCGCAATTGCCGGTGGGCGGCGCGATGCCGTAGGCGCGGAGCTTTTCGCGTGCGTCGGCGGTCATCCAGTCGGTGGTCCAGGCCGGCGCGAGGACCGTGGCGATCCGATACGGCTTCAGCTCAGCCACGTCGAGCGCATGGGCAACGTCTTCGGCGATCTGCGACATCGCCGGGCAACCGGAATAGGTCGGCGTGATAACGACTTCGAGCGTGCCGTCGGTGGCGCGTCTCACGTCGCGCAGAATGCCGAGTTCACGAATCGACACCACCGGGATTTCCGGATCGGGCACCGTTTCGAGCACGGCCCAGGCGCGTTCGAGTGTGGCGTCAGCGATGGGCATGGCAGTCGAGGTCGTCATCGTGAAGTTCCGTCTCCGGTTCAGCGCTTACCAGGTGGCGCCGGGATGCTGGCGTGCGAGGCTTTGCATTTCCGCCAGCACGAAGCCCATGTGCTCTGAGTGCTCGCCGTGTTTGCCAGTTGTGATGTGCTTGACCGCTTCGGGCAGCTTGAGCGTGGCTGAGTTGAGCGTGGCCTGTACGTCTTCGAGCCATGCGGCTTCGAGGTCAGACGTCAGCGGCCCGATGCCGGCGGCGGCGATGGTCTCCTCCACGGCGTCGGCACTGAAAAACTCGCGCGTGTACGGCAGCAGATAGTCGAGTGCGGCCTGCGCGCGGCGATGCGATTCGTCCGTGCCGTCGCCGAAACGCACCAGCCATTCGCTCGCGTGGTGCACGTGATAGCTGGTTTCCTTGATCGACTTCGAGGCGATTGCTGCAAGCTGCTCATCCTTCGACGTAGTGAGCGCCGCCCACAGATGCGCCATCAGCGTCGAATACAGGAAGTTGCGCACGATCGTGACCGCATAGTCTTTCTCGGCTTGCGCAGTGCCGGCGAGCGGGCCGTAATGCGGCAGCTCGGCCAATGTGTAATTGGCGAACTCGCGTTCGGCGCGGAAGTACGCGTAGTCGTCTTCCGTGCGGCTTTTGCCGGTGAGTTGCTGATCCAGTGAGGCGGCGTGCGTGTACAGCAGGCGCGCCTGGCCGATCAGATCCAGACTCATGTTCGACAGCGCGATGTCCTCTTCGAGGATCGGGCCGTGACCGCACCACTCGGCATTGCGCTGACCGAGGATCAGCGCGGTGTCCGCGAGGCGTAGCACGTACTGCAGATGTTGGGGCGTGAGGTTCATGGCCGCGCTTACATGTGGTTGACTTCGTCGGGGAGCGTGTAGAACGTCGGGTGGCGGTAAATCTTGTCGCCAGCCGGTTCGAACAGCTCCGCCTTGTCTTCCGGCGCAGACGCCGTGATCGCCGACGACGGCACCACCCAGATGCTCACGCCTTCCTGGCGGCGCGTGTAGACGTCGCGCGCCATGCGCAGCGCCATTGGCGCGTCAGCAGCATGGAGGCTGCCGCAGTGTTTGTGGTCGAGTCCCTGCTTGCTGCGCACGAAGACTTCCCAAATCGGCCATTCCTTGTTCATCGCTGATCTCCTGATACTTTGTCTGGCTTGTCGCCGTGGTTAGGCAGCTTGTTGTTGCGCGCGCTGACGCTGCTTCTCGGCGTGGGCGAGGGCGGCTTCACGTACCCAGGTGCCTTCGTTGTGGGCTTTCACGCGGGTCGCGAGACGTTCGCGGTTGCACGGGCCGTCGCCATTCACGACACGCCAGAATTCTTCCCAGTCGATGTCGCCGTAGTCGTGGTGGCCGCGAGCCTCATTCCACTTCAAGTCCGGGTCCGGCAGCGTGACGCCGAGTACCTTGGCCTGGTCGACGGTGGCGTCGACGAATTTCTGGCGCAGATCGTCGTTCGAGATGCGCTTGATGCCCCATTTCGACGATTGGTTGCTGTGGATCGAGTCTTTGTCGCTCGGACCGAACATCATCAACACCGGCCACCACCAGCGGTTCACGGCCTGCTGGACTAATTCGCGTTGCGCTTCGGTGCCGCTCATCATCGACATCAACGCGTCGAAACCTTGACGCTGATGGAACGACTCTTCCTTGCAGATACGGATCATTGCGCGTGCGTACGGGCCATAAGTGCAGCGGCACAGCGGAATCTGATTCATGATCGCCGCGCCGTCCACCAGCCAGCCGATTACGCCGACGTCTGCCCACGTGGGCGTCGGGTAATTGAAGATGCTCGAATATTTGGCTTTGCCAGAGTGCAATGCGGCGATCAACTGATCGCGCGACACGCCGAGCGTTTCTGCCGAGCTATATAGATAGAGGCCGTGGCCAGCTTCGTCCTGCACTTTGGCCAGCAGGATCGCCTTGCGTTTCAGGCTAGGCGCGCGCGAGATCCAGTTGCCTTCCGGCAGCATGCCGACGATTTCCGAATGCGCGTGCTGCGAAATCTGCCGCACCAGAGTCTTGCGGTAGGCTTCAGGCATCCAGTCCTGCGCCTCGATCTTGCCGTCGGCGGTCATGACCGCGTCGAATTGCGCCTGTTCTGGCGAACTCGCTGCCGCATCGAGCGGCGCGACGTTGCCGGGGATATCCAGGGATTGCGTGTACATGGGGACACTCTCAGCGGAAGTTGTCTGTGTCTGCGCAGTATAAACCAACCGACCGGTCGGTTAATAAATTTTTTGAGAAGAACGGCTCTTACCGATAGGGAGACCTCGGGTTCGTCGCCGGGCCGTTTCGCTAGCACCTCTGCCCCGCACCGACACTTAACCTATAAAATTGCGAATTGGCCGCGATTTGCGGCCTTCCTGCATCCCCGGTACTCATGTTACGTCTAAGCGAAATCAAACTCCCGCTCGATCATCCCGAGAGCGTTCTCGAAACCGCCGTCCGCGCGCGTCTCGCTGAACTCGGCGTGGACGAGAGCGGGCTCATCCGGTACACCGTGTTTCGCCGCGCGCACGACGCGCGCAAGCGCGCGGACATCAAGCTCACCTACATCGTCGACGTCGAGGTGACGGATGAAGCGGCCGCGCTCAAGCGGCTCGCCGACGTGCCCCACTGCAGTGTGACGCCGGACATGGCATACCGGTTTGTCGCTAAAGCACCGGCGCAACTGACTTCTCCGCGCCCGGTCGTGATCGGCATGGGGCCGTGCGGCCTGTTTGCGGGGCTGATCCTTGCGCAGATGGGCTTTCGCCCGATCATTCTCGAGCGCGGCAAGGCCGTGCGCGAGCGCACCAAAGATACTTTTGGCCTGTGGCGCAAGTCGGTGCTCAATCCTGAATCGAACGTGCAGTTCGGCGAAGGCGGCGCGGGTACTTTCTCGGACGGCAAGCTTTACAGTCAGATCAAGGACCCGAAGCACTACGGCCGCAAGGTGCTTGATGAATTCGTCCGCGCGGGTGCGCCGGAAGACATTCTTTATCTGAGCCGGCCCCATATCGGTACGTTTCGCCTCGTCAGCATGGTCGAAAAGATGCGCGCGAGCATTCACGAGTTGGGCGGCGAGGTGCGTTTCGAGACTCGGGTCGACGATATCGAAATCGAGCAGGGCAAGGTGCGCGGGCTAAAGCTGTCGACGGGCGAGAATTTGCGCTGCGACCATGTGGTGCTGGCGGTTGGCCATAGCGCGCGCGATACGTTCCAGATGCTGAGTGAGCGCGGCGTCTATCTCGAATCGAAGCCGTTTTCGCTCGGTTTCCGGATCGAGCATCCGCAAGGGCTGATCGATCGCAGCCGTTTCGGCAAGTTCGCGGGCCACAAGCAATTGGGCGCCGCCGACTATAAGGTGGTGCATCACTGCAGCAACGGGCGCGCGGTTTATAGCTTCTGCATGTGCCCGGGCGGCACGGTGGTCGCGGCGACTTCCGAGCCGGGCCGCGTGGTGACCAACGGCATGAGCCAGTACTCACGGGCCGAGCGCAATGCCAACGCTGGGATTGTCGTCGGCATCACGCCGGACGATTATCCGGGCGGTCCGCTCGCCGGCATCGCCTTCCAGCGCAAATGGGAAGAGCGGGCGTTCGAACTCGGCGGCGGCAACTATATGGCGCCGGGGCAGCTGGTCGGCGACTTCATCGCCGGGCGGCCGTCTACATCGCTGGGTTCAGTGGTGCCGTCATATAAGCCGGGCGTGCATCCGACCGATCTCAGCACCGCGCTGCCCGACTACGTGATCGAAGCGATCCGCGAAGCGTTGCCGCAGATGGATAAGAAGATCGCTGGTTTTGCCATGCATGACGCCGTGCTGACAGGCGTCGAGACGAGAACGTCGTCGCCGATTCGCGTGCGGCGCCGGGATGACTACCAGAGCATGAATGTCGAGGGCTTGTATCCGGCCGGAGAGGGCGCGGGATATGCCGGTGGAATCTACTCGGCAGCCATCGACGGGATTGAAGTGGCCGAAGCACTTGCACTGAAGATGACTGGAGCGTCGACCTGATTTGTAATGCGTCTGCGCTCGCGTCGAATGGCTGCGGCGCGGGCGGGCTGATCTGCGTGGGGCGTTATGCGTTATGCATCTTCGGTCGAGCAGGGGCGCCTGAGGTTCCGGGTGAGCTTCTAGTGCGGGGGAGAGCCGAATAAATCCGGTTCCGCTAGTCCCGGCGAATGCGCGTGCCGTCTCGAGGCCCGTTCGCCGGCGTAGCCCTGATACCAGGCGCGGGCGACTGCACAATACCGTTCGCACGGTCAGCCGCGATGACCATGGCGATCGGGCACAATGCACGTTTCGCCTCGAACTGACCACCCGAATGACCATTCGCACCCTGGCTGCCGCATGTGGCGCGGCGCTGCTTTGCCAATTTACCGTTTCCTCGACCGTGTTTGCCGCCGCCGCCCCGACGCACTGGGTCACCGCATGGGCGACGGCGCTGCAACCCATCCCGCAACGGTCGGATTTACCGCCGTTATACCGCGCCCCTGAAGTAGCAGGCCGCACCGTTCGCCAGATTGTTTATCCGACGCTCTCCGGTAAATCCGCGCGAATCCATCTCAGCAACGAGTATGGCAAGACGGCACTCGTCATCGAGGAACTGCGCATCGCGCGCTCGGGCGGCGGCGCGGCAGCGCTGGGCAATGGCGAGGCGCGCGTGACGTTTGGCGGCAAGAGCTCCGTGAGCATACCGGCAGGCGCGGAGTTGGACAGCGACCCGGTCGCTATCGACATCGCGGAAGGTTCACCTTATGCGATCAGTGCATTTACGGGGCCGGAACAGCGAATCGTGGCGTGGCACCGGGTCTCGAATCAGTTGAATTATGTTTCCGCACCGGGTAATCACACTGCCGACACCTCCGCTGATTCGTTTCGTGGCCGGTTCACGCAATATGTATGGGTGACGGGTTTGTTGGTGGACGCGCCGTCATCGGCCGCTGTCGCCGCGATTGGCGACTCGATCACCGACGGCATGCGCTCCAGTCTGAATCAGAATCGGCGCTGGCCGGATGCGCTGGCTCGTCGGTTCGCCGGCACCGGCGACCATTCGACGGCGATCGTTAATCTTGGCATCAGCGGCAATCGCTTACTGAGCGACTCACTCTGCTACGGCGACGCGCTCATCCGACGTTTCGACCGGGATGTGCTGGAACGCCCCGGGGTCAAGACGGCCATTCTGCTAATCGGAATCAACGACATCAACTTTGCGGCGATGCCGGCGCGTGGCGGGCTTGACTGCGACTCCCCGCATACCTCGGTAACAGCCACCGACCTGATTGCCGGCTATCAGCGGGTGATTGCGGATGCGCGACACCGGGGTGTGAATGTGTTCGGCGCGACGTTGACGCCGGCATCGCTACCGGCGCCGCGGGAGGCTATCCGGCTTGCGGTCAACCAATGGATTCGGACCAGCCGCGCCTTCGACGGCGTTGTAGATTTTGATGCCGCACTACGCGACCCGGCGCAACCGAATCGCCTGCAGCGCGCCTTTGACAGTGGCGACCATATCCATCCCAGCGACGCTGGATACAGCGCAATGGCCGAAGCCGTTCCAGTGGCTGGTTTAGTGAATTCAACCCGGAAGTGAACCACCAAAAAAAGATTTTCGTCAAACCCTTGTCATATGGCCGATGTTCGCCTAAGATTCGCTTCCTCGTTTGCGAACGGGGGCCGCTGTAGAAACAGGCGGCCGTAGCGTCAACAGGGTTTTAAGCGAAAGCGGAAAAATGTTGTTGACGAAACGAAAAAGATTCTC
>NZ_JAQQET010000010.1:0-236934 GCF_046026855.1 Paraburkholderia sediminicola | reverse complement strand
TCAGCGGGAATCTCGGATGGGCGGCCGCACACGCCATTTGCTGCGACCGACTCGGAGTGGCTCGAGTTCGATGAATTCCACAAAGTTCATTCGTACATCGAGATTTATCACGCAATTCAGTCGGAGTTCTTGCCGACATCACGTGGCACAAGCCCTGGATAAGCGCAGACAGTTTGTGATGGGAACGAACAGGGCCATGTCGCAACAAGGCGACATGGTATGGTTATCAATATTGCGTTTCGAGATGCCGCTCGATGGTAAGTCGTGATGTTATTTCTTAATAAAATGGCGTGCCTAATTAGTCAAAGTTCAGTTCACAATTAATTGTGACTGGAGGAGAAATTGAGTACTTTTGTATTGGTTCACGGAGGTCGCCATGGGGGATGGTGTTGGAAACACGTTGCATCCCGTTTGAGAGAAGCGGGGCATGAGGTGTTCACGCCGACAGCGACTGGATTGGGCGAGCGTTCTCATCTTCTCGCCCCGACCATTGGCCTTCAGACGCACATTCAGGACATCGTCGGCGTGCTCGAATGGGAAGATCTGCAGGATGTCGTTTTGGTCGGTCACAGCTATGGCGGCATGCTGATCACTGGCGCGGCGGACAAGGTCCCTCACCGCGTCGCGCATTTAGTCTATCTCGATGCCTTGCTACCTCGGAACGGCGATTGCTGCATGAGTCTTATCGGACCGGAGAACGCCCGGATGTTCCAATCGGCCTGTGAGAAACAGGGCGAGGGCTGGTACGTTCCCGTCACCGCAGGCTATGCCGCCTTCAATGGAGTCATCGACGAGGCCGACAGCGCGTGGCTCGAATCGAAAGTCACGCCACAATCCATCGCCACCTACCACGATCCCATCGAATCAACCGATGCTGCTTGGAAGTTACCGGGAACTTACATCGAATGCCTGAAGTCAGTCACGGTTCAGCCTTTGGTGCTGACGCGAGCGCGGGACCGAGCGCGAGTTGACGCGACCTTCCGCTATCGCGAGCTCAACACAGGTCACGGAGCGATGTTCACAGATCCAGATGGCGTGACGACCCTTCTTCTCGAAGCGCTAAGCGATCCGCAGTAATCGCCTCCTGCCAGGCGATCATTACTTTTTTTCTTCAAACGTCATCCCGCTAGTTCGGTTCGCGCACCAGTTCACCCTCCCTGGTTTCAATCTTCGTACCCTCGAGCTTGCCCAGGGCACGGAGGATCTTCTCGGGTGTAATCGGAAGATCCGTGACGCGTACACCGATAGCGTCATAGACGGCGTTGGCTATGGCCGCTGCGATGCCTGTTGTCGGGCCTTCACCGATTCCCTTCGCGCCGTACGGGCCTTCTGGATGTGGTACTTCAACCATCAGCGGTTGGATCGGTGGGATGTCGCAGCTGGTCGCCATCGAGTAGTCATTCAAAGAGTCGTTGATCACGCGCCCTTTATCGTCGAGCAAAACCTCTTCGAACAAAGCAGTGCTGCAAGCGATCGCGACACCGCCCTCGATCTGTCCCTCGCACGCAACCGGGTTGAGTGTCTTTCCCGTATCGGACACGGAGATAATGTGGTGTATGGTGATCTTCCCGGTATCGGTGTCGACCTCGAGTTCGACGCCCTGGCTCGTGTAGAGCCAGAACGCGACTATGCGTCGTCCCTCACCGGTCTCGAGGTTGAAGGGGGTCGTGCCGAACGGCACGAACGAGCCTCGACCGACGATGGGGCCGTGGGGGCTTCCGGGCCGAACGCCGGCAACCTGCGCGAAAGTGCAAAGAGGTTCGGTTTCGCCACGGAGGAACACAGCGCTGTCCCTGGCTTCGAGCGAATCCTTTGGCCGATCCAGGAACTCCGCAGCCTTGACGAGGACCTGATCTTTAACATCGGTGCCGGCCCGGACGATCGCATTGCCCATATTGAAGGTGGAGCGGCTCGACGAAGTCGAGCGATCTGGCGGCGTGAAGGCGGTGTCGCTTGCAATGACTTTGACGTCCTGCAACCGAGCGCCTGCTGCCTCAGCGGCGAGCTGTGCCATGACAGTCCTTGAACCTTGTCCCATTTCGGTAGTTCCGCACATGGCAATCAGGGTACCGTCGTCGTTCATCTGAATGAACGCGCTAGAACCGGAGGGTGCGACGCTGGACTTCGCTGTGGCCACAATCGATCGACCGACACCAGGCCGCTTAGGCGCGTCCCAGTTCATAGCGACCTTGCATGCGTCGAGCGCCTTCTTGAGTCCCACCGCCTTGAGCGGTTCGCTCGTCGACGTTTCATCACCATCCTCGACGAGATTTAGCCGTCGGAACTCGACGGGATCCATGCCGATGCCGCGAGCGATCTCGTCGGTGTGACATTCATAGGCGAATGACATCTCCATGGTCCCGTAGCTTCTGAACGCGCTGGTTATCACTTTGTTCGTGTAGACGCAGTATCCGTCGACCCACTGATTGGCGATCCGATAAGGTCCTGTCGAGGAATAGCTGCCGTTTCGGCAGAGAAGGGGACCCACGTCCGCATAGGCGCCCGTGTCCCAGATGATCTCTGCTTTGCGAGCGGTTATCGTTCCATCCCGCTTCACGCCAGTGCGCAGTTTGACCTTAACGGCACCGCGGACGCCTCCTACGCAGGTCAGCACTTCTTTACGAGTCACCACAAGCTTCACTGGTCGGCCGTCGGTCTTCAAGGCAAGCGCGACCGCAGCGGGTTCCACCTTGAGACCGTGCTTCGCACCAAAGCCGCCACCGATGAACGGAGCGATGACTCTGACCTTGTGCATCGGCAACCCGAGCGCGACGGCCAGGTCGTTCGAAGTGAACCAGGGTGACTGCTGACTCGACCATACCGTCACCTGCCCTGAACGTTCGACTTGCACGATGCAGGCGTGTGGTTCCATGGCACCGTGGTTAAAGGCCTGACTCCCGTAAGTGCCTTCAAATATTGCGTCCGCCTCGGCAAACCCGGCTTCGACATCGCCCTTACGGAGCTTGAAGTGACTGAGGATGTTGCTATTTGGAACGGATGAGAACAACGATGCGTCGCGCTTGTAGCTGGCGTAGTCTGGGTGGATCAGCGTTGCGTCAGGGCGCATCGCTTCAACCGGATCAAAGATTGCGGGTAGCGGATCGTAGTCGACTTGTACGAGACTTGCGGCTTCGAGCGCTGCGTCCTCGTCCTCCGCAGCAATGGCCACGACGGGCTCACCCACATAGCGCACGCGATCTATTGCGAGAAACGGCTGATCGCGTAGCGGAATGTTGTAGAGATACGGAACGTCCTTACCCGTCACGATCGCACGCACGCCTTTGACTGCCTGGGCACGGGTGATATCGATCTTCCTGATCATGGCATGGGCTAAAGGCGATCGAACTACCGTCGCCATCAGCATTCTCGGAAAGGAAATGTCTGCGGCGAATATGGCGCGTCCGACAGCCTTGTCGAAAGCATCGACCTGCTGGGTCCGTTTGCCTATCACATGGCGAGTCTGAGTCATTGAACCACCTCCGTCTGTTCGTTACTGGCCTCTGATTTTGCGAGTGCTGCCGCAGCGAGGATTGCGCGGACGATCCGGACGTAGCCTGTGCAGCGACAGATATTCCCACTGATCGCTTCGCGAACGTCCGATTCCGTCGGATCCGGATTTCTCTCCAGTAGCGCCACTGCCGCCAACAGCATACCTGGCGTGCAGAATCCACACTGGATGGCATGGTTATCGATAAATGCCTTTTGCAACAAATGAAGAGAGCCGTCCGGAGCGACCAGGCCCTCGACGGTCTGAATCGCCTTACCTGCTGCGTCGAGTGCTAACGTGATGCACGATAGAGTTGGCTGTCCCTCTATCAGCACGGTGCATGCTCCGCAACTCGCTGATTCACAACCCTCCTTGACACCCGTGCGACCGCACCCGTCACGAAGCACATCGACGAGAAGGTGATGCTGACGAACGCGAACGTCGACGGTTTCGCGATCAACGTTGAACACGGCAAGCTGATCTGGTCGAGACATCTCAATACTCCTTGCTCAATCCAATGTGAACTTTTTGAGGACTCTGCGCAACGTCACGGCGACGATATGTCGTCGGTACTCGGCGGAGGCAAGATGATCCGAGGGCGGTTTCGCCCAATCGATAACTGCTTCGACGCAGCTCTCGAAGTCAGCGCCAGACATAGCGGTGCCATCGAGCAAGCGCTCAGCCTGAATGCAGCGCGCAGGCATCGGTGATGCACCTACTAATGCAATGCGGACATCGCGAAGGCGTCCTTGCTGAACCTTGGCGCTTACCGCGGCGGCCACAAGCGGCAGGTCGAAGCCTTCCTTGAAACCGAATCTCTCGTATGCCTGCCGGAAGTCGATGTGATACGGGATGGTGATCGCAGCGATGATTTCCCCCTTTGCGAGGGAGCCGGTCTTTGCTTTGGCCGCGTAGTCCGAGACGGACATTTGCCTGTTACCTGACTTGCCGACGATCTCTAGCGACGCGTCACAAGCTTCCATCATCGGTACCAGATCGCCGACGCTCCACCCCTGCGCGATATTGCCAACGGCGGTGGCCGATGTACGTATGGAAGGCGATGCGATCGAGGCTATGACTTTGCCAAGGACTGGCCATCGTAGACAGAACTCCTCATCGTGCTCCAGTCGTGCGAGAGTGACTGCGGAACCGATCCGCACGCTACTACTATCGTCACTGAACGTGAGTTCGCCTACTCCGGGAAGGTCGTTCAGCCCGACCAGCACCTTGGCATCGAGCTTGCCACGACGATACCTTGTTAGCACGTCACATCCGCCCATCTTGGCCACTGCACCGGGTTGTGCAAGTAGTTCAAGCGCCTTGGCCCAGTCCGTTGGACGCACGTAGTCAAATTGCATTTGTTGTTCCTCTCAGTCGAAATGGATGCCGCCGTTGACTTCGACCACCTCGCCCGTCATGAACGAGGCTGAGTCGCTTGCCAGGAAGACAGCCACGCTTGCAATCTCTTCCGGTTGTGCCAGCCTTCCCAGCGGCGTTCGATTCGATACGCCCTGGATCAGGTCCGAACTCCAGCCTGAAGACATGCCCGTCATCGTCAGGCCAGGGCAAACAGCGTTGCACGTGATGTTGAATTTTCCGAGACCGAGCGCGAAAGTCTTGGTCAAAGCGATGACACCGCCCTTGGATGCCGCGTAGGCGGGGCCACTGACGAGAGATCCCATTCGCGCCGAGTCTGACGCGGTCAGCACGATTCGACCCGCAAGCTGTTTGCGCATGATGGGCGCGACGGATTGGACTAGCAGGAATGTGCCTCGCAAGTTGACATTCATCACCGTATCCCATATTTCCGGCGTGAGTTCGTCAAGCTGGTGCGTGTCGAGTATTGCAGCGAAATGAAGCAGACCGTCGATCTTGTCGAACGTTTGCAAACAGAACTCCACCGATGCATCGATATCGGCTTTCCTGCTGATGTCAGCACGTAGTCGAAGGAGCGTTCCGTCGCCGTCACCCAACTCGATCGAATCGAGAGCGTCTCGATCGCAGGCGGCGACATTCGCTCCTGCCGAGAGGAGGATTCTTGTGGTTGCCAGCCCTATGCCGCTGGCCGCGCCTGTGACCAGGAAAGTCTTGCCGGACAGATTCATATTTACGTGCTGCACCTGCATGCTCATATGTGTTCCTTGCGTTCGGCGAACCGATTGATTGGCGTCGGACGGACGGACGGAGGGATATCGTGCCGGCCAACCACGCAATCGCGACATGCATCAGACCGGGCTCGCCTTGTCAATTTAGGAACTTTTTGGCTCCACTGGCTAACGCAAGGCGGCGAACCTCCAATCGGTTTTGTCCCTCCGCGAGCAATCCCGAGCATGGCGTGCGTCGGTCCTTGAGCGATCGCGAATCGCGCGGGACTGTCCAGGACCTGTTTTTGCAGAAGCCCATCCGATACACGGTTGCCATCAGCCTGGAGTGGCTCTCTGAGGACACAGTTACACCACGAACGATGCAGACGCGTTATCCGCATGTAATTCCGACTTTCTGGACAGTGACCAGTGTGGTTATCACCCAACCTCCTAACTTCGATGATTCCGTATATCGGAATGATGATTCTCTTATAATTAAGATTAATTTCACGAACTATTGTTGTCAAGGAACTAGAAGATCTCTTTGTCTAGGGGTATTCCTATCCCCTGTCAATGCACCGAACTGGCTTGACAACAAACCTTTAACAAGTTCAGACTTGCTGGTAAGGGGAATTGTTATTCCGTATAACGGAATTAACGAGGTGACTGCGTAAATTGCGGAACTGGGTCATCGATGTCGGTGCCGCGACGAGTTGCGCACGTGGTGCGACCTTCGGGTTCGTCGGCGCATGGAATCGTTTAGTGGTTTTCGAGTTGTACTGACTGTTTTGCCTGATTTGAACAGTCCGGTCAATTTGATGCACCCGAGGTAGGCCTCCTTACGGAGGGTGAGATGAAATCCGTGGGCTCAACGGGTCTCGTCAAAACGGAATGCACGATGTGTGAGTGGCGGTCGTTTTCGCGTCCAATCAACCCGGGGACTACTACCGGTCGCCTACCAGGAAATAGGGAGAGTTTTCAATGGATCTCGGTCTCAATGGTGTCAGGGTGCTGGTCACTGGAGCTAGCAAGGGTTTGGGTAAAGCATGTGCTCGAACCTTTGTCGAAGAGGGAGCGCTGGTCTTTATATGCGCTCGCAATGCGGCGGAGACACAGCGAACAGCCGAAGAAGTCGGGGCATCCGGGTGGGCGGCCATTGATGTATCGAAAGGTGAAAGCGTCGGCAAGTTGGTGGCCGATGCGATCAACCACTTGGGAGGTCTTGACGTTCTGATCGCAAACGCCGGCGGTCCACCTACGGGACCGTTTGAAACAGCAGGCGACGAAGATTGGGACGTCGCGAACCAGTTGACCTTGATGAGCGCCGTGCGACTTATTCGCGAATCAATTCCAGCGTTGAAAGTTTCAGGACGAGGACGGATCCTCAATCTGACCGGCTATGGAGTCAAAGAGCCCATGACGGATCTTTGCGTCTCCGACGCAGTGCGTGCGGCGGTCACGGTCATGGCGAAGACGATCGCGACTGACCTGGCACCCTACGGGATCACGGTGAACAATGTCGCTCCCGGTCCGATCCTGACGGATCGCTTCAAAGAGGTCCACGCCGCCCGTGCGGAGCATGCAGGAATTAGCGTCGAAGAGCAGTTCGCCCGTTTCACCAGGACCATCCCCGTGAACCGTCTGGGGGATCCGGAAGAGGTCGCGGCGCTATGTGCATTCCTGGCGTCACGGCATAGCGGGTACATCACAGGTCAGTCGATCGTCATCGACGGCGGTATCAATCGGTCTATTTAAGTATCGCGAGCTAGCCGGCCATGGAAAATATTCTCCCTTCGCGACATGTTGATCCCGTAGGCAGGGATACAAGGAACCAACTCGTTCTACGTGGTGCAGTTTGTTGTGTGTGTCGATGCCAGGTTTTCCCATTCTCTAACGTCTGCCCTTCTTGCATGGGCGAGCAGATGAGTGTCGAGGAATTCCCTCGCACGGGCACGCTGTATTCGTTCACTGTCATGCATGTCGGGCCGTCCGAGTGGCGGAAGCCCTTCGCGGTCGGCTATGTCGATCTGACGAACGGCGTTCGAGTTTTCGCCCATCTGGAGGGTTCCCGACCGCTTAAAATCGGTGCTACTGTGGAATTGACTGACGATGTCGTCCCGGTAGGTGCCGATCAAGGAGTCAGGCCGCTCTTCGCCTTTCGATCTGTGGGGAGTTGAACAATGCGTAACGTGTCGGTCATTGGCGTCGGAATGATTCCGTTTGGCAAGTATCCGAACCACCAGCTTTCTGATCTTGGCTGGCCGGCGGTCAAGGCAGCGATCGGGGACGCGAGGATCGACCCGTCCCGGATCGAAGCGGCCTATTGCGGAACTGCGTTTGGCGGCATGATGGCCGGTCAGCGGATACTAGGACGCATTGGTATCTCGGGCATCCCGGTCACTAATGTAGAGAATGCCTGTTCTTCAAGTTCGACCGCATTCCGACAGGGCGTCCTCGCAATCAAGTCGGGACAATACGATTTCGTTCTAGTCATTGGTGTGGAGAAGTTATCGAGGTTCGGCGGTGGCACCCTTCCGCTCGAGCGCGAGGATTGGGAAGTAAGCCAGGGCATCGTCATGCCGGCCGTCTATGCGATGCGGGCCCGCCGCTACATGTACGAGTTTGGACTGTCACAAGAGCAGCTCGCATTGGTCTCGGTCAAGAGCCGCCGCAATGGTGCACTCAATCCAGATGCGCAGATGACGACGGAGGTCACGCTTGAGGAGGTACTCGCGTCGCGTCCCATTGCCGATCCGTTCACATTGCTGCAATGTTGCCCGCCGGGTGATGGCGCTGCTGCAGTCGTGCTGTGCACGCAGGCTCTCGCCGCGCAGTTCCGGTCCGACCCCGTACATGTCGTTGCGTCGGATTTGACTTCAGGCACTTTCATGCCGGGCTTTCGGGATATGACGATTCCGGACATCACAGTGCGTGGTGCGAAACACGCGTATGAGGAGGCGGGCCTCGGGCCCAACGACATCGACGTGGCCGAGGTTCACGACGCGTTCAGCATTGCCGAGCTCATGTACTACGAGGCGTTTGGGTTCTGCGAACGCGGCGCCGCGGGTAGTTTTCTCGAGACTGGAGGTTCAGATCTGAATGGCCAGGTTGCAGTCAACCCTTCAGGAGGTCTTCTGTCAAAAGGGCATCCTGTCGGCGCGACCGGCGCCGCGCAGATCGTCGAAATCGTGAGGCAACTTCGCGGAGAATGCGGAGCCCGTCAGGTCAAAGACGCCAAGGTTGGCTTGACTCACGCAACCGGCGGAGGGCTGACAGGCTTCGACCATGGTGCATGTTCCATCCACATTTTCCAGCGATAACAAGGACGAGGCAAACGCCATGGTTGAGAACTCCGAAGCGCCGCTCACCGGTACTACGATCCTGGACATGACGCAGTTCCTCTCAGGGCCGTACTGCACTCAGGTACTTGCTGATCTTGGCGCAACTGTCATAAAGATCGAGTCTCCACAGGGCGACCTCTCCCGAACTGTCCCGCCGCATTTTGTCGGGGATGACAGTGTCTATTTTTTGTCCACCAACCGGAACAAGAAGTCTGTCGTTGTCGACATGAAAGTTCCTGAGGGGCTCGAACTTGTGCGTCGGCTGGTGCTGTCCTCGGACGTCGTCGTGGAGAATTTCAGGCCAGGGGTCCTCGAGAGGCTGGGACTCCGTTGCGTCGATCTGCGGTCCCAGAAGCCTTCGCTGGTGTGGTGCAGCATCTCTGGCTTTGGGCAGGACGGCCCGTATAACGCGAAGCCTGCGTATGACATGATTGTCCAGGCCCTTTCAGGAGCGATGAGTCTGACCGGTGAGCCAGGAAGGCCGGCTGTCCGTGCCGGTATTCCTATCGGAGACATCTCTGCAGGACTCTATGCATCGACAGCTATTCTTGCTGCGCTGCATAGGCGGACCCTCACGGGTCGCGGCGACTCGATAGACATTTCGATGCTTGATTGCCAGGCTGCCATGTTGTCTTATCAGGGTGCTTACTATCTCCATTCCGGGCTTGTACCTCCGAGGCAAGGGACGGCGCACGACTCAATTCCCACTTACAGAAGCTTCCGGTGTGGCGACGAAATCGAAGTGGTGGTGACTGCAAATACTGAGCGCATGTGGCAGAGCCTTTGTCGAGTACTCGGGCTGGAGCAATTAATCGACGATCCCCTGTTCGCAACGAGCCGCCAGCGACTTCTGAACCGCAACGCTCTTACGCCTTTGCTTGAGGAAGCGTTTTTGAGGCGTGACGCGAACGACTGGGTTCCTCTTCTCGAAGCGGAGGGTATTCCGGTGGGGACAGTCAACACCTTAGACCGCGTTATGAAGGATGCGCAAATCCGGCATCGAGGAATGGTGATGAACCTCTTCGCCGAGGACGGACGTGAAACAAAAGTAATGGGTAATCCAATCGTTTTCGGGGAGGCGGCTCGGCCACGAGCAGTTTTTCCGCCGATGCTAGGTCAGGACACTGAGGAGATTGTACGAACTGCGCTCGGTGCGTCACGTGAAGAGTTTGATGAGTTTGTTCGTGTGGGAGCGGTGAAGTGTTCAACACACGTCACATCAAGTGGAGAGACGCCGTCGTTATCCGAAATAGGGTTGAAAGAACTGATCGGGGACAAGCAAGCGTGAAGATGAAGCTCAAGGACATCGAAATTCATTACAAAATCGATGAGGCACACGAAGCTCCATGGCTGATTTTTTGTAATTCGTTGGCAACCAATCTGTCGATGTGGGACAGAGAGACAGAACACCTCTCTGGACGATTTCGAATTCTGCGGTTTGATCAACGTGGCCATGGGCAGTCCAATGCCCCCGCAGGGCGCTATTCGATTCTTTCCCTGTTGGACGATGTGATATCGCTAATGGATCGACTCTCGATCGAGCGAGCCGACATCTGCGGTTTGTCCCTCGGTGGCGCGACTGCGATGGGAATTGCCCAACGGTATCCAGACCGCTTGCGGAGATTGGTGGTTTGCAGTTCCCCGTGCGCCTCTACGTCCGCAAGCGCCAAGGTGTGGGAGCAACGTGCAAGCCTTGCGGCTCAAAGCGGCATGGCCGCTTTGTGCGAATCGACCCTGGAGCGATGGTTCAGCGCAGACACCCTGAATGCGAAGGCCCCACAAGTCGCTCGGGTCCGAAGCATGATTCTTTCTACTCCGGTCCTAGGATACATCGGATGTGCTGCGGCACTTGCGGATCACGACTTCCGTTCCGAGATCGGGAAAGTGAAGTGTCCCGTAATGTTCTTGGTTGGTGAACATGATGCATCGACGCAGGAGATGCGTCAGATGCACGCGGACTTGCCAGGCTCAAAGATGCATGAACTGTCAGCGGCCGGCCATATCTGCAATCTGGATCAACCGGCGGCATTCGTTACTGCGCTGGATGAGTTCTTGGGATAGTCCCAGGATTGTTATCAGTCAATCCTCAAGGAGGAGCATCATGACGCAAAGACTAGCAGGTAGGGTGGCGGTCGTCACTGGCGGACAGCGTGGCCTCGGTGCGGCAATTTTGAAGGAATTCGCGGCAGAAGGTGCGGCATGCGTGATTAACTATCCGACGCCGTCCGAGCTCGGAGCAGCGAACAAACTGCTCGAGGAGTTGAAAGCAGCAGGTGCACGGGCAATTGCGCTCGAAGCGGACATTTCCGACACCCAAGCCGCTCGTCGTCTTTTGCAGGCCGCTAAGAGCGAGTTTGGCTCGTTGGATATTCTGGTCAACAACGCGGGTGTAAACTCACTCCAGAAATGGGCCGAAATCGAGCGAGAGACTTGGGATCGAACGGTGGCAGTAAACTTGACGGGCGTATTCAACTGTTGCCAGGCTGCGATGGAGATCATGTCTGCCCAAGGTAAGGGGAACGTTATCAACATTGCGTCGGTATCTCCGTTTATTGGTAGAGGCAATGTGGACTACATCGCGACCAAAAGCGCCTTGTTCGGTATAACGACGAGCCTGGCGCGACAATACGGTAAGGACGGAGTTCGCGCGAATGCCATATCGCCCGGCTTTCACAATACAGAGATGACGCGGCATGCCAGACAGGACGGTAGCGAAAACGCGGACGACTTCATCAAACAGGTGCCATTGGGCTTTCTGGCCGAGGCGGACAGTATTGGCAAGGCGGCGTTGTTTCTCGCGTCGGATGAGTCCTACTACATCACGGGGCACAACCTAATCGTCGACGGTGGTTTAACGCTTCGCTAGTAGCGCGTGGTACCCAAAGCACGAGCCAAGCGTTTCGGCACTGACGCCGGAAGCGTTGACGTGCCGGTGAGCCTGCCGCTCGCCAAACCTAAACGGTACCAATCCGATGGGTCTGCGTTTTGCCTGAAGTTGATCGACCGGTCCGAAGAGAAGGGCAGTGCAGTCCGCTCCGCGTCTCTTTTTTGAGCGAAGACAACGCGGAGTTGGCGGGGGTGGGGCAAGTAAGAGCGGTTCGCGCCACGCCCAAAGAGACTTGTTGCGCCGCTTGCTTATGTCCGCGTGCATTGACACGCGGACATCTTCCACGGTCGACTATCGAACTTCCGGCTGCGGCGCCTATGATTATCGAAGTTGCTGCACCGATGGGGAATTGTGGCGCTGGGTGCAGGGTGTAATATTCGTTCTGCATCGTGCCACGAATCGTTTGAGTGAAGAACATGGTGTCTTTTGCGACTTTGAGTGATTCTCCTGCGGTGTCATTCTCGAGTCGAAGACGACGTCTGTGCAAATAGTCAAAATTTCTGAACATGGTAGATGAACAATATACGTGACCCATTAGGCCGAGCGCTCGAAGCGCTAAGCTGGCTCGTGGAGACGCCTCAAGACGAGGTCGGCGTGAGAGACATCTCGTTGGCGCTCGACATTGCGCCAAGTTCGGCACATCGCGTTCTCAGCTCTCTTGTTGATAAAGGTTTTATCGAACAAGATCCCGGCAGTGGGCTTTATTCACTAGGTGCGGATTTTTTTCGAATAGCTCAGCTCGCGACCGAGCGGTTGCCGTTTAAAAGAGTGGCATTACCTCATCTGCGCCGACTTGCCGAGGTATCCAATGAAACAGTGATTCTAGGCTTGTATAACAAAGGCAGGCAGGAGATGATGTTTGTCATCTGCCTGGACTCGTCAAACAGTCTGCGATATGTGGTCGAGACGAATAAGTGGTTACCGGTTCACGCTGGCGCCACTGGCCTCGGAATTCTCGCATTCCTGAGCACGGAAGAACGACGATCGATCATATCGAAATCGCGCCTTCGCTCGTTAACGGAGAAAACGATCACTAGTGCGGTCCAGTTGGAGGCAGAAGCGGAGCGAATCCGGCAACGTGGCTATGCGATCAGTGCGGGCCAGCGTATCCCGGGCGCCATCGGTCTTGCAGCTCCGGTCTGGGGGCCAGGGACTGAGGTTATTGGCGACGTCTGCTTGACCATCCCCGAACAGAGGTTCATTCCCTCAAGCGAGAAAGTTCTTGCTAACGCGGTGATGGTGTGCGCCGCTTGCATTTCACGAGATCTGGGACATGTTTCAAATGAGCCGGATCAGTCACTGCCAGTGAAGGGTGCTGGAGAGAAGGTTTCTACTCTGACAAGCTTGTCGAAGAAGAAACGCACAGTCTGATGCCTGGAGTCGAGTGAATCCCGGATGAAACGTTTCTGGCGATGCTAACCTTACCCAAATGCACACCACCCTCATATCCTGTCTCATCAAAGGATCCGTGGTCTTGTTTGAGTCACGAAGCCTAGGCATCTACCAGATCGGTAACACCGCAATGGTCGTAGCATAAACTGTCGGTGAATTAGTCGACGTTGGAATATCGAGAGGTCTCACGTTGCAACAGGTCACCTACCCGTCGGCGACCCAGGTTGGGCTGGAGATCGGTCACACCTTTCCGTCATGATTCACTGCGCGCATTCGCCAAAGATCTGGATATGGTCCCAGCGATGTTCGACCTCCAGTGCAGAGGCGATTTCATCTCGCCGGCTTGTCCGAACCGAATGCTCTGCCGCATACGCGACATCTTCAGGATTACTTCTGCGCTGTCTTGTCGCTGATCGAATTGGCACAAATGTTGATCGGATCGGGGGCGCGCGTTAATCGCACCGCATCCATACTGACTACACGATGCCGAACAGTGAAGCATCAGATGCGGACGATAACACCACTTTCGATTTCGATTGGGGATGTCTGGCGGACCGAAAAGAATGCGTGTGCAAGCGAAACGGTGACCGTCCAATCTGGTGATCGTGACAAGAAAGTGATGGTGCGAGCCATCTGGAACGTGTATCGCCAATACTCGATCGTATGAAGATGAACACCTGAACGTCGAACGGGAGTGACCGGTTGGCGCTGCGTAGAGGATCAATCTTTTTAACGGAGGATGATACGTCGAAGTTTTGCGTCGGCAATTGATATGTGACGACTAAGCAGGTAGGAACGGGGCCCGCTAAACCTGAATTGACGGAAGCGTTTCAGGCTCGCTGAGAAAGCGGGGTGTGAGTCAGCGGATTTCGGCGGTAGTTTGCAACGTATCAGGCCGCGAGAAGGCCAGGTATAAAGCTGCAACCCATCCTGTCCATGTTGGAACACACGAGGAAGCCCTTGCGGACGCGATGCGTTCATATATCCGAGATGGCGAAGAAGGAAATCCGTATCTACAGCAAACCTGCTGGTGGTTGGGGCGTGCTCGATGCGACGGGCAGGACACTCGCAGAGCAAGGTGCCATCATCTATGGCATGCCTTGGCGCCGTTCTCGCAGAATTCAAATGACTATGTGCGCTTCGGATCTGGTGCGCGGCAAGGAGCCCCTGATTCTGCCATGTCTTGGGCGTATCGAAATCGATATTCAGGCAGATGGGCCAGAATGCATCACGGTCGAAGATTCCATGTCTATGGTGCCCGCTTCGGTGGGTCAAAACGAGTCCCCACCGCTGCATTTGCGTAGCGAATGTGCGATCGACCTTCGTGGCATACAACCAGTGGACTTAGGTGCCGGGCGGCTTTCATCTGTCGTCCGTCGCACGCGGTTGGGTGTGGACGACGCCGACTGGCCGCACCAATTTCCTCGTCTTCGAGGGGCTCGATGAGGATACGTCTCACAATGATTCCGACGCGCTGTGGCTGGTCAACAAAGCCGGACGCCTTCGTACAAGTCGGTTTCGGTCAAGTTGGGGCGCGTTGCCACAGACGGTCCACTGTGAATCTCATGCAGAATGACCATGACCGGCCCATCCGACGGCACGTTATCAAAATGGAAAGATTCAACCCGCAGCACTAGCTAGCCCGAGAACCAGCTCTTTCTAGGAGAAAAAATGAAATCCCTTTATCCCATTATTTTCGGAGCAGTATTCGCCTTAACCTCTTTGGGCGTCTCTGCCCAAACGAGTTCTAGCACACCGGACGCCAGCAGCGACACGGGCGCTTCTTCGCAAACGCCTGCATCGAAAAAAATCCTTAGGTTAGAGAATCGTCAGCTTTCGAAAGTGGTACAGCGAACGTTGGCTAAAACAAAAGGACTAACGGACACTCATATAATTCCTTTCGCGAAGTATAAAAGTGGCGACGTAATACTGGCAGGATTTATTACTGATTCCACGCAGGAACAAATTGCAATCGACGTGGCTCGCAAGGTTCCAAACGTCAAGTCAGTAGAAAGCAAGCTAACGTTAGTAGAAGAGGGGCATTGAGCGCCACATTCAGCGCTGGATCCGCCACTAGAGGGCGGTTCCCAGCGAATTCAGAGGATCTTTCGAACTCAAAGTGGCGACCCAAAAACATCTCGTTCGTGCACTTTAGCTTGCTTATTGCGAGTTCTTGAATCGGTCATATGGAGACTTCAATCAACATCTAAACCAGAGACCGTGTCGGAGAGGCGCTAGCTTATGAACGCCTGTATTAGTGAAGCAAATCGCACCGGTGCCTCTTCCATCATGTAGTGGCCAGATTCCTCAATCGTCTCATAGGAGATGTTGGGGAGGACTTCATGAGTTTTCGCACGTATAGCTTCCTCGACGAAGGCCGGAGCGTCATGTCGGCCGCAGATTGCAAGTACTGGAGTTGAAAGTCCCCGGATATCCTCCGTGAACCGCTCCTTCAACAGCATATTCCTTAGGTACCCCATGCGAGCTTCTTCCGTGGATGCCTCGAACGCGAGACGTGTCTTCAAAGCCCGCCATTCCTCGCCGTAACGTCCACCCGTTACGTTCGCAATAACCTCGCCACAAGTAGTTTGGTCAGTAACTGCCTTTGTGAAAAACGTCAGACTTGCATGATCTAGTTCTAGTCCCGCATCAGTTACCGGCGCCGCAGCAACAACCTTTGCTACACGATCACCGAATTCGAGTGCCATGCGCAAGGCGACCATTCCGGTCATGGAATGGCTAACCAGTGCCACGTTGTCGAGGTTCAGTTTTTCAATCAATGCCCATACGTCGGCAACCGCCTCGCTGAGGGTGTATTGGCCTGCGATTCCTCTGGAAAGACCATACCCGCGAAGATCGGCGAATATCCATGTGAAGTGGTCTTGCGAGAGATAGCGCTCGATGCCGAGATAATTTCGATGGTCACCTAGCCAGTCGTGAAGAACGACTACCTTTTTTGGACCGTATCCTATTGCCTTGTAATTCAGCATGTTAGCTCCCACGTTGATTTAGCATATCTGGAGCAATCTCTGTGGCCTGACAGACTGTCACAGAAACCCCGTTGAAATCCACGGAATGGTGGCGACAAGGATCAACGCTATTGACAGAGCGCCTAGGTACGGCCAGACCTTTCCCATGGCGTCGTCTGGCGAAACCCGACCTATCGCGCAGGCCGCATAAAACCCTACTCCGAAGGGTGGAGCGAACAGTCCAATGCCCATCGAGAGCACCGCGACAATGGCGTAGTGAACCTCATGAATGCCTATTGAACGCGCGATGGGAAAGAGGAGTGGCCCAAACAGGACGATTGCTGGAACCCCTTCGAGAAGGCTTCCCAAGACGACGAAAACCAATATGGATACGGCCATGAAACCTACAGCACCACCTGGCATCTTCATCATGGTGTTCGCCAGATCCGTGGAAAATCCGGACTGTGTCAGGGCCCATGCCATTGCCGTTGCCATTCCGATGATGATCAGGATTGCACCAGACAACGCCGCGGTGTCGACAAGCATCGGATATATCTTCCGCCAGTCCATGCGACGGTACAGAAGACTACCTACGAGCAGACAGTAGACGATGCCGATCGACGACACTTCGGTTGCGGTCGCAACGCCCTCCACCACAGCAGCGCGAATGACAAATGGCAGCGCCAGCGCGGGTAGCGCATAGAGACCAGCTTTGCGGATCTCCGCGAACGTAGCTCGCTTAACATTAGATGTGTCATCGGTCTTAGCCTTCCTGCCGCAAACGATGCCTACCGCGATCGCACCTACCAGCGCGGGCAGCAGACCCCCGGTGAAGAGGGAAGCAATCGAAACGCCCGTTACAGAGCCGATAATGATCAGCACAAAGCTCGGGGGAACTGTCTCGGACATGGCGCCCGCCGCTGCGAGTTGCGCTACCATCTCACCGGGGTCGCCGCCACGCTTTTTTATCTCCGGAAACAGCATTGGCGCGACCGCGGCCATATCTGCGGCCTTGGACCCTGAGATCCCGGACACGATAAGCATTGCGCCCAGCAGCACGTAAGAGAGTCCTCCGCGAACGTGCCCAAGCAGCAAAGCGATGAAAGACACCAACGCCCGAGCCAGCCCTGTCACCTCCATGACTAACCCGAGCATTACAAACAAAGGTATCGAGAGCAGAATGAGATGGGCAGTCCCCTCATCGATCCTCCCGATAACGATTTCAAGCGGCACCCGGGTTGCCGTAGCGAGGTACGCGACCGTCCCGGCCCCAAAGGCAAAACCGATTGGGACACCGAGCGCAACGCAGATGCCAACAACGCCAACGAAGTAGAGTAAGAGCTTGAAGTTTCCTGCGCCAAGCAGCCAGGGCTTTCCGAGCCACAAGCTTGCCAGCCCCAATGCCACAACGACTAGCGATATTGCGATGTGCGTCCATTTAGCCTCTGCCTGAAGTTTGCCCAGCGAAACCATTAGCATTAGCGCAGTCCCTGCGGCAATCGCGAGTACCCGAATACCGTCGGGCCACTCGAGTGCCGGCGTCATGACAGCCCAGTCATCCATGCTTTGCGTAATCGCAAGGGGGATTAAGACGACCAGCAAACCGGAAACGACTACCGTTCCTAGCGTTTCCAGCAGCGCGCGCTGTTCACGCGACACCCTATTCAGAACGAACGTCAGGCGCATATGTTCGCCTCGCGCGGTGGCGAGCACGGCGCCCATCATCGCCAGCCAGAGAAACAGCATGGTGGCCAGCTCGTCCGTCCAGGAAAGCGGGCGATTCAGGACGTATCGGAAAATCACACCAACCAGAAGAAGTATCGCTTCGACGAGAACCAATCCGGCAGCTAGTGGATTGACGATTGAGAGCACCCGTCGTTGAAGCCAAACACCAGCCCGGCGCGCTGGCGGTCGCTCATTATTTGATGGCTGATGGATGGCACGGTTCACGAGATCGCTTTGCATGATCGCCTCTTCATCCCAGTTCGCCGACATACTTTGTCAGAAGGGCCCAAGCCTGCCTGTCATACTTTGCCTGCCACGCCTTATAGAACCCGGATGTGGTCAGGGCTTTTCGAAAAAGGCTCATATCCACGGAATTCACGCTGATTTTCAAGTCCGTCAGTTTCTTCTGTAGAGCGACGTTCACATGTTCCGATTCGACCCGCTGGGTGAGCCCAGCGGCATTGAAGTTCCGGGAGACTATCTGCTGCATGTCTTTTGGCAAAGCCGCCCACGCATCATGTCCAGCGAGCAACCATGCTCCATCCCAGATATGGTTAGTCAACGATACATACTTCTGCACCTCAAAGAATTTTGCGGTATCGAAAACGACTAGCGGATTTTCCTGGCCGTCCACTAGTTGAGTCTGTAGCGCTGTGTACGTGTCACCGAGGTTGAGGTTTACCGGACCTGCGCCTAGTGCGTTGAACATTGAGGTGTAGATAGATCCGACAGGTACACGGATTTTGAATCCCTTCAGATCTCCGGGTTTTACTATCGGGTGCTTTGCGCTACTTATTTGCCGAAATCCGTTATCCCACACCGTTTCAAAGGGCTGTAAACCCGCCTTTTGAAACGCGCCGCGAATGTGATTGCCAAGGTCGCCGTCAATCGCTTTCCAGACAGTTGTATAGTTGTCGAAAGTGAATCCCATCCCATAGATAGATGCAACGGGGACGAATGTGCTGAGAATCAGACCTGCTGTCGTGAAGAACTCGATGCCACCGCTGCGCAGTTGCGAAAGCATCTGCGAGTCCCCACCGAGTTGGCTTGCGCCATAAACATCTATCTGCAGCGCACCATTTGTGTCTTTCAAAGTCTTGTCTGCCGCAATCTTCAAGTAGACGTGAACCGGATGGGTCAGCGGAAAGCCGTGGGCAAACCGATATCGGAAGTCCGGTGCTGCGCCTGCACGTGCCGGAAAGAAACCGAGGGTGGAAATGGCTGGTGCAGCGAACACAGCCTGTGCAAAGCGTCGACGGGAAATGTTCATGATGTGTCTCCAATCTATTTTTGTGGCAAGCCGCGTTGTCCGTTCTTGCGGTTGATATGCTTCGACCTTTGGCGCCGGCGCCTCGCGATGACCCGTTGCATCGACTTCAGGCCGGTTCAGTCCACAGCGCGACCGCGTCCCCGGGCCCGATTCATAGGTTCATAGGTCCGAGCTTCATTCTGAAGTGGGACGTTTAGAGACCCGCCCGACTTCTTCCACGCACGGCCGGGTTGACGACATTGAGAGGCCATTCACCACTAAGGACGCGGCGAACCTCGCCCGGAGCCCCACGTTGCAGCGCGATCATGGCATCCTCGCTGAACCACGCTGCATGCGGCGTGATCAAAACATTGTCGCGGTCGCGCAGTGGATGTTGTGGCGGAAGAGGCTCGGGATCGGTCGTATCGAGCGCACAACCGGCAATCTGACCCGTATCTAGCGCGGTCACAAGTGCCTCAGTTTCCACAAGTGGGCCTCGGCCACAATTGACAAGAATTGCTGAGCGCTTCATCTGGCCGAATGCTGACTTTCCGATAAGGTGCCGAGTATCTGCCGTCAGCGGTGCGTGCACTGAGACGAAGTCTGACTGCGCAAGCAGTTCGGGTAGGTCAACCTTGGTCGGGCCGACGCCACGATATCTGTCCGGAACAAACGGGTCTGAGAAGAGCACCCGCATTCCAAGTGCCTGAGCCGCGACAGCGACGTTGCGGGCGATGTTTCCGAAACCGACTAACCCCAACGTTTTGCCCGCAACGCGAGCAATGGGTTTGGCCGCTGGCACGTCCCACTCTCCCTCGCGCACCCGGCGATCGTAGAAAGTAATCTTTCGCGCTGCGCTCAGTAGCAGCGCGACGGTATGCTCTGCTACTTCGGAAATGCAGTAAGACGGATTGTTGGTGACGATAATTCCTGCCGCGGTAGCCGCATCGAGATCGATTGTATCGATACCGATGCCGTATCGAGCGATGATTTTGCACTTTGGCATTGCCTCCATCACTACGGCGGTGATAGGGCCGGCATATGTGTTGAGCAATGCATCGCAATCGGACAGATATGGCAGGAGCTCGTCAAAATTCTTGCTTTGCAATACCGTCAACTCGGCCAGATCGTCGAGAATCTCGTGTTCGATGCTGAGCGAGTCCCAGGCATAATCGGTTAGTACGACTTTAGCTGTTGACATGAGATCTCCTTGTTGTGATTTTGGCAAATTGTACGGATCACGTGGCCTCGCTGACTTTGACCTTGAAGATCTTCCAGGGACGCTCGACCTTGTCCTCTCCTCCAGAAAACATCGGAATCCGGTTGAGTTGCGTTGCAGGGAAGTAGAGGTATCCGTCTGGGCCGACTGATGGGGAAATAGGCCAGATAATTTGATCATCGCGTAGGATCGGCGTAATGCTGCCGTCAGGGCGCAGAACAGACATGCCGTTATTCTCTGCATCGGAAAGGTAGATGTTCCCTTGCATATCTCGACACATCCCGGCGATCCAGGGGCCGACCTCATAAGCGACGGAGATGTGACTTGCAATTTCGTCGTCAGAAAGCGTCGGATCCTTGAATGTGTCGACGTGAGTCTTGAATATCCGCGACCCGAACAGGCACATGAAGTACAGCGTGTTCGGATCGGTGCCGAACTCCAGCAGGTCGTTGTGGATATACATTGGCCGGCCGTCTCGAAGATGAATCCGTCGGCCTTCCATGGTTGGTACGTCATCGGGCAGGCATCGCATCAACGGATGCCCGACGAGGATGCGACGATAGCTGTTGTCGCGCAGATCGATAACGTAGAACGATCCTTCCTTAGACTCAGCCATAAACGCGTGGTCGCCTGAAAAGCGAATGTGGGCAAGGCGGGTGCCTGAATGCGCGTCCTTCGGATCGAAGACAATCACCCGTTTAACTTCATTCGTCTCGAGCGATATCTCGACGAGCTTCACCGCCCCTTCGATCGCAGTAGCGAAGAAGGGTGCTGCCGCGTCGAGAACCCACAAGCTTCCGCGATCGTCCGCGAAGATGCTATTGACGTCCACGAAAGAGCGAGTTGGATCTTTGTCAAGAGCCCATCCATTCCATTCATTGCCCGGAAATGGCTTCCAGGTTCCGTCCGGAAAAATCTCGACAACACCCGGCGTCGGGCCGAGCCAGCCGGGCATGCTCGCAAACAGCCTGCCGTTGGGCGCACAAACAGCTCCGTTCCACAAAAACTCGAATGATTCCGCAACCTGCTGCATCTCAATAGCCAAAGCCTTCTCCTCTGCTAATGCGTAAAAAATGCCGGATGTTCGGCGACATCGATGGTGTCGCCACGCGTTGGGTCGAGTATAAGCGTGAAAATAGTTTTTTCAAGAAAAAAAGATTTTAATGAGAAAAGTTGATTTTATGTTTGTTTCGGCCTATCATCGCCTGCATGAAACTGATCGAAACATCCAAGGCGAGCCTCACCCAAGCGACTTACGAGCGACTTCGGGACGAGGTGCTCTCGTGCCGGCTAACGCCCGGAGAACGCATCAACGCAAAAGAATTGGCCGACCTCCTCGAGGTCAATGTCGGTGCTGTTCGGGAAGCGCTCTCCCGGCTGACCTCGGAGGACCTGGTCGTTGCCGAGCCGCAGAAGGGTTTTCGCGTTGCCCCGATCTCGGCGGAAGATTTGCGCGACCTTACGGCTGTCCGGATTGAAATCGAGTCAATGTGTCTGCAGCGCGCGATCAGCCGAGGCGACGTGACGTGGGAGGCGGCGATCCTTTCGGCCTACCATCGCCTGTCCAAGGCGCATCAAGTCAGCGCGGCCGATTCGCTGCCGAACGACGAGAGGAACTGGGGTTACCTTCACTCGGAATTCCACGAGTCGCTGGTCGCCGCCTGCGACAGCCGATGGCTGCTGAGGCTGCGAGCGATGTTGTTCAGGCAGAACGCGCGCTATCGGAACCTGTCTGTATCGCTCACGGCTTCGGACCGTGATCTCGACGCTGAACATAAAGCGTTGATGGAGGCGATGCTCGCACGGGATGCAGGCAAGGCCGTGAAGCTGATGACTACGCATATTGAACTGACTACCGACGCAGTACTGCGTCATGTAGAAAGATCCGGCCTGTTTGAGGGACAGGCAAACCAGCCGGCGCGCTATGGCTTCAGTACGCGTAGAAGCCCGGCGTAATCGGGTATCTTCTAAATGAGCGACGTAGAGACGGGTGTTGTGCGGATGTTGGGTTCCGACGACGCAGGAATGAAACGTACGATTGCCGTAAGAGCGTACGTAGGTGCCACTGCCCAGATCGTTCAGGCTCGTGAACTACTATCGGCCCGGATCCTGATAGACAGTCCAACGATCATCGTGGTGCTTCGGGGACGCAAGCGCCTCCGATGGGGCGGCCAGGAGCGTGTCGTAGAATCCGGTTGCGCAATTGCGGTCGCAGAGCAACAAACATTTGACGTAGTCAATACGCCCTGTACCTCCACCGGTGTCTACGAAGCTCAATGGCTCGCGTGCGACGGCACCGTGACGGCTCAATATTCCGAAGGACCTGTCAAGGGGCAACGGATTGGGGACGTTCATGTGTTGAAGTCGGGCGGAACTTCCTTCCTGCAGGCGTTCGCCCATGCAAGGGAAGGCATCTTATACCCGGCAGAAGTTCCAACGGAAGTCGCCAAGGTCAGAATGACCGAGATGCTAACCTGGCTCGACCATGACGGCGCCTACTTTGGCCACAGCCAGCGGCCTTCTCTCGTGCGACAGGTACGACGCAGGATCGCAGACGATCTTTCCGCCATTTGGACCGCGCCTCGTATGGCAGATCTGCTAGGAGTGAGCGAAGCGACGCTGCGCCGCCGACTGTCCGACGAAGGCACGTCATTTCACGCTTTGCTAGTCGACGTTCGAATGTCTAGAGCCCTCACATTGCTACAGGTCACGGACCTGCCGGTGACGCAGATTGCGCTAGAGATTGGTTACAGCAGTCCATCACGGTTTACTGCACGCTTTCGCCAAAGATTCGGTTACGGTCCCAGCGATGTTCGACGTCCAGTGTGATGGGTATCCAGCGGAGTAATGCAGTATTGTTCGATCCCGATTCACGGGTGTGTTCAGGCCGGACACTCAGTCGGACGCACGGCATTTTCTGGACTATTTTCGTGCGGTTTCGCATCTGATCGAATTGGCACAGATGTTGATCGGGTCGGAGGCGCGTATCAATCACACCGCGTCCATACTGACCGTCTGATGGCGAAGCAAGGAACTCCAGATGCGAACGGCAGCGCGGCTTTTGATTCTCATCGGAGGAGTCTGGCAGACTGGAGAGATTGCGTGCGCAGACGAATCGGAGATTGATTGCATGCGTCCACGGGCTGACAGGCCAACTACAAGATGCTGATAGAAAGTTGTCTTGGGTTTACGCGAAGCGACATGCTGGTAGGCGCGAAAAGATTCCCGTTCTTGTTCTAAGGTAGTCTTGTTGCGGGAGGATTTGGAGCGATTCACTGAGTTGATTGCTGCGGGAAGCCGGGCTACGAAAGAACACGAGAAAGCAACCCGACAATATTAATCGATCGTTATCCATAAAATACGAATTTAGGATTACTAATTTTAAATACTTATGATGGGATTCTCTGGAGTGATTGCCGAATTGGTGGCCTCAACGCACTTTCTTTGCCTATGCTGACCACTGCTGATACCGAAATAACCGTTATGCAACTATTCATCTCGGGTGCTGTACTGGCAACGTTCTGCTTGATCTTATGGATTATTCACGACTTTCGAGCATGGAAATCGCTGGGCGAGGGAGGACTTCCGCATACAGCACGTGGGTGGGTTCGGATGACTCGCCTACGACTCGCAAAAAGTAAGTTGACGACGGTCGCTAGCCTTCTGGATCCGAGCAGGGGTGGCATCGATGACCACATTTACCTTGGCTCAATGATCCAACGAGCTGGGCCCAGGCCGAAAATTGCTCCACATCCCATTCCTCATCGCCAGTTGAGTCAGTTCATTGGTACCGAGATGTTGATTCGCCTGCAATCAGTATTCGATGATACGGTCGCTGCGCGCCCAGATGTCGTCCGTTATCAAAAGAGCTATTTTGAGAAACACAGCGATGCAGTCACCCTTTGCCACCCGCAATGCGGGCATGTCTACGCACTGGGTACGAAAGGCGAAGTCGGCCACATTCATCCGGGCGATGGGTCGATGCACATGATCATGAGTCCGAGCGACACGGTTACTGCCATCGAGCGAGGATGGGGCGAACTTCATTCGCTCGCGGGACGTTTGGATTTACCTATTACGTACATGTTTGTCTATGCGCCACGCGATGAGACTGAATTGCAGGCGGTCGAGCAGTTGCTCGACGCAGCGGTCGCTCACATGAGCGAGAGGCGCCGGTCCGAGGGGGCCGCGGTCGCGTCCGGTTAGCAACCATTGCTAAACAAGCCATGGTTGCCTGAACCAACAGTTCGGATGGTCTGCGAATACATCCTGTTCCGTTTTCTGCTGATCGGATAGAAAGTCTGATAGAAATTTCATGAGTTAAGGATACTTGCAGCCTACGCCTCCGTCCTCCATTTCAACCCGTTCTAGTTAATGCAAGGAGTAGTTCTGATGACGACCATTGCGATTGTTTTCTTTAGTGGTTACGGTCACACGACCAAGCAGGCCGAGGCCGTACAGGCAGGCGCTGCATCTGTCGGCGATGCCCGGTTGTACCAGATCGATAAAAACGGTGATCTGCCGGACGGTACATTCGATGAGATTGGTCGCGCCGACGCGATCATCTACGGCAGTCCGACCTATATGGGCGGTCCCGCCTGGCAGTTCAAAAAGTTTGCGGACGCCTCGTCAAAACCATGGTTCTCTTTGGCGTGGAAGGACAAGGTCGCAGCAGGCTTTACTAACTCGGCGTCGGTAAATGGCGACAAGTTCGTGACGATCGAATACTTCTGGACGCTTTCACAACAGCATGGCCAGGTATGGGTTGGTACTGGACTGCTTCCTGCCAATTCAAAGGCGAGCGGCCCGAGCGATGTTAACTGGACTGCAGGCTTTACGGGTGCCCTGGCGGTATCTCCGGCCGACGCATCACCGGATGAAGCGCCCCGATCGGGTGATCTGGAAACGGCGCGTCTGCTGGGCGAGCGTGTCGCGCAGCTTGCGGCCCGATTGAGCGATTGAGCAGGGGCACGGGATTAACAGGGTTGCTCGATAGCATGGCCTTCCGATTGACAGAAATCGGAAGGCCGGCTTGGCCGGTTAGCGGAACGGAGGCGCATTCGGAACACTGCGCAAAGAGAACTCAAGGATTCACAACCTGAACAGGACGATCTATGAGCAGCTCCAACCCCTCACCGGCAGTTTTCTGGCCTAAAAAGTACAGACCGGAAACTGCCCATATTTACGCTCGTAATGAAATTACCATTCCGGCCAAACCGGAAACTATCTGGGCATGGCTAATTCGGGCGGATCTTTGGCCAACCTGGTATCCGGACGCCGACAAAGTCAAATTCACAATGTGGCCGGGCCCGAACCTACGCATTGGCTCCAAGTTTCGCTGGAATACGTTTGGCTTAAGACTTACGTCGACTGTTCACGAATTCGAGGTTGCATCCAGACTTTCATGGGTCGGCAGAGGGTCGGGAATAAACGCATTCCATGGCTGGGTGTTGACACCGCTTCCCGACGGGACCACGAATGTAGTGACTGAAGAAACACAGATTGACTGGATGGCTCTCGTCGCCGGCAAGGAAATGCAAAAAGCTCTGTTTGACAAACACGAAATATGGCTAAAAGAACTCAGTAGGAAAGCCCAGTCTGGGCTACCGGAATGATGCTGCCAAGTTGTAAAGATGACCAAGAGGGATGCGATGCCCGCGCTTACGCGTTGCGGAATATTTTGTCGGCCGTTGTGCTGTGTCTTCGTCGGGTGCAGACAAACGAACAGAGAAGTATTCACCCATTAGATTCGGTAGCGTCAATCAATTAGGAGAATGTTGTGAAGCTAGCTAGATTTGGCGCCCCTGGCGCAGAGAAACCCGCTTTGGTAGACGCCGACGGCATGTTGCGCGACTTGTCCTCAGCTATAGCGGATATCAATCCGGCAGCGTTGTCGGACGCTAGCCTCGCGAAGATCGCCGCAATCGACGCCAAGGCGTTACCTGTTGTCAGCGGCCCTGTTCGTCTCGGCCCACCGGTGGCGCAAACCGGCAAGATTGTGTGTATTGGTCTGAATTACACCGACCATGCAAAGGAAACCGGGCTGTCGATTCCGGAAGAGCCAGTCGTGTTCCTCAAAGGATGCCGTCCCAGCGGTCCCAACGATGACATACGGCTACCTAAAGACGCACAGAAAGCCGATTGGGAGGTTGAGCTCGCCATCGTCATTGGCAAGCGCGCCCTCTACGTTGGGAAAGAGGATGCGCTCAGCTACGTCGCAGGCTACTGCACCTTCAATGATTTTACGGAACGCAGTTATCAGATGGAGCGGGGCGGTCAGTGGACAAAAGGAAAGAGCTTCCCAGGCTTTGCGCCGATAGGTCCGTGGCTAGTCACTCGCGACGAAGTGGCTGACCCCGGCTCGTTACATTTGTGGCTCGATGTGAATGGTAAGCGGCATCAGGACGGCAACACAAAGAATTTCATCTTCGATGTCCCCACGGTGATCAGCTACCTCTCCCAATTTATCGAACTTGAGCCGGGCGACATTATCGCTACGGGAACACCAGCAGGCGTTGGGTTGGGCCACAAGCCGGAGCCAGTGTTCGTCAAAGCAGGAGACGTTATTGAGCTCGGCATCGAAGGCTTGGGCGCGCAGCGTCAACAGATTCTTCCCTGGTCCAGCTAAGGCGTGGAAGCTCTTACCGGCGACTCGCCGCCGTTCGACCGGGGTTGGAACACGGGCGCCTGGCGCAATGGTTCTCTGGCGAAACTCGGCTTGACGTGCCCTCCGACCAGGCCGCAGGTGAAGCCCCACAGGGCTGGCACATACCTGCACTCAATCAGTCGTTCTTCACAGGAGAGGTGTCATGTCAATGACCGTAGCGGAGCAGTTTGTCGAAGTCCTTGTGGTAGCTGGCGTTAAGCGGGTGTATGGGATCGTCGGTGACAGCCTCAACGGCTTGACCGATGCGATCCGACGTCGTGAGGAAATTGACTGGATCCATGTACGGCACGAAGAGGCCGCTGCGTTCGCTGCCGGTGCCGAAGCGCATCTGACCGGTTCGCTCACTGTCTGCGCCGGCAGTTGCGGCCCAGGCAATCTGCATCTGATCAATGGCCTGTTCGATTGCCATCGTTCCGGGGTTCCAGTGTTGGCCATTGCCGCGCATATCCCGTCGCGCGAAATCGGCAGCGGCTATTTCCAGGAAACCCATCCGGAGTCGTTGTTCAAAGAGTGCAGCCACTATTGCGAGCTGATCTCGAGCGCCAACCAGATGCCGCGTACGCTCGAGATCGCGATCCGCGAGGCGACTGGCAAGCGCGGCGTGGCGGTGGTCGTGATTCCGGGAGACGTCGCGTTGCAACAAGCGGTGGATGCGCCACCTCCGTCGGCTGCGGGCCTGTTGCCGCCCAAGGCGGTTGTTACGCCGGCCGAAGGCGATCTCGGCCGGTTGGCCTCGATCCTCAACGAGCAGGGCCGCGTCACCATGTTGTGCGGGTCGGGCTGCGCGGGCGCACACGACGAAGTGATGGCGCTGGCCGGGCGGCTTAAAGCGCCGATCGTGCACGCGTTGCGCGGCAAGGAGCACGTCGAATGGGACAACCCGTACGACGTGGGCATGACTGGTTTGATCGGATTTTCATCGGGCTACTACGCGATGCTCGATTGTGACCTGCTGCTGATGCTGGGAACGGATTTTCCGTATAGCCAGTTCTATCCGCGTAAAACGGGCACCCGGATCGTCCAGATCGACATTCGCCCCGGCAATCTCGGGCGTCGAGTGCCACTCGATCTGGGCATCGTCGGCGACGTTAAGGCGACGCTCGCGGCGCTCATGCCGAAATTGCAGGAAAAAACTGACTCTGCGCATCTCACGCAGGCGCAGCAGCACTACCACAAGGCGCGCAAGGATCTCGACGCGCTGGCGCAGGCCGGTGCGAGGAAGTCACTGATCCATCCGCAGCAGGTTGCCAAAGCAATCAGCGACCGCGCGTCGGAAGACGCCGTGTTTACCTGCGACGTTGGCCTGCCGACGGTGTGGGGCGCCCGCTACCTCGCGATGAACGGCAAGCGTCGGCTAATGGGGTCGTTCTGGCACGGCTCGATGGCGAACGCCATGGCGCAGGCGATTGGCGCGCAGGCGGCCTTTCCCGAGCGCCAGGTCATCTCCATGTCGGGCGACGGCGGCTTCGCGATGCTGATGGGCGATTTCCTGAGCTTGGCCCAACTGGGTCTGCCGGTGAAGGTAGTGGTCTTCAACAACGGCGCGCTTGGCTTCATTGAACTCGAACAGAAATCCACGTCGTTCGTGCCGATCGGCACCGAGCTGAACAACCCGAACTTCGCTGCCATGGCCGAAGCCGTCGGAATCCGCGGCATCCGCCTTGAGAAGCCAGACGATGTCGAACCCGGCATTGCCATGGCTTTCGCCCACGACGGCCCGGTGCTGATCGACGCCGTTGTCAATCGGATGGAGCTGGCGATGCCTCCCGCGGTCAACCTCGAAATGGCGAAAGGGTTTTCGCTCTATATGGTCAAGGCGATCCTGAACGGGCAGGCGGACCAGGTGATCGATCTCGCACAAACCAACCTGTGGCGCTAGGGGGCGAGACTGGAAACTGAGTCATTACTGACGACGTTAAATCAGGCAAGTCAACCCGTTCCTGTTCTGTGTTTCCTATTCGGGGTTCACCCTCCTGTGATATCGCCAGCACAGTGATTTTCCTGCTTGGTCGACTGACCCATCGGGCGATAAATCGATGTTCGTTTTTGGCAACGCTGTCCAGGGTAGCCATGAGTTGGAAATGCGAAATGTGCAATCGCCCGAATCACAGCTCACCAGGTAAAGCTATCCGTAGTGGAGATAGCGGCCAGTCCGAAGACACGAACGATTGCTAACGTATTGCGTAATCCGAGGTTCATCATGCGGAAAAGTTGCGATGGTATTTCAGGTCTACGCCGTGGCTTGTTAGCTCTACCATTGATATCTTTGTTCTTCCCAATGACCCGCCAGTCAGAGGCGGCTGGATCAAAGACAGACGTTCCAGGTCGGGGCACTTCGATTGTCCCGCTCGGCAATATGCATTGGGCTACTCCACCGGGCTTTCCGACCCAGAGCTTCGAGACAGCCGACCTGTCTGGTTCCACGCATCTTTCAGGCTGCTATGTGCAGCTTGCGCGCTGGTATCCAGGCTACATGAGCTCTCCTCATTCGTATGTGACTACCCGGCATGCCGTAGTTCTGTCCGGTACATGGTGGGTTGCCGCGGGTGAGCAATTCCATCCCGAGAAGACCATTCCTGTTCATCCAGGTGAGTACGTTGAACGCCAGGCGCTGACGCCTCACTACGACGGCGTTCGTGCCGAGGCCACGGAGCCCGCGGTGATTGCCTTGTTTGGCTTAGGGCCAATCTCCCCTATATGGGTTGATCCCTCGCGGCCAGGCTGGCGGACGGTTGAACGGAGCCTTGGTTAGTGTGGACTCTTACCCTTTCTGATTCTTCTCTTGCGTTACGGCATAACGGGACTGCGTTTCGCAAAACGAGCTTAGCGGACCGTCGTGTTCGACACCTATGGTGATGACGTGGATGTCGAAATTGTACAAACGTGACCCAACGGCGGCAAAAGCATCAGAGCGCGTAAAACTGGCTTGTACGATGCAAGGAGCGGCTCAGAACTGGTGTAAGCAGAATCGGTATCAGCCACGAAGTTTCTCCATAACTCAGGCATTCACGTCTCACTCTCCATTGAAGGCATCTAGATCATGACTGACTCGTCATTCATGCCGCCCGCAGAAATCTGTGACTACCAGTTCGACGAACGCGTGCTGGTCAACGCCGGGGATCAAACGGGGGCATCCCGTGATACGACAACCAATTGTGACGGCAAACCGCAATAGATTGGTTGCAGTGTCCATCATTACATTCCACTCAAAGAGTCGAGCGATGAAATCCCATTTCCTGTCCGCGCCTGCATTTCCGTGCCGGGTTGTTTTCACCGCCGCTGTGACGGCACTCACCCTCACAGGATGCGCGAACTACGCCGGCATCAGGAGCGACAAGCAGATATTGTCATCGGCGCAGTACGAGTCGGCGCAGAGCCTGCCCGCTGGAGGAGGTCAATGGCCGTTGCTCAACTGGGCGAACCAGTTCGGTGACCCTCAACTGCCGAAGCTGATCGCCGAAGCGCTGGGCGGCAACCCGTCGATCGCTCAGGCGCAGGCGCGTCTTGCCAAAGCCTCGTCGTATATCGAAAGCACGCGTTCGGCACTGTATCCGAAAGTCGATGCCAGCTATTCGTGGAGTCGCGAGCTGTTCCCTGGCAATGCGCTGTATCCGCCTCCGTATGGTGGAAGCTGGTACAGCGAGAACAACGTGCTCGCGAGCGCGTCGTGGGATCTGGACCTGTGGGGCAAGAGCCGTCAGCGTCTGGGCCAGGCTGTGTCGCAGGAAAAGGCTGCTGAAGCCGACATGCAGCAGGCGCGCGTCACGCTCGCCGCATCGGTTGCGAGCACCTATAACCGCCTCGCGTTGCTGTACGCGCTACGCGATATCGCGCAGCGTGAAATCCGTAATCGAGAGGATATCGGCCGGATCACCAACGGCCGCGTTTCGGCTGGGCTCGACACGAACGTCGAGAAGCAGACCGCGATCGGCAACATCGCCACCACCCGGTCGAACCTCAGCGACCTCGACGGCCAGATCACTGTCGTGCGCTATCAGCTCGGCGCGTTGCTCGGCAAAGGCCCCGACCGCGGCCTGCAGATCGCCGAGCCGGTGTTGACCCCAGGCGCGATCGTCGCGCTGCCTGACAACCTGCCAGCCGACCTTGTATCGCGCCGCGCAGATATCGTCGCGGCGCGCTGGCAGATCGAAGCGGCGATGCACGACGTGAAAGAGGCGAAGGCTGAGTTCTTCCCGGACGTCAATCTGTCGGCCGGCTTCGGTTTCGATGCGTTCGGCTGGGGCCGCTTTCTGACCTCCGCGAGCCGCCAGGTGCAGTTCGGCCCAGCGCTGCATCTGCCGATCTTCGATGCTGGCGAGTTGCGCTCGCAGTTGAAGGGCCGCTACGCCGACTTCGACCTCGACGTCGCGAACTACAACCAGACGCTGATCAATGCGCTGTCCGATGCGGCGACGCAAGTGTCGTCGATCCGCTCGATCGACCGGCAGATGGGCGACGCGCAACGCGCGCTCGATGCATCGACGAAAGCATACGAACTAGCCGTCATCCGCTACAAGGCCGGCCTGTCGGAGCAGTTGCAGGTACTGACCGCCGATCAAAGCCGCCTTGTGGCCGAACAGGCGGTGATGAATCTCAAGATGACACGCCGTGACATGCAGGTCGGCCTCATCCAGGCGCTCGGTGGCGGTTTCGATGCGATGCAGGCCGGTCTCTCCGTGCCAGACGATGCACTTGCTGTCCCCGCTGCTGCGGTCGCTCATCATGCCGCGGCGAACTGAATCCGAAAGCCGATCCTGGTGAACTACACAGATTGAAAGATCACGGAGCCTATCCATGAACACTCCCCAGCAACTTGCCGCCGAAACCCAACCGGTGAACAACGGCAAGCGCACATGCACCACAGTGCTGCTTGTCGTCGCGATCCTGATCGCCGCGATTGCATACGGCTTGTATTACTTCCTCGTCGCACGTTTCCATGAGGAGACCGACGACGCGTACGTGAACGGCAACGTCGTGCAGATCACGCCGCAAGTTACCGGTACGGTAATCGCCGTGAACGCGGACGACACGCAGACCGTCAAGGCCGGCGACGCGATTGTTGCGCTCGACCCGGCCGATGCGCGCGTCGCGCTCCAGCAGTCGGAAGCGAACCTGGGACAGACGGTACGTCAGGTACGCGGCCTTTTTGCCAACGACGATCAATACCTCGCGCAGGTCGCCGTACGCCAGTCCGATCTGTCGCGCGCGCAGGACGACCTGCGCCGCCGGCTGACGGTCGCCGGAACGGGTGCAGTGTCGCAGGAAGATATCTCACACGCACGCGATGCCGTGAAGAGCGCAGTGGCCGCACTCGATGCCGCCCGGCAGCAGCTCGCCGCGAATCGCGCATTGACTGCCAATACGACGATCGCGGGGCATCCGGACGTGCAGTCCGCCGCCGCAAAAGTCCGTGACGCGTACCTCGCAAACGCGCGCAACACACTGCCCGCACCGGTCACCGGCTATATCGCGCAACGTTCGGTGCAGGTCGGCCAGCGCGTGTCGCCGGGCAATCCGCTGATGGGGATCGTGCCGCTGAATGGCGTGTGGGTCGATGCGAACTTCAAGGAAGTGCAACTGAAGCACATCCGCATCGGCCAGGCGGTTGAGCTGACTGCGGACGCGTACGGTTCGTCGGTCGCGTTCCACGGCAAGGTGGTCGGTTTCTCGGCCGGTACCGGCTCGGCGTTCTCGCTGCTACCCGCGCAGAACGCGACGGGCAACTGGATCAAGATCGTACAGCGCCTGCCGGTACGGATCGAGATCGACTCTCAGGAGCTTGAAAAGCATCCGCTGCGCATTGGCCTGTCGATGCAAGCTGACGTGAGTATCAAGGATGACTCGGGCACCGAACTCGGCAACGCACAGAACACCGTCTACCAGACCAACGTATTCGAGAAGTACGGTGATCAGGCCGACGCAGAGATCGCCCGCATCATCGCCGAAAACGCGGGTACAGACAGCGCCGCACAAAAGGTGGGGACCCATGCGGCAACGACAGGCGGAAGGGTGGGCTCACAAGCGGGCGCTCAGACCGATTCGAAACTGATGTAAGCCGCACCGACTTCCTACGAGGTTTCCCATGGCTCAGACACTTGCTTCTCCTCCTCCACTGCAAGGCGGCCGGCTCGTTCTTGCAACCCTCGCTGTTGCACTCGCTACGTTCATGACGGTGCTGGACTCATCGATTGCTAACGTTGCGATCCCGAACATCTCCGGCGATCTCGGCGTGTCCGTCGACGAGGGCACATGGGTCATTACAATGTTTTCCGCCGCCAACGCGGTGTCGATTCCGTTGACTGGCTGGCTCACGCAAAGGGTCGGGCAGGTGAAGCTGTTTGTCGGCGCCATCCTTGCATTCGTGCTCGCGTCGTGGATGTGCGGAATGGCGCCCACCCTGCCGATTCTGCTCTGCGCCCGGGTTCTGCAGGGCGTCGTGGCCGGCCCACTGATCCCGCTGTCGCAGGCACTTCTGCTCGGCTCGTATCCGAAAGAAAAATCGGCGACGGCGCTGTCGCTGTGGGCAATGACCGCCACTGTCGGCCCAATTGCCGGACCGCTGCTCGGCGGCTGGATCACCGACAGCTACAACTGGTCATGGATCTTCTATATCAACATTCCGGTCGGCATCTTTGCGGCCGGTGTCACTTGGGCGATCTACCGCACCCGCGAAACGCAGACCCGGAAGCTGCCCATTGACGTCGTCGGCCTCGGCCTGCTGATCGCGTGGGTCGCCGCACTTCAGGTGATGCTCGATAAAGGCAAGGATCTCGATTGGTTCAATTCGCCCGTCATCGTTGGACTCGCGATCACGGCAGTCGTAAGCTTTGCGTTCTTCCTAATCTGGGAGCTGACCGAAGAGAATCCGATCGTTGATCTGCGACTCTTCGGGCAGCGCAACTTCCTCGGTGGCACCATCGCAATTTCGATTGCGTATGCGGTATTTTTCGGCAACCTTGTGCTGCTGCCGCAATGGATGCAAGGGTACCTGAGCTACCGCTCTGTCGACGCGGGCTTGGTCACCGCGCCGCTTGGTATTTTCGCAGTGATTCTCGCGCCGGCAATGGGCCGTATCATGGCTTGCCTAGACGCGCGTATCATCGCAACCCTCGCGTTTGTCGGGTTCGCGATCGTCTTTTTCATGCGCTCGCAATACGTGGTCGAGATCGATACCTGGCATCTCGTGCTGCCGACGCTGCTGCAGGGGATTCCGATGGCGTTGTTCTTCGTGCCGCTGACGGCCATCATCCTGTCCGGTCAACCGGCCCATCGCATTCCCGCAGCCGCGGGGTTATCGAATTTCGCGCGGGTGTTTTGCGGTGCTGTTGGCACCTCGCTCGCCAGCAACGAGTGGAACAATCGGACCGTTCTACATCACACCCGGCTCACCGAGCAGGCCAGTCCCGACAATCCCTTATTCAACCGATGGATCGATTCGACGAAGTCGCTGCTGCATCTGAACACGCAGTCGGCGCATGCGCTGTTCGATTCCACGGTGAACACCCAAGCCGCGATGATGGGACTTGACGATATCTTTTACATCTCAGCCGTCATCTTCATCGTTATCATCCCGTTGATCTGGATCACGCGACCAGCAAAGGGCGGCGGGGATGCCGAGGCAGCGGCTGCGGCCCACTGATCGATCTGATTTTCGCTGACGCGTGCAAGTTCGGTGCAGTCGCTTCACTTGTGTTGTGTGCGGTGGACGTGGGGCTGTGCCAGCCAAAAGAATACCAGTGTATGACTTGCTGAAGAAAACCACGTTTCGCTCGAAGAGCGTAGGTGGTACCGGGATTTTGGGAGTTGATCGTAGAAAATTTGACGCCAAATGCGGGGGTACCCTTGGAAATGTAGATGCTGGATCGTCTTCAGTTGGAAACTTTCGGGGCAGTTATCGGGCAGGGACGCTTTGAGGACGCAGCCCGGGCACGGCGTATTTCGCATGGCGCCGTGTCCCAGCGAATTCGCGCGCGTGACGAAGGTCTTTCGACCGTATCGTTGTTTCGGGAAATACCTGTAGTGCCGACACAGATGGGTGAGATTCAGCTTGGATATGTGAAGGAATTGCGCTTGCTCGAACTTGAGATGATGCAGCGTGTAAGACCAACCGGTAGTCCCTAGGCTCGTACTCCAAATCACGATTGTGGTGAACGCCGACTCGTTCGCGACCTGGTTTGAAACCACCGTCTCTGGTCTCGACGCCGGCAGTGCTGTTCAATCGCAAGACCGGCTCCACGATATTTTCCGGGAATCCGGTTTTGGCCTGGATGTCACGGAATACGCGAAGCACTACGTCCCGTCACCGCATTCCCTGTTTGTCGCGATTCGAGAAGAAGTAGGGTAGTCGAAAGATCGCGGCTTTGAGCAGGTTACTCACTGACCACGTCGGTACATCAGGCTGGGTCGAATAATAGCCGCATCGAAGCTGATTCTGGATTTTTTCCTTACGATCTTCATCGCTGGTGATGGGAAAGATTAGCCGAGTATGCTAGCCGCTTTCTGGTGTGTTGATAGACGCGTAATGAGTGGCTCGCTTGGGAGCCCGACACTGACAGCAAAAAATGCCAACCGGTTACGGCAATAGATCGATCTTCTATCATCAAGGTCTGAGGAGGCGGGCGGGAGTAGTCAGATTCTCGCAGCAGTGCATGCGCTCACGTGGATAGCCGCGATAACACCCGTTATCGCGCCAAACGTCGGCGAGGCGTTGTGGAGCAGGGCGCTCTAAGCGGTGTTGGCGCGATTTTGCAATGTGCAGGGCACGGAAGTCCGCTGGTCGGCCTTTGGAGTCATTCGAGTATTGGCATTGGTCGGCGGCTACTGGTCTCTTTCCTGACATTCAAAGTCGGCAGTCGCGAATGACTGGTCGCACCGCTAGCGAATGCGTACTTGTGTTTAGGACTGTTGGAAGCCTGCATCAAAGCACGGTGTGCAACTGGCCGGGAAGCTGCCCGGCAGACGTCCAACAATCTTCAATACATGCCGCCGATGGGGAGAGCACGTCCATCGGCTCAATCTCATTTTTTGCCGCGACGCTAACAGGTAACTGAATTCACTGTCGTTCCCTCTCGGTCGGCGCAATTTGCTCTGGATTCAGCAACGTTTACCGTCTACATTGAGCATGCGATTGATTATGTGGCAAGTATTGCTTCTGCGGTGGCTGTTTTCTTTGACGTCACGCGGACTTGCCGAATAACAAAAACGGGGGCCAAGTGGAAAAACTAATATTAGAAGCTATCGCGAATAAACAGTTGATAGAGTTTTATTACCGGAATCTCCTGCGCATTGTCGAACCCCATGTATATGGCGTTACAAATGGAGCCCAGCAAATTCTCGGCTATCAGACAGGGGGGCGAAGTAGCAACGGTGGACTCCCTGACTGGCGACGTTTCGACCTCAACCAGATGTCACGGCTTACTATCCTCGCTCAAACATTTCCCGGACGTCGTTCCATCCCGTCCGGAAAGCATAGCTCTTGGGATTCGCGGATAGCCATCGTTAGCTAGACCTCAGGGCACACGCGTCAACTGTTTCCACTGCGCCACCAAACCGGACTGTCGCGGGTTGCTGCGTGGGACGCGCTCAGAAATAAGCCGGCGATAGACTGCTTTTACGGGTAGTGAGTCGGCGCCCGTAACTCTGTTTTCGGCAAAAAGTACAAGAGGCTGGAATCCGCAATGAAGATTCAATCTGTTCGCGTAAAAAACTTCCGCACGTTGAAAGACGTGACGATCCCCTTCGATTCCGTCACGACATTCATCGGGCCGAATGGTGCCGGGAAGTCAACTGTGCTTCGTGCGCTCGACTGGTACTTCAACGGTAAGCCCGGCTCGCTGACGGAGAAGGACTGTTCCTTCGGAATCACTACCGAGAACATCGAGGTTCAAGTCACCTTCACCGATCTCACCGGCAAGGATCGCGAAGCACTTGGCAAGTACGTACCGGACGGCGTTGCCACATTCACAGCATGGAAGCTCCGGTCGCCTGACGGCTCTGAGGTGCTCTCGGCGAATGCGAAGGGCTTTCTAGAATTCAACGCGATCAAAGCAGCAGGCGGCGCGACAGCAAAGAGGGAACTATATGCCAATCTCCGCAGTAGCCGTTCGGATCTAAACCTCGCCGCGGCCAATACAGGTGCAGCAGTCGATCAGGCGATGACGGCCTGGGAGTCCTCCCACACTGACCAGCTTGTCGACTCCCCCGAAGCGCTGCAGACCAACTTCTTCGGCTTCAACAGCGGCGGCAAGATGAGTGGCCTTTTCGACTTCGTCCTGGTCACCGCCGACCTTCGGGCAAGTGAGGAGTCGACCGACGGCAAGGCGAGCATCATCGGTCGAATCCTTGAGCGTTCAGTTGATCGTGCTGCTGCTGATGAGGAGATCGCGACTATCGTCGAAGAGTCGCGCGCGAAGCAGCAGAAAGTCTACGAGGAAAAGTTCAAGGGGCAGTTGGACGCTATGACAACGCAGCTCAATGAGGTCGTCAGATCTTACTCGCCTGGTCGATCTGTCACGGTTTCTCCTGCCGAAGTGGAGCTCAAGGCCCCTCGGACCACGTTCGAAGTCGCCGTGCTCGATGGCGCAACCGAGACCACTGTGGAGCGACAGGGACATGGCTTTCAGCGCACGCTCCTGGTTTCGGCGCTCCAACTTCTAGCGCAGTCAGGTGCGGCGTCGGCAGAGGGTGTCATATGCCTGGCGATTGAGGAGCCGGAGCTCTTTCAACACCCGATTCAGGCCCAGACCTTCGCGAAGGTACTAAGATCGCTTGCCGAGAATGCAAGCATGCGTATCCAAGTGACCTATGCGACTCATAGCCCCTATTTCCTTGAGGCTAGACATTTCGACCAGATCAGGCGGCTGACGAGGTCGTCTGACGAGACCCCTGTGGTCACTGTTCATTTCGCCACGATCGACGACGTGAAGACGAGGCTCAACGGAACAGTAGATGCTGACCAGGTTGGCCGTCAACTCGATGGCGTCGTCACGAATCGCCTCTCGGTCGCATTGTTCGCAGCGCATGTGCTGCTCGTCGAGGGTGATACAGAGGCAGCCGTGTTCTACAGCATCGGCGATCGGGATGCGGTGGGGCGTCTCGAATCCCAAGGACTGTCGATTGTTCCGGCCGGAGGCAAGGGTGGAATCCCGCTTGCTCATGCCATCCTTTCCTGCCTCGGGATTCCGACCTACGTACTCTTCGACGGAGACAGTGCCTTCGAGGTGCGGGCTAACGCTGCGGGCAAGAATCAGACCGCTATAGATGGCGAGCGCACGAAGTTTTCGACAGAGAACCGTCGGCTGTTGAAGTACCTCGGTGGGACCGAGGTTGATTTCCCATCAGAACAGGTCGGTGATCGTGTCGCGACCCTGAGCGACCACCTTGAGAACTACCTAGAGTCCAACTGGACGGAGTGGGCCACGTCGTGTGCGGCGATTGAGGTGGCTGCCGGAATTCTGCTTGCAAAGAATCAGTATGCCTACCGGACTGCGACGCTTGAAGCGAAAGGAACAGTCCCAGAGATGCTCAAGCGGATTCTCACGAAGGCGGGAGGGGCATAGACATGCATGAAATTATCTCCGCACTGCGGGAAAGCATCCAAGATTGACGAAGCCGGTTAAAAACTCCGATTTCCGTCGCTGTGCCGCTAATTAAGAATTCTAGCCGGTTGTCGCGAAGAACCGCCCACGCGAAACTGGAACCACAGGGTTCACGGCACATTGCGGGCAGTAAATCTGCATTGAATTGACCTATTCCAGCACCAACACTGACATCGCTATGCAAAAAAGTACTCGCGTGGAATCGATTGCTCCAAATTTAGACGACCTGCTCAATGATGGCAGGCTAGAAAGGTTGTTCTCGAAGGACGGCCGCCACTGCGCGCTGCAGTTGTGGGTCTTGCAGATCAACTCCGGGCAATTGATTGAACATCGCATAGTCTACGGTCGCCTGCTTCCCTACAGCCATTCGAACGAACGCTGGTCAGCCAGCTATGACGATAATTTCTATACCTTCGGGCAAGTGCAGGCGCGAATTGTTTTACTCAACCTTTACGTCAAGAGCATCCACTGTGCGAACCTCCTACGGCGATTGAGCGCCGGCCAAACTGTCTCCACCATCAGTGAAGAGCTGGGATTCGGGCTCCCGGACCAACTGAAAGAACGGTTCGGAGCGATCGCGCTCCCTGCCGCTCGCAATCTGATTTACCGCCCCGTCGTCTACCTGCTTAACCGTGACGCGCATGACCGACACTCGCCATCCAGCCCGCACGGCGCCGCCGGGGCCTTCAGTGCTTCGATCACCCAGATCGACAAAGGGGCACTGTTTCGCCTTGGCGAAGACTACGACGTGGCCTTGACTGACTTCGTGGTGAAGAATCTCAACGCGGATACGGGCCTAGAGTTTGGTGGCGCCGACACCTCTCGTTTCGGCGATCTCGAGTTACTAGTCTTTCCTACTCTCGACGACTTCGAGCGCCCCCTGCTAGGCGTGAGCTGGGCCGACGCTCCGCACACCTTAGTTGCGCGATTTAATCCGATGCAAGTGGCTCATTTTAATGGATTCCAGTTCAGAATGAGTATCGAGAACGGAGGCCAAGTCGCTTACTCGAGTATTGCCACAGCGTTGCGCAATGAGGACGGCGAGTTTGAATGCAAGTTTGAGCTGAGCGATCAGCTTCGCGAGAGGACCGACAGCACTGAACTGGAAATTTTCGGATTTCCTGACAACATCTCCGGCGTCAGCACGCTGTGTTGCCGTTGGCGCCTCTTTTATATTCGCGAGATCCGTCTTCAAGGGCATGCAGTTGGTCACAGTGCAAGTCCAGTCAAGTTCGATTGGTTGGAAAATGCGGCCCGGCCAACCGCATCGGCACGAGTAAAGGCGGCCTTGACCGTCAATCGCGGCAATATGGGATTTACCAATCACATCGGTAGGCGCGAGGCAGACCCTTGGGTCCCGGTCAATCGCGATCTCGAATCCCTTTTTAAGCGCCTCAGCCCGCCGAAGTCCGAGGCGCGCTTTTTTCTGCGTTGGAGCCAGGACGACGGCGAAGGTCGGCTGCAATTCGTGGAGTGGTTCAGGGCGCTGCTGGCCAAATACAAACAGCACCAGGTGATCATTTTCGATCCATATTTTGGTGATGTTGGGTTGGGTCTAGTGCTGCTTTGCGCTGAATCGGGCGCGGACTATATTGTCTTCACGTCTCTGCCCAAGCCGGGCAGAGAAGGTAGACCCATGCGTCGCAAGTCCGACAAACTACCCCATGAACGGATCAACAACCTGCTTGCAAACTGCGAGCACAATGGCCGCCTGTTGAAGCGCATCAAGCTGCGCATCTACGGTCTAAAAGAAGGCCGACTGCATGATCGTTATCTATTGGTCGTCGGGCCGGACGGCCTGCCGATCGCCGGTTTCAATTTGTCCAATTCGATTCAGAAAGCCGCCGAAAACTACCCCTTGCTGGTCACCCCGATCCCTGCGGATATTCTGCTCAAGGTCGAGCAATACAAATCCGCGCTGGTGCAGGAGGCCGAGACGGCACGGTCGGCCGGGGAGACGGAGAACCCCTCCATGCGGCTTCTCTTCGACTCAACGGCGTCCTCGACGGAGCCGCGGCGCTATGAGCCACTACGATTCCTCGAAAAGGCCCAGGCGGGCGACGTGCTAAGCACATGGACTGGCGAGCCGTCTTTACAAGGCTTGAGCGGTGACCGATTGAAGGAACAGATGGCGGCGTTGGGCCTGCTCAACGATGATTCTCTTGCGCTGCACGATACGGCGGGCTTGTCTAAATGCCTGCACAAGCAGGCGGGCGACTTCACCGACTTCGCTGCGACGTGGGAAGTTCTCGGCGAGGTGCTTGCGCATTCACGCGATGGGGACCGGCGATTTTCCGAGCTCGCATCCGATGGGGGTTTTCTTAAATTTCTGGCACGGTTCGTCGAAGCATCGTTTTGTCGAACGCATGAAGAGACAGACAGGGAACTGGCAGTAGTGGACGGTCGACTCTTTCAGATGCCGATCACGGCCCTGCTACACAGCTCCTATCGCCATGAGCACTTGTTCCACGGAACAAAATACGCGGCTCTGACGTGGTCGGAGAGCTACGCCATCAAGCTTCTGTGGTGGTATGCCTCAGATACTCTGCTGACGATTGCCGAAGCCCAAGTGGCGCGCGTGTCAATCGAACCTCTGGGCGCGGATGTAATGAGATTGTCCTTGTTGAGCCAGATCGTCAGCGACATTTCGCTTTCGATACAATTTGACATCAGCGACGAACAACGGGACCGCCTCGTTCGCAGCGACAACGGTTTGCTGCGATGGCTGGGACTGAACGCGATTGAGAGGCAATCGGAAAGGCCCGAAGGGCTCGCCCCCGTGCTGAAATTGATCACCGCATTTTCATATCCCGAGCAAGTGCAGGCCCTAGGCTGGATGGTGTTCCGCGCGGCAAAGAATGAAGAGAAAGCCGCGATCTACGTCGGGCTCGTGGCGGCGCTGCATGACGCATTGCCGACAGCCGTTCCCTGCGATGAGCTGAGGCGCCTGGTTGACTCCATGCGCGGACATATGCGGCAGTTAGCATGGGCCGAGCCCTGGTTGTTTAAGGACGTAGTATTTCCTTTGCTGCAAAATGGCCGTGCCAATTTCGACCATGCTTGCGAGATCTGGATGCAGGAACTAGCCGGCGTGCTGGAACCGCAATTTAAGGATCAGCCGCGATTATTTGACCGAGCACGCGAAGGCCAGACGACCAACATCACGGCGTTCGTTTTTGCCAATAGCAGTTTCGAGCGACAGCAGATCAGTCTAAAGTCAATGCAGGCAATTCTGAAGCGGCAGCAGCGTATCGTGCAACGGCCGCTTGCCAGCACATCAAATTGGACCCAATGGGATGGCGCGTTGGTGGTCACGATGTGGATACTGGCCTTTACCAGATGGGCGCAGTATTACCTCCGGCAAGGTGGCATGTCCTCCTGCGAGCTAGACAATCTGTCGCGGGAAGCCAGCGAGCTTGCAATGGTCAGGCCGATAGCCGAATGGCGCTCGAAGGGCACCGGCGAGCCAGGCCAGCTCGCCGCGTTCCTCGACCAGGCTGAAGATCTCTTGGCTTCAGACGATGGGCCGTCCGCATGATCTACAGCAGACGAGCCCTTCAGCGCCGCCTCGACGAGCTTCGCGACGTGCTGGACGGTGATGCGGTTGACAAACTTGCGGAGCGTCTCAACCGGGCTGGAAAAGATCGAGTTGCGGCCATGTGGGAGTTGGTCGTGCTTCACGCTTTGTCGAAATGCGGTGCGCTCCAGAATGAGGTGGCTCTGCCGTCCCTACGGCGGCCGGACATCCTGTTCGAACGGGGCGCATTGCGGATGACCGCTGATGTGACGGCGGTTTCGGACGAAGGTCTCGACAATGACAACCCCTATTACGAGCTGAGTCAACTGATCGAGGCGGCCAAGAACAAACTCAAACTACCCATTGGCGGTCTCGATCTGCGCGTCCGGTCTAAGCATGAGAGCACGAAGCGCGGAACCCGCACAGTGCTACGGCTGCCACCCCGGAGCAAATTACAGGAGTTCGTCCGACAGACGATCGTTCCGCAACTGCGCGAACAGATGACTGTCGGCACGTTCCCGTTGCGCGTCGTAATCGACGATGACGATGTGGGTATCGACATCACTATTGATCCGGCCAAGTCACCCTATAGCTCAGGTGGCTTTGCCGCCTATAACGTGCCTAAAATCAAAGATCGGAATCCGCTCTATAGCGCGCTTAAGGCCAAGGCCGAGCAGCTCCGTAGTGCAGGCGGTCTAACCGGGGTCATCGTCGGCGACGGTGATTGCCAAGCGCTCTCGAGTCGATCGGCGAACTGGGACGAGGTGGCCACCGGACAGATCGTTGGCGAGTTCTTTCGGCAATTTTCATCCGTCGATTTCGTCCTCCTCCTGAGCGTCCGTGAAAGTGGGCAAGGCTGGGTGCCTTACCCTTCTCCGATGCGCCAGAACGTTGCGGGCCTGTTTGTTCGCGCGGGGTGTAACGCCCGCTCCGAGTTGAATACACTGTTTTACGGAATGATCGAGCACTTCCCGAAGCCTGCGATGATGCCTGTCAACGGCGCGCTTCGGGCTCGCGAAGATGACTACGACCTCGGCCATCACGGAGGCTATTCTATGTCGGGATCAAAAGTGGTGCGCCTCGGCTTGCGCGAGTTTACGGAGATCTTTGCCGGTCTGCGGTCGCTTCAGGACAATGGCGCCAAGTCTGTTAAAGCAGCGGGGCAACTTCCCCAAGAGCCGAACCCGTTGCAGGTGATTGTGCTGAGTAATCTGATGGCAGGCCGTCTGCCGGAGTCGATTGAGATCATCAAGACAGATGAGGAGGATAACGACGACTGGGTCGAAATTCGCTTCGGCGAAATCGATCCCGCAATCGCCCCTCTCCGATAACATAGTTGGGGTGTCGAACGTCGGGCACGTTCGCTCAAGGACTGCTCCTAGTAGAAGTGCGCAATCACTGAACCCGGCGGCAACTGCTCGTTGATAGATCACATCGGTGACTGCTCTGCATCGGTTAGCTGCCGCGTACACGTCGACCGTAAACGTCCGCAAAGGCCGAATTCGGGACGCTCGCCTAGACGTTGTTGACTGGGACTGTTCAAAGCCGTCTTGAAACTGCTGGCTTGGTCGCGCTCCTGCGATGGCGGAAGTTTTATGGTTAAAAACAATCAATCGCGGAAGTTATTTGGGTAACAGGCCAGGGAAATAATGTAGGTTTGATCGCTTGAACGACCCAAAACGGAAGTTATTTGGTTGGTTTTCCGGAAATCAATCGGGTTCCTCTACAGGACTCGAACTCACTCTCATGCCGCTTTCGTCGGTGAGAACATGGCGACGGCGCGCGAGCCGGCTCCGCGGTCTGCTTCTGGCATCCATCGTCCATACACTCTCGCGATCATCGTTTGGTCCGTGTGCGCCATCTGCTTGGACACCCACATGGGATGCTCGCCAGCGGACAGCATCATTGACGCGAAGGTATGGCGCGTTTGATACGGATTTCGATAGCGAATTTTCGCCTTACGCACAACGGATTGCCAAACATCCCACGCCTTCGTGTGACCGGCCTATCGCTTCCCGCTTCGGGGGGCGCGAAATATCGCGTCCTGTGCTTCGAATGTGTATTGTTTTTGCTCGAAAAGCGCCTCGAGCGCTGGTCGCAACAACTTGACCTCGCGACGTCCTGCGGCCGTCTTTGTCGACTCTACTTTTCCCTTTGCTGAAAAGGTCATTGCCTTCGAGACACGAGCGACACCTCCCTTCCAATCGATATCGCTCCAGTTGAGTGCGACTAACTCGCTGGTTCTGAGGCCACTCCACAATGCGAACTGAATTAGCTGTTTGACGTGTGGGTCAGCAACAGAGAGCAACTTCGCCTGCTCTTCGGAAGTGAACGGATCGACCCGCTCCTTCGTTTCAAGTATTCCAATGTCTGCGGCGTCGACTCGGAGTGATAGCTTCTGCTAGCCTTCAATCCAAGCTTTTTCTCCGCGAACCAGTCTTCAAGATACGCACCTACTCGTAGGCCATCATCGGTTCTGTGCGCGAGTTGTTTCGCGAACTTGGAGTGGGAAAACTTGCGCATAGTCGAACGTGCCGCGCGATACTTCGTACAAGATTTGTGCACGGTGTTGTTCAGCTCGTTTCAGGTTAGCGGCTGTAGGCGGCAACGGGATTGATTCGCGCCGGCGCTTGCCTTCGTACTGGAACGTGATTTCGACGCTGGTTTCAGATTTTGGCTTAACGCCACGCCCGTTTCGCCCCATTCTGAAAATCCCTCTGTGCTTATCATGACACGGCCATCAGGCGCTTTGCGCCAGAGTTGGTTCTCGGGCCAGACACGGTCCTCAATTTTGCGTCGGATCTGGTCCAGCGTCTGCCCGGGTTGCCCTATGAAGGAACGATGTTCACCCGGCGACTATCGTCGCATCCGAAGATGGGAGCACGAGAACATACTGGAAACCATGCAGCGACGGCTCGACGGGAAGCCCGATGCAATGACCATCCGTCGAAGTACTGTCGAGCATGTCTTCGGTACGCTCAAGCGTGCGCGCAAGTGAAGACGTGATCTGGAGGTAGCGCCGTTTCCGGATCAGTTAGTCTTGACGCCGGGCGCACGCACTATTCGGTCGGTCTGTACAAAAGGACTTCACATCCGGGTGTCGCGTCCTTGAAACGGATCGACATGCCGTGCATGCCGGCCACTGCCAGCACAAGGCTCAGGCCAAGCCCGCTGCCGGGTGTGTGCCGGCTCGCCTCACCGCGATAAAAGCGCCGCAGCACCGCTTGCTGTTCGGCAGGCGCAATGCCCGGCCCGTCGTCCGAAACGGTGACGCCCGAGCCGGTCTTGTCGCGGAACACGGTGATCCGAACATGCCCGCCGTGCGGTGCGAACTTGATGGCGTTTTCCACCAGATTCGCCAGCGCCTCAAATAGCAGGTTCGGATCACCCTGGATATCGAGCGGTCCTGATACCGTTCGCTGCAGCTCGAAGGCGATCTGCTTGTCCTCGGCAGTCGGATCGTAGAACTCGAAGACGTCGTCGGCAACGGCAGCCAGATCGACCGTCGTGAATCCCGCGCGGCGCACACCGCTCTCGATTTCCGAAATGCGCAGCAGCGCGTTGAAGGTGCGCAGCAACCCACTGGTCTCGACGATGGTTTCATCGATTGCCGCGCGATACTCCGCTTCGGTTTTGGCGCGGCGCTGTGCACGTTCGAGTCCGCCGAGCATCCGTGTGAGCGGGGTGCGCAGATCGTGCGCAATCGCATCGCACACGCCTTTGACCTCATTCATGAGCCGTTCGATTTCGTCGAGCATACCGTTCACAACGCCGACGAGGCGATCCACGTCGTCGCGTTTCGAATGCACCGGCAGACGCCTGCTGAGATTGCCGGCGACGATTTCTTCGATCGAGGCGGTCACCGCGTCGAGCCGCCGCATTGCGGAAATGCCGATCAGGCTCGCCCCGACCAGGCCGATCACGAGCGTGATCATGGCGGTGGAAAGCAGCGCGTGCAGCAACTCTTCGTCGAAGTGGTCAAGCTCACGGGTGTTCTGGCATTGCAACGCAATGCGGTTATCCGGCACGCGCGCGGCGATGCAACGGCCGGGCGGATGACCGGGCAGCTTCGCGAGACGCATGGAGAACGGTTTGTCGAAGACCGGGATGGCTGGCTGATCGCCCGCGTAACCGCCGGCAAGATGCTTGCCGGTGGCGTCGAACAGACCGAACGGGCGCTGACGGCGCGGATCGAACTGGTTTTGGTGTTCGAATCGCGCGACCAGTTCGTCCGGCTCTTCGCGTTGCAACTGTGCATGCTCGCGAAGCAGCCAGTCGTCGATGCGCTCCTGTTCGAAGCCGGTGATCTCGCGGTACAGATAGCCGAACAACAGTATCGCGATCACGCCGAACAGCATCAGAAACAGCGTGGCGAGACGAAAGCCGGTGGTGCGATGCAGTTCAGTCAGGCGCATGGAGCATGTACCCCGAACCGCGCACGGTATCGATCATAGGAGCCGTCCCGTCCGGGTCCAGCTTCTTTCTCAGGCGGCTGATGTGCACGTCGATCACATTGGTCCGCTCGTCGAGCCGGTAATCCCATACCGCCTCGAATAACATGGTGCGGCTCACCACCTGGCCCTCATGCTGCATCAGGTATTCGAGCAGCCGGTATTCGCGTGGCAGGAGCGGGACCGGACGACCGGCGCAGCTCACTTCGCGCTTGAGCGGGTCGAGACGCAACGGGCCGACCTGATATTCCTGCACACCGGGCGCCGCTTCGCGCCGACGCATCAGCGCGTCGAGCCGTGCGGTCAGCTCGATGAATTCAAACGGCTTGGTCAGATAATCGTCGCCGCCGGCGCGCAGACCGCGCACACGTTCGTCGACCGCGGAGAGCGCGCTCAGAATCAACACCGGCGTGAGCACGCCGGCGCTGCGCAACGCTGCCAGCATGCCGAGCCCTTCGAGTCCGCCGGGCAACATGCGATCGAGCACGATAGCGTCATAATGGTTGGCGACCGCAAGCATCAACCCGTCGCGGCCTGTGCTCGCAGTCTGCACCTTGCAGCCGTGATCGGTCAGCGCTTCAACGATCTCCGCGAGGGTTTGCCCGTCGTCTTCGACGACCAATACGTTCGACATCCGTTTTTCCAGAAGTAAGCGCGCGGTGAACCTGTGCGAGCCGGTCATTTACACTACGCATCGTACCTACGATGCACCGAAGTATGCCGCGCGAAGCTGCACAGGCGTTTCGCGCCAACATTAAAAATTTTTAATGTTGGCCCTCATCAACCGGTTTAGCACATGCGAATCCTGCTGGTCGAAGACGATACGCGCGCCAGCCAGTTCCTGGCGCGCGGCCTGAGCGAGAGCGGTCTCATTGTCGACACCGTGGCGGACGGTGCAACCGGGCTCGCCTACGCGCGCGAGGGCATTTACGACGTGATTGTGACCGATCGGCTCCTGCCGGCGCTCGACGGCATCGCTCTCGTGCAGCAATTGCGCGCGGGTGGCGATACCTCGCCGGTGCTGATGCTGTCCGCGGTGGGTGGGCTGAACGAACGCGTTGAAGGCATCCGCGCGGGTTGCGATGATTACCTTATGAAGCCCTATGCCTTCGCCGAAGTGCTGGCGAGAATCGAGGCGCTCGCGCGGCGTGCGGATCGCCGGAGGATGAGCGAGCGGCTCGAATGCGCAGATCTGGTGCTCGACACCCGGGCGCGAACCGCGACGCGCGGCGGCCGCGATCTGCGCCTGCAGCATCGCGAATTTCTGTTGCTCGAATGCCTGGCGCGTCGGGAAGGCCAGGTGGTGACGCGCAGCATGCTGCTCGAGGCGGCGTGGAATTACGACTTTGAACCGCGTGGCAATATCATCGATATGCACGTGCATCGGCTGCGGGCGAAGGTGGATCGCGATTTTCCCGTGGCGCTGATTCATACCGTGGTGGGTGCGGGTTATGTGCTGAACCCGGCGCCACAGGCAGCTTTGGGTGGACGTGAATAGCCTCGTGGTGGCGCGTTCCCACGGCGTGTTGCGGCACATTAAATTTTTTTAATTATTGGGCGAAAGCGCCGACAGGACCCGCTGACTAATCTGGCGACATTCCCATGTTGCCGGAGCGTTCTCCAATGTCAGGGCTGCCCCGTTCGGCGCCGTTTTCGCACGTCGTCAGTCCTCATGCGCCTCATCGGGCGGTGCGCGCTGCCGTATATGCCGCAGTCTGCGCACTCGGTGTCGCGGTTCTGGCCGGGTGCTCGCTCGTGCCGGCCTATCAGCGGCCAGGTGCGCCGCTCGCACAGCGCTTCGACGGCGCGGCGAGTGCATCGCTCGCCGATACCGTTCCTGTCAGGAGCGGCTGGTGGCGAGAATATCGCGACCCCGCGCTCGATGCGCTGGTCGATCGCAGTCTGCGCAACAACTTCACGCTGGCGTCTGCAATCGCGAGCGTCGAACAGGCGCGCGGCAACGCCGAGAAAGCCGGCGCGCCGCAGTATCCGTCGCTGTCGCTCGGCGCTACCTTCGACCGCAGTCACCAGGGGCGCGGCTCGACCACCAAAACCCAGAGCCTGTTCGCCGAAGCCAGCTACGAGGTCGACTTCTGGGGCTTCAACGCCGCCAACGCCAGCGCGGCGGACCTGCTCGCGCGCGCGTCTGAGTTTGATCGCGATACGGTGGCGTTGACGCTGACCGCATCGGTGGCGGACACGTATTTCCAGGTGCAGAGCCTGCGCCGCCGTCTGGCGATCGCACGGTCCATCTCCGATGATGCCGCGCACATTCTGCAATTGTTGCTCGCGCAACAGGAGGCGGGCGTCGCGACCGAGCTGCAGGTGCAGCAGCAGCGCAATGCGCTCGCCACCTTCCAGGCGGCGGTGCCGGCGTTGCAACAGCAACTGGACACCAACATCCATGCGCTCGCGGTGCTGGTGGGCACCGCGCCCGAGCAGTTCACGGTCAACGACGCGGCGCTCGCCGGCATCGCCATTCCGCAACCGCGTCCGGATCTGCCGGCCAGCCTGCTGGAAACGCGCCCCGATATTCGCTCGAAAGAAGCGCAGTTGCAGTCGGCCAATGAGAGCGTCGGCGCGGCGCGCGCGGCCTTCCTGCCGAACATCGTGCTGACCGCCGACGGCGGGCTCAGCAGTAAGTCGCTTTCGCATTTCCTGTCGAGTCCGTTTGCGAGCCTCGCCACTTCGCTGGCTGCGCCGCTGTTCGACGGTGGCGCGCTGCATGGTCAGTTGCACGCAAGCCAGGCCGCCGAAGCAAAGGGCGTCGCCGATTACCGGCAGGCCGTGGTAACGGCGCTGCAGGACGTCGAGGATTCGCTCTCGGCGGCGCAACAGCAACAGCTCGCGGAAGCCGCGGACCAGACCGCTGCCGACGCCGCGCGCAAAGCCGCCACGCTCGCGCAAGCCCAATACAGGCTCGGCACCGTCGACTTTCTGACCGTACTCGACGCCCAACGCACGCTCTTTCAAGCCGAAGACACGCTGGTGCAGGCGCGGCTCGCACGCCTGCAGGCTTCGGTGAGCCTGTTTCGCGCGTTCGGCGGCGGCTTCGGCGTGACCGACAGCAGCACCGCTTCCACTTCTACGCCGTCTCCCTCATGAAACCTGCAGACCTTTCGAACCACGAGGCGCCCCGCGGGCGCCGTCGCGCGCCGCTAGTGGCGGCGTTCGTTGTCCTTGTCGTGATTCTTGTCGCATGGTTATGGCCGAGGCATCCGGCCGTGAAGCCTGCGGCTGCAGTGCCGGTCAACGCCGGCCGTCCGGTAATCAGCGACTTTCCGATTCGGGTGGCCGCAGTGGGTACGGTGCTGGCGCTCAATACCGTGGACGTCAAAGTGCGTGTGGACGGCCAGTTGCAGCGCGTCGCCTTCAATGAAGGGCAGGACGTGAAGGCAGGGCAGTTGCTCGCCCAACTCGACCAGGGCCCGCTCACCGCGCAATTGCATCAAGCGGAAGCGGCGCAACGCAAGGACCAGGCCTCGCTCGATAACGCAAGGCTCGATCTCGCGCGGTACTCGAAGCTGGTCGGCATCGGTGCGGCGACCACCCAGGCCGTGGACACCGCGAAGGCGCAAGTCGAAGCACTCGCCGCCACGGTCGCGGCAGACGCAGCACTGGTGCAGAGCGAGCGCCTGCAACTGAGCTTCACCACGCTCTTCGCGCCGTTCACCGGGCGTGTGGGCGCGCGCGAGGCCGACATCGGCGCGATCGTGCATCCCACCGACACGACCGGCATCGTCACCGTCACGCAGATGGAGCCGATTACCGTGCTGTTCTCCGTGCCACAAGACGTGCTGCCCGATTTGCTCGCAAATCAGGCGGTCGCGCCTTTGGCGGTGAACGTCACCACGCGTGCCGGCAGCACAGCGCTCGCCGACGGCACGCTCGTGTTCATCGACAGTACGGTCGATCCCACCACGGGGCAGATCAAACTCAAGGCCTCGTTCACCAACAAGGACCGCAAGCTGTGGCCGGGCGAGCTGGTGAATGCGCGCGTGCTGTTGCGCACCGATACGCAGCGGCTCGCCGTGCCGAGCCGCGCGGTGGTGAACACGCAGAACGGCACGCAGCTGTACGTGATCAACGCGAATGGCACGGCGCAGATGCGTCCGGTGCAAACCGGCGTGACGGTTGATGGAATGACGGAAATTCGCAGCGGCGTTGCGCCCGCGGATATCGTTGTATTCGATGGACAAAGCCGCTTGAACCCAGGCGTGCGTGTGGCGGTCACCACGGTGCCGACAGTAGCCCAGGCACCGGCCAACGCAAACTCGGCGGACAGTCAGGCTAACCAGGACAATCCGTCATGAGCCTGATGGAACTGTTCATCAAGCGGCGCATTGCGACCAGTTTTCTTGCCATTGCGGTGCTGCTGGCGGGCGCAGTGGCGTATTTTCAGCTGCCGGTCGCGCCCTTGCCACAAGTCGATTTCCCGACCATTCAGGTCGTGGCGAAGTTGCCAGGTGCGAGTGCGGAGACCATGGCGACGTCGGTAGCGACGCCACTTGAGCGGCAACTCTCGTTGATTGCGGGCATCACGCAGATGACGTCGTCGAGCTCGCTGGGCACCACCAACATCGCCGTGCAGTTCGATCTGTCGCGCGATATCAACGGCGCGGCGCAGGACGTACAAACGGCGATCAACGCGGCCGGCGGTACCCTGCCGAAGAATCTGCCGAATCCGCCGACCTATGAAAAGGTCAACCCGGCCGACTTCACTTTGCTGTCACTCGCGCTGACGTCGCCATCGCTCACGCTTACGCAACTCGACAGTTACGCCGAAGACTATCTGGCGCAGCAGATCTCGCAGATGCCAGGCGTAGGTCTCGTCGATTTCCATGGCCAGCAGCGGCCCGCCGTGCGTATTCAGCTCGATCCCGACAAGCTCACCGCACGCGGCCTCACGCTGGAAGACGTGCGCTCGATCGTCGGCTTGCAGACGGTGAACGCCCCGAAGGGCAGCCTGAACGGCCCGGATCGCTCCGTGATTTTCAATGCGACCGATCAGATCACGACCGCCTCGGCGTATCGCGATCTGGTGGTCGCGTACAAGAACGGCGCGCCGGTTCGCGTATCCGATCTCGGCACCGTTCTGAACGCCGCCGAAGACAACCAGCAGGCCGCATGGCTTCAGCACGAACGCGCGATCATCCTCGATATCCACAAGCAGCCTGGCTACAACGTCGTACAGACGATCGCCAACATCAAGGCGAAGCTGCCTGCGCTGCAAGCAACGCTGCCCGCGGCCGCGCATCTGCATGTGGTGGGCGATCGCACGCAGACCATCAATGCATCGGTGCACGACGTGCAGTTCACGCTGATGCTGACGGTCGCGCTTGTCGTGATGGTTATCTTCTCGTTTCTGCGCAACGTGTGGGCGACGATCATTCCGAGCCTGACGATTCCTTTGTCGCTGGTCGCTACATTCGGTGTGATGTATCTGCTCGGCTATAGCCTCGACAATCTGTCGCTGATGGGGCTGACCATCGCGGTGGGCTTCGTGGTGGACGATGCGATCGTCGTGATCGAAAACGTGATGCGGCATGTCGAGGAAGGCGTGCCGCGCATGAAAGCCGCGCTGCTCGGCGCGATAGAAGTGCGCTTCACCATTATTTCGATGACGATCTCGCTGATCGCGGTGTTCATCCCGATCCTGCTGATGGGTGGCATTGTCGGACGCCTGTTTCGCGAATTCGCGGTGACGGTGAGCGCGGCGATCCTGATGTCGGCGCTGGTCTCGCTGACCGTCACGCCGATGCTATGCGGCTGGCTGATCCGCTTGCCTGAGCCGGACGAAGCAGGGCGCATGCGCAAACTCGAAGCGTGGCTCGAACGAGGCTTCGTTGCGGTGGAGCGGCGTTATGAACGTGGTCTCGATTGGGTGTTGAATTGGCCGAAACTGATGCTTGGCGTGACGATTGCAACGATCGTCGCGACGATCGCGCTGTTCGTCGTGATCCCGAAGGGCTTCTTCCCGCAGGAAGACTCCGGTTTGGTCATGGGCGTCGCGCAGGCTGCACCGGATATTTCCCCGCGCGCGATGTCTTTGAAAATGCAGCAACTGGGCAATATCATCGAAGCCGATCCCGCCGTCGATAATGTCTACTACTGGATGGGCGCGAATCCCACCGTGAGCCAGGGCCGCGTGATGATCAACCTGAAGGCGTTCGGTCAGCGCAAGGACAGCGCCGCGCAGGTGCTCAATCGTCTGAAGCCGCAGTTAGCAAAGGTGATGGGCATTTCACTGGCGATGCAGGTCCGCCAGGATATTCAGGTAGGTGGCCGTATCAGTGCCGCGCAGTATCAGTACACGCTGCAAGACCCCGATATCAACGAATTGAATCATTGGGCCGGCGTGCTGACCGACAAGCTGTCGACTTTGCCGCAACTCGCGGACGTCACCTCCGACCAGCAAGCGGCTGCTACCAGCGCGACACTCGTAATCGACCGCAGTACGGCCTCGCGCTTCGGCATCACCGCACAAGCCATCGACGACACGCTCTACGACGCGTTCGGCCAACGGCAGATCGCCACGCTGTTCACGCAACTGAATCAGTACCACGTTGTCGAGGAAGTCGATCCGGGTTTCCAGTTGACCACCGACGCGCTCGCGCACCTCTACGTGCGCTCGCCGTTGACGAATGAACTGGTGCCGCTCAACACGCTGGCGAAGATCGAAAACAACGTGTCGCCGATTTCGGTGAATCACCAGGGGTTGTTCCCGGCCGTGACGATCTCGTTCAATCTGGCGCCGGGGCAATCGCTCGGCAATGCCGTGACGGCGATTCATCAGGCCGAAGCTGCGGCAGGCAAACCCGACAGTTTGACGGGGTCGTTCCAGGGCACGGCGCAGGCGTTCCAGGCTTCGCTTTCCAGCGAACCGTATCTGATCGCGGCGGCGCTCGTCGTGGTGTATCTGATTCTCGGCATCCTGTACGAAAGCGCAATTCATCCGCTCACCATCATTTCGACGCTGCCCTCGGCGGGGGTGGGGGCATTGCTTGCGTTGATGCTGTGCGGCCAGGATCTCTCGATCATGGGGATGATCGGCATCATCCTGCTGATTGGTATCGTGAAGAAAAACGCCATCATGATGATCGACTTTGCGCTCGTGGCTGAACGCGAGCAAGGCTTATCGCCGCGCGAAGCGATCCGTCAGGCATGCGTACTGCGCTTCCGGCCGATCATGATGACGACGCTCGCCGCGCTGTTTGGCGCGCTGCCGCTCGCGCTGGGTCATGGCGCGGGCGCGGAATTGCGAGTCCCGCTCGGTATTGCGATTGTCGGCGGCCTGATTCTTTCGCAGATGCTGACGCTCTTCACGACGCCGGTGGTGCACCTGTGGTTCGACCGTTTATCGCATTGGCTAGCGAAACGGCGCGCCAGAGGCAGTCTGCTCGAGCGTGAATCGGTGGGTTGAGCCCCGACGGCGTGCAACTGCCTGCGCGCTCACCCTGCTCAGCGCGTCATCCCGGCACGCATTCCAACTCTGTGGGACCGCCACCGATCCGGCGTGGCGATCCCTGCCTTCAGGCTGAATGTCCTGAGTGCGTTAATGCACTTTGGCTGCGACCTCCTTCGCGAGCAGGCGTTGCGCCTGCTGATCGCCTTTGCCTGCTTCCTGCGCGGTTTGAAGCGACGTCTCGCTTGCTTCGGCCAACAAGGCACGCGCGGCGCCGCTAATGTTGACCGTATACGACGACCCGGACGACGCGGACGTGCTGGTGCTCGACCCCGTAGCCGAAGAAGCGCTCGTGCCTGATGCCGGCGCGCTCGCCGCAGAACTCGAGGTCGACGCGGTGGATGTAGCTGATGCTTGCGCGGTGCTTTGCCCGATTGCCTGAATGGACATCCCAATCTCCCGATAGAAAAACGTGTGTACTGCGCTCTGTCTATCGGCCTCGATTCGGAGGGCTTGAGCAGTATATTTTTCAGAAATTTCCATCTTCTTAAGGATCTCTTAAGGAGAGTTAAGAAAAGGCCAAAAGAGAGCGTTGACAAGATAAATCCGTTTGCCGTAGAAGCGTCCTTTTCTTAAGGTTGGCATAAGGTTTCTCACTGCATTGAGAGCCGTCACCGTTGAGTCACGCGCGCATGTTTTTATCTATTCCGTTTCATTACCGGCTACCTCGCAAAAGTCGGTGCCAATGCCTTCCCACCCCGCATAAATGTTTCAGGAGACAAACATGCCGAGCATTCGATCTGTTCACGCAGTAAGCCGCATTTTTAGTCGCACCGCGCTCGCGTTCACCGCCCTCTGTTTCGCGGCCGGCAGCGCCGACGCGCAAACCTCGGCGAAGCCGATCGTCACTCCGGGTTTTAGCATGACTGTGTTCGCAGCGGGTTCCGGCGGGTTGATGAGCGCGCCGGACTCCCTGGCCGTGCTTGATGGTCACGTTTGGGTCGGCTATGCAAACAACGGCGCACCCGATGGCTCGAACGGTGCGATGAGCGTGATTGTCGAATACGCGCAAGACGGCAGTGTCGTGAAGACTTATCAAGTCGCGGGACACAACGATGGCCTGAAGGTCGATCCGTACACTCGCGAGATCTGGGCGATGCAGAATGAGGATGCGAATCCAAACCTCGTCATCATTAATCCCGCGACCGGCCAGGCATCCAAACCGTATTCCTTTGGCAAGACGCTGCACGGCGGCGGTTACGATGACATCGTGTTCAAGGACGGCCAGGCCTACTTCAGCGCGTCCAATCCCACCCTTAACAGTAGCGGCAAGAATATGGGGCCCGCGATTGTCCGCGTTGTGCACCTTGATGCAAACACCTACACAATCGACGTTACTCCGGTAATGCGCGGCACATTGGACGCCAGCAATATTCCGTTTGGCACGGTAGGGAACCTCACCCTGACCGATCCGGATTCGATGACGCTGACGCCGTCGGGTGATGTACTGCTCGATGATCAGGGAGATGGTCAGCTTGTCCTGTTGCGCTCGTCGGGCGATGAACCGCGAGTGCAATATCTGCCGCTTCTCGGCAACGTGCAGGTTGACGACACGGTATTCGCCACTGCGCGACGGGGCTACCTGCTGGTGTCCGATACAAAGGCGAACACGGTGTACAAAATAAGCGCCAATGTCTGGCAGCGTGACGCAGCGTTCTCCGCATCAACGGGCGTGGCCGCTACGAGTAGCACGCCGGCGGTGCCGGCTTATGTCGGCCGACTTGATTTGCGTAGCGGGGCACTCCTTCCGTTGGTAACCAATCTGGCCAGTCCGCACGGCATGGCCTTTGTACCGGCAGATGACGACCAGAAGTAACAGCCGCGCGTTGATTGCCGGATGACGTGATCGCCGTAAGCAATTCCGCGGCGGTTGCGTTGGCCGGTGCGTGCTTTCCCGACGCCTGCGTGACTCGCCAAACTGCTTGCGCGTCTGGAAAAGCTCGTATCCGATCCGATCGGGATGTCCGGCTTGCAATGCATCGAATCGAGGCGCCGTTGGCCGAACGCTCGGTTGTCCCCTGGCGCGGATCGCCTCGCAGTCGGGTCGGCGTGATGCGAAGCCTCTCATAGCGCGACCCCCTTTGTCTATCCACAGTCCGACTCCAGACATTCCTACGCGGTTTTCCGCTCTGATAGCAAATCCTTCAGGTTCTCATAAGGTAACGTCCCTTACATTCATGTGCCGACGGCGATGCCGCTCAATTGCTGGTCGGCTGGTCCGGGATGAGGTTCGAGTCTTTGGTCATTCGACACACCTCGTTATCCAATCGACATTCGTCCTTCGACATGAATAGTTCCGACTCTCAGCCGCAATCCGATGTGTGGTCCGATTGGCTGTTACATATTCGGCACGGTGATGATCCAGGGCACGAACGAGCCCTCCATGTCGAACTCAAACACCATGTGGACCGCGTTCTGGACGGCGTGATGCTTGCCCCTGGCATGACGCTCGCCGACGTCGGTACCGGCGATGGACTGATCGGTTTAAGCGCGATCGACCGCATAGGCCCATCGCTGCGCGTGCTTTTGACGGATATTTCGGCGCCCCTGCTTCGTCACACTGAAGCACTCGCAGTTCAGCGGAACATCCAGGATCAGTGCGTCTTCATCCAAGGCTCCGCTGAATCACTTGATGGCATTGAGGATGGCGCTGTCGATGCGGTCGCGACTCGGGCCGTTCTCGCCTATGTCCCTGACAAGATGGCCGCCCTGCGAGAATTTCATCGGATTCTCAGACCTGGTGGCCGGCTATCGATCGCCGAACCGATTATGCGCGACGATGCAATCGAGGCAAGCTCGCTGCGGAAAATCGTCGAAGGTCTGCCCGAGAAAGCCGGGGACAACTTCTTCCACCTGCTGCATCGCTGGAAATCCGCTCAGTTTCCAGATACGGAGGAAAAAATTTCTGCGAGTCCGATTGCCAACTACGGCGAACGCGATCTGGTCCGCTTCGCTTTAGATGCGGGGTTCGCGGATATTCATATGGAGTTTCACATTGATGTACGCCGCGCTGCGGTCACCTCGTGGGACGTGTTGCTTGGCAGCTCGCCGCACCCTTGGGCTCCGCGGCTCGGCGACATTCTCGCGACACAGTTCACAGTGGACGAACGACTATTCTTCGAACAGATCCTCCGCCCGCAAGTTGAAGGTCGCCGAATGGTCATGGCCGAGCGCACCGCTTACCTTACCGCACTAAAGCCTCTTCGCTGACGCGCACAGCCGCTTCGATCACTTGGCTCGGTTCCCGTTCGGGAGTGCCGGTAGCCCAAGGACCTTTGCCGAACCATTGTGAAGTGTTTGAACGCCCGGTGCCCGGTAGTCGCGTTGGGCGCATCGCCAGCGCAGGATTTGCGCTGGGTGGTCATCCGCGAAGGTAGCGCGCCATACCGTGCGAACGACACTTCGGCGGATCGTTTGCCGGCCACCGAGGCTGTACCAACGGCTGTTATACATTGCGGTTCGTCGTTCAACTCGGGCGGCGTCGAAGGGCCGAAGTGGGCCGTGTGTCGCAGATGACCAGCCACACGTCAGCAAAAGCGGGATGTCCCATTTTGAAACGGGTCAGACGGATCTTGCAGTGGCCGACCACACGCTCGAACCCGAAACACAACATGATTGACGGAGACGAAACGTGAAAGCCGAAGTGCTGCACCAGTACGACGAATCATTGACCCGCGACGAGTTCGTGCGCTACGAGGAGATCGCGGATCCGAAAATCGAACGCCCCACCGACGTGATCGTCCGTATCGGAGGCGATCTCGTCGTGGGCGCGGAAGACGAAGTCGTCGAACTGAATAACGGCCGTATCTGCTGCAAGGTGCGGGGAGACCTGATTCGCGTGCTCGCAGGCGTGTGCCGGTTCTGATCGAGGGCGAAACCGGGGTCGGCAAAGAATTGTTCGCGCGCGCCATACATGGTGAAGAAGGGGGAGGCAGACCTTTTGTCGCGTACAACTGCGGGCCTGCGTCGGAAGAATTGATCGCCAGCGAGTTGTTCGGCCACGTGCGTGGTGCCTTTACGGGGGCGACTGCCGAGGGGCGGCCGGGCCGATTCGAACTGGCTCACGGAGGCACGCTATGTCTCGACGAAATCGGTGAGATGCCGCTCGAACTTCAACCGGTCCTGCTGCGCGCACTCGAGGAGGGCGTTATTTACCGGCTAGGGGACACTCAGCCGCGACATGTCGACGTGCGCTTGCTGGCGATGACCAATCGCAATCTGCGCGAAGAGGTCGACGCGGGCCACTTCCGACGCGATCTTTATTACCGCATCAGCGTTACGCGCATACGCATTCCGCCGCTGCGCGAACGGGACATCGACATCGATCTCCCCGTCGCGGTTTTCAACCAGCGACTCGCTCAACGCCACGCGGTTCCCGAGTGACGACTAAGCGCCGAAATCATGGCGGTGCTACGCGCTTATTCCTGGCCCGGCATCTTGGATTCGCTTATGTGGCGCCTCCCCGGCATTCTACGCAGCGGGCGCAGTGGTATCTTTGAGGCTTAGCTTCATGAGGTTGAATTGACCTTTGCGAATGCGATGCATCAACTCAATGCTTGCCAGAGTGATCGTGGCATTCCTGAAGCATTTGAAGCCGAGCATGACGTTCGTTCTGGACTTGACGTTGCGATGATCCTGTTCGATGAGATTGTTCAAATACTTCGAGGTTCGGACCTTCGTATCCTCCGGCAGCAAGCCGTCGGTCTTCATCTCGCGCACGGCACGGTGCGAGGCTGCATAGCCGTCGAGCGTGATCGTTTCCGGGAGCTGGCCCAGATGCCGCGAATCTTCAGGTACGTCTCGTCGACACGCCACGATCGTCCCGTGGGCGTGCCGAGACGGTCCCAGCGTTTGACGAACTCCGGCGTATGACGCTTCACCCAACCGCGCGCGGCCTACGTGAACGCTCGCAATCCGAACGTGTCGTATTTCGACGCGACACGCAATCGTCTTTGCATGAGTCCATACCGGATCGGCATTGGTCTGCCGGATTTATTACCGCTATGTTCAGGGGTTTTAATTCTGCGAGGCTTTCATGTTGATCATTCCGGAGCAACTGGCGTCCCAACTCGTGTCCGTGGAAGACGCGATCGCCGCCGTCGGCGATGCTTTTGCCGCAAGCCACACTGGCAATGCCCGATCGTATCCAGTCGTGCGCGAACAAACTGGCCATGCCGACGCCGTATTCGGCGTGAAAGCCGGCTTTGATGCGTCGCTGCCGGTGCTCGGTCTCAAGGCCGGCGGTTACTGGCCGGGCAATGTAAAAAGGGGACTGGGTAATCACCAGTCTTCAGTACTTCTGTTTGATGCAGACACCGGTCGCGCGGTCGCCCTTGTAGGCGCGAACTATCTCACCGGCATTCGCACTGGAGCGGCCAGCGCACTTGCGACGCGGGGTCTCGCGTCCCCGGACGCGTCGATTCTCGGTATCGTCGGCACCGGCGCACAGTCGATTCATCAATATCGCGCGACGTGCGCAGTGCGTCCGATCACGCGTGTGCTGGCGTGGGACCCGAATCCGGACAACCTGCGCACGTTGCGAGACGAGGTCGAGGCGGACGGTCTGCGATTCGATGCGCTGTCCCTTGAGGCGGTCGCGCGCCACGCCGACGTGTTGATTACGGTAACGCCGTCGCATATGCCGCTTATCCGCCGCGAGTGGATTCGCCCGGGCGTCCACATCAACGCAATGGGAGCCGACACAATCGGCAAGCAGGAACTCGAGGTAGAACTGGTGGCGGCAGCCAGCATTGTCGTCGACGAGATCCAGCAGGCGGTCTCGATTGGCGAATGCCAGCATGCATACGCCCGTGGTTTGCTCGCGGCGGAAAAGTTGCGCTTCACGCTCGGCGGTTTGGTGAGTGGCGCCCAGCAGCGTGGCGCAACCGACGACATTACGATCTTCGACGGAACCGGCACCGCGCTACAGGACCTGGCTGTCGCGGCGCTCGCCTGTCGACGCGCGCTAAGCGAAGGTCTGGGGGTTGCATGCGACTTTTGATCGTCAGGTGAGCCCCCTGATCGGCGTGTTTTAGCCCATTGATGGTGCATCTTTTTCGTTTGCCACCGACAGCGTTGTGCGCGCGCACCACAATGGGCCGTCGGCATTTCCGATATGGCGTATTCGGCTCGGCACAGCAGTTGCTTCGTCTTGCATCTGCCTTCGGCGAGCATGACTTCATCGGCGCGGGCATTTCTTCGACTGAAGCGGTTGGTTTTTGCCCATGGAACTGAAGTGGCTTGAAGATTTCCTGACGCTGGCGGCCACGCGTAATTTCTCGCGCACCGCCGAGCTGCGTTTCATGACGCAGCCGGCGTTCAGCAGGCGCGTCAAGATGCTGGAAGAGTGGGTCGGCGTCACGTTGCTCGATCGTAACGCGCAACCGATTGCGCTGACCGCAGCGGGTGAGCGGTTCCGCGATATCGCCGAGGAGGTGGCCCGGCAGCTCTACCAGGGGCGCGACGAGTTGCGTGCGGCAGCGGAGGGACTCGCCAGTACGGTCAAGTTTGTCGCGACACACAGCCTTTCACTGACATTCTTCCCCCAGTGGATCAGCGCTTCTGAAAAAACAGGGGAAGTGCTGAAGTTCCGGCTCGATACCGGCCATGCGAACGCGTGTGTGCACATGATGCTGCAGGGCACGAGCCACTTTATGCTGTGCCACACGCATCCTTCAGTCGATATTGGCCTCGACCCGAAACAGTTTCTTGTCTATCGCGTTGGCTTCGACCGCTTGTTGCCGTTGTCGCGGCCCGGTGCCGACCGTGAGCCGATCGATTCGCTTGACGGTGCGTCTTCGCATCGCTGCCGGTACCTGGCGTACGCCGAAACGTCTGCCATCGGTCGCGCGGTCGAGAACCTGTTGCGTACCTCGCCGGCAGCCAATCAGCTCGACCGCGTCTTCGTTTCGCCGCTCGCCGGCGTGTTGAACTCGATGGTGCGCGATGGGCGCGGACTTGCGTGGCTGCCGCAGAGTCAGGTCGGTCGCGAACTCGAATCGGGGGAACTGGTGCGCGCGGGTTCTTCCGAATGGGATCTCGACGTCGACATCACGCTGTTTCGTCCACGCGCTCGCTTGCCCAGCAGCGCCGAAGCATTCTGGGAAACGCTGACGGCCGCTTCCGCAGCGAATGCGGTTCTGCCGGCTGCGGCCTGAGTCGCTGAAAGCGCAAGCCGCTATTCAAGTCACCGCAATCGGCAAAGTCCGGTCGCGAGGCCTATGTTCGTCCTCATCCGGATAAGTCACACGAATACGCCATAGCGTCATGCCCGCTCAGCATCGCGTGATCGAATTTCGGCATTGGATTGCAGTTTTGTGGCCACCTACGATGCGCTCAAGTTGACCTGACTGGAGCGATTAGATGACTACGAAAGAGATGAGCGCGAGTGCTGAGGCCGATGGCCTCAAGCGCAACGCGTTGGGATTGATCAGTGCGATGGGCATGTCCCTCGCGTTTATCTCGCCGACCATCGGCGTGATGTTCATATCGGCGCTGATCGGCGGCAAGGCCGGCGTTTCTTCGCCATTTGTGTTCGTGCTGGGGACTGCCGGCATTGCGCTAATGGCGCTGACGATCGCGGAATTCGCCAAGCGTGTCACGTCAGCGGGTGGCTTCTACAAGTTCATTACGCTGGGTCTTGGGCCCGAAGCCGGTTTTGCAGCCGGGATGCTGATGCTGTTCGCGTACGCACTGCAAAGCCCGATCAATACCAACCTGTTCGGCGGTTTTCTCAGCAACGCACTTCGGAATGACTTCGGCATCATGGTGCCGTGGTGGGCGTTGATGATCGGTGTCGTGGTCCTGGTCGGCATTCTCGCGTGGTATTCGGTCCATGCGTCGATGCAATTCGACGTCGCGCTGCTGATCGCGGAAGTCGTCGTGGTGGGCGGCCTATTGATCGTTATCGTGATCAAGGGTGGCGATGCGGGTCAGGTGCCGGAGAGCTTTTCGCCGATGCACGCGGATCAGGGGTTCGGCGGTATCGGCCAGGCATTCGTCTTTATCGTCATGGCGTTTTTCGGCTTCGAATCGTGCCTGACTGTGGCGGAGGAATGTCGTAATCCGCGCCGCAATCTGCCGATCGCGCTGATTGGATCAGTCGTGCTCGCTGGCTTGTGGTTCACGTTCGCGATGTATTCGATCGTGGTCGGCTACGGTTCAGCGCACATGGACAAGCTCGCCAATTCCCAGGAACCGATCCACGACCTTGCCGTGCGCTATCTTGGGCACATGTACGGCAATCTCGTCGATCTCGCAGCGGTCTCTGCAATCGTCGCTGTCGTGCTTGCCATCCATACCGCTAATTTCCGCGTGTTGTATTCGCTGGGACGCGATGGGCTGCTTCACAAGGCGCTCGGCCGTACTCATCCGAAGCACAAGACGCCTCACGTCGCGATTATCGTGTACTCGATCCTGACCCTCGTGGTGGGGATTGGCGCAGGGTTCTGGTGGGACCCGATGTCCGCGTTCGGCAATCTCGGCTATCTGTCGTCGCTCGGCATGCTGCCCATCCTGATCCTCACCAACGTCGCATTGCCTGTATTCATGTGGAAGCGCTATCGCGCAGAGTTTTCGCTGGTGCTGCATGTCGCGTTCCCCGTTATCTCCAACGTTATTTTCCTGGCAGCGATCTGGCTGAACGTTCATCCGTGGCCTGCGGCGCCGTTGACCGTGTTCCCGTGGATTGTCGTGGCCGTGATCGTCCTCGCCGCATTGTGGGGCCGGCAACTCAAGCGTCGCGGCTCGCCAGCGTTCTATCGCCTGGGTGCCGTGCTCTTCATTGAAGGCGAGGCGATTCCGGAAATGGTCGATGTCGAAATCGAATCGCTCGATGAATTGCCGGTCGGCTCGGCGACAACACGCGGCGCTGACAAGGCACTTGGCTACGGCAACGAAGCGGCCTGAAATTTTCTTCGCCACGCAGAGGTCTCTTCGTGGCTTGTGGCAACCAACCTGAGAATCGTGATGGGCAGACTAAATGGCAAGATCGCGCTGATTACCGGTGGTGCGTCAGGCATAGGCAAGGCAATTGCGCAGTTGTTCGCGCAGGAGGGCGCGCATGTCGTGATCACCGACATCAACACCGCGGCGCTCGCCGCAGCGGTAGACGAACTGACGCAATACGGCAACGTGTCCGGCTGCACAGGCGACGTGCGTTCGATGACGGATGCCGGCTACATGGTGGAGCACGCTGTCGATGAGCATGGCGGCCTTGACATCCTCGTATGCAATGCGGGCATTACCAGTGTGATGCCGATCGAGCAACTATCCGAGGACGAGTGGGACGCGGTTCTGACCACCAACGTCAAGGGTATGTTCACGATGGTCAAGCATGCGGTGCCTAAGATGATCGAGCGCGGCGGCGGCAAAATCGTCACGCTCGGCTCGGAGATGGGCATCGTCGCGGTCCCTGAGTCACCGGCATATAACGCCAGCAAAGGCGCGGTAATGATGTTCACAAAGTCGATCGCGCTCGATCTGATTCGTCACAACATTCGCGTCAACGCGCTGTGTCCGGGCATTACGCGTACGCCGCTGCTGCAGGCGGAAGTCGATAACAGCCTGGACCCCGCGAAGACCGCCGCGGCTCAGGCGTCGTGGGCGCCGATCATGCGCGTGGCCGACGCACGCGAAATCGCCTACGGCGCACTTTTTCTGGCAAGCGACGAGAGCTCGTTTGCGGTCGGCACGGATCTCGTGCTCGACGGCGGCTTTACTGCGCGCTAGGTATTCCACTCATTCCCGCAACGTTCGGCCGCTGATGCGGCGGCCGGCTTGCGCCTCCACAGGAGTCACATAATGAAACAGACGGCCGCCTTCATCGACGCAGAGTCGATCGAGACAAACAATACGGTTGCGGTGCTGGACCCATCCAGCGGCAAGGTGATCGCCCTGACAGCGGATTGCGGTCCCGATGAGATCGATCGCGCTGTGCGCGCGGCCCGGCGCGCGTCGCGGCAATGGCGCAAGGTTGCGGTTGCCGAGCGCGCTCGCATCCTGCGGCGCATCGCCGAACTGATCAAGCGTGACGAGGCGGATCTCGCACATCTCGAAGCGCTGCAAACCGGCAAGCCGTTGAAGCAGGCGCGGCGCGACGCGGAACTCACCGCCCGGTATTTTGACTTCTACGCCAGTGCGGTGGAAACACACTACGGCTCATCGATCCCGCTGAATGCGGACACGATGATCTTCACGGAATGGGAGCCGCACGGCGTCACGGCGCATGTGATCCCGTGGAATTACCCGATGCAGATTTTCGCACGCACGATTGCGCCGGCGCTAGCGATGGGCAACTGCTGCGTGTTGAAGCCCGCCGAAGAGGCGCCGTTGACCGCCGTGCGGCTCGCATCGCTCGCATTCGAAGCAGGTCTGCCTGCGGGCGCTCTCAATGTCGTAACCGGGTTTGGTGAGACCGCGGGCGCGGCATTGACGGGGCACGACGACATCGACCACATCTCATTCACCGGCTCGGTCGAAGTGGGGCGCATCATCGCTCACGCGGCGGCCAACCGCGTGATCCCGGCGACGATGGAGCTGGGCGGCAAGTCGCCGAATATCGTGTTTGCCGATGCGGATCTCGAGCGCACGGTGCCGGGTGTGATCAACGCGATCCTGCAAAACGCAGGTCAGACGTGCTCTGCCGGTTCGCGGTTGCTGGTCCACGAGAGCCTGCACGCCGTGATGGTGGCGCGCGTTGCGCAGGCCTTCGCCAACGTGGAGATCGGTCCCGCGCTGAATGACCCGGCACTGGGCCCGCTGATTTCGAAGATCCAGCGCGGCCGCGTCATGTCGTTCGTCGAACGGGCTCGCGGCCACGGCGCAAAAATCGTCGTCGGTGGCGATGCGCTCAACGGCGGTGCACTTGGCGACGGATTTTTCTTTCAGCCGACACTGATCGACAACGTCGATCCGTACAGCGCGATCGGTCAGGAAGAAGTATTCGGGCCGGTACTGGCCGTCACGCCGTTCCACGATATTGATGAGGCGGTGCGCCTCGCGAATGGTACCGACTACGGTCTTGTCGCCGGCGTATGGACGCGCGACATCGGCATCGCGCACCGGATGATCCGGGAGGTGCTGGCCGGACAGGTCTTCGTCAATACGTACGGTGCGTCCGGTGGCGTTGAGCTGCCCTTCGGCGGCTTCAAGCGCTCGGGCTACGGCCGCGAAAAAGGGGCTGAGGGGCTGCGCAGCTTTGCCCAGATCAAGACCGGCGTCGTCGCGCTGTAAGTGCGTTCACTTCTTTCTACATTCCGACTCATGACCAGCATCATGCCAACACCGCGCTCGCGCGGTGAGCCGAACATCGTCGGCGATTCGCAATACGTTCCTGCTTCAACCCGATCAATCGAACATCTGGCCACGCCCTCGCTACTGCTCGACGAAAGCCGGATGACCCGCAACATCGCCCGTCTGCGGGGAATGCTCACGGGGCTCGGTGTCAATTTGCGTCCGCACCTGAAAACGGCGAAATCTCTCGACGTTGCACGCCGTGTCATGGATGGCCCAGCCGGCCCAGCGACGGTATCGACGTTGCGCGAGGCCGAGCAATTCGCGGAGGGCGGCGTGCGCGACATCCTCTATGCCGTCGGTATCGCGCCGGGCAAGCTCGAGCGCGTGACGGCATTGCGTCGGCGTGGGATCGATCTGTCGGTGGTGGTCGACAACCTGGATGCCGCCCACGCGGTCGCGAAGCAGTCACGCATCAGTCGCGATCCCATTCCCACGCTGATCGAGATCGACTCGGACGGTCATCGTGCTGGCGTAAGCCGCAAGGCCTCTGAGCAACTCGTGGCCATCGGTCGTGTGCTGCGTGAGGGCGGTGCGCTGTTGCGCGGCGTCATGACCCATGCGGGCGAGTCGTACGGGTGCGACACCGTCGAAGCAATCAGCGCGATGGCCGAGCGCGAGCGTTCGGAAGCGGTTGCGTGTGCGGCCGTGTTGCGCGATGCGGGTCTCCCCGCGCCGGTAGTGAGCGTGGGGTCGACGCCGACGGCTCACTTCGCGCGTGATCTGAGCGGCGTCACGGAAGTACGCGCCGGGGTGTTCGTGTTCTTCGATCTCGTGATGGCGGGTCTCAACGTGTGCGCCATCGACGACATCGCGCTCAGCGTGCTCGCGACCGTGATCGGCCATCAGCCCGACAAAGGCTGGATTCTGGTCGATGCGGGCTGGATGGCGATGTCGCGCGATCGAGGCACGGCCTCGCAGAAGCTCGATCAGGGCTACGGCGTGGTCTGCGATGTCGATGGCGTGCCGTACCCCGACTTGATCATGGTCCAGGCGAATCAGGAGCAGGGCATTCTCGCGCTGCGCAGCGGGGCGGACGCCCAGTTGCCGCGGCTGCCGATTGGGTCGCTGGTGCGCATTCTGCCCAATCATGCGTGCCCGACCGCCGCCCAGCACGATCACTACACGGTCATCAGGACGGGATCGCATGAAATTCTCGATCACTGGTCGAGATTCCGGGGATGGTGAAGATGCAGCCGCATTTGGCAGAAGCCGTTCCAATTCAACGAAGAAGAGATCAGATGAAGATTAAACTCCTGGCTGGGCTAGCATGCGGTGCGCTGGCCAGCGCCGCACAGGCGCAAAGCAGTGTGACGCTATACGGCACGCTTGATACCGCCATCGGCTACGTGAGCAATCTGCCGAAAACGAATGGCGGAACGGGCAGCGCGTTCCAGATGATAAACGGGACGCTGAGCGCCAACTCCTGGGGCTTGAAGGGCACGGAAGATCTGGGCGGCGGACTCTCCGCGGTATTCAGGCTCGAAAACGGCTTTGTTCTCAGCAACGGCGCGCTGAACAACAACGGGCGGGAGTTCGGCCGCGTTGCGACCGTCGGCCTGGCGAGCGTTCCGCTCGGCACCGTCACGCTCGGACGGCAATTCGATCCGCTAGTCGACCTCATCGAACCGCTGACGGAGGACGCGATCTTCGGTTCGGCGTTCGCGACGCCGGGCGATCTCGACAACTACGACGAAAGCCTTGGCGTCAATAATGCCGTGAAGTATGTGAGCCCGAGTTACGCGGGCTTTCAGTGGGAAGGAATGTATGCGCTCGGCGGAGTCGCGGGCAACGCGTCGAGCGGTCAGACCTATGCGCTTGCAGCGGCATATGCGAACGGTCCACTGAATCTTGCCGCCGGGTATCTTCACGCGAACTTCGCGAACGATTTCGTGTTGACCGGCAGCGGTGTGTCGCTCGCACCGGGCGCTAGCGCACCGACGACCGACAACCCCTATTTTTCGAGTATCAATCGCGGACTATTCTCGGCAAAGTCGGTGAGCATGATTCGTGCGGCCGCGAGTTATCAATTCGGCTTGTTCCAGTTCGGCGCGGCATACAGCAATGTCGCATACGGAGAAGGGTCGCTGTCGGCCGATACCCACTTTAACAACGCTACGGTCTATGTGAACTACAAACCGGTTCCCACGACGACACTGGGCGTCGGCTACAACTTCACCAAGGGCGACGGCGGCGCGCAAACCGACGCAACCTACAATCAGGTCAGCCTGGGTGCCGATTACACCTTCTCGAAGCGTACTGACGTCTACGCGCTCGCTGCATATCAGAAGGCATCTGGTCGAACGGCCGATGGCACAGGCGGCAGTACGGCAGCTACCGCGTCAATCGGCTCCTATGGCCTCGATTCGGGGAAGAACTCGGAGACGATGGTACTGCTCGGCGTGCGGCATCAGTTCTAAAGCGCAGCGCTGTCGCTTGCGTGGCTTTCGCGATCCCGAACCCACGCAAGCGTTGCTGTCGAGCTTCAACCCGATTCGCCAGCACTACGCGCTCAGGCGACATCTACTGTGCATCCCGCTCTATCGAAAACGACTCGGCGAGCGCTTTGTTGCAGGAATGGTTATCGATAGCACCTCAATTCACATTCGAGACGATTGATGAAATCAGGAAAGGCATCTCCAATTATTGGTGCGCATGCCTGCGGTCCTGATTTAATTGTCATTATTTCGTGCAATGATAAGGTTAACTTAAGGCGATTTATAAAATAATTAAACGTTTTCTGGATGTGATGGATAAAAACATATCATTCATAAGGGTATGCGCGAAAATAATAAATGAAGTTTAAATTATTCGAACTGAATAAAGTGCACACGGCGCCTGCCCACATATCGATCACGTGGCTTGCCCGGCATATCGTCGCACCAGGTTATCCACACGGCATACCACGGCTCAGTCCGACGAGCCACGCACGGCGCCTAGGCGGGCCGCCACGCGCATGACGCGGCGTCATTGTTGGGAAACGGCAATGCAACAAGACCCATGACAGATTCTCTCTTCGAAATTCCGAATAATCTTTTAATTCATATTTTCGTCATGGAATCCGCAATCTATTTTCATTTCAATTCGTTTAAATTGTCAACTTTATTTTTGTAATTTTTATTTTTCAGGGTAATTCAGTGGCTATTGAAATGATAGGAAAAAGAGATTGGATAATCGAATGACTGAGTCATAGGATTCTTCTGGTTTCCCCATGAACCAGGAATCCAACGTGAAAATACTGAAGACACAGATTGCAGCAAGCATTTTCTCGATCGTCTCGGCAATGGCGATCGCTCAGCCGGCGTATGCCGTGGATATGACCCAGGATAGCGGGTCGCCTGTCGGCGATAACCAGAACTCCCAGACGGCAGGCCCCGAAGGTCCGGTTCTTTTGCTGGACTCTCATCTCATCGAGAAACTGCAGCGCTTCGACCGGGAACGGATACCCGAGCGCGTCGTGCATGCGCGTGGCACAGGTATCTTTGGCGAGTTCGTGCCGACTACAGACCTCAGTTCGCTGACCGCTGCCCAGGTGTTCACGCCTGGAACGAAGACCCCGGTCTTCGTCCGATTCTCGACGGTGATGGGCTATCGCGGGTCGCCCGAGCAGGCACGAGACCCGCGCGGTTTCGCTATCAAGTTCTACACGCAGCAAGGCAACTGGGACATGGTCGGCATCAACTGGCCGATCTTCTTCATTCGGGACGCCATCAAGTTTCCAGACTTCGTGCATGCGAACAAGCCATCGGCAGTGACTGGCGTGCAGGATCCGAATCTGGCGTTCGACTTTTTCGCCCATTCGCCCGAAGCGACGAACATGCTGACGCACCTCTACACGGACGAGGGCATGCCGGATTCGTATCGCCACATGGACGGCTACGGCGTGCACGCCTTCAAGTTCGTCAATGCAAAAGGGGAAGTTCACTACGTGAAGTTTCACTGGAAGAGCCGTCAGGGTATCGAAGGCATTCGTCCCCAGGATATCCCGCATTCGATCGGCGCGGACTGGAATCTGATGACCAATGACCTGTACAACTCGGTCAAGGCGCATTCGTATCCACAGTGGGATCTTTACATCCAGGTGCTCTCGCCGAAGGACCTGGACAAATTCGACTTCGATGCGCTGGATGACACGAAGGTGTGGCCGTCCTCCATCCCGGAGCAGAAGGTGGGCACGATGACGCTCAACCGCATTCCGGACAACTATTTTGAGTCCACGGAAGAGTCGGCTTTCGCGCCGTCGCGGCTCGTGCCGGGGATCGAACCTTCCGAGGACCGGATGTTGCAGGGCCGCCTGTTCTCCTATGCCGATACGCAGATGTATCGCCTCGGCCCGAACTACAACCAGTTGCCGATCAACCGCCCCATCGTCCCGGTCTACAACAACAACCAGGACGGCTTCATGAACGAGGGGGATCGAAAGGGCGAAGTGAACTACGAGCCGTCCGGAGTCGCCGAAATCTCGCAGCAGGACAAGTACAAGTCCGTGCAGACGCCGCTGAAAGGGACAACCCAGCAAAGAGCGATCCACAAGACGCTCGACTTCCGTCAGGCCGGCGAGTATTACCGGACGCTGTCTGAGTCCGGCAAGACCGATCTGATCACGGCGCTGTCGGGCGACCTTGGCCGCGTGACCAACGATGCGAACAAGTACGCAATGCTCTCGTACTTCTATAAGGCCGATGCCGACTACGGTCCCCGCCTCGCGCGTGCGACCAACGCGGATGTCACCCGTGTGAAGGATGCGGCAGCACACCTGAGCGATAACTGAAGCATGCACGGGAGCCTGCGCAAGCAGGCTTCCCAGCTGATTAGACAGGCTTTCTTACGGAGAACGTAATGCGATGCTCTTTTACTGCCCGACGCCTTGTTCGGACCGTGGCGGTCGCCACCCTGGCCGCACTGTTGACGGCGAGTTGCGCACAGCATGTGTATCAGCCGGGAACGTATTCGGCCGTGACGGACACGCCGCGTTACACCGAAGACTGGTTTGTCGCGGCGCGTGCAGGACGCACGGATATCGTTCAGGCGTTGATCGATGCCCATTTCCCGCTCGAGACAACGACACCCGAAGGCTATACCGCGCTGATCCTTAGCGCGTATGACAATCACCCGGAGACATTGAAGGTCCTTCTTTCTGCAGGCGCCAACGCTTGCGCTGCCGACCGGCATGGCAACACGGCACTGATGGGGGCGCTCTTCAAAGGCGAGACGAATATTGCGACGATGTTGCTCGACACGCATTGCGACATCGATCAAACCAACAACGCGGGGGAAACGGCATTGTCGTTTGCCGCGCTATTCGGCCGGCTCGATATGATTCCGGTGCTTGTCGCGCGCGGCGCCAACGCGAATCATGTCGATGCGCGCGGCGGGACCGCGTTGCAAATGGCGATCGCACAACACAACCCGGCTGCGGAGGATGCATTGCGGCACGCCGGCGCGACACAATGAGACGTGACCGATAACGCACCGTTCACGCCCGCTTTAACAACGCGCTATCGACCGGCAACGCCCGAATCCGCGTGCCTGTCGCATGGAAGATCGCGTTGCAGATCGCAGCCATTGCCGGCGGCACACCCGGTTCGCCAACACCGCCAGGCGGTGCAGCGCTCGGCACGATATATACGTGCGTTTCCGGCACGGAGTCGATACGGGCGACACGGTAGTCGGTGAAGTTCGACTGGTCGGCCGCGCCGCTACTGAAGGTCAGTTCGCTGTATAGCGTGTTGCCGAGCGCCATCACGACAGCCCCTTCGAATTGCGCGATCACGCGATCGGGATTGACGATACGTCCGCAGTCGACCGCCAGATCGATACGCGTCACGCGCACCGAGCCATCGTCGGCAACCTGCACCTGCGCGACGGCGGCGACGTACGACAGAAAGCTGCGATGAACAGCGATGCCGCGCCCATGGCGAGCGGGCAACGTGGCGGACCAGTTCGACCGCACCGCGGCCGCGCGGACCACCGCGGCATAGCGTGCGGTATCGATCGGATACTCGTCGATCGACGCGCCGTAATTCGGATAGTCGACCCCCAGCGCATGCAGATCGACATGGCGCGGACTGCCCAGCAGCGCGAGCAGATGCTGCACCGGATCCTGTCGCGCAGCAGCGGCGAGTTCGTCGACGAACGAGCCCAGCGCGAAGCCGTGCGGAATGTTGTACACCGAGCGATACCAGCCGATACGTGTATGCGCCGGCGCCGCCCCGTTTTCGCACTGCACGTTGGCGACGTCATAAGGCATGTCGGTCACACCCTGACCGAGTTCGCCCGCCGAACCATAAACGACGTTCGGCGTGAACGTCGAACCGATCGACGGAAACACGCTCCGGTGCAACCACGCAATGGTCCTGCCCTGCGCATCGAGTCCGCCTTCCATGTGCTGCGCGCACACGGCATGGAAGTAGTCGTTTCGAATGTCGTCTTCGCGTGTCCACGTCAGCTTGACGGGTGTGCCGACTTCGCGCGCCAGGAACGCGGCTTCGGCCACATAGTCCGGTTTCGACTTGCGGCCGAAGCCACCGCCGAGCAACGTGACATTGATCGTCACGGCCTGCTCCTGCAGGCCGAGCACCTGTGCGACGGTTGTACGCGCTTGCTGCGGATTTTGCGTCGCGGTCCAGACCTCAACCACGCCGTTCGCAAACGATGCAGTCGCAGCCAGCGGCTCCATCGCCGCGTGCGCCAGATGCGGCACGTAATAGTCCGCTGACACATGTCGTGCAGCGTTTTTCAGCGCGCCCGCGGTATCGCCGTTGTTGCGCACAACTTTCCCAGGCTGCCGCGCGGTGTCCTCAAGCGCCTTGCGATACGCGTGGCTATCGTAAGTGCCGTTCGGCCCGAGGTCCCATCCGAGCTTCAGTTTCTGACGCCCTTGCTGCGCGGCCCACGTGTTGGTCGCTATCACTGCAACGCCGCCCAGCGGCCGGAAGCCGGCGGGCAGCGGGGTGGAAGCAATGCGCACCACGTGCAACACGCCGGGCACCTTCATCGTTTCGGTCGAGTCGACGCTTTTGAGCGTTGCACCGTACACGGGCGAACGTTCGACCGACGCATACGTCATACCGGGTAATACGACATCGATGCCGTACGTCGCACAGCCGTGAACAATGTCGTCGAGATCGACGATCGGCAGCGACTTGCCGATATAGCGCCACGTGTCCTCATTTTTCAGGTGCAGCGTGTCGCGGCCGGGCACTGGCTGACGCGCCGCGGCTACGGCCACCGCGCCGTATGAAAGGCGCCGCCCACTCGCCGCATGCACCACATGACCCGGTTCAGTCCGGCAACTCGCCGAGCTCACGCGCCACTGCGCAGCGGCGGCGGCCATCAACATCTGGCGCGCGGAGCCGCCTGCCTCGCGCAGTGGCTGGAAGAACTGGCGGATGCTGCGCGAGCCGTCGGTATTCTGGTCGCCGTACTTCGCATCGCCTTGTGCCTGCACGACCTTGACGGTGTTCCAGTCGGCATCGAGTTCGTCGGCGAGGATCATTGCGAGGCTGGTGCGAATGCCGGTGCCCATCTCGGAGCGATGCACGACCAGCACGATCTCGCCCGACGGCGCGACCGATACATAGACGTTCGGTGCAAATACCGTTCTGGCGCCGCTCGCCGAAGCGAGCGGGCTCGCTGCGAACGCCATGCGTGCGCCGCCGACTTGCAGGCCCAATACCACCCCGCCCGCCAAAGTGCCCTTCAGCACCCGGCGCCGGCTCAGATTGACAATCTCGCTCATTACGCCTGCTCCGCCGCTGCCTTGATGGCAACCTTGATGCGTTGATAGGTGCCGCAGCGGCAGACATTGCCGGACATCGCTTCGACGATCTGCTCATCGCTCGGTTTCGGCGTCTGTTTTAGCAGCGACGCAGCCTGCATCATCTGGCCAGGCTGACAGTAGCCGCACTGCGGCACATTCGCGGCTTTCCACGCTCGCTGCACGGGATGCTCGCCGCCTTTGCCCAAGCCTTCGATCGTCGTCACGGGCTTGCCCTGCACATCGCTCAGTGAGGTGACGCATGAACGCACCGCCACGCCGTCCAGATGTACGGTGCAGGCGCCGCATGCGCCCACGCCGCAGCCAAACTTGGTGCCATGCAGGCCTAACAGGTCACGCACCGCCCATAGCAGCGGCATGTTCGCGTCGGCGTCGAGGTTGTGATGCACGCCATTCACAATCAGTTCCATCGGTTCACTCCTTGTTGTCGACGCACGCCACACCCGTCGGCGCTGCCTGGCATCGCCTACCTGCGCACGCCGTTCATGCTCTTGCCTGATAAGCGTTGCACCATCCCGTACCGCTCACTTGTTTTGCGCCGAACAGCGCACAGAGCGCGCTGGTGTCGGCTGGCTTGCCCTGGAAGAACTGGCAGTTCGTACAGCGCTGGTTGTCGCTGAAATGGGGATATTTTGTGCGGTCGACATGGGCTGCATCGGTCTTGTACCCGAGTGCCTGCGCAGCGGGATCGCTCTCCAGAAGCTGCGGGGGCGCCGCCCAGACGGTGCGTCCGCTGATCGCGAGCGCTGCGGCGCCGATTGAATGGAGCATGAAGGTGCGTCGATGGGTTCGCATGTTCGATGGCTCCCTGTCATGCTACGAGCACACGTTCTGGGGGCGCCATGAATTCCGGCCCAACCGGATCCTTGACGAACTGCGCAACAATCGCGTCAATTTGCTCGAACGCCTTCTCGTCGAGGCGCCAGCCGAACACATCTTCAATCCCGTCCAACTGTGCCGGGCGACGTGCGCCCCACAGCGCGATCGTCGGGCCGCGGTCGAGCACCCAGCGCACCGCCAGCGCGAGCACCGATTTATCGAAGTTATCGCGCGCGAACACGTTGAGTGCTTTTACGGCCGCGACATACTGCTCGCGACGCGGCTCGCGAAACTTCGGGTCGCGCTGGCGCAGATCGTCGCCCTCGAACCGCGTCTCGACACCGATGCGCCCGGCCAGCAGTCCGCGGCATAGTGCCCCATAGGCAAGCGCGACGAGCCCATGCTGTTTTGCGTACGGCAGCACATCACGATCGATATCGCGCTCGAACAGGTTGTACGGCGGTTGCGTGGCTGACAGCGGCGCCACGCGCCGGAATGCATCCATTTGCGCAGGCGAGAAGTTGCTGACGCCCAGCGCCTGCACCTTGCCTTCCTTGCGCAGATCGTCGAGCACCGCGGCGGTCTCTTCGATCGGCACGAGCGGATCGGGCCAGTGCACCTGATACAGATCGATGTAATCTGTCCGCAAGCGCCGAAGCGTATCCTCTACTTCTTGACGAATGCGCTCTGGCGACGAATTGCGGAACACCGCACCGTCGTGCCATTCCAATGCGACCTTGGTCGCGATGACCGCCTTGTGCCGATACCCATCGGCCAGCGCCTTGCCGACAATCTCCTCCGAAGCGCCGAAGCCGTACACCGGCGCTGTGTCGATCAGATTGACACCGCTGTCGAGCGCCCGGCGGATCACCGCGATCGAGTCTTTCTCGTCGGTGCCGCCCCACATCCATCCGCCGATCGCCCAGGTGCCAAGGCCGATGCGTGAGACGGGGGTCGTTAAACCTTCAATTGCGATTGTTTCAATAGTCATGTGAAGCTCTCTAATCAAAGCACTACGTAAAGCACCGCATCCGGGTCGAATGCAATCTGACTAACGGCGACGTGCCCATCGGACGGGCAGGCAAGTCGATTATTTCAGCGGCATCCGGCGATCACAAGAAGGCACCTGACGGTTTCATACTTTCCCCATGGAAACTAATTGCTACGACGGCGCTTACGCGCACGACAACCCACAAAAAAAAACCGACGACCTGGCGCGGAACATCATCGAGCAGATCGCGGACAAGTGGACGATCCTCGTCATCGACGCACTCGGTACGCATGGCGAGATGCGTTTTTCGCGGCTGCGCGAAGTGGTGGAGGGCGTGAGCCAGAAAATGCTCACCAAGACACTGCGGCAGCTCGAGCGTGACGGCCTCGTTACGCGCTACGTGCATCCGATGATCCCGCCGCGGGTCGACTATCAGCTGACGCCACTGGGGCGGAGCCTGCTCGACAAGATCTGCGGGATATGGGATTGGGTCGAAGTCCACATGAGCGAAATGGAATTGGCGCGGCGCGAGTTCGACCACGGCGAAAAGCGGGTCGATCACCTACGTCCGCGTGAGGTGCCAATCGCTTAGCGCCGCCGCTGGAATGCAAGGTCGAAGCTGACCGCCACGGTCGAGCCGCCAGCAAGGCCGTGAGAAATTGCCCATAATTGCCCGCAATCTTCGAGCAACCGTTGGGACGTTTCATGAAAGCAGCTGCTGTCACACCGCAATCCCCGATTGCATTTCTGGCTGTCGCGTTGGCGTTCGCGATCAACATGATGGGTACAACGCTACCGACGGCAATCTATCGGTACTACCAACTGCAGTATGGTTTTACACCGACCATCATCACGGTGATCTACGCCTCGTATGCAGTCGGGGTGCTGGGTGCACTGCTACTGGTCGGCAACTGGTCCGATCAGCTAGGCCGTCGTCGTATGCTACTGGCGGGACTGTGTGCGTCGGCCGCATCAGCGCTGACGTTCCTGCTTGGCGACGGGTTGGTGCTTCTGATGCTCGGCCGCCTGCTGTCGGGAATTTCCGCCGGCATCTTCACAGGAACCGCCACCGTAGCCGTGATCGAACTCGCGCCGCCTGCGTGGCGCGGCAAAGCCATGCTCGCGGCCACGGCGTCAAATATGCTCGGGCTGGGTTGTGGTCCTTTGCTAAGCGGCATCCTCGTCGAATTATTCCCCTGGCCAACGCGCTTGCCCTATGCGGCGCATCTCGCGTTGGTGGGCGTCGCCGCGCTAGTTGTCCTTGGCGTGCCGGAGACCGCTACGATTCCTGCCCGGGTGAAGCTCGGCATCCAGAAAATTTCGCTTCCTGCCGAAGTACGCCGTGCGTTTATTCCTGCCGCGCTGGCGGGGTTTGCCGGTTTCGTCGTGGTGGGCTTCTTTGCGGCTGTCGCCCCGCAACTGATTCGGGTCGTACTCGGCTTTCACAGCGGCATCGTGACCGGCGCGATCGTGTTCCTGCTGTTCGCGTGCTCCGCACTCGGGCAAATCGTACAGACGGTCATTGCTGCCCGATGGAGGCAAGCGGCTGGCTGCGTTGGACTCGTCGTGGGACTGATATGTGTTGGTCTGTGCGTGCCGGAGCGCTCGCTCGGTGCGCTTTTGCTCGGCACCGCCCTGGCAGGAATCGGGCAGGGCATCAGCTTCCGCGCCGGGTTGGGCGAGATCGCGTCCGCGGCGCCGGCGCACAGGCGAGCGGAAGTCACGTCCAGCTTTTTCGTCGTGCTTTATGTGGCGATCTCACTACCCGTGATTGGCCTTGGCATCGCCGTGCAGCTCGCCGACATTCAACGCGCGACGCTGCTCTTCGTTGGCTTGACGATCGTGCTTGTGCTTATCGCGCTGCTCCTGCTGATGCGTGAGCAGGCGAACCAGGGGCAGGACAATGAAGCGATCCGGGATTGAATGCGAAACTCCAGCAGATCAGCTGCCGTGTTGTCTTTCGACGCGATTCCACGCTCGGTTCAGGCACCTTGATTCTCGAAGCAATGCTGGTGCCGACCGAATACGAGTTGGGCGGACGCGACGAGCGTCTGATGCTGCTGATTCTCGACGAGATGGTGCGTCTGCCGACCGCGCCCTTGTACCTGCGGATGCCCGCCGATGAACGTCTGCTACGCGTGTGCCGCGCGCTCGTCGCAGCGCCCGACGATGCGTGCGACATGGACGAGTGGGCTGCTCTCGCGAACATGTCGCGTCGCACGTTTACGCGCACGTTCAGGAACGAAACGGGATTGAGCTTTTCGGACTGGCGCCAGCAGGTGCGGATCTTCGAGACGCTGGCGCTGCTCGCGACGGGGAAGTCGGTCACGGCGACGGCACTCGAAGTCGGCTACGGCAGTGTGAGTGCGTTCACGGCGATGTTCCGCCGCAGCTTCGGCATTGCGCCAACCGCGTATTTGAATGAGCGTGTGGACTAGGATGGACCCTTGTTGTCTGCGGCCGGCCGTGCTGGCGATCGTTCGGCGCTACGGTGTTTTGTTCACCGGGCGTACGCATGCAGATTTGTTTCTCAGTCGCACGCGCTCTGTCCGCGCATGACGCTGTACGACAACATGGCGTTCGGCCTGAAACTCGCGGATGCAAGAAAACCAGGCTCGCCTAGGTAGGTCATGTCACGTTGCTGAGATGGTCGAGTAAGGTCGCGTGAGGAAGAATGCGAGATCGCTTTACCACGATCAAGGCTGCGCGTCGCAAGCCTGGCTCGACCTGGCACCTCGACGAAATGTGCGTGACACTGTGCGGCGAGTCTTATCTGCTCAAGTTCATTGACGACGCGTGTAGCTATAGCGGTTGCCAAGCCACTTGATGGGTGCACTCCCGGCAGCCGTGAAGTACTGGTCCTTCAATTCATGATCGGCGTCCTGACGCAGGATCACTTGCTCCATGCGGAGCATTTGCCCGTTTGCGCCGGCCCCGGTGCCGCTCGGCGTGGCGAAGGGCAGGAAGCTCATGAACACGCGCTGCTCTGGGTCCGCGTCGAGGCTCCAGGCAGACATCAATCCGTCCGGAACACGGCTGTCCATGGACATATATTGCCATCGCCCTTCGAGCCGATTGAAGGTCAAATAGTCTGCACGACTGAAGGACGCCCTGGTTGTGCCAGGACTCGGTTGCAGGACCTCTTCGAGCATCGGCCCGATCATTCGGCGTTCGGCCACGAGCCCAGTGATGACGACAGGCGCAGCGCCCGGCGCATCCCAACTCGTGATCGTGACGTCCCAGGTTCCGACGCGTCGGGCCAGGGCCTCGGCTTCCGGGCCCGCCTGGTTCAACCGTTCGATCAGCGTTGGCGGCTCTTTGGCCACTGCGTGCACGCCGGCGAGGTTCGACGATACAACCAGAATGGCCGCAAGGGTGCGGAGAGAGCGATTGAGGTTCATGGGAGATCCAGGTGATGACACAAGCAACCGGCGATGCGCTGCCTCAAATAGGCGACTCGAACGAGCCCGGGCTGCTCGCGGTCCCGGACCACTCGGCGGTACGCTCTCGCCGAGCCTGCTGCAGCGCTGCGCGCACTCCTGCGGAGTCAAAGTCCTGGAGGTAGCCTGGCGTGCCCGGTTGCTGGCGCCAGGAGTCGGCGATCGTGCCGGCATCCACGGTGTCGAAACCGATGTCGTCCAGCAGCTTCATGACGACAGTTTTCTCATCCGCCTCGTCGCCGGCGACCGCCAGCGCAATCCGCCCCGGCGTGCCCGCGGGCCGTCCGTTCTCAACGAGACTCTGCGCCAGGATCGAGTTGAACGCCTTGACGACGCGGTGTCCGATACGTTGCTGCACCCAGCCACTTTCGGTGGTGCCGGCTTCGATATCGCCGATGCGACCGTCGCGCTGACGCGGATAGTAGTTGCTGGTGTCGATGACGATCGGGCCACGCGCTGCACCGGAAAACAGACCGGCGGGCAGGGACTCGACGTTCTTCAGAGGTATTGACAGGACCACGACCTCGGCGCTTTGCGCGACCTCGTTGACCGAAGAAGCGCGTGCACCAGTCTCGCGCTCCAACTCGGCCAGGGAAGCCGGGCCACGCGAGTTGGCAACGGTGACTTCGTGTCCGGCCGCGCGGAAAAGGCGCGTGAGGGCGCCGCCGATGTTGCCTGATCCGATGATTCCGATTTTCATGTTCATTCCTTTCGTCCGTGTCGATATGACATCCGATGCGTTTGAGTGTATCAATCTCGTTTTCGATAATAATTACTCAATTGAGCATTAGTCTCACCACCGGGAGTAGTGAATGGATCGGCTTGCCAGCATGACCACGTTCGTCAAGGCCGTGGACCTGGGTTCGTTCGCCGCCGCGGCCTCAGCCCTCACGATGTCGCCGCAAATGGTCGCCAAACACGTCAGCTACCTCGAAGCGCGCCTTGGCGCGCGGCTTCTCAACCGCACCACCCGGCGCCAGAGCCTCACCGAGATCGGCAAGACCTACTACGAGCGCTGCAAGCTGGTGCTGGCGGAGGCAGAATGGGCGGATGCGGCTGGCGACAACGCTACAGGCACCCCGCGAGGGCGTCTGCGAGTCAATGCCCCGGTGTCGTTCGGCACACACACGCTGATGCCTCTCGTGACCCGCTACCTGCGCCAATATCCCGAAGTCGAGATGGAGTTGATCCTCACCGACCGATATGTCGATCTGGTCGAGGAAGGTTTTGAGGCCGTCTTCCGGATCGGCCGGCTGGCAGACTCGTCGCTGACGGCGCGCGCGCTGCGTCCATTCCGCCTGGTCGCCTGCGCATCACCGGCGTACCTGAATCAACGGGGAATCCCGCGCGACCCGACAGACTTGAAGGCGCATGAATGCCTTGGCTATGCCAGCACGTGGGCATCGTCAGTCGACTGGCGATTCTTGCGCGACGGTCGCAAAATCGACGTCCGGGTTCGCAGTCAGCTACAGGTGAACAACGCCGCCGCCTTGCTCTCAGGAGCGCTCGAAGGGTTCGGGATCGCCTTCATCGCTGAAGATCTCGCGCGAGCATCCATCGCCAGCGGCGAGCTCGTCCGGATCCTGCCGGACTTCGACACCCCGTCGCGACCGATGCACCTGCTCTTCCACGCCGACCGGCGGCAGACCACGAAGCTGCGCAGCTTCGTGGACGTTGTCATGCGGGAACTCGGCTCCGAGAACATTGCGAAGGCACCCTGAGTAAAAATTCAGGAGCCCAAATATTTCCTGAACGACTTAACGCGACAGATCCCCATTTCATGGGCCAGCGTCATCCGCTCATTGCCCCCAATACGCCCATGATTTCCTCAGCGAGCAGCAAGCTCGCAAGGCCGTGTCCGAGCTTTTCGCGGCGCACGAGGGAGAGGACATTCTTGCTGAAGACGCGGTCACGAATCTGTCGGTAAGTGAGAATCTCCTGGCGGTGCTCCTCCGCGATGTCGAACTTGCTGAGAAACGCAATGCTTTCGCTCGCAGCGGCGAGGCGTTTCATCGTCTCGATCGAATTCGTTCGAAAGGCTGGCTCGACACTGAGTCCCGCTTCCACGAAAGTATCGGCGACGATGCCGTGCATAAGCATGGATCGGTCGGCGAAGATGAGTGGATAAGAGGTGCAGTAGGCGAGCGGTATGGACTCCATTCGCGCCAATGCATGGCTCGGTGCGATCACAGCACCGAGGCGCGTGTCCATCTCCCAAAGGATTTCGAGTTGTGGCGATGGCGCCAGGTTGAAGCCCAAGCCCAGATCGGCTTCACCGCTGACAAGCGCGTCCAGGATTTCGCGCGCGGACATGGCCGTGATCGAAATCTTGATATGAGGGTGGTCCGCACAGAAACTTGCTGCTGCAGTGGAGGCGATTCCGCTGGCCAGCCCGGTCACGGTGGCAATGATCACCTCGCCCTTCTGCAGCGTCTTGAGGTCGCGTATCTCGGCTTCGACCTGGCGGTATTCCAGAATGGTTTTGCGCACATGGGCAAGGAGGATTTCCCCTGCCTGCGTCGGTCGCAGTCCGCGCGGCAGGCGCTCGAACAGCGGTTCGCCGATCTCCTCTTCAAGGAGCAGCAGATGCTTATTGATGGCAGAAGGGGCAATGTGCAGTTTTTCGCCAGCACCGCGGATCGAGCCGGAACGTGCAACTTCGTCGAGGTAGCGTAGCAATCGTGAATGGAGCATGTTCGGCGGCCTCCCTGGTCGGCATAGCGTACTCGAAAAGTGCACGCTCCGTGCAAAAAACGCTTCTTTTTAGAAACGCTCACTTCAGTCTTAATTGCACCAGTCGCGTTGGTTGGCGATTGGATGTGAAAGATGTCGATTAAGCATGCTTTCGACCTGCCTTTCCGTGAATATTGTTCCGCATCTACGCTGACCAATTTGTTCGTCGCGACGCGGCAAGAAGCAGGCTCAAACTAATTGATGAAAGTGAGACAACCATGTATCAAGAAGTCAGCGAGAGAAACGTCACAGCATCCGGGCAACATGGCCAGGCGAATACCCACTATGACCAGGTGAGAGCGATTTTCGAGGTTCTCAATGGAAGAAAGGAGGCCGATCTTCTCCTGAAGAATCTGAATATCCTCGACGTCCACAGCGAAACCGTCTATCAAGGATCCATTCTTATTTACGACAAGCGCATCGTTGCATTGAATCCTGACGAAACGGCTATCAAGGTGCGCGAGGTTTTTGACGGTGAAGGCCTTTATGCCATCCCGGGCCTGATCGACGCCCACGTTCACTTCGATGCGCAATTGGCCCATCCGGCAGCGTTTGCCGAGGCCATCGTCCCTTGCGGTACGACTACCATTTTTTCCGAATGCCTCGATTTTGTGAGTGCGGCGGGCTCAGAAGCGGTGCAGGCCACCGAGCAACTGTTCAAGAACCACGAACGCCTACCCTATCGGGTGTATGCGTTCGCACCAGGAAAGAAAACTTCCGTGGAGGTCACCGATGCCCTGCTGAAGATGGATCCGGTGATCGGCCTGGGCGAGCTCGCGCACCTGACCTATAGCGTGGGCAATGACGACGACTTCCGCAAATCGGCCTTGGGGCGTGCCAAGGGCGGTTTCATGAACACTCACTGGGGCGTGACTGCGCTATCGGACATGATGCTGAACTACATGCCCGCGATCGGCGCCTTCGCCAACCACGATGTCTGGAAGGAGGACGACATCGAGAAAAGCGTCCGCTACGGGCTTCAGACGCAAATCAAATTCGGCGTCGGCAGCAGCGACGTGATTAAAATCATGCTGCGCGCGATTGTCAAACGTAAGTGGCCTGCCGAGAATTTTCAACTGTGCGCGGACAATATCTCGGTCGACCGCCTGTTGACCAAGGGCCACATGGACTGGATCGTTTCGCTGTGCGCCGAAATGGGCATCGATCCGATCAAGGCGATCAAGATGGCGACCCTTTATACGGCGCGTGCATTCCGGATGGACAACAAGTTCGGTTCGCTGACACCAGGCCGGTTTGCCGATATCGTGCTGACCGACAGCCTGTCGAAGATTAACCCGCGCTTTGTTTTCAAGGATGGCGAACTGGTCGCCAAAGATCGCAATCTGTTGAAGCAAGCCGATATCGACTATTCCAGCATGGTGAAAAAGCCGGTTCCGGGTCTTGGCGATCTGACGCCGGAACAACTGGACCTTGTTCCGCTGGAGATCTCGGCAGATGGCGAGCAGGCGAAGGTGTACCTGTTCGACGTCTATGGCCGCGGCCACGAGAAGTTCTATCAGGAAGTCTGGGTGCCGTTGCGGGACGGCAAAGTCGTCGCCGAAGTAGGGGGCGTCAAGCTCAACCGGATTTCGGTCGTACAGCGCTATGCCGACGGCAAGCGCCATGTGGTCAACGGTCTGTTCAAAGGCGTTTACATCGATCGCGGCGCCGTGGCAACGTTTTGGCCTGCGCCCAAAGCTTACTTCGTCGCGGTCGGACAGGACAGCGCAGAAATGTGCCACTGCCTTCAACGGGTCGACACCTATGCGGGTGGGTGCGTCGTCACCGACAACAAGGAAATCAAGGCGGTGTTGCCCCTCGACATCTACGGCATCCAGGCCAACATGAACCTTTCCGAGTTGCTCAGCGCGACCCGCGCCGTCGACGCCGCGTTGGAGGCGATGGGCAACCGCAATGAGGGCGAGCCCGTGGTGAACAAGCTTTTGACCTTGTTCATCTCTCTCGACCGGTTCGGTTTCATGGTTTGATGTTAACCCGATAGGAAGAGAAGGCCGGCGGGTGCGCTAGATTCCCGCCGGCCGTGGGAGCTGAGGATGGAACCGGCACGTTCACTCCGGTACATCGCGGAAAACGCCTCACCATAGCGCGGTGCCCCATCATCAAGAAAGGCGAACAGCACCGCACAAAAGCAGGAAGACAACCAAGGGGCAGTAATGGCGCACCATGCAAGGGAAGCTGAAGTCATTGATACCGGGAGCCTGAAACGGCGCTGGATCACCTACGTCATTGGCATTTACATACTGACCTTGGGCATCAGCCTGGCGATCAGGGCTGGCATAGGCATTTCACCGCAAAGCAGCCTGACCCGGACGATGACCCTCGTGTACCCGCGTCTGAGCCAGGGAACGTACAACTTCATGCTTGAGTTGTTCATGCTGTTCCTGACTTATCTGGCCGCGCGGAAAGACTTCAAACTGAAGAACTTCGCCTCGTTGATTCCGGCATTTGTGCTGGCTACGTGCCTGGATCTGAACCTGATGCTGACCAGGTCGATCGGTTTTCAGGACTATCTCCCGAAATTCTTCCTGTTAGCTTTCGCAGATGCATTGCTGGCTTTCGGCCTGTTCCTGATGATCCGCGCGAACCTCGTGCTCATGCCGATCGACATGTTCGTCAATACACTTTTCAAGCGCACGGGACGAAAGTGGGGTGACATAAAGTCGGCCTTTGACTGCACGCTTTTGATCGTCAGTGCGGTGATCGGGTTCACCCTGCTTGGCGGCCCCAAATTCATCCGCGAAGGCACGTTCATGAACGCCATTCTGGTGGGGCAGTACATCAAACTCTATTTCTTTCTGTTCCAGAAAATCAAAACTGCGATCGTGTTGTATCACCGAAGATCGTTGGAACATCGGTCCTATTCGCGTCAGCGCTTCTGAACCAGGGCGGCTGCCAGCGACGGAGTCGATGGCAATCGTCCTGGCTTTGCGTGTCGCACCAAACTCGACGCTGCACACATACCAACGCGGGGAACATCAAAGGCGGCTCCCCAAACAATCGATTGTTTGTGATCGTGTGATCGCCTGCAGGTCGCATCCGGCACGCTGCCGCATTTGATTGGCGGCCAGACCACCGGCCTTGAATTCCGCCTCAGGTATAAGTTGCGCCCGCAATTACCCCCGGCTTCGAGACGTCAATCATGACGTCGGCATCCATTCGTCATTTAAAAGAGCGAAAGAGGTAATACTATGCTTATAGAAAGTGCTTGCACTGTTTTGCTGAAAAGGATCTGCCGCATTGCTGCGATAATCGTCTTTATGGTGGTAGGCGCTCATTCATACGCGCAATCGAGCGTGCAGCTGTATGGCATCGTCGATACATGGGTCGGCGTCCAGAAATATCCCGGCAAAGCTGCTAGCTGGCAGGAAGGCGGCGGTGGTCTGTCTACTTCGTTCTGGGGCTTCGGTGGTCAGGAGGACCTGGGTGGCGGCTACAAGACGATCTTTGCTATCGAGGGATTTTTCCGTCCTCAGAATGGCGCGTACGGCTCCTTCAACGGCGATCCGTTTTTCTCACGTAACGCCTATGTCGGTCTCACGACACCCGCCGGCACTGTCACGCTTGGACGCCAGAGCAGTCTGCTGTATTTGCAGGCATGCCAGTTCAATCCGTTTTACGCTTCTTTCACGTTCTCGCCGACCATCGCCCAGATGTATGCAGGCCTTGGCACTTATCCGGCGTACAAGACAGATCAGGGGATTGTCGGCGGGACCGCCTGGAGCAATGCGGTCCAGTACGCCACTCCCGATCTGCACGGATTCACCGGTCACGCGATCTACGCGTTCGGCGACAGCAACTCGGGGAACGGCAGCAAGCAGTATTCACTGCAGGCTTCTTATCGGAACGGTCCCTTTGCCGCCGGCGCTGTCTACCAATACGCGAACTTTAACTCGACGGCGGGCGACCTGAATTCGCTGCTGAAGGGTTTTCACAGTCAGACGGCGACTCAGCTCGCGGTTTCGTACGAGTTTTCGTTTGCGAAGCTATACGGCGAATACACCTATACGGACGACAACGTGGTCAGCAAGGATTTTCACGTCAACATGTTCGAAGGCGGCGCGGCAATCGCTGTCGGAACGGGCAGGATTCTGGCGTCGTATGCGTATTCGCGCGATTCCGGCGGACTCAATCAGACCCGCCAGACTGCATCGCTCGGATACGACTACCCGCTCTCCAAACGCACCGACCTGTACGCCGTATATATGTACGACCATTTTGCCGGTTTGTCGTCTGGCGAGACTGCGGGAGTGGGGATTCGCGCGCGGTTCTAGGCATAAGCGGCACCGCCATCAAAGTCCACCGGACGGTGGCGGTTTTTAGCAGATCCGTTTCTCGAGGAAAATACCCACGAAGCCCGTCGGACAGCCGCGCGTCATCTGGCTCCACTAAACGCCCTCGCTGTCATGTCTTAGCGGTGCGCTCTTCAGCACGAGCGCCATCAACTGTCGCCGCGAATCGACGCCGAGCTTCGCTAATGCCCGCTTCGCATAGGTCTCGACGGTCGAGGGTTTCAGTCCCATCGATTGCGCGATCGCCGGTGTCGTCATTCCCTGGATGAACGACGAGCACACGTGCGTTTCGCGTGACGTCAGCTTGCCGTGCAACTGCGGAAGCCACTGCGCGAGCAGGTTGTTGTCCGACGTATCCGGGCGGCCATCGTCCGGCGAGATCGCGCCGATCAGTCGCTTGTGTACCGCCGACAGCGGTAGCACGACGTGCGCGAACTGCTTCAGCAGGCTCAACTCCTTCAGCGAAAACGATGGCAGGCGCCGTGAGCGCGCCATCGATATCGAGTATCGCGTGCCGTTCGTCACGCCGAAGACCACGCATTCGTCGTGGATGTTGCCGATGTCGAAGAACAGATGCCGGAGCTCGCTCGCAACCTTCTGCGCGGAGATCTGGATCAACTGCACGTCGCGCCTGTCGCCGATTCCTTCGTATGTCGCGTCCTCGCTCGCATAGCTCCGGTAGTAGTGCCGCATCACCTGCTCGACGAGCTCACGATCGCGACCGAAACTCCCGATCCAGCCGATGCTGCGCTGGCCGGACGGGGACACACGTTCGTAGTCCAGATGCACCGCGTCGAAGTCGACGAAACGCACGAGACTTTCATACACGACCTGAATGAACTGCGGAGCGCCGACGGCTTGCGCGACGTCGCCCAACGTCTCGGTCACGAACGCGACCTGACTGAGCTGGAGATCCGGGGAGGTGGGCGCGGCGTTCATCACTTCGGCTCTCGATGGTTTCTGGGTGGCGCTACTGGTACCACGACAAATTCCCCATGCCTACACGGGAATGCACCCAAACCGCCGTCATAGGCGATGACGCTTGTCCTTTGTTCCAGGGACAGACGATGCGTACCCCGATCTTTACAGTGCGATACAGCACCGCGCGCCGATACCCGTTACCCAACGTTCTCTCTGCACGTCGACGATTGCCTCGCGACGCTTTAACGACTTTGCTTATCGGCAGTATCCGCATTGAACGGGGCGGCCGACTCACCCTACCAGGAGATTTTCTATGCGTGCCCGTTTTCGTCGCCGCCCGATCGTCAGGATCGTGTTCGCCGCATCAGCCAGCCTCGCGTTCGCGGCGAGCCAGTCCGTCCAGGCCGGCGACACCAATCTGAACGTTTACAACTGGTCAGAGTACATCGCGAAGGACACGGTGCCAGTCTTCGAGAAGCAGACCGGCATTAAGGTGCGCTACGACAGCTATGACAGCGACGATACGCTGCAGACCAAGCTGCTCACCGGCAGTTCCGGCTACGACATCGTCGTGCCGACGTCCAACTACCTCGCGCGGCAGATCCAGGCGGGCGTCTACCAGAAGCTCGACAAGTCGAAGATCCCGAACCTTGCGAACCTCGACCCGGCGCTGATGAAGATGATGGCGAAGGCCGATCCGGGCAACCAGTACGGCGTGCCGTGGGCGTGGGGCACGACGGGGGTTGGCTACAACGTTGAGGCCGTCAGGAAGCGGCTTGGTGACAACGCGCCGACCGACAGTTGGGCGCTGCTGTTCGATCCGGCGAACGTGTCGAAGCTGAAGGGCTGCGGCGTGTCGCTGCTCGACGCGCCGGACGCGGCATTCGCGGCGGTGCTGCAATACATGGGCAAGGATCCGGAAAGCAGGAACCCGGCGGACTATCAGGCGGCCTACGACGTGCTGAAGACGATTCGTCCGTACATCACGCAGTTCAATTCGGTGGGCTATGCGGACGATCTGGCGAACGGCGACGTGTGCGTGGTGCTCGGCTGGTCGGGTGACGTCAGCCTCGCGCGGCGGCGCTCGGCGGAGGCGAAACACGGCTACGAGGTCCGCTACGTGAATCCCAAGGAAGGCGGCCTGCTGTGGTTCGACGCGATGGCGATCCCGAAGGATGCGCCGGATCCCGAGGCGGCGTTGAAGTGGATCAACTACATCGAGGATCCGAAGACTAACGCGGCAATCACGAACGAGATTGCCTACCCGACCGCGAACAAGGCCGCGCGCCCGTTCGTGAAGCCGGAGATCTCGCAGGATCCGGACGTCTATCTGCCTGACAGCGTGCTTGCCAGAATGTCGCTCGCGATGCCGATCAGTGCCGAACTCACGCGTTTGCAGAACCGCCTGTGGCTGCGCTTGAAGTCCGGCGGTTGAGGAGTCCGAATCGAACAACAACAAGGAGACGGTTTCATGAAGAAGAGGTTAATCAGCGCGCTGGTGGCCGGGGTGCTGCCGGGGCTGGCCGCGGCGAGCCCGACCGGCGATCAGATCAAGGCGCTGCAGCAGCAGCTCGCCACGCTGCAGCAGGAGGTCAGGGGGCTGCAGTCGCAGCTTGCCGCGAAGCCCATCGCCGCGCAGGCGCCAGCGAGGACGGCCGCAGTCGATCCGTCGTCGGCGGACTACGGCCAGGCGCCGGCAGTATTGACCAACGACGACGTCGCCGAGTTGAAGCAGCAGACCGCGAGCCAGCAGCTGAAGGTCGATGCGCTGACCGACGCTGCTCAAACTGGCCCGATTGCGGGGCTGTCGGTGACCGGCTACATCGATCCCTCCTATCTGTATAACCGTGCGGCGGGCACGTCGTCGTTCCAGTTCGCAAACCACGAGAACGCGTACCAGTACTACAACAGCACGTTCGGCGATCTGTACCTCGACATCAAGAAGACGTTCGGCGGTGGTCCGATGGCGCCCTCCGTCGAAGTGACCTTGATGCCGAACCGCGGCGCCGGGATGTACCTGATGAACGAACACGGCGACAGCGGGCTCAACATTCTGAACACCGCGATCGCGACGGTGCCGCTGACACAGACCACGTCGGTCGTCGCCGGCCTGATGGCGGGGCTGAGCGGCTACGAGATGCAGCAGTCGAACCAGATGCTGGCGCTCACGCACAACCTGCTGTACGACTTCTCGGATCCGGGCAGCTCGATCGGCGCCGGCGTGAACTACACCGGTGACCAGTGGGCATGGAAATTCCTGCTCGGCAACGAGCAGTTCCGCACCGCCGGCTCGGTTACCCAGACCGGCACGAACGCGCTCGGTGACCCGATCACGACGAGCAACCGCATGCCGACGTTCACCGCGCGGGTCGACTACTTCCGCGGCAGCCAACTCGACGTCGGCGGCTCGTTCGCGGTCGGACGGCAGACGCTGCCGAGCGCGATCGACCCGCCGACAGGCTCGGTTAGCTACGGCTGGGGCGGCCAGGCGTCGAACGGCTACGGCACGTTCTTCTTCACCGAGGCCGATGCGACGTACGCGCTGGCCGACGTACAGTACAACGCCGAAATCGACTACGGCCAGCAGCAGAACGCCGCGTGGAACGGCGGCCAGGCGCAGTGGTACGGCCTGTCGCTGCTCGCGCACCGGAAGTTCAGGCTGCCGGTGATCGGGAGGATAGGCGTGACGGCCCGCTACGATCTGCTGGTCGACAGCAAGAGCGGCGGCGGGGGCGGCGGGATCGCCCTCAACGGCAATGGCATGGATCCGTATAACGGCTTCGGCATCGACGTGAATTGCCTGGCGGCTTCGAGCAACCACGGTTTTGAGTGCAAGGGTGCGACACGCCAGGACGCCGCGCTCGACCTGCTGTTCTATCCGACCCAGCAGGTCACAGTGAAGGTCGAATACCGGCACGATTGGGCGAGCCATCAGGTGTTCCTGCGTAGTGACGGTACGTATGCGAAGTCGAACGACCTCCTGGCCGCGCAATTCATCTACTCTTTTTGATGCGATGCCGGCGTCGGCCTGAGGAAACAGGGCCGCTGCCGATCGCGAGGCTTTTTCATGCTCAAGTTCGAAAATCAAGCACACGTCCCGTCGTATTACGCGGCCACCGCGAACGACCGGACGTGTTATCCACCGCTCAATGCGTCGGTATCCGCTGACGTCTGCGTGATCGGCGGTGGACTCACTGGCCTTTCCAGCGCGCTCAGTCTCGCGGAGCGCGGTTACTCGGTCGTGCTGCTCGAGGCGTCGAAGATCGGCTGGGGCGCCAGCGGACGCAACGGCGGCCAACTGATCGCGGGCTATTCGTGTGACATCGATACGTTCTCGTCCTACATGTCGCAAGAGGACGTGCGGCGCGTCTGGGCAATGGGGCTCGAGTCGGTCGAGATCGTCAAGGAGCGGATCGCGAAGCACCAGATCGATTGTGACCTGACTTTGGGCTACGTGACCGCGGCAAACAAGCCGCGTCACGTCGACGCGCTGCGTGCCTGGCGGGAAGCCGCCGAGAAGCGCTTCGGTTGTAGCGCGTACCGGTATGTCGAGCGTGACGAGATGCGCCAGGTGGTCGCTTCGGATCGCTACCTGGGCGGGCTCCACCATGCCGGCAGCGGCCATCTGCATCCGCTCAACTACACACTCGGTCTGGCGCGCGCGGCGCGCGACGCAGGGGTGTCGATCCACGAGGACACGAGCGCGCACGCAATCGTGAAGACCGCGCAAGGCCATCGGGTGACGTGCGCGCTCGGGCTGGTGGACGCGCGCTACGTCGTGCTCGCGGGTAACGCCTATCTCGGCCGGCTGGCGCCGGCGCTTGCGCGCAAGATCATGCCGGTGGCGACCTACCTGATTGCGACCGAGCCGCTCGGCGACGCGAGGGCGGCCAACACGATGCCAACGGACGTGGCGATCAGCGACTGCAATGCAGCGCTCGACTATTTCCGCCTGACGAAGGACCGCCGGATGCTGTGGGGCGGCAAGGGGAGTAGCTCGACGCGCACGCCGCGCGATCTCGCCGCCGTGATGCGACGAGACATGCTGAAGACGTTTCCGCAACTCGCGGACGTGAAGATCGACTACGCGTGGGGCGGGTTCGTCGACGCGACGATGAATCGCGCGCCGCATTTCGGCCGCATCGAGTCGACCGTGTATTTCGCGCAGGGTTTTTCCGGGCACGGCGTGAACGTCACGGGGCTCGCGGGACGGCTGATCGCGGAAGCGATCGACGCACAGGCCGCCCGCTTCGACCTGTTCGGCAAGATCCGGCACCGCGACTTCCCGGGCGGCCGCCTGTTGCGCACGCCGATGCTGATGCTCGCGATGACCTGGCACCGGATGATGGACGTGCTTTGAGCCGGCGCCGGCCGGCACGTTCGGCCGCACGGTACCTGACCCATATCGAACACTGCATACCTTGGATGCATTCATGACAGACATCACGAATATCGTTGACCTGATGCGGGACCCGGCGGAGCTGACCCAGTCCCGCGTGCCGCGCGGGCTGCTGCTGGGCGGCAATCCGATGCAGACGCTCACGCATCACTACATCAGTCCTTGTGGACAGTTCAGCTCCGGCATCTGGGAGAGCACGCCCGGCCATTGGACGATCGAGTACGATGAATCCGAGTACTGCGAGATGTTGAGTGGCGTGGCGATCGTGCGAGACATGCAAGGGAACGAAAAGGTGCTGCGCGCCGGGGATCGCTTCGTGATTCCCACTGGTTTTCGCGGCACCTGGGAGGTGGTAGAGGCGTGCAGGAAGATTTATGCGTCGCATGCCCCGCAGGTCGATCCGTCGCATGCGCAGCGCGACGGCTCGACCTGCAACGTCAATCATCGGAATCAACCAGGAGCATGACATGACTCAGGATTTGTGGCGTCTGAGCGCTGCGGAAATGGTCGAGCGCGTCGCGCGTCGCGACGTGTCGTCGACGGAACTTACGCAGAGCTGCCTGCAGCGACTCGAGGATGTAAATCCCGGCATCAATGCGATTGTCGACGTACTGGCCGACAGCGCGCTGCTGGCCGCGTCGCAGGCCGACGCGGCGATCGCGCGGCGCGAGCCGGTCGGCCCGCTGCACGGCGTGCCGGTGACGGTCAAGATCAACGTCGATACGGCTGGCTACGCGACCACCAACGGCGTGAGCGCGTTCAAGGACCTCGTCGCGGACGAGGACAGCCCTGTGGTCGCGAACCTGCGCAAGGCCGGCGCGATCGTGATCGGCCGCAGCAACGCGCCGGCGTTTTCCTATCGCTGGTTCACCGACAATGATCTGCATGGCCGCACGCTGAATCCGTGGAATCCGCACCTGACGCCGGGAGGTTCCAGCGGCGGGGCTGCGGCTGCGGTCGCAGCCGGCATCGGTGCGATCGCGCACGGCAACGACCTTGGCGGCTCGATCCGCTATCCGGCCTACGCGTGCGGTGTCGCGGGACTGAGGCCGAGCACCGGCCGCGTACCCGCGTACAACCCGACGCAGGCGAAGGACCGGACGCTCGCGGTCCAGCTCGCGTCGGTGCAGGGGCCGCTCGCGAGAACGGTTGGTGACCTGCGCATTGCGCTGGAGGCGATGGCGGGCGGCGATCCACGCGACGCATGGTGGATGCCGGTAGAGCCGGTCGGCGATCGCGCGCCGTTTCCTGCGCGTGTCGCCGTCTGTGCGGAACTGCCCGGTGTCCGTTCCGACCCGGCGGTCGTCGACGCGATCCGGCAGGCGGCGGCCTGGCTTGAGGACGCGGGTTGCATCGTCGAAGAAGCCGTCCCGCCGCAGATGGCCGAGGCGAGCGCGTTGTGGCTGGACCTCGTCACCAACGAAGCGCGGAGCGGGCTTGGCGGCGTCATCATGCAGCATGGCGATGACGCGATCCGGACTGCGTTTGCCAGCCAGCGCCGCCTTGCTGCACCGCTCGACCTGACCGGCTACATGAACGGTCTGGCGCGGCGCACCGGTCTGTTACGGGACTGGCAGCGCTTCTTCGGGCGCTATCCGCTGCTGCTGATGCCAGTCTCGTGTGCGCAGCCGTTCGCAATCGACGAGGACCAGCGCGGCGACGACGCGATGCGGCGCATCCTCGACATGCAGAGTCCGCTGCTCGCGACCGCGCTGCTCGGACTGCCGGGGCTGTCCGTACCGACCGGTATACGCGACGGCGTGCCGACGGGCGTTCAGCTTGTCGCCGGTCGCTTCCAGGAGGCGCTGTGCCTCGCCGCGGGCGAAGCGATCGAGGCGCGCGTGGGAACTTGCACACCGATCGATCCAGTCGGTGCGGTGCGTTGCGCGGGTTGAGCGAAGGCGCCGGCATCGCGCCGGTCCATTCGTTGCAGATGTGATGCGCATGGCGCGGCGGTACCGATCGCGCCGTGTTTGATCAATAAATATTCATATAGGTATCCTGATGAATAAGAAAAATTTCTCAGACTGGAAGAATAAAGCCGCCCTTATGAAATTCGAAGGGCGTGCATTTATCGATGGCACACTGCGCCATGCGCACAGCGAAAGGACATTCGCCTGTGTGAGTCCGATCGATGGCCGCGTGCTCGTCCACGTCGCCGACTGTCGCGAGGCGGATGTCGACGCGGCCGTGAAGTCGGCCCGGCGGGCATTCAACACGCAGACATGGGCGGGCATGAATCCACGCGATCGCAAGGCCGTGCTGCTGCGCTGGGCGGCATTGATGCGTGAGCACCTCGAGGAGCTGGCTTTGCTCGAGACGCTCGATGTGGGCAAGCCGATCGGCGACACGACGGCCATCGACGTACCGGCTGCTGCGCACTGTGTCGAGTGGTATGCCGAGGCGATCGATAAGATGGGTGGTGAGCTCGTGCCGACCGACCATCATCTCGTCGGTCTTGTGACGCGCGAGCCCGTTGGTGTGGTCGCTGCGGTGGTACCGTGGAACTTTCCGCTCCTGATGGCGGCGTGGAAGTTTGCCCCGGCGCTTGCTGTCGGCAACAGTGTGATTCTTAAACCATCGGAAAAATCGCCGCTCACCGCCATTCGCATCGCTCAATTGGCGCGCGAGGCAGGCCTGCCGCCCGGTGTATTCAACGTCGTGCCGGGTGGCGCTGAGCCGGGCCGGCTGCTCGCACTACACCAAGATGTCGACTGCATTGCGTTCACCGGTTCGACGAGAACCGGAAGGCAAATCATGGAATGCGCGGCGCAATCCAACCTGAAGCGCGTGTGGCTCGAACTCGGAGGTAAGTCACCGAACATCGTGCTGCCAGACTATCCCGATCTCGATCGTGCAGCGAAGGCGGCCGCCGACGCGATTTTCTTCAACATGGGCGAGGTGTGTACGGCGGGCTCGCGGCTTCTCGTGCACCGGGATATCAAGGACGCATTCGTCGCGAAAGTGGCTGCCGCGGCACGTGCCTATGAGCCGGGTCATCCACTCGATCCGTCTGTGACGATGGGACCCATCGTCGATCGTATCCAGTTCGAGCGCGTGACGGCTTATATCGACGCGGGTCGCCGGGAAGGCCGGCTCGTGACGGGAGGCGCACGCGTCAGGGAGGAGACCGGCGGTTTCTATGTCGAACCGACCGTGTTCGAGGTCAAGCCGGATGCACAAATTGCCCGCGAAGAAATCTTCGGACCGGTTCTGGCCGTGATCGAGTTCGATGACGTTGACGAAGCGGTGCGCATCGCGAACGACACGGAATACGGCCTCGCGGCCGCTGTATGGTCTGGCGATCTGACGACTGCGTACGAGGTGGCGAGGCGCCTGCGTGCAGGAACAGTCTGGATCAATGGCTACAACGAAGGGGCTGACGACATGAATTTCCCATTCGGTGGTTACAAGCAGTCGGGCAACGGCCGCGACAAGTCTCTGCATGCGATCGAGAAATATACGGAGTTGAAGTCGACGATTGCGCGGCTGCAATAGGTGGTGTTCAGGTGATCCAGAACGTCCCAGCATTGATTTCCTCGCATGACGCGCTGCACGCGCAAACGCTGGTCAGCGTTCTTCGATGGTCATCCCTTCCCGGGTTCGCCCAAACGCGGGGCAGGCATTTCGCCATCGAAGTCGAAGTAAAAAAATCGTTAAAAAGCGGTTGACCTTACCACGCTGTCAAACCCCATCTTAGTCAGACACGGTAACCAACCAGGAGATCAAGATGCTGCGTTTCTACATTCCAAACATGACCTGCGACGGCTGCGCCAAGTCTGTCACCAAGGCGCTGCTGAGCGTCGACCCGCAAGCCCGCATCGAAGCCGATCCGCCCTCGCGTGAAGTTCGGGTCGATAGCGCCTTGGACGAGAGCGCTTTCATCGCAGCGCTTAGCGAGGCCGGGTACCCGGACAAGCAGTGACCCGAAGCGGCGAGCGACTGATCGGCGAGTGGGGCCCATACACATCAGGCATCTTCTAGCGATCGGCGGCACGCGACCCAGATGGGGTGGGTGCCGCCCTCGACAGCAGACATTCGAGCGATACGTGTCGCGACGCACGCTATATGCCGCATGACTGGTCAACCCATATTGCCGTCAGCATGGCGAAACGAATGCCTTTGAGGATCCGGTCGCCGTGTCGATCAATCAAGTGCGTGTGATTTATCTTTTACGCATAGATTTCTGTATCCCTAAACATTCCCACCTGATGGGATAACAAAAAAATTTTGGAGTTCCAGAGCAGACCTGAATATAGTCATCCCCGAAAACAGCCCTGCCGCAAGAGTCAAGCGTTCAACCAGGAGACAGACATGAACCTGCTCGTGTACAGACGTTGTGCCATTTCGCTATTAACCGCATTAACCGTGAGTGTGTCGCTGGGTTTGTCGGGTTGTGGCGGCGATGCGCCGGGCGGTAGCGGCGCCGTCGCTTCGGTGAATAGTCAACAGGTCGCGGCGGCCGCTGCCGCGCAAAGCGAATCTGCGGCGCCGCAAAACCGCCCCCGCTCGCGTCAGATCGCCGTGGTGCCGCCGCCAATGGGCTGGTCGTCATGGAACAGCCTTGCGGAGAACGTGAATTACAACACGATCAAGGCCGAAGCCGATGGCCTTTCCGCACTGAATGCGCAGATAAAATCCGGCGCGCAGTACGAGTATGTGAACACTGATGAAGGCTGGTGGACCTCAGGGACGAGGGACGCCAACGGCAACTTCGTCATCGACAACACGCAATGGCCGGGCGGCATGCCGGCCATTGCGCAATATATCCACAGCAAGGGACTGAAAGCGGGCATCTACATCGACGCCGGCCCGCAGGGCTGCGGCACGCGGACCAACGGCACGCATTTCGTCGGTAGCGGCTTCGCGCATTACGATCAAGACTTTCTGCAATTCGCGCAGTGGGGATTCGACTTCGTGAAGGTCGACTTCTGCGGGGGCAGCGCAGCCGGCTATGATCCGCAGCAAGCCTATACGGCCATCGCCGATGCGATCGACAAGGCATACGTGCAGACCGGCCACCGCGTGACGCTCAGCATCTGCGACTGGGGAACCATCGGCAATAACAGCACGTACCCCGACTTCAACGAAGGACCATGGGCGTGGGCCGCCGGCGTTGGCCGGATGTGGAGAACCACGGGCGACATCTATGGGCCGAACAGCGGCGCGCCGAACTTCGGCAGCGTGACCGGCAACTTTTTTGGCAACTACCACCCCGAGGCCCAGCACACCGGCTTCTACAACGACCCCGACATGATGGTGGTCGGCATGGGCATGACGGCGGTTCACGATCAGGCGCACATGAGCCTGTGGGCGATCGCCGGTGCACCGCTGATTCTCGGCAACGACCTGTCGAAGCCGCTGACCGCGGATGCCACGCGGTTGACGACGAGCACCGACGTCATTGCGGTCGACCAGGACCCGCTTGGCACACAAGGCGTAAAGGTCGCACAGTCCGGCGCACAGCAGGTGTGGGCGAAGCTTCTGGCCGGCCAGGGGCAGCGTGCTGTTGTGCTGTTCAACAACGGCACGACTGACGCGCCGATGACGGTCACGTGGCAGCAACTCGGCCTGGTGCCAAACGCGCGCGCGGTCGTGCGTGATCTGTGGGCCGGCAAGCAACTCGGCTCGTTTGCCACTTCGTATACGGCGCCCGCGGTGCCGGCGGGCGGCGCCGTGATGCTCTCGGTAAGCGGACAGGACGTCGCTGCGACGACCTACCAGCCGACCTCACTTGGCGGTGGCGCATCGTATACGCACTGCCCGGACTGCGATGGCGGCAGGATCGTTCGGGGACTTGGCACTGTCACCTTCGGTAACGTCGCATCGACTGGCACTGGCGGCTACGTTGAGATTGCCTATGCGAACCGCTCTCACGAAACGTTGACCGCACAACTTTCGACAGACGGCGGCCAGGCGACCACCGTGGCATTTCCGCCGACCGGCGGCGAAGGGCGCGTTGGCACGGTAACGGTCTACGTGCCGCTGCAAACCGGGGTTAACTCGCTGACGCTGTCGAGCGCGGACAGCACCGCGCCTGCGCCCGAGATTGGCACCGTCTCTGTCGTCGCCGGCCCGGTGACGCTACCGCCGTTCAAGGCCGCCTATGAAGCAGAAGCGTCGAGCAGCGTACTCGCCGGTGGCGCGCGTATTTCGGCATGCAGCGGGTGTTCGGGCGGCTCGGACGTTGGCTATATTGGCAACGGCGGGACACTGACGATCAACAACATTAGTGTCGCCGCGGACGGCACCTATACCGTGTTGATTGGTTATGCGAATGGCGACTCGTCGCCGCGCTCCGCGGACATCAGCTTTAATGGATCAACGCCTGTCACTGTTTCGTTTCCGCCGAGCGGTGGGTGGGGCACCGTCTCCACTCTCGCTGTGACGGGCACATTCAAGTCGGGCAACGCGAACGCGCTAATCTTCTCGAATCCTTCGGGTTGGGCACCGGACATCGATGGCGTTGGCGCGCCGGCAGCGCAGTAGCTTCAGTTGAAGGACCTGCGCCGCCGTCTCCAGCGGCGGCGCAAACGTCAAGCCAGGGAAGCAGGCAACGTTGAGGTTGAAGCAGTGCGCGAGCGGACAGCCATATAGCGTTTGCAGCAGTTCGCGTGGACCGTTACGGTCTGCATATTCGCGCTGCCACCCATTGTGACGCGCATTACCTGAAGACTTCAGTTGCTTCGCAGTTCGACTATCCCCATTCTGCCTGCGAGTTCGGCAAGTTTGAAAAGCAGTTCTGATGTTACCGCCGGCCTTCGATGTAGCGGATGCGTGCTTAATCCGCTTTTTAGCACCGGAATGGACCTCTTGCGGACATTCCCTTAGTCAGCAATCGAACGAATGACCCGCGCCGGATTCCCTCCGACAAGCGTATTCGGGGGAACGTCCCTAGTGACTACCGACCCTGCCGCGACGACCGAATTCTCGCCTACTGTTACGCCACCGATGATGGTCGCGCCCGTCGCGATCCACACGCCTTTCTCAATCACGATCGGCTTTCCGATTGTGGCGGCGCGTCGCTGCGAGGGATCGAGGGGATGGCCCGTCGTGATGATGCTCACGTTCGGCCCGATCATCACATCGTCTGCGATGTCGAGGCCGCCAAGGTCATAGAACGTGCAGTTCTGATTGACGAAGACATTATGTCCGACACGGATTTCGTCCCCACCGGCCGTATAAAACGGAGGGATCAATAAAAAGCTCTCATCTACCTCTTTACCGATCAGTTCGCTGAACAGGATACGAATTTCGGCCGCATCGTTGAACGTCAAACGGTTAAGTGTGGCGGTGATCGCCATCGCTCGTTTGACGTTTGCCAACATGGCCGCCGATTCCGGCGTCCTGCTATAAATTGTCCTGGTGCGATCGTCATTCGCCATTCTCTATTTTCCTCCGGTTGCGCGAGCGTGCGGCGCATGACGGCCGTGCGAGCGCTGAGTATAGTCACAAAAATGGCGGGGAAATTCCAGCCTTATGTGACGCCGATACCGAGGGTGCTGCGGGGCGGCTTCGACGCGATGATCCAAGGGCCGGTTGCGCCTACAACGGCGATGAGCTTCTGAGTGTTCGACATGGTTGTTCTCCAGGGCGTATTTTGTTAGGGCGGTGCTACCGCACGCAGCGAGCGCGGCGGTCTCTTTCTCTTTCTTCGCCGCAGCGCTGACCAACTTCTTGCCGCCGCACAGTCCGGCCGGCCGTGCTCTTCGTAGCGGAATTCGATGCGTCGCATCGATTCACTGAACTCATCCAAAATCCCTCCGCGTTCAGGCATCGGCAAGCGCCGCTATCCCCCCGAAAGTCGTGCCCCATCGGCCTTCCGGCCCGCTGATGGCCGCGTATCCGTGCAGACCCCTAGCCGGGAAAAGCTTGACACCTAAATTATGTGCAAATAATCTGAATTCAGAATGTTGAATTTAGTTCGAAATCCCGGCGGGTGATCTCATGGAGGATCACCCCGTCAAACTGGAAAGGACTAGCCGTGCCAGACGCATTGCAGGCTGCGCGCATCGTGAAGCCGACGATCTCAGCGCTTGAGGATTCACCCATCATCGACGTGTGGCGGCTCGGGATCGACCGCCCGGACGTGATCGGCTTGTGGGCCGGGGAGAGCGACTTGCCGACTCCCGCGTTCATTTGCGAGGCCGCCAGTGCCGCGCTTGCGCAAGGCAAGACGTTCTACTCGCAAAACCGCGGCATTCCCCCGCTGCGCCAGGCCATTCGTGACTATTACGCGCGTCTGTGCGGCGTCGGGATCGATGACGCCCGCATTTCCGCGACATCGTCGGGTATGAATGCGGTGATGCTGGTCGCGCAGGCGATTGTCGGCGCAGGCGATAACGTCGTTTGCATCACACCCTCGTGGCCGAACATCTTGCGTGCGATTTCGATCCTCGGCGGTGAGGTGCGCGAAGTGCCTCTCGGCCACGACGAAAGCGGTTGGTCGCTCGATCTGGAACAGGTGTTTGCGGCCTGCGACGGCCGTACCCGTGCCGTTTATTTCGCGTCGCCCGGCAATCCGACCGGTTGGATGATGGAGCGCGAGGAGCAGCAGCGCCTGCTCGACTTTGCGCGGCAGCGCGGCATTGCACTGATCGCCGACGAGGTCTATCAGCGCATTGTCTACGACCGTGCCTACGCGCCTTCAATGGTTGAAATCGCGCAAGCCGACGACCCCGTCTTTGTCGTCAACAGCTTTTCAAAGGCCTGGGCGATGACGGGCTGGCGCATGGGTTGGATGATTTTCCCCGAAAGCATGACGGCGGACTTCGAGAAACTGATCCAGTTCAATACGAGCGGCGGCCAGGTCTTCACGCAGGAAGCCGCCGCACTCGCGCTGACCGAGGGCGAGCCGTTCGTGAAGTCGTTCGTCGAGCGGTGCAGGCGCGGACGTCAGATCGTGCTCGACCGTTTCGCCCGGATGCCCGGCGTGCGGGTCGTGCCTAATCTCGCATCGTTCTATTTGATGTTCGAGATCGAAGGCGTAACGGACACGCTCGAATTCTGCAAGCGGGCGGTGCTCGAAGCCGGCGTCGGCCTCGCACCCGGCATTGCTTTTGGCGCTGAATCGGCGCAGCAGATCCGGCTTTGCTATGCGCGCAGCGATGCCAGCCTGAGCGAAGCCATGGACCGTCTCGCGCCGTTCATCGCACGCGTCGCCCAACCCGTCATACAGACCGGTTAGCGGTTCTCGCCGCTTTTCCCTCTGACTCGCATCGATCGCAGGCGCCATCCGCCCGCGAGGGTGCAACACGCATGCAGTTTGACCGTATCGGGGATTCCAGATGACAGACACTGCCAACGTCCGACCATCGCAAGCGACGCTCGATTGCCTGAGTCAGCTGATCGGTTTCGACACCACAAGCCGCAATTCCAATCTCGTGTTGATCGAATGGGCTGCCAACCGCCTCGAGTCGGCCGGCGCGACGCTGCGCTACGACTACAACGTTGAGCGTTCGAAAGCGAATCTGTTCGCCACCTTCGGCAATGGGCCGGGCGGCGTTGTGCTGTCGGGTCACACGGATGTTGTACCGGTGGATGGTCAGGCGTGGACCAGCGACCCGTTCACGGCACAGATTCGCGATGGCCGCGTGTATGGCCGCGGCGCGTGCGACATGAAAGCGTTTATCGGTGTCGTGCTGGCGCAGGCCCAGCGCCTTGGCGCAGCAAAGCTGCGCGAGCCGCTGCACGTCGCGCTGAGCTATGACGAGGAAGTGGGTTGTCTCGGCGTGCCCGGTCTGATCGCGGCGATGAAAGACGCGGGACTGACGCCGTCGGGCTGCATCGTCGGCGAACCGACGGACATGCGCGTGATCGCCGCCCACAAGGGCGGGCGCATCTACCGTTGCCACGTGCGGGGCTGTGCGGCGCATTCGTCGCTGACGCCGAAGGGGTTGAACGCGATCGAATACGCGTCGCGGATCATCTCGCGCATCCAGGATCTCGCGGACGAAGAAGAGGCGCACGGCGAGCGCGTCGAGGGTTTCGACGTGCCGTTCTCGACCATCTCGACCAACACGATCGAAGGCGGTAACGGCCGCAACATCATTCCCGCCGACTGCGAGTTTTACTTTGAGTACCGCTTCCTGCCGGGTGTCTCGCCGGACCGTTTCATCGACGCGCTCAAACAGTATGTCGACGCTGCCGTGCTGCCCAGAATGCGTGCCCGCAACGGCTTGGCCGAGGTTTCTTTCGAATGCGTCGGCAATATTCCCGCGCTCGACGCGAGCGAATCGGATGAGATTCACCGTCTTGCCATGGCGCTCCTCGGTGACGCGAACGGTCGCGGCGGCAAGGTGGCCTACGGCACCGAAGCGTCGTTTTTTCAGAACGCGGGAGTGCCGGGAATCGTGTGCGGACCGGGTTCGATCGATCAGGCGCACAAGGCCGACGAATACGTGTCACTCGATCAGCTTTACCAGTGCGAGCGTTTCATCGGCCGCCTGATCGAGCGGGTGAGCCTGGTCTGAAAGCCGTCGCGATACCTTCGTTTTCGCCTTGACGCCGTCGTTCCCTGAGTCGTTCCATTTCGCGCCACACGACAAGCATTCATGCCAACCGCCCATTCTTCACTGCCGATGCCCGACACGATTGAAACCGCACGCGACGCCGATCTGTTTCGCAAGGTGACGTGGCGGTTGATGCCGATTCTCTTCATCAGCTACATCGTCGCGTATATCGATCGCGTCAACATCGGCTTCGCGAAGCTGCAGATGCTCGACGATCTGCATTTCAGCGCGGCGGTCTACGGCTTCGGATCGGGCGTGTTTTTCGTCGGTTTCCTGCTGTTCGAGGTGCCGAGCAATCTGATCCTGTACCGCGTGGGTGCCCGCGTATGGATTGCACGAATCATGGTCACGTGGGGCGTGATTTCGATGCTGACGCTGTTCGTGAAGACACCGGCGGCGTTCTACACGATGCGATTTCTACTGGGCGCGGCCGAGGCGGGATTTCTGCCTGGGGTGGTCTATTACCTGACCCAGTGGTATCCGAAACACCGGCACGGCCGCGTGATCTCGCTGTTGATCACGGCGGCGGCGGCCGGAGGTGTGGTCGTCGGTCCGCTGTCGGGCTGGATGATGGATGTGTTCACCGACGTCGGCTCGCTGCGTAACTGGCAATGGTTGTTCCTCCTGCAAGGGATTCCCGCGCTGATCGTCGGAGCCGCGGTATTTCTCGGACTCGCGGATTCGCCGCGCAAGGCGAAATGGTTGAGCGAAGCCGAACGGGAGCGCCTCCTCACGATCGTCGAAGCGGATCGCAGCGGTACACATCAGCGTGCCCGCATTCGGGACGCATTCGGCGAAAGCAAGGTCTGGCTGCTCGGCTCCGTGCTCATCGCATTGAATCTCGGTATCTATGCGGTGGTGTTCTGGACGCCGACGATTATCAAGGCCGCCGGCTTTGTGCATTATCGGACCATCGGCCTGATTTCCGCGATTCCCTATCTCGCCTCCGGCGTGGCGATGCTTTTGCTTGGACGCAGTTCCGATCGCTTTGGCGAACGACGCTGGCATATCGCCGGCGCCTGCATCGTCGGCGCGGTGGGACTCGTTTTCAGCGTGATATTCGCCGGCCGGCCGTTCTTCTCGATCGCGGGCATCGTGCTCGCCACCGCGGCCTTCATTGGTGCGACGCCGCTGGTGTGGGCACTCGCCTCGAACTTCATGAAAGACCGCGCCGCGGCCGCCGGCTTCGCGCTGATGAATGCGCTCGCGGCACTCGGCGGTCTGTTTGGCCCCTATCTGATGGGGCTGGCGCAGGACCTCACCGGCAACACGGCGGTATCGATGCTTGGTGTGGCCGCCTGCGCGGTGGCGGGCAGCCTCATCGTGTTGCTTCTGCCTACGCCGCGTCGCCTCGCGGACGAGCAGGCGCCACGCTTTAACCCGGACGCAGGCGGCTCGCGTCAGGTCACGGATCACAGCAGGACGCAGTAAGACGTTTCGTTTTGAAAAAGCAACCGGTTCGCCCGCCGACGCGGTGATGTTGCGCGTCTCCTTCAATTCGCCTGACGCATTCGTCTCACCCCTAACCTGATCGCGATCGATGAAACCGACGCCTAAAAATATTGCTGCCTCTACGCTCTTCGCCGGCTGCTGTGCCGGCATGTCGATGGCCGCACACGCGCAAAGCACAGTCACGCTGTACGGCATCCTCGATGCCGGGATCACATGGGCCAGCAACGAGGGCGGCCACTCCGTGCCGTTTCTCGACACCGGCGTCATGCAGGGTAACCGCCTCGGCTTCAAAGGCGTTGAAGACCTGGGCGGGGGCATGAAGGCCATCTTCGACCTCGAGAACGGCTACCAGTTGCAGAACGGCAAACTGGGGCAGGGCGGTGCGCTGTTCGGCCGCCAGGCGTGGGTTGGATTGTCCGGCGACCGCTGGGGCGTGCTGACCGCTGGGCATCAGTACGACTTCATGTGCGACACACTGGAGACCTACTACACGCCGACATGGTCGGCGGGCGGCTACGCGAACAATCCGCTCGATAACGACCGGATGAGCGGACAGCGCGTCGACAACTCAGTCAAGTACATGTCGCCCGATCTCGCCGGCTTCAAGTTAGGGGCGATGTACGGCTTCTCCAACCTTGCCGGCAACATCAACGGCAATGGGCGGACCTACAGTTTCACGGGTGTCTATGCGCGCGGCAACTTCAGCGCGGGCGCGGCCTATACGGAGATCAGCGGCACCACGCTCGATATCTCGCCGCTGGTGGGATCGGCGACGCCGGTCAACGTCGGCGGCAGCAAGCTGAGGACCTGGGGCGCGGGCGCGGACTATCAGTTCTCGCAGGTGACGGTCTATGGCGTGTATTCGCAGGCGCAGTACGAGTCGGCGAACGGACTGCCCTCCGCGATGTTCCGCAATTACCAGGGCGGTTTCAATTACACGCATAACGTCGCGCAGATCTACGGCATCGGCTATGGGCTCACCACCCTGGGTGCGAACAGGTATCACCAGTTGAATCTGACCTTCGATTATTTGCTGTCGAAGCGCACCGACGTGTACGTGCAGTCGATCATCATGCACGCGACCGGCGAATCCGCAACCGCTGCAATTATCAGCATTCCTGCATCGTCGAACGGCAATCAGGTGTTGCTGCGCCTCGGTATGCGCCACAAGTTCTGAGCGACTCCACGGCGCTCAGACCTCTACCGCGACACATCACACACACGTACTCACTCATGCAATCGAATGCAAATCAATCGCCGGGTAGTCACGACGGCTGGCTCATGTACCACTCGGTCGGTCTGTTTCCCGGTCAGGAAACGGCGGTGCGCGACGCGCTGGCGCAGTTCGCCTCGAGCTGGTGCGCACCCGGTCTCAAGCGCTGGGACGAAGGGCTCGCCGCACGGCAACGCGTGCTCGACGACTGGGCACGCCTTGTCAACGCCGATACGCGCAACGTGTTTGCCGCTGAAAACGTCACCGAGGCATTCGGGAAGTTTGTCGCGGCGCTCGGCACGCGGTTGACAGGCCGCAAGGTGCTGATCGCCGCCGATTGCTTTCCGAGTCTGCATTTCCTGCTGTCGGGCCTGGCCGGCACGTTCGGGTTCACGCTCGAAACCGTGCCGCTTGCAAGCGGTGCCTCGTGGGTCACGGACGACGCGTTCATTGATGCATGGCGTGACGATGTCGCACTCGCCATCATCACGTGGGTCACGTCGACCGCGTCAAAGCGCGCGGATCTTGACCGGCTCGTTGCACACGGCCGCAAGCAGGGCAGCCTGATCGCCGTCGATATCACGCAAGGCGCGGGCATTCTCGATTTCGACGTGATCAGGCCGGCGGTCGATTTCGTCGCGACAACCACGCTGAAATGGTTGTGCGGAGCGCCTGGTACCGGCCTCGGTTATGTGTGTCCCGCGTTGCTCGACAGTGGTCTCGCACCGCAGATGACCGGCTGGTTCAGTCAACCGGATCCGTTCAATTGGGATATCGCACGCTTTTCGCTGGCGGCGGAAGCCCGCCGGTTCGATACCGGCACGCCGTCATTCCTGCCGTTCGTGGCGTCCGCGCCGGGTCTTGCGTGGCGCCTGTCCAGCGCGGCCGATGGACTGCGCGAGCGCAACCTGCGCCTGTGCCGCGCCGTGATCGACGTGCTCGACGCCAAGGGTTACGCGTTGCATTCGCCACGCGCCGACGCGGCACGCGGCGGCAGCGTGATGGCGACACTGCCCGCGCATATCGACCCGCAAGCACTGGAAGCCAGTCTCGTCGAGAGCGGCGTTGTGGTCGATACGCGAGGCCGCGTGATGCGCTTTTCGCCGGGTGTGCTGACGCACGATTCGATCGCGAGCCGGCTCGCCGCACTTTTGCCTGACTGATCCGCGCGTTCCTGTCGACGCGCTCTGCACGCGTTTTGCACCAGTTATTGGGAGTCTTCAGATGGAAGTCACACCCGCAACAAACCGGGAAGCCGGCCTCGAAAAAGCGCTGAGCCAGCGGCAGATCACCATGATCGGCATTGGCGGTGCGATCGGCACCGGGCTCTTCATGGGCAGCGGTATTGCCATCGGGTATGCCGGCCCCGCTGTGCTGATCAGCTATGCCATTGCCGCGCTGGTAGCGGTCATCATGGTGTTCAGTCTCGCCGAAATGGCTGTTGCCCATCCGTCGGCGGGATCGTTCGGCACCTATGCCGAGATGTATCTGAACCCGTGGGCCGGGTTCGTCGTGCGTTACACGTACTGGGTGATCGAAGTCGTCGCGGTGGGCGGCGAGGCGCTCGCGGTCGGCATCTACATGGGCTTCTGGTTTCCCGGCATACCGGTGTGGTGGTGGTCGCTCGCCTTCGGCGCGGTGTTGGTGTACGTGAACTGCCGCTCGGTGAACAACTTCGGTTCGTTCGAGTACTGGTTCGCGCTGATCAAGGTCGTCGCGATCATCGCGTTCATCGTGTTCGGTCTTGCGGCGATTTTTGGTTTTGGCGGCCTGGGAATGTTCGGGGCGGGCGTGCATACGGAGCCGGTGGGGATGCATAACCTGACCGGGCTGCCGGGCGGCTTCATGCCGCATGGTTTCAGCGGCGTCTGGATGGGCGTACTGATGGCAATCTTCTCGTTCTACGGCGTTGAAGTGGTCGCGGTGACATCGGGCGAGGCACGCGATCCGCAGAAGGCAATCCCGCACGCATTGCGTTCGATGGTGCTGCGTCTCACGCTGTTCTATCTCCTCGCGCTCGGCATCATGATTACCTATCTGCCGTGGACGGAAGCCGGCGCGAAGATCGTTCAGCAAAGCCCGTTCGTCAGGTTGTTCGAACACGCGGGTGTGCGCCATGCCGCCGGGCTGATGAACTTTGTCGTCGTCACCGCGGCGCTGTCCAGCATGAACACGAACCTGTACCTGTCGTCGCGGATGATGTTCTCGCTGGCCCGTGGCGGTTTCGCACCCCGCTGGCTGGGGAAGCTGACGGCAAGAGGCACGCCGCTCGCCGCGACGCTGGTTTCCGGACTCGGTGTACTGGTGGCCGCGCTCATCTCGTTCCTGAGTCCGCTGGCGTACAACTATCTGTTCGGCATCGCGTTGTTCGGCGGGATCATGGTGTGGATCGTCATCCTCGTGACGCACTTGCAGTTCCGGCGCGCGTGGCGCGGCCGCAAGCTGCCGGTGCGCATGCCGTTCTTTCCGTATGCGCAGATTCTCGGCATTGGCTTGCTGGCTGCCATCCTGATCACGATGGGGCTCGATACCAGCTTCTGGAACATCTCGTGGATCGTCGGCGTGCCGTGGCTGCTGCTGGTGTCGCTTGTGTACTTCCTGTTCCGCAAGCGGCTTGCCGGGCTTTCCGCCGTCTCGACTTGAGCCGGATACCGTACATGCAGTACTGGACGAGCGCTTTGCATTATCTACGCGCACAGGCCGCGCAGCGCAACAAGGTCGTATTCGATGACCGCGCCGCGTTGACCCGCGCGCTGCATTCGCCGGTGCGGCACGCGCTACGTGAACATTCGCTGCATGCACCGTCGCTGAGTGGCAACAGCACCCACTATCCGATGACAAGCCGGTCGCTCCAGTTGCCGTTACAGCCGGTCAAAGACAGGGAGACAACGTGAGCCTGATTACCAATCCGATGCGCGGATCCAACCCCTTCAAGGTGGGTGTTTTCTCAGCCAATGCCGACGGTGGCTTAAGTTTTACGACTGTTCCCGAACGCTGGCGCGCTGGCTGGGACGACGTGCAGCGCGCGGCGCAAATCGCTGACCAGGGCGGGCTCGACTTCTTCCTGCCGATCGCCCGCTGGCGAGGTTTCGGCGGCGCGACGGACGTGCGCCAGTGGTCGTTCGAAACCTTCACGTTTGCTGCCGCGCTGGCCGCGGTGACACAACGGATCGCGCTGTTCATGACGGTTCACGTTCCGCTCGTGCATCCGCTGTATGCGGCCAAAGCGCTGGCGACCGTCGATCACATCAGCCATGGGCGTGCCGGGCTGAACATCGTCTGCGGCTGGAATCCCGACGAATTCGCGATGTTCGGCATGCAACTGAATCCCGAAGGCTACGCGCAGGCCGCCGAATGGACGGAGATCCTTCAGCGGCTCTATACGTCGGCGGAACCGTTCGATTTCGATGGCCGCTTCTATCAACTGAAGGAGGCCATTTCACGACCTGTAGCGGTGCAGACGCCGCGTCCGGTGACGATGAATGCAGCGTTCGGAGCGCCGGGGCGCGATTTCGCCGCACGGCATTGCGATTGTCTGTTCACGACGTTCTCCGAACTCGACGCGGGGCGTCAGCACATCGACGATATCCGTCAGCGCGCGCACGCGGTGCAACGCGACGTTCTGGTCTACACGGTAGGGCACGTGGTGTGCCGCGAAACCGAAGCGGAAGCGCGCGCCTATTACGACCATTATTCGCGCGATCACGCGGACGAAGCCGCGCTCGATTACCACATGCGCCAGAAGAAAGGCTTTAGTCAGAGCCACGACGACGCAGCCTATCGCCTGTACCGGCAGCGCTTCGCCGCGGGCACGGGCACCTTCCCGCTGGTCGGCACGCCGCAACAGATTGTCGATACGCTGGTGCAGATGCATCAGGCCGGCTTTGCCGGTGCGGCGCTCTCGTTTGTGAATTATGTCGAAGAACTGCCGTTCTTCTGCGAGCGCGTCGTGCCATTGATGCGTGAAGCCGGCCTGCGCGTCGATTGAGGATACGAAAGATGAACCCGACCTCCGAAGCGTTCCTTTCCACCGACCTGCCGCTCGCCGAAGCGTTTCGCGGCGGAATGCGCCGTCTCGCCTCCGGTGTGTGCGTGGTGGCCGCACGCAGTACGCACGGCATACCGCTGGGCGTCACTTGTCTATCGCGACGGGGAATTTCATCCGCTCCCCGCCGCACAAGCTGAAGGTAACGCATCTACTGCTTGACTAACGCGTCCCTTCACCATAATCTGAATTCAGAATTCGTAAATTAGAAAAAGGAATCATTGTGGCCCAGTCCGACGACAAGGTTGTCAAACTTCCGCGGCGAACCGCACTCAAGCCGACCACGCTAAGCGAAAGCATTTATCAGGAAGTGCGCGGACGCCTGCAACGTGGCGAGATCGGTACTGAAGAGCGCGTGCTCGACTACGAAATCGCCGCGGAATTCGACTGCACCCGCATGCCGGTTCGTCAGGCGCTGTTGCGGCTCGCGAACGAAGGCTATCTGGTCGGTACAACGCGTGGCTTTGTGGTGCCGACCATCACAAGCGACGACATTCACGAGATTTTCGAAGTGCGCCGGCTGCTCGAACCGGCTGCGGCGGCAAGCGCGGCGGCGGTGCTGACGGACAAGCAGGAAGCCGAGCTCAAGAAGGCGTATCAGAAGGCGCGCCGCGCGTACGACAAGCAGGACGTCGACCAGATGATTTCGGCCAACGTCGAGTTTCGTGCCACGTGGCTCGAGGCAGTCCAGAACGCGCGCCTGCGTTTCACCATCCTGCGCTTCGTCGATCACGCGCAGCAGGTCCGCCTCGGCACGCTCAACAACCGTTCAACGCAGAAGATCGTAATCGACGGCATGCGGGCGTTGCTCGAAGCGTTTGTCGAACGCGACCCGAAGCTGATCAAGGTGGCGATGCTCGAATTCATGCTGAACGCCGAACAACAGTATTTCGCATTGCTCAACGGTGAAAAAGCGGACGAATGACCGCAGGTAACACTTCAAAGCTAAAGGTGCCGCTGGCGCCGAACTTCAGAACCAAAGCAGGAGACAGTGTGCACGACACCCCGATTCTTTCGATGCTGCATGACAAACAACCGATCGACCTCATCTGGCTTGCGCTAGGCAGTCCGGCAATCGCGGAAATCGCCGCACAGGCGCGGCCAGGTGCAATCGTGATCGACATGCAGCACGGCTTGTGGGACCGTGCATCGCTTGAAGCGGCGGTGGGGATCGTGCGCAACAGTACGCGCGTCATCGTGCGCTGCGCCGACGACTCGCCGACTTCGATCGCACAGGCGCTCGATTCCGGCGCGCATTCGGTCCTGATTCCCTTGATCGAAAGCGGGCGCGCCGCGGCGGATGCCGCGTCGGCGAGCCGCTATCCGCCGGAGGGTACCCGCTCCGCGGGCGGTGTGCGTCCCCTGCTGCGTGGCGTCGAGACACTGCTCGAAGCCAACCGTGAAGTGGCGGTCGGCGTGATGATCGAAACCGTCGCGGGTGTCGAACATGCAAGCGCGATTGCGCGGACGAAGGGCGTGGACTACATATTTATCGGCACGGGAGACCTCGCCATGTCGCGCGGCGCGACCCTGCCTGCCGACATTGAACGCGATTGTGAACAGGTCCGACGGGCCGCGCTGGAAAGCGGCCTGCCGTGCGGCATTTTTACGTCCAGCGCCGCGGATGCCGCCATGCGGCTCGAAGCCGGCTACGCGCTGGCGGTGGTAGCGAACGATATCGAGCTGGTCAGACGCGGTGTGGTCGATGCGCGCGCCGCTTTGAAGACCCGCACCGTGTAACGAAGCAGACAGTGGTAGGGATTTGCGGCGACGCGTCATGCGTGCGCTGCGGCCTGAACACGTCCATCCTTTGGTCTGGAGTCACGATGACTGCACGCAGCACTGCTCTCGCGTCCGCGCCGACGCTCGAGTACGGAGTCGAGCAGGCGCTGTTCGCCAGGATCGCGTGGCGCCTGATGCCATTTCTGTTCTCCTGCTATCTGATCGCGCAGATCGACCGGATGAACGTGAGCTTTGCCAAACTCGACATGCTGCAGGACCTGGGCTTTTCGGAAACGGTGTACGGCCTCGGCGCGGGCATCTTCTTCGCGGGCTATGTGCTGTTCGAAGTGCCGAGCAACATGATGCTCAAGCGTTTCGGCGCGCATCGATGGATCGGGCGCATCATGATTTCGTGGGGACTGCTGTCGGCCGCCACACTGTTCGTCACCACGCCCACGCAGTTCTACATCATGCGTTTCCTGCTCGGTGTGGCGGAAGCAGGGTTCTTTCCAGGCATCATTTTCTATCTGACGCAGTGGTTTACCACGCGCTATCGCACGCGGATGACCGCGATCTTCATGACCGCGATCGCGGTGGCGGGGCTCCTCGTCGGTCCTGCGTCGGGGTTGATTCTGCACAGTCTGCCGGGATGGCTCGGTTTGCATGGCTGGCAGTGGCTGTTTCTGATCGAGGGCGTGCCCGCAGTCGCACTCGGCGTTGCTTCGCTCTTCTATCTCGACGCCACACCACAGCAGGCGAAATGGCTGAGCGCCGAGGAGAAGCTCGCCCTCAGCGAAGCACTCGCCGCTGAGCAAACCGGTGCGGCGGATTCGCGGCTCGCCGACGTGTTCCGTTCGCCGCGCGTCTGGCTGCTCAGCGCGATCTACGGCTGCTACGGTATGTCGTTCTTCGGTTTTGTATTCTGGTTACCGACTATCGTCAAATCGGCGGGTGTCGATAACCCGTTGCAGATCGGGTTGTTGACCGCCATACCGTGGTCCATCGCCGTACTCGCGATGATGCGGATCGCCAGTTACGTGGACCGTCATCGCAACACGCGGCCTGTGCTGATCGTACTCGCCGTGCTCGCCGCGTTCGCGTGGGCGTTGAGTCCGCTCGTGCTGCACAACGTCGTACTGTCGATGCTCGTGCTGACTCTGGCGATGTTCGGTTTGATGGCCTCGTTGCCGGTGTTCTGGAATTTGCCGACCACACTGTTTCGCGGCTCGGCGGCCGCGGCGGCGATCGCGATGATCACCTCGCTCGGCAATCTGCCGGGATTCTTTTCGCCCTATATCGTCGGCTGGATCAAGCAGACCACGGGTTCGATGAACCTCGCGATGGTGTTGTTCGCCGCCGTCACCCTGCTTGGCGCGGTCCTGCTCGCCGTGCTGCGCGACGACCCTCGCGAGTCGGCTCAACCTCAGCCTCCCACCGGACACGCCTGACGATCATGACCCAGCCTACCCATGAAGACGCGGCATCGCCAGTTGACGTCATTAGCGAATTGATCGCGCAGCTTGGCGCCGATGTCGTGACGCTGCCAGACGCATTCGGCAGCCGCAGTTTCGCGGACTGGAGCGGTGTGCCGAGCGCGCTGCCCCGTGCGCTGATCCGTCCACGCAGCACCGCCGAAGTAGCGCGTGCGATGGCGATCTGCCAGCGGCACCGGCAACCCGTCGTCACCCAGGGGGGGCTGACCGGGCTGGCGGGCGGCGCCTGTCTGTGCGGCGGGGAAGTGGCGCTGAGTCTCGAACGCATGAACACGATCGAGTCGCTCGATACCGTGTCGGGCACGATGACGGTTCAGACCGGCACGCTGCTGCAAACCGTCCAGGAGGCTGCGCTGGCGGCGGGATGGTTCTTCCCGCTGGATCTCGGTGCGCGAGGCAGTTGTACGATCGGCGGCAATCTGGCGACGAACGCGGGCGGCAATCGCGTGATCCGCTACGGGATGATGCGCGACCAGGTGCTCGCCGTCGAAGCAGTGTGTGCCGACGGCGCCGTGATCGGCGAGTTGCAGCCGATGATCAAGAACAACAGCGGCTACGACATCAAAAACCTGCTGATCGGCAGCGAAGGGACGCTTGCCGTGATGACCCGGGCAGTGCTGCGCTTGCGGCCCCGTCCGCGTTCGGTGGCAACGGCGTGGTGCGGACTCGCCGACTACGCAGCGGTGACGCGGTTGCTGACGGTGGCCCAGGCGGAACTGCCGGCCGGTGTATCGGCCTTCGAAGTGATGTGGCCAGGCTACTACGATTTCGTGCTCGACAGGTTGCCCGCGCTGCGCGCGCCACTGGAGGAGCGTCACGCATTCTACGTGCTGCTCGAAAGCACGGGGGGCGACGCAGCGCGGCATGCGGAGGACTTCGAGAACGTTCTTGCGCGTCTGCTCGAAGACGGCACTGTGGCCAACGCCGCGATTGCGTCGAACGAGCGCGATGCGCTGGCGTTCTGGGCGATCCGCGACGCACCGGGCGAGTACCCCAAGCTGATTCCCGGTATGGTGGCGTTCGATATCAGCTTCTCGATCGCACAGATCGGCGAGGTCGCGCAGCGTTGCGAGGCGGCGCTGAAAACGCGCTGGCCGGACTGCGTCGCGCTGGTCTACGGCCACCTCGGTGACGGCAATCTGCACGTGGTCGTGCATCGTCCGGATATCTCGAAGGAAACGGCACGGGAAATCGAAACGCTCGTCTATGACCTCACACGCGAATACAACGGTTCGGTGTCCGCCGAGCACGGGATCGGGCTGAAGAAGCGTGACGTACTCGGCCATACGCGCAAGCCTGAGCATGTCAGATCGATGCGCGTCATCAAGGCCGCGCTCGACCCCTGCAACATTCTGAATCCGCACAAACTGTTCAAACCGGACTGAGCGGTACCGAACGACGCAATATGAACGGGGCAACGGCTCGCAGCAGGCCAGCATGTGTGCCGCTCCCGGTACGCTCATCGCACAGGAAAGCATCGACATGGCTGAAAGATCGTTTAAGGCGGAAGTAGAGAAACTGCGTACGCCGGCAGGCGAGGAGTTTCGCGGTGAAGGCATTCTGGGCGTCACCAAGGCATTGCTGCAATCGGGCGTGTCGTACGTGGCGGGTTATCAGGGTGCGCCGATTTCGCATCTGATGGACGTGCTCGCCGACGCGAACGATATTCTCGAAGAGCTCGGCGTGCACTTCGAGAGCAGCGCGAGCGAGGCGACGGCCGCGGCGACGCTGGCGGCTTCCGTCAACTATCCGCTACGCGGCGCGGTCACGTTCAAGGCGACCGTTGGCACCAACGTGGCCTCCGACGCGCTCGCCAATCTCGCCTCGGGCGGCGTGACGGGCGGCGCGCTGATCATTGTCGGCGAGGATTACGGTGAGGGCTCCAGCATCATGCAGGAACGCTCGCACGCCTTCGCCATGAAGTCGCAGATCTGGCTGCTCGACCCGCGCCCGAATCTGCCTTCGATCGTCCATGCCGTCGAGAAGAGTTTCGAACTGTCCGAAGCGAGCAATACGCCGGTCATGCTGCAGATGCGGATCCGCGCGTGCCATGTGCATGGGCGCTTCATCGCGAAGGAGAATGTCCGGCCGGCATTCACGCTCAAGGATGCGATCGAGAACCCGGTGCGCGATGTCAGCCGGATCGTTCTGCCGCCCGCGAGTTTTCTTCACGAAGAAGAAAAGATCCAGCACCGCTGGCCGGCCGCGATCGATTTCATCAAACGTGAAAAGCTGAATGAATTCTTCGGCAGTGAGCAAGGCGATATCGGCATCGTTACGCAAGGCGGCATGTACAACACGCTGATGCGCGCGCTGCAACTGCTCGGGCTCGCGGACATTCACGGCAATACCGATGTGCCGCTCTATGTGATGAATGTCGCGTACCCGCTTGTCGACGACGAGGTTCGTGGCTTCTGCGAGAACAAACGCGCGGTGCTGATGATCGAGGAAGGGCAACCGGAGTTCGTCGAGCAGTCCGTCAGCCTGATCCTAAGACAGGCGGATATTGGCGCGCGGCTGCACGGCAAGGACATGCTGCCGCGCGCCGGCGAATACACGCCAGTTGCCGTGATGAAGGGGCTGTTGAAATTCTTCGAACGCTATTGGCCTGACTGGAATGGCCGGGCGGGTCTGTCCGAGGGCGTGCTCGCGGCTATCGCGCCGCATCGGCCGGTGTCCGTACCGGTTCGCGTCGCAACGGCCGGCGACGAGGCGGCGGTAGCGCCGCCTGTTGCCGCAGTCGCTGAGCCCGCGCCTGAATTGCATCCAAGACCGCCGTCGTTCTGCACCGGCTGTCCGGAGCGCCCGATCTTCACCGCGATGAAACTGGTGGAGCGCGAACTCGGACCGCACCATGTCAGTTGCGACATTGGCTGCCATCTGTTCTCGATCCTGCCGCCGTTCAATCTCGGCGCGACGACCATGGGTTACGGACTCGGCTGGGCCGGTTCCGCGGCGTTCAATACCCGCGAAACGCAGCGCCGCACGATCAGCATGATGGGCGACGGCGGCTTCTGGCATAACGGGCTGACGAGCGGTGTCGGCAATGCGGTGTTCAACAAGAACAATAACGTGCTGGTGATCGTCGATAACGGCTACTCTGCCGCGACAGGTGGTCAGGACATTCTGTCGTCGCGTGCAGCCAATGCGATTCGTGCGACTAATAATCCGATCGAAACGGCAGTGCGCGGTGTTGGCGTGAAGTGGGTCAAGACGATCACGCATACCTATAACGTCGCGCAGATGCGTGACACGTTGCGTGATGCACTCACCACGCCCGAGACGGGGCCGAAGGTCATCATCGCGCAATCCGAATGCATGCTGAACCGGCAGCGCCGCGTCAAACCGCTGGTGAAGAAGCTGGCAAGCGAAGGCAAACGGGTCGTGCGCGAGCGTTTCGGCGTGGATGCCGATACCTGTACGGGCGATCATTCGTGTATCCGTCTGTCGGGCTGTCCGTCGCTGACGGTGGCGGACAATCCCGATCCGCTGCGGCGCGAACCGGTGGCCGCTGTGCTGAACAGTTGCGTGGGCTGTGGGCTGTGTGGCGAGGTTTCGCATGCGGCTGTGCTGTGCCCGTCTTTCTATCGCGCGGAAGTCATTACGAACCCCGGCCGGTGGGACAGGTTATCGACGCGTCTAGCGGGCGCGGTGATCGGCTGGTTGCAAAAGCGCGTGGCCGCGCGGGAGATCCGCTATGTCTGAGCGTCCGATCGGCATTGCGATTCTGGCGATGGGCGGCGAGGGCGGTGGCGTGCTCGCCGACTGGATCGTCGATCTGGCAGAACATGAAGGTTATCCGGCGCAGACCACGTCGGTGCCCGGCGTCGCGCAGCGTACCGGTGCGACGATCTACTACGTCGAATTTCATCCTCACGCAGTCGATGTTCACGACCGCGTGCACGAACCGATCCTCTCGCTGGTGCCGACGCCGGGTGACGTCGACATTGTGCTGGCATCCGAGTTGATGGAGATGGGCCGTGCGATCCAGCGCGGTCTCGTCACGCCGGACAGAACCACGTTGATCGCTTCCACTCACCGCGTGTATTCGATGACGGAGAAGACGTCGATGAGCGACGGCCGCGTCGATCCCCGGCCATTTGTCGCGCAGGCGGAGAAAGCGGCGAAGCATTTCGTACACGCCGATTTCGCGCAGATTGCCGAGCATAACGGGAGCGTTATCAGTGCGGCTTTGTTCGGCGCGCTGGCAGGCGCCAACGCGCTGCCGTTTTCACGCGAACAGTTCGAAGCCGCGATCAAACGGGCGGGCGTCGGCGTGCAAAGCAGTCTCAACGCCTTTGCGGCGGGCTTCGAAACGGCGGTGAGGTCGAACGGCGATACGGCTCAGCCCAAGGCCAGGATATCGAGCGATGCCACTCCGGCACGGGGAAGTCAGCCATTCGATATCGGCGCGACGAACCATCCGGAGATTGTCACGCTCGATCGACGCATACAAAGCGAGTTTCCCACTGAAATCGCGGACATTCTGCACCGCGCGGTGCGCCGCCTCGCGGACTATCAGGACGTGAGTTACGCACACGACTATCTCGACCGGCTGAAGCCGCTGCGCGCGGTAGACGACGCCGCCACCTATGCAGTAAGGGGCGACGCCTTGCTGCTTGCCGAAGCAGCGCGCCATCTCGCACTCTGGATGTCATACGAAGACACGGTACGCGTCGCCGAACTGAAAATCCGTGCCACCCGTTTCGCCCGAGTGCGAGATGAGGTCAAAGCCGCGCCCGGACAACTGCTGCACATCAACGAATTTCTCCACCCTCGCCTCGAGGAAATCGCTGATACGTTGCCTGCCGCGCTGGGCCGCTGGCTGCTGAAACCGGGCGCGCTGCGTTCAATGGTCGAGCGCATGACGTCGCGCGGACGCATTGTGCGGACCACCTCGTTGCGCGGCTTTCTGATGCTGTACGGCGTGGCATCGCTACGTGGCATGCGGCGCCGCTCGTTGCGCTACCAACGCGAGCACGCGGAAATCGACGCGTGGCTGGCACGCACGCTTCGCTACGCGATCCACGATTACCCGCTGGCGCTTGAAATTGCACGCAGTCAGCGTCTCGTGAAGGGCTACGGCGATACGCACGCCCGGGGCATGCGTAACTACAGGAAGATCGAAGCCGTCATGCCGCTCGTCGCCCAGACCGTCGCGCCTGCTGCTCGTCTGAAAGCGCTATGCGAAGCGGCATTGGCGGACGAAGAGGGTACGCGTCTCGACACGCTTCTCGATGATCTGCGGCGCAGCGAGGGTGAATCGAATACGCACACGGGCCAGGAAAGCGCGAATGTCGCTTCGGCCACTTTGAGCTCCGCCACACATTGACAGCTTGCACAACTGGTTGCGGACGCATTCATCATGATCCGCAACCGTCCGTATCGAACTGACACTCGGCCGTAACCCGGCTATAACCCAGCCGTAACTCGACCGTACAAGGAACCCGACATGCCGACTCTGCTGAACCAACTCGCCCATGCGCTCGGAACGGGCACGATCCAGGTGATCGATCTGAGCCAGAGCCTTCACCATCGCACGCCGATCATCTCGCTGCCGCCGCAGTATGGGCAAAGCGCGCCGTTCCGCATGGAGGAGATTTCACGCTACGACGAACGCGGCCCCGGCTGGTACTGGAACAATTTTTCCTGCGGCGAACATACGGGTACGCACTTCGACGCACCGGTTCACTGGGTTACGGGCAAAGACTTTCCCGACAACACGACCGATGCGATTCCAGTCGGCAACTTTATCGCGCCGGCCTGCGTGATCGACGTGTCGGCGCGCGTCAAGGACGATAGCGACTATCTGCTGACCGTTGCCGACGTGGCGGCATGGGAAGCGGAGCACGGCCGCATTCCGGCGGGCTCGTGGGTGTTGATGCGGACCGACTGGTCGCGGCGTACCGATCCCGACGCGTTCCTGAATGCACGCGAGGACGGCAGTCATACGCCCGGGCCTCATCCCGATCTGCCCGAGTTTCTGGCACAGGAGCGCGACGTGCTCGGCTGGGGCGCGGAGGGCGTCGGCACGGACGCGGGCCAGGCTTACGCGTTTTCGAAGCCGTTCCCATGTCATTCGACGATGCACGGCAACAACAAATTCGGACTCGCGAGCCTCGTCAACCTGGACCGGTTGCCTGCGACCGGCGCGATGCTGATTACGCCGCCACTGAAGATCGTTGGCGGCTCGGGAAGCCCTTGCCGGGTGCTCGCGCTCGTCGAACATTGAATTTGACCCACCACGGAGTTACCGGCCCCTGGCCGTATCCGTCCACATAGGCATTTTTTAACCAGGACAGCAGCCCCTAGGTGTATGACGCTTCGCCGGGGCGCTTGTGACGGGTGCGCAGATCAATGCGGATTCGGCACCCCTGTACATCGGACTACCGTCGCCGCGAATGTTTGCGCGCCTGAATTCCGGGTTGCGTGTCCACGGCGGCGAGAAGTTGCTGGCGGCCTTCGTCAAGAATTTCGTCCGCGAGCGCCGGGTCAACGTCTGCGACAGCACGCGAAAGCAGCAGCGTACCAACCATCTGGCTGAACAATGTGATCGCCTTCCTGCGGCTGCCTTCGCTGCTTCCCCCCGACTCTTCAATGGCCTTGGCGAATCGGTCGAGGTTCGCCGCGAGACCTTCTGCGTAAGAGCCGCGCGCCACGTCGCCAAACCGGCGGGCGTCGCCGACAAAACCCGAGAAGGGGCAGCCCGCCTCGATATTCGCGCGATGCTCGGGGGACAGGTACCACTGAATGTTTTGCTTGACCGGGTCGGCATCAACTGATCTGGCGTTTTCGATTTGGGAGGCAAACGCTTCTCCTCCCTCTTCCATGGCCTTTTCCATCACTGCGGCGACCAGCGCGTCTTTTGATTTGAAGTGGTTGTAGAAACCGCCCTGCGTAAAACCCGCCGCCTTCATCAATTCCGCAAGTCCGACCGCATCGACGCCGCGCTCGCGAAACAGCTTCTCGGCGGCTGCCACGATCGCGTGCCGGTTTTCAACCGCCTGCTGCCTGGAAACACCCACTCTCCCTCCCTTTGGCCTGCGACGGCCCAATCAGATCCATCGAAAAATACAATGTCAATCACCATTGACATTGCCCGGGCGCGCGCCCACTATTCGATGCAATGACAATGTCATTCACCATTGTCTTAAGTATAGCCTTCTTTACCTGAACGGTCAGGCAGCAGGGGGCAAACGGCTATCTGATGCCTGACGGCGTCGCCACCTGAATCTTTGAAGAGGACCGCAACATGACTAAGACAACCCCCGAACAGAACAAAGCGCTCGCGCTGGAAGCATTCGAAACGCTGTTCAACAAGCGCGACTACGTTGCAGCCGAACGCTTCTGGTCCGACCGCTACATTCAGCATAGCGCCCATATTTCACCGGGACGCGATGGCCTGTTCAACCTTGTTCGAGCGCTGCCGGACACCGCGCGCTATGAGAACCATCTGATGGTGGCCGAGGGAGATTATGTGATCGCGCATGGTCGCTTCTCTTCGATCGGCAGGCCCGCTGCGTGGATTGCAGCGGACATCATCCGCTTTGAAGACGGCAAGCTCATCGAACACTGGGACGTCCTTCAGGACGAAGCGACCATGGCCGAATCTGCAAGCGGTCTGCCGATGTTCGGCGACCGCTTCCCGGCCTGACAACGAATCCTACCTATCACAAGCTCAACAGGAAAACGATCATGAAACTCACTGGAAACACGATCTTCATTACGGGCGGCGGTTCGGGCATTGGCCGCGGGCTAGCCGAGGCGTTCCACAAGCGCGGCAACAAGGTCATTATCGGTGGCCGCCGGCGCGGCCATCTCGACGAGGTGGTGGCGGCGAATCCCGGCATGGCTGCGATCGAACTCGACATTGCCGACGCGGCCAGCATCGAGACGGTAGCGGCGCAACTGATCGCCGACTATCCCGACCTCAATGTGCTGATCAACAACGCCGGGATCATGCAACCCGATCGGGCCGGCGGCCACATCGACGACGCGCTGATGGTATCCACCATCACGACCAACCTCATGGGCCCGATCCGCATGACGTCGGCGCTGATCGATCATCTCAGGACGCGCAATGATGCCGTTGTCGCCTATACGAGCTCGGTACTTGCCTTCGTTCCGTTGGCCGTGACGGCAGTGTATTCATCGACCAAGGCAGCCTTGCATTCGTACATCCTCTCGCAACGCTTCATGCTGCGCGACACGAAGGTTCGCGTACTCGAGATCGCACCGCCCTGGGTGCGTACGGACCTCATGAACAGCCGCGAGGCCGAACAGGCGATGCCGCTTGACGCTTTCATCGACGAAACGATCACTGTCCTTGGAACGGATGTGGATGAGGTTCTGGTGGAAGGTGCGAAGCAGTTCCGCGAGAACCCGGGCCCCGGTGAGCATGCTTTCGTCAATGGCTTGAATGCGCAGATGGTGGAAGTGCTGGGTGGGTGAATTGCTGGCTGCCGGATATCTGACGCACGCAAGTCGGCGCAAATTCGGCAACAGTCATATCAAGGCGACGTGCGCTGATATTCATTCGGGAAACACAAGGCTTGGCCCCTAAGACCCGGTTCCTGACTTCAGAAGGCCCGGCGACCTTCAATCGGATATCCCGGATCCGTGTAACCCGGAGTCGATGCGTGGCCGGGCGGCACCAGACTGTCCGCGAACTTCTCGTCTTCGGGTCCTAATTGCACATTCAGCGCTTGAACGTAGCTGTCCCAATGAGCTTCCGTGCGAGGACCGGCGATAGTCGCGCTGACAAGTTTATTCTTGAGCACCCACGCCAGGGCGAAGGCGATCGAAGTCGTACCGCGTGACTCAGCGTGAGCAGCAACTTGTTGTGCGATGGCCAGCGATTCAGGCCGCCATTCAGTTTGCTGGATGCGCTTGTCGCCGCGCCCTGCGCGCGAATCTGGCGGCGGCGCGCCATCAGGCGCATATTTGCCGGTCAGCACGCCTCGAGCCAGAGGGCTATAAGGGACGACGCCGATGCCATAGTGTGCTGCTGCGGGCAACTGCTCGACCTCGGCGGTACGATCCACCATGTTGTAGAGCGGCTCGCTTGCCACTGGCCGATCAATGCCGAGTTGGTCAGCAAGACGCACGATTTCGGCAATGCGCCAGCCGCGGAAGTTGGATAAGCCGAAATAACGGACTTTGCCTTGACGAATCAGGTCGCCAATCGCGCGGACGCCTTCTTCGAGCGGCGCATCGAGCAGTGCGCGATGGAAGTAAAGGACATCGATGTAGTCGGTGCCCAGACGCTTGAGGCTGGCTTCGACCGACTGGATGATCCACTTGCGCGACTGGCCTTGTTCGTTCGGACCTTGAGCTGTCGGATAGCCAAACTTGGTGGCGACCACCCAACTGTCGCGCCGCTCGCCAAGCGCACGGCCGACGATTTCCTCGGAGCGGCCGCCGTGATAAACGTCCGCCGTATCGATGAAATTGACGCCCTGATCGAACGCTTTATCGATGATGCGTTTCGACGTGGCTTCGTCCGTTTCGCCACCGAACATCATCGCTCCCAGGCACAAGGGCGAAACCTTGAGGGCGCTGCGGCCCAGATATCGGTAATCCATTCGCTTTCTCCATGCTATTGACCGCGACATTGCTGAATGCCTTCACGCATCTCGATGCGGCATCAGATGAAATGATAGACATATACCGCCTATGGATTAAGTCCATGAAACCGCAATCTGTTATGAATGAAATTCATGAATGTGGATGCACGCCTGAGTCAAAAAACGGCGTTTGCGGATACTGGCGATGAAAACGGGCAACCGACGAAGGTCCGTGGTCTCCAGTGAGCCTGTTTCATAAGTGTTTGCGGATTTTAGTGTCTCGGGTGTCGGGTGCTCGGCCTTATGCAATTGGATCAAAGGCATCGCTCGCTCAAGACAGCGGTGTGACTATTGTCGAAATGCAAGCTAGTATTGACCTTGAAAATTTATCGGGTGTGTTCATGTGCGACTAGTGGTTAAATGCCTCAAACACCTATGAGGTCAGTTCACTAATGCCACGCGAAAATTTCAATGACCTGCTTGCCTTTATTGCTGTTGCGCGCGAGCGAAGCTTCACCCGCGCGGCTGCACAGCTAGGGGTGTCCCAATCGGCTTTGAGCCATACGATTCGCGCGCTCGAAACCAGACTCGGGTTGCGGTTGTTGACGCGAACCACGCGCAGCGTATCGCCGACCGAGGCAGGCGAGCGCATCCTGCGGACAGTGGCGCCACGCTTCGAGGAGATCGAAGCTGAACTGACGGCTGTCACCGAGCTTCGTGACATGCCTGCCGGTACGATTCGTATCACAGCGACAGATCACACGACGAACACGATTCTTTGGCCCAGGCTGTCCAAGGTGCTTCGCAAATATCCGGAGATCAAGGTTGAGATCATGACGGATTATGGTCTCACCGATATCGTAGCGGACCGTTTTGACATTGGGATCCGTCATGGGGACCAGGTCGCGAAGGACATGATCGCGGTTCGCATTGCACCGGACATGAAGATGTCGATCGTTGGCTCGCCGGCGTACCTGGAAAAGCAACCGCTGCCGAAAACGCCTCAGGACCTGATGGCGCACAACTGCATCAATCTGCGTCTGCCGACACATGGGGCGTTTTACGCATGGGAGCTGAAAAAGGGAAGTCGTGAAGTTCAGGTTCGCGTGGAGGGCCAGCTCTCTTTTAACGGTACCTACCATATGCTCGACGCCGCGTTGGCAGGCTACGGCCTTGCATACTTACCGTCCGACCTGGCACAGGCTCACGTTGCCGCAGGGCGCCTCGTTCGTGTCCTCGACGACTGGTGTCCGACGTTTCCAGGCTTGCATGCATACTATGCGAGCCGGTCCGAATCCTCGCGAGCCATGGCGCTGGTGATCGATTCGCTGCGCTATCGTTCGAAAACGAGGTAGATCCGCGGCGGATTTCCGGGACTCATTCATGATTGTGGTTCATGACACTTTGCAGTTTCATGGGCTTAATCAATAGGGAATTTCTCCCTATCATCTGGCTGACTGAACGATTGAAGCGAGCCAGATATGAACATTACTTTCGAAGGTCAGGTGGCGCTTGTGACCGGGGCGGGCTCTGGCATGGGGCTAGCCACTGCCAAAGCATTTGCCGAGGCCGGGGCAGCAGTCGTTCTCGCGGATTTTAATGAAGAGACGGTTCGTGCCGCCGCGCAGGAACTCGTATCGGACGGCCACAAGGCCATTGCGGTGCGATGCGATGTGGCCGATGAGGCGCAGGTCAAGGAGATGGTCGATGTGACTATGTCTGCCTTCGGCCGCCTGGATGCTGCGTACAACAATGCCGGTATCAACAGTCCGGTTGCCGAGACCGCCGACGCTAGCAGCGAAGAATACGATCGCGTGATGGCGATCAATCTGCGCGGCGTCTGGAATTGCATGAAATATGAATTGCTCCAGATGCGCAAACAGGGAAGCGGCGCGATCGTCAACTGTTCATCGCTGGGCGGACTGGTAGGCATCGCCGGCCGCGGCGTCTACCACGCGTCCAAGCATGGCGTGCTTGGACTGACCAAGAGCGCCGGACTTGAATATGCCGCCCGGGGCATTCGCGTCAACGCGATTTGCCCTGGCATCATCGCGACGCCGATGGTCACCGGCATGATCGAGCGTGAACCCGAAGCGATGGATGCGTTGATGAGGGAGCAGCCAATCGGGCGACTCGGCCGGCCTGAGGAAATTGCGTCCGCAGTGCTCTGGCTTTGCAGTCCCGGCGCCAGCTTTGTGATCGGCCACGCGCTGGCTGTCGACGGCGGGTACACGGTGCGGTAGGAGAGTGCGGGAATCTCCCCATTTCTGCCTGATGCTTCGCGCTGACGGGAGAACAGAATGCTCGAAAATTTAAGCGGTAAGACGCGACTGTTTCCCATCATTGGCGACCCGATCGTATTCGTCGAGTCGCCGCAACGTTTGACCCGTGGTTTCGCGGCACGAGACCACAACGGCATCTGCATACCCATGCAGGTGCCGGACGGCGCGCTGGAGGTTGTCATGCAAGCTCTCACGAGCACGCCGAATGTCGACGGTCTGCTTGTCACCATGCCGCACAAATTCACCGCCTTTACATACTGCGCGACCAGCTCCGAGACGGCGAGGCTGCTCGGCGGTGTGAGCGTGATGCGTCGTAATCCTGACGGTACGTGGCATGGCGGCATGCTCGATGGCCTCGCTTTCGTCAAGGCGCAGATAGACGAGGGTGCCAGGCCGGACGGCGCGCGTGTACTGCTGGTCGGCGCCGGCGCGGCGGGCAGCGCAATTGCGATCGCGCTACTTGAGGCGGGCGTTCGCGAGTTGATCATTCACGACGCCAACGAATCTCGCGTTGCACAGTTGATGGGGATCGTCGCCGATCTGGGTCGTGGCCGGGTGACTGCCGGTCCGGCAGACCCGACAGGTTGCGATATGGTGTGCAATGCCACCTCAATGGGGATGGCCGCCGGTGACCCGCTTCCCGTCGCCGCTAATCTGCTCACGTCGTCTATGTTCGTGGGCGATGTTATCGCCGGGCATGGGGTGACGCCATTTTTGCGGGCCGCCCAGGCCGCCGGCTGCAAGACGGAAAACGGCGTGCAGATGGTCGAGGCCGTGCAGGAAATGATGCTCGACTTCATGCTCGGCAAATAGTCGCTCATTGCGTGCTACAGCAGCGCAGATTTTCTCTAAACAACGAGGATCATTGCTCAGAAAATTGATGTGACCTGTCAGCGTCGAGCGGCCATCGATACGGCGAAGCTGTCTTCCAGCATCAGGAAGCTTGCGATCTTCGTGTCTGAAAACGTCAGGACGATCGCAAATGCGCTATCGATCAGTTTTCCAGTGGCGTTGATTCGCGTTTGCAAGTGGCCGAGAATGACGGCCCGATCGTCGCTTGCGAGCACATCCTTGATGTCGAGGCTTACGCGCTCGACCATGGTTTGCGTGTCGCGAACGAAATCCGATATTGCTTCGCGTCCCGTCTTGTGTCCGACCCAGGGCAGCACGCCTGAGTCGCCTGGAATATTCCAGTCGAGATCGGGTGTGCACAACGAAGCCATCTCCTCAGCGCTAGCCCCCGCGCCCATTTTTTCAAGAAACTGTTGGGCGAGGCGAAGGTTTTCTGGCGAATTCATGGTGTTTTCCTGTTTATGTCGCGCTCATGTTTGAATGAGCGCGACGCCGAAAAATCAGACTTGCGCGCGGCCGCCGTCGACGAACATTTCGATGCCGGTGATATAGCTGGCATCGTCGGAGGCGAAGAAGGAGACAGCCTTTGCGATCTCGTCGGGGGTACCGACCCGGCCAAGCGGCGTCGTTTCGGCAACTTCCTTGCAGTACGCCTCGATCTGCTCATCACTCATCTTGAGTTCGGTCTTGTAGCCGGGCGTGACGACAACGCCAGGTGCGACCACATTGACGCGAATGTCCCGGCCTTTGAGATCGGATGCCCAGGTGCGCGCGAACGATCGCAAGGCCGCCTTGGTGGCCGCATAGACACCCAATGCGGGTGCGCCTTGTATCGAGGTGATCGACCCTGTTATGACAATTGCGCTGCCTGCCGGCATGAACGGCAGTGCGCTTTGCACGGTGAGCAAGGTGCCTTTCACATTGATGCCGAAGTATTTGTCGAATTGCGCTTCGGTAATCTCGCCAAGGCGCGCGAATTCGCCGCCTCCCGCGTTGGCGAAGAGGATGTCGATTTTCTGGTGAGCTGCCGACACGATCTCCACAATGCGTTCAAGGTCGGCTGCCACAGAAATGTCGCCACGAATCGCACGTGCGCCGTGGCCGATTTCCGATGCCGCGGCATCCAACTCTGCCTGGCGTCGCCCCGTGATGAACACCGTGGCGCCTTCGCGAGCAAGACGTTTGGCGGTGGCGAGGCCGATACCGGTGCTGCCGCCGGTAATGAGCGCAACCTTGCCGGCGTGTTTCGTCGAATGGATGTTGGTGTAGAGAGAAGCAGTCATTCCGGGCCTCCTTTGGGCCTTGGACAATGACTCAAGCTTAGTGAAAACGCGTTGGGAGATAAAGATGCATAATGTGGATTGTTTATTCACACCGGTGAATAATTCCGGGAGACGAATTGATGGACCATTTGCAGGCCATTCGCATTTTTGTCCGGGTCGTTGAAACAGGCGGTTTCGGACGGGCTGCGGCCTCGCTGAAAATGCCTAATGCCACGGTGAGCAAGTGGATCAGATCGCTGGAGGCGCACCTGGGCGTGAAACTGCTGGAACGAACCACGAGGAGCGTCAGCGTTACAACAGATGGCGCTGCTTACTATGAACGCACCCGCCACCTCCTCAGTGAACTCGATGACATAGAAGCGACGCTTGGCCGTGCCCAGGCAAGCCCGCGCGGTGCGCTGCGGGTCGACACGGGTGGGTCGACCGCCAGCGGAATACTTATTCCTGCGCTACCGGCGTTTCGTGAGCGATACCCCGACATCCAGGTGCAATTGAGCGTCACGGACCGGACCGCCGATCTCATTGCGGAAAACATCGACTGTGCGATTCGAAGCACTGCAGACGATCCCGGCCTGGTGACCCATCCGATCGGCACGCTCGCGTGGACAACCTGCGCGAGTCCGGCCTATCTGGCGAAGTATGGAACGCCCAGGCATCCTCGCGAGATCACCGATAAAAACATGCCCGTTGTCGGATACTTTTCTGCAAACACGGGTCTTATCCAGCCGCTTGAATTCTGTCGTGGGGACGAGAAGTTTACGCTGGAGCGCTTACGTAACGATGTGCTTGTCAGCGAGAGCAATGCCCATCTTGCTACGGCGCTCGCCGGCCTGGGCATTGTTCATACGCTGGATTTCATGGTGCGCCCATCCATCAAGCAGAAGAAACTGGTGCCCATTCTCGCTGAATGGCGTTCTGGTCCGCTTCAGGTGTATGTTGCCTATCCGCCCAGCCGGCGATATAGCACTAAGGTGAGGGTATTCATCGACTGGGTGACTGCGCTTTTTGCGTCAATGTGAAGCGAGCCGAAGTGGCCGCGAATTGAATTGACTCGCAGCCTAGTCTACTGTGCGAATTCCCAAAGCCGAACCAGCCGGCGTGACTGCAAGACGAAGTTCGCGGTAGGCAGTCACCAGTGCGTCCAGGCTAAAGCCTCGGTTCAGGCCGCTAGGATTCGGCAACACCCATGCACGCGCACCGCCGAACGCTGTCGGTTGCAGACCCCAATCGATGTCGCGTTTTCCCGACATTGCGCAGAGCGCCATCTTTCCGAGGAAGGCAACACACTGCGGTGCGTATCGTTCGATCTTCCGCTCGAATTCCACCGCAGCTGCTTTGAACTCCGATTGTGAAAGTTCGTCCGCTCGTGCGGTCGGACGCGAGACCACGGTTGTCAGGCCGCAACGGTACTGCAGGAGAGTGCGATCGTCCTCGGGAGAAATCTGTTCAGGAGTAAAACCCGCCAGATGAACGGCCCGCCAGAACCGGTTGCCTCGGCCGGCAAAGTGGTGGCCGGTCGATGCCGCAAGGACGCCCGGATTTATGCCGCAAAATACCACTGATAAACTCGGTTCGAGGATATCAGGAAGAGATTGAAGTGAATCGGAGTGAGTCACGGATGGTGCAGGCCTTTTCATGAAGTACATTCGAATCGCCGAGCGGGAATAACAGGCTACCTCGACGGCAGCGTCTTCTGATTGCATTGAGATACTCTCACGGAAGGACCTGGAACCGCACCCGCCTGTTCCCCCATTGGGGGAGCCCTCTCACGAGATCAGTTTGAGTTGACATTGATAACCCTACGCTAAGCATATGGACCGAATCGATGCAATGAGGGTGTTCGTAGCCACGCTGGACGAAGGCAGCCTGGCGGGCGCCGGACGTCGGCCCGGGCGATCGCCAGCGGCGGTGAGCCGCGCCATCGCGTTCCTCGAAGAGCACACCGGAACGGCCCTGCTGCACCGGACGACGCGGACGATCAGACTGAGTGCGGCGGGCGAACGTTATGCGTCGGCCTGCCGGCGCATTCTGACCGATCTCGAGGAAGCCGATTTGCTGGTGGCAGACGAGCGGTCGGCGCCGCGGGGCATGCTCACGGTTGATCGCATTGCAGAGCAGGTCGAGTATGCGGACGGCGTCACGTTGCGGACGTTGCTGCGGCGGCGGATAGGTAAGGGCGTACGTGAGTTGCGGGCTTCGTAGAAACGCGCCACGAAACGATCGCGGAATGCGCTTCGCGTCTCCCTTCACCCGCCGTGGGCAGAACTCACGTGACGTTTCGGCGAGCACAGTTTGCGTACCGACTCCGACAGGCGCCAGAACGGCGAACGCTGCAGCCTGGCAAGTTGTTGCTTCACTTCTCCTAAAGCCGCCCGTGTTGCCGCGAGTTCTCCTGCCAGTACTGTGTCGAACCCCGCACCGTCGATCAGCGCGATATCCACGATACGTGTAGCCCGATGAAGAGGAACCTGCGTCTGCGGCCAGTTCGCCTGCGCACCGAAGGCCAATACCTGCGTGGCTTGCGCGAGTTTGCTGGTCCAGAGCGAAAATGTATCCGGATGCACGGCGCCGCTGCGCACCATCTCCTTGCCGAAATGCATGGCTTCAAGATGGATCTTCAATCCTTCCGACGCGTCGAACCCGCAGTGACGCTCGCCCCCACTCGTTTGACGCACGGTTCTGAACGATGGCTCAAGTCCCGTTAGATCGGCTACCCAGCGTTCAGCGGCCTGCGTATAAGCGGGCGACCGGGCCGCGAGGTCGCAATCAAAGATCGCGTGTGCGTGGGTTGCCGCATGCTGTAACGTAAGGAGCCAATGTCCAAGAAAAGCGCGATATGCAGCGGCGGGTGCAACACGCACGGCATGTTGCTTGAAAAAATCGAGGTAGGGTCCAAACGTTTCTTTCCCGGGCTCCCGCGATACCTCTGGCAGATCGATATGCAGCGCATCGAGCACCCGGTCGACCATCGGCGTATGTCTGTTCAATGCCAGAACGGTAAACGGGACGGCGACAAAATGTGGGTTTCCGTGAGTGGCGAGCAGATCCCAACAGGAGAGCCATTGAGAAATCGGGTTTTTCTCGACCACGATGTGCACGGCGTCCGGGAAGGTGCTGCGGAACCACTGAAGTCGACCTAGCGATCGACAGAACTTGAAGACAGGCACACCGCCTTGCTCATGAGCGGCGCCGATCAGATCGCGTAGATAGGCCTCAAGCCGGTCAGCTCCGTCTGGCGTTTGTCCCGTGAAAGAATCGATTGAAAAGCGCTCCTCGTAGCCGGGAATACCGCGTTCACCGGATCGAAGCAAATGAGCAAATTCGGCGAAATACGGTTTCTCCAGTTTCGGATGGCCCGAATGCCAACTGTCAGCTGTACTCGTAGCCAGGCTTTCCGAGTCGATCGTCGACAACATCTCGTGCAATGGTTCGTAGTAGGCGGTGACCTCGTTGAGACGGCGAAAACACGACCATAGCCATGTACCCGCCGTTCTATAGCCGGAATGCAAAAACACTGCTTTGGTTACTGACGTCATCGAGCGTAATGTAAGTTGAGTTCCGATAACCTGTTCTGAACCCTCATGCCAGGGAACAACCCAGACTGGGCCGCAGCCCGCGGAGCGCTAGCGGTATCCGTACAACGTGGCTCAAGCAACACCGCAACGTGCTGTCGTTTCAGAACGAGTAAATCGCTTTATAGCTGGGTTGAATCAGGTTTCTCTCTGTTGCCGTCATCTCGAACCATGCGCTGAAATACCGACAAAACACGCGCGCAGGTGAGTGTTTGACGCCAGAATTTCTCCTTGAGCCGCGCGGTGGGAACCCATTGCCAGGGCAAAACGACGTTGACCGTTCCCCACGCTGGGCGCCAGCGCTCAGACACGCGGCGCCGCCGGAACAGACTGATGGTCGGAATGCTGAGACTTGACGCAAGATGCCCGACGCCGGAATCGTTTCCGATAAACCAGCCGCATTCGTATAACCAGCATGCCAGTTCATGAGGGTTGCTAAATTCCGGCGCAGGGATGCCCCATCTTTCCAGTTCGAACCAGCGCTCGCGCTCGTGCGGCGCAATCACAAAGTGGACGTCGTAACCGCGTCGACGCAGATTTTGGGCCAATTTCACGAATCGTTGCGATAGCCAGCGTTTGTCCTCCGTGCTGGCCTCGGGGTGAATCGCGATCCGGCGAATGTATTGGCGGTGTCGTAGCGCGGGCGGGGGCGTCATGCCGTTGTACAAGCCGACATTCGATAGTCCGAGTTCGTCGCGGCAGAAGTCGGCGAAGCGTTCCGCCATACACCCTGAGCGGTCCCCGAATACGACCTTATCCAGATCAAGGACGCAAGGATGGGCTTCCGTCAGGCGTGGCATCGGCTGATTTCGATGCATTTGCAGAACAGTGTCGTACGGCGCCAGCATTGCCTTGCTATCCACCTCGTCCGGCAACGGTTGAATCGTCACCTCGGGGAACCAGTGTCGCAAAGCATGAGCTGGGCGCCCGAATACCGTGACATCAATGCCGTTTCTTAAGAGATTTTGCACGATGACCATCAACACCAGCGTGTCGCCAATCGCGTTCGACATGACTACTGCGATGCGTTTGCGTCCGTCTCCGCTCATGCTGGGCAAGGGTGGCGAATTCATGCGAAATTGGCGCGTAGTTGCTCGAATGCCTGGGTCACTTTGCCAACGGACAACAGGTATTTCCAGTAACGCTCCTTCAGACGTCCCGTGGGCAGGTAGGCACCGCCGATCAGCACCCGTCCGGTCCCCCAGTCGGGGCGCCACGTGCGCGCGATACCGCGGCGCATGAACAACGAGAGGGTGGGAATCTGCAGGTTTGATGCAAGATGGCCGATTCCCGAATCATTACCGATGAACCACCCGCACTCGAAAAGCCATGCGGCGACGTGATCAAGCGAAGAGAGATCGGGCAGCGTGATACCTAAACGCTCGACGTGTTGCCAGTCCGCACGCTCGTGCGATGCAACCACAAACTGTGGGCTAAAACCCTGGTCGCGCAGTTCCACGCCCAGTTGAATGAAGCGTGACGCTAGCCAGCGTTTGTCCACGGTGCTTGCCGTTGGATGGATGGCGACGCGAAGCGGGTGTTTGCGGTGCTGAAGTCCAGGCGGCGGCGTGATGCCGTTACTTTTCCCCGCATCCAGCAGGCCGAACTCGTCGCGACAAAATAGCGCAAGTCTGTCTGCCATCGATTCCGACGAACGGGCGCGACAGATGTGATCGAGCAGGATCACTCGGGGATGCAAGCGATCCAGCCCCGCAAACGGTCTATTGCCGTGCATCTGAATGACCGTATCAAAGCCGTGTAGTTTTTCCGCAAGATGAGCTTCGTCCAATTCTGCCCGTATATCGATACCTGGGAACCAATCGAGCAAAGCATGCGCGTGCTGGCCAAACACGGTAGTTGCAATGCCGTTTTTCTGGAGATTGCGCGCAACCGTCATCATCAACAGCGAGTCGCCTACTGCCGGTGAAAGAATCAAGGCCACACGAGATACTGGCTGAGTTGCCTGCCACATAGATACATCCGATTGGCGCGCTTCCAACAGTTGGCGAAGCGCTTGCCAGGTCATGAACGGATACCGCCCGCTGAATTGAACAAGTCTAGATTCAGCGCATGTTACTTGAGTTACAACGTCCATTACCGGGGTTTACTCCTGCTGTACCCGATGATAGGCAGTGCGATTGCAGGCGTTAAAACGAAGTCCCAATCTGGAACTGGAATTTCTGGTACTGGTCACCGGCGTGCTTCACGATCGGCAGACCGAAGTCGAGCTTCAGCGGACCAATCGGGGAAATCCATTCGAGACCTGCGCCATAGCTGTAACGCAAGCCGTTGGCGCCGACGCTATTGCCTTCCGTGCCCCAGACGTTACCGCCGTCGACAAAGGTGAAGACGCGCAGCGTGCGGTCGTAGCCCGTGCCTGGCAGCGGGAATGTGAGTTCCACATTACCGACGATCATTTTCGAGCCGCCGATCGGGTCGCCCGTCGTTGCATCGCGCGGACCCAGCGAGCTCGGCTCATAGCCGCGCACTGACCCGATACCGCCGGCATAGTAATTCTTGAAGATTGGGTAAGGATCGCCGCCGAGCCCATTGCCGTAGCCGCCCTGGAAGTTCAGGCCGAGTACGAAACCGCGTGCAAAGGAGTAGTAGTACTGGGCTTGCACATCGGTCTTGTAGTAGTTGGTTCGGGCGAGCGGTGTGCCGTACTCCGCGTTGAACTGCGTGAAGTAACCGCGGCTTGGCACCAGCGCGCTATCGCGGTTATCGCGCGACCAGCCCACGGTGACCGGTACGTTATTCGACACACGGCCGAACGAGTTGACGTAGTCGACATAGCTTTTCGGCGTGTTCGCGTCGACATCCAGGCGGTTCTGTTCAATGCCAGTGCCGAAGTAGACCATGTCCGATTCGGAGAAGGGGATGCCGAATTTCAGATCGGCGCCTAACGTGATGACACGGAAACTCGTGTCGGTCACGTTCGAGTAATACAACGGCTCGCTCGTCCGGTAGTAGACGTCGGTAATACGCTTGATGCCGTCCACTGTAAAGTAAGGATCGACTTGCGTAACCGTCAACGTACGGAACGTTGTCGCGGTATTCACGTTCAGCGCGAGGCTCGTGCCCGAGCCGAACACGTTGTCTTGCGACACGCCCGCCGAAATGATCGGACCCTCGCCGGAACCGTAACCGAGACCCAGCGAAATCGAGCCGGTCGGCTTTTCCGTGACCTTCACGTCGATGTCGACCTGGTCCGGCGTGCCTTCAACCGGCACGGTTGTCACGTCGACATCGGTGAAGTAGCCGAGGCGATTGATACGGTCCTTCGACAGTGCAAGGCGGTTCGAATCGAACCACGAGCTTTCCATCTGACGCATTTCGCGCCGGACCACTTCGTCGCGAGTGCGCGTGTTGCCGGTGATGTTGATCGCGCGCACATAGACACGACGGCTCGGATCCACCTGTAGCGTCAGGTCTACCTTATGGTGCTCCTGATCGATTTGCGGCTGCGCATTCACGGTGGCGAATGCGTAACCATACTCGCCAAGCTTGTCGACGACGGCCTTGGTGGCATCTTTCAGCTTTTGAGCCGAGAAACGCTCGCCTGGTTTGATCTTGATGAGCTTCGAGAGCTCAGCCTCGCGGTTCAGCAGGTTACCTGCCAGATGAATGCCGGAGATCGTGTAAGGCTCGCCCTCGTGAATCGTGAGCGTCAGGTACATGTCCTTGCGATCCGGCGACAGCGATACCTGGGTCGACTCGATGTTGAACTCGAGATAGCCACGGTCCAGGTAATACGTGCGGATCTTCTCGAGGTCGTCGGCGAGCTTGTCTTTCGAATACAGGTCGTTCTTCGTGTACCACGAGAACCAGTTCGGTGTGGATAGCTCCATTTCATCGTGCAGTTCGCGGTCGCTAAAGACCTTGTTGCCGATAAAGTTGACCTGACGGATCTTCGCACTCGGACCTTCAATAACCGAAAACAGGAGGCCTACGCGATCACGATCGATAGGCGTGACTGTCGTTGTCACTTCAGCTGCGTAGTAACCGCGCGTCAGATATTGACGCTTGAGTTCCTGCTGCGCGCGGTCGACGAGTGACTTGTCATAGTAGCGGCCCAACGACAGGCCAACCGCATTCAATGCTTTGACGAGGTTGTCCTTGTCGAATTCGTGGACCCCGGCGAAGTCGATCGTGCCGACCGCTGGACGCTCCTGCACCTGCACGACAACGACGTCGCCTTCGGCCGAAATCTTGACGTCGTTGAAGAACCCCGTGGCATAGAGTGCGCGGATTGCGTCCGATGCCTTGTTAGCGGTGAACGTATCGCCCTGCTTGATGGGTAGATACGAGAAAACCGTGTTGGGCTCGATACGTTGCAGGCCTTCGAGCCGGATGTCGCGCACCACGAACGAGTCTGCCGCGAAACCCGACGTTGCTGTCACGCTCAGGCCAATAAATGTTAGCGCCCGGGCGCTGCGGGTCAATAGCGTTTCAAAGTTCATACAGACAAACAGGAGGGATGCACAAAAAGGAGGGCGCAGACACATCTTGGGCTTACGCCTGCCTTGCGCTGCACGGGTCAACGGGGTGTAAGTGCGAGACGCACTATTGAAGTTTGCTGCACGATGTTTCCTTTGCCCTGGTCAGCCCCGTCACGAGCGAAAGCACTTCAGTCATGTGGCGCGCTTCTGCGCGATGCATTCGAAACGACAGTTCGGCGCCACCCGGCAGACGAAATGTCAGGACAAGATGGGAGGATTCGTCTTTGTCTCCGCCGATCGCCCATGCCTCGCACGGCATGGCGAATTTCATGTCGTCTTTTTTCCGGCGAACGCGCTGTGACCAGCCGATGGCGTTGGAGAGCGCTGCCAGGAGTTCGTGCATGACCGAGTAATGCAAGGCAATAACTTCGGGCTGGTTGCCTTTGAACATCAGGTACTGGCCGTCCGCGGTCAATTCAAACGAGTTCAGAGAATGAATCTCTAATGCGACTGACGGTGACATGTGGCACTCCCGGACTACGTTGATTGCGCAGTGTAGGAGAGTGAGATCGGTTTTCGGTTACGTGATGTTTACCGATTCTTCACCGGGAAAGGTGAAATAGATGATAAGAAAAACGAGGGGAATCCTATGGAAAGCACAACTTAAGTTGCGCGTCATGTAAATGGCAGCTTTGTAAGGTTGTGAATGTCTCTTTGAGTCAATGAAATTGACGCCTTTTACTCATATGTGATGCGTCGCGGTGCGGCTCGGATCTGGCGCTCGGGAATGCCTTCGCCATGTCGGGTACTGTCCGAGTCCTGTTTTCATTCGCTTCGAGGTTCCGGGCCGTGGTCCGCTGATTAAATCGACGGGACAGATCCGAACACGGTCAGCGGCGAGGGGCGTATTGGCTGAATCGCTGTTCGACGGACAGTGGAATGTTTGCCGGCGTGACCACGACCACGGACGACGACGGCCCGACAGCCGACGTCGGCAGCAATTTGTGAAAGTGCGTGATGTGATGGCACGCGGTGCGCATGTCCTGTCGCAAGTCGTGGTGTAGCACGGCGCTGAGTTTTCCTTCGCGCAGCAACTCGACATTGTCCCTGTCCAGGTCGTGCCCGATAAAGCATTTTGGCGTCTGGCCCATCGACTTGAGTGCGCGAAGTATCGCCACGTTGCCGCCGCCCATCGAATACACCGCCACGACTTTGCGGCCGGAACCAACGGCTCGCTTTACTCTTGCCTCCGTTTGAGCGTCCAGGCCATGCCCGCCGCTGGCGTCAACGAGTCTTAGCCGGGGATATCGCCGCTGCAACTCATTGCGGAAGTTGGCTTCGCGTTCCTCCTCCCCTCTAAAGCGCTCGTTGCTCATCGTGACTAGCACGTCACCTTCCCGGCGAGCGAGCCATTGACCGATGAGATAAGCGGCTGTCGCGCCCGCCATCCGATTGTCGAGGCCAGCGTAGGCAATGCGAGCGGACTGCGGAATATCTGTAAAGATCGTGATGACGGGAATCCCCCGTTGCTGCAAGTCCGCGACAGCGTCGGCAACGTCGGGAACATCCTGCGCCTTGAGCAAAACGCCGTGGCTGCCTCGGCGGCCAATCGCTTTCAGGACGTCGACGACTTCCGCCGTTGTCATTGTGTCCTGCATCAGAAACCGCGGCCGGAACACGGCTGGCTGCAGGCCCGGCAGTTCCGACTCCAGTGCTTCACGTATCTCGTCGGAAAACCTGCGCGGCGCTTCGACAACAACGTCGACAACGAGTTTGCGCCCGCTGGTCGCCAACTGGAACTGCTGTTTCTCCAGTTCATTTATCGCGTGCTGCACGCGCTGGCGGGTGTGTTCACGGACATGCTCCCGTCCGTTCAGCACTCGGTCGACCGTGGCGAGCCCGAGGCCCGCCTGGAGGGCGATTTCCTTCATCAGAAAGCGATGCGCCACGGCAACCCGCCCCCAGTTGAGGTGTTTTTGAGGTGTTTATCGTACCGCAAGTGCCCGCTGAAGGACTATTGTTGGGGCAAGAACAGAAGGAGACACCATGAAGGCCACTGACTCGCGTCGCGACGCCCCAGTACGCAATGGATACCGGGAGCAGGATTGCAGCCTTCAGGACTTCATCGCTGCGCTTCGCCCCCGTCCAGAAGACGACAGCCTGAGGTTCGCCTCTGCGATAGTCGACCACATTCCGGTGTACGACTGCCGTGAGCCTGGCAGCGCCCTTGAAGATGCATCGCGGCGCGCGGATCTGCAGAGCGAGTGGGCGAAGGTATTGAACGTGGGAGCGGGCGTGCTGGTGCTGAAGCGCGTTTATGCCGACACAGTAGTGGTCGATGAAGCGACAAGAGTCTTCGAGTCACTCATCCAGGAGGAACGCGAAGCCGGCAGCGCCGCTGCGGACCATTTCGCAAAAGCGGGCGCGAATGACCGCATCTGGAATGCGCAAGAAAAGCTTTGCCTGCGCGCGCCTGCGGTGTTCGCCCGCTACTTCGAGAACGCGGCTCTTTGCGCGATAGCTGAGGCGTGGCTGGGTCCGCACTTTCAGGTGACCTCGCAGGTCAATGTCGTACGACCCGGCGGACAGGCGCAACAGGCGCACCGGGATTACCACCTTGGATTCCAGACCGTGGCGGAAGCTGAGCGCTATCCGGCTCACGTTCATGCGATGTCCCCCTTTCTCACGCTGCAAGGGGCGGTTGCCCACACCGACATGCCAGTGGAAAGCGGACCGACCAAGCTGCTGCCTTACTCACAACGCTACGCCGAGGGATACCTCGCATGGCGTCGTCAGGACTTTCGCGACTACTTTGAAACACACTACGTGCAACTGCCACTCGAAAAAGGCGATGCGCTGTTTTTCAATCCCGCGCTTTTTCATGCAGCCGGTTCGAACCGCACGACTTCTGTTCAGCGCATGGCCAATCTCCTGCAGATTTCCTCGGCCTACGGGCGGGCGATGGAGTCGCTGAATCGCACGAAGATGTGTGAGGCGCTGTATCCAGTCCTACTGGAGCGGATGCGCTCGGCGAACATCACAGGGGAAGAGGCCGACGCGGTGATTGCGTCGTGCGCCGAAGGTTATCCGTTTCCGACGAACCTGGACCGGGACCCGCCGCAGGGTGGACTGGCGCCGGAGAGCCAGCAGGGACTATTCCGGCGGGCGCTAGCAGAGCTGTGGAGCGCGGACAGATTCGCAGCCGCAATTCGTGAGCAGGCTGAGCGGCGCGAAGCTTGAGGGTTGAGGGTTGAATCAAGCTTCTTTTACCGGGCGCGTCCCCCAAAACAGCACGGCCTCGACCGCGAAGAACATAACAAGCGGCACGATCGCCCCCACTGTGCCCGCGATCTCATGCCCAAACCGGCTCGTTACATAAAGCAGCACGATCATGCTGAGCGCCATGCCCGGCGCGCCGAGCCCGCGCAGCGCCGCGCTGCGATGGTAGCCGAGCCAGAACGCGGCCCGCGCGACGATCCAAACCGCGGTCGTCGCCACGACTGCGCGCATGGACGAGCCGTCGGGGCAGTAAGCGGCGAGGCCGAACAGTGATGCCGCAAACACGATAATCTGTTCCACCGTGTTCTGCAGGTATCGTTGATTGACGCGCAACCTATGCGTCTCGAAACCCGCCAGCGGGTCGAAGGCGGGCGAGGTCAATCGCTCGTGCGCCACGGCTTCGACGCCCGTCACCAGGCAGAACAACACGGCAACACAGCAGCATTTGAGCGTCAGCAGCATCCGCGCACCCAGGCTGTCCATGCCCGGCAGCGGCGACATCAAAAGATCGATGCCGAGCCAGAGCCCCAGGGCAAGCAGCGAGGCGACCGCGATGCCGGCAATGCCGACAGAGCGCTGACGGCGAAAGTCGGGCGCGTGATGGGCCGGAGCGGTCATGGATTTTTCCTCCTGGCGTTTCGTAAGGCGGCATCGGACGCGGTCTGCGCGTTTGCCTTGTGCGATCGCTAGTGTATTGCGTCGCCCTTGCGCTGTGCATTTTGCGAGATGAGGGAGTCTAATCTGGCGCTAACCCGGCTTCCGCTGGTCAAAGATTTAAAACAGCTTTTGCCACTGATCCTGCTTCTGCATATCTGCGCGTGTATTGACCTCGATCAGGACGCCACCAGGCGAGCGACAAAAAAATCGCGATCCGCGCGAGTTGTTGAAGACTTCCGTTTCCATGCGAACACCGCCCTCGAGAAATTCTTTGTAGAGGGTATGGACGTCATCCAGGCTATCGACCTCCAGCCCGAAGTGGAAGTTTTCGGGCCACGCCGGGACTTCCTCTTTGACGTGGTCCAGAACGATGTCAAAACCATTCCGTTTGAGCAGACAACTGTCCCCAACGGCAACAATCTCGCAGCCAAGGTATTGCTCGAAAAACGCAGCCGTCTCGGCTACGTTGGTTGTGGGAAAGCTCAGGTGATTCAGCTTCGCTTCTTTACGAAGATTCATGATCGGTCTCGCAGAAAGATGAAATGTTTTTGTGGTGGGTGGTCGCCAATCTGATCTGTGTGATCGGGCAGACCATGTGATTCCACAGAACCCATTTTGCGAGTAATTGCTCGATTCTGAAACTCGCATTGGATAGCACTGCCGCACTGCTGCGTAACGCAATGGTGGCGGGGCTTCGGGCCGTGTGCCGCAGCATCGATATGAACAATTGCTCGTATTTTTAGAAATCCGGACAGGTTCCGGTATTTCGGCCTCAAGATACGCACGCGAGCAACTGGGCGACCTGCGAGGACAGCGTCAGGCGGTCTGGGACGTCCGCTGTTTCCTGGCCCGCGCCCGTGCGGGCGGCTGATCCGTGATCCCGAGGTATCCGAATAAAGCGCGGCCCACACGAGATTCCAGCGCTCCGCGGTCCACTTCCCCACGCTCTCCCGCTCCATCTACGATGGCACGCAGAATGGCGAGGAGGTCGTCGGTTGCTACCTCGACGTTCAGTTGCGGCGGAATGTCCTCATGGGCCAGAATCTGTCGCATCAACTCGCCAAAAGCGGTTTTCAATGCCACCAGTTCATTGGCAATGGCCGGGCGGTTTTCCTCGAAATCGAGCGCGCGTGCAAGTGCAGGACGACGCAGTTGCTGATGTACCGAAACGGTAATCAAATACCTCAACGCCTGCTGACCGGTTGGCTGGCTCAGTGCGCCTCTAGCCTCCGCGAAGAACACGGCGCCCTCACGCTGACTCAGCGCAACGATAATGGCGTCTTTGCCAGGGAAGTACTGATACAAGGTGCCGACGCTAACGCCTGCGCGCTGCGCGACGACGTTGGTATTCAGGCCGTCCAGTCCTTTAGTTTCAAGTACCCGCGCCGCTGCCTCCAGAATGACAGCAACGGTCTGTTCCGCGCGGGATTGCTGTGGAATCTTTCGCGGCTTTAGTGATTGACGCCGATTTGTCGCCATGATCCGATCCGAAGAGAAGCGAGTATTCGCTCGGATTCTACAGCGTTAAGGATGACTCGTTTAGTAGCGGGCTGTCACCGTGGATCTGGAAGCGGCCACGCATGTGCGACTCGTATCGACAATCGGTCGCGGAGAGTTAGGCGTTTGCCCGCTCCACAGAGCCGCCCGCCGGATCAGTTCGCCTCACGCACCCAGTTGCCCCCATGCGCCGCGGCCTGTGCAGCGGGCGACGTCGCAAGATAAGCCAGCGCCTGCTCGGTGGAACCTTCGTGATGTGGCGTATAGCGCGGATTGAAATAGCGCAGCGCTGCCGCGATCATTTTCCAGAACGACGGCAGGCAACCGCGTCGCGCGCCGGCGCGCCAGGCGAGGATAAAGCCTCGGTACGTGCCGGCGCCGGGATCGCGCCGGTGCATGAAGCGTGCACCGCTGGTGAGAAAGTAGAGCAGAAGCATGACGGTCGAAAGCATGTGGAAGCAGCGTTCGAAATAGGTGCCGCCCATATGCCGGAAGATGTCGAAGGCTACGGTGCGATGCTCGACTTCTTCGGCGCCGTGCCATCGCAGCAGGTCGAGCATGGTTGGATCGGCATTGGCTGCATCGAGCCCGTCGGCATTGAGCACCCAGTTGCCGAGATAACCAAAAAAGTGTTCCAGCGCCGCGATGACACCAAGCTGCTGGCGCAGCCAGAAGCGTGTCTTGCCGATCTTCAGCCCAAGCGGTTGCTCGCCGAGCAGCTTGCCGAACAGCCAGTCGAGTTTCCGGGTGAAGGGTTGCGTGTCGATGCCGTGCGCCTTGTAGTAGTGCGTAAGGACCCCGCCGTGCGAGCGCGAATGCACCGCTTCCTGCCTGAGGAACCCTTGTGCGTCGTCATGCAACGCCGGGTCGGTGATGAGCGGCAGCGCCTTGTTGTAGACGCGGCAGAACCAGAGTTCGCCGGCGGGGAACAGCAGGTTCAGCACATTGATGACGTGCGTGCTCGACGGGTCACCGGGAATCCACTGGATGGGCGTTTGGCTCCAGTCGAACTTCACATGGCGTGCCCTGATCTTGTGTTGCGTGTGTTCCTGGGTCATGACGGTCTCCGGCGTCCGGTTGATGACGTCCGCGCTGATCTCAACGCGGCACCATGCTGATGCGGGCGAGCACCCGGCCTAGCCAGGGCAAGTGGCGCGAGATGAAACGCATGGAATGCGCTTCAATGCCGATCGCAATCACGGGCTTGTTGCGCAATACCGCGCGGAGCGCTGCCTTCGCGACCGTCTCGGGCAGCAGGCCGCGCAGTTGATAAAGCTTCGTGGCTTTCTGGCGCATGCGTTCCTGGTCCTGGACTGTGGTGCCGACATACTGGGTCGAGGCCATGATGCCGGTCTCGGCGAAGCCCGGGCAGATTGCGCTGACGCCGATACCGTATTCCGCGAGTTCTCCACGCATGCATTCGCTCAACATCAGCACGGCAGCCTTGGTGGTTGCATAGGCGGGGAGGTCGCGCGAGGGCGCGAAGGCTGCGGCTGAGGCGGTGTTGACAATGTGGCCGCCATTTCCGCGCTTGACCATCTGCCGGGAGAACAGGCGTGCGCCGTGAATGACGCCCCACAGGTTGACGTGAAGAATGCGCTCCCAGTCTTGTGCCGAGGTGTCGAGTACACCGCCTGCCATGCCAATGCCCGCGTTGTTGACCACGATATCGGCACCACCCAGCTCCGTTCCGACCCAGTCCGCCAACGCTTCCATCTGTTCGGCGCTGCCCACGTCGACCTTGCGTGCGTGGGCCTGTTGGCCCAACAGCCTGACCAGCGTGGCAGTGCGTTCCGCGCTTGCGGCGTCGATATCGACCGTCACCACGGACGCGCCTTGCTTCGCGAATTCCAGCGCAATGCATCGTCCAATGCCGCTGCCCGCGCCGGTCACGACCGCGAGCTTGCCGCCCAGCGATTTGCGTGGGGCACCCAATTGCGCGGCGTGCATACGGGCGCGTTGCAGGGTATCCGGTTCGGGGCCGCCTTCGGTGTGATTGATGAGATCCCGCACCATCTGCGCCATCTGTTCGGGATGGGTGACCGGCACCCAATGCCGCGCGATCAGTTCACGGCGCCAGTATGTCGGTACCCATCGCGAAAGATCTTCGGATAGCGCCGGGCTGACGTATTTGTCCAGCGTCGGCACGATCACCTGGACCGGTGCGTGCGCGTAGCGCTTGCGCGGCGTGAACAGGCAGCGGATGAAGTTGGCGCGGTACAGTGATACGCCGCGTATGCCGTCCTGCGTTTGTGTCGGGCGAGGTGCGATCGACGTCTTTTCCACACGACGAAGCACCCGCGGCCACGCGCGGCCGAGCCACAAGCGCCAGGTCAATCCAGGGAGCACCGGCAAGTGGAACAGCAGCACATACCAGGACCGCACCAGCTGACCCATGAGCTTGCCGATGGAGCGCGGCGTGGGGCGTAGCAGCCGCGCCCGTATCCAGTAAGCCACGTGGTCGAGGCACGGGCCGGAGCACGACGTGTACGAGGCAATGCGTCCACGCAAGCGCTCTTCGGTGACGAATTCCCAGCCCTGGATCGAGCCCCAGTCGTGCGCGACCAGATGGACGGCGCGTTGGGGGCTCACGGCGTCGATGACAGCGATAAAGTCGTCGGTGAGTTTGTCCAGGCGGTATGCCGATGTGCGCTTTGGCGCAGTGGATTGGCCCGCGCCGCGAACATCGTAGGTAACGACGTGGAAATCGTTTGCCAGCAGCGCGGCCAGTGCGTCCCAGACTTCGCTGTTGTCGGGGTAACCGTGCACCAGCATCACGGTGGGCCGGGCAGGGTCGCCCCACGCTTTGGCAGCGAGCGTTACGTCGCCCGAGCGCACCGTGAAACTGGTGGGACGTGCGGCCGGCGGCGCCTCGTAGAGCGTGGTCGGTACGGGTTCGGTCAGGAGTTGCATGTGCGCCTCCGTCATGCTGCGACCAACGCCTGGCTGCGCTGCGCCCAGCGGCGCACGTGCGGCAGGTCGTCGTCGAGCCAGTAGGCGTCGTCATCGGTGATGACCAGCAGTTCTTCGAACTTGGCGCCCACACCCTGAAAGCCGAGATGCGGCTCGACAGCCCACAGACCGGGCGTCGGCGCGTGATCGGAGCGGCGATCGATCGACCACAACGGCGACCAGCCTTCCTTCCTGCCTGCGCTAACCTGGTCGAGCACGAGATTGCGCGTGGCGTTCAGGCCGAAGCGCGCCACGAAGCGCGGCTTCGCGGGGTTATGCAGCTTCGCAACACGGTGCGCAAGCACCTTGAACGGATAGGCCTTGTGACGCGGCTCCACGCCTTGTTTTCTGCATAGCTGGTCGACCGCGCGGACTACGTCCGCAAGCGTGCGCCGTTGTTTCACCATGCTGACGATCAGTTCGCGGTGTTCGGCCAGGTCGTCTTTCAGTTGCTCGAGAATGGGATTCGTGCCGACGCAGGTGGCGTAGCCGACATCGGCGATGACACCGTTCAGCACCGGCGCCACGTCGAGAATGACCGGCATGTTTTCTTCCAGCCGGCGCGAACTCGGGAAAAAAGCCAGGTTGAAGCCGGCCATATGCGACAGCCCCGAAAACCCCTCGAAGGCGGTACGGTCGCCGAACCAGGCGAAGGGTTTGTGCAGCCAGTCACGCACGCCGTGATCCTGCAACCATTCGGTCAGCAGGCGAGCGGCGTCTTTTTCCGTCATGCCCGGCTGGAGCATTTCGCCGACGCTCTCGACGCACCGGTAGGCCAGTTGCTGGACTTCGCGGAACTGCGCCAGTTCGTCCACGTTGACGTCTGGAATGGCCTTATCACCCATACCTGCCTCCCGAATATGCTGTCCGACGGCGTACGGCGATCCGTCACGATGACATTTTTTATTGTTACATTGAACAATGTAATGATTGGATGCTACACCATGAGGTTCGCCCGTCCACTAGTTGTTTCCCCTGGGCTCGGTTGAAGACGACACGATCGCGGTCGATTTCATCGCGTGTCGTTCGTCGTGCTCATAGGATGGTGGTGCGGTGACGCCGGTCCGGGCGTCGTCGCTTTCCGCCCCTATTCGACTTTTAACCAGAAAGGAGCGCGTTCATGACTTACGTCGATGGATTTGTCGTGCCGGTAGCCACTATCGACCGCGAAAAGTACATAAAACAGGCTGCGATGGCCGCGGGCGTCTTTAAGGAGAACGGTGCGTTGCAGGTGGTCGAGTGCTGGGGAGACGACGTGCCGGAGGGAAAGCTGACTTCGTTTCCGATGGCCGTCAAACGCAAGGATGACGAAACGGTGGTGTTCTCGTGGGTTGTCTGGCCGTCGCGTCAGGTGCGGGATAAAGGCATGAAAGCCGTGATGGAGGATCCGCGGTTGCAGCCTGACGTGAATCCGATGCCTTTCGACGGCAAGCGGCTGATCTACGGTGGCTTCGAGGTAATCGTGGATGTGTGAGGGTCAAAGGAGGCGGCGCCGGCCGGAAATGATCAAGGTCCATTTCCATGCGGCCCGCCCCTCCGGCACAGCCTTTATCGCGTTTTAACGGCCGCGTCGGGCAGCAGGATTCGCCCGTCCACCTGACGGATGTCAGTGTGGCCGCAAAAGGCCATGGTGATGTCCAGTTCCTTCTGGATGATCTGCAGGCACTGCGTGACACCCGCCTCGCCCATCGCACCCAGGCCGTAAAGGAAACTGCGGCCGATCAGGGTTCCCCTGGCGCCGAGCGCAACGGCTTTCAGCACGTCCTGTCCGCTGCGGATGCCGCCATCCATCCACACCTCGATGCGTGAGCCGACCTCGCGCGCGATCTCGGGGAGTGCCGAGATCGAAGAGGGTGCGCCGTCGAGCTGACGGCCGCCGTGATTGGAAACGATCAGCGCGTCAGCGCCGCTGTCGGCGGCGAGGCGCGCATCTTCGACATCCATGATGCCTTTCAGAATGAGCTTGCCGCCCCACAGCTTCTTGACCCACTCGACGTCCGCCCAGCTCAGCGTGGGATCGAACTGCTCGGCGGTCCAGGAACCCAGGGACGACAGATCGCCCACGCCCTTTGCATGACCGACGATGTTGCCGAAGGTGCGTCGCCGCGTGCCGAGCATGCCGAGGCACCAGCGCGGCTTGGTTGCGAGGTTGATGAGGTTCGCGGGGGTCAATTTGGGCGGTGCCGACAGCCCGTTCTTGATGTCCTTGTGGCGTTGCCCGAGGATCTGCAGGTCCAGCGTCAGCATCAAGGCGCTGCATCGCGCTGCCCGAGCACGTTCGATCAATCGCACAATGAAATCGCGGTCGCGCATCATATAAAGCTGGAACCAGAACGGCTTGGTGGTTGCGGCGGCAACGTCCTCGATCGAGCAGATGCTCATGGTGGACAGGGTGAACGGCACGCCGAACTTTTCCGCTGCGCGCGCCGCGAGGATTTCGCCGTCGGCATGTTGCATGCCGGTCAATCCAGTCGGTGCGATCGCGACGGGCATGGCGGCTTCCTGGCCGACCATTTCCGTGCGTGTGCGGCGGCCGGTCATGTTGACCGCTACGCGCTGGCGCAGCTTCAACTGCTGGAAGTCGCTTTCATTGGCGCGGTAAGTACCTTCGGTCCACGAGCCACTGTCGGCGTAGTCGTAGAACATGCGTGGTACACGTCGTTGAGCAAGCTGGCGTAAATCTTCGATGCAAGTGATGGCAGGCACGGTTTCTCTCAGCGCAGGGAACAACGGCGAGTGTAGCAGCCACTACAGCCAGCCTGAAGGGTGACATTCAAAAGGCAACGCACGACGTCTCGCTTCTCAAAGTTTGAGACGTTCGATGCCAATCTCACGCGCCGTTGTGCTCTCGCAATACCCGCGCGACCGCTGCGACTGCACGCGCCACAACCTGCGCATTGGTTTGCCAGTTGCACACGGACACCCGCATGCGTCGCTGGCGGCGCGCTATCGCTGCATGGCGTGGGCAGCCGGGGCTGCGGCTACAACCAGCGCCAGATGCCCGCGGCCCAACCGGCGAAGGGGATATGCGCCCAGGTCGCAACGAGCCAGACGACGAGGCCGCCCAACAGCGCGTGCAAACCGAACCCGCCCAGCCGTGCACGGCCGGCGGCGATCGCGGCGAACGGCAGGTAGCTCGTCTTCGATTCCCATACGGGCCAGAGATCGGGCTGGAGCTGTTCCTTCTTCCGGTCCTGCAATGCGGCGCCGACGAGCGCGAGGAGGACGATAGCCGTTGCGACGATGATGTTTTTGGTCACCGGGAACACGGCGATGTGGCACAGCCCCCAGAGTGCGAACGACCACATCATCGGGTGACGCGTCACCGCGTATACGCCGAGCGCCGCATCCGGGAACGCACTGGGCCGCCCGCCGGTGGGGAGCGCCGGGTTACGGATCAGGGAGCCCATCAGGAGGATCGACGCGATCAGCATGAGCACGGTCACGATCGCCCAGAGCCCGTTTCCGACCGGCCATAGTGATTCCGTCAGGGGCGCCTTTCGATAGGCCACGATCAGCCAGCCGAGCGTCAGGAAAGCAACCAGCGAATAGACGCCGAGGAACCCCACTTCGCCGATTGCGGCGACCAAACGCTTGCGCAGCGGATGGGACAAGACAAAGTGACTACCCACGAAGGCGATTGCCGCTGCTGCAACTGCGTTGGTGCTTCCCATTGGCCCGGCTCCTCAAGTCATGTCGCCGGCTGACCGTATTGCCTATTGTCGACGGCGTGGTACAGGAATTTTCAGTTGCCCTTGCCTTTGATCTTACCCCAACGGAACTTGAAAAAATGACGGTTGCGTCGCGCTTCACGTTCCCTCTCAACGTGATTTCCGCTGTCGCACCGCCGCATCTCATTGCACCGGTTGCGTGTCGGGAAGCGCGTCAGCGCTTCCCGACTTCACCCCACCATCACCATGGCAGCGAGTAGGTCTTCGTATTGGTGAAGCTCTTCATGGCCTCCTGCACCCCTTCCTTGTAACCGAGTCCCGAGTCTTTTACGCCGCCGAACGGCGTGAGTTCAAGCCGGTAACCGGGCACTTCACGTACATTCACGCTGCCCACTTCCAGTTCGGTGATGAACCGCGTGATGTAGTCGAAACGGTTCGTGCAGACCGACGACGACAGCGCGTAGTCCGTGCAGTTCGACATGCGGATCGCTTCGTCGATGTTGGCAAAGCGCATGATCGGCGACACCGGTCCGAACGTCTCGTACTTGACGAGCGGCATGTCGGGCGTGACACGGTCAACCACCGTCGGCGAGTAAAGTGCGCCATCGCGGACGTTGCCCGCAAGCAGACGGGCGCCGCGCGACAAGGCGTCGTTGACCTGGCGTTCGCAGAACTGCGCGGCGGCTTCGTCGATGACCGTTCCCATATCGACTGAACTATCCGCCGGATTGCCATATTTCCAGGCGCGTGTCTTTTCCACGACCAGATCCGTGAAGCGGTCGGCAACCGCCTCATGTACCAGCATGCGCTTGATGGCGGTGCAACGCTGGCCCGAATTCTTGTATGAACCCGATACGGCGAGCGAACTGGCTTCGTCGAGATCGGCGTCCTCCATCACGATGATCGGGTCGTTGCCGCCCAGTTCGAGCACGGCACGCCGGTAGCCCATTCGCGAGGCAATCGATTTGCCGATCGAGACACCGCCGGTGAACGTGATGAGATCGACAGCGGGGTTCGTGATCAGCTCGTCGGCAATGACGCTCGGGTCACCCGTCAACACCTGAAGCATTTGCACCGGCAAGCCCGCTTCATAAAGGATGTCGGCAAGCAGATAGCATGACAGCGGCACTTTCTCCGAGGGTTTCACGACGATGCGATTGTTCGTGGCAATCGACGGCACAATCTTGTGCGCGACCTGATTCATCGGATGGTTGAACGGCGTAATCGCGGAGATCACGCCCAGCAGCGGATCGCGTTGCGTGTAGACGCGCCGTTTCTTGCCGTGAGGCGTGAGGTCGCACGAGAAGATCTGGCCGTCGTCTTTCAGCACTTCGCCGGCGCCGAACACCAGCACGTCCGCGACGCGGCCTGCTTCGTAGATCGAATCCTTCTTGCACAAGCCGGCTTCCGCCGTGATGACGGCGGCGATTTCTTCGGTGCGTGCCCGCACGGCATCGGCCGCGCGACGCAGGATCGCGGCACGCTCATAGCGCGTCAGCGTGGGACGGTATGCACGTGCGAATTCGAACGCGTGCCGCACGTCTTCGAGTGTCGCTTTCGGCACGGTACCGACGAGCGAGCCATCGTAAGGGTTGCGTACTTCGATCACTTCGTCGCGAAAGATTTTTTCGCCGCCGATACGCAGCGCTTCATGACGCACCTGCAATTGAGTCTTGATTTCAGCAACAGCATTCATTTCTGATCCCCGTTCATTGAAGGTGATTGAGCGCGATATCGATGATGTCGAAGTTGCGCAGTCGTGCCCGCTGCGTGACCGACTTCGCGACCGGCTGATTGAACAGGAGCGGCACGATCTGCTCGGCAAGGCCGCCGTGCGAGCGCAGCGGCACGTCGAGTCCGGACAGATCGTGCTTGATGCGTCGCGTGCCGAGCACCACGTCGCGCGTTGAGATCACGATGAGGTCGCCCATGCGCGCAGGCGGAAGTTCGAAGCGTGCGCAGCCTTCAGCACCCGTCAGCACGACTTCGATGCCGGGTTCCGCTGCAAGCCGGAGGCGCATTGCTTCGAGGTCGACTGAGGCGGGCAGATAGACCGTCGCGAACGATCCGAGCGCGCCGTGATGCACGACGTAGGGATCCGTGATCGGCAAGATCACGCGGGCAGCGTCTTCGCCGAGCCATTCGTCGAAGCGCTCCTGCAGATAGATCACATTGGGCTCGCCGTCTTCGTTGTGCTTCGCATTCATGCCGTGGTCGGCGGTGAGCGCGACGATCGCACCCAGTTCGTCGAGCCGCTGCAGATAGCCGTCCATCATCTGATAGAACGCGTTCGCACCGGGGGTGCCGGGGGCGCACTTGTGCTGCACATAGTCGGTGGTCGACAGGTACATCAGGTCGATGTCGCGGGTTTCGAGCAGCCGGACACCGGCCGCGAAGACGAACTCGGACAGCTCCGCGCTATAGACGCTCGGCACCGGCTTGCCGACCAGTTCGATCAGGTTGTCGATACCGTTCTCCTCGAGCGTCGCTTCGTCGGCTTTCTCCGCCGAGAAGCAGACGCCCTTCAGACCCTTGCCGAGCAGCCGGCGCAGTTTGTCTTTTGCCGTGACCACCGCAACGTTCGCGCCCTGGTCGGCGAAACCGGCGAGCACGGTAGGGGCGACCAGGTACTTTGGATCGTTCATCAGCACCTCGGTGCCGCTGTCGCGATCGAAAAAGTAGTTGCCGCTAATGCCATGCACAGCGGGCGGCACGCCCGTCACGATCGACAGATTGTTCGGGTTCGTGAAGCTCGGCACGACGCAGTCGCCCTTGAGCGAAGTGCCGGGATGCAGCAGCTTGCCAATAAAGGGCGCGACCCCGGCCGCAGCCGCCAGCTCCAGATATTCATATGCGCAGCCGTCCACGCAGACCACGACGACGGGTCTGCGCATCCAGTTGTAGCTGCGGCCGTTCACTTCAATAGAAACCGGTGTTTCGCTCATGACATGTCCTCTGGGCTAGGGTAATTCGGGTGATGACGATGCGGCGTTGTGTGGCAAAGTGTGGCAATACTTGACATTAAAATTGATACTTTGTAGATTGTCAACAACAGACAACAATTTACACACATTCTCAGGGGTGGTCGTCTGGAGGGTTGCAACACGCAGTAGTCCCGTAGCACCGGTCGTTTTCGTCGCTGGCCGCGACGCCACTTTTGAAGGGGTCTGGAAATGAAGGAAAAGTCGGGGTTTAAAGGTTGCAGAGGTCGTCTGAATCTGGCGCTGCGCTGTCTGGTCGCCACCGCCGTGACGCTCGGCGCGGTTCAGTTCGCGTACGCAAAAACGCAGTTGCTGGTCTATACGGCGCTCGAAGACGAAGCGATGAAGCCCTATAAAGACGCGTTCGAAAAGGCCAATCCGGACATCGAAATCCGTTGGGTTCGCGATTCGACCGGCGCGGTCACCGCCAAGCTGATCGCCGAAAAGAGCAATCCGCGGGCCGACGTGGTGCTCGGACTCGCGGCATCCAGCCTGACGCTGCTCGATCTGCAGGGCATGCTGATGCCCTACGCGCCGAAGGGGTTCGACAGTCTGACGCGCAAGTACAGCGACGCGAACACGCCGCCGCATTGGGTCGGCATGGACGTATGGGGTGCGACGGTCTGCTACAACCGCATCGAAGCGGAGAAGCGCCATCTGCCTAAGCCGACCTCATGGGAAGACCTGACCAAGCCGATCTATAAGGGCATGGTCGTGATGCCGAGCCCGGTGTCGTCCGGCACCGGCTATCTGGACGTGACGTCATGGCTGCAAACGTTCGGCGCCGACAAGGGCTGGAAATACATGGATGCGCTGGACAAGAACGTCGCGCAATACGTGCACTCAGGCTCGAAGCCCTGCACGCTGGCGGGCACCGGCGAATTTCCGATCGGTATCTCGTTCGAATTCCGCGGCCACGAGTTGCAGGCGCAAGGCGCCCCCATCGACCTGATCTTCCCGAAAGAAGGGCTGGGCTGGGACATGGAAGCGACCGGCATCATGAAAACGACAAAGCAGCCGGAAGCGGCCAAAAAACTCGCGGACTTTATGGCCAGCAAAGAGGCCAATGAAATCACCGCGCAATGGTGGGCGATCGTTGCGTACCCGGGTGTCGCGAAGAAACTCTCGGGCATCCCCGATAACTATTCGGAATTGCTCGTGAAGAACGATTTCACATGGTCCGCAAAGAACCGCGACGCAATTCTCGCGGACTGGCAAAAACGCTACGGCGACAAGGAACAGAAATAAGGCCGGGTTCAGCCAGGTGTAGACGAGCGCCGGGCCGCGCGCTGCGCGGCCCCGAACGATGCGGTGATGCAACGGCAGTGCATCGTCGCCATGCAGATAAGCGGTACCGGAGGAGATGATGACAGCGTATTTGAGCGTGCAGCAGGTCTATAAGCGGTTCAACGACACGCCGGTTCTGGAGGACATCAATCTTGGCGTGAAGAAGGGAGAGATGCTCTGCTTTCTCGGCCCGTCGGGATGTGGCAAGACCACCTTGCTGCGGATCATTGCCGGACTGGAAACACAGAGCGCCGGCCAGATCACGCAGGACGGTCGCGATATTTCGCGGCTGCCGCCTCAGCTTCGCGATTACGGCATTGTGTTTCAGTCGTATGCACTGTTTCCGAATCTGACCATCTTCGACAACGTGGCCTATGGCCTTGTGAATCGCAGGATGAAGCGCGCGGCGATCGCCGACCGTGTGAACGAACTGCTCGCACTGGTGGGCTTGCCGGATGCGCAGCGCAAGCATCCGAACCAGTTGTCGGGTGGCCAGCAGCAACGTATCGCGCTGGCGCGCGCGCTGGCCACGTCACCGGGGCTGCTGTTGCTCGACGAGCCGCTCTCGGCACTCGACGCACGAGTGCGTGTGCGCCTGCGTCAGGAAATCCGCCAGTTGCAGCAACGCCTCGGCGTGACCACGATCATGGTGACGCACGATCAGGAAGAAGCGCTTTCGATGGCCGATCGGATCGTGGTGATGAATCAAGGCGTGATCGAGCAGATCGGTACGCCCCACGAAATCTATCGCGAACCGGCATCGCCGTTCGTTGCCGATTTCATCGGCAAGGTCAATCTGATTCCGGCTGAAGTGGCGCACGACGGCAGTCTCAAGGCGGGCTCCATCGCGCTGCGCTACGGGTGCGGATCGGAGCGTGCGATCCTGGGTTCGAAAGTGTCGGCGTTCGTGCGCCCGGAAGACATTCACCTCAGCGCGCCGGGTAGTGAGGCAGACAACCTGCTGCCTGCCTCGGTCGAAAAACTGGAATTTCTCGGCGCGTTCTGCCGGGTCAGCTTCAAGGTGGACGGGCTCGGCGAGCAGGAGGTCGTCGCCGACCTGTCGTTCCATGAAATGAATCGTACCCGCCTGCAACCGGGGTCGCGTTTCAATCTGGCCATCAACCGGGAACACGTATGCGTCTTCTCCGCCGCGAAGGAGCGACTTCAATGAGCGCCGTTCTGATCGAGCGCCGCAGCGGCGAGGAAGGTCACGCTGAGGTGCGCCAGAAGAGTCATTGGCATGACCGGATCGCGCAGTTGGCCCTCCTGCTGATGTCCGCGTTTCTCGGCATGTTTCTGCTGGTGCCGCTGGGACTGGTCATAGGGAAATGTTTCGTCGATGCGGATGGCCATTTCGTCGGACTCGCCAATTTCAGCGGCTATCTGGTGGATTCGGGCGTGTGGAGGTCGACACTGCATTCGGTCACGGTTGCCTGCCTCGTGACGGTGATCGTGATTCCGATGGCTTTTACGTTTGCGTACGCACTGACCCGCTCGTGCATGCCGATGAAGAACGCCGTCCGCACCGTCGCGCTGCTTCCACTGCTCGCGCCGACGCTGCTGTCCGCGGTGTCGTTCATCTACTGGTTCGGTAACTCGGGCATCCTGAAACCTTTGCTTCATGGGCACTCGATCTATGGGCTGCCGGGCATCGTATGCAGTCTGGTCTATGCCTCGTTTCCACACGTGCTGATGATTCTCGTGACGGCGCTGTCGCTGTCCGACGGCCGCTTATACGAAGCGGCCGAAGCGATGGGCACACGCCGCACACGCAAATTCTTCACGATCACGCTGCCGGGCGCGAAGTATGGGCTGATCAGCGCGACGATGGTGTCGTTCACGATCTGCATCAACGACTTCGGCGTGCCGGTGGTGATCGGCGGACCTTATTCGGTGCTTTCCACCGACATCTATAAGCTCATCATCGGCTTGCAGGACTTCAACCGGAGTGCGGTGGTCAGCCTGCTGCTGCTCTGTCCGGCGCTGGTTGCGTTCGCCGTCGACTTCTTCATTCGCCGCAAGCAGCAATCGCAACTCGGCGCGCGCTCGACGCCGTATCAGCCGAAGCCCACGCGTGGCTTCGATATGGCGATGCTCGGGTACTGCGGCTTTGTCTGCCTGCTGCTGTTGGCGGTGGTCGGCATTTCGGTGTTCGCTTCGTTCGTGAAATTCTGGCCGTATCAGATGAGCCTCGGCTTGCAGCACTACAAGATGGGACTGATCGGCGCGGGGATCTTCGATGCCTACAAGAACAGCCTGAAAATGGCTGCATGCGTGGCGATCGGCGGCACCATCATCGTGTTCGGCGGCGCATATCTCGTCGAGAAGACGCGTGGGCCGCGCTGGTTACGCGGCTTTATCAATCTGTGCGCGATCCTGCCGATGGGCGTGCCGGGTCTCGTGCTCGGCATCAGCTACATCTTTCTGTTCAACTCGCCCTCCAACCCGTTGAACGGCCTTTACGGCACGCTCGCGCTGCTCGCGATCGTTACGGTGGTGCACTACTACTCGTCCAGTCACCTGACTGCGGTTACCGCGCTTCGTCAGATCGACAACGAGTTCGAAGCGGTCTCGGCTTCGCTGAAAGTGCCTTTCTACAAGACGTTTTTTCGCGTCACCGTGCCTGTGTGCCTGCCGTCGATCCTGCAGATCGCGCGCTATCTGTTCGTCAACGGCATGACAACCGTATCGGCAGTCGCGTTTCTCTATTCCCCCGACACGCAGCCGGCCTCCGTCGCCATTCTCAATCTCGACGACGCCGGACAGATTGGACCGGCGGCCGCGATGGCTACGCTGGTCCTCGTGACGGCCGCGTTCGCCTGTTTGCTGTTTGCCGGCGTGTCGCATGGCGTATTACGCAGAACCCAGGCTTGGCGCACGTCGCGCCGTGGCTGAAACGAGTCTTCATCAAGATCTATAAGGAGCTACTGTGAATCTGCCCTCCCAGCCCATTCTGCTCACCCCTGGTCCGCTCACGACCTCCGACCGTACGCGCGAGGCTATGTTGCGCGACTGGGGATCGTGGGACGGTGACTTCAATCAGATCACTGCCCGTGTCCGCCAGCAGACGCTGCGCATCGTGCATGGCGAAGACACGCATGAATGCGTGCCCTTGCAAGGCAGTGGCACGTTCTCGGTCGAAGCCGCGATCGGCACGCTGGTGCCGCGCGACGGCCATGTACTGGTGCCGAACAACGGCGCGTATTGCCAGCGGATCGCGAAGATTTGCAAGGCGCTCGGCCGTCGTCACCAGACCCTCGACTATCCCGAAGACACGCAGGTCAAGGCGGCGGACGTCGATCGCGCACTAGCGGCCGATCCGGGCATCACGCACGTTGCGCTGGTGCATTGCGAAACCGGCGCCGGGGTGCTCAATCCGCTGCATGAGATCGCCGTGGTTGTCGCCAGGCATGGCCGCAGTCTGATTATCGACGCGATGAGCTCGTTCGGCGCAATCGACATCGACGCGCGCGAAACGCCATTCGATGCTGTCGTGGCCGCCTCCGGGAAATGTCTGGAAGGGGTGCCCGGCATGGGCTTCGTGATCATTCGCCGCAGCACGCTGGAGCAATGCGAGGGCAACAGTCCTTCACTCGCCATGGATCTGTACGATCAGTGGGCCTACATGAACCGCACGACGCAGTGGCGCTTCACGCCGCCCACCCACGTCGTCGCGGCACTGGATCAGGCGATCGCGCAATACGTGGAAGAGGGCGGTCTCGAAGCGCGCGGCGCGCGCTATACCAACAATTGCCGGGCGCTGATCGAAGGCATGGCCGCGCTCGGTTTTCGAACCTTCCTCGCCCCGGCGATTCAGGCGCCGATCATCGTCACATTCCATGCGCCTGACGATCCGAAGTACGACTTCAAGACGTTCTACGCGGAAGTGAAAAAACGCGGCTATATCCTGTATCCGGGCAAGCTCACCCAGCTGGAAACATTCCGTGTCGGCTGTATTGGACACTTCGGCGAATCCGGCATCCCGGGTGCGGTCGCCGCTATCGCCGATACGCTGAAGGCGATGGGGATCACGCGGGTATCGGTGCAAGCGCTGGCCTGAGTTGGTCTGACCATATCCATGCCCATGTGCGAAGGCTTCTTTCCGTAGGATCGGGGAGAAGCTTTTTTTCACTGCGTGGCGTTAAACCGTTGTATCAATGCGAGCAATTCATGCGTCCGTTCTGGATTGAACAAGCACTCTTTGCCGATGGTTCACTGGCGCCCGCACTGCAAGGCACGACCACTGCCGATGTTTGCATTGTGGGTGGTGGTTTCACGGGTTTATGGACAGCCATCCAGGCGAAACAGAAGAAACCCGATCTCGACATTGTGATCATCGAGAGCGACCTGTGCGGCGCGGGCGCAAGCGGCCGCAACGGCGGCTGCCTGCTGACGTGGTCGACGAAGTTCTTCACGCTGCGGCGTCTGTTTGGCCAGGCCGAAGCCATCCGCCTGGTGAAAGCGTCCGAAGCTGCTGTTGGGCGGATTCACGACTTCTGCGTCGAGCACGATGTGGATGCCGAGCTTCGGCTTGACGGCACGCTTTACACCGCGACTTCGCGCGCGCAAATCGGCCTGCTCGATCCGGTAATCACCGCGCTGAGCGAGCATGGCATCAATTCGTATCAACATCTCTCGCCGGACGAAGTGGCGAACCGTTCAGGTTCTGCGCGCAATCTCGGCGGCGTGTATTCGCCGGTCGCGGCAACGGTTCATCCAGGCAAACTCGTGCGCGGCTTGCGGCGCGTCGCGATCGAAATGGGGATTCGTATTTACGAACGCACGCCGATGCTCGACTTTACTTCCGGCGAATGCGTGACCGTGCACACGCCGGCTGGCAGCGTGACGGCTTCCAAAATGGTGCTCGCGATCAACGCGTGGATGGCGAGCCGCTTCCGGCAGTTCGAACGCACGCTTGCAGTTGTCTCCAGCGACATGATCGTCACCGAGAAATGCCCGGAGTTGCTGCATCAGATGGGCTTGAAAGACGGTGTATCCGTACTCGACTCACGCATCTTCGTTTACTACTATCGCAGCACGGCAGACGGCCGGCTCATGCTCGGCAAGGGCGGCAATACGTTTGCCTGGCGTGGCCGGATCGCGCCGGTGTTCGATCAGCGCTCGCCGTATGAAGCGGATCTGACGCGCAGCCTGCACGACTTCTTCCCGGCGTTGCGCGACGTGCCGGTGACGGCGAGCTGGAATGGTCCGTCGGATCGGTCGGTCACCGGCTTTCCGTTTTTCGGCCGGCTCGACGACGCGCCGAACGTGCTCTATGGATTTGGCTATTCCGGTAACGGTGTTGGACCGACCTATATGGGCGGACAGATCCTGTCTTCGCTGTTGCTCGAACTCGACAACGAATGGACGCGCAGCCCGTTGACGACCGGACCGTTGGGCTATTTCCCGCCCGAACCGATCCGGTTCGTCGGCTCGATTACCGTACGCGACGCGATTCGTCGCAAGGAACGCGCGGAAGACGAAGATCGGGAGCCCTAGCTAGTCGACCGATTGCTCAGCAAGCTCGCAAACGCTGCCGGGAAGTCGGATAAAGCGTAGAACGCGGCTGCGGGCCCGCAGACAAGCGAACCCGCAGCGCTGAGTGCGGTACGCGAAATACGCGTGGTGCGCGTGCGCAACCGCCCAGCTTGCTTCAGTCTTAACCAGTAGTCCTTGCAGACGCGACCCAGTGTTCATGGGCATGCCGCATTCTCGCGAGGCCATGAGCAACGTGTTCGCGCACAAGCGTGACGGCGAGTTCCGCATCGCCTTTCGCGAGCGCGTTGACGATTTTTTCATGTTCCGTGACCGACGTCGCCAGTGCGCTCTTTTCCGATTCGATGGCGGCCTGACGGAGCAAGCCGAGCTGACGGACGAGATGCCGATAGGTTTCGATCAGGTGCTGGTTACCGACGCCTGTCACCATCGCATCATGCAACTGGACGTTCAATGCCGTGTAGCGAGTGAGATCATGATCTTTCTTCGCGGCTTTCATCGAAGTGAGGATGCCTTTGAGCGTCGCAAGCGTTTCGGGCGTCATCCGATTGGCGAGCGCGCGGACGACCGATTCGTCCAGCATCGCACGGACTTCATAAATCTCTTCGGCCTCGCGTAGCGACAGCGCGCGCACCGTGACACCGCGGTTCTTCTCCGTCTTCAGCAATCCTGCCTGTTCCAATGCACGGAACGCTTCGCGCAGTGGCCCGCGCGACACATTCAATCGCGTGGAGACTTCGACTTCGTTCAACTTCTCCCCCGGGGCGAATTCCCCTGAGACGATGCTGCGCTCGAGGGTTTCCTGGACAAGTGTCGCAAGGGAATGCCGCTGCAGCAGTTCGATGGCGCTAGATGTTGTTTGTGTGGTCATGAGCCGCGAATGAGAACAAAGAAGGAGATAACGGGCAATCAGCTTCTTTGAACATACGTGGCAGCTTGTTTATTGTCAACAATCATCAAGGCCACCGACCCGGCGTTAAACTCGGAAAGCTACTTGCCTGCGTGTCTCAAGATATGCGGAAGACCATTGGTGAGGCCTATGCGCTCGTATTCGCTTCGTATAACGCAACGCGCTATCTACAGGCGCGGCATGGCGCGCCTGCGGAACTGATGAAAGCTATCGACGGCGCCGGCGCGCTCGTGCAAGCCACCGCCGGCTGAGCCAATCGAGCTCAGGTTACTCAGCGCCGCGAACGATCCGCAGATCGCGCTCGACGGCGTCGCCCAAGGCTTCAAGCGCTTTCTTGTAGGCATCGCTTTCATAAGCGGCAACGGCCTCTTCGTAGGTCGGAAATTCAATCACGACAGTCCGCTCCTTCAAGCCTTGCTCACGAATCTCGTCGGCGACCCCACGCACGATGAATTTGCCGCCGGCGGCTGCCACCGCGGGCCCTGCCAACTGTGCGTAGGCGGCCAGCTTCGACGGGTCCTTCGTCGCGCGGTAGACGGTTACCCAATATCCCTTACTCATGTGTATCTCCTTGTTCTGCGGCGAGAAAGTAGTAGTCGCGTTGCAAGCAACGACGACGGGATTATGTCACTTCGAGAAACCCTCAGTCGTTCCTTTGACCATTGACAGGGATTTGATCGATTCAATCGTTTTAGTGATCGAATCGAAAAAAACTCTTGCAAACGACCGATTCGATCATTATATTGACTGAACCGGTCGTTTTGGCTGAGCGAAACGCTCAAGTTAGTGAGCCCTGACCGTCATCCAAATGGCCGAAGCACCATGGCCTGCCATCAAGAAAAATCATGGAGACACAATTGAAGAAGCGTTCCTTTCAGGTCCTGGCCACAGTGGGCGTACTCGGTGCGGCCACGACTGCCGCACACGCGCAAAGCAGCGTTACGCTGTATGGATTGATCGATACCTCGCTCGTCTATTCGAACAGCCAGAAAGGCCATTCGAATATCCAGATGTCGAGCGGCACATTGTCTGGCAGCCGCTGGGGATTGCGTGGTCAGGAAGATCTGGGCGGCGGTCTGAGCGCGCTGTTCGTCCTTGAGAATGGTTTCAGCAGCACGACGGGCACGCTCGGTCAGAACGGCCGTGAGTTCGGACGTGCCGCTTATGTGGGTTTGAGCGGCGGTTTCGGTAAGGTGACAGCGGGGCGGCAGAACGACACCGCCGCGGATTTTCTGGGTGCGCTGACGGCGGCCAATCAGTGGGCGGGCGGTCTGGGCGCACATCCGGGTAATACGGACAACCTCTACGTGAATGAGCGGATCAGCAACAGCGTGAAGTTCACCAGCAACGACTACGCCGGCTTTCGTTTTAGCGGCCTGTTCAGCTTCGGCGGTACGGCCGGCGACTTCTCTAACAATCGCGTATGGGGGCTCGGCGCCACCTACGCGAACGGTCCGTTCGTGGTCGCGGCCTCCTACGTGAACGCCACCACGCCGAATACCGGGCTGTTCGACGGCACTGCCGGTGCGGCGGCGATCTCGCCGAACAACACGCCGATCTATTCCGGCTATGCATCTGCGCGTACGCTGCAGATAGCGGCGGTGGGCGGTGCCTACACCTTTGGCGCGGCCACGTTCGGCCTGATCTACTCGAATTCGAAGTTCAAGGATCTGGGTTCGGGCGCGGCCTCCGCACCGGTGGCCCGTTTTGCCGGCGATACCGCGACGTTCGACAACCTCGAAGCCAACTTCCGCTATCAGTTGTCGCCGGCCGTGCTGCTCGGTGTCGCGTACAACTACACCCGCACGCACGGCGCCGGTGACGCGCACTACAACCAGGTGAATGCCGGGGCCGATTACTTCCTGTCGAAGCGCACCGACGTGTATCTGAGCACCGGCTGGCAGGCGGCGAGCGGTATCGATTCGACGGGGCACGCGGCGACCGCGGCGTTGTGGCCGATCACGGCATCGAGCACGTCGCACCAGTTCGTCACGGCGCTTGGGTTGCGTCACAAGTTCTGAACGATCCGAGCAATTTGATCAAACAGGAAGGTCTCAAAGGAAAACCTCGGGCCTTCCTTCGTAGAAGTGGAGTCGAGCATGACAGTCTTGTTCAAAGGGATCATTCCTGCACTTATCACGCCGATGACGGCATCGGAAGAAGTCGATGAAGCCGGGTTGCGCACGCTGATCGAACGCCTGATCGAGGCGGGGGTGCATGCGCTGTTCGTGCTCGGCACCAATGGCGAGTTCATCGCTTTGAACGAAGCGGAGAAGCTGCGGATCGCTAAGATTGCGGTCGACCAGGCGCGCTCGCGTGTGCCGGTGATTGCCGGTACCGGAGCGTACGCCACGCGCGACGTGATCGATCTGAACAGCAAGATGCTCGACGTGGGGGTGGATGCGGTTTCGGTGATCACGCCATATTTCAACGGCGCGACGCAGCAGGAACTGTTCACGCACTATGAGCGGATCGCGCAGGCCACCACCTTGCCGGTGATGCTCTACACGATTCCCGCCAAGGCCGGCGTCACGTTGACTGTCGACACAGTGCGCCGCCTGTCCGAGATTCCGAACATTCGCGGCATCAAGGACAGCGGCGGCGACTTCGATCGTCTGCTGCAACTGATCAATCTGCGCCGCGACGACTTCGCGGTATTCACCGGCACCGACTCGATGATTCTGTGGACCCTGATCGCAGGCGGCGACGGCGCAGTGGCCGCGACCACTAACGCGGTGCCGGGTGTCGTCACGTCGATCTGGAAGCACTTTCAGGCCGGCGATATCGCGGCCGCCCGCAAGGCGCAGGAGTCGCTGCGCGCGCTGCGCGACGCCTTCGCGCTCGGCACGATGCCGGTGGTGCTGAAGACCGCGGCGGAAATGCTCGGCATGCCGGCGGGTCCGGCGCGCGCGCCCGCGCAGCCGCTGGATGCGCAGGCTCGCGCGCGTCTCGAACAGGCGCTCGCGGTGTACCGCGAGTCACGCTGAAACGCGTTGAAACGCACTGAGAAGCAAATCGGCTACGCCACTTTATTGCCCACGACATACCGCCATGACCACGACTTATCACTTCCAGACCGTCAAGCACATCGTGCACGGCGCACACAGCCTTGACCTGCTGGCGGACAAACTTGCCTTGCTCGATACGCCGGTCAAACGCATTGCCTTGATCACCCAGCCCGCGATGGAGGCGCTCGGCGTGATCGATCGCGTGACGGCCGCGCTCGCCGCCAGGGACATCGAAGTGCTGATCGTGCGCGATGTAGAACCCGAGCCGACCATTGGCAACGTGGAAAGTGTGTTCAGCGAGCAGATCGCGCCGTTCGCGCCGCACGCGATCCTGTCGATCGGCGGCGGCAGCGTGCTCGACGCCGCCAAACTGTTTGCCGTGCGCTTGACCAATGAGCAGCCGCTGCGCGAATGGCTCGGCATCGATCTGATCAAAAAGCCGGGCGTGCCATTGATTCTCGTGCCGACTACCGCGGGTACCGGTTCGGAAGTGACGCCCAATGCAATTGTTACGTTGCCGGACGAGGAACTGAAGGTCGGCATTGTGAGCCGTCATCTGTTACCGCAAATCGTCATTCTCGACGCGGCTCTGACGCTGAAATTGCCTAAGGCAATCACCGCGGCGACCGGCATGGATGCGTTTGTGCACTCGCTCGAGTCGTATATCTCGACCAAGGCCAATCCGGTCAGCGACATGTTCGCGATGGAATCGATGCGGCTGATCGGCGCGAACATCATCGAAGCCTACGAGCACGGCGAATCGATCAAGGCACGTGAGGCCATGATGCTCGGCTCGATGTACGGCGGCCTCGCGTTGACGGCAGCCGGCACGGCTGCGGTGCATGCGCTTGCGTATCCGCTCGGTGGCATGTTCAACATCACGCACGGCGTGGCGAACGCGATGCTGCTGCCGCACGTGATGGCGTTCAACATGGACGCATGCGCGGGCCGCCTCGCCGACGTTGCGCGTGCGCTGTCGCTCTGCGCGCATGACGACGATCAGGAGACCGCCGCGCAGAAGCTGATCGAACGCATCAATGAATGGACGGCGGCCGTCGATATTCCCCAGGATCTGCGTAAGTTCGGCGTTAGCGAAGACGATCTGGATGCGCTTTCGGTGGCGGCGGCGAAAGTCAAACGGCTGCTCGGCAACAACCCGAAGCCGCTTTCGCTCGACGACATGAAGGCGATCTATCGCCGCCTGCTGCCATGACCATCGCTCGCGAACGCCGCGTGCGGCTCCTGATCATCGGCGACGATCTGTCGGGCACGGCCGACTGCGCCGTGACAGGTGCACGCCTCGGCTTGCGCAGCGTCGTGACGCTGGATGCGCACGCGCATTCGGCAACCGGAACGAGCCGTTCAGGCGACACGGTCGATGTGCTTGCCGTGGATGCTGATTCGCGCCGGCTCGACGCTCCGTCAGCGGCACGCAGTAACGCAGACGTGTGGCGCGAACTCGGCCACCCGGAGACGAAGCTCTACAAGAAGGTCGATTCAACGTTGCGCGGCAACTTCGCCGCTGAAGTGGCGGCACTGGTGCCGCTCACCGGCATGGCGATCGTGGCGCCGGCGTTTCCGGCCGCCGGCCGCACGACACGCGACGCACGCCAATGGCTGAACGGCGTGGCGGTGGAAGAAACGGAAGTGTGGCGTAACGAAGGGATCGGCGGCAAGGCGAACATTCCGGCGATGCTCGAACAATACGGCATGCGCACCGTTGCGCTGACGTTGGCCGAGGTTCGTTCGGGCAATGCTGTGCTGACCGACCGGCTCGATACGTTGCGTCACGCGGGTGTTCAGGCGGTGGTGTGCGACAGCGAAACGGAAGACGACCTGCAGCGGATCGCCCGCGCGTCCGCGCCGTTGCGCGGCGTGTTCTGGGTCGGCTCGGCGGGGCTGGCGCGCGACCTGATGAGTGCATTGAATCTGGCTGAGGCCACGACGCCCGCCGCACCGGCACATCACACGCCGGGTCAACCGGTACTGACCGTGGTCGGCAGCATGTCGAGCGTTTCGCATACGCAGGTCGAGCGGCTTAAAACAGAAGCGGGTAACACGCTTGTTTCGTTCGAAGTCGACACGAGGACGCTGCTTGCCGAACCGCTGACGCAAGCGCATGCGAATCTCACACGCAAGGTTAGCGAAGCGCTTCAACAGGGGCGGCACGTTGTCGTCTCGCTGAGCCAGTCCGATCGCACGAGCGTCGCCGACGGGCTTCTGTTTTGTCAGCGTCTCGCGGCGCTGCTCACGCCGGCATTGCCGTTCGCCGGCAGCGTGATCGCCACCGGCGGAGAGACTGCACGCGCATTGTTGTCCGCTGCCGGCATCGGCCAGTTGCGAATCGTCGAAGAAATCGAAAGCGGGGTACCGCTGCTGCACGCGGATCACAACGGCCGCCGCCTTTGCGTCGTCACCAAAGCGGGCGGCTTCGGCCATCCCGGCACGCTTCATCTTGCCTGGCGAAAACTCGCCGGCGTTCAACGCATTGCCCGGCCTCATGAGGCCACCATCAAAGGACTCACCACAATGACCTATCGTCCAGTTATCGGCATCACCATGGGCGATGCTACCGGCGTCGGCCCGGAAATCGTCATGAAGGCGCTGGCCCATGCCTCCGTCTACGAACAGTGCCGCCCGCTCGTGATCGGCGACGCGGCGCGTCTGCGCGATGCGGGCAAGCGCGCGGGCGTCACGCTCGAGGTGCGCTCGATCGACAGTCCCGCGGATGCCGGCTTCGAATGCGGTGTGGTCGATTGCATCGATCTCGGTCTGATTCCCGCGGATCTGCCGTACGGCAAGCTCTCGGCGATCGCGGGCGATGCGGCGTATCAGTACATCGCGCGCACCGTCAAACTGACCTCGGCCGGTGAACTGGATGCGATCTGCACGGCGCCGCTGAACAAGGAAGCGTTGCACGCAGGCGGCCACATTTTCCCTGGGCATACGGAGATGCTCGCGCATCTGACCGGTATCGACGAAGTGTCGATGATGCTCGTCGCGCCGAAGCTGCGCGTGATTCACGTGACGACCCACATCGGTTTGCTGGACGCCATTCGCCGTATCGAACCGGGTCTCGTGCAACGGACCATCGAGCGGGCGCATGAAACGCTGGTGCGCGCCGGTATCGACAATCCGCGCATCGGCGTTTGCGGGATCAACCCGCATGCGGGTGAGAACGGTCTGTTTGGCTACGGCGAGGAAGAAGAAAAGATCATTCCGGCCGTGCAGGTGCTACAGGCACGCGGCTGGGATGTCGAAGGCCCGTTGCCCGCCGATACGCTGTTTTTCCGGGCCGGCCGCGGCGACTTCGATGTGGTGGTCGCAATGTATCACGACCAGGGTCACGGCCCGGTCAAGGTGATGGGCCTCGAAGCCGGCGTCAACGTGACAGTCGGTCTGCCGGTGATTCGCACCTCGGTCGATCACGGTACTGCGTTCGACATCGCCGGCAAGGGTATCGCCGACGAAGGCAGCATGCTCGAGGCGCTGAAGCAGGCACTCGATCTCGCCACGCGGCGCTCCGAACTGGAAGCCTGAGCGCACGCGAACCGGCAGAACAGGGCCGCCGCGGCGGCAACAGATTCTCGGCCGTCGAGAAGGCGGGTACACGCCCGGCGGCCGGATTTTTCGATGCGAAGACGTCGTTAAAATATATTGGAGACACCATGGCAACGTTTGGCTTCTGGGACACAGCGATCATCATCGGGATGGTTGTGATCTACATTCTTCTGACCAGCTGGTTTAGCGTCAAGCTGCGCAGCCGCAATTCCGAACAGTTCATGGTGGCGTCGCGCTCGATGCCGGCCGTGGTCGTCGCGGTGTTGCTGATGTCGGAATTCATCGGCGCGAAGTCGACGGTGGGCACCTCGCAGGAAGCGTTCAGTGCCGGTATCGCGGCGTCGTGGTCGGTGATCGCGGCCTCGATCGGCTTTCTGTTTTTCGGTCTGTTCATGGCCAAGCGCCTCTACAGCTCCGGCGAATTCACGATCTCCGGCTTCATTGCCATGAAGTACGGCAAGCGCGCGAAGCTCGTCGTCTCGGCAATCATGATCTACGCGCTGTTTCTCGTGAACGTAGGCAATTATGTGAGCGGCGCGGCGGCGATTTCGACGGTGATGCGCATCAATTTGCCGACCGCCGCCGTGATCACGGCGATTGTCAGCACGGTGTATTTCGCATGGGGCGGATTGAAGAGCGTTGCGTATCTGACGATCGTGCATAGCGCGGTCAAGTTGATCGGTATCGCCATTCTGGTGTACGTGGCCTGGCAAATGACCGGTGGCATCAAGCCGATGATGGCGCAAATGCCCGAGCATTACTTCACGTGGAACGGCTCGCTCAGCAACGGTACGATCGGCGCGTGGATCATCGGCACGGCGGGCGCGATCTTCTCGACGCAGTTCATCATTCAGGCGATTTCCGCTACCCGTTCACCGGCGGCGGCGCGCAACGCGTCGCTGCTTGCCGCGGCGTTATGCGTGCCGATCTCGCTCGCGCTCGGCTTTCTCGGCGTGTCGGCCAAGTTTCTGTTTCCCAACATCAAGAGCCTCTATGCGCTGCCGGTGTTTCTGCAGCATATGAATCCGCTGCTGGCCGGTGTGGTGACGACCTCGCTCGTGGCGTCGATTTTCGTCAGCGTATGCACGGTGGCGCTGGCAATCGCCTCGCTGGTCGTGAAGGATTTCTATGTGCCGCGCTACAACCCGGCGCCGGATGTCGAATTGCGCATGACACGCTGGATTTCGCTGGTCGTCGGACTCGTGCCGCTCCTGTTCGTGCTGTTCGTGCCGCAGATTCTCGCGCTGTCGTTCTTCACGCGGGCCTTGCGTCTGACGGTGTCCGTGGTGGCTCTGATCGGCATCTATCTGCCTTTCTTCAATAGCAGCCGTGGCGCGATGGCCGCGCTGATCATCGCGACAATCTCGACGACAGTGTGGTATCTGCTCGGCAATCCGTTCGGCATCGACAACATGTATGTGTCGCTCGTAACGCCGGCAATCGTTATCGTGCTGGAAAAGCTGCTGTTCCCTTCGGGTTCGAAGCCCGTCGGCACCAACGGCGAGCGCCTCCAATCACATTGAAGTGACGTAATCAGGAGAACACTGGATGACTTCCATCCTCGCAGAAGCCCCGATCTCGGCGACGTGGGATAGCCACGTGCGCGTAGCGTATGCCGACGCGCAGCGGCACGATGCGTATTTGCCATCCCCGTGCGTGCAGAACCACGCGGCGAATCTGCATGTGCTGCCCAACGGCGATCTGTTGTGCGTCTGGTTCGGCGGGACTCAGGAAGGTATTCCCGACGTGTCGGTCTATATGTCGCGCTTGCGTGCCGGCACCGATGTCTGGTCCGAGCCCGAGAAACTGTCGAACGACCCGACGCGCTCCGAGCAGAACCCCGTGCTGTTCACCGCGCCCGATGGCCGCTTGTGGCTGACTTATACCGCGCAGTTGTCCGGGCATCAGAACACCGCGATCGTGCGGCGGCGCATCTCGTCCGATGGCGGGGCGACCTGGGGGCCGATCGAGACGCTGTTCGACCGGGCGGGTACCTTCGTGCGTCAGCCGATCGTCGTGCTGCCGGACGGTGCATGGTTGTGCCCGGTGTTTATGTGCCGGACCGAGCCCGGCGAGCGCTGGGTCGGCAACAACGACATCAGCGCCGTGCTGATCTCAGAAGACGAAGGACGCTCGTGGCGCGAGCATGCGGTGCCCGATAGCGTCGGTTGCGTGCATATGAACGTGCAGGTGCTCGCAGACGGCTCCTTGCTTGCCCTGTTTCGCAGCCGTTGGGCGGACTTTGTTTACGCGAGCCGCTCGAAAGATGGCCGCACATGGAGCGCGCCGCAAGCGACCACGCTGCCGAACAACAACTCGTCGATCCAGTTCGTCTCGCTGAAGAACGGCCATCTCGCTCTGGTGTTCAACGAGAGCGACGCGTCGCATAGCACCGGGCGGCGTGCCTCGCTGTACGACGATATCGAAGATTCCGAAGACAGCGGCGAGTTGCGCGATCAGAGCGCGTCGGCGCACGGCAGTGCATTCTGGGGCGCGCCGCGAAGCCCGATGTCACTGGCAATTTCCGAAGACGGCGGCCGCACGTGGGCGCGCTGGCGCAATCTGGAAATCGGCGACGGCTACTGCTTGACGAATAACTCGGCCGAGCAGCGTAACCGCGAGTATTCGTACCCGTCTATCGTGCAATCGGCCGACGGTGCATTGCATATTGCTTTCACGTACTTCCGTCAACGGATCAAATACGTGAGCGTCGACGAGTCATGGGTGCGCGGTTGATACCATCAACGACACAGTAAGGCTGGAAGAGCCGGTTTTGAGCGGACCGGAAAGGGACACGGCGTACGAATGGAAATTCGCTACACTAGGCACACTTTTTCGCGCGCTCATGGCGCGCTGTCGCCTAACCGGTTCCTCCGATCCAAGACCATGAAAGTTGCGAAACGCCGCGAGGCGATGCTTCACGCTGTGCTGGGCGGGATGACAGATGTCGGTACGCTGTGCGAGCACTTCGGCATGTCCGAGGCGACCGTGCGGCGCGATTTGCGGGCGCTGGCGGATGACCGCCAGATCCTGCGCACCTATGGCGGGGCGGCGGCGGTTAGCGCTCACGAACCGGAAGCCTCGCTCGACGAGCGCAGCGAGAGCTTTCGTGAGCAGAAGGATGCGATTGCGCGCGCGGCGCTCGCGCATGTCCAGGAGGACGACACGCTGTTTCTCGACGGCGGGACGACCACGGCGGCACTTGCGCGGCAATTGGTCGGGCATCGTTCGATTCATGTCGTGACGAACAACCTGCTGGTGGTCGGCGCGCTGGCCTCCAGCAAGCTGCGGGTGACGCTGATCGGTGGCGATATCCGCTCGTCGAGCATGAGTACGCTCGGGCCGCTGGCGCAGCTTGCGCTAAGCCGCCTGAGTTTCGACAAGGCATTTCTCGGTGCCGACGGCGTGACGGCCACGCGTGGTCTGTGTGAGGCGACCGCCGAGCAGGCCTATCTGAAGGAATGCGTGATCCGTCAGGCGGCGAGCGTGTTTGTGCTGGTCACCGCCGACAAGCTCGGCCGAGCCAGCCAGCAGCACTGGACGCCGCTCGAGCGCGACTGGACGTTGATTACCGACAACGCGGCAGAGCCGCAGGAACTGGCCTTGTTCGACGAACGAGGCGAGGTGACGGTGGAGACCGCGGCGGTTCGATAAGCGTTCGCGATGTTTCTCCGTGACCTATTTTCGAGGAGAAACGGAGTGACAGCGGAATCTGTTGTGCAAAAGCATGCGGTGGTGACGGGGGCGTCGTCGGGAATCGGCGAGGCGATCGTTCAACGCCTGCTAGCGGACGGATGGCGCGTGACGGGTTTGTGCCGGACACCGGCAACGCAAACCGTCGAACGTTTGACTATCGTGCCCGTCGACGTGACTGACTTCACCACGCTCAAGCCGGCTCTGGACGCAATCGGCGCGTGCGACGCGTTCGTGCACGCGGCGGGATTCATGCGCACCGCGCCACTCGGCGAACTGGCCGCCGATGACGGTGCGGCGATGTGGCGGATTCATGTCGACGCGGCCGCTTTTCTCGCCAATGCGTTGCTGCCGAACCTGTCCGCCGGTGGCCGCATCGTGCTGATCGGCAGCCGGACGGCGAACGGCGCCGCCACCCGCAGTCAATACGCCGCGACCAAAGCGGCGCTGGTCGGCATGGCCCGATCCTGGGCCGCCGAGCTCGCACCGCGCGGCATCACCGTCAATGTGGTGGCGCCAGGCGCCACCGATACGCCGCTGCTCACTCATCCCGCGCGTGCCGGCACACCGCCGAAATTGCCGCCGATCGGCCGCTTCGTCAAACCGTCGGAAGTGGCCGGGCTGACCGCCTTCCTGCTCGGCGCCGATGCGGGCGCGATTACCGGGCAGCAGATCGTGATGTGCGGGGGCTCGTCGCTTTAGTGCCCTGAGCTCGATCTGCGACGCTTCATCAGGCTGCTAATTGGCCAGCACCGCGGCCGATCCCTCCGAACGTATCCCCTTGCGATAACGCCCGAGTCCCACGATTCCAACCAGCGACACAGCCGAAAGCATGCTGAAGAAAATCGCCAGTGGCAGCCACTCGCCCTTGTAGTTCTGCGCGAGCATCGTGCCGATCAATGGCGTCGTCCCACCGGCGATCGTCGCGCACAGTTGATAGGCAATCGAAATGCCGGAGTACCGGACCTGCGTGGGAAATGCCGGCGTCATGAAACCGGCGATGACCGCATAGATGGCGGACAGAACCACCACCGCGAGCGAGATACCTGCCACGATCGCGACGGGGTTTTGCGTCTTGACGAGCAGGAACATCGGGTAGGGCGTGAGCATGGACAGCAGGGCGGCGCAGGTCAGAAAGCGGGTCTCGCCAACCCGCTCGGCCAACAGCGCCGAAATCGGCTGGGACGCCAACTGGATGAGGGTCACGACAAACAGGCAATCGAGAATGAACGATTTCGACATGCCGAGATAACCGGTGACATACGAAATCATGAACGTGTTGGTGAAGAAGAACCCGGCGGAGCCGATCGTCGTCGCCATGGCCGCCATGACGATCGGATACCACGCGGTGCTCAGCACTTCCTTGACGGGCGACTTCAGCACCTCGCGATTCTTGCGAAGCTGCTCGAATTCGGGCGACTCTTTTACGCCGAGGCGGATCGCCATGCCGATCAGGAGCAGCACGAAGCTGGCGAGAAACGGCAAGCGCCAGCCCCACGCAACGAAGCTCTCGTGATCGAGCGACGTGACGAGCCGGAACGATACGAGGGAAAGAATCAACCCGGCCGGGCTGCCCATCTGCGGAAACGACGCGAAGAACGTTTTGCGGCCGGTTGGCGCATGCTCGCTCGCCATCAGTACTGCGCCGCCCCATTCGCCGCCCACGGCAATACCCTGGAGAATCCGCAACAGCACGAGCGAGATGGGCGCCCAGATGCCGATGCTGCTGTAGCCGGGCAGCAGGCCGATGCCGGTCGTGGCGATCCCCATCAGGAACATGGTCAGCAGCAGCATCTTCTTGCGGCCCAGCTTGTCGCCGAGATGCCCGAATACCGCGCCGCTCAATGGGCGCGCAATGAAGCCGACAAAGAACGTGCCGAACGAAGCCATCGTACTCAGAAAGTGATTGCTGCTCGGGAAGAACACGTCACCGAGCACGAGCGCGGCGGCGGTCGCGTAGGTGTAGTAGTCGTAAAACTCGACGGCCGTGCCGATAAAAGCCGCAGTGGCGGCGCGCACGGGCTGATGAGTCTGTTCAGAATGGGACATGGGAATCCTGTTGATGGACGAGCAGCGTTGGCTTGACTGCTGTCTTTATCGGTCGCCGAAATACGCCCGCAAAATTCGCATTTTTAATCTTCACTATCAGAATGGCTAATGCTCGCCCTGATCAAAAACAATAAGTCTCATTTCTAGCCCCGATCCTCAGTATAATTTTTTCGGATGATGAAAAAAGTGAGACTGTCGTGAGCAAAGACCGCCCGGACACCTATCTGAACGACCGCCTTGACTGGAACCTGCTGCGTACTTTTCTCGCCATTGCGAAAGAAGGCAGCGTGAGTCGCGCGGCAACGAAGCTGCATCTGACGCAGCCTGCGGTGAGCCAGGCCTTGCGTCGGCTGGAGGAACAGTTGGGACTGCGCCTCGTGGATCGCCACGGCCCGCGCATCGAGGTCACGCAGGCCGGTATCGAAGTGAAGCAGATTGCTGAGGACGTGTACGGCATGATCTCGCGTCTGTCGCTTGCCGAGGTGGATCGCGGTCACGATATCTCCGGCATGGTGCGCGTGAGCACCGTCAGCGGAATCGATTTTCCGGCCTATGACACGTTTCTCGCGGAGTTCCATCGCACGTATCCGCGTATCGAACTCGAAAGCCAGGCAATGCGCAGCGCCGACGTGGTGAACAGTCTCCAGCAAAAGTCCGCAACGCTCGGACTGACGCCGCGGCGCGCGTTACCTAAACGGGTCGACAGCCGCGTGTTTCTGCGTCAACGGTATGCACTTTTCTGCGGACGTCATCACCCGCTCTTTGGGCGCAGCGACCTTCGGGTCGCCGATCTGGCCGGCGAGAAGTTCGTCTCCTTCACCGGCGACAAAGTCGGCGACCACATGTCGCCGCTCACCTTCTTTCGTGACGAGATGGGCTTCACGGGGCGTGTGGTCGGCTCGTCGTCGAGCATGACCGAGGTGCGGCGTTTCATCTTCGCGGGCTTCGGCATCGGTTGCCTGCCGGAACACGTCGTGCGCGACGACATCGCGCAAGGCCGCCTTCAGCGGCTCCCGCCGGATGAAGGTGTAGCCGACCTCGATATTTACATGCTGTGGTCACTGGACCGCAAGCTGAGCGCTGCTGAAACCGCGTTTATCGATGCGCTGAATGTGTTCATCGACGGCCAGGCGGAAGGCGCTGACCGTCAGCGCGGCGCGCAATAGCCATACTCAATAGCTGCACTCAATAGCCGCGCGTGACGTCGACCACGTTGTGCAGCGGTTCGCCGCGGATCAGCCTGCGTGCGTTGTGCGCCACCTGCGTGCCGATCGTTTCCGAGCTTGCGACCGACGCCATGTGAGGCGTCACGATCAGATTCGGTGCCCGCCATAGGTGATCTTCGCGGGGTAATGGTTCGGTCGGAAACACGTCGACGATCGCACCGCCGATCTGCCCGCTCGTCAGCGCGGCGATCAGGTCCGCGGGCACCAGATGTTCGCCCCGGCCGACGTGGATCAGTTTCGCGCCCGGCCGCAAGTGTTCGAACGTGTTCGCGTTGAGAATCCAGCGGGTTTCGTGCGTGAGCGGCAGGAGACACACGAGGATGTCCGTCCCCTGGAGGAACGGCTTGAACTCATGGGGACCGGAAAAGGTCGTCACGCCCGGCAGTTCACGAGGCTTGCGCCCCCATCCGCGCACCGCGAAGCCGAAGCGCTGCAAGTCCGTGGCGACGCGGCTGCCGATTTCTCCCAGTCCCATGATGCCGACGGCACATTCGGAAGCGTCACGCTGTTCGTGCCGGAACCAGCGGTCGAGACGCTGATTGGCGAGCACGCGATCGAGTTGACGATGAAAGTGCAGCGCCCCCCACGTAACGAATTCGCTCATGCCGCGTGCGTGCTGCGGATCGACGACGCGGCACAGCGGCACGGCGGGCAGGGCAGGGTCGGACAGGATATTGTCGACGCCCGCGGCGATGCTGTGCACGAGCCGCAGTTTCGGCAGCGCCGCCAGTGCGCCGGCCGGCGGGTTCCAGCACACGGCGATGTCAGCATCGGCGGCGGACTGCTCGCCGTGCATCACGACATCGAATTCAGGGGCGGCGCGCAGAATCGGCTGCACCAGATGTGACATGTCGTAGTCACGGCTCATCAGAACTAATTTGGTCATTGCATCGAATCGGAGAACGGGCCTAGCTGCGGTAGTCGGATTGCGGGTCGTCGATCAACCGTAACGCCGCGTGCCACGCCAACTCTGAGATTTCCGCGGAGTCTTCGCGCGCGAACTGGCTCGCGGTCAACTCGCACACTTCTCGCGGCGGAATGCGCAGCGCGCTGCCGCCGGCCAGCGCCTGGATTTGCGCCTGACAGGCACGCTCGAGGAAATAGATCTCGTGGAACGCTTCGGCCGCCGTGGCGCCTGCCGCTAGCAGCCCGTGATTGCGCAGGATCATCGCCTTGCAGGAGCCGAGATCGCGCACCAGGCGCTCGCGCTCGCCGAGTTCGAGCGCGATGCCTTCGTAATCGTGATACGCGAGCTTGCCGTAGAACTTCAAAGCATGCTGACTGATCGGCAACAGCCCTTGCTCCTGAGCCGATACCGCTGTTCCGGCGGCAGTGTGCGTATGGATCACGAAATGCAGATCGTCGCGTGCCGCGTGGATGGCTGAATGAATCGTGAACCCCGCAGCGTTCACACGAAACAGTGCCGGTTCGCTGCGCGCCCGCTTGTCGATCACGTTGCCGAGATGATCGATCTTCACGAGATCCGACGCGCGCATTTCATGAAACAGCACGCCATAGCGGTTGATCAGAAATGCCGGCGGCTCGCCCGGCGAGCCGGGCAGGCGCGCTGTGATGTGCGTGTCGATCATGTCGGTCATGCGGAAGTGAGCGGCCAGCCGGTAGAGCGCCGCCAGTTCCTCGCGTACCTGCTGTTCGGCGTCGAGCGGCGCCGGCGTATCGCTCATTCGATCGGGTGTGGGCGTGGATTGCATGTCAGAAGACTCCCTGGTTCTCGCTTGCTGTCGTACGCGTAGTGTTCGTTAGCGTGTCAGTGTCCGTCAATTTCATTTTTCCAGTGCTGATCATTAGCGGCGTAAATATTGGGTGGCGTGATTTCAGAGCATGACCGCAACCATTGCGCGCATGGCCTGGTGCCTTTATCGGAAGCCAAAAACAATAAGTAAAAGTCTGTTTTCTAATCCTTTGTATTAATGCAGCGAATGGTCGGGCGGCCGCTCCGGTGGGCGGCTTCTTCCGGTTGATGGCTCGTCCAACCTCGGCGGAGGACGGGGCCGGACGGCCCGGCGCATGGGTTTTTCCGCGGTGATCTGGTCAGCTTGTCTGTCCTGTGCATAAAACAGTACCTTGCATTGAATAGTACTGAGTGCTAGAGTTCGTTCCACATCACGTGGATCGGTGCGTTTCGCACCAGTGCATAGCAAGGTACCGTGCCATGCACGCTAATGTAATGGAATTGAATGAAAACGCAGCTCAAGAAGGGAACCCTCGACATGTGCGTGTTAGCTGTCCTCGCCGGCGGTGACAGCTACGCCTACGAGCTCGTCTCAACGCTATCCGAAACCATGGAGATCAGCGAGGGCACGATTTACCCGTTGATGCGCCGGCTGCAGGCCGAGGCCTGGGTGTCGACCTATTTCGTCGAATCCAGCTCGGGGCCGCCGCGCAAATACTACTCGCTGACGGCGGCAGGCCGCAGCAGCCTGGCGGAAATGCAAGGCGAATGGCGCAGTTTTGTCGATGAAGTCAACGGTGTGCTGGCCTTGTCCGGTACACGCTCAGGAACAGGGGAAAAGCAATGACGCAGGACGCATTCATCCAGCAATTGCGCCACGAACTGCGGAGTTTGCCGAAGCAGGTGGTCGACGAAATTGTTGCCGACTATCGCGAGTATTTCGGCGACGCGCTCGCAGCGGGCCGCAGTGAGGCAGATGTGGTCGCAGCGCTCGGTGACCCGGTGAAGCTCGCACGCGAACTGAAGGCGCAGGCGACATTCCGTCAGTGGGAAACGCGGCGCTCGTTCGGCAATCTGATGCGGGTGGTCGCGTCGATTGCGGGGCTTGGTTTGCTGCAATTGCTGTTGCTGATCCCGTTCATGTTCTATCTGCTGATTTTGACGATCGGCTACGCGGTTTCCGGTGCGCTGACGGTAGCCGGGCTGGTGACGGTGATCGCGCTCGGCAGTCATCACATGTTCGGGTGGCCATCGTTCCATTCGGTGCCGTTCAGCTTCGAGAGCAGTGACCGGATAACGGATCAGCAAGCGAGCGGCAAAGGTAACGACAAAGCGGCGAAAGACGATGACGACGCGGACGACGATGCGGATGACTCTTCCGCGCAAGGCGACGTGCGCCTCGCAACAGCCAATATGAAAGTATTCAAAGTGGTCGGCGACCGTTTCCTGCTGCGGCCGGATGCAGCGACACGGATTTCCATCGTAACGCGTGCCGGTCCGATCGACGTGAAGAATGACGAAGGCAAACTCAAGATCAATTCCGTTGGCGGCGCGCGCGATCTGTTCACGGTCGAGCCGGACGGCACATGGTCTATCGCATCCGCGGACATCGTTGCGCTCGATCTTAAAGATGACGAAGGGGACCACATAGCGGTGGCGCGTATCGGAACCGGTGCGAAGTCGATGGCGTGGGACATAAGGAACCACGGCGACCATGTGTCTTTCGTGCAAGGCGAGGACGGCAGCGGCAAGAGTATGGCGGTCCACAGCGGCTCGGATTCGGTCGTGTTCGATCGTGACCATATCTCGATCAAGGACGGTTCAGACGGCCTCGTGATCGTCGGGTCGCATGGCTCAGGCATCGGCGCGATGATTTACGGAATTGCAATGCTGGTTGCCGGCATTGTCGGCTTATGGCTGTGTTTGTGGTTGACGCGCATTACATGGCGCGCTCTCGTCCGCTACGTTCAGCGGCAACTCGATCTTATTACTGCCCGACTCGACGAAGGGCAATCCGCCTGAGGCACGGCGCTGGTTGACTGACGTCTCTATCCTCATTCGATGAAAAGGAAACGGTCATGAATATGCATTATTCAGGCGGTACGGCAGTTCCGGCACGTCCGCAACATGCCTCCGGATTGCGCTATCCGGATAGTCGCGTGGTCAGCTTGCAAAGCGTTGCCGGCTGGCTCTCGGACGGGTTCCGCATCGCTCGCGCGAATCCGGTGCTGTGGCTCGTGGCAATTCTCGGTTGCGCCGATTTCGCGACGCTGTTCGAACTGGCGCCGCCGTTGCGCGTGCTGGCAGTGCTCGTCGTGCCGATCCTCGCCGCCGGTTTGGTGCTGATGCAGGAACGCTCGAGCAATGCGCGTCCGTGGTCGATTCGCGAGACGGTCGAGGCCGTCAGTGTGCATCGCAATGCGTTGATCACGATCGGGCTGTGCGGCGCTGCCGTTGCCTGTGCGGGTCAGCTGATTTCGTTCGCGGCGTTCCATGTGTCCATGAAGGCATCTGTTACACCGAATGGCATGCATGACCTGACGATTGTTTATGGCACGCGCAACGGCACGGGCAATGCGCTGGAGCCGGTACTCGATATGCTGGCCTATGCGGTCGCGGCTTCGCTGGTCTGGTTCGCGCCGACGCTGGTTGTTCTGAACAACGTCTCACCGTTGAGTGCGATGGCGGCAAGTTTGCGTGCTGTCGTGCGAAACTGGCGCGTTGCGTCCGTGTACGGAATCGTGGCCGCGGGCGATGTATTGCTGGCCAACTCGGCGCCATTGCTTCTGCGCGGATTGGTGGTGATGCCGCTAATCAGCGCGCTGATCGTTCTGTCGATGTACGGCGGCTATCGCGGCATATTCGAGAAGTCGTAAGTGACGGGTTCGTGCCTGGGTGAAAAAGATAGCTGCCCGGCCGCGATATAGATATCGGAATTGAATCATTCTCATGATGCATGGTGATCGCTACGCTTGCAGAAATAGTGCAAGCGAGGGCATATGGCCGATTCTGTTTTCACGTCTTTTTCCGTGCGTCGACGTACGCTGAAGCTGCTCAGTGCAGTTCCGGCGCTTGCCGCAACCGGCGCATTTCATTCACGCAGCGTGCAGGCCGCCGATCTGGCGACGACCACGCTCGTGCTCGGCGACCAGGCCGGCGGCACACGGGCGCTCGCCGAAGCGGCGAAGGTACTCGACGGCACGCCATACGCATTTCGCTGGGCCAACTTCCAGGGGGCGGCGCCACTCTTCGAGGCGCAACGCGCAGGCGCCGTCGATCTTGCCCCGGCGGGTGATTTGCCCGTGCTTGCAGCGGCTGTCGGCGACCCGACCTTGAAGATCGTCGCGACGCGTGTGGGCTCGGGCGCGCAACTCGGCATTCTGGTGGCACGCGATTCGCAGATTCGTACGGTGGCGGATCTGAAGGGGCGCAACGTATTCGTGTCGTCGGCGCGCGGCAGCATTTCGCAATTCCAGTTGTATGGCGCACTCGCCGAAGCCGGACTCTCGAAGGACGACGTCAAGGTCCGTTTCATTCTGCCCGTCGATGCGTTTGCTGCGTTCGCGTCCGGCTCGATCGAAGTATGGGCGACGTTCGATCCTTACTACGGCATCGCTGTCCAACGTGGCGCGCGCATTTTGCGCGACGGTTCCGGTATCAATAGTGGTCTCGGTTTTATCACGGCGTCGGGTGCCGCGCTTGCGGATGCGCGCAAACGCGCGGCCATGGCAGACGTTCTGCTCAGGCTGCAACGTGCGGGTGATTGGGCGCTTGCAAACCCCGACGCTTACGCGCAGGTTTACTCGACATTGACGCGCTCACCGTTCGAAGCCGCCAGGCAGATCACGCAGCGCGCGTCATTGAAACAGCACTTCGTGACCGAGGCGGATATCGCCGCACTCCAGAAAGTCGCCGACAGCGCGGACCGCGACGCTATCCTGCCGCGTCGCATCGATGTCCGCGCGATTGCCGAGACGCACATCGCAAAGGTCTGAGGCGAAAGGTAGCGCGCCTTGTGGCGCGTTGCGCCGTGCCTGGCGAAGCCGGCGGGTGTGCGCCCGGCGTCCACCATCGACGTGGACGCAAACTCGCCTGAGGGACGGCACGCTGCAGACGCCGTGATGGAATTGCACTAGCTCGCTATATGCACTTGAAGCATGGCGGGGAGGCTGGCGCCGAGCTCAGACATGCCCAGCAACAGCAAGGCACCGCAAAGCAGTAGAAGCAGCGGATTGATTCGCGTGCTGAGCAGCGTGGCTACTGAAACGAGGGCAATCGCTTTGGCCGGAAGCCCGCCGTCGAGCGACTTCAGCAGAACCCATCCCGCAGCCAGGATCATGCCGGAGGCGACGGGCCGCAGCCCGCGCTCGAGCGCCAATTGCCACGCCGCGCCCTGATAGCGTGTCCAGATGTGGGTCACGCCGTAGATCAGGATGCCGGTAGGCGCGAGCAATGCCAGCGTGGCCACGACAGCGCCCCAGAACCCCGCGATCTGCCAGCCGATCAACGTAGCCAGCAGCGAGCCGGGGCCGGGCGCCATGCGCGAGATGGCAAAGTCGACGGCGAACTGGGCATGCGTCATCCAGCCATGCACGTCGACAACCTGCCGTTGGATATCGGCGATGATGGCCTGGCCACCGCCTATCGTGACCAGCGACAGGGGCGCGAAAACCGCGGTTAGCTGTAGAAGAACGCGATTCGACATGGCTAGGCTTTGCGTAGTTTGATGTATTCGGCAAGCACGCTCAGGCCACCCGCGCCTGCCACGACCCACACCAGCGGCAGACGCAATATGCCGACCGCGATGAAGGTGCCCGCGAGGAAGAGCAGAGGAAGGAGTCTGCACCGCACCCGGAGCGCGGTCGTCACACCCATCGACAAAGACAGGCCGGTGGCCGCGGCTGCCGCGCCTGCGAGCAGGATGTGAGCGATTGGGAACTGCAGCAGGTGACTGAAAAGCGTGCCGAGAACAATAATAAAAATAGCGGGCGGGATGATGATGCCGGCGACTGCCAGCAACGCGCCGCGCCAGCCGAGCAGACGGTGGCCGATCCATATCGCCATGTTTTTGACGTTGATGCCCGGCAGCGCCTGAGAAATCGCCAGGCCGTTCAAAAAGTCTTCTTCACTGATCCAGTCGCGATCCTGGACGAATTCCCGCAGGAGCCAGCCGCTCAGGCCGCCACCGAAGCTGGTGAGCCCGATACGGCTGAATATCAGGAATAGCCCGGTGAGGGTGGGCGGTCGACTCGCGTTAGCAATTTGTTTGGACATCGAATCTTCCAGTCAGATTGGCGTATGACGGGTGAATCCCGGTTAAGTACCTCGTCGGATGTCATTTTGCTCGAAAATCTCCACGACCCAATCGACAAACGCTCGGGTGGCACCGCTTGCGTGCCGGCCGTGTGGATAAACAAGGGAAATGGGCACCGGCGAGCATCTCGCATGTGCCAAAATTTCTTTCAGCCGGCCTGTTTTCAGGTATGGCAACGCTACGAACTCCGACAACTGGATCAGTCCCAACCCTTCCAGGCCGCATTGCAGGTAGGCTTCGGTTTCATTGACAGCAAAGCGGCTTTGCATGGTCATGGTGAGCGTTTCGCCGTCCACGCTGAAGCGCCAGTCTAACGGTCTGCCGGTCGCATTCGATATGTAATTGATCGCGCGGTGGGTACTGAGCCCGCTCACGGTCTCTGGTTCTCCATGCTCCTTCAGATAGCGCGGCGACGCGCAGGTGAGCCAGACCAGTTGCCCGAGCTGGCGCGCACTTAAGGTCGAATCAGCCAGTTCTCCGCTACGGATGACGCAATCGATGCCATCGTAAATGAGGTCGGCAGGGCGGTCGCTCAGTCCAAGTACGAGTTCGATGTCAGGAAAGCGCTGCTCGAATTCCCGAAGCCTCGGCAACACGATTGCCCGGCCGATCACGCCCGGCATGTCCGCTCGTACGCGCCCGCGCGGCGCCGCTGCGTCTTCCGATAAATCGCCTTCCGCCTGCTGGATGTCGGAGAGAATGGCGCGGCATGAGGCGTAGTATCGATTGCCCGCGTCGGTCAGGCTGAGCGTGCGCGTACTACGGCGCAGCAGCGTGGTGCCCAGATGATGCTCCAGACTTTTAATGATCGTCGTAACCGACGATCGCGGCATCGACAGCGTTTGCGCCGCCTTGCTGAAGCTCTGAGCTTCAACAACGCGCGCGAAAATGGTCATCGCTTGAAGTTTGTCCATAAGCACGGCGCCTGTCCAGTTCGCTTCTCAATCCGCTTCTCAGCTCGCTGTTCTCAACTCGCTACTCAATCCGCTCCCCGCCGCTCGCGGACTGCCTGGCGGGGCCTCCATCGTACCGCGATCTGCGTGCTGCCCAGCTCAAACGGTTCAGTGCCAGTAGCGAATTGAAGGCGGATCGTTCGACCCGGGCGCGATCTCATTTCAACGACGGCGAACAATGCCGCCCATCAGCGCACCTACACTCCAGATCGTCCGGTTGACCTCCAGCGCAAGCCACTGCGAGGTGTCGCGCCGGTGACGGCGGCTCGCGTAAGCGGACGCTTCTGACAACACTTCTCAAGCTTTGAAGAGGTCGTATCCATGTCGTACAAAAATTCCATTCTCGTCCTCGGCGCCGGTGAACTCGGTATGGCCGTTCTACACAGTCTTGCGCGCCACACTGCGTCGCGGCCGGGCGTTTCGGTCGCGGCTCTCCTGCGCTCGTCGACCATTGCTTCGAGCGATTCGCTCAAGCAGAAGGATGTCGCCGAACTGCGCGCACTCAACATCGAATTGGTCCCGGGCGATCTGGCGGACCAGTCCGAAGCATCGCTCGCTGCTGTTTTCCGACGCTTCGACACCGTCATCTCGTGCACGGGTTTTGTCGGCGGCAAAGGCGTGCAGCTCAAGATCGCCCGCGCCGCGCTCGAAGCCGGCGTCAAGCGCTATTTCCCCTGGCAATTCGGCGTGGATTACGACGTTATTGGTCGGGGCAGCGCGCAGGATCTGTTCGACGAACAACTGGACGTGCGCGATCTCTTACGCGCACAAACTCAGACGGAGTGGGTGATCGTGTCGACAGGCATGTTCACCAGCTTCCTGTTTGACCCGTCTTTTGGTGTAGTGAACCTGGAGCAAAACACGGTGCACGCCCTGGGAAGCTGGGACAACGCCGTCACCGTGACAACCGCCGCCGACATCGGCATGCTGACGGCGGAGATCGTCTTTGCTGAACCGCGCATTGCCGCGCAGATTGTTTACGTCGCGGGCGACACGGTGACCTATCGCCGATTGGCGGACGCAGTCGATGCGATGCTGGGCCTGAACGTCGAACGTGTCCAGTGGAGCGTGCCGCAGTTGAGGGGGGAACTGGCTCAGCAGCCCGGCGATCCGATCAGGAAATATCGGCTCGTGTTCGCCGAAGGAACTGGTGTGGCGTGGGACAAGGAGCGGACATTCAATGCGCAACATGGCATTGAAGTCGGCGATCTCGAGGCGTGGATGCGGACCAATCTGTTGGCGGGTGAAAGTGTGGCGAGTGAGTAGGCCGCGCTAGCGGCCATGATCCGGCCCCAGCCGTAAAGGGCATTTTTAACCAAGACGACCTCCCATGAGACTGAGTATGCTAGGCGTAATCAGTCATTTCACGCGAGGACATCAAGGTGCCGCACTATCTTTGCCATGAGCAGCCGGACTTACTTGAGTTCGAAACGAGCGTGATCGCCTCGCGGCCCGGCGCAGTCGTGCTGGGCCGCTCGGCCTTGCACCCGGGCGGCGGGGGGCAGGTGTCGGACGCCGCGACGCTGACGCATGCGCACGGCGCGGTTCGCATTACCGGCGTTGAATCGGAAGGCGGCATGCTATGGCATCTGCTCGATGAGCCGCTCGAACTGAACGGCAACGTGCACGTGGCCGTCGACGCGGCCCGGCGCGCCGCCGTCGCCCAGCTTCATACGGCCACGCATATTCTCAACGCCCTCGTGTATCAGCGCTTCGCCGGCGCGCTCGTGACCGGCGCGCAGATCAATGCCGACGGCACTGCCCGGATGGACTTCGATCTGCCCGAAGCGGATAACGACGCGCTGCGCCTGCTGGAGGAGCCCGCCAACGAGGTGATCCGCAGCGCCATGGACGTGCGCACCTACTACGTGAGCGCGGCGGAAGCAAAGTCGACCCAGGGCCTGATCCGCAGCCTTTCAGTGGCGCCGCCGCCGACATCCGACGGCACGGTGCGGATCGTCGAAATCGGCGACCTGGACCGGCAGGCTTGCGGCGGCACGCATCTGACCAATACGGCGCAATCGAGACCGATCCGCATCGTGAAGATAGAGAACAAGGGGCGCCGCAATCGCCGGGTGAGAATTGAGCTGGTTTGAAGGACATCCCGGGAGAGCGACCCATGGACACATCGGATAAAAGCGGCCCGGAGGTGGTGTGCTGGCGAGACGGCGCGCTCGACGGCGCCTGCCTCGCCAGTGCTCGCTATGGCGAGCACAAATTCGACCGGCATCTGCACGACGAACTCGTCATCGTCATGACGCAAACCGGTGCGGGCCAGTGTCATACGCGCACGGGCAGCGACGTCGCCGGACCCGGCAGCGTGCTCGTGTTCGGCCCGGGCGAGTATCACAGCGGCGAGGTGTGGGAAGGCCGCGAATGGATTTATCGCGCCATCTACCTCGACATGGAGGGCTTGGGTGCGCTGGGCGCGGTGTTCTCGCCCGACTCGCGTCCCGACAAACCGCTTCTGATCCCGCCTGGCCTCTATCAGGATGCGCACCTTGCCGGTCTGCTGGTCAAGGCGCATGCGAGTCTCGATGAACACGGCTCCGTTTCGCTGATGGAGCGGCAGGCGAATTGGTGGGCCGCGATGGGGATGCTGGTCGGACGATACGGTCAATCGAGGCACGAACTCGGCGAAGCGCGGCGCGAAGCCCACAAGATGGCGCAAGTGCGTGAGTACGTCGCCGCCAACTATGCGCGCGATATCCCGGTCGACGAACTGGCGGAACTTGTCGGGCTGAGCCGCTATTACCTCACCCGTGCCTTCTGTAAAGAGTTTGGACTGCCGCCGCACGCCTATGCAACGCAGGTTCGGCTGCTCGCGGCAAAACGGATGCTCGCAGCGGGGCATGGCGCGGCGACGGCCGCCGCGGCCGTTGGCTTCTACGATCAAAGCCATCTCAACCGGCTTTTCAAACGAGCCTATGGGATTACGCCGGGGACGTATGCGGCGCTGAAGCCTGGGCATTAGGTGCGCGCCGCCGGAATGCAGCTTTATTCAGGAAGCGGAACGTCCTCGATCAATGCCGACTGTAAAGCGCGAATCCTGCGATCGACGAAGTAGCCACCGCCTTCCGTGTATCGCAGATAAAGACGGCTGCACAATGAGCACTGCCAGACGGTACAGCGGTTGTACGGGAAGTAACGCGGCGCGATGGGCGCGTCGGCCGACCAGTAGCCCGTTTTGCCCGGCAGATACTCGCTGAACGTGGGTTCAGGGTCGTCATCCGGTGCAAGCGTGCCGACTTCCTTCAACTGCGTTTCGTCGAGAGAAAGCGGTTGCGATAGCCAGCCGTCCAGTGGTGTTTTAGTACACGTGCATGGCGCGACGTCACGTTGTTCCGCACGTTGCGCGAGTTCAAGGAGCGTTGCCGCGTTCAGATATTCCGCCATGAGGTACGCGATTCCTGCGGGGTGGGGACGATGATGGCTGATTCGCCGCGACACGTGGTACGCGACTCACGATACGCGGCGAACCAGCATCATGCACGCTCTGACGCCAAGCGTGAAGTCAGTTGTTCATCATCCGGTCGCGATGAGGCACGACCCAGGACCGATCGAAACTTCCATTGGCGATCGACTTCAACGCCGCCGTTTCCTTCGCATGTTGCCGCCGTGCGCCGTCGATCACCGCTTCCACGTCAGCGGGCGAGATCGCGAGCAAACCGTCTTCATCGCCAACAATGATATCCCCGGGATGAACCACCGTCCCGCCGACCGTGACCGGCACGTTGATCTCGCCGGGGCCATTCTTGTATGGCCCACGATGCGTCACGCCACGCGCATACACCGGAAAATCGCGCTGACGCAGCGCGCCGACATCGCGGATCGCACCGTCGATGACGAGGCCCTGCACGCCCAGGCTCTCCGCGAAGCTGGCCATGATCTCGCCCATCAGCGCTTGCGTCAGATCTCCGGCGCCGTCGATCACGAGCACATCGCCGGGCCGGCAAAAGTCGAACGCGCGATGGATGGCGAGGTTGTCGCCGGCGCGGGTGTGCACCGTGACCGCGGTGCCGGCCATCGGCTTTGGCAGATGATATGGCCGCAAGCCGACCATTCCGCTCGCGCGCGCCATGTTGTCGCTGAGCAGCGAAACTGCCAGTTCACGCAATGCGTCGAGTGTTGCCTGGTTTGCCTGAGGCGCGGATTCGTGTTCGCGCCAACCGATTGGATTCGTAGCGGTATTCATAACGTTGCCCCTTGGGTGGCGAATTGTTGCTCGAGTTGACGGGACAACCGCGGATACACCGCGCGGGCGTTGTCTTCGTAAATACGCTGACGGTCTGCGTCGCTGAGCCATTCGATTGCGTCGATGTAGCGCCGCGTGTCGTCGTAGTAGTGGCCGGTTTCCGGGTCGATCCCCTGTACCGCACCGATGGTTTCCGACGCGAACAGGATGTTCTCGACCGGAATGACTTTGGCGAGCAGTTCGGTGCCGGGCTGGTGATACACGCAGGTATCGAAGAACACGTTCTTCATCAGGTATTCGCTGAGCAGCGGCCGCTTCATATCCTGCGCGAGGCCCCGATAACGTCCCCAGTGATAGGGCACTGCGCCGCCGCCGTGCGGAATGATGAAGCGCAGGGTCGGGAAGTCGGCGAACAGATCGCCCTGTAGCAACTGCATGAACGCGGAGGTGTCGCCGTTGATGTAGTGGGCGCCCGTCGCGTGAAAATTCGGATTGCACGAGGAGGACACGTGGATCATCGCTGGCACGTCGAGTTCCACCATCGCTTCATAGAGCGGATACCACGAGCGGTCCGTGATCGGCAGTCCCGACCAGTGGCCGCCCGAAGGATCCGGATTCAGATTGCAGCCGATGAATCCGAGCTCTTCCACGCAACGCCGCAATTCGGCGATGCAATTGGCCGGTGCCGTGCCCGGTGCCTGTGGCAACTGGCACACCCCAACGAAGTTGCGCGGGAACAGCGAAACCACGCGATGGATGAGGTCGTTGGATTCGCTCGACCAGGCCGCATTGGCATCGGCCGAGGCGAGGTGGTGCCCCATGCCGGCGGCGCGCGGCGAAAAGATCGTGAGGTCGGTGCCGCGTTCGCGCTGGATGCGAATCTGGCCGGTTTCGATGCTCTCGCGAATTTCGTCGTCGGTAATGACAGGGCGCGGTGGCGGCGAACCGCCGTCTTTCAGCGCGGCGATCTGCTGCGCGCGCCAGGCCTCGTGCTGCTTCGGCGAGGTGGTGTAGTGACCGTGGCAATCGATGATCATGGTGTGAAAACCCGTTGGGTATCCTTGTGAGTGCTTACCTGTGCTTGCGCGTTCTTAAAGGTCCGCGTCGTGCATTCGCTATTTCTTGAGCCACGGTTTTCAAGCGGTTTCAAGCGCGCGGGGCAGGGTCGCCGCCCGCGAGCGAGGCGGCGTCATTTTCAGCCGGCGTGACACGCATCACGAGCGCGATGATCGTCGCGACCACCAGAAACGCCGCGATCGTCAGCAGGGCCAGCTTGAAGTTGCCGGTTGCATTGCGTACCAGCCCGATGCTCTAGGGGCCGACCAGGCCACCGAACTGCGCGATGGTATTGATCAGCGCGATGGTCGCGGCGCCCGCGGCACCGGTTCTGAACGACGACGCGAGGCTCCAGAACAGCGGGTTGCCCGCGTAGATGAACAATCCAGTCAGACACAGCAGCGCGTAGGCGATCACAGGGTTCGGCGCGTACGCACTGCCGGCAATCGCCAGTGCGCTCATGCCGTACACGAAGGCGAGGTGCTTCTTGCGGTCGCCGGTGCGATCGGAACTGCGGCTGATCAGGAAGGTGCCCAACACGCCGAGCAGCGGCGGCGCAGCGGACAGAAAGCCGACCTCGATATTGCTCAGATGGCCGAGACTCTTGACGATCTGCGGCAGCCACAGGAACAGACCATAAATGCCAACCAACGCGCAGCCGAACAGACACGCGAGGCTCCATACGCGGATGTCGCTCGCCACGCGCAGCAGCGGAAAATGGGTATTGCCGCCGACAACCTCGCGTTCGGCGGTGAGCGTCGATTCGAGCCAGCGCTTTTCGTCGTCGGAAAGCCAGTTGGCGTCGGCCGGACGTTCGGTCATGATGCGCAGCGTCAGCAGGCCGAGCGCCATCGCTGGGACGCCTTCGAGGATGAACATCCATTGCCATCCCTGCAAACCGAGAACGCCGTTCGCGTAGGTCATCAACGTCGTTGAAATCGGACCGCCCAGCACCGCCGAAAACGATCCCGCGATAATGTAGCCACCCACCGCGCGAGCCCGGTAGCGCTCAGGAAACCATTTGGTCAGATAGACCGCTACGCCCGGCAAAAAACCCGCTTCCATCACGCCCAGCAGAAAGCGCAAAACATAGAAGCTCGAATCGTTGAAGACGAAGGCGGTGGCTGCCGCGACCGCGCCCCATGTGAGCAGAATGCGCGCGATCCAGCGGCGTGCGCCGACCCGATGCAGCAACAGGTTGCTCGGCACTTCCAGCAGCATGTAGCCGAAGAAGAAAATGCTGCCCGCGAAACCAAACACGGCTGGACTGAAACCCAGCTGCTTGTTCATGTCCAGCGCGGCGAAACCGATATTGATCCGGTCCAGATAGTTGAAGAACATCATCGCAAAGAGCAGGGGCATTAATCGCCCGTACACTTTGCGCATGGTTGCGGCTTCGTTCAATGAGGTCATGCTGTCTCCTACCTTGCTGCCACGGCTTCATGAACCGTCGCTGCGTTCTTATGGTCGGCCTGCCGGATCGAACGCCGGCAGTGTCCGTTGACCGCGTGATTGGCGGCCGGATTTCAGGGGCCGCTCGTGTCTGCATGGGCTGATGCGCTCATGAACGGGCGGGGCCGAAGCAAAGAACTTCATGATAAGAACGCTCGGACGGGGAGTCCAAGACCGCTTGCTTATGCTTGTATAGGTTTTTACTTATAGTGTGGGGGTAGCAAGCGGAGCGGGGAGGCAGGTAAGGAAGGCGCGTAGATGGGGTGAAGCGTCGTCGGTGCGAAAGGTAGCTGCGAGTGTCGATCGGTACGCCGAGCCGGGACCGCTGAGGTGGCGGAATACGACGTCGGTGCGTCCGTGCCGCGCGACCGATTCGCCGATGAACGTGACGCCCAGACCCGCCGCCACGAGCGCGATCGCGGTCTGAATTTCATAGGCCTGGTGAGCGACGACCGGGGTCACACCCGCGTCGCGATAGAGCGTTTGCACGGAGCGTTTGAACTGCGCGTTCTGGTGCTTCGGATAAAGAATCAACGGCGTATCGGCGAGATCGGTAATCCGCACGGTGTCGTGCGCGGCAAGCGGATGGCTCGGTTCGAGTGCGACCATGACGCGCTCGCGCAGCAGCGGATAGGACGTGCAACCCTCAATCGCCAGCGGTTGCCGCCCAATGCCGATGTGAATGCGCATATCGCGCAACGCATCGGTTTGCTCTTCCGTGAGCAATTCGAAGAGCTTGAGTTCGACCTGCGGGAACGCGTGGTGAAACGCCTTGAGCGCGGGCGGCAAGATGCTGTACATCGCCGAGCGCGTGAAGCCGATGCTGAGCCAGCCGCGCCGGCCCACACCGATCTCCTGGGCCACAAGGCTCGCCTGTTCCAGGGAACCCAGTATCTGGCGCGCTTCCGTGCAGAGATAATGGCCGGCCTCGGTCAGACTCAGCGGGCGCCTTGCCCGATCCACCAACTGCGTGCCGAGCCGTTCTTCGAGCGAACGGATCTGCTGGCTCAGCGCGGGCTGGGCGATATGCAGGCGCTCGGCGGCGCGGCTGAAATTGAGCTCCTCAGCCAGAATCACGAAGCACTGTAACGCCCTGAGATTCATATCCATTTTTCCTGATCTTCGGTAGGCAGAGGATAGCGGGTTGTACCGCGGACGACGCAATGCCTATGCACATGGAGGACGTCACGGCGCCGCAGCCGGTGCTCGACGATGAAGCTGGTAAAATCAAAAAATATATATAAAATTGGTGTTTATATCACTTCCATCAGATTGAGGACGCGGCCATGAGCGACGCGACAGCAGTACTCGACGACGGCTCGGGCCGCACGATAGCGTCCGCGCTGGAAACCACGCTACGGCGCGACATCATCGCCGGTCTGCTGGAGCCGGGCAGCAAGCTGCGTGTACGGGAGCTGGGCGAGCGCTACGACGTGGGCGCCATTCCATTACGGGAAGCGTTGTCGCGCCTGAGCGCGAGCGGTTTTGTCGTGGCGATCGACCAGAAAGGCTTCCGCGTCGCGGAGGTCTCGCTGGATGAACTGGAGGACATCACGCAAACGCGCCAGGACATCGAGCGGCTGGCGATTACACGGGCGATTCGCCGCCGCGATGCACGCTGGGAAGGCGAACTGCTGGCTGCGCATCATCTGCTGCAGCGTTTGCCCGTCTACGACCCAGCCCATTCCGACCGGCTGAATCCTGAGTGGGAAATCGCCCATAACCGGTTCCACGAAACGCTGATTGCCGGCTGCCAGTCGCCGTGGCTGACGCAGTTCGCGACCATGCTGCGCGATCAGACCGCGCGTTACCGGCACCTGTCGGCAACCGCGCCGCATGGGCACGACCGCAGCGTCGCCGACGAACACGAGGCGATCGTCGAGGCGGTTCTGTCGCATGACGTCGAGCTGGCAGGCTCGTTACTGGCGGATCACTTCGGTACAACCGCGCGTCTGGTTGCCGACGCGCTGCGCGCGCCGACAATAAAAAATATTTAAAGTTGTTTTATATATATTTTTGTCTTAAGATCGTCCTCAACATGGGAGGAGGACGAAATGCGATTCGTGCAGTTTGAAGAAGAGGGCCAGCGCAAGCTGGGTCTGCTGAAAGATGGCAAGGTAAAGGTGCTGGGCCCGGCGTCGCTCGACGATCTGCTGGCGAGAGGCGTCGATCTCGTGTCCTACGCGGCGGGCGCTGAAGTCAGCGGCGAGCGGTCCGTGGCGGAGTTGAGGTTTCTGCCGCCGCTCACGCGTTCGGGCAAGGTGATCTGCGTGGGTCTGAATTACAGCGAACACACGCAGGAGAGCAAGTACGAACAGCCGGGTTATCCGACGCTGTTCCTGCGTGTGAACACCAGCCTGGTGGCGCATAACGAACCGATCGTGCGTCCGAACGTATCCGATGCGCTCGATTACGAAGGCGAGCTGGCTGTTGTGCTGAAAAGCGGTGGCCGTCATATCGCGAAGGCCGACGCGCTCTCGCACGTTGCGGGCTACGCGCTTTTCAATGACGGCTCGGTGCGCGACTATCAGTTCAAGACGCCGCAATGGACGGTTGGCAAGAACTTCGACGGCACGGGTGCTTTTGGTCCCGAACTCGTCACGCCGGATGAAGTTCCGCACGGCGCGCGCGGTTTGCAACTGGAAACGCGCCTGAACGGCGAGATCGTGCAATCCGCCTCGACCGACACCATGGTGTTCGACATCGAAACGCTGATCTCCACGATCAGCGAAGCGATCACGCTCGAAGCGGGCGATATCATCGTGACCGGCACGCCGTCGGGCATTGGCTGGGCACGTGAGCCGAAGCTGCTGATGAAACCGGGTGACGTTTGCGAAGTAAGCGTCGACGGATTCATGCCGCTGCGTAATCCGATCGTGCAGGAACCCGCACGCGGCTGACGCGTCCGGGTGATTCTTCGCGCGGTGCCCCCGCGCGGCCCACAGAGGCCGCTTCCGGCGCCGCGCCAGGAGTTGGGCACTACCTCGCTGGAGACAGAGATGAGCAACGATGCATCCACGCGCCGCGCCGCCGTTCATTCAATCGATCATTTCGCGCTGAACGTGCCTTCGGTCGCCGACGCGCGGCATTTCTACGGCGCGTTCGGCCTCGACGTGCGCGACATCGGCGAGGGCACCGATACGCAACTGGAGTTACGCGCGCTCGACGGACACCGTTGGGCGCGTATTCTCCCTGCCGCTAACAAATCACTCGCGTATCTCAGCTTCAATTGCTTCGAAGGCGATCTCGAGACCCTCGAGCACCAGGTGCGCGAAGCGGGCGGCCGTGTCGGTGCTGACACCGCAGCACTTGCCGAAGGGCGGCAACATACGGATGACGGTCTGTGGTTCGTCGATCCCGACGGCAATCTGATTCACGTCGGCGTCGGACCGAAAACCACGCCGGCTCAAAAGACACCATTTGGCCGCGCAGAAGTAGATGCCGATCGCCGCGGCTCGCATCCGCGTTCGCAGGCGTGTATCGTGAAGCCGCGGCGCATGAGCCACGTGCTGCTGTTCACGCCGGATACGCTGCGTGCAACCGATTTCTATCAGCGCGCGTTAGGCCTGCGTCTGTCCGACCGTTCAGCCGACATCATCGCCTTCATGCACGCTGTGCACGGCAGCGATCATCATCTGGTCGCGTTCGCGAAGAGCAGCGCGAAGGGCTGGCATCACGTCGCATGGGATGTAGACGGTATCGATGAAGTCGGCGCCGGCTCGTCGCAAATGGCGGTCGCGGGTTACACGCGTGGCTGGGGGACGGGCCGCCATGTGCTCGGTTCGAACTACTTCCACTACGTGATGGACCCGTGGGGTTCGTTCTCCGAGTTTTCCGCGGACATCGATTTCGTGAGCGCAGGCCAAGTCTGGCCGGCCGGTGACTTTCCGCCTGAAGACTCGCTTTATCTGTGGGGGCCGGACGTGCCGCCGTATTTCATTCATAACAGCGAAGCCTGATCGCCACGCTGCTTCAAAGAACCTACGCACTGTAACGCCCCAGGATTCAACTACGTCCCGTCTCGGTACCGATCGACGGCTGATGGAACATGGCGTAAATCGCATCGAGGAGCCATGCAATGCCCGGGTCCGCCGAGAATTGCGAGTGCGAATGGACCTGAATTTCGATGGGCGGCAGGGAGAACGGCAACGGAAGGATGCGAAAGGCCTTGTTGCGGTTAAAGCGTTGCGCGATGCTCCTGGGGAAAATGACGGCGAGATCGGTATGTTGAACGATCTCGGGCGCCACCACGAAATGGGGCAAGCGCAATACGATATCCCGGTGGAGATTCAGTTCTTCCAGCCATTGCTCGACCATCCTGTGCCCGGTTGCGTTTGTGCTTGCGTAGACGTAGCGCAAGCCCGCGAGGTCTTCCTTGGTTGGCTTCTGTTTGCGTAGCGGGTGGCCTGCCCGCACCACGCAGACATGTTCGTCGACGAAGAGGGTCTTGCTCACGCAACCCGGGTCAAGGCCCGGCACGTAGCCGAGTGCCAGATCGATCTTGCCGCTGCGCATTGCAGTGCTAACCGAGTCGACTGGGAAGTTCGCGATCTCAATACGGATGCCACGCGCGTTCTGGTCGAGCATCGTGAGAAGGGGGGGCAGAAAATAGAACTCCGACATGTCTGACATGGAAACGCGGAATACACGTTGCGCGATGGCGGGGTCGAATTTCGCGAGTTGCTGGACCGCGACGTTGATGATCCCGAACGCCTGTGTGAGGGGCGCATGCAAGTGCAAAGCGGCGTCGGTCGGGACCATGCCGGTGGGCGTTCGAACGAAGAGAGGGTCGTCGAACAGGACACGCAAACGGCGCAGTGCATGGCTGACCGCTGGTTGCGTGAGTCCGAGGCGCTCACCCGCGGCGGTCAGACTGCGCAGATCGGAGATGGCCAGAAACACGCGCAGCAGATTCAAATCCGTAATGCCGGGGTGCGACTTGGTCATGACGTTCGGATCGCGGCAGTGAGGGGCGTTTATGTCGGTTTCAGATTACCGTAAATGCTGCGCATAGGGAAATGCGGGGTTGGTCCGCTGTACGGCGGAAATGCGTTGAAATCCTGTTTCATGTGTGCACGGATCGGCGACGCCAGCGCCGCGGCGAGTGCTTCGGGATTGTCGAAGACGACCTTGTTGCGCTGCATGGCGGTGGCGCGCGGAATACTCAGGCCGGATCGGTATTCGAGTCGCGTATAGATTTCCAGTTCGCGAATACCGGGCAGTTGCGCCATCAGCGGCGGATGATGTGTGATGTAGTGCGTCAGCCATGCGTTGAAATCTTCCGCTTCGCCTTCGTAGCTGACGAGGTAAGTGCATCGTTCAGCGCGAGGGTCGGCGCCGCCTGGATTCGGTGTGGCGAATGGCCTGACTGCCATGACTTGCTGTGCGAACGTGAGATTGACTTTGGCAGCGTTCGTTATGCGATCCACGATCCTGTGCATCGCGCCGTCGGCTTGCAGCGCTGTTTCGAGCAAACCGAGATCGTCGAAATACCATTGCAATGCGCAGCAGGGGCTCGAAGCATGGGTCTTCGACAACGGGTCGCTATCCGGCGACTCCGCAGGGAGATGGATCACGAAACGGGTCAGCCCCGGGGTGAGTCCTTGTATTTCTCGCGATGCCGCTTCGAGCAGGGACCGGTCAACAGGCAGTCGCGCTTTGCCCGCGTCATCGCAGTGGGCAAGAAGAAACAGGCAGACCTCCATGCCTACCTCCCTGTATGCGCGGTAACGGATGGCGTTGCCGCTGCCGGCCGCGTCAGGCAATGGAACTGCCGCCCGAAATAGATGAGCCCGTCACCATTGGATCGCAGCGCAATGTGCCGGATCTGCACGAACATGACGGAGTGCGAACCGACCGTCTTGATGTCGACGATTTCGCCTTCCAGACTGGCAATCGCATCCGAGAGAACGGGCACCGAAGCTTGTCCGCTCGCCCATGCATGTCGTCCGAACCGCTCGTCCATCGAACACGCTGTCATTCCGGCAAAATCACGCGCGAGATCCTGGTACCCGGCAGCGAGCACGTTGATGCACACATTGCGGTTGCGATGCAGTACGTCGTGGACGTAGCTGGCCTGATTGATACAGACGAGCATGGTCGGCGGCGCGTCCGTCACCGAGCACACGGCGCTCGCTGTGATGCCGCAGCGACCGCCGGACCCGTTCGTGGTGATGACGTTGACGGCGGCGGGCAGGCACGCCATGGCGTCGCGGAAACGCTTTCTGGTGTCTTCGATCGTCACGTTCTGTGCCTCGTGATTGTGGAGTGCGAGTCGTTGCGTCAGGGGCATCAGGGATAAGGCGTGACCGGCGGCACGCCTGCGAACAGCGCGCCGGATGCGTCGTAAGTCCCTTCGCCAAGAAACGCGTGCTGGGTCACGACGATCGAATCCCGCACCAGACGCTGCAAGCGGTTCTCGCGATAGATCGCGGCTACTCCTGCCATCTGGTAAGCCTGCATCACGACCTCGGCACCGACCTGCGCGGCATGTGTTGCACTCAGGCGCAGCAAATTGGCCTGGTCCTGCGTGACGGGATCGCCGGCAACAATTGTCTTCCATGCTGCCTCGGCGGACTCGTAGAAGAACGCACGGGCACTGCGCCAGTTGGCCTCTGCTTTCGCAAGGCCCGAGCGGTAATAGCCCCGATCCGCGAGACGCGGCGCGCCGGTCGTGGTTCTGGTCGATCCGGACATGCCCGTCAGCAGATCGAGCGCTGCGCGCGCGAGGCCGATATTGACAGCGGCGTGCACTTGCGCCTGATAGGCGACAGCGGGATAGCGGTAGAGTGGTTCGTCGATCAACGGCTGGCCGCCGCGTACAAAAGTCCATTGCGTATCGACGAATTTGTCGTGCAGTCGCAAGTCGTGGCTGCCGGTGCCCTGCATACCGACGACGTTCCAGTTCTCGACGATCTCCACCTCATGCGCGGGAAATACCGCGGTGAACGGCTTGCCCGCGCCCGCATCGCCTGAACTTGCGGGTGTGCCGCCGATCCCGACGCCGATCCAGTCCGCGCCCTTGCAGCCGCTGGCAAAGCGCCATTGACCGCTGACCATGAAGCCGCCGGCCACTCTGGTGGCCGGTTGCAGCGGATAGAGGCCGCCGGAGAAAACCTGATCCGGGCCAGTGGCATAAATGTGCTGCTGCGTTTCGATCGGCAGCGAGGCGAGATAAGTATTCGCCGAGCCGAACGCGGCGACCCAGGCGGTCGAGCCGTCGGCGATGGCAATGCGTTCGAGGATTCGCAGGAATTGCGGCGGCGGCAACGCGTCGCCGCCGAATCGCTGTGGCGTACTCGCGCGGAAAATCCCCGCGCGTTTCATCTTCGCGACCATGTCGCGCGGAACATGTGACACCTGATCGAATTCGTCCCGGCGACGCTCGATCTCGCCGATCAGCGCGTCGAGGGTAATCGGACCTGCGTACTCCGGATAAGGATCCGTGTGATCGATCGCGCGAGGTTCGTAGGCGTAGGTCGAAAGACTGTTGCTTTGAAGGCTTTGCATGATGGCAACGTGAGGAAATGAATGAGGGGTTGATGACGCGGCGTCGGCTGGACGTCAGGCGTGGTCCTGCTCTTTGCGTTGCGCCTGAAGTCGCAGCGCTTTGGGGAAGGTCTCGGGCGCAAGACACGTCGCGAGCACGGTGATCAAGCCAAGCACGACGAGATAAATGGCGACTGGCGTGGCGCTGCGGTAGTGGGCGAGCAAAGCGGTCGCCACCATCGGCGAGAGGCCGCCGCCGAGTACCGAGGAAATCTCGCGGCCGATGCCCAAGCCCGAGAAGCGCAGATGGACCGGCAGCAATTCGCTGATGAAGGCGGGTTGTGCGCCTTCGAGAATGCCGAGCGTGATGCTGTTGGCGAGCACGAGCGCCGCGATGACTTTCCACAGCACGCCAGAGCCGAGCAACGTGAAGTACGGATACGCGACCAGCACCATCGCGATCGCGCCGGCGAGATAGACGGGTTTGCGGCCGATCTTGTCGGTGAGGCGTCCCATCAGCAGCGAAACGGGGATCATCAGCAGCATCGACAAGGTCAGGCCGCCTAGCACCCAGCTTGATTTGATGCCGATGAACTGGCTATAGGCAATCGAGAACGCAAAGAAGATGTAGGACGCGGCGCCTTCGCCGAAGCGCAGGCCGAACACCGTCAGCACTTCGCGCGGACATTGACGAAGCACCTCGACGATCGGCATGCGGCTGTCGCGGCGCGTGGCCTTCACTTCGGCGAACTCCGCGCTTTCGTCGACGGAGCGGCGCATCCACAGACCGAGCGCGACCAGCACGGCGCTGCAGAGGAACGGCACACGCCAGCCCCAACTGTGGAAGTCGGACGGCGAGAGTGTCTGCACGAGCAGGAATGCAGCGGTCGACAGCACGAAGCCGAATGCCGCGCCGCTCGGACTCCACGCCGCCAGCGCACCGCGCTTCGAGGCGGGCGCGCTCTCGTGAATCAGCAGGATGCTGCCGCTCCATTCCCCACCTGCCGCGAGGCCCTGCAGGATGCGCAGCAGCACGAGCATGACGGGTGCCGCGATGCCGATCTGGTGGTAGGTCGGCAGAAGACCCATGCAGACGGTGGCCGTGCCCATCACCAGCAGCGTCAGCATCATGACGGTCTTACGGCCGTAGCGGTCGCCGATATGGCCGCACAGGACGCCGCCGATGGGCCGCGCGATGAAGCCCACCGTAAAGCCGCCGAATGCCGCGATCGTGCCCGTCAGTGGATCGCTGCCGACCGGAAAGAACAGCTTGCCGAACACCAGCGCAGCGGCGGTTCCATAGAGGAAAAAATCATACCATTCGAGGATCTGGCCGAGCACCGCGGTCGTCACTGCGCGACGAACCTTGCTGGTTGGCCGGACAGCGGGTAGGGGTGTGAGGGCGGCGGTCGCGTCAGAGTTCATGGCATGTGGAAGGTCACGATGTTGAAGGTTCCGCGTCCCAGCCATGCTGATCGGCGGGGGGGCGATACGAGTCCGGCAGGCATGGCCGAACCATAGAGCCGCGAGAAAACCCGGTCAAATTAGGGACAAAAATGAGCGTCATGAATGGGGTGCATGACGAGGGAGGGAGACGGCGTGTACCAGGGGGGCGCCACAAACCCCTACACTGTGGGTTCATCCGGGGAACAACTGAGGGGGACGGGTATGCAACTCACCGACTTCGATGCGTTGACGTTCGACTGCTACGGAACGTTGATCGATTGGGAAACAGGCATCTTCGAGGGGCTGCGGCCGCTTCTCGAACGCGTCAGGCAACCGCTGACGCGCGACCAGGTGCTCGAAGCGCACGCGCGCCACGAATCCTCGCAGCAGAAATACACGCCGGCGAGGCGCTATCAGGAACTGTTGCCTATCGTCTACAAGCGACTCGCCGAAGAATGGCAGGTGCCATTCACGCTGGGCGACTGCATCGCGTATGGCAAGTCGATTCAGAATTGGCCGGCGTTCGAAGATTCGGCAGAAGCATTGCAGTACCTGAAAAAGCACTACAAGCTCGTGATTCTGTCGAATATCGACAACGAAAGCTTTGCGTATAGCAACGCGAAACTTCAGGTCGAGTTCGACGCGATCATCACGGCCGAAGACGTCGGCTCGTATAAACCGTCACCACGCAATTTCGAGTACATGCTGGAGAAACTGGGCGAGCGGGGCGTCAGAAAAGAAAAGATTCTGCATACGGCCGAGAGTCTGTTCCATGACCATAAGCCGGCGAACGAATTCGGTCTTGCATCGTGCTGGATCTATCGGCGGCATGCCAAGCAGGGCTTCGGTGCGACGATGAATCCGGGCGTGCAGCCAAAGATCGATTTCCGCTTCAACAGCATGGCCGATCTTGTGAAGGCGCATCAGGACGCGTTGCTGCAGAAGTAATCGCAGAATGCCGCCTTCGCGTATCGCCGCACACCAGGTGCGGCGGTAACGTCAGGCGGCAGAGCGAAAAACGCTGAACGCGCAGCAGTCTGTTAATCCAGACCGCCCTGACACATGTACTTGATCGACAGATAATCGTCGAGCCCGTACTTCGAACCTTCGCGGCCATAACCCGATTCCTTCACGCCACCGAACGGCGCTGCTTCGCTCGACACGGCGCCTTCGTTGATGCCGATCACGCCTGCTTCGAGCTGGCCCGCAACGCGATTGATGCGCCGCACGTCCTGCGTGTAGAAGTAGGCAGCGAGGCCGAACGGCGTGTCGTTGGCACGGTGGATCGCGTCGGCCTCGTCGTCGAAGCGGAACAGGGGCGCCACCGGCCCAAAGGTTTCCTCGCAGCAGAAGATCATGTCCTCCCGCGCATCGGTTAGCACCGTCGGTGCATAGTAGTTCGGGCCGAGTTCGGTCAGGCGCCTGCCGCCCGTCAGCACTTTTGCTCCGTGTTTGACGGCATCTTCTACGTGGCGGGCAATCTTGTCGATTGCACGTTCGTTGATCATCGGGCCGATCTGTGCCTCCGGATCGGTTGCGGGCGCAACCTTCAGCGCGGCGACGCGTTTCGCAAGCAGATCGGCGAAACGCGCGTAGACGCCGGACTGCACATAGACGCGGTTCGGGCATACGCAAGTCTGACCGCCGTTGCGGAACTTGGAGGCCATCAGACCGGTGACCGCCGCGTCGAGGTCGGCATCGTCGAATACGATGAAGGGGGCGTTGCCGCCCAATTCCAATGACAGCTTTTTCAGCGTGCCAGCCGATTCGCGGGCGAGATGCTTGCCGACCGGCGTCGACCCCGTGAACGTGATCTTGCGCACGCGTGCGTCGGCGAGCCAGTCAGCGACCGCCGCAATCCCCTCTTCACGCGAAGCCGACAGCATGTTCAGCACGCCGTCCGGCAAGCCCGCTTCCTGCGCGAGCGCCGCGAGCGCGAGCGCGGTGAGCGGCGTGTCTTCGGCGGGCTTGGCGACGACCGTGCATCCGGCTGCGAGCGCAGGCGCGATCTTGCGCGCGATCATCGCCAGCGGGAAGTTCCACGGTGTGATCGCCGCGACCACGCCGACCGGTTCCTTCACCGAACTCATGCGTTTGCCGCGCTGTTGCTGCGGGATCAGATCGCCGTAGACGCGTGTCGCCTCGTCGGCGAACCAGGCGACGTACGAGGCGCCGTAGGCGACTTCGCCGCGGCTTTCCGCGAGCGGCTTGCCTTGTTCCAGCGACATCAGCTTCGCGAGGTCTTCGGTATTGGCGACGATCAGCGCATGCCAGCGATGCAGAATCTCCGCGCGTTCGCGCGGCAGCTTGTCGCGCCATGCGGGGAACGCGCGGGACGCGGCGTCGGTGGCGGCGCGTGCGTCTGTTGCGCTACTGTTCGCGACTTCGACGATCAATTCGCCGGTGGCCGGGTTGGTGACCGGGAAGCGGGCGGCGTCGGCGGCGTCGATCCACTTGCCGTCGATCAGATTCTGCGGGCGAATCAGTTCATTGCGAGTCAATACGAGAGACATCGGGTTGCTCCTTCGGGTTGCCCTGGATGAGGCGGGGGCGAATCATCGACGCGGCGGCGCGGCCGCGCGCATAGGGTGTATTGCGGGCGATTAGTACGTTGATGCTACGCGTACGCCGCAGTCAATGAAATCATCCCATGGGGCCTTTGAGGGTGCGCGGAGCGTTTTTTTCACGCTGCCACAGCATTTTCTGCTGCGGCAGCGGTGGAGCAGGTCAATTCGTCTGCGCGCCCGGCACGAGATGGATGCGTTTTTCGGTGGCGGCCTCGACGGCCGCACGCGAATAAAGCAGCGGGAAGTACTGGCCGTCAAGCCACATCTGAGCAAGGTCGCGATAGTGCGGGCTGTCCGGATCGCCGGATTCGCCCGGCAGGTTCACGGCGCGCGAGTTATCCCAGTTGCCGACGTCGACGATCACCCGGAACGAAGGCCCGTTGGTCTGCCGGAAGTCGCTCGCGCGATACGTCGACTGATTGGGCGTGTAGGCACTTCCGCCTTTGCCGAGCGGCCCGACGTTCAGCTTGGCGCGCATGTCGGCATCGACGAGGTCGGCGAACGGATGCGCGTTCAGGTTGGTTTGCAGCTTGCCCCACTGCCAGCGGCTTGCATCCGTGCCTTGCAGTTGCACCATCTCGCCGTAGGCGTCATGCAGGCTTGCCAGCAGCACCGCGTCGCGTTTCGCCTCGGCATTCTCACCAAAGCGTGCCTGGGGATGTTCGAGGGAGTCCAGCATCACGGCGGTATCCGGTGCACCGAACGACGCCGCGGCTGCCTTCGGCAAGACGGCATTCTTGAACGCGCTGCCGAGATGCCGGCTCAGCCATACCTCTTCGAGTGCGGCTTGCGCGGAATCGGCCCGCATCTGCGCATCCCAGCCCTTGAGCAGGGTGAGTGCGGCGCGCGTGTCCGGGTCGTCGCTCGAGAGCGGCGTGAGGAGCGCGACGAGGCGCCGGGCCGGGATCGATTCGATATCGTTCTGCAAGCGTTCGGAGTCTTCAATCGACACCTTGGGCAGTGCCTTGAGCACTTCGTCGATGCGTTGATGCCGTGAACTGTTGGTCCATTCGAAGCCGAGTTTGCGCTCGGCATTGGGATAGTCCGCGGGCAGGTTCATCTCGTTGGACGTCGTGAAATAGCCGGCTTTCGGGTTATAGGCCGAAGGCATGTCGTCGCGCGGCCAGAAGCCGGCCCATTCGTAACGGCCGTCGCCCGGCACGGGCATCAGGCCGGCCCAGTTCGGACGCTTCGGGGCGAGGCCGCTCGGCACCCAGCCGATGTCGCCATGCGTATCCGCATACACCTGATTCACGGTCGGCGCGCCCCATGTCGATAGCGCGTTCTTGAACTGCGCGAAGTTTTTGGCGCGCATGTAACGCACCGAATCGAAATACGGCGACATGCCGGGCGCGAGCCATGCGGTGCGAACGGCGAAGGCTCGATGCTTCGCGTCCTCGGTGTAGATCACCGGACCATGCCGGGTGAACGCCAGATCGGCGACGACCGGCGCGCCGCCACGCACGGCGATGGTCTCCCGCACGATGTGCATCGGCTCCCAGTGACCCCGGTAGCGATATTCATGCGGATTGGCCGGGTTCAATTCGTAGACGTAGAGGTCTTCCTGATCGATGTTGAAGATCGTGAGGCCATACGCGATTGAGCCGTTGTGTCCGATCGAGATGCCTGGCGCCGAGGGCTCGCCACCGCCGATGATGTCGAGCGTCGGCGTGCTGATCTGCTGGATATAGCGCAGGCTCGGCGCCGCATACGCACGATGCGGGTCGTTCGCCATGATCGCGCGGCCGGTGGCCGATTTGTCCGGCGCGATGACCCAGTTGTTGCTGCCTTCGGTGACTTCCTCGGGGTTGTCAGCGGCGGCAATGACGGTGGTCGATGCGTCGGCGCTCTTCAACGAGTCACGTGTCACGCGTACGTTTTGGGTGGCGAGCGTGAAGACTTTCAGCACATCGTCCGGCAGGCAGGGGTCGAGTCCCTCCGGCATATGCGGCTGCCAGGCCGGCTGCAGACCGAAGCGGACCGAGTCGGCATCGAGCGAGCTCTTGCAGGCCACCTTCGCACGCGCGACCTCGCTCGTCAGGTTGCGCGTGAGGCCGTGGCTGCGGATGCGCACGACGTCGTCGGCCGACCATTTCGCCGGCCAGTAGCCGACTTTGCGAAACTCATAGGGCATCTGGTCTGGGTGCGCCGCCAGCCAGTCGATGTATGCGTTCACGCCCGCGGCGAAGCGCGTGGCCACGGGCCTGGCGTCGGGGCCGTAGCGTTTCCATTCGGCGTTCATGTCGCCACGGTAGAGAAACAGTCGCGTGGCTTTGTCCTGCTCGACATACGCCGGACCGAATACCTCGGCGAGCTCGCCGAGGCCGCGGCGGTGCCATAAGTCGATCTGGAAGAGCCGGTCGCGTGCTGCGTTGAAGCCCTGTACGAAAAAGGCGTCGCTTTCGTTCGCCGCGAAGATGTGCGGCACGCCCCAGCGGTCGATCAGAATGTCCGAGGGTTGCGCGAGACCCGCGAGTGTGACGGTTTGCACAGGGACTTCATCGGCGCTGGCGGCGTGGCACGTCAGTGCTGTTGTTCCGGCGCACGTGACGGCCCACGCGATGACTGCTGCGAGCTTGCGTCCTGTCTGCATGTCTCCTCCGTTGGATTGTCGATGCGGTGTGCATCGAAGGCGGTCTGTTGAATCGCCATCAACCTCGGGATCCGTTCAGACGTCGTTGTCTCGAGCGGCTTATTTTAAGTGCTTGCCGCAAACTGTAAACGGAATGAAGCGGATTTGTTGGATTCCGGCCTGCGGAGCGCAGTCAAAGTGCCATGTCAACGTATCCGTCGCGGCCCCGTCGAAGCGCGTACGTCGAGTTGCGTCGGTGGCGCGAGCACCATCGACGCTTGCTGCTCAGGCGCCTGGATCAACCGGATCAGACTCCCGATCGACAACTCCGCAATGGCCGCCGTCTGGATCGCAACCGTCGGATGGAAGATCGGTGCGGGTGACCAATGGGACAACAACACGTTGTTCGATTTTCACGGCAACGCGTTGACGTCGCTGGATGCGTTTCGCAAGCGGTAGCGGTGGCTCTAGCCGCTAGTGTGGCGAAATAGCCGTGTGGATAGCAGGCACTGCTACTGCCTGGGTGTCTGCGATTTCTGCTGGCTCGCGCATTCCGATGTGAACGCCATGCTGGCCTGATCGGGTGTCATGTGCGGCGCGCCGGGACTATAGATCTTCTCGATGATGCCTGCGACCGCCTGCCGGTCGGCCTTCCCCTTGTAGTACTTTGCCGCCTGATCAAGCGCCTGCTCTTTCGTCTTTTTGTGCGCTCGCCACGACGCCACCTGGCCGGCGATATCGCCGATCGCAAAACATTGATCGCTGACTGTTTGTGCAAGGGCTTCAACTGCCGGCTGGGCGAGGCATACCGCGAGCACGGTCAATACAGCTACACGTTTCATTACCAGAATCCTGTCGTTAGATGGGCGACGGTGCAAAAGCGGTGGTATCCCGCCATCGCGGCAACCGAACGGATCAAATAACGGCGTAGTTTATCGGGAAGTGAGGCGCGCTGCTCGACGGCGCGCATGTCGAACGGGGCGCTGGACGGGTGCGCATGCCGCTTGATGCCGGGTCGCATAAGCTCGTGATTTCGCTTTGCGTCGACGTTTCCCGTACCGATCGGATAGCGACGCCCCCCGTCTTCGTAGACAAACAATGAAAGACGGCGCTAGAAGAAATCTGACGCTTATACTTCCAATCACCTGAAGGTAGTCAGCTGCGCAGTATGCTTGGATCTGCACGACGGCATGGCGCCGTCGTCCGAGTCGGCCGATTCGCGCGTCAATCGCTCGGCGATGTGAAAAACCACAGCAATATTGTCGGAGACGGGCACATGAGCACGACCATCTCAATCGAAGAACCGCCCCGCATCATCGGGATCGTGACCAAGGTCTACTCGGCTTTGCTGGTCATTGGTTTTGCGCTCGTTCCCGCCTACCTGATTGCTTATCTGGCTTTCTTTCAGGACCCGAGCCTGAAGTTCGAAAACCATGTGTTCCACGAAATCGCGATTGCGGCGGCGACGCTCGAGGGGCTGTTTGTCACCTATGTGACCTGGCGTTGTTATCTGTCGTCGGGTGAACCGCTGCTGCGGTGGTTGACTTTGGGCTTTCTGGGCTTTGTGATGGTCTATGCGCTGCACGGCGCGTTCACCGGCATGGCTCACCATAATATCTGGCTGTTCCTGCTCTATGGACCGGCATCGCGTCTGGTGATGTCGGTGCTGCTGTTGGTCGGGCTTTACTCGTACCACCGCGCGCCGGACGCGGTCGAGCGGCGCTCGAAGCCGCGCCCGTGGCTGACGTGGATCGCTGTGTTCGTCGTGATTGACGTCATTGTCGGGTTCATTGCGAACTCGCCAATTGCGGGCAACCTCGCAGTGCGACTCTCAATGGAGGGCGGGGCGCTCATCTTCTCGACGTTGAACGTCTTGACGCTGATGCTGCGTCGCATTCGCTCGCCGCTGATGGTGATCTACGGCATCTCGATCACCTTCTTCGCGCTTGCGTCTCTCGCGTTCATTCTCGGCAAGCCCTGGAATCATATGTGGTGGCTGGCACACGCGATCTTCGCAGCCGGCTTTTTCCTGCTGAGCTATGGTGTCGTTCAAGCGTTTCGCACGACGCGGTCCTTTTCGACGATCTACAGCCAGGAAGAGCTGATGGCCCGCCTCGCCGAGGCGATGGCACGCACGGAAAGCGCGCTACAGGAGCTCCAACGCACCAATCACAAGCTTGAGCATCTCGCTGCGACTGATCCGCTGACGGGTGCCGCGAACCGGCGTGAGTTTATCCAGCAAGTGGAGGCGGAAATTGCACGAGCCAGGCGAAGTGGTGCGCCGTTTTCGCTGCTTGCGTTGGATCTCGACCACTTCAAATTGATCAACGACAACTACGGGCATCAGGTGGGTGACGAGGTGTTGCAGCGCTTCGTGCAGAAATGCCTTGATGCCATTCGACCGTATGACGGTGTGGCGCGAGTCGGTGGCGAAGAGTTTATGGTGCTGCTGCCTAGAGCCGCGCTAGACGTGGCACGTTCGATCGCGGAGCGCGTCCGGGGCGCGGTGGCTACGGAGGAGTTCTATACTGGAACCGGGCGGCCGGTCGCCGTTACCGTCAGTGTTGGTGTCTCCGAGTTTGGCCGCGACGGCGACACGATCGACACGCTCCTGCGAGTCGCCGATGAGCGCCTCTACCAGGCCAAGCACAATGGCCGCAACCGTGTGGTGGCCGGATAGAAGCGCTTAACTATCCAACTCAGTGGCCGAACGACTCCGCTTTCGCGCCGGGCGCCGCCGCCACATGCGGCCGCGCCGCCTGTTTGATCAGCAAGGCCACGCACGAAATCAGACCCGCCACCGCGACCATCGCGAAGATGCCGCCAAACGTGAAGTGGCGGCGCGTCAGTTCGGCCACGAGGAACGAACCCGCGATCCCGCCGAAGCGCCCGATCCCCAGCATCCACGCCACGCCCGTACCGCGTCCCTGGGTGGGATAAAACGCCGCAGCCAGCGCCGGCATTGACGATTGCGCGGTGTTCATCAACACGCCCGCGACGAATACGATGAACACCAGCGCGCCGACATTGCCGACCGCCTGGCCGATGAAGTACACGCTCACCGCGGTCAGCGCATAGCAGGCCGCAATGATGCGGTTCGCGTTGAAGCGGTCCATCAGCACGCCGCACAGCACGGCGCCCACGCCGCCGAGCGGGAACAGCGCGGAAATCAGCGTCGCGCGTTGCGGCGTGAGTCCGGCGTCCTTCAGCAGAATCGGCATCCAGTTGATCGACGCGTAGAAGATCACGAGGCCCATGAAGTAGGCAATCCAGAGCATCACCGAGCCGATGATGTACGAACGCGAGAGCACCACGCCCATGCCCTTGCCGCCGGTTTGCGGCGCGGTTTCGGTCATGACGAAGCTGCCGCCCTGCGCGGCTTCGCTCGAAATGCGCGCCAGCGCTGCACGGATCCGTTCCACCGGCTGGCTGTTGGCCACCATGTAGCGGACCGATTCCGGCATCTTCAGTACGAGGACGATCAGCAGCAACAGCGGTGTGATGCCGCCGAGCAGCAGTACGCTGCGCCAGCCGAAGTGCGGAATCATCCACGCGGCGAGAAAGCCGCCGAAGGCCGCGCCCAGCGGAAAGCCGCAGAACATCAGATTGATCACGGTCGCGCGGCGGCGATCCGGGCAATACTCGCCCATCATCGTCACGGCGTTCGGCATGGCGGCACCGAGGCCGACGCCGGTGATGAAGCGCAAGATCGTCAGGTGTTCGATGCTGTTCGAGAACGCCGAGGCAAGGCAGGCCACGCCGAACAGCAGCACCGAGCCGAGCAGCATCGAGCGCCGCCCGAGGCGGTCGGAAAGCGGCCCTGAGCCGAGCGCGCCGCACGCGAGGCCGAACAGCGCCGCGCTGAGCACCGGCGCGAGCGCCGGTCGCGTGATACCCCATTCGGAGATCAGCGAAGGCGCAATGAAACCGATCGCAGCGGTGTCAAAACCGTCCAGCAGGACGATGATGAAACACATGAAAAAGATGAGCCACTGGAACGGCGAGAAGGGATGTTCGTTGATAAACGTTTGAACGTTCACAGCGGTGCTGCGGCTCATGATGGTCTCCTGATTGCGAAAAAAGGCTCGTCGTAACGAGCCTTCCTTTCTTCTACGATCGTACGCCGTTCAGAAGCGGTGCACGATGCCCACGCCGGCGGCGAACTGGCTGCGTGACGACGACGGCGCGCTCTGGAAACCGTCGCCGAGGCTTGCGGTCGCCGTGATGATGTGGCCCGAACCCGCCGTGCCGAGCGTGTTGCCGTTGGTGCGCTGGAACGCCTGCAACGCATAGAGGCCCGTGCGCTTCGATAACGCATAGTACTCGGACAGGTTGACCTGCTGGTACTGCGCCGAACTCGTGATGCCGTTCGCCTTCGTTGCACGCGTATAGCTGTAGCCGGTTGCGAAGTCCCACGCGATCGTCGGCTTCCAGTGCAGCACGACGCCAGCCGTGTTGAAGATCGCCGTATCGCGGAAGCTCGAGCCTGTACCCGGAATGTACTGCACGTTCGAGTACGCAGCGGACACGTCCCAGCCGTTACCGAAGTTGTAGCCGCCGGTGACCGCGAAGCGCTGCTGCGCCTGCGCCGTCTGATAGCCGTTGGTCACGGCCGACACGCCTGGCTGCGCGCCGTTGTTCGACACGGTCGAATCCGCGCCGTACGCGCCGCCGCCCAGCGTCGAATTGTTGATACGCATGAAGCCGACCGCAACGCCGACCGGGCCGTTGAGGTACTGGATCGCGCCGCTCCACGTCGAGCCGCGGTTCAGGCTGCCCGGCACGCCGCCGACAGCATACGAACCGCTGAACGTAAAGCCGTACAGTTTCGGCGACGTATAGACCAGCGAATTGTTCGCGCGATAGATCGTGTCGAGTGCGTCGACGTCGCCCGGGTGCGCGCCGTAGTAGCCGGTGAGCCACGTGGTCGGGCTATACGGCGACAGCAGCGTGTAATACGCCGTGTATTGACGGCCGGCCTGCAACGTACCGTAGGTCGGGTTCGTCACGCCGACCCATGCCTGGCGGCCGAACAGCGCGTTCGTATACTGCTGTGCGCCGGTGGTGGAATTGAAACCGGACTCCAGCTGGAAGATGGCCTTGGTGCCACCGCCGAGATCTTCTGCACCCTTCAGGCCGAAGCGGCTGCCGGCCCATACGCCGTTGATCATCTTGACGTTCGATTTGCCGCCGGACGTCGAGCCGAGGGAAGTCTGGCTGCTTTGATAGCCGATACCCGTATCCACGATGCCGTACAGCGTGACGCTGCTTTGCGCGAAGGCAGGCGCGCTGGCGAGAGCGGTGACCGCGCAGGCGATCCGGGTCAATGTGATGGTGCGATTCATGAACTGCTCTCCAATTCGACCTCTGAGGACGTTTTGCGACCCGGTCGGAGATAATTTTTTATCGGTGGTTTTGTTCGTATAAAGAACTGTGATTCTTTGTGCGAACAGGTGGGACTGTAAGCAGTTTGATATTCACGAGCAACGCGGGATAACCCGACTATGTTGCAGGCGCGCATCACGGCAGGCGTGGGGTCGGGTAGCGGGAAGTACTGCGAAATGCCGCGGCGCACAAGGCGCGCCGGGATAAGGCGGGGATGGTACGGGGGAGAAGAGCGCCGGCGCGCGGCGCTCCTTGCTGCGTTTAGAAGATCACATACACCTTACGCATCGTTTCCTCGACTTCCCAAAGCCCCTCTGTATTGGCCTCGAAAAAGAGCGTGTCGCCGCTTGCAAAATGGACGGTCTCTTCGTTATCGGGCGTGAAGCGGCCGCGCCCCGCGAGGAAGTGCATCACCTCGGCCTGCTTGATCGAGCGGCGGTACGTGCCGGCCGTGCATTCGAAAATACCGGTGTCGATGGATTCGCTGCCCTTGATGACGCGCTGCACGCCGGACACCTGAAGCGGCGTCGTGCCGGGCAGCCCTGCCGTGCCCCAGTCCTCCAGATTCTGCAGATTCACGCTTTGCCTGATGCTTTGAACCTTCATCTTTACGTTACCTTTTGAATGTGCCTGAGCCGGTTCACCGGCCGCTCGTGTTCGTACTCGTATTTGCGTTCGTCACGGTTTGTTCGATCCTGCCCAGCCGCACGACGGTGACGCCTGGGCGTAATTGCCGCAGCGACGGCATCACGAGCATGCAGTTGTCGTAAGGCGTGGTTACTGCTTCGCCGTTCGACCAGCCGATAACCGCGCCCGCATCCGGAAAGATTTCCAGGCCGGTGTAGGGCGCCGCGAAACGAAAATCCATACTGGTCGCCACCACCGGCTGCGTCACGCGGACGATGTGCTGAACGGGTGGCAGCGGCGCCAGCCAGCCGTCCGGCAGATCGGCTTCGTCGACCACGCCGGCCAGCAGCAGGAAGCGTGCGGTCGTATCGCGCGCCACGGCAACCGCGCTTTGCTCCCAGTGCTGACCGCATTCAATCAGCAACGCGTTTTTCGTGCTATCGGCGTCGCCGAAGCCCTCGTAATCACGCATGCGGCGGCCTTCGGGATGGCCCTCGTCGCAGATTACCGTGGCGGGTGTGCCGAGACGCACGGCAAGGTCAATGCCTTTCTGCAGCGGTCCCGCCACGATCAGCGGCTTGCACTTCTCATGCATCGAATGCAGATCGAGCAGCGCGTCGACCGTGTCGATCACCGGGCGCATCTCGCGTGCGCGGGCCAATTCGCTCGACGTGCGCGACGTATCGTCGAGCACTGCGGCGGTCCACACGCGATTGAAGTCCTGATCGACGAAGCGGGCGGCATCGGGCTTTGTTGAATCGAAGCGCTGATAGGCAGCGACGTTCGCAAAGCCTAGCGTCAGGCGCCCGCGACGCGGCCTCAAAGCGCGGCGCAGCAGTTCGTCGACGACGATCGCGCCGCACACTTCGTTGCCGTGCGTGAGCGCGTTGATCATCACATGCGGTCCCGGCACGCCCGAGTCGAACGTATGAACGTAGGCGATGCCGGACGACGACTGTTCGTGTGCCGAAATATCGGGGAATTCGACTTCGATGGGATAGGCTTCCATGCTCATTCGAGAGGGTCCTTGCAGAAGGTTGGGGTCGAGAGGCTCAGGCGAGTTTCGCCGCGATTGCCTGACCGACCTCGGTGGTGTTCGCCTTGCCGCCGAGGTCGCCGGTATGCGGGCCTTCGATCAGCGTCGCTTCGATCGCCGCGAGAATCGCGTCGTGCGCCTCACGTTCCGTACCTTCGTGATTGCCGAGGAAGTCGAGCATCATGGCGGCCGACCAGATCATCGCAATCGGATTGGCGATGTTCTTGCCGGCGATGTCGGGCGCCGAACCGTGCACCGGTTCGAACAGCGACGGAAACTTGCGCTCCGGATTCAGATTGCCCGACGGTGCGAGGCCGATCGTGCCCGTGCAGGCAGGACCGAGATCGGACAGGATGTCGCCGAACAGATTGGTTGCGACGACCACGTCGAAACGGTCCGGGTTCAGCACGAAGCGCGCGCAGAGAATGTCGATATGCTGCTTGTCCCACGTCACATCCGGATATTGCGCCGCGACACCGGCCGCGCATTTGTCCCACCACGGCATGCTGATCGCGATGCCGTTGCTCTTCGTCGCCACGGTGATCTTCTTGCGTTCGCGCCGTTGCGCGAGATCGAACGCGAACTTCAGCACGCGCTCGCTGCCGTGCCGCGTGAACACGGATTCCTGCAGCACGAACTCACGCTCCGTGCCTTCGAACATCACGCCGCCCACCGACGAATATTCGCCTTCGGTGTTTTCGCGAACGATCCAGAAATCGATGTCGCCCGCCTTGCGGCCCGCGAGCGGCGAAGGCACGCCAGCGAAGAGCCGGGCAGGGCGCAGGTTGATGTACTGATCGAACTCACGCCGGAATTTCAGCAGCGAGCCCCACAACGAGATATGGTCGGGCACCGTGTCGGGCCAGCCGACCGCGCCGAACAGAATCGCGTCGGCGGATTGCAACTGGGTTTTCCAGTCGTCCGGCATCATCTTGCCGTGTTTGGCGTAGTAATCGCAGCTTGCCCATTCGATGTGCTGATACTCCAGCTCGATGCCGAAGCGCTTTTTTACTGTATCCAGCACGCGAATGGCTTCCGGCATCACTTCGACGCCGATACCGTCGCCGGGTATGACCGCAATCCGATAGGTCTTCGACATGTTCCTGCTCCTCCATTAAGGCGTTCGACGTTTCAACGATTCGACGGGGCTTATTTTATTCCTGCCGTTTGAGCATAAAATAGTCGCTTTAGTTAAGTCACTGTGCACGATTCGTGTACAAACTCATTTGCGACCAGGCGACCTATGAATGCCAATCCGTCACCCGACCTCGGCGATTTGCGTGTGTTTTGTGAAGTGGCGCGCAAATCGAGCTTCAGCGCGGCGGCGGAGGCGCTGTCGGTGTCCGCGGCGTATGTCAGCAAACGCATCAACGTGCTCGAGACTACGCTCGGTACGCGTTTATTGCACCGTTCCACCCGGCGCGTCGCGATTACCGAGGCCGGCGAGCGTGTCTATACGTGGGCCGAAAAGATTCTCGACGACGTCGACCAACTGGTGGAAGACGTCTCCACCACGCGCCGCATTCCGGGCGGCAAGCTGCGTATTTCAAGCAGCTTCGGATTTGGCCGCCGTTTCGTCGCGCCCGCGCTGGCCCGGTTCTCCGAGCGGTATCCGCAATTGAGCGTGCGGCTCGATCTGTTCGACCGTCTCGTCGACGTGGGGGGCGAAGGCTTCGACCTCGATATCCGCATTGGCGACGAAATCGCGCCGCATCTGATTGCCAAACGGCTGGCGTCGAATCATCGGGTGCTGTGCGCGTCGCCCGGCTATCTTGCGCGGCATGGCACGCCGAGGCAACTCGCTGATCTGTCGTCGCACGCGTGTCTCGCGATCAAGGAGCGCGACCATCCGTTCGGTCTGTGGCGGTTGAATGTGCGCGGCGAAGCGGCGTCGATCAAGGTCACGGGACCGTTGTCGACCAATCACGGCGAAGTGGCGGTGCAATGGGCGATGGCGGGGCGCGGGATCGTGCTGCGTTCGATGTGGGATGTGCGGCCACTGCTCGACAGCGGCCAGTTGCAGCAGGTTCTGCCCGAGGTCACGCAACCGGCGAACCTGTGGGCGGTGTACCCGGCGCGGCTCGCGCAGTCGGCGAAAGTGCGGGTGTGTGTCGACTTTCTGAGCGAGGAGTTCGCGCAATGGAGTCCACCGCCTGAGACGCCGCCGGCGACCTGAATTCAAGCCTGCCTGGCGCCCGATGAGAACGGCATTCAGGCGTCTGGCCCTACAGATCAGAGTTCCAGGCGGTAACCCACGCCGTACACCGACGCGATAGGCTCGCTATCCGGCCGGGCTCCCTGCAGCTTGCGGCGCAGGTTCTTGATATGGCTGTCGATCGTGCGGTCGGTGACCACCCGGTGATCCGCATAGAGATGACTCAGCAGGTAGTCGCGGGGAAAAATGCGTCCCGGCGATTTCATCAGCAGCGCGAGGAGCCGCAATTCAAGAGGCGTGAGCTTGAGCTCCTTGCCGTCGAGTAAGGCACGATGAAACTGCTCGTCGACTTCGAGGCCGTGTGGCGCCGGTGGCAAACCGTCCGCTGTCGTAGTCGCATTCGCGGCGGCAGGTGTTGCACGGCGCAGGATCGCCTTGACGCGCGCTACCACTTCGCGGGGGCTGAATGGCTTGCAGACGTAATCGTCGGCACCGATCTCGAGACCCAGCAGGCGGTCGATTTCGTCGATACGTGCGGTCAGGATAATGACGGGCAATACGGAAAATTGCCGTAGCTCGCGGCAAATATCCATGCCGCTGCGCCCGGGCAGCATGAGGTCGAGCAGCATCAGCGCCGGCGGCGTTGAGCGAATGAAAGGCATTACCTGGTGGCCGTCGTCGAGGATCGTGGTGGCGAAGCCCTCGAGGTGCAAATACGCTTCGAGCACGGCGGCGAGCTTCGGTTCATCCTCAACGATCAGGATGTGCGGCGGGTGCCCTTCGTTCATGTTGTCAGTCTCCTTCCGGCGGAAAGCGGGCAGTGATCCAGACGCCGCCTAGTGGCGAGTCACGGGCGTCGATCGTGCCGCCATGCGCCGTCACTATAGCGTGACATAGCGAAAGGCCCAGACCCGCGCCACCGTTCTGACGGCTGCGTGATTCGTCCACGCGATAGAAACGGTCAAACAGGTGTTTGAGGGCGACCTCGGGCACACCGGGCAGCGAGTCCTGCACGTCAAGTTGCCAACCGCTGGCGCTCTGCGAAAGCGACACCTGCACGTGGCCGTCCGGATCGGTATAACGCAAAGAATTCTGCAGCAGATTTTTCAGCAGTTGTACGAAACGCGCGGGATCGACCGCGAAAGTGGTGCTGGCCATTTCCGGCGCGCAGCTCAGGTCGAGCTCGATTCGTTTCGCCTTGAACGACTCCCGCATGGCCTCGATCGAAGCCCGCGCCAGTTGCCCGACATGGGTCGGGGTCTTGCGATAGCTGAGTGCGCCGACGTCGCTCAGAGAGAGCTCGTATAGGTCCTCGATGAGCTTGTTGAGCATGTTCACTTCAGTTTGCAGCGAAGTGAGCGAATCGCGGTTGAACACATGGACCCCGTCTTCTATGGCTTCCAGTTCGCCGCGGAGCACGGCGAGCGGTGTGCGCAACTCGTGTGAAATATCCGCAATGAAATCGCGCCTGGAGCGCTCGGTTTTTTGCAGCGAATCGGCCAATACGTTGAAGTCGCCCGCGAGCCGGCCAAGCTCGTCGCGTCTGCCGGCCGGCACCCGCGTTGTGTAGTCTCCGCCGGCAAGCCGGTGGGTCGCATTCATCAAGCGCTTCACCGGCGCGAGAACGATGCGCGCCAGTACTAGCGCGACGAGCGCCGCGAGCACGACAGCGACACCCGCGATCTCCCAGGTCGCGCGCTTCTGCTGCGCCTGGAATGCGATGTCCGCAGCGTCCGAAAGGGTGTCGGGTCCGCTTACGGCAAGCCAGCCCACTACCTTGCCGCCGTAGACAACCGGTCTCATTGTGCTGCCGGGGGGCGGCGGCTGGCCGGTGCTCGCCACGAGTTCGTGGCTGGCGTCGAAGAGTGTGACGGGCGGCCCCTCGGGCGGCGTATCACGAGCCGCACCGTCACGCGACGGTGGCGAGGAGGGCGGCGGCATCAAAGGGGCTGGAGGGGGCGCCCGGTCATAGCGACTGTCGCCGCTCACGACACTGCTTGCCGAAACACGGTCCCGGTCCATTGCGATGTCCGCATTGGACGGCGGCGCCGGTGGCAGGCGCATGCCCCAGTGCGGACCTTCGGACGGGCCTGAGAGCGGCCCGAGCAGTTGCTGGACGCTGCCGCTCCCGGGAAAGGTTCGCCAGCCCGGAAGCTTGCCTGTCTGCGCGGTGGCGAGTTCTTCGCGCAGGGCGTCATGGGCGGCGCCGTCCAGCAGCGCGAGCCATGCGTCGGGATGATCCCGCAGGAAATTCCAGTTGCCGTGAGCGGCGTATTCGCTGGTGACCTTCGCCATGACGGCCTTGATGCGTCCGGCGTTGCGCTCCCGAACATAGTGCAGGAAGCCGTTTTCGAAGCTCACGCGCAGGGCGTAGCCCATTGTTAAAGAAATCGCCAGGCAGGCGACCAGTACTGCGAGGAACATCTTCCAGGTAATGCCAAAGCGCATGTTGAGTCGCGGCTGTTGCCGGATGCGCGAAAGAAAGGTCCCGAAAGGGCGGCCTGGACGAATTCGGACGGTTTCACTTTGCATGGCTGAATTTTAGATGAATGCCAGGTCAATCCGCGGTTGCCGGCGAATCTCCACAACTTCTCCATCCTTTCTTCGCTGTGTCTGCGCGTTGTCTGGCTATGATGGTACGGCACTTTTACGGTGGCCTGACAAAGAGGCCATCTCCGGTGGTCAGTTCCGTCAGTGGAGCATTCTCATGCAAGTCGCCTCATCTGTAAGCCACGCCGAGTCGCGCGGTTTCCGGCCCGGCCGAAAGTCAGCCGCCACTGCCAGCGCTCGCGGCAAGGCTGAAAACGGTGTTAGTGCAGCACGGGCAGCAGACGTCGTGAAGATACGCGGTTGCCGCGTTTCCGCGCCGCTCATGCAACTGTGGGGCGAGTGTTGCCGGATCGTCGAGTGGATCGACCGCAGCGGCGAGTATTCCTGCATTGCCGTGCGAGGCGACGCGACCGTGGCCGAAATCAGGGAGTGTGTGCGTCTGCATCGCAGCGGCCAGCGTCATACCCTGACGGACGACCCCGCCACGCCTGCGGGCCGCGTGCGTCTGCGGCGCGCCTGAGCGCTGTCTAATCTCGTTGTCGCAAGCATTTCAGTCAATCAGGAAGGGATTGTAATTTAGCCAAAAAAACTTCGGTGTCCTATGGCTGTCTGACTCCCAAGATCAACTCTGAGCATTCCCCTATGCGTATCCTCATACTCGTTCTGGCCGTGGCGTCGATCTGTTCTCCTTCGATCCTCCATGGGTTGCGCCTGGAGGGCGCCAATGCTTTTGCACCCGGTAATGGCAGCGGCCCGCCGGGTATCGGGGATGATCTGCGCGGGTGCGCCTCACGGCCCCACTATGCCTCGGGGTTCAGGCCAATCGTTCCAGCGGATTTCCACTACGGGTTCGGTGGCTTGCTGGCAGCGACCGGTGACATGTATGCCGATTATTTCGGCGACTCAGACATAATCGACGTGATCGACGCCGCAATGACGTTACCCATCATGCAGCTAGCCGTGGCGGAAGGTCAGAAGTAGGATTGCATGGCTGCATAGCAGCATGCATGAAAAGCGCTACACGATGCTGCTCACGGGCATCTCTCAGTACCCTCCATCGTGCAACGTAGGCGTTATATCTTTTCTACGACGCGAGTTGCAAATCAATCGTTCTTCAAGTCGATCCGGCCGTTATACGGCCTCGATGCTTCGTTCGCCAAACTCCCTGTGTCCGGCAATACTCGCGTTTTCGCGCGCTCCATGCGTGGACGATGATTCCGACGATGGCACAAACATATAGCCTCGTCCGCGCAAGGTCTGAATGAACCTGGGGGCGGACGGATCGGCCTCTATTACGCCACGCAAGCGGCAGACTGCAACATCCAGGCTGGCCTTCTGACTCTCCGCCCTTCCTAGCTGGCTGTTGACCATCGAGCGGGTCAATATTCGCATCGGATTGCTTGCGAATAGTTTGAGTAAGGCAAATTCGCCGGATCGCAGCGAGATTTCGCAGCCGTCCTTGACCAGACGTCGTGTAGCAAAGTCTATCTGGTAGCTGCCGAACGACACCTTCTCACGGATTTCCGGCGCATCGCAAAGCGCCCGGTTGTTGCGTTGCACGGCGCGCTTGATCCTGGCGGTCAATTCGTATGGATCGACGGGGTCGACGATATAGTCGTCCGCACCCAATTCGAAAGCGACGATTTTGTCGACGATCTCATCGGAGGTGCTTTGGACGAAGATGGGCATGTCGTAGCCCCCTAAGCGCAGTTGCCGCAGCGCCTCTCGCGCCTCCGCCATCGGCGACTCGGCGCGCAATAGAATCGCAGACGGACACTCCAGTTCCACCCTGCTGACAAGCTGAGCCGCGCTATACAGTACTGAGAGCGTGATCTGATTCTTGTGAAGGTGAAAGCGCAACTGATCCCGGACTGATTGATCCGGTTCGACTACAAGAAGGCTGATAGTCATGATTCTGCAATACCTCCAAACCGGAATCGACGAAGGCAGTCCGTGCGATATTCACGGCCGGTAACTCGCCACTTTGGAACGACATATCGAACTCAGAAGGCGGACCGTATGCGGTCACCCTGATGATGAGCAAATGATAAGTACTAATGTCGCAGCAACAATGGCGAATTTGAGGAGACTTTGTGAAGTCGGAGCAGGAGGGCGAAGATGCGGCGCTTTGAACGGGCCGCGAAGCGATTCATGTCAGGCAGGCGCCTGGCAATACGACAGAACTGGCTATGTGACACCCGCGGTCGCTATACAACGACCGCGGTCGTAGCTGATCAGAACGATGTGCCGATCTGGAACTGGAATACCTGGTACTTGTCGGTGGAATGTTTGATCAACGGGAAGCCAAGCGACAGCTTGAGCGGGCCGATCGGCGAAATCCACTCGAGACCCGCGCCGTAGCTGTATCGCAATCCGTTGGCGCCTGTGCTGTTGCCTTCGCTGCCCCAGACGTTACCCGCATCGAGGAAGGTGAAGACGCGCAGCGTTCGGTCCCAGCCGCTGCCGGGCAGCGGGAATGTCATCTCGACATTGGCCACGGCCATGCGCGAGCCGCCGATCGGATCGCCGGTCGTTTTATCGGTCGGTCCGAGCGAACCCGATTCATAGCCGCGTACCGAGCCGATGCCGCCCGCGTAGTAGTTCTTGAAGATCGGATAGACCTTTCCGTCAAAGCCGTTGCCGTAGCCGCCCTGAAGATTCAGACCGAGAATGAACCCGCGTGAGAATGAATAGTAATACTGCGCCTGAAGGTCCGCCTTGTAATACTCGGTGCCGCCTGCGGGTGTACCGACCTCGCTATTGCCCTGCAGGAAATAGCCGCGGCTAGGTACCAACGCGCTGTCGCGATTGTCGCGGGCCCAGCCTGTCGTGATCGGCACATTGTTCACCACATGACCGAATTCGGCGACGTAATCCTTGTAGCTCTGAGGCGTGGAGGAATCGATAGACAAGCGGTTCTGCTCGAGGCCGACGCCGAAATAGACGGTGTCGGCTTCGGAAAACGGAATGCCGAACTTCAGATCCGCGCCCACGGTAACGATCTTGAAACTCGTATCCGTATAGTAATAGAGCGGATAGCTGGTGCGGTAATAGACGTCGGTGATCCGCTTGATGCCGTCCACCGTGAAGTATGGGTCGACCTGGGTGAGCGTCAAGGTACGGTACGTCTTTGCCGTGTTCACGTTCAAGGCGAGACTGGTGCCGGAACCGAACACATTGTCCTGCGAGATGCCGGCCGACAACACCACCTTGTCCGTCGACGAAAAGCCCGCGCCCAGCGTGATCGCACCGGTCGGTTTTTCGGTCACTTTCACGTCTACATCCACCTGATCCGGCGAGCCCTCCACGGGCACCGTGGTCACGTCGACATCGGTGAAGTAGCCAAGGCGGTTGACCCGGTCTTTCGACAACGCGAGCCGGTTCGAATCGAACCATGAGCTTTCGAGTTGCCGCATTTCGCGGCGCACTACTTCGTCGCGCGTGCGTGTGTTACCGACCACGTTGACGTGACGCACGTACACACGGCGGCTCGGGTCCACTTGCAGCGTGAGATCGACCGTATGATGTTCCTGATCGATCTTCGGCAAGGCATTGACCGTGGCGAACGCATAACCATATTCGCCCAGTCTGTCGACAATGGCCTTGGTGGCGGCCTGAAGTTTTTCAGCGGAGAAACGTTCGCCGGGTTTGATGTTGACCAGTCTGGTCAGTTCCGCCTCGCGATCCAGCAGGTTGCCCGCGAGCCTGATCGACGAAATCGTATACGGCTGGCCTTCATGCAGCGTGACCGTGAGATACATCTCCTTCCTGTCCGGCGTAAGCGATACCTGGGTCGACTCGATGTTGAACTCCAGATAGCCGCGGTTCAGGTAGTACGAGCGAATGTGCTCCAGGTCACCGGTCAGTTTGTCTTTTGCGTACAGGTCGTTCTTCGTGTACCAGGAGAACCAGTTCGGCGTGGACATCTGCATTTCGTCGCGTAACGTGTCCGTGCTGAATACGCTATTGCCGATGAAGTTGATCTGGCGGATCTTCGCGCTCGGGCCTTCGGCGACCGAGAACAGTATCGCCACCCGGTTGCGGTCGATCGGCGTGATCGTGGTGGTGACCTCGGCGGCGTAATATCCGCGCGTCAGATACTGGCGCTTCAGTTCCTGCTCGGATTTATCGACCAGCGCCTTGTCGTAGTAGCGGCCTTGCGACAACCCAACCGAACTGAGCGCCCTGGTCAGGTTTTCCTTGTCGAATTCATGAATACCGGCGAAGTCGATCGTACCCACCGCCGGACGTTCCTGAACCTGAACGACGACGATATTGCCTTCAGCCGAAATGCGTACTTCGTTGAAGAAGCCGGTGGCATAGAGTGCGCGAATGGCTTCTGAGGCCTTGTCGTCGCTAAACATGCTGCCTTGTTTGATCGGAAGATAGGCAAGCAGGGTGCCGGGTTCGATGCGTTTGAGTCCTTCTATCCGGATGTCTGTCACGACGAAAGGCTGTGCGGCGTGGGCCGCCCCGGTGGTCAGCGTGATGCCGGCGAGCGAGAGCGCGCCCACGATACGGCTCGTTAAAGCTTGAAGATTCATCTTGGGGTTCTGTCCTGATGCAGCGCGCGAAGCGCAAACGAGAACGCTCGACAGCGAGCGATGCATTCGAAACGACGTTCCATTGCCCGGGAAAGCGCGAAGTATAGGATCGTGTTTCGGTGCTAACCGCCGCTGAAAAATTTCCGCCCATTAGGCTTGCTGACGTGCGCAGCGCGCGCCTGCTCAGGCTGGCGCGGATTACAACGGGCGTGTCGAAATAATGCGTTACAGATCCAAAGCGGGCGTAGTGCGCGCGTAACCTGGCGCCGTGCTTGCGCTGGTATCGTGAAATGGTCAACTTCCGCTACCTTCGTAGCACCCTTTGGAGAGCTGATCATGATCGAATTTCTTTCACCGGCGGTTCTTTCGGCTGTCCTGCGCGTCAGTTCATCGCCGATCTTTTCAATGCATCTGGCCATGGCGTCGATGCGTACGCTGCGCGACGTGCCCGGCAGCGCGGCGGAGAGCAGTGCAGTTGACCACGCCGTGGGCACGCAGGAGGGTGCACGCCGTGTCTGAGCCGTCGACCTTCATGCTGAATTCGATCACCGACATGCAATTGACAGCGGATGGCCAATATCTGCTGATACACGGCAATCAGCCCACGGCGGCACTTCACCGTTCGGTGCTCAAGGAGCTGCTGGTGGCGCTGCCGAATGCCATCGAGCACGCCGACCGCGTGATTCATAACAATCAGGAAATGGGTTTCGCCTTGCACTGCCAGGGCTGGGAAGTCGGCAGGCTGAACGGTATGGAAATGGTGGTGATCCGTTTCCGTCTATCCGGTACCGCGGGATTATCGTTTTCGTTGCCCGCGGACCAGATTCCCTATTTGCTGCAGGCGTTGGGTGGTGCAGCGAGCGGGGCAGGCGTGGCGGAACCCCGCGCTAACGACGTCACACTCCAATAGCGCCAGGCGCACTCGCCGCTGTTCATCCTGACGCAAGTCAGGGCTTTGGTTCGCCTTACTGCATCTGCCATCCTTTCCAATACTTACCTGTTTTGATACTACGCGGTGTATTTCGACGCCTACGCTTAAGGCCTCTCGTTTCTTTCATGCTGGGTACGGCGGGATGCGTGCCGCTTGCCGGATATGCGCAACTGGTCGGCGCGTCTGCGATCCCGGAACCGCTCGACGGCGTCTGGAGCCTGCGGCTTGATCCGCAACTGACCGAGCAGCTCTTACGGCCGGGCGACAAACCCGTTACCTCGGTCATTGCCGATTCGGTGACCACGACGACCGACACGGACGTTGCGCTGAAAGGTCACGCGCAACTGCGGCGCTATGCGTCGATCGTTAAGGGCGATGCGTTGCACTACGACGTCGATAGTGACAAGGTCGATGCCTATGGGCAGGTGCGGCTGGTCGACAATGGCAACGTGTTCGACGGCCCCGACGCGCATTTTTACGTCGACGCCAATGAAGGCTACATGAGCGTGCCCAAATACCGGTTTCATCTGACCGGAGGGTGGGGTAGCGCCCAGCGGGTGGATCTGGTCGATAACGAGCGCACCGTTGTTCACCACGGTACGTATAGCACCTGCCAATGCGAGTCGGATCCCGCGTGGTATCTGAAGGCATCCGAATTCGATATCGATAGCGGCAGTGACGAGGGGATCGCGCACAACGGTGTGCTGTTTTTCCAGGGTGTGCCGCTGATGGCGAGCCCGTGGCTATCGTTTCCCTTGTCCGGCGCGCGGCGCAGCGGTTTCCTGCCGCCGACGTTCTCGATGAGTTCGACCAATGGCGTCGACGTCGCGTTACCGTATTACTTCAATCTCGCGCCGAACTACGATCTGACGCTGACGCCTCGCATCATGTCGAAACGAGGCGAGATGTTGACGGCGGACTACCGCTATCTGCAGCCGAACGATTCGGGAACGATCTCGGTTGCGTGGTTGCCACACGATGAGATCACGAAAACCGACCGTTATTCGATCGCGCTGAATCAGACCTGGAAACTGGGCTCAGGCTTTGGCGCTTACGTGAACTACAACCGGGTGTCGGACTCGACGGTGGTGACCGATCTCGCCTCGGGTATCGCATTTCCCACGGGGTCCACCACGCTGTATCAGCAGGAAGCGGGTTTGACTTACTCAAACGGGCCGTGGAGCGTGCTGGCTCGCGAGCAACGTTGGCAGGCTTTTACAAGCGACTCGACCTATAACCGCGAACCGCAGGTCAATGTTAAGTACGCGCGCTACAACGTGGGAGGTTTCGACTTCGGCGCCGAAGCGGATGCGACGCGCTTCACGATCTCGTCGGCCGACGCGACACAGGGCAGCCGCTTCGTTTTCAACCCTTACGTCAGCTATCCGATCGAGCGTCCCGGCTGGTTCATCACGCCGAAGCTCGCATGGCATTTCGCCGCGTATGACCTGACGACAATCGGATCGGATGCGCCCGCCGGGCAGCCGAAGACGTTCGATGTCAACGTGCCGACCTTCACCCTCGATTCGGGAATGCGCTTCGAACGAAACGTGCGGCTCTTCGGGCAATCGTACATTCAGACGCTCGAGCCGAGGCTGTTCTATGTCTATACGCCTTACCGCAACCAGACGTTCGCGCCGTTGTTCGATACGGCGACCGCCGATTTCGGGCTGGCGGAACTGTTCATGCCCAACAGCTTTGTTGGCAATGACCGGGTGTCCGATGCCAACCGTCTCACGGCTGCACTGACGACGCGTTTCATCGATGCGTCGAGCGGCGACGAACGGGCCCGTTTCGTCCTTGCGGAGCAGTACGACTTTCGCACACCACGCGTGACCCTCAACACAGACGATCCAATCGGCACCGTTGCGCGCACGAGTGTGATTGCCGGCGCGTCGTACAAGGTGGGCCCGGGCATTTCAGCGGAACAGGCGGCGGAATACAGTCAGGCCAACCACTACCTGACAAATGCGGAAGCTGGTTTTGGCTGGTCGCCGGCCTCGAAACAGGTGTTGAATGTCGCGTATCGCTACACGCGCGCCAACAGCACGCTCGACTATCAACCGGTCAATCAGTTCATCGTGTCGGAGCAATGGCCGCTATTGCACAACGTGGTCAGTGTCGCGCGTGTCAATTACGACATGAGCACGCATCGGCTGATCGCAGGCTTGCTGGGGCTTCAATACGATGCCGATTGCTGGTCGCTCGGCGTCGCGTTCGAGAAATACACCAACGCGACGAGCTCAACCACGTCGCCCAGCACCGGCACGCGCGTGTTGATGCAGCTCCAGCTCAAAGGTTTTTCGCAGGTCGATAACGGTTTGCTCAATCAGTTTCGCGCGAGCGTGCCGGGTTATACACCCGCGACAACGGAAAGCGAACCGGTATCCCGGTTTAGCGATTATCCGTAGAACAGGCTCTTGTACTAGTTGTGGTTCTGCGAGAACAAGGTTTCGAGCGGGTAGTGACTTTTCACGAACGGCGACTTGATGATCACGTAGCTGAAATATTTCTCGATGCCGATATCGCGCTCCAGCAGGCCCTCGACGATGCTTTGATAATGGCTCACGCTACGCGTGACGAACTTCAGCAAATAGTCATAGCCGCCGCTCGCCAGATGGCACTCGACGATCTCGTCGACGTCTTTGATCGCATTCACGAACTTGATGAAGTCTTCCCGCCGATGATCGGCGAGCGTGACTTCAGTGAACACGATCTGCACGTCGCCGAGTTTTTCGAGCTGGATCTGCGCACCGTAGCCGATGATGTAGCCGGCTTTCTCCAGACGCTTGACGCGAATCAGGCAAGGACTGGGCGAAAGGCCGACCGCGTCGGCAAGCTCGACGTTCGTTATGCGGCCTTTCTTCTGCAACTGTGAAAGTATGCGCAGGTCAATCCGGTCCAGCTTGCTGTCGCTGCTCATCGTAACGTTATCGCTCCGGCGATGGGTAAAAGGGTCTCGAAGGGCCCTCTACTCTAGCACGCAGTGGCATGAATTTTGACCTTCAGCGCGGCCCGGACATCGGCTTCTCCGAGAACGTCGTCGAGGGTTTTTTCGAGGCGCTCGAACATCAGGTCGAACTCCGCTTCCGTGTACGACAGCGCTGGCGCGAAACCAAGAATATTGTCGCCGAACGCGCGGAAAATCAGGCGGTTTTCATACGCGGCGGCAGCGATCCGATCGGACAGTTTCAGCGCGGGATCGAAGCCTGCCTTGCTGTCTTTGTCCGATACGAGTTCAAGCGCACCGAGCAGGCCGCGATGGCGCGAATCGCCCACTAGCGGGTGCGCGAGCAACGCATCGAGGCCGCGTGCAAAACGTGGGGCACGGGCCACGCCGTTCGCGAGCAGGCCGCCTTCGTGATACAGGCGCAGCACTTCAAGACCGATTGCCGCGCTGACCGGATGCGCCGAATACGTATGGCCGTGACCGACAACCGCTTCGGCGTCGCCATCGGCAATGCCCTGATAGATTTCGTCGGACATCAGCACGGCGCCCATCGGCGCATAGCCGGCGGTCAAGCCCTTTGCCACCGTCATCAGATCCGGTTCGACGTTTTCGCCCTGGCACGCGAATAGCGGACCCGTACGACCGAATCCGGTGATGACTTCATCGGCGACGAACAGAATCCCGAGCTTACGGCAACGCTCACGCATCGCTTTCAACCAGCCGACCGGCGGCACGATTACGCCGCCCGAGCCCTGAATCGGTTCGCAGAAAAAGGCTGCAACGTTGTCCGCGCCGAGTTCGGCCACCTTGGCGTCGAGCGCGGCAACCGAGGCGGCGATCAGCGCAGCGTCGTCGGCGAAATCGTTGCGGTACGCGTACGGAGAGGGCAGATGATGCTGGTTCGGCAGCGGCAGATCGAAATTGCGGTGAAATGCGGGCAACGCCGTGAGCCCCGCGCCCATCGTCGATGAGCCGTGGTAGCCGCGTTGCAGCGCGATGATGTGCTTCTTCGACGGCCGGCCTGTCGCGTTGAAGTAGTGCGTGATGAAACGGATGGCCGAATCGACCGCATCGGAACCCCCGAGCGTGAAATACACGTGCTGGAGGGAAGCGGGCGACACTTCCACCAGTTTTTGCGCCAGTTCGATCGCGGGGGCCGAGCCGAAATGGAAATAGCCGGTGGCGTAGGGCAGTTTCTTCATCTGCTCGGTGGCGACGTCGACGATGCTCTGCTGACCGTAGCCCACATTGACGCACCACAGGCCGGAGAAGGCGTCGAGCAGCTCGTTGCCGGCCGCGTCGCGCAGGAACGCGCCGTTGGCGGACTCGAGGACGGTAACGCCGCGGGCTTCGTGCGTGCGGTAGTTGATGACCGGGTGAATCAGATGCTTGCGGTCGGCTTCAATGAGCGAATGGATCGGCATGATGGTTTCTCGTCGCGGAAAAGGGCTGTTGACCGTTCCATACTACTGACCCATGACGATCACCTGCTCACCTAAACAATTGCCTGAAAAGCGCGCCCGACGCGTTTTGATGTACGGCCTTAGCATTTTCTGCTGCGGACGCTGAAAAGCCGCGCCGGTAGGCGTTCCATTTAGCGCCGCGCTCAATATCCCTGGGTCCGGTCAACCTGACCGAGCATCGGCAGACCTTCGCGATGGCGGCGCAGATTCTCGAGCACCACGTCGACGGCGCTTTCGGGCCGCGTCGAGCTGGCGATATGGGGCGTGATGCGTACGCGTGGATGTGTCCACAACGGATGACCGGCGGGCAGCGGCTCGGGATCGGTGACGTCCAGAATGGCGTTGTGCAACTGGCCGCTGTCCAGCGCCGCCAACAGATCCTGCTGATTCAGATGCGGACCGCGGCCCGTTTGAATCAGCGAGGCGCCGCGCGGCAGCTTCGCGAACAACGCGGCATTGAGCAGGCCGCGAGTGGCGGGCGTCAACGGCAACAGGCAGATCAGGATGTCGGTGCGGGCGAGAAACGCATCCAGGGCGCCTTCGCCTGCATGGCAATCGACGCCCTCGATCTCGCGCGGCGAACGGCTCCAGCCCGCGCAGGCAAAGCCGAACAAGCGCAGCCTTTCCAGCGCGGCTGTGCCCAGCACGCCGAGTCCGAGCACGCCAACGCGGCGAGCGCTGTCCAGCCCGAGCGGCAGTTCGCGCCAGATCTGCTGTTGTTGCTGCAGGCCATAGTCGAACAGATTGCGATGAATCGTCAGCACGGCTTGCGTGACGTATTCGACCATCCCTTCAACAATGCCGGGTTCGATCATCCGTACTACCGGCACATGCGCCGGCACGCCCGACAGGTCGAACTGGTCGATACCCGCGCCCACGGAAAACACGACTTCCAGGTTAGGGAAGGTGCGAGTGGGATCTTCCGGCGGTTGCCAGGCGGCGAGATAGCGCACCGCGGCGGGATCGCCAAGGTCGGGCCAGATGTGAAACGGCAGGTCCGGTGCTTTCTGCGCGAAGAGTGTGGCCCATTGCGCTCCGCGCGCCGGATCGGCTTTATAAAGGAAGGCCATATTGGATCAGCAGATCGCCTGGTTGATGATGCCGTACTGCAGATAGGGCGCGTCCTTGCCGGTGCCGCCGCCGTTGCTGGCATTGCCTGCACGTGCAGGATCAGCCGGCGCGGCCTGCCGAACCATTTTGACGACCGTGTCCACCCGCGGCAACCCCAACTGTTCCAGCCATTCGGTCAGCCCGCTCTCACCCGGCGTGTCGATGCGCACGAACACGCCTTCGTTGAGCGCCAGCCAGTGGCTGATCAGCGCCTTGGCGCGGCTCGAATCCGGCGACGCGGGCGTGACCACCGGTCCGATCGCAAAGCCCCGTCCGAAACGGCGAAACAATGCGAAGCCAACCAGCTCGCCGTCGTGATCGAGGGCGATGCCATCGGCGGCGCTCAGCAGTGCGGGCAAGACTTCGCCACGGTCCAGCCCGCTTGCCTGCGACGCCAGTTCGACCAGCCGCGCCGTATCGCTCGAACCGAGCGGGCGCAGGCGTTCGCCTGGCGGCAATGACACGAGCGGCGGCTGGAATGCGGCGCCCTGATGCTGGTCTAGCGTGCCGACCGCGCGAAAGCCGAGCTTTTCATACAAGGGCTGGCCCGCCGTGGTGGCATGCAGGAACGTGACCCGGCTGCCGAGTTCTTCCAGCACCAGATCCATCAATTTTCTACCGATGCCGCGCCCTTGCTGCTCGGGGGACACGATCACCATCCCGAGCGAGGCGCGGTCGGCACCGTATTTCCAGCACAGGGCGGTGCCGATCACGCCGCTCGCATCTTCCGCGACGAAACCCACGCCCAGTTGCGCCACGAATCGCCAGTCGTCCGCGCGATGCGGCCATTTGAGCTCGACTGTCAGCGCGTGCGCGGCGGCGATGTCGTCGTGGGTGAAGCGTCTATAGGTAATCGAATCGGACACGCCGGACTCCCTGAATGGCTAAAGGCTTACGCCGTCACTTTGTCATCCGGTGCGCGGTGTGACTAGGACGATCTTTTTATCTGGGGCGTTCGAAAGGGCCGCGTCGCAAATCGATGCAAAACGCCCCGTTTGATCGCTCATTACAGGCGCGTTCTGCTGCGCGGGGATTTTTGTCGGCGACATATGCCATGCCCGCGGCTCTACGATTTTGTCATGGCGGCGGCGTTATCAAAAAGCCCCCGCGCGGACCCTCAGCCAGTCACAAGGAAACTTTTCTCATGGACAGCTTCAATCCGGACGACGTCGCGATTCGCAGCGGACATTTCATCGGCGGCGAGTATGTCGATGGCGACGTGCGTAGCGGCGTGCGCAGCGACGTGCGTAGCGGCGAGCGCCGCATCGAGGTGGCACGCCCCTCGGACGGCGTGGTCTACGCCTCAGTGCCGCTTGCCGACGCCGGGATGGTGGATCGCGCGGTGGAGAACGCATGGCAGGCTTTCAGAACGAGCGGCTGGGCGCGGATGGCGCCGCGTGAGCGCGCGAAAATCCTGCGCCGTTTCGCCGAACTGGTCGAAGCCGACGCGCCGTTTTTAGGCCGGCTGGAAGCACTCGGTTCGACCCGTCCGATCGCTCAGGCGATTGGCTGGGACGTGCCCTTCACCGCAGAAGGCATTCGCTTCTACGCTGAATTCGCCGACAAGCTGGGCGGTGACGTGGCGGCGACCGATCACGACCATCTCGGTATGACGATCGCTGAGCCATACGGTGTGATCGGCGCAATCGCGCCGTGGAATTTCCCGTTGGTGATGGCGTCGTGGAAGATCGCGCCCGCACTGGCGGCGGGCAACGCGGTGGTGCTGAAGCCCTCGGAGATGACGCCGTTCTCGGTGTTGCGCCTCGCCGAGCTGGCTGTGCAGGCAGGCGTGCCCGCGGGCATCTTCAACGTGATCCAGGGTGACGGCCGTGTCACCGGCGACGAACTGGTGCGTCATCCGAAGATCAGCAAGGTCACCTTCACCGGTTCCACGCGTACCGGCTCCGCGATCATGGCGGCCTGCGCCCATAGCGGCACCAAACCGGTCACGCTGGAACTGGGCGGCAAGAGCCCGCAAATCGTGTTCGCCGACGCGCCGCGTCTCGACGACGTGGCACGGCGGATTGCCGGCGCCATTACCGGTAACGCCGGGCAGGTGTGTGTGGCGGGCTCGCGGCTGCTAGTCGAGCGAAGCCTGGCCGAGCCGTTAGCCGAGCGCATCGGCAAGGTTTTCGCCGAGTTGAAGCCCGGCGCGACGTGGGCCGCCGGCACCACGTTGTCACCGATCATCTCCGCGCCGCAGGCGGCGCGCATCGAAGGGATCGTTGGACGCACGCTGGAGGCGGGCGCGACGCTGCGCTATGGCGGCGTGCGGGCCGACGGCGGGGCAGGCGGTGCGTCGAGCGGCGCGTTCTATACACCGACGCTGCTCACGGACGTGACGGCTCACTCAGAGGCTGTGCGCGAGGAGGTCTTCGGTCCGGTGCTGACGTTGCAGACCTTCGATACTGAAGAGGAAGCGCTCTCGCTTGCGCAGCATCCCGAGTATGGCCTCGCTGCCGGCGTGCACACCGCTGATCTCGGCCGGGCGCTGCGCTTCGTGCGCGGCCTCGAGGCGGGGACGGTCTGGGTCAACCGCTATGGCCGGACCTCCGACTTCATGATCCCCACCGGCGGCTACAAGCGCTCCGGCATCGGCAAGGACCTCGGCCGCCAGGCGTACGAAGCAAACCTGCGTTTCAAGAGTCTGCTGATCGACCTGCGCGCCTGAGTGCGCGTCGCAACATCAATGCGGACGGGGCTTCCAGCCTGCTCACCGCAGACTGTGCTGCGCAACGGCCTTAAAACGCATGGTTTGTGTCATCAAGGGCGCCCGAATCAGGAACATCTATGTTTTTGCGCTGATTAAATCTTTTACAGGAATGAGCTTTGTCGAGCGGAGTTGGCGCTTTAGCGCTTACTCCGATCCCATGCAACACAGTTGCCCCTGTTTTCGCCACTGAGCTCGCCGCGAGTTCACCACAACGATAGGACTGCACCATGATCGAATTCGAACCGAAATACATCACCTTCGACTGCTACGGCACGCTCACGAAGTTCCGCATGGCCGACATGACCCGCGAAATGTTCGGCCACGTGCTGCAAGGCGACGACCTGGAGAAGCTGGTTGCCTTCTACGCCGGCTATCGCCGCGATGAAGTGCTCGGCGCCTGGAAGCCGTATCGCGATGTGGTTGTCAACGCATTGCGCCGCGCCTGCAAGCGCATGAACGTCGAGTTCAATGAAGTGGAAGCAGAAAAGATTTACACAGCCGTGCCGACCTGGGGTCCGCATCCGGACGTACCGGAAGGTCTCTCGCGTCTGGCAAAGAAGTACAAACTGGTGATTCTGTCGAATGCGTCGAACAACCAGATCCAGAGCAACGTCGACAAGCTCGGCGCGCCGTTCCACGCGGTTTTCACGGCTGAGCAGGCGCAGTCGTACAAGCCGCGCATGCAAGGCTTCGAATACATGTTCGACCAGTTGAACTGTAATCCGGAAGACGTGCTGCATGTGTCGTCGAGCCTGCGTTACGACCTGATGACCGCACACGACCTGGGCATCAGGCACAAGGCCTTCGTCAAACGCGGCCACGAACCGTCGACGCCGTACTACCAGTACTACGAAGTCAACGACATTCCGCATCTGGCTGCGGAACTCGGTCTGTAAACGTCGTTTGCCCCATTGCCCTTCTCAAGGACAGACCGGATGAAGCTCGATTCCTATTGGCTCGACACCGCACCGCCGCTCGTTTCAGCGTGTGAAGGTCCGGTCGACGGTCAGACCGATGTCGTCGTGATCGGCGGCGGCTTCACCGGGCTGTCGGCGGCGCAGGCGTTGGGCAAGCGCGGCGCCTCGGTGACGGTGCTCGACGCTGGGTGCATCGGCGGCGGCGCGTCGGGGCGCAACGGTGGTCAGGTCAATACCGGCGTCGCGCAGGACTTCGTCGCGCTGGTTGCGCAACTTGGTGTGGAGCGGGCCAGTGCCTGCTACCGCGCGTTTTCGGATGCAGTCGATACGGTCGAGCGTCTGATCCGCGAGGAGAACATCGACTGCAATTACAGCGCGACCGGCAAGCTGAAGCTGGCGTCGAAACCGCATCACTTTGCGCATCTGGAAAAGACGGCGGAGTTGATCCGGCGCGAAGTCGATACGGATATCGAATTAATTGAGCGTGAACGGATTCGCAGCGAAATCCAGTCGGACAGTTTTTACGGCGGACTGCTGCAACGGCACGGCGGCCAGATGCATATGGGCAAGTTCACGGTCGGACTTGCCGATGCCGCGGTTCGCCGCGGCGCGAAGCTATATGAAAACGCGGCGGTCACCGCGATCGCGAAAGACGGCAGTGGCTTCAAGGTCACGACCGCACGCGGCGAGGTGCGTGCGAAACAGGTGCTGATCGCGACCGGCCCCTCGCGGCATGGTCCGTTTGGCTGGTACCGGCGGCGTCTCGCGCCGGTCGGTTCGTTCATCGTCGTGACGGAGCCGCTGTCGCCGGAACTGCTGGCGCAGGTGTTTCCGAATCGCCGCGCGTACACCACCACGCGCCTGATGCACAACTACTTCCGCGTAACACCCGACTCGCGTTTGCTGTTCGGCGGCCGTGCGCGCTTTACGGCGTCCGAGCGGCCATCCGATGCGAAGAGCGGACGGATTCTGCAACAAGGTCTCGCCGCGATGTTCCCGATGCTGGCCAACGCCCGCATCGACTATTGCTGGGGCGGCCTCGTGGACATGACCGCCGATCGCTTGCCGCATGCCGGGCAACACGACGGGATTTACTTCTCGCTGGGTTACAGCGGCCACGGCACACAGATGTCGACGCACATGGGCCAGGTGATGGCCGACGTGATGGACGGCCACGAAGAACGCAATCCGTGGCGCGAGTCCGAATGGCCCGCGATTCCAGGCCATACCGGCAAACCCTGGTTCCTTCCGCTGGTGGGGACGTACTACCGCATCAAAGACATCTTTTACTGATTCCCCCTTGTTGTATTTGTAAGTCAAAAACCACGCAGCTATCCCTGTCACCCTCGCGGAGATGTTCGATGAATAAGGAAAACTCGCAATATGACGCTCTTCAACTCGGCACCGAGTTGGAGCGATTGACGTCAAAAGGCGCGTCGCGTCGCGGCGTACTGCGCGCGATGGCCGCAGCCGGCATGATGTCGGTGACGGGCGCCGGTCTGTTGACCGCGAGCGGTGCGGCGCTTGCGCAGGCGAAGCCGAAGCAGGGCGGCAAGATCCGGGTGGCGACGCAATCCGCATCCGCGGCCGACACGCTCGACCCCGCGAAGGGCGCGCTCGGGACGGACTATGTCCGCGGCTTCATGTTCTACAACTGCCTGACCGAACTCGATTCGCATCTCGGCGCGAAGATGGCGCTCGCCACCTCGCTGGATACGAAGGATGCGACGGTGTGGGTTGCCAAGTTGCGCAGCGGCGTGCAGTTCCACGACGGAAAGGCGCTCTCGCCGGCGGACGTCGTGTATTCGATCATGCGGCACAAGGATCCGGCGACGGCATCGAAAGCGAAGACGCTGGCCGATCAGATCAAGGAAGTGAAGGCGACGGGCCCGAACGAAGTGACGATCACGCTGGAAGGTCCGAACGCCGATCTGCCGGTGATTCTCGCCACCTCACATTTCCAGATCATCAAGGACGGCACCAGGGATTTCAAAACAGCGGTCGGCACCGGTCCGTTCAAGGTCAAGGAGTTCTCGCCGGGCGTGCGTACGGTCGGCGTGAAGAACGAGAAGTACTGGAAGCCGGGCCTGCCGCACCTCGACGAAGTCGAACTGATTGGTATCGGCGACGAATCGGCACGCGTGAATGCGCTGCTCTCCGGCGACGTGCAACTGATCAACTCGGTGAGCCCGCGTTCGACCGCCCAGATCAAGGGCGCCGGCGGTTTCGCCGTGCTGGAGACGAAGACGGGCGAGTACACCGACCTGATCGTTCGCGACGAAGGCGGCATTACCGGCAACGACGATTTTCGTCGAGGCATGATGTACCTGCAGGATCGCGAGCAGATGCGCCGGGCGATCTTCCAGGGTTACGGCGCGATCGGCAACGACCAGCCTATCGATCCGACCAATAAGTACTACCTGGCCGGTTTGCCGCAGCGTACCTTCGATCCGGACAAGGCGAAGTTCCATTTCCAGAAGGCCAAGGTCGGCAGCGCGCCGATCCAGATTTTCGCCTCGCCGGCGGCGGAAGGGTCGGTTGAAATGGCGATGTTCCTTCAGCAGGTCGCGCCGCAAGCCGGTCTGAATCTGCAGGTGTCGCGCGTGCCGGCCGACGGCTACTGGTCGAACCACTGGATGAAGCATCCGTTGGGATTCGGCAGCGTCAACGCGCGTCCGAGCGCCGACGTGATCTTCACCCAGTTCTTCAAGTCCGACGCACCGTGGAACGAAGCGAACTGGAAGAGCCCGAAGTTCGACCAGATGCTGCTTGCGGCACGCGGCGAGCCGGACGATGCGAAGCGTAAGAAGATCTATGGCGACATGCAGGTGCTGGTGCATGAAACCGGCGGCATCGGCATTCCGCTATTCCAGAGCTCGCTGGATGCTTACACGGCGAAGCTCAAGGGCCTCGGCTCGATTCCGCTGGCCGGCCTGATGGGCTTCATGTTCGCGGAAAACGTCTGGCTGGATGCCTAGGCCGGCTGCGCCTGAGCTGGCCGCGTGAACGGTAGTAGCTGAAAAGTACTAACGAAGGATTTCCAGTCTGACGAACTGGAAAGTCGGATCCGCAATACGCACGCCGCTTACTCGCGGCGTGCGGCTTCAACCTAGGAGGCGACTTTCGATGAAAGCACATGCGCAACGACTCATCGCCGCGCGCCTTGGCCTCGCGCTGCTTACGCTGCTGCTGGTCTCGGCGGTCGTGTTCGCCATCACCGGGCTGCTCCCTGGCGACGCCGCCCAACAGGCGCTCGGCCAGGCGGCCACTCCGGAAGCCGTCACGGCATTGCGGCATCAGTTCGGACTCGACCAGCCGGCGCTGCAACGCTACTTCGAATGGCTCTTTCATATTGTCAGCGGCAACTTCGGCACCTCGCTGTCGAATAATCTGCCGGTCAGCGAGTTGATCGCCACGCGCCTGCCGAATTCGCTAGTACTGGCCGGTCTGACGGCACTCGTCTCAGTGCCCGTGGCCTTGCTGATCGGCATTTCGTCGGCGATGTTCCGCGGTTCGCTGCTCGACCGCACACTCAACGTGCTCACGCTGTCGACGGTCGCGGTCCCCGAGTTTCTGATCGCGACCATAGCCGTGCTGATTTTCGCCGTCAAGCTGCGCTGGTTGCCCGCGCTGTCGTATCTCTCGGAGGTCCATTCGTTCGGCGCGCTGCTGCGCATTTACGCGATGCCGGTGATGACGCTGTGCTGCGTGATCGTCGCACAGATGGCGCGGATGACGCGGGCCGCAGTGCTCGATCAGCTCAATTCGTCGTACGTTGAAATGGCCGTGCTCAAGGGCGCCTCGCCCGCGCGCGTGGTGCTGCGGCATGTGCTGCCCAACACCATCGGGCCGATTGCCAACGCGGTGGCGTTGAGCCTGTCGTATCTGTTCGGTGGCGTGGTGATCGTGGAGTCGATCTTCAACTATCCCGGCCTCGCAAGCCTGATGGTGGATGCCGTCACCAATCGCGACATGCCGCTCGTGCAGGGCTGCGTGATGGTGTTCTGCGCGGCGTATCTCGCACTCGTGCTGATCGCCGACCTGTGTCAAATCGTATCCAACCCGAGGCTGCGTCGATGATGAGCCAACCTACCAATCCCCACGTTCCTCATGTTCCCCACGCCGGCACGGAGCTGTACGACATGAGCCGCGATGAACCCGCCGTCGAGCCGCCGGTCGTCGAAGCGGCCGCGCTCAAGCAGGGCGTGTTGAAACGGCTGGTGCACCGCTTCTCCGTGCTCGGCCTGATCGGCCTCGTGCTGGTGGCTTTCTGGCTGATCGTCGCGTTCATCGGGCCGCTGGTCGCACCGTACAAAGGCGGCGCACTGACATCGACGGAGATTTTCGGCCGCTATAGCGCGGCGTATCCGCTCGGCACCGACTACCTCGGCCGCGATATGCTGAGCCGGATTCTCTACGGCACGCGCTATACGGTGGGCCTCGCGCTGGCTGCCGCGGTGCTCGCCAGTTTGATCGGCACGTTCTTCGGTTTGCTCGCCGCGGTGTCCGGACGCTGGGTCGATGAAATCCTGAGCCGTCTGTTCGACGCGCTGATCTCGATTCCGAGCAAGGTGCTCGCGCTTGTCGTGATCGCGGCGTTCGGTTCGTCGATCACGATGCTGACGACCGTCGCCGCTTTGGCCTACATCCCGGGTGCCTTCCGTATTTCGCGCTCGCTCGCGGTGAACCTGATGGGCCTGGAGTACGTGCAGGTGGCGAGAGCGCGCGGCGAAGGGATTTTCTATATTGCGCGGGTCGAAGTGCTGCCAAACATGATTCATCCGATGCTCGCCGATTTCGGCCTGCGCTTCGTGTTCATCGTGTTGCTGCTGAGCGGGCTGAGTTTTCTCGGCCTCGGCGTGCAGCCGCCGAATGCGGATTGGGGGTCGCTCGTACGCGAGAACATCGGCGGTTTGTCGGAAGGCGCGCCCGCTGTGTTGATGCCCGCTGTCGCGATCGCGACGCTGACCATCGGCATGAATCTGCTGATCGACAACCTGCGGCGTCGTGGCCGTAGCCATGGAGGTGCGTGATGGCTGAGCGGGACATGATTGAAGTGAAGGGCTTGCGGGTTTTGGCCGGTGCGGCGCCGGGGCCGGTGACGGAGATCGTCAAGGGTGTCGATTTTTCGGTGAAGAAGGGCGAGGTGCTGGCGCTGATCGGCGAGTCGGGCTCGGGAAAAACGACGATCGCGCTTTCTCTGCTTGGCTATGCGCGTGCAGGCTGTTCGATCAGCGGCGGCTCGGTGCGTGTCGGCGATGTGGAGGTGCTGTCGCTCGATGCCAAAGGCCGCCGCGCGTTGCGGGCGCGCACCGTGGCGTATGTCGCGCAGAGTGCGGCGGCGGGTTTCAACCCGGCGCGCACGATCATGGATCAGGTGACCGAGCCGGCGCTACTGCATCACTTGATGACGAAAGACGCGGCGCGCATGAAAGCGGTCGACCTGTTCCGCGCGCTTGCGCTGCCCGCGCCGGAGACGATCGGCGATCGCTATCCGCATCAGGTCTCCGGCGGTCAGTTGCAGCGTCTGATGGCGGCGATGGCGTTGATCACCGATCCGGCTGTTGTCGTGTTCGACGAGCCGACCACCGCACTCGACGTCACCACCCAGATCGAAGTGCTCGCGGCCTTCAAGAAAGTGATTCGCGAGCTCGGCACCACCGCCGTGTACGTGTCGCACGATCTGGCTGTGGTCGCGCAGATGGCGGACCGCATCGTGGTGCTGAACGGCGGCGCGGTCAAGGAAAACGGCGTGGTCGCGCAAGTGCTCGATGCACCTGTGGATGCTTACACGCGCCAACTGCTTGCCGCTACACGGCGCCCGGAAGTGGCGCTGGAAACGCCCTTGGCGATGGCTAAACACATCCCGCCGCTGCTCGAAATCCGCGGCCTCTCGGCGGGCTATGGCCGGATCGATCGCTTCGGCGCGCCCGCCGTGCGTGTGCTCGACGACGTCAGCCTGTCGATTCCCCGCGGCAGCACGCTTGGCGTGATTGGCGAATCCGGCTCCGGCAAGACGACGCTCGCGCGCGTTGTAGCGGGTCTGGTTGACCGCGCACGTGGCGAGGTGTTCTTCGACGGCAAGCCGTTGCCCGCGCAACTGTCGCGCCGCACGCCGGAGCAGTACCGGCAGATCCAGATCGTGTTCCAGAACGCCGACACCGCGCTGAACCCGAGCCATTCGATCGCCGATATCCTCGCCCGTCCGCTTGCGTTCTATCACCATCTAAGTGGCTCGGCCGCTAAGAAGCGGATGCTGGAATTGCTCGATCGGGTGCAGCTGCCGGCATCGATCGCCACGCGCACGCCTGCCGGACTCTCCGGCGGCCAGAAGCAGCGTGTGAATCTGGCGCGCGCGCTTGCCGCCGATCCCGCCTTGATTCTCTGCGACGAAGTGACTTCCGCGCTCGATACGGTGGTCGGCGCGGCGATCCTCGACCTGCTGGCCGAATTGCGTCGCGAGTTGGGCGTGTCGTACATGTTCATCAGCCACGACATCTCGACCGTGCGCGCCATTTGCGACGAAGTAATCGTGCTGTACGCAGGGCATCGCGTGGAAGCCGGGCAGCGCGACGTGCTCGCGGCGCCGCCGTATCACCCGTACACCGAATTGCTGGTCGACTCGGTGCCCGCTTTGAAACCCGGCTGGCTCGATGCGCGCCGCGAGATCGGCTGTGCGGCGTTGCCGGCGATGGGCGAGAGCGCCGATATTCCCGAGTTGTGTTCGTTCCGCGCGCGCTGCCCGGTGCGCATCGACGGCATGTGCAATATGACGCCGCCGTCCTTGAAGAAGCTGCCTTCGGGCGCGGAGATTCTTTGCCACCATCCGGCGGCCGAATTGAATCGCTTGCAGACCGTGGAGGCGACCCCGGCATGAACGGACGATTTGTGCGCCTTACGGAGACGGGCCGCAAGACCTTTCCGATCACGGTGGACGGCGTCGTGCGCGAAGCCGCGCAAGGCGACACCTTGATGGTCGCCTTGCTGACGGGGGTGAACACGTTGCGCGATTCCGAATTCGGCGACGGCCGCCGCGCGGGTTTCTGTTTGATGGGCGCTTGTCAGGACTGCTGGGTCTGGACGGCGCAAGGCGAACGTGTGCGGGCATGCAGTACGCCTGCGGCGCCTGGCATGTCGATCGTCACGAAGCTGGCGGTTGCGGGGGAGGGTGTATGGCCCCGCGCGTAGTTGTCATCGGTACTGGGCCAGCGGGCGTGCGTGCCGTCCAGGCGCTGGTCGAAGCCGGGCTGCGGCCGACGGTCGTCGACGAAGGGCGGCGCGACGGCGGGCAGATTTATCGGCGGCAACCGGAAGGTTTTTCACGCAGCTATGAGACGTTGTACGGCACCGAGGCGGAGCGTGCTGCTTCGCTGCATCAGCGCTTCGATGCGCTCAAGGGCAAGATCGATTATCTGCCGGAGACGCTCGTCTGGAATATTTCACCGAACACCTTGCATCTGGCGAGCGGTACGCGCTACCAGACGCTGACGTTCGATTCGCTGATTGTTTGCAGCGGCGCGACGGACCGGTTGATGCCTGTCAAGGGCTGGCACCAGGCCGGCACGTATAGCCTCGGCGGCGCGCAGGTCGCGTTGAAATCGCAGGGCTGTGCGATCGGCTCGCGCATCGTGATGATGGGCAGCGGTCCGCTGCTGTATCTCGTGGCGGCGCAATACGTGAAGGCGGGCGCGCAACTGGCCGCGGTGCTCGATACGTCGACCTTCATGCAGCGCGCGGCTGCGCTGCCCCGTTTGCTGGCGATCCCGGCCGCCCTCAAAAAGGGTATTGCATTGACGCGCGTGCTTGCGAAGGCACACGTGCCGGTTCATCGCGGTGTGCAGCCGTTGGAGATCAAAGGCTCGCCGCAAGACGGCGTAAGCGGTGTTGTGGTTGCATTGTCTGACGGCAAGCATCTGGAACTGGCATGTGATGCCGTCGCGCTCGGTTATCACCTGCGTCCGGAGACGCAGCTTGCGGACCTCGCCGGCTGTCGTTTCCTGTTCGACGAGAACACACGCCAATGGCTTCCGCAAATCGACGACGACGGCCGTAGCAGCGTCAAGGGCGTCTACCTGGCGGGAGACGGCGCGAGAGTGCGTGGTGCGGATGCAGCCGAATGTTCGGGCCGTCTCGCGGCTTTGGCTGCGCTGCGCGATCACGGCGTGCAGGTCGAAGGCATCGAGCGCTTGCGTGCCGAGCTTGCACGCTTCACGCGTTTCGCGGCGGGCTTGCGCGAAGCCTTTCCGTGGCCGGCGAAATTCGCCGCGACCTTGCCGGATGAAACGATCGTCTGCCGCTGTGAAGCGATTACAGCGGGCGAACTGCGCCGTGTCGTCCAGGCGACCGGCGCGCAGGAAGCCAATCGCGCGAAGGCGTTTTCACGCGTCGGCATGGGCCGTTGCCAGGGGCGCTATTGCGGCCATGCCGGCGCAGAGATCATCGCGGCGGCAGCCTCGGTGCCCGTGTCATCGGTGGGAAGGCTGCGCGGCCAGGCGCCCGTCAAGCCGCTGCCCGTGGCGCTTGCCGAAGAGGTGAGCGAATGAGCGCGACGACTGCGAATGAAGCCGATGTCATCGTGATCGGCGGCGGCATCATGGGGACCACGACAGCTCTCTTCCTGCGTCAGCGCAAGCGTTCGGTGATTCTGCTCGAACGGGGACTCACGGGGCAGCAGGCGAGCGGGGTGAACTTCGGCGGCATTCGCCGGCAGGGCCGCGCATTGCCGCAACTGGCGATGGCGAATCGCGCGCTACGCACATGGCAACGCTCAGCCGATATGCTCGGCGAGGACATCGAATTTCTGGCGTCGGGTCACACGCGCGTGTGCTATCACCAGAAGGACGTCGAGAACTTCGATCAGTACGCGATCGACGCCCGCGCTTACGATCTCGACCTCAACGTGCTGCATGGCGAAGCCGTGTTCCAACGCTTTCCGTTTCTTGGGCGCGAAGTATTGGCGGCGTCCATTTCGCCACTCGACGGTCACGCTAATCCACGTCTCGCTGCACCTGCTTTCGGTCGAGCGGCCACGCGGCTCGGTGCCCAGGTGATCGAGAACACCGAGATCGTGCGCGTCGAAAAAGATGGTGGGCGGTTTCGCGTGGAGAGCGCACGCGGCGACGTGTATTGGGCCGCGCAACTCGTGATCTGCGCGGGCGCCTGGGCGAGCCGTCTGAGCGAACAGTTCGGCGAACCCGTTCCCTTGACCGCGAGCGGACCGCAGATGGCAGTGACCGAGCCGGTGCCGTACGTGTTCAAGTCGTCGATGGGGGTGTTCACATCGATCAAGGAAGAGAGCATCTATTTCCGCCAGATTCCGCGCGGCAATATCATTCTCGGCGGCGGTCCCGGTGGACCAGCGGATGCCGTGACGTCCCGCGCTTCAGTCGTGCCGGGTAATACCGTGCGTCAACTCGCGCAGTTGCGGCGGCTCGTGCCCGCGATGGCACCGCTCCATGTGATTCGCGTGTGGAGCGGTGTGGAAAGCTACCTGCCCGACGGCGAACCGGTGATCGGGCCGAGCAGCAAGGTCGGCGGTCTTTACTACGCGTTCGGTTTCTGCGGTTCGGGTTTCCAGATTGGCCCGGGCGTTGGCGAGACGCTGGCCGAACTCGTCGACACGGGCAGCACGGAGATTCCGCTAGACGTGTTTTCCGTCGCGCGATTCGCGAAGCAACCCACGCCCCGCTCGACCATCGCGACATCATGAAACAGACCCTCAGCCTCAACACTGCCCGGGCGTTTATCGAAGCCCACTTCGACGAGCCGGTGACGCTCGCGCAACTCGCCGCGCTGTCTGCGCTCAGCGTGTCGCGCTTTGCGACGGTGTTTCGTCAGCAGTACGGTTCATCGCCGTATCGTTATCTGTGCGGGCTGCGGATTCAGCGGGCGCAAACCTTGTTGCTGGAAGGTGTGCCGGGATCGGTCGTCGCCACTGAAGTGGGATTTTTCGATCAAAGCCACTTTGGCCGGCATTTCAAACGATGCTGCGGGATGACGCCCAGCATGTTCATCGAGCGTGCCGGAGCGAAGGCGGTGAAGCACGGTGGCGTGGTTCAGGCTACTGCGCCGCGTTCAGCTTCCGCCATAACGTCGTCTTGCTGATGCCGAGCGCCTGGCACACCGCATCGCGATCGCCGTCGCAGGCGGCGAGCGCGGCGCGGATTTCGTCTGCTTCCACGTGACGGCTGCGTTCGCGTAACGTTAGCGCCGCTTTCTTCGTGCGTGCGTGAGGCTGCTCGAAAATTTCAGGGGCTACGGTGCGTAGTACGTCGGGCGTAAAGAGGGTTTCTGCTGCGCCGTTCGAGTCCGAGTCCATGTCCGCGTCCGCCAGTTCAACCGCAATCCGTTCGATCACGTTCTGCAATTCACGTACGTTGCCGGGCCACGCGTAACGCTTTAACGGCTCACTGAGCGTAGCGAGGACGCGCCTCGCCGCATTCGCATCGGGCAGGCGAGCCGCCAGTCTCGGCTCACGCGATGCGGCCTGCAGCAGCAACTCGACAGCGAGCGGCAACAGATCGGTGGGCCGTTCGCGCAGCGGCGGCAGGGCGATGCTCAGAATGTTGAGCCGGTAGTACAGGTCCGCGCGGAAGCTGCCCGCCTCGATGCCCTCTGTCAATGCACGATGCGTTGCCGCGACGACCCGGATGTCCACGCGCGTCGGCTCCGTTGAGCCGAGCCGCACAACTTCACGCTCCTGCAGTACACGCAATAACCGGCTTTGCAACGACAAGGGCATCTCGGCGATTTCGTCGAGAAACAGCGTGCCGCGGTGTGCCACTTCGATCAGCCCCGCCTTGCCGCCTTTGCGTGCGCCAGTGAACGCGCCTTCCTCATAACCGAACAATTCGCTTTCCAGCAACGCCTCAGGAAACGCGCCGCAATTGATGGCGACGAAGGCGAAGTCGCGCCGCGCGCTTAACTGATGCATGCTCTGCGCGACCATCTCCTTGCCGGTGCCGCTTTCGCCGAGAATCAGCACGGTGGCGTCCGATTTGGCATAGCGCTGCACGAGCGTGCGGACCCGTTCGATCGAATCGGCTGCACCGACGATATCGTCGAGCCGGTAACGCGCGCTGAATTGCTGCACGCGCTGCCGCGAGCGCAATGTGCGGTCGAGCCGTTCGACTGCCCGCGATTCCTGAAACGTCAGGACGGTGCCCGCCGCCGAGGTGCTGCTCGCGAGCGGCCCGCGATGCACGACGTAACTCACGCCACGCACCGTGCAGAACGTGTCGCCGTCCGAGTCTGGCAAGCTGCCGGCGAGATCGGGCGCGAGATCGAGCAGCGCGCGGCCCACTGCGTTTGTCGCGTCGATGCCAAGCACCGTGGCGAGGCGCTGGTTCATCGCTTCGACGCGCCCTTGCGCATCGAGCGCCACTACGCCATCGCGCAGATGTTGCAGCAGATTGTCGAGCCGTTGACGGCGAACCGTTTCGCGACGTGTGGCCTGCGCGACTTCGAGTGCGGTATCGAACGCGGCGCGTACCGATGCGCGTGAATAGAGAAACACGGCACCCATGCCGGCATTCGCCGCAAGATCGGTGACGAGCCCCGGGCCGACCACGACGTCGATGCCCCGATCGCGCAGATCGAGCACGACGCTCTCCGCGTCCTGGGCTGACTGATACGAAGCGAGCGTTACGTCGATGCCGTACGCGGCGGTGAAGCGGCGCACTTCGTCGGGCGTGTCGCCGTGCGTGACGAGCGCGACCTTCGCGCCGTCGCGTCGTGCTCGCGCGAGCGCGTGCATGACGTCGAAACCGGTTGGGTTGATCAGCACGACCGGAACGCTGACGCGTGTTTTCAGATACGCGCCGTTGGAGCCGCCGGCAATGACGACATCCGGACGCCCCGCGCCGACCACGTCGAGCTCGTGCACGGCGTCCTCGAAGCCATGCGCGACGATGCGCAGATCGGCGCGTTCGACGTACTCGCCGGCAATGTCGAAGAATAGATCGCGCAGGCGGCTGATGCTGGCAGCCCAGATACGGGGGCGCTGCGCGGGATCGAAGGGGGGCGTGCTCACGGCGGGCGGCTCGTTGTCAGAGGAAAAGGCAGGCAAGGATCAGAAGCCCGCCCATTATGCACCCGTCGTTTTCGAATTTGAAATTCGTGATTTCACTTATGAAATCGGAGGATGGAGTGGTCTGGAGGCGTTTTTTTGTTAAATCAGGCACTTAGCGGCTCGCGTTCCGCATGGCCCATTCTTTGCGTTAATAGCCTTCGTTTTCACCGGTCACCGCATTGAAACCCTGAAAGACAAGCTCGGCGCGCTGATTGCCGCACGAACGCAACCCCCGCAGTTGGAGACGAAATTATGAGTGAAGCCGATAACAGCACGCCGAACGCAGGCGCCTTCAAGCCGAAGAAATCCGTC
>NZ_JAQQET010000009.1:0-252179 GCF_046026855.1 Paraburkholderia sediminicola | reverse complement strand
TTCTTTGCAGCAGGCAAAGAAAAGTAGGTGCCTGCCCCGCACAGGGGCGACGCTAATAAACCACTAAAAATTCAAGGAAAGGCCAAGAAACCAGATCAAGGAAAGCCCAACACCGTAGGCAAACAAACCAAAAGCGCCGCCCAGGTCAACAGTTCAAAAAACGGTTCAAAAAATCCAGTTCAAGGAAACGCCAACGCCGCAGGCGAACAGACAAACAAGCGCCGCGAAGCACAAAAAACCATCCACCCGCCACTCGAAAAATCGCCAGGCCGCAGGCCCCCAACCCAACCCTATTTCATCATCCTGCGCCGAAACAAAACCGCTGAAACAACAAACCCACCCACCGCATAAACCACCAGCACGGCAACGTGTAAAACAGCACCATCGACAGGCCGCCCAAGCATAGCCGGCCGAATCAGATCGACAGCATGCGCCAAAGGCAAAAGTTCAGTCACGACTCGCGCCGCAGCCGGCAACTGTGAAACAGGAAAGAACACACCAGACAACAACAGCATCGGCGTCAACACCAACGTCTGGTAAAACATAAAGAAGTCGTACGACGGAGCGAGCGCGGTTACCACCATCGCGATACTCGCGAATGCGAGCCCCGTCAACACGATCACCGGCAGCGCCAGCAGCATCGACGGAAAACTCGCATAGCCCAGGCTACCCGCGACCAGCATGATCGCCGCGCCCGATAACATCGATTTGCTCCCCGCCCAGATCACCTCGCCGAGCACGATGTCGCCGAGTGTCAGCGGCGTATGCATGATCGCCTCCCACGTGCGCTGTACGTGCATGCGCGAAAAGCCCGAATACATCGACTCGAAACTGGCCGACATCATCACGCTCGATGCCACCGTGCCCGCCGCGAGAAACGCGATGTACGATACGCCGTCGACGTGCCCGACCATCAGGCCAAGCCCGAAGCCCAGGCCGAACAGATAGATCATCGGATCGGCAAGATTGCCGAACATCGAAGCAACCGCGAGCTTCCTCCAGACCAGGTAGTTGCGGCGCCACACCGCAATCCAGTTCACGGCGTTGGCGGGGAAAGCGGCGAAAGTTTCCTGCTTCGACGGTGCCTCGCCGTGGGTTTCGTAAGTGCGTGCGTCCATTGCGTGTCTCTTGCCGTGTCGTTATAGCTGTAGAGGATTGCGAACTGAGCCGGGATCGATTCGCATCAATCCTGCATCTCACGCCCGGTCAGACGCAGGAACACATCTTCCAGATTGGCCGGGCGATGCAGATAGCGCAGATCGGCGCGTTGTTTGAGCCGGGCATGTACCGGCTGAGCGTCGTTCACATAGCAGAAGAGCGTCTCGCCGCTGATCTCGGTGCGCTCAACAAGCGGTGCCAATTCATCGCGCAACGCAACCGGATCGGGTCCGAAGATTTCGATCACGTCGCAGCCGATCTCGGATGTGATCAATGCGCTCGGCGCGCCTTCGGCGATTTTGCGTCCTTCCTCGATCACGCAGAGGCGATGACACAGCCGCTCGGCTTCTTCCATGAAGTGCGTGGTGAGCAGGATGGTCTTGCCGCGCGCGAGCAGCGAGCGCAGCCGCTCCCAGATCAGATGGCGGGCTTGCGGATCGAGGCCGGTGGTCGGCTCGTCCATGATCAGCACGTCAGGATCGTTGACGAGCGCGCGAGCCAGCGTGAGGCGCCGCTTCATGCCGCCCGACAGTTCGCTCACGCGTGCATCCGCCTTATTTTCGAGGCGTGCAAATTCGAGCAGCGACGGTACCATCGCGCGGCATTGCGCGGCGCTCAGACCGAAGTAGCGGCCGAATACCAGCAGGTTTTCGCGGACCGTGAAATCGGGATCGAGATTGTCGAACTGCGGCACTACGCCGACACGCGCACGCGCCACGCGCGCGCGGTTGGGAATCGGCTCGCCGCACAGGCGGATCATGCCGGCGTCCGGCGCGGCGATGCCGAGCAGCATGCGCAACGTGGTGGTTTTGCCCGCGCCGTTCGGGCCGAGCAGGCCGAAACATTCCCCGGCGTTGACATGAAACGACAGTCCGTCGACGACCATCTTTTCGCCGTAGCTTTTTTTAACCTGCTGGAATTCAATGGCGAGTTCAGACATGGATCGATTGAGGCTCCGGGAAAAGATGCAAATGGCCGGTAAGGTCGTTCATTCTATGGCATCGGCAGACAGGTGTTGATCGTCGCCGGATGCGGCGGACGGCGTTTCTTGCGCTGCGGCAAAGGTTCCCGCGCGCCCGCGACTCGACCCACGCCGGCCTAAACCCGCCACGAATCCAGCACGCACCTGTTTAGGGCGCACTTAGCGTTTTCCATCCCTTGCAACCTGAATTGCGGCGCACCATGATTCATTAAGACCGCGTTCCTCGCGGGATGGGAGAAAAATCATGGCGAGCTACCAAAAAATCCTGCTGTGCTACGACGGCTCGCGTGAAGGCCGCAAAGCGTTACGTTGCGGCGCCGACCTGGCGTTGGATCTGAAGGCGGAAACGCACTTACTATCCGTGGTCGACATGCGTTCGAGCATTGCGCAAAGCGCGGGCCTGCTGACCGATGTGGCTTGCGGCAGTTTCGAAAAAACAGCCCGCGACATCCTGCAGGAAGGGGTGGACTGGCTCACCGAACGCGGCGTGACCGCGCAAGGGCATTTTGCGTTTGGCCATCCGATCGACGAGATCGCCCACCTCGCCAACGAATTGCATGTCGATCTCGTGGTGGTCGGCCACCGTTGCCGCACCGGCCTGTCACGATGGTGGATGGGCGCGGGGAATACACCGCTGCTCGACCGGATCTCGTGCAGCATTCTGGTGGCGTGCTCTTCCGCGAAGGAGCAGGAGCAGGAGCAGCAGCAAGTGGCGGCTTGACTCACGGCGGTGTGGGAGCGCGTGGGCGGAGTGGAATGGGCCACGTGAGCCGAACGGTCGCTCGTTCAGGGCACCCGTTCGGCCAAACTGTGATTCGCTCAGGCCGATAGCGCATGCCAGGCGATCACTCGTTCAGATTGACCGCAGCCAGCTTCCATGTGAACAGACCTTCACGCTGCAAGATCGCCGAGTAACGCGCGTCACCGGCACCATGCTGATAAGTGACGACGAACTCGTTGAGGCCGCGATAGCCTGCCGTGGTTTGCGGCGGTTGCGGCGGTTGCGGCGGCGTAGCGTCGTTGCCGTTGTTAGCTGCGCCGTTATTCGTATTGCCGGCAACCGGGGGTTGCGGCGCAGGCGCTGCTGCGGCCGGCGGATTTTCCGCAGCGCCCGGCACCGGCGGCCGCTCGCCCGGGTTGCCGCGCGGCGGCATGCCATTCAGCAATGCCGCGACGCCGTCGGGTGTTGCATAGGCGTCGACCAGCGGACCGATCAAGGCCACGCCGATCATTGCGCCAATTGCCGCGAACGGATTGCCGTTGCCATGCGCGTCGAGCCGACGTGTTAACAAGCCGGTGACCTGTTGCTTCAGGCTCTCGCGCAATGCGGGAAAGTCGACGTATTCATTGACGGTTTGCGCATCACGCGCATCCGCCGCGCGCTTGAGGTTGTTCAGCGCCATGTAGGGCGACGCGTAAGCGAACCCCAATGCGGCGATGACCACAATCACAATCAAAGTGACGATCAGTGGCCGGGTGGCGTTGCGCCTCGTAGGTGTTGAATCTGCCATCTAGTGGGACTCTCCATCAGGTGTGATCTAACGTGGACCGTAGCCACGCGAAAACGATCCCAGGCGATGCGATATCCGAGAAGGCGCCGGCTGGCGAAAAGCCGTTACGTGCGCCGCACTGCAGTAGCGGATTGTCTGTGCAGTGCCGCTTAAGACTCGAATACCGCGCCGTGCACATTGGCTTCGTCGGCGATGCAGCGATCGATCATGCGGCACACGGCGTCTACGGTGCCGACCATGATCAGCCGTGACGGCCCGTGATACACGCGCACCGGCGCACGACGTGCCGGTTCAGCCGTATTCAGCCCCGAATTCAACGACACACGAGCAAAAGCCGGCAGCGAGGAAGGCAAGCTCGATACGCTGGTGGGCTCGTCGAACAGCGATGGCGCGCTGGCCGTGGACGCCTCGATCAGTGAGCAGGGCACCAGCTTGCGCAGGTGGCGCAAACGACCGAACTGGCGAAAAGGCAGCAGGCGGGCAAAGCGTTCCATGAGTCTCTCCAGGCGTTTCAACGTTGGGGCAGCTTCGGTTTGGCGGACGAGCAGGGTAGTCAGAACTCGCCGGGGCGGATCAGCCCAACAGCGATACCCTCCAGCGCGAACTCCGCACTGCCGGTTTCAACGAAGATGTTTTCGTAATCGGGGTTCTCAGCGATCAGCTCGAGACCGTTCGGGCGGCGCTTCAGCCGTTTGACCGTTACGTCGTCGCCGAGACGCGCGATGATGATCTGGCCGTCGTTGGCTTCGCTTTTCTTCTGCACCGCGAGCAGGTCGCCGTCGAAAATACCCGCGTCGCGCATGGACAGCCCGCGCACCTTCAGCAGGTAATCCGGCTTGCTCGAGAACAGCGCCGGGTCGCACGCATAGTGCTGCGAGATATGTTCCTGCGCGAGGATCGGGCTACCCGCCGCAACCCGGCCGATCAGCGGCAACGAAAGTTGCATGATGCTGGCGTGCGGTAGCGTGAACTGGTACGGCGAATCTTCCGAGCCGCCCAGCAGGCGAATGCCCCGCGACGCACCCGCCGCGAGTTCGATCACGCCCTTGCGAGCCAGCGCCCGCAAATGTTCTTCTGCCGAGTTGGCCGAGCTGAAACCCAGCTCGGCGGCGATCTCCGCGCGGGTGGGCGGAAAGCCGCTGCGTTCGATGGCCCGGCGGATCAGATCGAAAACCTGCTGTTGTCGTGCGGTGAGTTTGGTCATGGGGCCACTGTATGTATGAACAGGTGCCTGTATTTTTATACAGTATTCCGCGCAATTCAAGCTTTACTTTAAGTTCGCGGTCCGGGGTGGCGTTCCGGCGCCGTAAACGGACGCTACAACACCCGTTTTCGTGTCGCAACGCCTTATCCAGCCGTCATTACCACTTTTGCGTATTAAAGAATGAAGAAACATTATTTTTAATGATGAAAGCTCTTCGATAGACTGCCCTTCGAGTTGGCGCTCATGTGCACGTGACCGCGACGTAAAAGAACACCACACGCTGTTTCAGCGGACCACAACGCGGAGAAAGTTGGCATGAACCATCAAGGTACGGGGCTGGCAGGCAGGACCAGAAAATTCATCGCGGCGCTCGCATTCGGCGCAGTCGGCACGATTGCCACGGTCGGCGTCATGACGCCGGCACATGCAGCCGACGCAACGCTGCTGAACGTGTCGTATGACCCGACACGCGAGTTGTACCAGGACGTCAACCAGGCATTCGGCAAGGAATGGAAGGCCAAAACGGGCGAAACGATCACCTTCAAGCAGTCGCATGGCGGTTCGGGCGCGCAAGCTCGTTCGGTGCTGGACGGTTTGCAGGCGGACGTCGTGACCCTGGCGCTCGCCTACGATATTGACGCGCTGGCTAGCAAGGGATTGCTCGACAAAGGCTGGCAAAAGCGTTTGCCGGACAACGCGTCGCCGTACACGTCGACGATCGTGTTTCTCGTGCGCAAGGGCAACCCGAAGCACATCAAGGATTGGGACGATCTGATCAAGCCGGGCGTGTCGATCGTCACGCCGAATCCGAAAACCTCGGGTGGCGCACGCTGGAACTACCTGGCTGCATGGGCTTATGCAGAACATCAGCCGGGCGGCAACGACCAGAAGGCCAGGGAATTCGTCGGCAAGCTCTATAAGAATGCCGGCGTACTGGATTCGGGCGCGCGTGGCGCGACCACCAGCTTCGTGCAACGCGGGATCGGCGACGTACTGATTGCGTGGGAAAACGAAGCGTTCCTCTCGCTGAAGGAATTCGGGCCGGAGAAGTTTGAAATCGTCGTGCCGTCGGTGAGCATTCTGGCCGAGCCGCCGGTTGCCGTGGTGGACAAGGTGGTCGACAGGCACGGCACGCGCAAGCTGGCCGAGGCGTATCTGAACTTCCTGTACAGCGAGCAGGGTCAGGAGATCGCGGCGAAGAACTTCTATCGTCCGCGTTCGAACAAGGTGCCGGCTGAGCTGACCTCGAAGTTTCCCAAGCTGAAGCTGTACACGATCGACGATTCGTTCGGCGGCTGGGCGAACGCGCAGAAGACGCACTTTGCCGATGGTGGCGTGTTCGATTCGATCTACTCGCCGCAGTAAGCGACACACAGTTGAACCCGCGTCGTTAAAACGCGCATGTATCACCCGCCACGAAGCGCGCCCACCGGGCGCGCTTTTTGGCCAGTCAGGCGGCCGAAAAAAGAGCCGCCGGCCTCAACCCTGAAGAGTACTCAGCATGACGACGTTCACCTTCCGAAAACCGAGCGCATTGCCCGGTTTTGGCCTGACACTCGGCATCACGGTGGCTTATCTGAGCCTCGTGGTGCTGATTCCGCTGGCGGCGACCTTTCTCAAGACCGCGACGCTCGACTGGAGTCAGTTCGTGCGCGCGGTGAGCTCGCCGCGCGTGCTCGCGTCGTATCGCCTGACGTTTTTCTCGGCCCTCGGCGGCGCGCTGATCAACGCGGTGTTCGGCTTTCTGGTCGCGTGGGTGCTGGTGCGCTATACGTTCCCGTTCAAGCGCATTGTCGATGCGGTGGTCGATCTGCCGTTTGCGCTGCCTACGTCGGTGGCGGGCATTTCGCTCGCGGCCGTGTATGCGGGCAATGGCTGGATCGGGCAGTTTCTCGAACCGCTCGGCATCAAGATCGCCTTTACGCCGGCTGGCGTACTCATCGCGCTGACGTTTATCGGCTTGCCGTTCGTCGTGCGGACTGTCCAGCCGGTGCTCGAAGAGTTCGAACGCGAGCAGGAAGAGGCCGCTGCGTGCCTCGGCGCTTCGCGCTGGCTGACCTTTCGCCGCGTGGTGCTGCCGGCGGTGTTCCCGGCCTTGCTGACCGGTTTCGCGCTGGCGTTCGCGCGGGCGCTAGGCGAGTACGGGTCGGTGATTTTCATCGCCGGTAACGTGCCGATGAAATCGGAAATCACGTCGCTGCTGATCATTACCAAACTCGAACAATACGATTACGCCGGTGCCACGGCCATCGCGGTCGTGATGCTAGTGGTATCGTTTCTGATGCTGTTGTTCATCAATACGCTGCAGTGGTATCTGCAGCGCCGGACGGGTCGTGGCGGCGCGGGTCCTGCGCCGGCCGTTGCGAGCGTGGTGGCGATCGGTGTCGGCGGAGGTGCGCAATGAGCCGCGATTCCGTGAATTCCGTGAAGGGGGCCGGTACGGCCGCGGTCGCCGTGGCGCCACGCGCGCCGCTCAATGTCGCACGCCGGCCCGATCCGGTCACCGAGCCGCCCGTGGTGCGCTGGATTCTGACTGGCATCGCGTTGCTGTTTCTCGCGCTGTTCCTGGTTGTGCCGCTCGTCGCCGTGTTCTATCAGGCTTTGAGCAAGGGCATCGGCTTCTATCTGGAATCGCTTGCCGATCCGGATGCGTTGTCGGCCATCAAACTCACCGTGATTACGGCAGCGATTGCAGTGCCGCTGAATCTCGTGTTCGGTCTCGCTGCGTCGTGGTGTATTGCCAAGTTCGAATTCCGGGGCAAGGCATTGCTGACCACGTTGATCGATCTGCCGTTCTCGGTCTCGCCGGTGATCTCCGGTTTGATCTACGTGCTGATGTTCGGCGCGCAAGGCTGGTTCGGCCCGTGGCTGCTGGACCACAATGTGCAGATCATCTTCGCGGTGCCGGGTATCGTGCTGGCGACGATCTTCGTCACATTCCCGTTCGTCGCGCGTGAACTGATTCCGCTGATGCAGGCGCAAGGCAACGATGAAGAAGAAGCCGCGCATGTGCTCGGCGCATCGGGCTGGCAGATCTTTCGCCGGGTCACGCTGCCGAACGTGAAATGGGGCCTGCTGTATGGCGTGATTCTGTGTAATGCGCGGGCGATGGGCGAGTTCGGCGCGGTGTCAGTGGTGTCCGGCCACATTCGCGGTCAGACCGACACGATGCCGTTGCACGTCGAAATTCTCTATAACGAATACAACTTCTCGGCGGCGTTCGCCGTAGCGTCGGTGCTGGCCTTGCTGGCACTCGTGACGCTCGGTCTGAAACTGCTCGCCGAGCGCCATATGTCGGCGGAACTGTCTGCCGCGCGCGATGTGCCGGCGTACGCAGGGCCTGTCGCGTCGACGTCCGCTTCACAGTCCGGCAATGCAACACATGTACTGCAGCAACAATCAAAGCAACACGCGCTCAAGCAAGGAGAGCTGTAATGGGTATCACCGTTCGTAACCTGCAAAAGCGCTTCGGAGATTTTGTCGCGCTCGATAACGTTTCGCTCGACTTTCCGCCGGGTGAACTGGTTGCGCTGCTCGGGCCGTCGGGGTGTGGCAAGACCACCTTGCTGCGTGTGATTGCCGGGCTCGAATACGCGGACGGCGGCCAGGTCGTGCTGCAAGGCCAGGACGTCGCCACGGTCGGCGCGCGTGAGCGTGAAGTCGGCTTCGTGTTCCAGCATTACGCCTTGTTCCGGCATATGACGGTGTTCGAGAACGTCGCGTTCGGCTTGCGTGTGAAGCCCCGCAAGGAGCGGCCTTCGGAAGCGGTGATTCGCGAGAAGGTGCATGAACTCCTCAAACTTGTGCAACTCGACTGGCTCGCGCAGCGCTATCCGTCGGAACTGTCGGGCGGTCAGCGGCAGCGCATTGCGTTGGCGCGCGCGCTGGCTGTCGAACCTAAGGTGCTGTTGCTCGACGAACCGTTCGGCGCGCTGGATGCGAAGGTGCGCAAGGAATTGCGCAGCTGGCTGCGTCGTTTGCATGACGATCTGCATATCTCGACGATTTTCGTTACGCACGATCAGGAAGAGGCGCTCGAAGTGGCCGACCGTATCGTCGTGTTGAATCGTGGGCATGTGGAGCAGGTGGGCAGTCCGCAAGACGTCTACGACCATCCGCAAACCTCGTTCGTCTACGAGTTTCTCGGCGCGGCGAACCGCCTGCACGGCAAGGTGGATGCGAGCGGCTTCGTGGTCGACGGCGCGGCGTTGCCGGTCGCGATCAAGGCCGATTTCAGCGGGCCTGCGTTTGCCTATGTGCGTCCGCACGATCTGCAGTTGTATCCACAGGCATCTGGCCACCGCGAAGGCATTGTGGTCGATGTGCGGCGCGTGGTGACGCTCGGCGGTTCGGTGCGTGTGGAGCTGGCGGGCCGTGAGGGCAATGTGCTCGAAGCGGAGCTCGATCGCGAATCGTGGCGCGATCTGCAACTGGCGATCGGCGATGGCGTGACCGCAGTGCCGCGCGCGTTGCGCGTATTTCCCGCGCAGTAAACGATGCGACAGGCAGTGCCATAAGCAGCGCGACAACACTCGGCGTTTCGATCAAACTCTAATAACTCGACTCTGGCTTAACCGGAGATATACAGATGAACTTCCAGCAATTGCGCTTCGTGCGCGAGGCCGTGCGTCAGAACATGAATCTGACTGAGGTGGCGAATGTGTTGTATACGTCGCAGTCGGGCGTATCGAAACAGATCAAGGATCTGGAAGACGAACTCGGCGTCGATATTTTCATCCGGCGCGGCAAGCGTCTGACGGGCCTCACCGAGCCGGGCAAGGCGGTGCATCAACTGATCGAGCGGATGTTGCTCGATGCGGAGAATCTGCGCCGCGTCGCACGCCAATATGCGGATCAGGACAGCGGTCACCTCGTCGTGGCGACGACTCACACGCAGGCGCGTTACGCGCTGCCGAAGGTGATTCGTCAATTCACCGAGGTGTTCCCGAAGGTGCATCTGGCGTTGCGCCAGGGCAGTCCGCAACAGATTGCGCAGATGATCATCAACGGCGAAGCGGATATCGGTATTTCAACTGAAGCGCTCGACCGCTTCCCGGATATCGTCACGTTCCCGTGCTATTCATGGCATCACGTCGTGGTGGTGCCGAAGGGCCACCCGCTGGTAGGCCGCGAGAATCTGACGCTCGACGAAATCGCCGAATTCCCGATCGTCACGTACGACCAGGACTTTACGGGCCGCTCGCACATTGACCAGGCGTTCGCGAAAGCGGGCGCGTTGCCTGACGTCGTGTTGACCGCAATCGATGCCGACGTGATCAAGACTTACGTCGAACTCGGCATGGGCATCGGCATAGTCGCGGCCATGGCCTACGACCCGAAGCGCGACTCGGAACTGGTCGCGCTGGATACGCAGCATCTGTTCGAGGCAAGCACGACGCGGGTCGGTTTGCGCAAGGGCGCGTTCCTGCGTGCCTATGCGTACCGGCTGATCGAGATGTTCGCGCCGCAGTTGAACGAAGCGGAAATCGCGGCGCAACTGCGCGAGGCGGTTTGAAGCGGAGCCGGACCGTCATGGTCTGGCACGATTCACTGGTGTAACTCACTCGTGTGGTCCGGCGGCGCGCAGGCTGGCCTGAATCCGCCGATTTGAGCGTCCGGGCAAGCCAAAACGAACGGGTATCCGTTTTTTTTCACGCATGGCGGCGTGCGGCGCATCGCTTACAATCGCCGCCATGAATACTTTGACCTCATCTTCCGCGACGCCTTCCGACGAAGGCGCAACGCCCCGGCTGCCGCGCATCGCCGTGCTGGCAACCGGCGGCACGATCGCCGGGTCGGCCGCGGACGCCACCAACACGTCCGGCTACCAGGCGGGTGTGGTCGGCGTCGATCAATTGCTGGCCGTGGTGCCGGCTTTGTCCACGGTCGCGCGAATCGCGCCTGAACAGATTGCCAGCGTTGACAGTAAAGACATGGCGATGCTGCTTTGGACCACGCTCGCGCAACGCATCAACACGCTGCTGGCCGCCGATGACGTCGACGGCGTGGTGGTCACGCACGGCACCGACACACTCGAAGAAACCGCCTATCTGTTGCATCTGACGATCAAGTCGGATAAGCCGGTCGTGCTGACAGCGGCAATGCGTCCGGCATCGGCGCTGTCCGCCGATGGTCCGTTGAATCTGCTGAATGCCGTGACGGTTGCGGCGCACGAGGGTTCGCGCGGGCAGGGCGTGCTGGTGGCCTTCAACAACAAGATCCACAGTGCGCGCGACGTGGTCAAGACGAGCACGTACGCCGTCGATGCCTTCCAGTCCCCGGAGATCGGTGCGCTCGGTTGGGTGCAGGACGGCCGTGTCGAATTCCAGCGCAGCGTAGTGCGCCCGCATACGCTCGCGGCCGAATTCGTGATCGGCGCCAAGTGGCCGCATGTGGAGGTTGTCGTGAGCTATGCAGGCGTCTCGCGGATCGCCGTGGATGCGTTGGTGGCGACCGGCGTGCGCGGCATCGTGGTGGCGGGCACGGGCAACGGCTCGATTCACGCTTCCATGCAACAGGCATTGGCCGACGCAGCCTCGCAAGGTGTGGCGGTGGTGCGTTCGTCGCGTGTGGGCTCAGGTCACGTCATGCGCAACGGCGCAGCTGCGGACGATGCGCTCGGTTTCATCAGCGCGGGCTCGCTGAATCCGTACAAGGCGCGGGTTCTGCTGATGCTCGCACTGGCCGCCGGTGGCACGGGGCCGGTTGCGTTGCAGAAGACTTTCGATACGTACTGATTGATTTGGCGCGGACAACCCGGTTCAAGGTCAGAACCGTGTCCCGCACATGAAGCTTGAATGACAACGCGGCGCCCAGGTCATCGACCCGGGCGCCGCGTTGTCGTTTCAGCTTAAGGTTTATCGCAATCGCCGGAACCAGGCGACGCCAGCAAACCGTTAGGCCGCCAGATCCGGAGGCAACTTCCCGCCGTTCGCCGCCAGCGCTTGCATCACCTGTTTGTGCAGCCAGACGTTCATGCTCGCCGAATCGTTCGTGTCGCCGCTGTACTTCAGCTCCTGTGCGAGCTGCTTGCGATGCTCGAGGCTGCTGTCGACGCCGAGCGCTTTCAGCGTGTCGACGATCGACGTGCGCCAGTTCAACGTTTGCCCGCTCTCACTCACGAACTGGTCCATGACGACAGCGACGTCGACGTCGGCCAGCGGCGGGGGCGCCGGTGCAGCCTCCGGCGCAGCAGCTTGCGCCGCTGCCGGATCCGGTGTCGGCTCAACCGCAGGCGCAGGCTGGTCGGGCTTCGCTTTGCCGAAGAGCTTGTTTACGATGTCACCAAAGATGCTCATTCTGAATCCTTTGCAGATGGGTTTCTGGCGCAAGCACATTCCGCTTACGGGTTGAACACTGGTCTGGAATCGGGCGAATGAGGCAGAGGACATGCTTTGCCACAATCGGCAAGCCGCACTTGAACGCTGATACGCCCGCAACCAGACTCAACGAGTGTAGGAGAAAAGCGCGAAGCAATGTGTCAAAAAAGGTCGCGCCGCGGGCGCGGAGTTGCAAGCAAATGCAAGCGGACTTGCGAGCACACGCGCGAGGAGACCTGCAAAGAGAGGTGCTGGCAGGCGGCGTGCATGAAGCACCCGCTGCGAGAGTTTGGCGGAAAACGCATAACTTTGAAATCCGACAGCCGGACACCCGACGACGACGTCTGACCGACCAAGGCTTCCCCGGCGCCGCCGGGTGCCGCTGCGGACCCCACTTGCCGCTCTCAGCCCAGAGCGGCACGATTTGCCCGGTCCGCCGTGCTTGCTGCACGACTAACCGGGCGCCCCACCTGCGATTGCCGTGACGTTAGCGATGCAACCGTCGCGGCAATCCATATTTGCTTCAGTTTGCGCGTCAGGCAGCCTTGGCTTCGCTACCCGGTGCCTGCGCGACTTCGTAGTTCGCCATGATTTCCAGCGCGCGCACCATCGCCGAGTGATCCCATGCCTTGCCGCCGTTGGCTGCGCACACGCTGAACAGCTGTTGCGCGCTCGCCGTATGCGGCAGGGCGATGCCGAGCTTGCGTGCGCCGTCCAGTGCGAGGTTCAGATCCTTCTGATGCAGTTCGATGCGGAAGCCCGGGTCGAAGTTGCGCTTGGTCATGCGTTCGCCGTGCACTTCGAGAATGCGCGACGAAGCGAAGCCGCCCATCAATGCCTTGCGCACGCGCTCCGGATCGGCGCCCGAGCGCGAAGCGAACAGCAGTGCTTCAGCAACTGCTTCGATGTTCAGCGCAACGATGATCTGGTTCGCGACCTTGCAGGTCTGACCCGCACCGTTGTCGCCGATCAGCGAGATGTTCTTGCCCATCAGTTCGAACAGCGGCTTGGCAAATGCGAAGGCCTTTTCCGGGCCGCCCACCATGATCGTCAGCGACGCTTCACGCGCGCCGACTTCGCCGCCGGACACCGGTGCATCGAGGTAGTCGGCGCCGAGCGCGTTGATCTTCTTCGCGAAGGCTTGCGTGTCGAGCGGCGAGATCGAGCTCATGTCGATCACCAGCTTGCCCTGCGAGAGGCCGGCGGCGACGCCGTCGTCGGCGAACAGCACGTTGGCGACGTCAGGCGTGTCCGGCACCATGATGATGACGATGTCGGCGGCTTGTGCGACAGCCGTCGAACTGGCGACGACGCTCGCGCTTTTGCTCAGATCTTCCGGCACCGGGTACGCGCCATTCACGAACAGCGTGTGACCGCCCTTGATGAGGTTGCGCGCCATGTGCGCGCCCATGATGCCGAGGCCGATGAAACCGATCTTTGCCATGTGTCTAAATCTCCAGTGTTGTTTGGGGAGGTGTGCCTGATGTGATCAATGGATCGATCAGGCGGCGGCGTGGGCTGCGCCGCGGGTTTGCCCAGCCACGCTCTGCACCCAGCCGAGGCCGGCGGCAGTGGTCGTGCGCGGCTTGTATTCGCAACCGACGTAGCCTTCGTAGCCGAGCGAATCGAGCAGGTCGAACAGGAACGGGTAGTTGATTTCGCCAGTGCCCGGTTCGTTGCGGCCCGGGTTGTCGGCGAGCTGAATGTGCGCGATCTGCGGCAGATTCTTTTTGATCGTTGCCGCGAGTTCGCCTTCCATCCGTTGCATGTGATAGATGTCGTATTGCAGGAACAGATTGTCCGAACCCACGGCGCGAATCACATCGAGGCCTTCGCCCGAACGGTTCAGCGCGAAGCCGGGGATGTCGTACGAATTGCACGGCTCGACCAGCAGCCTGATGCCCGCTTTCTTCAATTCGCCCGCGGCGAAGCGCAGGTTGTCGACGATCGTCGAGCGTGCTTTGTCTGCATCGACGCCCGCCGTCGGAATACCGACGAGGCAGTTCAGTTGCGGCACCTTCAGGGCCGTCGCGTATTCGATCGCGCGGCCGACGCCTTCCTGAAACTCGCCCACGCGATCCGGCAGGCACGCGATGCCGCGTTCACCCGCTTCCCAGTTGCCCGCGGGCAGGTTGTGCAACACGAGCTTGAGACGGTTCTGCTGCAGACGCTCGCTCAATTCAGCGATCTGATACGGATACGGAAACAGGAATTCGACTGCGTTGAAGCCCGCGTCCGCTGCTGCCGCAAAACGGTCGAGGAACGGGACTTCGTTGAACAGCATGGTGAGATTCGCTGCAAATTTCGGCATGATGCTTGTGTCTCGCTGGTCGGTCAGTGGAATAACTTCATGAGGCGGCCGAGGGATGCCGGGCCGCGCTCATGTGATGCACATCGGGTCAAAGCGTCTGGACGCTCAGTTCAGTCAAGCATGCTGATTGCCGTCGGCGCGTCTGCGCGCTTTTCGGCCAGCTCTTCGAACTCGTTGACCGCGTCGATCTCGGTGCCCATCGAAATGTTGGTCACACGTTCGAGGATCACTTCGACGATCACCGGCACGTTGAATTCGGAGAGCATCGATTGCGCTTTCAACAGCGCCGGCTTCAGTTCTTCCGGTTTGAACACGCGGATCGCCTTGCAACCCAGGCCTTCGGCAACCGCCACGTGATCCACGCCGTAGCCGTTCATTTCCGGCGCATTGATGTTCTCGAAGCCCAGCTGCACGCAGAAGTCCATATCGAACGCGCGCTGTGCCTGGCGGATCAAACCGAGGTACGAGTTGTTCACCACCACGTGCACATACGGCAGCTTGAATTGCGCGCCGACTGCCAGTTCTTCGATCATGAACTGGAAGTCGTAGTCGCCCGAGAGTGCGACGATCGGACGTTGCGGGTCGGCTGCGCGCACACCGAGTGCTGCCGGAATCGTCCAGCCCAGCGGGCCTGCCTGGCCGCAGTTGATCCAGTTGCGCGCCTTGTAGACGTGCAGGAATTGCGCGCCGGCGATCTGCGACAAACCGATCGTGCTCACGTAGCAGGTATCGCGGCCGAACACCTGATTCATCTCTTCGTACACGCGCTGCGGCTTCATCGGCACGTTGTCGAAGTGCGTCTTGCGGTGCATCGTCTGCTTGCGTTGCTGGCAATCGGCGACCCATGCGCTGCGGTCCTTCAGCTTGCCGGCGGCCTTCCATTCCTTCGCCACTTCGACGAACAGTTCGAGCGCGAACTTCGCGTCCGATACGATGCCGAGGTCCGGTCCGAACACGCGGCCGATCTGCGTCGGCTCGATGTCCACGTGCACGAACTTACGGCCCTTCGTATAAACCTCGACGCTGCCCGTGTGACGGTTTGCCCAGCGGTTGCCGATGCCGAGCACGAAGTCGGAGGCGAGCATCGTCGCGTTGCCGTAGCGATGCGAGGTTTGCAAGCCAACCATGCCGGCCATCAACGGATGGTCGTCAGGAATCGCACCCCACGACATCAACGTCGGGATCACCGGCACGCCGATGGTTTCGGCGAATTCGACCAGCAGGTCTTCAGCGGCTGCGTTCAGCACGCCGCCACCCGAGACGATCAACGGCTTTTCAGCGTCGTTGAGCATCTTCAGCGCGGCTTCGATCTGCTTGCGCGTTGCTTTGGGCTTGTAGACCGGCAGCGGTTCGTACGTGTCGATGTCGAATTCGATTTCGGCGAGTTGCACGTCGATCGGCAGGTCGACCAGCACCGGACCCGGACGGCCCGAGCGCATCAGGTGGAATGCCTGCTGGAACACGCGCGGCACGAGAGCCGGCTCACGCACGGTGACGGCCCACTTGGTGACCGGTTTGGCGATCGATTCGATATCGACGGCCTGGAAGTCTTCCTTGTACAGACGCGCGCGCGGCGCCTGGCCCGTGATAGCGAGAATAGGAATCGAGTCGGCCTGAGCGGAGTACAAACCGGTGATCATGTCGGTGCCGGCGGGGCCTGACGTGCCGATACACACGCCGATGTTGCCCGGCTGGGCGCGCGTATAGCCTTCGGCCATGTGCGACGCACCTTCGACGTGACGTGCCAGTACGTGGCTGATGCTGCCTGCCTTGCGCATGGCCGAGTAGAACGGGTTGATTGCTGCGCCCGGAACGCCGAATGCGGTGTTGATGCCTTCTTTTTCGAGCACCAGCACGGCTGCGTCGACGGCTCTCATCTTGGCCATGAATGTCTCCTGAATGTCTTGGGTGGGCGAATGGGTTGGCTAACGAATTCGCTGACGGATGTGCAAACCAAAAGGTGTTGATCGAACTGTAGGCTTCACCTAAAGGTTTGATAAGATCAGTTCGGGTCGCTTATTTCGAAACAAAAAGTATGGAATGGCGTGTGGCGACGCACGAGACGGGTAGGAGACAAAAATGGATCGCTTCAAACAGATCGAAACTTTCGTGCGCGTCGCCGATGCGGGCAGTCTCGCGGCGGCCGCGCTGGAAGAGGGGGTGTCGCCGGTGATTCTCGGGCGCCGCATCGACGCGCTGGAAAAGCGCCTCGGCGTGAAGCTGATGTACCGCTCGACGCGGCGCCTCGTGGTTAGCGAAGACGGCGCGGCGTTTCTCGAGCGCTGCCGCGGCCTGCTGACCGAATGGGATCAGGCGGAAAACGAACTGAGCGCCGGACGGCGCGCGGTGAACGGCCATCTGATCGTGTCGGCGCCGGCTGCATTCGGGCGCAAGCACGTTGCGCCGCTCGCGCCGCCTTTTCTCGCCGACAAGCCCGAATTGCAGGTGTCGTTCAATCTGACCGACCGGGTCGTGGATCTGGTGCGGGAGGGTTACGACCTGTCGATCCGGATCGGCGGTGCCGTCGATCCGAATTTCGTCGCGGTGAAGCTGGCGTCGAACCGGCGGGTGGTGTGCGGTACGCCGGCATATTTCCGCCAATACGGCAAGCCGAAAACGCTCGAAGATCTGCCGCAGCACAACTGTCTGGCGTTCAACCTGCAAGGCGGGCAGAACCGCGGCTGGTACTTCCGCCGCAACGGCAAACTTGCGACAGTGCGGGTGGGCGGCACGCTCGACTGTAACGACGGCGAGCTGCTGCATCGCTGGGTATCCGAAGGGCTCGGGCTCGGCTGGCGCTCCACATGGGAAATCCAGCAGCAACTGGCGCGCGGCGAACTGGAAACCGTGCTGGATGAATTTGCGCTGCCCGACTACGACATTCTGGCGGTCTATCCGCAGCAACGTTATGTGCCGGCCAAGGTGCGCTACTTCATCGATTACCTGAAAGAGGTGTATGCCAGCGAGGATTACTGGAATCGCCCAATCTACTAGCGCAGGTGGGCATGCCTGCTTTTTCGCCCAGGCCGCCGTCATCGTGCCGTTCAGCGTTTCGTGCCGTGATCCGCGGTGCACAGGCTTTTCGGCCTTTTTTTGCAGATTCCACGCAGGGGCGGGAATAAACTCGGTCTGTGGCCGGTCATGTTGTGAAGACGAGTCACACAGCGTAGCCGCAATGCCCTGGAGGGCCGAGGTGGGTCAACCCGATTCAAATGCCGCTGGCGCGCACGACGACGCGGCGCGTAGCCGCCGTTTTCAGCAACTGGCGCTGCCGCACCTCGACGCCGCGTACAACCTTGCGCGCTGGTTGTGCGGTAACGCCAACGATGCCGACGACGTGGTGCAGGAAGCGTTCATGCGCGCGTTCCGTTTCTTCGACACCTTCCGGGGCGACTCGGCCCGGCCGTGGCTGCTTGCGATCGTGCGCCGCACCTGGTACACGGAGTGGCGGCGGCGCGCGTCGTCGCATGAAGTGGTCGAGTTCGACGACACCATGGACGACGCGACCTTCGACGGCTGGAGCGCGGGCGGCGCCGATCCGCAGACGCTCCTGATCCGTAATGAGGACACGAAACTGGTGCACGAGGCGCTCGCGCAGTTGCCGGTCGAGTACCGGGAGGTGCTGATCCTGCGGGAACTTGAGGAAATGGGTTATCGCGAGATCGCGACGGTGGCCGATGTGCCGATCGGCACGGTGATGTCGCGGCTCGCGCGGGGCAGGCGCAAGCTGGCCGCGCTGCTGACGGCGAAGCAGGCGTCCGGGCTTCCGGGGACCGGCCTACCGGCGTCCGGGCATCCGGGAGGGGGCGGTTCGCCGCGAGCCACGATGCCGGGCGCCTCTACGACACCCACTGCTTCCGTAACGCCACTCCGGGCGGCTTCCAACGGCCGTCCATCCAGCAACCCCGGCGCAAGCGCCGCCGGCTCAGATCAGGAGACGCCAGATGGACTGTAACGAAGCGCGGCCGCTCCTCGATGCGAACGCCGACCACGAATTGACCGCGCCGGATGCTCAGCGCGTTCAGCAGCACATTGACAGTTGCGACGCTTGCCGGCGCGAAAGCGAAAACCTGCATGCGTTGAGCGCCTCGCTGCGCACACAACCCTATCATCGGGCGCCGGATGCCCTGCGGGCGCGGATTCTAGCTGCCCTTCCGGAGGGCGACATCGCCGTCCACGAGCCCATCGGAGCCCCACGGGCCGCCACACAGCCGAGGCCGAAGCGGAGTTGGCTGGGTAACTGGCTGAATGGCTGGCCGCGTCCGCAAGGCGCGATGGGCCGGCCCGGCGGGGGCGCAGGCACAGGCGCAACGATCGGGCAGGGCTGGCTCGCCGGGCTGGTGGTCGCGCTCGGTGCGGTGGCGGTAGGCGTCACATTGAACCTGCATCATCCGGCGCAAGCCGGCCCGTTCGCCGATGAACTGGTCGAAAGCCATGTGCGGGCGCAAATGTCCGGGCACGACATCGACGTCATTTCGACTGACAAGCACACGGTCAAGCCGTGGTTCAACGGCCGGATCGACTATTCGCCGCCGGTCGAGGACCTCGCGGCAAACGGTTTTCCGCTTGAAGGCGGCCGTCTGGATTACATCGCGCATCAGCGGGTGGCGGTGCTGGTGTATCGCTATCAGAAGCACATCATCGACGTCTATGTGTTTCCGGAAGCGCGCGCCGGCGATGCGGGACGAGACGCGGCCGCTGGGCTTTCGATGGCGCAGACCCGCGAGGGTTACTCGCTCGCACACTGGAACGCGCAGGGGATGACCTGGTGGGCCGTCACCGATGCCGCGCCGGACGCGCTCAGTGGGCTCGAAACGGCGCTGAAAGCCCGTCTGGCGGGCGGCAGCGAGCAGACCGAGGGGGGCTGAGCGGGTGCGGCATGCGCGCGATCCGGTGGTGATGTCGCCGGACGCGGATGCGTGGCGATCATTTGTCTGCTTTGCCCTAAACCCTTGAAAACACACCCGATTCGTGCACTGCATTCACGGGATATCTTGCAACCCGGCCCCAATCGGGTTACACTCTTTGGCTTCTCACTTGCCACACCGGTTCAGACGCCCGGGTGGCTCTAATCCACAAGTCCACAAGGAGTGTGTATGCGTCATTATGAAATCGTCTTTATTGTGCACCCCGATCAGAGCGAGCAAGTGCCCGCCATGATCGAGCGTTACAAAAGCACGATCACCTCGCACAGTGGCCAGATCCACCGTATCGAAGACTGGGGCCGTCGCCAACTGGCCTACATGATCGAGAAACTCGCGAAGGCTCACTACGTCTGCATGAACATCGAATGCGACCAAACCACGCTCGACGAGCTGGAACACGCATTCAAGTTCAACGACGCTGTTCTGCGTCACCTGATCGTCAAGATGAAGAAGGCCGAAACCGGCCCGTCGCCGATGATGAAGGAAGTGCAGCGCGAAGAAGCCAAGAAGTCGGCTGCTACGCAACCGTCCGAAGCGCAGGCTTAAGACACACTATTTAAGCTACCAGATCAAGCGTCGCCCTCGTCAAAGGTTACATGAATCGGCTGCAACTTACGGCCAGCGTCGTCGAACGCGAACCGGTGCGGTATACCCCCGCCGGCGTTCCGATTGCAGGTTGCACGTTGCACCACCGCACGGAAGTCGTCGAAGCCGGTATTGCCCGGCAAGTCGAACTGACCATGCAGGCAGTAGCCGCAGGCGAGGCGAGCGGTAAGCTGGAAGGCTGTCAGATGGGCGTAGAAACGCTCTTCACAGGCTTTCTGGCGAAAAAGCACCGCAACGCAAGAACGCTGGTATTTCACATCACAGAATTGCAGGACATTGGAAAGGACTGAACATGCCCCGCCCGACTGGTAAGAAATTCGACAAACGTCGTCAGCAACAAAATCCGCTTTTCAAGCGCAAGAAGTTCTGCCGTTTCACGGCCGCTAACGTCGATCATATCGACTACAAAGACCTCGAAACGCTGAAGGACTTCATCGGCGAAAACGGCAAGATCACGCCGGCGCGTCTCACGGGTACGAAGTCGCACTATCAACGCCAGCTGGATACGGCAATCAAGCGCGCACGTTTCCTCGCGCTGGTGCCGTACACCGACCAGCACAAGGCCTAACCCGACGACGCGATAAGGAGTATCCGAATGCAAATTATTCTTCTGGAAAAAGTCGTCAACCTGGGCAACCTGGGCGATATCGTCAAGGTGAAGGACGGTTACGCACGTAACTTCCTGATCCCGAACAAGCAAGCTCGCCGTGCAACGAAGGAAGCCCTGGCTGAATTCGAGGTCCGCCGCGCCGAACTCGAAAAGACTGCAGCTGAAAAGCTGGCTGCCGCTCAAGCTCAAGGCGAAAAGCTGGCAGGCTCGACGGTTCAGATCGGTCAGAAGGCTGGCGTTGACGGTCGTCTGTTCGGCTCGGTGACGAATGCCGACATCGCTGACGCACTGGTCAAGCAAGGCTTCGCAGTGGAAAAGGCGCAAGTGCGTCTGCCGGAAGGCCCGCTGAAGCTGGTCGGCGACCACGCTGTTCAGGTTTCGCTGCACACCGACGTGCTCGTCGATGTGACGGTGGCTGTGCTCGGCGAACACGTCTAAGCATCAAGTAAGCATCTGCCAGGACGTTGCTGGCAAAAGGCAGGGGCCGGGTGACCGGCCCCTGCCTTTTTTATTGCCCGTTGTCGATGCATCGAAGTATCGGTTTTTGATTTCCCTCCGCGCGCATTTACCCGATAATTCCTCTCCATGAACGCACCGTCCAAAGATCCCCAAATCGAGTCGCTGAAAGTCCCGCCGCATTCGATCGAAGCCGAGCAGTCGGTGCTGGGCGGCCTGCTGCTCGACAACGCGGCATGGGACCGCATTGCCGACTTCCTGTCGCAGAGCGATTTTTACCGATACGACCACCGCATCATCTTTGAGCACATCGGCAAGCTGATCGCGGCGACCCGCCCGGCCGACGTGATTACCGTGTACGAAGCGCTCGGCACGTCGGGCAAGGCGGAGGATGTCGGCGGCCTCGCGTACCTGAACGCGCTGGCGCAGAACACGCCGAGCGCGGCCAATATCCGCCGCTACGCGGAAATTGTGCGCGATCGCGCAGTGTTGCGCCGTCTCGTCTCGGTGGCTGACGAAATCTCGGCGGACGCATTCAATCCGCAAGGCAAGGAAGTCCGCCAGTTGCTGGACGAGGCCGAATCGAAGGTGTTTTCGATCGCTGAAGACGGTGCGCGCGGCACGCAGGGTTTTCTGGAAATCGGCCCGCTGCTCACGCAGGTGGTCGAACGGATCGACACGCTGTATCACACCGCCAATCCGAGCGACGTGACCGGCACGCCGACGGGCTTCGTCGACCTGGATCGCATGACCTCCGGTATGCATGGCGGCGAGCTGATCATCGTGGCGGGCCGCCCGTCGATGGGTAAAACGGCGTTTTCAATGAACGTCGGCGAATACGTGGCGGTCGAGTACGGCCTGCCGGTCGCCGTGTTTTCCATGGAAATGCCGGGCTCGCAACTCACCATGCGTATGCTGGGCTCGGTTGGCCGGCTCGACCAGCACCGCATGCGGACGGGGCGCCTGACCGACGAGGATTGGCCGAAGCTCACGCACGCGGTGCAGAAAATGAGCGAGGCGCAGATTTTCATCGACGAAACTGGCGGCCTGAACCCGATGGAGCTGCGTTCGCGCGCGCGTCGGCTGTCGCGCCAGTGCGGCAAACTCGGTCTGATCATCATCGACTATTTGCAACTGATGAGCGGCTCGTCGTCGGCGGGCGAGAACCGTGCAACCGAAATCTCGGAAATCTCGCGTTCGCTGAAAAGCCTCGCCAAAGAGCTCGATGTACCCGTGATCGCGTTGTCGCAGCTCAACCGGGGTCTCGAACAGCGCCCGAACAAGCGGCCGATCATGTCCGACTTACGCGAATCCGGCGCTATCGAGCAGGATGCGGACGTCATCCTGTTCATTTATCGCGATGAAGTGTACAACCCGGACAGCCCGGACAAGGGCACGGCGGAGATCATCATCGGTAAACAGCGGAATGGTCCGATCGGTCCGGTTCGACTCACGTTCCATGGCCAATTCACGAAGTTCGACAATTTTGCCGGCGCGCAGAATTTCTACAGCGAGTAAAGAGATAACTGCTGGGCCTGTTGTAACGACGCTTTCAAAAGTGCGGCATCGATCCCGGAACGGTACAATGTGGCGGTTTTATGTCAGCCAATATGTGACCAATTTTCGGGATCCCAATGTTCGGTCGATTCATGCCCACCGAGGGCAAGTTCTTTGAAATTTTCAATGCGCACGCAACGTGCATCGTCTCCGCAAGCCGTGAGCTCGAGCTGCTGATCGACAACCTTCAGGACGCCGAGACCCATAAGCAAAACGTGCAGAAAGCCGAAAAGGCCGCTGACAAGCTCACGCACGAAACCATCGACCTGCTGCACAAGACTTTCATCACGCCGCTCGACCGCGACGAGATCCACAAGCTGATCACCACGATGGACGACATCCTCGATCTGATGGAGGACGTTGCCACCGCTATCTCGCTGTACGACGTACAGGCAGTGACCTCCGAAGCGAGCCAGCTGGCGCACATCTGCACGGCGACCTCCGAGCGCGTGCAGTTCGCCGTCAGCCTGCTGTCGGACATGAAGCAGGCGAGTCAGATCCTGAAGGCATGCGAGGAAATCGACCGTCTGGAATCGGAAGCCGACCGCGTGCTGCGCTCGGCCATGTCGAAACTTTTCCGGGAAGAAGACAACGTCAAGACGCTGATCAAGCTGAAGGCGATCTACGAACTGCTCGAAACGATCACCGACAAGTGTGAGGACGTGGCGAACATCATCGAAGGCATCGTGCTGGAAAACGCATAATGCAATCGATACAACTCGCTATCTGGGTCGTCGCCGGCCTGGTCGCCGTCGCACTGATTTTCGACTTCATGAACGGCTTCCACGACGCGGCGAATTCGATCGCCACGGTCGTGTCGACCGGCGTGCTGAAGCCGCAGCAGGCCGTGGCCTTCGCGGCGGCTTTCAACGTTGTCGCGTATTTCGTGTTCCATCTGAAAGTGGCCCAGACGGTCGGCAAGGGCACGATCGATCCGGCTATCGTCGACCACTACGTCATTTTCGGTGCGCTGGTGGGGGCGATCGGCTGGAACATCATCACGTGGCATTACGGTATTCCGTCGAGCTCCTCGCATGCGCTGATCGGTGGGTTGGTGGGCGCGGCGCTCGCCAAGTCGGGCTGGGGTTCGCTCAATATCGACGGATTGATGAAGACGGTAGCCTTCATTTTCATCTCGCCGCTGCTCGGTTTCGTACTCGGCTCGTTCTTCATGCTGGCGGTGTCGTGGATCTATTTCCGCACGCCACCGAGCAAGGTGGACCGGCGGTTCCGGCGTCTGCAACTGGTCTCGGCAGGCTTGTATAGCCTTGGCCACGGCGGTAACGACGCGCAGAAAACCATCGGCATCATCTGGATGCTGCTGATCGCGACCGGGTACGCTTCGTCGATCGCGGACGCGCCGCCGCTGTGGGTGATCGGCGGCTGCTATCTGTCGATGGGGGTCGGCACGTTGTTCGGCGGCTGGCGGATCGTCCGGACGATGGGCCAGAAGATCACCAAGCTGAAGCCGGTTGGTGGTTTTTGCGCGGAGGCGGGCGGGGCGATTACGCTGTTTACCGCGTCGTGGCTCGGCATTCCGGTGTCCACCACGCACACGATCACCGGCGCGATTGTCGGTGTCGGCGCTACGCAGAAGTTGAGCGCGGTGCGTTGGGGTGTGGCTGGCAACATCGTCTGGGCATGGATTCTGACGATTCCGGCCTCCGCGGCGCTCTCCGCTGCTGCCTGGTGGCTCGGTCACCGCTTGCTGTAAGCGCGCAGACGGGGCGGCAAATTCCTACGTCTTTTCAGGATTCGGCTTGACGGCTTTGGCTTCAAAGCCCGAAAAGCTTTAAGTCCAATGCCCTTGAGGCGTGAAGCCTCAAACCCCGAAGCCTCAAACTTCAAAGCTGTAAAGCGCGCCGCTCAGATCAGCGGCGTGCTGCCTCCATCCATCGGGACGATTGCGCCCGTCACATAGCTCGCGCGGCGGCTCGCCAGAAACAGCGCGACGTCAGCGATTTCCTCCGGTTTTGCATAGCGTCCGAGCGGCACTTTAGCCTGCCCGCGCGCGAGCGCGTCCGCGCTTTCTATGCCTTGCTGCGACGCTTCCAGTTTGACCGCTTCCTCGACGCGCTCGGTCAGCGTCGAACCCGGATTGATCGCGTTGATGCGGATGCCGTAGCGCGCGTAGTAGTGGGCGAGGCCCACAGTGGCGAGCATCAGCGCGGCATTCGCGGCGCCGCCGGCGATATGGATGTCGCTTGCGATCTTGCCACCCATGCCGATGATGTTGACGATCGTGCCGGGTGCGGCGCCGTCGCCGGCCTTCACGCGTTCGGCCATGCGCCGCAGCACTTCCTGCTGCGGGTAGATGTAGGGGAAATACTTTGCTTCCATGGTCGCGCGGAATGCATCGGCGTCCAGCGTTTCCGGGTCATAACGACGGGCTGCACCGGCGCTGTTGATCAGCACATCGATGGGGCCGACCGCGGTGGTGACTTCCTCGACGATGTCCGCCGCACTGTGCGGTTCGTGCAGGTCGGCGCGGGTTCGATGGACGTGCAGGCCCTCTTGCTTCAACTGTTCGTAAGCGCGTGCGAGATTGGCGGGGTCGCGCGAAACGATTGCCACTTTCGCCCCCTCCAGGGCAAACGCTCGGGCGCAGGCAAGCCCGATCCCTTTGCTGCCGCCCGTGACCAACACTATCTTGTCTTTCAGCCCGAGATCCATCGTCACCACCCGCTGTCGGAAGAATATCGATGACGATAGCAGATCGGCAGCGTAGCGGGGATGGACTGGCTCGTGGAGCGGAGTGTGGGCGCGGCCCTGTGACTAACCGGGGTGGCGGGGCCGAAGGTACCGAATCACGGGCTGCCGGTGCCTGGTTATGGTCACGGCCATGGCAGGCCACCGCCCAAGCGCCGTACCGTTAAAAATTGCCGTTGGCGAAGCGTGCGATCGGGTCGTCGGTAGTTTGGGTGGGGGCAGGGATGCCACGCGACGCGGTCGAGGCGCGCATGATCTGCACGCCGCCGTTCCCGTCGGCTTGCTGAGCCTGGCGCGCGGCGACTGAAGCCGATGGAGGCGGTTCGAATGCGTCGGCCGCGGCATCGATCGGATCAGGCGCGCGGGTAGCCGTTGGCGGCCCAGCGCGCCCAGCCGCTGTCTGCTGATTCGCAGCGCCCGCGGCAGCGTCGTACGTACTTGCTTGAGCGGCCTGGACGGGCACCGGAGATACCGCGCCCGCCGCGCGCGCCTGTATTTGCGCGGCGCTCATACCGGGCGGCGGCGGTTCGAACGGATCAGCTTGTGGCGTCGGCGTCGCAGCCGTGGCGACCGTAGGCTGGACAGTTGCCGTTAACGGCGCACGGGTGGTCGCCGCGATGCGAGCCGTTTGCTGCGCAGCCACCGGGTTCTCGGCATAGTTTGACGCTTGCGGCGCAACGGAGGCGGCCGCATAACCTGGAGGACGCGTCGCGACAGCGTTCGCCGCGTAGCCCGCCGATTGCGCGGCCACTGCGGCGCCGGCATAGGTCGGCGCTGTCTGTGCCACCGGCGCCACGCGCTCGGGCTGAGGCGCCGCAGCCTGGTAGCTCGGTGTATCGAACGGTGCGGGTGTCACAGCCGGCGCTGCCACACGACGTATGCCGTCGAAACGCTTGGCCCAATAGGGATTGGTCAGATAGTCGAGCCGCACGGTGCCGCCCGTCGACGGTGCGTTGACGAAGCGCAGCTTGCCTACATAGATGCCGACGTGCGAATGCGCTCGCCCGGTCGTATTGAAGAAAATCAGGTCGCCCGGCGCGATTTCATCCGGTTCGATCGATTCGCCGCGGCCGCTCATATCCGCAGTCGTCCGTGGCAGATTCACGGACGCCGCCCGCGACACCACATAGCGAACCAATCCGCTGCAATCGAAGCCGCTATCGGGCGTATTGCCACCCCAGCGGTATGGAATGCCAACCAGACTCATCGCCTGGATTGAGATTTCCTCGCGGCCGATACTGTGATCCACAAAGTTCGGGAAGCCAGGCGGCGGCGCGTGATAAGCGCCGTTCGTGACCACGACCGATGAACCCGGCCCGCGCGACGTCTTTTGCGGCGCGCCGGCGCAAGCGGCGAGCAGCACAACGGTCAGCAGCGAAAGGGCGAATCGGCGCATGAAGACGAAGGGAGCGGTAAACGCTCGTTTAATGGCGGACGATTTCGGGATGGTAGCCCGTCGAACCTGGCTCAAGCAAGAATTCTTGATAAATTACTTGAAGTTCGTGCGCTAAGTGTTGCCCATCGGAAACGCGTACCCAATAAAAAAGCCGCGTCCGGGGTAACCCGGGCGCGGCTTCCAGCTGAAGCTAAAGCATTGAAACTTAAAGGATCTCCGACGCGTAATCCGCGAGACGCGAACGCTCGCCGCGCGCTAGCGTGACATGCCCGCTGTGCGCCCAGCCCTTGAAGCGGTCGACCACGTACGTCAGACCCGAACTGCCTTCCGTCAGGTAAGGCGTATCGATCTGCGCAATATTGCCCAGACAGATGATCTTCGTGCCCGGACCGGCGCGCGTGACCAGTGTCTTCATCTGCTTCGGCGTCAGGTTTTGCGCCTCGTCGATGATCAGATACTTGTCCACGAACGTACGGCCGCGCATGAAGTTCATGCTCTTGACCTTCAGGCGCGAGCGGATCAGTTCCTGAGTCGCAGCGCGGCCCCATTCGCCGGCGGCGTCGTCGGTTTTCTGCAGGACTTCGAGGTTGTCGTCGAATGCACCCATCCACGGCTGCATTTTTTCTTCTTCCGTACCTGGCAGGAAGCCGATGTCTTCACCCACCGGCACCGTTGCGCGCGTCACGATGATCTCGTTGTAGCGCTTGTCGTCGAGCACCTGGGCGAGGCCAGCCGCGAGCGCAACCAGTGTCTTGCCGGTACCGGCCTGACCCAGCAGCGTGACGAAATCGATATCCGGATTCATCAGCAGGTTCAGCGCGAAGTTCTGCTCGCGATTGCGCGCCGTGATGCCCCACACGTTGTTCTTGTGGTGGCCGTAGTCGCGCAAGGTTTGCAGCAGCGCTGTCTTGCCGTTCAGTTCGCGCACGAGCGCGTGGAACGCCGGCTCGCCATTCTGCGGCTCCAGATAGACGAACTCGTTGACCAGCATCGAGGCGCACAGCGGACCCGTCACTCGGTAATACGTGGTGCCGGTTTTGGTGTCCTGCCAGCTCTCCATGCCCTTCGCGTGCCGGGTCCAGAAGTCCTGCGGCAGCGCGCGGATGCCGGAATACAGCAAATCGCTGTCTTCGAGCACCTGGTCGTTGAAGTAGTCTTCCGCGGGCAGGCCGAGCGCATGCGCCTTGATGCGCATGTTGATGTCTTTCGACACCAGCACGACCTGGCGATCCATGCGGTCGCGCTGCAACGCACGCACCACGCCGAGAATCTGGTTGTCGGCCTTGCCTTCCGGAAGACCTTCCACCGGCTCGATGGCGTTGAGCTTGGTCTGGAAGTACAGGCGTCCGGACGCCTCACGGCTGCCGAGACGCGCAAGCGAAATGCCGTCCGAGATGTTGCCGGCGTTCGCCACCAACGCGTCCAGCGTGCGGCTCACCTGCCGCGCGTTGCGCGCGACTTCGGACATGCCCTTCTTGTGGTTGTCGAGTTCTTCCAACGTCATCATTGGTAGATAGACGTCGTGTTCCTCGAAACGGAACAGGCAGCTTGGATCGTGCATCAGCACGTTCGTGTCGAGCACGAAGAGCTTCTGCATTTCGAGCGGGTCTGTGGCTGCGCCGCGCTTCTTGCTGGTGCCGCGCGTGCTGGGTGCTACGGCTGCGGGCGTGCTTGCGGCCGGATCTTTCGCGCTGGGCGCGCGTGCGACGACCGGCTGCGATTTAGCGGCAGGTGTAGCTTGAGCCGCCGGTTCGGCCTGCGGACGGGCAGCCGGAACCGGTTGCAGCAATGCTGCGGTCTGCTTCGATTTGCGCCGGGACGCCGGTGCAGCTTGCTCGGCGGATAGAGACGCATCAGCGGAAGCCGACGACGCCGGCACGGGTCGCAAAGTGGTCGCGGCATTGGCGGCGTGGGCCATCGGCGTGGCGACGTTCGCACGGCCGTAATCGGTCGACTCTGCGGATTCCCCTTCGACTGCCTGTTTCTTCGCGGCGGAGCGCGCCGGCGTGGCGGCTTTGGCCTTGTATTCGTCAGGCGGCAGGAGATTGCCGAGCTTGCTGGGGGGGGTAGGCAAAGGCATGGTTTCCCTCGAATTAATCGGGTCACATTTCGTGCGCCGCCTGTCGCATTCTGCCGGTGCCAGTGGGTGCGCACGCAGTTTGCGCCCGGAGGCGCGCATTCGGTCTAGAGATGCCGGTTCGCCTGGTCTTCGATCGGCTCCTTAACGGAAGCACGTGGCCGAGTGAACGAACGGCCGCGCGCAATTAAAAAAGCCGCCGCCCCGGCGTACGGGACAAGCGGCTCGCCTTCGGTCATCGCGTTGCGCCTCACGACTTCGACGGAACCGACAAAACGGCCGTCAAGTCTGGCGCAGCGACGAAAAGTGTGGGGTGGACAGGCACTCATTGGAACCCAATATAACGCGCCTCAAAGCGCTTGTACAGCCTCCAGAATGTCATCGACATGCCCAGGCACTTTCACGCCGCGCCACTCCTGGCGCAGCACGCCTTCGGCGTCGATCAGGAACGTGGAGCGTTCGATCCCACGCACTTCTTTGCCATACATTTTCTTCAATTTCATGACGCCGAAGAGCGTACACAAGGTTTCTTCCGGGTCCGAGATCAGCGGAAACGGCAGTTCGAGCTTTGCCTTGAAATTGTCATGAGAGCGCAGGCTGTCGCGCGACACGCCGAGAATTTCCGCTCCGGCTTTCCTGAACTTCGGATACAGATCGCGGAATTGCAGACCTTCGGTCGTGCAGCCCGGCGTGTTGTCCTTCGGATAGAAATACAGCACCACCTTCTTGCCCCGCAGCTTGGAGAGCGTGATCTCGCCACCGGTAGCGGGGGCGGTAAAGTCGGGGATGGGTTGGTCGACTGCGATGGACACGTGGTTCTCCGGTTGTTATGGCCGACGTCATAGCTTGCACTTGCAGTTGCTGGGGCGTCGGCCTGGCATCGAGGCTTTTGGGGGGAGGTCGACCAGCCACGCGGTGTACGTTCTCGCGATGGCCGGATCGTCAGGGCCGGCTATAGCTTGGCCAGTCAGGGCTGGACAATCAATTCGCCGGAGCGGCCTGGAATTTCGCCCCACGTAACAGGGTACGATGGCAGCGTGCTGCGGTCCAGCGTGGCGTAGTAATCACCCATGGTCGCGAAGGTGTGGCCTTGCGCGCGCCAGCCCTCCAGCAGCTGTTCGAAAATCGGCGCGAGCTTTTGCCCTTCGAGTTCCGCGTGCAGCGTGAACACCTGATCGTGCGGATTGTTTTCGGTGTGCTTCAACATCCACGCGGCGACGCTGTGCTCGTCGACACCATCTACGCCCAGCACTTCGTCGAGTGTGGGCAGCGTGGTGGGCATCTGCACGTGCGACAGTTGCCTGCCACCAACTACCGGCAGATACGGCGAGTGGCCGCGGCCGTCGGACGCGTAGTGCATGCCCCACGCGTCGATCTGCTCAAACGCATGCCCGTTCATCTGCCAGCCTGCCGCGCCGTGCGTGACGGGTGGCGCGCCGAAGATCGCGACGAAGCGGTTGAAGCTCTTCTGCATCTGCTTCTCGGTCCACTCGCGGTCTTGCGAACGCACGTTGTCCTGCCAGTAAACGTGGTCCCACGTGTGGATGCCACATTCGAAACCAGCTTCGTGAATCGCGCGCATTTCCGCGGCGGTCTTCACGCCGATGTCTGGCCCGGGCAGCAGCACGCCGTACATCAATTGCTTGATGCCGTAATGCTCGACCACCGACGTGCGCGACACTTTCTTCAGAAAGCCGGGCCGCAATACGCGGCGCATCGCCCAACCGGTGTGGTCGGGCCCGAGGCTGAAGAGGAAAGTGGCGCGCGCCTTGAAGCGGTCGAAGATGCGCGCGAGATTCGGCACGCCTTCGCGGGTGCCGCGCAGCGTGTCGACGTCGATCTTCAGGACGATACGAGCCAAGGATCAGGCCTTATTGTTGTTCGACGAGGGCGCGAGCTTCGGCGACGTGGCCGCGATACGCTTCGAAAATCTTGCGCAGCGCTTCGTCGAAGGTCGACTTCGGCGCCCAGCCGAGTTCCTGCATCGTGTTGTCGATCTTCGGCACACGGTTCTGCACGTCCTGGTAGCCCGCACCGTAGTACGCGCCCGAGGAGGTTTCGACCAGTTGCACCTTCTTCGCGAGGTCGGCGTATTCCGGGAATTCGGCGGCCAGCGTCAGCATCTTGTGCGCGAGTTCGCGCACGGAGAAGTTGTTGGTCGGGTTGCCGATGTTGTAGATCTTGCCCGTGGCGATGCCGTCCTTGTTCGCGATGATTTTCATCAGTGCGCCGATGCCGTCGTCGATATCCGTGAACGCGCGCTTTTGCGCGCCGCCGTCCACCAAACTGATGTTCTCGCCGCGCACGATATGGCCGAGGAACTGCGTGACTACGCGCGAGCTGCCTTCCTTCGGCGTGTAGATCGAATCGAGGCCGGGGCCGATCCAGTTGAACGGACGGAACAGCGTGAAGTTCAGGCCTTCCATGCCGTAACCCCAGATCACGCGGTCCATCAACTGCTTCGAGCACGCGTAGATCCAGCGCGGCTTGTTGATCGGGCCGTACGACAGTTGCGACTCTTCCGGATCGAACTGTTCGTCGGTGCACATGCCGTAGACCTCGGAGGTCGACGGGAATACGAGGTGTTTGCCGTACTTGACGGCCGAACGCACGATCGGCAGGTTCGCCTCGAAGTCGAGTTCGAATACGCGCAGCGGCTGCTTTACGTAGGTGGCGGGCGTGGCGATCGCGACCAGCGGCAGGATCACATCGCATTTCTTGATGTGATATTCGACCCACTCCTTGTTGATCGTGATGTCGCCTTCAAAGAAGTGCATCCGCTCATGATTGATGAGGTCGCCGAGACGTTCGGTCTGCATGTCCATCCCGAAGACTTCCCAATCGGTCGTTTCGAGAATGCGTTTGGACAGGTGATGGCCGATGAAGCCGTTCACACCCAGAATCAGGACTTTTTTCATGAATGACGGGGAGTTTGGAGGAGCTGGGCGAATTCGGCCGGGGTGACAACGGTTTCGTTGCCGTCATGCTGGTGCCGCAATTCGTGGATGGCGATCGCGCGGCCGTCGCCGCATATCGCTAAAACGGCATTATCGCTTACGTGCAGGCCCGGCGGCAAATCCGAGCGAAGTGCGCCAGGCGCAGCCAGGCGCGCACGGGCGACGATGAAACGGTGACCTTCGATATCGGTGAAAGCGCCGGGATACGGTGGCGCGACCGCGCGGATCAGGTTGTAGACCTGCTGTGCGGGTTGCGTCCAGTCGATCCGGCCGTCTTCCGGCTTGCGTCCGCCGTAGTAGCTGCCGTGCGACAGATCGTTCGGCAGATGCGGCGCTTCGCCTGCAAGCAGAGCGGGGAGCACGCGCCACAGGGTTTGCTCGGCGGCTACCGTAACCTTGTCGAATACTTGCGCGGCGGTGTCGTCGGGCAGGATTGGCACCGGCGTTTGCGCGATGATCGCGCCCGCGTCGGGCCTGGCGGCCATTTCGTGCAGCGTGGCGCCGGTTTCGGTTTCGCCGTGGATCACCGCCCAGTTGGTCGGCACGCGGCCACGGTACTTCGGCAGAAGCGAGCCGTGCATGTTGTAAGCGCCCCGTGCGGCGAGTGCCAGCAGGTCGACCGGCAACATGTGGCGGTAGTAGAACGAGAAGATGAAGTCCGGCCGCGCGGCGCTCACCGCGGCACGCAGTTCCGGGCTTTTCGGATCGGCCGGCGTGAGCACCGGAATACCGTGCTCGGCCGCAACCGAGGCGACGCTGCCGAACCAGATGTTTTCGGTCGGGCTGTCCTCGTGCGTGACGACCAGCGCTACCTCGACGCCGCGCGCGAGCAGCACCTGCAGGCAGCGCACGCCGACGTTGTGATACGCGAATACGACGGCGCGCGGCTTCATGGGTTGGGGTCCTGATCGGCGAGCGGCGCGGCTTGCACGGCCTGCACGACCGCCTGGCGCGGCGCTTCGGTCACGGTGGTGCCGTCGCGCTGTTCGAGAATCGTCTGCACCAGATAACGCGGACGCGCACGCACCTGCTGATAGATCCGGCCGATGTATTCACCCAGCAGGCCCAACGCGAAGATGATCACGCCGAGCAGGAAGAAGGTGATAGCGAACAGCGTGAACACACCTTGCACTTCCGCGCCGATGATGAAGCGGCGGATCAGCAGCAGCACGAACAGCGCCGCGGAACCGAGCGACAGGATCACGCCGATGAACGACAGCCATTGCAGCGGCACGACCGAGAAGCCGGTGACCAGGTCGAAGTTCAAACGGATCAGGCTGTAAAGCGAGTACTTCGATTCGCCGGCAAAGCGCTCTTCATGCGCGACTTCGATCTCGACCGGATTCTGCGCGAAGGTGTACGCAAGCGCGGGAATGAAGGTGTTGATCTCGCCACAACGGTTGATCGTGTCGATGATGTGGCGGCTATACGCGCGCAGCATGCAGCCCTGGTCGGTCATCTTGATGCGCGTGATGCGCTCGCGCAGGCGGTTCATCGCGCGCGACGCCTTGCGGCGCCACAAGCTGTCCTGGCGTTGCAGACGAATCGTGCCGACATAGTCGTAGCCTTCGCGCATCTTGTTGACCAGCTTGCCGATTTCTTCCGGCGGATTCTGCAGGTCGGCGTCGAGCGTGATGACGATCTCGCCGCGCGATTGTTCGAAGCCCGCGAGAATCGCCATGTGCTGGCCGTAGTTGCCGTTCAGCAGGATCACGCGGGTCGTGTCGGGCCGCGCGCGGAACTGGTCGGCGAGCAGAGCGGGGGATTTGTCGCGGCTGCCGTCGTTGATGAAGATCACTTCATAGCCGGTGCCGAGCGCGTCGAGCGCCGGGTAGAGGCGCGCGAACAGCGCGGCCAGCCCGGCTTCCTCGTTGTACACCGGAATGATGATCGACACTTCCGGTGCGACGGCGCGATGTTCCGAATAAATCATTTCCGCTTATTTTCCGTATTGTTCGCAAATTTCATTGACCGCGCGGCAGACCCGCTCCACGTCGTCTTCGTTCATCAGCGTGAACAGCGGCAGGGTGACCGTGCTGGCGCCGTAACGCTCCGCGTGCGGGAACATGCCTTCCTTGAAGCCGCGTGCGCGGTACAGTGAAAACAGATGAATCGCAGGATAGTGCACGCCCGAACCGATGCCACGTTCTTTCAGCGCACCCATGAAGCCGGCACGGTCGACCGACAGCTTGTCGAGCGGCAGCGTGATCAGGAACATGTGCCAGTTGCTGTTCTCAAAATCGGCCAGCGGCAGGCCGATGCCCAGTTTGGCCGCCGCGCCGCCTTCGAAGCCCGCGAAGTACGCGCGCGCCAGTTTCTTGCGCTGCGCAATGAAGCGTTCGAGATGCGGCATCTGGCCAAGGCCGACGCGCGCGGCAACGTCCGTCAGGTTGTACTTGCCGCCGAGCAGATCGCAGTCCATGCCGTCGAAGCCCGTGCGGGTGATGCCCTGCAGACGGTACTTCTGCGCGAGGATGGCTTCTTCCTCGTTGTTCAGCACCAGTGCGCCGCCTTCGATCGAAGTCAGATTCTTGTTCGCATGGAAGCTGAACGAGACGATGTCGCCGAGCTTGCCGATGCGCTCGCCTTTCCACGTCGAACCGAAGGCTTGCGCGGCGTCTTCGATCACGCGCAGTTTGTGGGCGCGGGCGATTTCATACAACCGGTCCATGTCCACCGGCAAGCCCGACAGAAAAACCGGAATGATCGCCTTGGTGCGCGGCGTGATGGCCTTTTCCAGCAGATCCAGATCGATGTTGCGGGTAACCGGATCAATGTCGACGAACACCGGCGTCGCGCCGACTTCGTAGATCACATTGCTGGTCGAGACCCACGAGGCGGGCGTGGTGATGACTTCGTCGCCTTCGCCCACACCGGCGATGCGCAGCCCGATTTCGAGCGTCGCGGTGCCGGAATTGAACGTGCGCACCGGGCGGCCGCCGCAGAACTCGGACAGTGCCGCTTCGAATTTCTGGTTCTGCGGGCCGGTGGTGATCCAGCCGGAACGGAGCACGTCGACGACGCCCTGGATCGTTTCTTCATCGATCTCGGGTTTGACAAACGGCAAAAACGGGACTGTTGACTGGCTCATGAATGCTTCGCTCGATTGAAAGGGGCGCAACCCGAAGGGCGCGAAGTAAAGCACAAACTACGCGCAAACCCAAGGTTACGACTAAAAAAGGGCGCAACCGCCAAGCTTACCGCGGCCAACCTTACGTTTTGCTTAGCCGGCGACGGTGCCCGGCTTACCGCATCTTTTGCTGCCGGCATTTTCGCAGCGCTTGCACCCGCGCCGGCAATAAACGGTAATAAATCGTGCCCGGCACATTGTGGCCGGGGACATGGCGCCTAGCTGCGCGCCAGGACGACGACGCCGATCAGGATGACGCCGATCCCAATCAGCTTCTGTACGGACATCACTTCGCCGAATAGATACCACGCCGCGAACGCGTTGACGACGTATCCGAGCGACAACATCGGATAGGCGATCGATACGTCCACCCGAGAGAGTCCGATCACCCACACGCCCACGCTGATCACATAGCAGGCCAGCCCGCCGATGATCGGCGGCTGGGTTGCGAGACGAAAGGCGATGGGCAGGATGTTCGCACGGGTGAATTCGAAGTGTCCAACGGCATTCGTTCCGGCTTTGAGCAGCAACTGCGCGCCGGCGTTCAGCGTGACGCCCGCGAGGATACAAAAGAGGGAAATCGGGTTCATCGAACGGTCAGTTCCTGAGATGGGGTCATTGTTGTGTTTTTTCTACTGGCGCGGGGGCCGGTGCGCTCTGCGCCGCCGCGTCGGAGGCGGGCACGGGTTTCATCACGACGACCCGGCGTGGGTCGCGTGCGACCACCTGCATCGGCAGCCCCTCTTTGAGCAGCCTGTCATAAGTTGCCGGCGGGATCAGCGCGAGCGCATAGCGGTCGGCCTTCCAGCGCTCGATCCACGCGTCGACCGACGGCACCCATTTCTGCGGTTCGACAGACACGCCGAACGCCAGCTCGTCAGGATGTTCGACCATGATCATCGTGTGGTCGACGTAGAACGGCAATGTGTGGTCGAGCACGCCGACCGAGTAGAACGGCGTATCGGCCGGCAACTTTGCGATCTCGGCCTTGATGGCGGGCGCGAGCGGCGCGCCGGAGCTCAGGCGGCCGAACACGTCGTGACCGGTGCCGGCAATCGTGCCGAGCAGCAGCCATGCCGCACCAAAGCTTGCGATGGCGCCAAGGGTGCCGGCGCGGCTGCGGCGGTTCAGCCACAGCGCAGTCAGCGTCAGTACGAAAGCGACGCCGAGTGCCGCGAGCACCCATGTGCGGTATTCGACATACAGCTCGGTCGGGTTGCGTGCGTCGCCGAAACGCGACATGAACAGCGCGGCAAACGCGGCCACGACGAGAAACAGCGCGTAGCCGGCCAGATGGCGGCGCAATTGTTCGCGCGTGACGAGCGGCAGGTACATGCCGATCAGGAGCGCGATGGGCGGCGCGATCGGCAGGGTGTAGGAGAGCAGCTTCGAGTGCGACGCGCTGAAGAACAGGAAGATGAACGCGCTCCACACCAGCATCAGCGTGACCGGCGCAAAGCCGTTCGGCTGGCGCGGCAGGCGCCACGCGTGGCGCACGCTCTGGAAGGCCACGGACAACCAGGGCAGGAAGCCGACCAGCAGCACTGGCACGAAGTAATAGAACGGCCCCGGGCGGTTCTGTTCAGGCGTCAGATAGCGCTTGAACTGCTGAACGATGAAGAAGAAGTTCAGGAATTCCGGATTGCGCTGCTGTACCAGCACGAACCATGGTGTGACGATCGCGAAGAAGACGATCAGGCCGCCGATCAGATGCAGACGCTTCCACACCGCCCAGTCGCGTGCGACCAAGGTATACAGCACCAGCACAGCGCCTGGCAGGATCAGGCCGACGAGGCCCTTGGAGAGCACCGCCATCGCCATTGCGCCCCAGCACACCCACATCCATGCCCGCACGTTAGCTGCGGCCAGGTTGGGGCGCTGGGCAAGCAGCAGCGCGCAGAGCGTCAGCTCCATCCAGAACGACAGGCCCATGTCGAGCGTGTTGAAGTGGCCCATCAGGTTCCAGTAGGGCGACGTGGCCAGCACGATCGCCGCGAATACGCCGGTCGCCGCATTGAACACGCGCGCGCCGGTAAAGCCAATCAGCAGCACGCCGGCAAAGCCGGTCAGCGCGGTGTAGAGCCGCGCCTGCCATTCGCCGATACCGAACCACGCGAACGTGAGCGCGTTCGCCCAGGTTTGCAGCGGTGGCTTTTCGAAATACTTGTAGCCGTTATAGCGCGGCGTGATCCAGTCGCCGGTGACGAACATCTCGCGCGCCATTTCGGCGTAGCGGCCTTCGTCGCTCGGCAGCAGGTGGCGCCAGCCGAGTGGCACGAACCAGATCAGGGCAAGGGCCAGCACCAGCAGCAGGATCGTGGTGCGATTGAGCGGTAGCCTTGTCGGCGTATCGTTCATGGATTTCAACCTTTTTGGCGCCGCCGCGTGGGCGGCGAGGCGGTGTTATTTGGAAAGGGCGAACGCCGGCGAGGCGCCGATGGCGCGCAGTGTACGTTATCGGCCTTGACGCGGCCATGGGTGGGGCCGCTCCGGTGGCCACGGATCCCATGGATGCCGTGCCGTGCGCGGCGGCCTGCGCCTCCACGCCCGCTAAACGCCAGCTTCGCGGCGCTCGCGCGGCGTCACTACGCTTCGATCAGCAACGCGGCCGCGACCTTGCGGCCCTCGGCCATCAGAATGTTGTAGGTGCGGCAGGCGGCCTTGAAGTCCATCGTTTCGACGCCGATGCGTTTGGCGGTGAGCGCGGCGGTCAGGCGCGGATGCGGGAAGCGCAGCCGTTCACCACTGCCGAACACGACGACTTCGGGCGCGGCGTCCACCAGCATGGCGAAGTGCTCGGCGCTCAGGTCGTCGAAAGAAGAGACGGGCCACGCGATGACGGGTGCTTCCGGCAGCACGAGAATGCTGCCCGAATGGCGCACCAGATTGATTTCGACATAGTCGGCGCCGTAGCCGGTGACGGTGTTGAGGGCGCCGCTGGAATCCTGATGTAATTTCAAATTCGTTTTCCGAAGTCGTCGTGAGACATCATGCGTGTTGGCGGCCTGACCGGGCAGAACGGAAGCAGGGCGGTTTGACGCGAGTTGGACACGCGAGTAGCACAGCGAGTGACACAGAAGCGGCCGAAAAGGCTTACCGTTGCGGTTGGTGCATTGCGGAAGTCGGCCAAAATCCGCTAAATTATAACTTTTTAGCCGCCTTGCGGCGCCCCTCGCTCAAGTGCCGCCTCACGTGCTGTCATAAGCCGCACTGAGGGCGTGGGCGCGGCCCACCGGCTACCTGCCTTGGTTTTGCTCGCTTTTCGTCTGTTTCTCGACTGTTTTTGCCCGCTTTTGGCCTGCTTTTGCCTGTTCGGCTGCTGCACCGGCGCAATCCGCCGGCCGCGCGCCTGAGAGCCCTGAAAGCCGGCCCAACCCGTGTCTGGCGGCCCGATCTGTGTCTGGCAGTCGTGCCGCGTCATAATTCCCCGTATCGGTGGACTTGTCCGGGCCGGCGTATTTTCGCCCCCGCTTGTTTGCCCAAGCCCAACAACAGGATGAAGTGCCCGCCGTGAAACCGATTCTCAAATCCAACAAGTTGTTGAATGTCTGCTACGACATTCGCGGGCCCGTCCTCGAACATGCCAAGCGGCTCGAAGAAGAGGGCCACCGCATCATCAAGCTGAACATCGGCAATCTCGCGCCGTTCGGCTTCGAAGCGCCGGATGAAATCATCCAGGACATGATCCTGAATCTGCCGGGCTCGTCCGGTTACTCGGATTCCAAGGGGGTGTTCGCCGCGCGCAAGGCGATCATGCACTACACGCAGCAAAAGGGCGTGCATGGCGTCGAACTGGACGACATCTACATCGGCAATGGCGCCTCCGAGCTGATCGTGATGGCGCTGCAGGGCCTGCTGAACGACGGCGACGAGGTACTGCTGCCCGCGCCGGACTATCCGCTGTGGACCGCCGGCGTAAGCCTGTCGGGTGGCACGCCGGTGCACTACATGTGCGACGAATCGAACCGCTGGATGCCTGATCTGGACGACATCCGCGCGAAAATCACGCCGAATACGCGCGCGCTCGTCGTCATCAATCCGAACAACCCCACCGGTGCGCTGTACTCGGATGAACTGCTGCTCGGCCTGATCGAGATCGCCCGCCAGCACGGCCTCGTCATCTTCGCCGACGAGGTCTACGACAAGATCGTCTACGACGGCAAGAAGCACACGTCGATGGCCGCGCTCTCCGAAGACGTGCTCACTGTCACGTTCAACAGCCTGTCGAAGAGCTACCGTTCGTGTGGTTACCGCGCCGGCTGGATGTTCATTTCGGGCCTGACCGGCGAGAACCGCCGCAACGGCAAAGACTACTTCGAAGGGCTCGGCATTCTGGCCTCGATGCGCCTGTGCCCGAACGTGCCCGGCCAGTACGCGATCCAGACCGCGCTCGGCGGTTATCAAAGCATCAACGACCTGATCCTGCCGAGCGGGCGCCTGTACAAACAGCGTGAACTCGCGTATGACATGCTGACGGCCATCCCCGGCGTGAGTTGCGTGAAGCCCGAGGCGGCGCTGTACATGTTCCCGCGCCTCGATCCGAAGATTTATCCGATCCAGGACGATCAGCAGTTCATCCTCGACCTTCTGCTGGAAGAGCGCGTACTACTGGTTCAAGGCACCGGTTTCAACTGGAAGACGCCGGATCACTTCCGCGTCGTGTTCCTCCCGAACGTGGATGACCTCGCAGATTCGATCAACCGGATCGCGCGCTTCCTCGACGGTTACCGCAAACGCCACACGGCTTGAGATGGACGGCGCGCCTCGCGCGCGCCGCTGCCTGCCCCAGTTTCCTTTTAATCACTTACTCGAAAACACACGCTGCATGGAACCGATCAAAGTTGGACTGCTGGGCTTCGGCACGGTAGGCAGCGGCACCTTCACGGTACTGCGCCGCAATCAGGAAGAAATCAAACGCCGCGCGGGCCGTGGCATCGAGATCGCGCGCATTGCCGTGCGCAATCCCGCCAAGGCGACCGCGGCGCTCGGCAGTGAAGCCGGCACGGTGGCGCTGACCGATGACTTCAATGCGGTGGTCGACGATCCGTCGATCGATATCGTGGCGGAAATGATCGGCGGCACGGGCGTGGCACGCGAGCTCGTCCTGCGCGCGATCAAAAACCGCAAGCATGTGGTCACGGCCAACAAGGCACTGCTCGCGGTGCACGGCACGGAGATTTTCGAAGCGGCGCGCGCCAACGGCGTGATGGTGTCGTTCGAAGCGGCCGTGGCGGGCGGCATTCCGATCATCAAGGCATTGCGCGAAGGGCTGACGGCCAATCGCATCCAGTACATCGCCGGCATCATCAACGGCACGACGAACTACATCCTCTCGGAAATGCGCGACCGTGGGCTCGATTTCGCGACCGCATTGAAAGCCGCGCAGGAACTGGGTTACGCCGAAGCCGATCCGACCTTCGACATTGAAGGCGTCGACGCCGCGCACAAGGCGACGATCATGAGCGCAATCGCGTTCGGCGTGCCGGTGCAATTCGACAAGGCGTACGTGGAAGGCATCAGCAAGCTGGCTGCGATCGACATCAAATACGCCGAAGAACTCGGCTATCGCATCAAGCTGCTCGGCATTGCGCGCCGCACGGACAAGGGCATTGAACTGCGCGTGCATCCCACGCTGATTCCCGAGAAACGACTGCTTGCGAACGTGGAAGGCGCGATGAACGCGGTCGTCGTGCACGGCGACGCAGTTGGTTCGACGCTGTACTACGGCAAGGGCGCGGGCGCGGAGCCGACGGCTTCCGCCGTGATCGCCGATCTGGTCGACGTGACGCGTCTGCATACGGCCGATCCGGAGCATCGCGTGCCGCATCTGGCGTTCCAGCCGGACAGCCTGTCGAGCACGCCGATCCTGCCGATCGACGAAGTGACGAGCGGCTACTACCTGCGTTTGCGCGTGGCGGACGTGACGGGCGTGCTGGCCGACATCACGCGCATTCTGGCGGATAGGGGCATCTCGATCGATGCACTGCTGCAGAAGGAATCGGAGCAGGTCGACGCGAACGGCAAGGGCGAAACCGACATCATCCTGATTACGCACGAAACGGTTGAAAAGAACGTCAACGCGGCGATCACTACGATCGAAGCGCTGAAGACCGTTGTCTCGCAAGTCACGAAGCTGCGCATGGAAGCGCTGAACTAGGCCGAATATGAACTACCTCTCTACACGCGGCGCCGGAGCCGGCGAGCGCCATACGTTTTCCGACATTCTGCTGGGCGGTCTCGCGAAAGATGGCGGCCTGTACCTGCCGGCCGAATATCCGCGCGTCACGGCTGACGAACTGACGCGCTGGCGCACGCTGCCGTACGCGGACCTCGCCTTCGAGATCCTGTCGAAATTCAGCGACGACATCCCCACCGAAGACCTGCGCGCACTGACGCGCAAGACCTACACGGCCGGGACTTACTGCCACGTGCGCGACAACGAAAGCGCCGCGCAGATCACGCCGTTGAAGACGCTGGGTATCGAGAACGGCGCGCCGCTGTCATTGCTGGAACTGTCGAACGGTCCGACGCTTGCGTTCAAGGACATGGCGATGCAGTTGATCGGCAACCTGTTCGAATATGCGTTGGCCCAGCACGGCGAGACGCTGAACATTCTGGGCGCAACGTCGGGCGACACCGGCAGCGCCGCGGAATACGCAATGCGCGGCAAGAAGGGCATCAGCGTGTTCATGCTCTCGCCGCACAAGAAGATGAGCGCGTTCCAGACTGCGCAGATGTACAGCCTGCAGGACCCGAATATTTTCAACATCGCGATTGAGGGCGTGTTCGACGATGCCCAGGACATCGTGAAGGCGGTCTCGAACGACCATGCGTTCAAGGCGAAGTACAAGATCGGCACGGTCAACTCGATCAACTGGGCGCGTGTTGTTGCGCAGGTCGTGTACTACTTCAAGGGCTACTTCGCGGCGACGAAGTCGAATGACGAGCGCGTGTCGTTCACGGTACCGTCGGGCAATTTCGGCAATGTGTGCGCGGGTCACATCGCGCGCATGATGGGTTTGCCGATCGAGAAGCTGGTAGTCGCCACGAACGAAAACGACGTGTTGGACGAGTTCTTCCGCACGGGTATTTACCGTGTGCGCAAGGCGGCCGAGACGTACCACACCAGCAGCCCGAGCATGGACATTTCGAAGGCCTCGAACTTCGAGCGTTTCGTGTTCGACCTGCTAGGCCGCGACCCGGCGCGCGTGCTGCAACTATTCCGCGACGTCGAAGAAAAGGGCGGTTTCGACCTGGCCGCGAGCGGCGATTTTGCGCGCGTACAGGAGTTCGGTTTCGTGTCGGGTCGCAGCAGCCACGAGGACCGTGTGGAAGCGATCCGAGACGTTTTCGAGCGTTACGACACGATGATCGACACGCACACGGCTGACGGCCTGAAGGTGGCACGCGAGCATTTGCAGGCGGGCATCCCGATGATCGTGCTGGAGACCGCGCAACCGATCAAGTTCGGCGAAACGATCCGTGAAGCGCTGCTGCGCGAACCAGAGCGTCCGGCCGCATTTTCGGGTCTGGAGTCGCTGCCGCAGCGATTCGAAGTACTGCCGGCGGACGTCCAGCGCGTGAAGGACTTCATCGTCGCAAACACGAGCGAGTAACACCGTAAGTACGAGCGCGACAGAGTTGCGCCCGTGCGACGGATGAGGCGCAACAGAGCAATTGGTTTCAAGAAGTACCGCGACGGCGCGCGCAGCGCCGCCGGAAATATGACTGCCTTGTCACCAGCGCCGAGTGTGCGAGGGCCCGGATTCCAGATGCACCACCACCGTGGCTGCGCGAGGGACCCACTTAAGAGTTAGCGGTGTGAGCCGCTTTCTCTTGCTCACTTCTCTTTGCGGCGGCAAAGAGAAGTGAGTGCCGCCCCGCACAGGGGCAACGCTGATAAACCAATAAGAATTCAAGAAAAGGCCAATACCGCAGGCGCACAGAGACCAAGCGCCGCGCAGGCAAACAAATCAAGCAAAGCCCAACCCCGCACGCACACAGAAAAAAACCCGCCAAAAGGCAAAATCCCCGGCCAAAGACAAAAATCCCACCATAACCCCAAGCCGCCACCGGCCGCCCGCTCCGACCGCTACAATATTCCTTTAAACCCGCGTCTTCGAGACCCGACGATGTCCACCCCAACGCCCCGCGCTCCGATGCTCTCCACTGCCGAAGCGTTGGCGACCCTGCTCAGCGCAGCGAGCCCGATCACCGGCACGGAATCGATCCCCACGCTAGACGCGCTCAACCGCGTGCTATCGGCAGCCGTCATTTCGCCGCTCGACGTCCCCCCAATGAACACCAGTTCAATGGACGGCTACGCGATCCGAACCGCGGACCTGGCAGCGAAGGGCAACCGCCGCTTGCCGGTCTCCCAACGCATTCCAGCCGGTCACGCGCCCGAGCCGTTAAAGCCAGGTACGGCCGCCCGCATCTTCACGGGCGCTACAGTGCCGCCGGGCGCCGACGCCATCGTGATGCAGGAGCAAACCGAAGCGGCCGGCAACGAAGTCACAATCCTCCACAGCCCGGCACCTGGCGAATGGATCACGGCCCAAGGCGCGGACATCCGCAGCGGCTCGATCATTCTTCCGGCGGGCACGCGCCTGACGCCGCAAGCATTGGGGCTCGCCGCCTCGGTCGGCTGCGCTGAACTCCAGGTGTACCGTCGCGTAAAAGTCGCCGTGTTCTTCACCGGCGACGAACTGACCATGCCTGGCGAGCCGCTGAAACCTGGTGCGATCTACAATTCCAACCGTTTCACGCTGCGCGGGCTACTGGAAAAACTAGGCTGCGACGTCACCGACTACGGCATCGTCCCCGATAAACTCGACGCCACCCGCGCGACGCTGCGAGAAGCCGCGCAGGCGCACGATCTGATTCTCACCTGCGGCGGTGTGTCGGTAGGCGAGGAAGATCACGTCAAGCCGGCAGTCGAGGCCGAAGGGCGCCTGTCGATGTGGCAGATCGCGATGAAACCCGGCAAGCCGCTCGCGTTCGGCGCGGTGCGCCGTGCGGCGCACCAGGCAGATGCGGCTGCGTCAGCCGAAACCTTCTTCATCGGCCTGCCAGGCAATCCGGTCTCCAGTTTCGCGACCTTTTTGCTGTTCGTTCGGCCGTTCGTCCTGCTTCTGGCCGGCATGCAGACGGTGACGCCGCGCGCGCTGTCGCTGCGCGCCGATTTCACGCAGAACAAGGCCGACCGTCGCAATGAATTTCTGCGTGCGCGCATCAATGCGGCCGGCGGCCTCGATCTGTTTCCGAATCAGAGCTCGGCCGTGCTGACATCGACCGTATGGGGCGACGGCCTGATCGACAATCCGCCGAACCACGCGATCAGCGTCGGCGAAACCGTGCGTTTCATTCCCTTTTCCGAATTGCTGAACTGAGGCCGGCAACAGCCGGCGGTTTCCCGATGAAGATTCAACTCCGATATTTTGCAAGCGTGCGCGAAGCGCTCGAAACCGCCGACGAATCGGTCGATCTGCCCGACGGTATTGCGACCGTCGGCGACGTGCGCGCCTGGTTGCGCGTACGCGGTGGCATCTGGGCCGACACCCTCGCCGAAGGCCGCGCGCTGCGCATGGCCTGCAATCACGTCATGACCGATGCCGGTACGCGCATCACCGAAGGTTGCGAAGTCGCGTTCTTTCCGCCGGTCACCGGCGGCTGAGCCGCGACGGATCGCCGCCTAACCACGCTAACCCGCCAAGCCTCGCTAAGCCGCACAGGAGCCAGCAATGCCCGTTCGCGTCCAGACGGAAGATTTCGACCTCACAGCCGAGGTCGCCGCGTTGCGCGCGCGTAATCCGAAGATCGGCGCAGTGGCCTGTTTTGTCGGCACCGTGCGCGATCTGAACGACGGCAACACGGTCGAAACAATGGAGCTCGAACACTATCCGGGCATGACGGAGAAGTCGCTGGAAGCGATCGTCGTGAGCGCGCGCGAGCGTTGGCCGGGGATCGAGGTGCTGATCGTGCATCGGGTCGGCAAGCTTTATCCGCTCGACCAGATCGTGCTGGTGGCAACCACCGCCGCACATCGGGGCGACGCCTTCGCGTCGTGCGAGTTCGTAATGGACTATCTGAAAACCCAGGCGCCGTTCTGGAAGAAAGAGAAGACTGAAGAAGGCGAGCGCTGGGTCGATGCCCGTGTCACTGACGACGCTGCGCTGGCGCGGTGGGGTGTCGAATCGGGAAATCGGGCTGAGGATTAGCGCGCGTGCTCGCGCCGTGAATCATCATCGTCGCGCGGACGCTTCGGCGCGACGCGCTCCAGCAACGCCTGCTGTTCGGCCGGAATCTTGTAGTCCCAGCCGAAGCGGCTCAACTGCAAACTCTGCGCAATACGCAGCGCCGGTTCCATGAAGCGCACCGCAGCAGCCGGCTCATAGCGCGACTCCACCGTATCCAGAAACAGGTACAGCCAGCGGCTGAAATGCTGCGGCTCGACGCCCTCGAGCGGCTGATGCGCCAGTTGCACATTGCCGCGGTATTGCTTTGCGCCCAGCACGAGACTGCCCCAAAACATGCACATTTTGGGCAGGTGGTCGTCCCAACGGCCCGCCAGCGTCGCGTCGAACACGGGGCCAAGCAATGGATCCGCCCTCACACGGTCGTAGAAGCTGTAGACGAGCTCGCGAATATTCGCCTCAGTAGGCTCGGCGGCGCGCTCGACAATCGGCGCGGCAGGGAAAGATGGATTCATGCAGATTCCAGATAATGCGGTTATTCATTGTGAATCGCCACACGGCGCCACAGACCGTCAGGAATGACCTCGAACTGCCCTCAAACGAAAGGAAGTAGGCCGCAAATACCCCGCTTTTCGCATAAATGGCCTATGCGGGAAACGTTACCATTACTGCCGAAAGACAAACACCGACTGTCAGCGCAGAATAATAAAATATGCGTGTCGTCTGCATCTTATGGCGAAGCGACGGCCCCCGGCAACCCTTGCATCGACGCGGTTATCCCCCGGATCGCGGCTTGCGCTCATGTGGCACCTGCACTTATGAGACTGACCGACTATACGGATTACTCACTACGCGTCCTGCTATACCTCGCTGTCCGTGGCGAAGGCCTGGCGACCATTCAGGACATCTCGGACGCGTACGGCATATCCAAGAACCATTTGATGAAGGTGGTGCAGCAACTCGGCGAACTCGGCTGGGTCGAGACTGTGCGCGGCCGTAACGGCGGCCTGCGGCTCGCGGAACAAACCAGCGCGCTGACCGTGGGCGAGATCGTGCGGGCCACGGAAAGCGACTTTGCTCTGGTCGGGTGCTTCCCGGACCAGCAAGGTGAGCGCCGGGCCTGTGTCATTACACCGCACTGCCGTCTGCGCGGCGCGATCGAGGCGGCACGCAACGCGTTCCTCGCCGAACTCGACCGCCATACGATCGGCGAGGTTGCAGAGCCGCACGGCCCGCTGGCCGCGCTGCTGGGTTTAAGCACCGTCATCCCGATTGTGCCGGTCGCGCCTGCTGGCGGCGCTGTACCGCTTTCCTGAGCCGGCCGGCAAGTTCTCGCGCGTCAAATGTTAAATAGTTGCTGCTGATTGCAAAAAAGCGCTTGAAACCTGCGTAAAACGCCTCAATTTGGTGGTAATCGAAATTGGAGGCCTCTTGATGAGAATCGACAAACTCACCACTAAATTCCAGGAAGCACTGGCTGATGCGCAGAGTCTGGCCGTCGGTCATGAAAATCAATACATTGAACCGGTTCATGTCCTGTCGGCGCTCGTCGCCCAGCAGGATGGTTCCGCGCGTTCGCTGCTCTCACGTGCCGGCGTGCATGTCCAGGCGCTGCAAACCGCGCTGAACGATGCCATCACGCGCCTGCCGCAAGTGCAGGGCACTGACGGCAACGTGCAGATCGGCCGCGAACTGACCGGCTTGCTGAATCAGGCGGACAAGGAAGCACAAAAACTCAACGACACGTTCATCGCGAGCGAGATGTTCCTGCTCGCGGCCGCCGACGACAAAGGCGAGGCCGGCCGTCTCGCGCGTCAGCATGGTCTGTCGCGCAAGTCGCTTGAAAGTGCGATCGCGGCGGTCCGCGGCGGTTCGCAAGTGCATAGCCAGGACGCCGAAAGCCAGCGTGAAGCACTGAAGAAATACACTGTCGATCTGACCGAGCGCGCGCGGGCGGGCAAGCTCGACCCTGTGATCGGCCGCGACGACGAAATCCGCCGTTCGATCCAGATCCTGCAACGCCGCACCAAGAATAATCCGGTGTTGATCGGCGAGCCGGGCGTGGGTAAGACCGCGATCGTCGAAGGTCTCGCGCAGCGTATCGTCAACGGCGAAGTGCCGGAAACGCTCAAGGGCAAGCGGGTGCTGTCTTTGGACATGGCGGCATTGCTGGCCGGCGCGAAATACCGCGGCGAGTTCGAAGAACGCCTGAAGGCCGTGCTGAGCGACATCGCGAAAGACGAAGGCCAGACCATCGTTTTCATCGACGAAATTCATACGATGGTCGGTGCGGGCAAAGCCGAAGGCGCAATGGACGCGGGCAATATGCTCAAGCCGGCGCTTTCGCGCGGCGAGCTGCATTGCGTCGGCGCCACCACGCTCGATGAGTATCGCAAGTACATCGAAAAGGACGCCGCGCTTGAGCGCCGCTTCCAGAAGGTGCTCGTCGACGAACCGTCGGTGGAAGCCACTATCGCGATCCTGCGCGGTTTGCAGGAGAAGTACGAACTGCATCACGGTGTCGACATCACCGACCCGGCGATTGTCGCGGCGGCCGAACTGTCGCATCGCTACATCACGGATCGTTTCCTGCCGGACAAAGCCATCGATCTGATCGACGAAGCCGCTTCGAAGATCAAGATGGAAATCGATTCGAAGCCGGAAGAAATGGATCGGCTCGATCGTCGGTTGATCCAGTTGAAGATCGAGCGCGAAGCCGTCAAGAAGGAAAAGGACGAAGCGTCGCAAAAGCGTTTGCAATTGATCGAAGAGGAAATCGAGCGGCTGGATCGTGAATACTCGGACCTCGAAGAAATCTGGACCGCGGAGAAAGCGGCGGTGCAGGGCAGCGCGCAGCTGAAGGAAGATATCGAAAAAACGCGCGCGGAAATCGTCCGTTTGCAGCGTGAAGGCAAGCTCGAGAAGGTCGCCGAGTTGCAGTACGGCAAGCTGCCGGGTCTCGAAGCACAACTGAAGGAAGTGACTCAGGCAGAAGCGAAAGAGCAGAGCAACCCCACCCGGCCGCGCCTTTTGCGCACGCAAGTGGGCGCAGAAGAAATCGCAGAAGTCGTCTCGCGTTCCACCGGTATTCCAGTGTCGCGCATGATGCAAGGCGAGCGCGAAAAACTGCTGCAGATCGAAGAGAAACTGCACGACCGGGTGGTCGGTCAGGACGAAGCGATTACCGCGGTGGCCGATGCGATTCGCCGTTCGCGTGCGGGTCTGGCGGATCCGAACCGGCCGTATGGCTCGTTCCTGTTCCTCGGGCCGACTGGTGTGGGTAAGACCGAGTTGTGCAAGGCATTGGCGTCGTTCCTGTTCGATTCGGAAGATCATCTGATCCGTATCGACATGAGCGAATTCATGGAGAAGCATAGCGTCGCGCGTCTGATCGGCGCGCCGCCGGGCTACGTCGGCTATGAAGAAGGCGGTTACCTGACCGAAGCCGTGCGCCGCAAGCCGTACAGCGTGATCTTGCTCGACGAAATCGAGAAGGCGCATCCGGACGTGTTCAACGTGCTGCTGCAAGTGCTCGACGACGGCCGCATGACCGACGGTCAGGGCCGTACCGTGGACTTCAAGAACACGGTGATCGTGATGACGTCGAACCTCGGTTCGCAGGTGATTCAGGCGATGGTCGGCGAGCCGCAGGAAGCGGTAAAGGATGCGGTCTGGGAAGAGGTGAAGCTGCACTTCCGGCCTGAGTTCCTGAACCGGATCGACGACGTCGTGGTGTTCCATGCGCTCGACCGTTCGAACATCCAGTCGATCGCGCGGATTCAGCTGCAGCGTCTGCATGAACGGCTTGCCAAGCTCGACATGCAACTGGTGGTGTCGGATGCGGCGCTGGAGCATGTCGGCAAGGTCGGCTACGATCCGCTGTTCGGCGCGCGGCCGTTGAAGCGCGCAATCCAGCAGGAGATCGAGAATCCGGTCGCCAAGCTGATTCTGGCCGGCAAGTTCGGTCCGAAGGACGTGATTCCGGTCGAAGTGGAAGACGGCAAGCTGGTGTTCGACCGCGTTGTGCATTAAGCAAAACGCGTTGGGCGAGGCAGGGCGCGGCTGAAGTTAAGCCGTTCCCGCCGGCGTTAAAAAGCGGCAACGAAGGTGACTTCGTTGCCGCTTTTTTTGCCCGCTTTTGCCATGCTACATGGCGGCGACGGGTAAGGCTGCTTACGCGTTGCCCTTGCCGAACAGCGCTGACAGGCCGCCGAGTGCACCGAGCACGGTCGTCGAATTCAGTTTGCCTTCGGCGGGGACTTCGCCTTCTGGCGTCGCTGCGTTGACAACGTGAGGCAGGATCTGTGACAGGAGTCCGGTGACCTGATCCGGCTGCACGCCGGCTTTGGCTGCGAGGTTGGCGACGGTGTCCGAGCCGAGCACGCTATGCAGCGCATCCGGAGTGATCGCCTGGTTCTCGCCGTTGCCGACCCACGACGAAACGACGTCGCCGAGGCCCTTTTCCTTGAAGCTGCTGATCAGCCCGTTCAGGCCGCCCGGCTGGTTATTGACGAATTCCAGTGCGGCTGAAACGAGGGCTTGCTGGCCACCACCGCCTTCAGGCGATTTGCCAACCAGGGAACCGAGTGTGTCGAGTAGGCTCATGACGGTCTCTCTTGAATGCCGACCCGTGTTCGACGAGTCAGCGGGTGAAAACGCCGCGCGGTCGCGCGACGCTGGTGGAAGGAAGGCGACGGGAGCAGGGCGGCGCTTATGTGACTATCACGCGTACATCACACGTGACCAGCGCCGCCGTTAGCTGCCGGTGCTCTACCCAGTTTACGCGCCGCCAGAGGCTGCCGCAGCCGATGCAGCCTTGCTCTTCTTCGCCTTCTTCTTCGATGCCTTGGCGCCGGATGCGTCGGCGGGCGCGCTGGCAGCGGCCGCCGTGGCCGGCGCGGAAGCTGCCGCCGCGTCGGACGCCGCGGCCTTGCTCTTCTTCTTCGACTTCGATGCCTTGGTGCCGGACGCCGCGGCAGGCGCAGCCGGAGCTGTCGTCGCGGCCGCGGTAGTCGCTGCAGGCGCGGCCGTCGGCGCCGCCTTGGTGCTCGCGGTGCTACTGGACTTCGCGGCAGCCTTGGCGCCTGTAGGCGGTGTGGACGAGCCGTTGATCGTCAGACCGGCCGTTTCGAGATTGGTCACCGATTTGGTGCCGATGCCCTTGACGCGGGTGGCGAGATCGTCGGCATCCTTGAACGGGCCGTTCTTGGTGCGTTCGTCGATGATCGCTTTCGCATGCACCGGACCGATACCCTTGACCGATTCGAGCGCCGCCTGATCGGCGGAATTCACTTCGACGGCCGCCGCAAATCCGGCCGACAGCGACAAAGCCAAAGCAACGCAAAGCATCAAAAGCTTCTTCAGCATGGCAAGCACTCCATTGTGGGCAAAAAAGTTAGCCGCTAAGGGACGACTCGAAACGACGCATCCTGTAAGCATTCGCTGCGCTTAAGCATAGAACAAATTGCGCGCCCTTATTTGCAAACGCCGACGATTTATACCGATCGAATCATGACAAGTAAATCAGGGTGGACAATATTTAAAGATTTTGCCTGGCGATTAAGCCGTTCTGAGTTTATCGATCAACGCGGACCACTGTAAATAATGACCACGCAAACAAATGACAGCGTCACCCGCTTGACTTAGAGTGCACTCGAAGTCCTAACCTGAGTTCCGTCATGTCGAAAATGTCAAAAGCACTCACCATCGGCGAGGTCGCCGGAACGATCGGCGTATCCACCCATACGCTGCGCTACTACGAACAGGCTGGCCTGATTCGGGCGGTCGGGCGGACCCAGGCGGGGCATCGCCTGTATTCGCCGGCCGATCTCGACTGGCTGCAGTTCCTGATGCGTCTGAAGGCGACCGGCATGCCGATCGCCGGGATGCAGGCGTTCGCGGTACTGCGGGCAGACGGTCAACCGACGGTGGGCGAGCGCCGCGACATGCTGGTGGCGCATCGGGATACGGTTTTGGCGCGGATCGCGGAGTTGCAGAGCAATCTCGGCGCGATCATCGACAAGATCGCTTATTACGAGACAGCTGGGCAGCAGCCCGCCGCGAGCACGCCGACACGACAGATCGACGAAACCCAATCGCTTTCGCATTCGGAAAAGGACTCACCATGGAACACGCACAAAACGATCGCTACACCCGAGGCTGGAACAAACTGAAGGAAATCGACGGCTCGACCGGCGAGCAGGTGATTGCCGCGCTTGCGCCGATCGCGCCGGATTTCGGACGCCTGTTGATCGAATTCGGCTTCGGCGATATTTACAGCCGGCCGCAGCTCGATCTGCGCGCGCGGGAGATCGCGACGATCGCTTCGCTGGCGACTCTCGGCTGCGCGCAACCGCAGTTGAAGGTGCATATCGAGGCGGCGTTGAACGTCGGTTGCACGCGTGAGGAGATCGTCGAGGTGTTCATGCAGATGGCGCTCTACGCAGGTTTCCCGGCGGCGCTGAACGCGCTGTTCGCGGCGCGGGAGATTTTCGAGCGGCGTGATCAGGCACTGGAGGAGGCACGGGAGTCGGAGGAGGCGCAAGCGTCCTGACGCAGGAGAGAAGGGAGGCGGCTGCCGGGCGCGGCCGCTTTTTATAGAGATTAAAACGCAACTAACGGTCAGTTACTGCATATCACCTCGACAACGCTCCGTCTGTTCGTCCTAGAAACCCGGCGAGCACAAGCGGGCCGCGCTGCAATAGTTACGCACGCCGGCTCTTGCGATTCGCTCGAACAAGCCCAGCAGGCTGAACAAGCCGAAGAGCCCCATCAAACCGCCGAATCCACCCTGACCGCCGTTTCGGCGCGCAGATACCGCTTGCTCACGCCGCGCCAGTAAAGCAGCAAACCGACGCCGGCAATCGCCAGGCTCACCGTATTCGCGACCCAGAAGCCGCGCGCGCCGGTGAGCCATGCCGGCGTGGTACCGAAGACATTGAAGCCGAGCACATAGCCGCCGCCGAGCCCCACGCCCCACAGCGCAACTGCATAGATGACGGTCGGCACGACCGCCACCTTGTATGCGCGCAGTACGAACGCGGTGGTGATCTGCAACGCATCGAACAGGTGATAGCACACGACGATCAGCACCAGTGGCATCGCCGCCGCCACGACCTGCGCATTCGGCGTATAGCCTTCGATCACGTAAGGCCGCAGCACCAGCACGATCGCGCCATAACAACAGGCGATCGCCACGGCCATCATGATGCCGTGCCGCGAAAGCGTGCGCGCTGCTTCCGGGCGATGCGCGCCGAGCGCCTGGGCGACCAGTGTCGACGAAGCGATCCCGATCGACAGCGGCGTCATATAGAGCACCGCGCCGATGTTACCGGCGATCTGGTGACCGGCGAGTGTCGTCGTGCCGAAGCGCGCGATGAAGAGCGCCATGAACGTGTACGAGGTGACCTCGATCAGGTACGACAGGCCCATCGGAATGCCCAGGCGCAGCTGCGCCGCCTGCCGGCGCCAGACCGGCCAGCAGAAGTGCGCAAAGATCGCGAATGGTTTGAACACGTAGACACGCGTCAACAGCAGCATCCCAACCACGGCCAATCCCCAGTTGATCGCGGTGCTGGCAAGTGCGCAACCCGGGCCACCGAGCGCCGGCACACCGAACCCGCCGAAGATGAACCACGTGTTGAGCGGGAACTTGAGGAGCAGCGCGCCGATCTGCAGAATCATCACGAGCCGCGGTTTTCCAACCGCATTGGTGATCGAGCTGTAGACGCGAAAGGCGAGGCCGGCCGGCAGGCCGAACGCCAGAATCTGCAGGTAGGCGACCGTGCGCTCGTGCAGTGCTTCGGGCACGCGCGCCAATTGCAGCACGGGCCCCGGGAAATAGAGAATCAGAAAGCCGATCACGGTCAGCGCGAGCGCGAGCCACAAGGCCTGGCGCACTTCTTCGCCGATCTCGGTATAGCGGCGCGCGCCGTAGAGTTGCGCGGTGATGGGTTGCAGCGCGGTCAGGATGCCAGTCAGACCGATGTAGACGGAAATATAGATCGACGAGCCGAGGCCGAGTGCGGCGAGATCGACAGCCGAATAGCGGCCGACCATCGCCGTGTCGATCACGCCGAACGCGATAATCGCCAGTTGGCCGATCAGCACGGGCCATGCAAGCCCGGCGATTTTCCGTACGTCGGCGAACATGGTCAGTCCGGCTTCTTGTGCCAGCTGCGGCGTTTGACGACTGGCGGCTTCGGACGGTCGATCCGCACGTACAGGCGGAAGCGTTCGTCGCGGTCGGCCACGCGACGGCCTTCCCATACCAGCTTCCATACGAAGTCCGACATCGCGCTTGGATCGCCGAAGTCCTGGGTGTCCTGCCGCAGGATCACATCGCAATCCTGGTTGAACGAGAAATGCATATCGCCGAAATAGGCGAACGTCGCGATCTGCGCGTTACCGAGGCGCACCGGAGAAATGCAGGTGTAGTCCTCCGGCAGATGGCTCGCGATCTGCTCGGCGACGTCTTTATAGGTCCGGCTGTAGTTGACGACCGGCAGCCACAGCGTCATCAGCAACACCCACATCAGCGTCGTGCCGGCGCTCGAGAGCACCACGCTGCGCCACAGGACTTTCGGATGACGGGCCAGACGCCATTGCACCAGGACGAACCAGCAGATCGTCACGGCGACCGCACACACGAACGACAGGATCTTGAACTGCGGCGCAAAACCCGGAGCGAGACGCGCGAGGTTGCGCGCGAGCGGATGCGGGAAACCGGTCAACCCGGCGATGTACACCAGCCAGACGAAGCTGCCGAGGATCGTGAAGCTCAGCAACGCGAACCAGTCGATCGCGTTGATCGCGCCGCGTTTGAGCGTGGGCAGCGCGAAGGTGGCCAGCACCGCGAGCGCCGGCAGCAACAGCATATAAAGCCGGTTCGACTGATGGCTCTGCAACACGACCAGCACGAGCAGCGGCCCAATCACCGACAGCGGAATTGCCACGTGCGGCGCGCGCCGCAGGCCCGACCAGCTAAACCATGCCCAGAGCGCCAGCGGCCAGGCCGGCCACGTGAAGAGCGGCAGGTTCTTGAGTGCGTAGGCGGCCACCGAGCCGGGCGGCCCGGCGAACGAAGACAGGCTGACGTGCACCCACTGGTTCAGATACCAGACAGCGTCATCGGGAAAGGCGGCGAGTGCGGCGATCGGCCATGCGACCGACAGCGCAAGCGCCACCGGCAGACCGGCCAGCAGCAGCCAGCGCGAACGCGCCTCGCGCACGATCAGCGCCATCGCCAGGGTACCGAGCAACAATGCGCCAACCAGCACCGGGCTGCTGGCCAAGGCGACGAGGCCGAGCGCCAGGCCCCAGATCAGCGCGCCCTGGATCGGCTTGTCGATCATCCGCACGAGCCCATAGACGAGCATGGCGATGCCGAAAAACTGCGCCAGCTGAGGCGTAGTTTCGTGGCCGCGTTCGGCCAGGCCGAAGCAGGCGAGCAGGATCAGCAGCGCGCCGTCGGCGAGGGTGCGGCCATAGTCGCGCGGCTCCGGTTCGCCGCCGAACGCATATTTGAACGGCTGCACTTCGGCGCGCCGGCCGAGCAGGTAAGCCGCATACCAGACGAACGCACAGGCCGCGCAAAACAGCAGGCCCGTAAACACGCGTGACGCGTTGCTCGCGTCGACCCATGGTGCAAGGGCGCGGATCGCGCCGGCACCGAGCCAGTAGCCGAGCGGGCCGTCTTCCGTCATGTACTTGCCGACCAGATTCGGCAGCAGCCAGTCGTGCGCGCTGCCGTTGGCCATTGTCCACATGACGCCGAAGCCGGCTGCGTCCTCGTTCTTCCACGGATCCCGGCCGAACAGGCCGAAGAAGGCGTAGACGATACAGATGGTCAGCAGCAGCCAGCGCGGCAATGCACTGGTCGCGGAGGCAGTGAGGCGAACGACAGGTCTCATGCGGTGTGTGGATATCGGATAGGCGGTGCAGCCAGGACCGGACGGGGTGTCCGGCCAGAATGGCCAATCTGGAGCATCCGGCATTGTAGTCGTGCCGCGCGATGCGCGTCACGGGCGGTAATGGCTCGCAACGTCATTGGAGTTCCTGTAACACGATGCCGTAACGGGCGGCCTGGTGCTTACAACGTCCGGGATAAGGAGGCAAAGGAGCAGAGACAAAAAAGGGCAGCTCGCGCTGCCCTTTTTTGCTGCTGCTTCGTTGCTGGCCAAGGCCTGCGACGAAGCGGGTATTACTTCGCAGCTGCCTTGCCGGTAGCGCGCGAGCCGAACTTCTTGTTGAACTTCTCGACGCGGCCTGCCGTGTCCATGATCTTTTGTTGGCCGGTGTAGAACGGATGCGATTCCGACGACACTTCGATCTTGGCGAGCGGGTAGGTCTTGCCGTTGAATTCGGCGGTTTCACGCGTCTGGATGGTCGAGCGCGTTACAAACCTGAAATCGATCGACATGTCGACGAACAGGACTTCGCGGTAATCCGGGTGAATGCCTTCTTTCATGGTCTTTCCTTTAATCTGGCGGTAGCCAACCCGCGAGCAGCCGCTACAAATGCGGACTGCATCTAGGCGCGAGCCACTTGCCTATGGTCGAAAAACGGCGATTATGCCAGAAAATCAGTCGCTTGACGACCTTTCTACGACCTTTTTGCCTGCGTTTTGCCTCGTTTTCGCCGGCACTTTATCGGTCCGTTTCTTGTCCACATGCCGCGCGGCACCCCTTATGCGGCGGGCGTCAGGACGGAGCGAATGCCAATCCCACCCGCGCCGGATCCTGCCGGTAATACCGCGCCAGCAACCGGTATAGCTCGGGATACTCCGCCTCGAAGGCCTGTGGCTGGACGAACAGCGCCTCGCTGCACACGGCAAAAAATTCCGACGGATGGTCCGCCGCATACGGGTCGATCAACGAATCGCGCTCGAAACGCGCCCAGCGCCTGTCCGGTACTGCGTCCACTTTGGCGCAGAAATGGTCGTATGCATGCTCGAAGACGTCGGCCCATGCCTGCGAATCGAGCGGGGCATGCCAGCGGCGTGTAAGCGGCGGATGGCCGTTCGCCTCGCCGGTCAGCATGTCGATCTTGTGCGCGAATTCGTGAATCACGACGTTATAGGCGTCCGCACCGCCGGTCATCTGCGCGTCTTCCCACGACAACACCACCGGGCCGCCTTCCCATGCTTCGCCGCTCGCGTCGTGCTCGACTTCGTGCACCACGCCGTCTTCGTCTTCAACCGTTTTGCGGATCACGAACTCGCCCGGATAGACGATCACGCCGACCCAGCCGCGATACAACTCGAGGCTCAGGTTCAGCACCGGCAGACACGCCTGCGCAGCAATTGCCACAGTCATCGCGTCGGTCAACTCGAGTTCGTGCGCGGTCGAAAATTCCTTCTGCGCGATGAAAAGGCTGGTCAGCTCGCGCAGATGCACGCGATCCGGCGCCTCGAGATGGGCGAGGAACGGCAGGCCGTCGAGCGTGGCTTGCCACAGCGTGTCTTCGATCGCGTAGTCGCGCAGCGCGCGGTCGCGGCGGCGCGTGCCGAACCATTGGGTGAGTTTCGAAAGCATGGCCTGATGAAACCCTTAGTCGATCTGTTTTTGCCACGCGGCGAAAATGCCGCCGCATATCGCAATGCCGATCAGGAAGTAGAAGCCGTCCAGCGAAGTCAGGAAGCTTGCCTGCTGCGCGACCGTCCGGCTGATTTCCACTATTGCAAGCGAATGCGCCTCGGACGACGAGCGGCCGGCGGCGCTGAAGCCGCTCGTCAGCGCAGCGAGCGAATTCTGGAACAACGGATTGTACGGATTCACAAACTCCGCGAGGCGAGCCTGATGCAGCGCCTGCCGATGTTGTTCGACGATGATCACCGAGGCCGTTGCGAACGAGATCGTCAGTTGCCGCACGATGTTTTTCAGCCGGTAGCCATGCGTGAATTCTTCAATCGCGAAGATTCTAAACGTCAGATTGGCGACCGGCAGCACGATGAACAGCAATAGCAAGCCGCGCAGCAGCATCGGCACAATCAGTGCGGCTTCGCCCACGCCCGGTGACATGCGCGTCATCCACGCCGCGGCGAATGCGGCCACCGCGAAGCCTGGTACGATGATCCACTTTTTGCGCGGCAGGAGCTTCGCGTAACGCAGGTAGACGAATAGGGCGCTTGCCGAAATCAGCGACGTCACGCCGACCAGCCGGCCGGTATTCTCGACCGGATAGCCGAGGCCGCTCTCGAGAAAGCGCGACGTCAGGTAGCTGAATACGGTTGAGATGTAGTAGTAGAACATGTACAGCACGAGTCCGACCTGGAACACCTTTTCGCGCAGCGCATGCAGTCGCACCAGCGGCGCCGGATGGTGCCATTGCTGGTATGCGAACCAGCCGAGCGCGACGATGCCGGCGACCGTCAGCAGAATCAGCCCCGGCGAGGCGCTGAACAACTGGAACCGCACTTGTTGCATCACGATTTGCAGCGCGCCTTGCGCGAACGCGAAGATCAGATAAGGCCAGAAGTGCGCCGCGCCGCGCTCTTCCGGCAAGCGGTTGCCGGTGTCCGGTAGTGCGAGCAGGGCGAGGATGGCAAACAGCACGCCGACCGGCGCGGTGCAGGCGAATAGCGCGCGCCAGTCGAAATGCGCGACCAGCTGGCCGCCGATCAGCGGTGCAAGCGCACTGCTCAACACGATCAGCACCAGAAAAGCACGGGTTGCCGCAGGCCGCTGCTGTGGCGTGAAACTCATCTGGATCAGGATGCGGCAGGTGCCCATCATCGGGCCGATGAAGTAGCCCTGAAAGCCGCGCGCGAATGCGAGTTCGATCGACGACTCGCACAATGCGGCGGCGATCGCGCCAGTTGAATAGAGCAGCATGCAGCCGGCCACGTAGCGCCGGTAGCCGAAGCGCTCGACCCACCATTGCTGCTGCAGAATGCCGAGCACGGCCGCTACCGCATAGGCGCTCGAGGCCCACACCAGTTCATCCGGCGATGCGTTGATGCCGCCCGCGATGTAGCTGGTGAAAAACGAAAAGATCGCGTTGTCGAAATAGTCGAGGCCGGTGACGACGGCCAGCACCCACGGGAAAAAATCGCCGCGCAATTTTACGACGCTGAACAGCGGCGTGCGGGAAGGCGCGGTACTCATGCGGACGGATCCGCGGCGGAGTCAGGCGCGGCTTCATCTCGGGTATTTTTGCGTCCTCCTTGCGGCGTGGCGGTCGCTTTGGCACGCGCGTTGCGGCGCTGTTCGAGCAACGCGTCCGCATTTTCTCCAGCGAGACGCCGTTCGAGGTAGTCGAGGTCGGGACTCAGTTCGGCTCGCAGCTTCTGCGCTTCCTTGAGTTCGCGGTGCATCGTTTCGATGCGGACGTCGAGCGCGTCGACCTGGTCCGAGATGGCGTCGCGAATCTGCTGCAGCGATTCGGTGGAATAGCGATGCCCGCCTTCGACCGGCTCGAGCGGGCGCTTGAGCATTTCGGTGATGCCGTGCAGCGAAAAACCGAGCGAACGCAGGCGCAGAATGCGGCCGAAACGCTTCAGGTCTTCCTCGTCGTAAAGCCGATAGCGGCCTTCGCTGCGGGTAGGCGAGACGAGGCCGCGTTCCTCGTAATACTTCAGCGTGCGCGGCGTAACCCCGAGGCGTTCGGCGGCGTCGCGTACGGTGAGCAAGGCGGGTGAGTCCTTCGACATAAGGTAGGGCAGGCATGACGGACTGAGCGCATTGTACTGCAACGTGTACGTTCACGTACATGTTGTTGCGGCAGCGCGCACTTTTTCGGGTGAAACCTTACGGACGAAAAAAAGCCGCTCGTTTCTGGCGAGCGGCTTTCTTATGCTGTGCGGTTGATGCAGCTGTTTCGGCGCGAGGCCTTAGCTGCCGCCGCCACGACGCATCATGTCGAAGAACTCGGAGTTGCTCTTCGTCTGGCGAATCTTGTCGAGCAGAAATTCCATCGACTCGACTTCGTCCATGTCGTGAATGAACTTGCGCAGCACCCAGATTTTTTGCAGGACTTCGGGCTTGATCAGCAATTCTTCACGGCGTGTGCCGGACTTGTTCAGGTTGATCGACGGATAGACGCGCTTTTCAGCAAGACGGCGTTCCAGGTGCACTTCCATGTTGCCGGTGCCCTTGAATTCTTCGTAGATCACGTCGTCCATGCGGCTGCCGGTTTCGATCAGTGCCGTACCGATGATGGTCAGCGAGCCGCCTTCTTCGATATTGCGCGCCGCGCCGAAGAAGCGCTTCGGACGTTGCAGCGCGTTCGCGTCGACACCACCCGTCAGCACCTTGCCCGAGGCCGGCACAACGGTGTTGTACGCACGCGCGAGACGCGTGATCGAGTCGAGCAGAATCACCACGTCGTTCTTCATTTCGACGAGGCGCTTGGCTTTTTCGATCACCATTTCGGCGACTTGCACGTGACGCGCAGCGGGTTCGTCGAACGTGGAGGCGATCACTTCGCCGGCCACCGAACGCTGCATTTCGGTCACTTCTTCCGGGCGTTCGTCGATCAGCAGCACGAACAGCACGACATCTGGGTGGTTCTGTTTGATCGCGTGGGCGATGTGCTGCAGCATCACAGTCTTGCCGGACTTCGGCGAAGCGACCAGCAAACCGCGCTGACCCTTACCGATCGGCGCGATCATGTCGATGATGCGGCCCGTGACGTTTTCTTCGCCACGCATTTCACGTTCGAGCAGCAGCACCTTGTTCGGGTGCAGCGGCGTCAGGTTTTCGAACATGATCTTGTGCTTCGAGGCTTCCGGCGGCTGGCCGTTGACCTTGTCCACCTTGACCAGCGCGAAATAGCGTTCACCGTCTTTCGGCGTACGCACTTCGCCTTCGATCGTGTCGCCCGTGTGCAGGTTGAAGCGGCGGATTTGCGACGGGCTGATGTAAATGTCGTCCGTGCTGGCCAGATACGAGGTTTCCGGCGAACGCAGGAAGCCGAAGCCGTCCGGCAGCACTTCGAGCGTGCCGTCGCCGAAGATCGTGTCGCCCGCTTTGGCTCGTTTTTTTAGAATGGCAAACATCAATTCCTGCTTGCGCAGGCGGTTTGCACTTTCGATCTCGAGGCCATTGGCCATCTCGATCAATTCGGACACGTGCTGAGTCTTAAGCTCGGATAAATGCATACGGAGAACCCGCAGGAGAAGGTGCGACGAAATGAAATCTGGGAGGAGAGTGAGCGGAACCGCTCAAGGACTTACACGTCTTTTCGACGTTTTGCGGATTCTAGCATAGCACACGCCAATTTCCGCCGGTGCGACGGTATGGCATCTTTCTTATTGAGCGTGTTGCCGGCTGACAACACGCCTAAGACAGCGCACCTGAAGGTTTCAAGGGTCTCGAGCGCGCCGATGCGACCGCTTTACAGATTGCCGTCGAGGAACGCGGTGAGCTGCGACTTCGACAGTGCGCCGACTTTCTGTGCGGCGACAGCGCCATTCTTGAAGAGGATCAGCGTGGGGATGCCGCGCACGCCGAACTTGACCGGCGTCGACTGATGTTCGTCGACGTTGATCTTGGCGATTTGCAGGCGATCGGCGTAATCCTTCGCGACTTCGTCGAGGATCGGCGCGATCATCTTGCACGGACCGCACCATTCAGCCCAGAAATCGAGCAGCACGGGTTTATCTGATTTCACGACGTCCTGTTCGAACGATGCGTCGCTAATATGCTTGATTGATTCGCTCATTGTATGAATACCTCTATCGGTTCGAGGCCCGCCTGAATTGCTCGCCACGATACGTCAAAATCTAGGGAAACTTCGGTTCGCTTTGCCGCAATCGAAGCCTTGCCGGCGCACGCCTGAAAAAGTCGAAAGACCATTTCCGGAATGCGCGGAAAGCTCGCGGTTGCGGGTCATCCGTATGGCAGTTTAGCTTAATTCGCTATGCGTTGCCGGTGGTGATAGTACTCATCAAGGGCAGTGGGGCCAACGGCTGCCGGTGAAGTGCCACTACGTTCTGATAACCGCGACGCAACTTATCTGGTGGCGGGCTGCGCAAACTCAAGTGGCCCGGACGCGTACGTTCCGGATGCTGCACTATATGATGCGAAGCGCCTGATTTGGCGCGTCGATGTCGGTTTGGCCGTATTAACAGTCGCGCGACGGGCCAAGCGGTGATAGAATGTTTCGTGACGGGCCTCCTCGCATGGAGGGATGGTCAATCTGGTCAGGTCGGGAACGAAGCAGCCACAGCCGTTTTCCACCAGTGCCGAGGGTCAGGCTCGTCACCTTCCTTTTTCCTTGTTTTTCCTCTGCCGTACCTTCCATCTCCCGTTTTACCCAGGCGCTGCCACGCAGACACTGCATTGGCGTTTCTCGCGCGCTTCATCTATTTTTTTCTATCGGTCCGTTAGCCTGTTTCAATGAAGCGGCAACACGTGTTCGCGCGCCGTCTCGATTCGGTTTTGCGCGCCATCGTTACTGATACAATTTCCGGATGACCTATCAAGTTCTCGCACGCAAATGGCGGCCGAAGGATTTCGCTTCGCTCGTCGGACAGGAGCACGTGGTGCGCGCGCTCACGCACGCGCTCGACGGCGGCCGTCTGCATCATGCCTATTTGTTTACCGGCACCCGCGGCGTCGGCAAAACCACGCTGTCGCGTATCTTTGCCAAGGCGCTGAATTGCGAAACCGGCGTGACCTCCACGCCGTGCGGTGTGTGCCGCGCGTGCCGCGAGATCGATGAAGGCCGCTTTGTCGATTATGTCGAGATGGACGCGGCGAGTAATCGCGGTGTCGACGAAATGGCGGCGCTGCTCGAGCGCGCGGTCTACGCGCCGGTCGATGCGCGCTTCAAGGTCTACATGATCGACGAAGTGCACATGCTGACCAATCACGCCTTCAATGCGATGTTGAAGACGCTGGAAGAGCCGCCTTCGCACGTCAAATTCATTCTTGCTACCACCGATCCGCAGAAGATCCCGGTCACGGTGCTGTCGCGCTGTCTGCAGTTCAATCTGAAACAGATGCCGGCCGGGCACATCGTGTCGCATCTCGAGCACATTCTCGGCGAAGAGAAGGTGCCGTACGACGCTCAGGCATTGCGTCTGCTCGCGCGCGCGGCCGACGGCTCGATGCGCGACGCGCTCTCGCTGACCGATCAGGCGATCGCCTATTCGGCCAATCAGGTAAACGAAGAAGCGGTGCGCGGCATGCTCGGCGCGCTCGATCAAAGCTATCTTATTCGCCTGCTCGACGCGCTTGCCGATGGTGACGGCGCCACGGTGTTGGCGGTCGCGGACGAGATGGCGTTGCGCAGCCTGTCGTTTTCGACGGCGTTGCAGGATCTGGCGAGCTTGTTGCATCGAATCGCGTGGGCGCAGTTTGCGCCTTCGTCGGTGTTGGACGAGTGGCCAGAAGCGGCTGATCTGCGTCGTTTTGCCGAGGCGTTGAGCGCCGAGCAGGTGCAGCTGTTCTATCAGATATCGACCATCGGCCGAAGCGAACTGGGTCTCGCGCCTGACGAATACGCCGGCTTCACGATGACGCTCTTGCGCATGCTGGCATTCGAGCCGGCGCCCACCGGTGGTGGCGGCGCGGCTGCGGCGCGAGCGGCGGGGCCGGCGGGGGCGGGTGGAGCTAAACGCACCGGCTCGCCGGCGGTCGCCGCGCAACAGGCGGTTGCGTCGTCGCGAGCGGTTGAAGCAGCCGCTGCCGTGCCGGTGCGCTCCGGGAATCCGGTGGCAGAAGCGAAGTCCACGACGCCGGATTCGCAGCACCTGGCGTCGCCGGAGTCTGCTGAAAATACTGAAACGCCGAAACCGGCTATTGCTGACGCGGCGATTGTTTCCAGGTCCGCATCTGCCTCTGGTGAGGCGAGCGCAGCAGTCGTGCCCGCGGCAGCCGACACCATTGCCGCACCGGCTTTAGCGCCGTGGCAGGAAGAAACTTCCGTCGAAACGAATCTGAGCGATCCGGTGCCTGCATCTGCGGACGTGAGCGCGCCCCGAGCGGCTCCGATGCCCGAAGCGACGCCCCCGGCACCGGCAGCCGCGGCGACTGGATCGATCGAAGTAACAAAAGTAGCCACTGCGGTAGCCACTGCGCCGCCCTTGGCACCGTGGGACGACGCGCCCACCGCGCCGAGCCCGATAGACGCATCCACCGCGGCCGCTCAGCAGGAATCGGCACCCGCGTCTTCGCTCACGGCTCCGGCCGCAGCCACGCTCGCACGCGTAGAAGAGGCCGCACCCGCAACGGCATTGCAAGAGCCGCCGCCTGCAGCCGACATCCCGCCGCGCCGTGCGGGTGGCGCGAGTGACGCACTCAACGTATTGCGCAGTGCCGGTCTGAAAGTGTCGTCTGACCGCGGCCGCGCCACGGCTGCAGCCGCGAGGCCCACCGTGACCCCGGCCACGCCGAAGCCTGCCGCGCCCCGCGTTGTCGTCAATGTGCCGACGCCGGGCGCTCCGCGGCCTGCACCGCAACAAGATGCGGCACCGGCGGCGCGCGTTTCGTCGCCGCAGGCCCAGCGCAACGGTTCGGAGCAGAACGGCTCATCGAACGCGCCGTGGGACGACATGCCGCCCGATGAATACATGCCGCTTACGGCAGCGGACGAAGGCTATTACGGCCTGCCGGACGACAACTACATGCCGGTGTTCGACAGCGGTCCCGACGACGTCCGCGTGAACGCCGCACCTGCGTCGCCCCCCGCGCCCGTGGTCGACAAGCGGCCGTTGCCGCCCGCCGTGCCGCTCGATCCGCTGGGTTTCCAGGGCGACTGGCCCGCGCTCGCGGTCGATCTGCCGCTCAAGGGCATTTCGTATCAGCTCGCGTTCAACAGCGAACTGATGGCGCTCGAAGGCAACACGCTCAAGCTGAGCGTGCCGGTGCCGCAGTACGCGGAAGCCTCCCAGGTCGCTAAACTGAAAGCCGCGCTCGCCGAAAAGCTCGGTCAGAACGTCGACGTGCTGGTCGAAGTTGGTCCGGCGCGTCGCACGGCGGCCGCGCACGACGCCGCTGTGCGCGCCCAGCGCCAACAGGAAGCGGAGCGCGAGATCGGTGCTGATCCGTTCGTGCAGTCGCTGATCCGCGAGTTCGGCGCGAGCATCGTGCCCGGTTCGATCCGCCCGATTACACAGGACGCCGGCCCGAACGGCGCGTCGTCCGTCTACTGATTCGCCGCGCTTTGGCGCACCCGATTTCCGGATTTCACGCTATCAAGAAGGAGCATGTCCATGATGAAAGGCCAACTCGCCGGGCTGATGAAGCAGGCCCAGCAGATGCAGGAAAACATGAAGAAGATGCAGGATCAGCTTGCATTGATCGAAGTCGAGGGACAGTCGGGTGCCGGTCTCGTCAAGGTGACGATGACCTGCAAGAACGACGTGCGTCGCGTATCGATCGATCCGAGCCTGCTTGCCGACGACAAGGAGATGCTGGAAGACCTCGTCGCCGCTGCGTTCAACGACGCCGTGCGCAAGGCCGAAGCCACCGCTCAGGAAAAGATGGGCGGAATGACCTCGGGTCTGCCGCTGCCGCCGGGCTTCAAGCTGCCGTTCTGAGCGACGTTGCTGCAAGAATCTGCAAGAAGGGGCTCACGCCGTTGCTTTGATGGCGGTGTGAGTTGAATGCGCGAGCCGCGCTCGTTTCAGTGCCCGCGCCAGACACCCGTCCCCAGGTCGTACAAGTTTGCATCAGGGCGGTTCAGTTCGTTCGCCGGGCGTGCCTGTCCGATTCGTTCCCGAGCTGATAGAAGCAACCGCATCGCCACCCGCATACCGGGCCATACCGGGCAACACTCACTTCGACGCCGCCGATCCGCATGAAACAACCTTCCGCCTTGTCGGCGCTCGTCGAAGCGCTGCGCGTGCTGCCCGGTGTCGGGCCAAAATCCGCGCAACGCATGGCGTACCACCTGATGCAGCACGATCGCGACGGCGCCGAAAAACTCGGCCGCTCGTTGCTGTTCGCGACTGAACATCTGCAGCACTGCGAGAAGTGCAACACCTTTACCGAAGCACAGATCTGCGAGGTCTGTCTCGATGAGGAGCGCGATCCGGCCTTGTTGTGCGTTGTCGAGACGCCCGCCGACCAGATCATGCTCGAACAGACGATGACCTATCGTGGCCTCTATTTCGTGCTGATGGGGCGGCTCAGTCCGCTCGACGGCATTGGCCCGAAGGAGATCCATTTCGACCGGCTGGTCAAGCGCGCGTCGGATGGCATCGTCAAGGAAGTCGTACTCGCAACCAATTTTACGAATGAAGGCGAAGCCACCGCGCATTACCTCGGGCAGACGCTCAAGGCGCGCGGTCTTGCCGTGACGCGCCTCGCGCGCGGCGTGCCGGTGGGCGGCGAACTCGAGTACGTCGACGCCGGCACGATCGCCCGTGCAATGCTCGACCGGCGCTCGATGTAGCCTGAGGTCACTGAAAGCGCCGCGTCGCTGCACCTGCAAGGCCTGAACGAGCCGCGCGAGCGCGTTCCGCCGCACTCGGCAAGAACAGCACACAGAGGAGACACATGAGCGTCACCCCAGATCCCAGCGCCACCCCTAAAGGCCCGCTTGCCGGCGTCAAGGTGCTCGAACTCGGCACGCTGATCGCCGGCCCGTTCGCCGCGCGCTTTCTTGGCGAGTTCGGCGCCGACGTCATCAAGATCGAGGATCCCAAAGGCGGCGATCCGCTGCGCAAATGGCGCAAGCTTTATCCGGAAGTCGGCGGCACGTCGCTTTGGTGGGCCGTTCAGGCGCGTAACAAGAAATCCGTCACGATCAATCTGAAAGCGGAAGAGGGTAAGGAGATTGTGCGGCGCCTCGCGAAAGAGGCGGATATCGTCGTCGAGAATTTCCGGCCGGGTTTGCTGGAGAAGCTCGGGCTCGGTTATGACGTTTTATCGGCGGAGAACCCGGGGCTCGTGATGGTGCGTCTGTCCGGCTATGGGCAGACCGGGCCGTATCGCGACCGGCCCGGATTCGGTGCGATCGCCGAATCGATGGGCGGCTTGCGCCACATCACCGGCTATCCGGATTTGCCGCCGCCGCGCATCGGCATTTCGATCGGCGATTCGATTGCCGCGCTGCATGGCGTGATCGGCGCATTGATGGCCTTGCATCACAAGCAGGTGAACGGCGGCAAAGGTCAGGTCGTCGACGTCGCGCTGTACGAGGCTGTCTTCAACATGATGGAGAGCGTGGTGCCTGAGTACGGTGTGTACGGCATGGTGCGCGAGCGCACCGGCGCGTCGCTGCCGGGCATCGTGCCGTCGAACACGTATCCTTGCCGCGACGGCAGCATCGTCATCGGCGGTAATAGCGACCCGATCTTCAAGCGCCTGATGGTCGCTATCGAACGCGAAGACCTGGCGAACGATCCAGCTCTCGCGCACAACGACGGCCGCGTGCCGCGTACCCAGGAAATCGACGGCGCGATCGCCGCGTGGCTCGCCACGCGCACCATCGACGAAGCGCTCGCCGTGCTGAACGCCGCCGACGTGCCGGTCGGCCGTATTTACAGCGTCGCAGACATGTTCACCGATCCGCAATTCATGGCACGCCAGATGATCCAGCGCTTCAAATGGCAGGATGGTCAGGAAATCACGCTGCCGTCGGTGACGCCGAAACTCTCGGAAACCCCCGGCGAAACGCGCTGGTTAGGCCCGGAACTGGGTGAACATACCGATGAAGTCCTGCAATCGCTAGGTTATGATTCAGACCACATTGTAAGGTTGCACGCGCAACAGATTGTGTGAGTGAGTGCGCGGCAAAAAGATAACAAAAGTTTGGAGACGACAGACCATGCAACGCAGAACCTTCCTCGCCGGTACCGCCGCGCTCGCGGGCGCCACGTTCGCCGCCACGCCGCTCGCTTTCGCACAGGGCAAACCTGAAACCACCAAGGTGGCGATTGCCGTCGGCGGCAAGAACCTGTTCTACTACTTGCCGCTCACGATTGCCGAGCGCCGCAATTACTTCAAGGACGAGGGACTCGACGTCGAAATCTCGGATTTCGCCGGCGGCTCGCAGGCGTTGAAGGCGGCCGTCGGCGGCAGCGCGGATGTGGTCTCCGGCGCGTTCGAGCACACCTTGCTGCTGCAGGCGCAAAAGCAGTCGTTCCGCGAATTCGTGCTACAGGGGCGTGCGCCGCAGATCGTGCTCGCGATATCGAAGAAGGCGATGCCGAATTACAAGTCGATCGCCGATCTGAAAGGCAAGAAAATTGGCGTGACAGCGCCGGGTTCGTCGACCTCGATCATGGCGAGCTTCGTGCTGGCGAAAGCCGGATTGACCGCGAAAGACGTCGCGTTCATCGGGGTGGGCGCAGGGGCTGGGGCGATCGCGGCACTGCAGTCGGGCCAGATCGACGCCATCGCCAATCTCGACCCGGTGATGACCAAGCTCGAGCGCACCGGTGAGATTCGCGTCGTGTCGGATACACGCACGCTCGCCGATACGCGCAGCGTGTTCGGCGGTGATATGCCGGCGGGGTGTCTGTACGCGTCGCAGAGTTTCATCACGAAGAATCCGAACACCACCCAGGCGCTGACCAATGCGATGGTGCGCGCGCTCAAGTGGCTGCAAACGGCGACCGGTAGCGAGCTGATCAATACCGTGCCGGAAGGCTATCTGCTCGGCGACCGCGCGGTGTATCTGGACGCGTGGCAGCATGTGAAGGAGGCAATGTCTCCGGACGGTCTGATGCCCGCCGATGGCCCGGCCACCTCGCTTAAGACCCTGCAGGCGTTCGATCCGAACGTGCAGGGCAAGCCGATCGATTTGTCCAGGGCGTGGACCAACGACTTCGTCAAGAAAGCGCTGGCGACCGTCAAGGCCTAAGTACCGGCGTGGAGCCGAGGGCGGGGCACGTGCTGCGTTCCCCTCGATCACCCACCGTCCACCGCCGTCATAATGACATGACAAACCGAAACCGATTTTCGAAGCGAGTCGAACGATGACTGTTGCCGCTCTGGCGCTCGACAACATCACCTGCACGTTCGCTGCGCGGGACAACCGCGCGCAGCGTTACACGGCGGTCAAGGACACAACCTTGCACATCGCGCCGGGCGAATTCGTCTCGGTGGTCGGCCCGACCGGTTGCGGCAAATCCACTCTGCTGAACGTCGGCGCGGGCTTGCTGGGACCGTCGTCGGGGAGGGTCAGTGTGTTCGGCGAGCCGCTCAAGGGGATCAACCGGCGCGCCGGCTATATGTTCCAGGCAGACGCGCTGATGCCGTGGCGCTCGGCCATCGACAACGTGATGGCTGGCCTCGCGTTTCATGGCGTGCCGCCGGCGGAAGCGCGCAGCAAAGCTGACGAGTGGTTGAAGCGGGTCGGCCTCGGTGGCTTCGGCGACCGCTATCCGCATCAATTGTCGGGCGGCATGCGCAAGCGCGTCGCGATGGCGCAGACTTTGATTCTCGATCCGGACATCATCCTGATGGACGAGCCGTTTTCCGCGCTCGATATCCAGACGCGTCAGCTGATGGAAAACGAGCTGCTCGACCTGTGGGCGGCCAAACGCAAAGCGGTGCTGTTCATCACACACGATCTCGACGAAGCGATTTCGATGTCCGACCGTGTAGTGGTGCTGTCGGCGGGGCCGGGTACGCATCCGATCGGCGAATTCACAATCGATCTGCCGCGTCCGCGCGACGTCGCCGAGATTCGCGCGCATCCGCGTTTCGTCGAGTTGCATGCGCAGATCTGGAGCGTGCTGCGCGATGAGGTGCTCAAGGGTTATCAGCAGCAGCTCACGGCTGTTTGAGCGGGTCACGTAGTTGCGATACGTTGCGGAGTGGCGTGGCGGCATGTATGGATATCCGTAGCTGAATCCTGTCGTCCGTCCAGTCGTTGAGTCCCGTCGTTAAGTCCTGTTTGTTACGTCTTGTATTGGCGTCGATCAATCGTCAAAGGCAAACCGAGTCATGTGGAAGACGTTGCGCCCGAACCGGGCGAACCTGATGATCTGGCAGTGGCTGCTGCTCGTGCTGAGTTTCGTGCTCTGGTACGTGCTGACCAGTCCGACGCTGCTGCCGCCGTTCTATTTCGACGACCCGAACAAGGCCGCGTTCTTCTTCGGCGAGCCGCAGAAAGTGCTTCAACGCATCTGGGAGTGGTTCACGGGCGGCGAAATCTATCTGCACCTGTGGATCACACTGGTCGAAACGGTGCTCGCGTTCGCGCTCGGCACCGCGCTCGGACTCGGCGTCGGTTTGTGGCTTGCGCTGTCGCCGCTCGCGAGCGCGTTATTCGATCCGTACATCAAAGCCGCCAATTCGATGCCGCGCGTGATTCTCGCGCCGATTTTCGGGGTGTGGTTTGGCCTCGGCATCTGGTCGAAGGTGGCGCTAGGCGTCACGCTTGTGTTCTTTATCGTCTTCTTCAACGTCTATCAGGGCGTCAAGGAAGTGAGCCCGGTTGTGCTCGCCAACGCGCGCATGCTCGGCGCGAACGGCAAGCAGTTGCTGCGTTTCGTGTATCTGCCGAGCGCGATGAGCTGGGTGTTTTCGAGTCTGCATACCTCGGTGGGCCTGGCGTTCGTCGGTTCGGTGGTGGGGGAATATCTCGGCTCGGCGCGCGGCGTCGGTTATCTGATTTTGCAAGCCGAAGGCACCTTCGATATCAATACTGTGTTCGCCGGGATTCTGGTGTTGACGGCGTTCGCGCTGATTCTCGACGCTATCGTCGGGATTGGCGAACGGCGGCTGATGAAGTGGCAGCCGAAGTCGGGTGATACGGAAAAGCTGTAGCGCCACATTCCCGAAGACTCAACAAAAACGGCGTGCGGTTTTAAACCCCACGCCGTTTTCCGTTCTCTTTCCCACTCAAAGGAGCGGCTGCGGCAGCGCATTGCGCACTGCGCCTAAGGTGTAATCACCACCTTCCCGATCACCCGGCGCTCCGCCATATCGCGCAACGCGCGGCCCGTGTCTTCGAGCGAATAGCGTTCCGACACATACGGCTTGAGTTTGCCCTCGCCGATCCAGCCAGTCATCTGCTGGAACGCAGCGTGATTGTGCTGCGGCTCGCGTTTCGCAAAGTCGCCCCAGAACACGCCCACCAGGCTAGCGCCTTTGAGCAGCGTCAGGTTGAGCGGCAACTTCGGGATTTCGCCGTTCGCAAAGCCGACCACCAGATAACGTCCGCGCCAGCCGATGCTGCGAAACGCCGGTTCCGCATATACGCCGCCAACCGGATCGTAGATCACGTCCGGACCTTGGCCGTCGGTTAGCGCCTTGATGCGTTCGCGCAAGTCTTCGGTGCTGTAGTTGATGGTGGCGTCCGCGCCATGCTTTACGCAGGTAGCGAGCTTCTCGTCGCTCGACGCCGCCGCGATCACGCGCGCGCCGAGCGCTTTGCCGATCTCGACCGCGGCGAGTCCGACGCCGCCTGCCGCGCCCAACACCAGCATCGTCTCGCCGGCCTTCAACTGGCCGCGATCGACCACCGCATGATGCGACGTGCCATAGGCCAGTGTGAACGCTGCGGCCAGTTCGAATTCGACGCCGTCCGCCAGCGGCACACACGCCGCGACCGGCGCCAGCGCCTGCTCGGCAAATCCGCCCGAGCCGGTGAACGCGACCACCCTTGAGCCCGGCTTGAACTGCGTCACACCGGCGCCGACGGCGCGCACGACGCCCGCGACTTCGGAGCCAGGCGTAAAGGGCAGGGGTGGTTTGAACTGGTATTTGTTCTCGATGATCAGCACATCGGGAAAATTGACGGCTGCGGCTTTGACGTCGATCACGACATGGCCAGGCGGCGGTTCGAGGTCCGGCAGATTTTCGACGGCCAGGCTCTCCGGCGGCCCATATTGATTACAGCGAATCGCGCGCATCGTGTCTCCATATCGATCAGGGCCCCAAGCGGACTTCCTTCGGGGCGTCGCAACTATTCTGAGTGTAAAACCCGAGTGTAAAACAATTCGCACGACCGTGCGTTTTTATTGCTCGAAGCCAGTACTTGCTGGGCGATCCCCGTTGACACGGGCCCCGGCGCGTGCGCTTTGCATGTGATGCGTGCGCCGCCTGCCGTGTCGTTCGCGTGCCTTCTTTCCTCGGTTACAATCGCCGCATGCGAATCCTACTCAGCAATGACGACGGTTATCTGGCGCCCGGCCTTGCCGCGCTTTACGAAGCGCTCAAGCCGATTGCGGACGTCACCGTGATGGCCCCCGAGCAGAACTGCAGCGGCGCGTCCAATTCCTTGACGCTGTCGCGTCCGCTTTCGGTGCTGCGCTCGGCGAACGGTTTCTATTACGTCAACGGCACGCCGACCGACTCGGTGCACATTGCGCTGACCGGTATGCTGGACCACACGCCGGACCTCGTCGTCTCGGGTATCAATAACGGCCAGAACATGGGCGAGGACACGCTCTATTCAGGCACCGTCGCCGCCGCCACCGAAGGCATCATGTTCGGTGTGCCGGCCATTGCCTTCTCGCTGGTCGACAAAGACTGGGTGCATCTCGAAGACGCTGTGCGTGTGGCCGCCGAGATCGTCGCGCACTACCTCGAGCAACCGCTGCCGGGGCATCCGCTCCTGAACGTCAATATTCCGAACCTGCCATACGAGCAACTCGACGGCTGGCATATCACGCGTCTCGGCAAGCGGCATCCGTCGCAGCCGGTGATCCGCCAGACCAACCCGCGCGGCGAACCGATCTACTGGATTGGCCCGTCCGGCAGTGCGCGCGATGCGAGCGAAGGCACCGATTTCCACGCCGTCGCCAACGGCCAGGTGTCGATCACGCCGTTGCAGCTCGACCTGACCCACACGCAAATGCTGCCCGCAGCGCGCGACTGGGCGCGCGCCGGCAGCAGCACTTCATGACCAGCGAGCGCGCCAAGCGCTTTCCGCTCGGCCTTGAGGACCTGGTGCGCGAACCGCGCCGGCCTGAAGGGCGTCTGGGCGACGTGCGCGCGGCAGTACTCGCCGCGAGCGCGGCGCTGAACTCACGCCAGCAACCTGCGAAGAATGCGCCGCCCGGCTCCACGGGAAAGACCCAGGCGAAGCTACCGGCGAGGGCGCAGACGCAACCGCAAGCGACGTCGCAAGCAAAACCGCAGGCCAAGGCGCAGGCGAAGGTGTCGCTGAAGGCGCCGGCGAATCCACCGGCCAACGCCCAGGCCACGCCGCAAGCCAAACCACGCGCAACAGCCGTCGCGCAAGTTCCGGTTGTGCGCGTCGCGCCAAAACCGGCGCCGCTGAACAAGCCAGCCGCCAGACTCAACGAGCGCAGCGCCGTGCCGAACGTCGCGTTGAACGGCGCTTTGGCGCTGACTTCGGAACGCGTTCGCGAACGGATGGTCGAACGCCTGCGTGCGAACGGCGTGACCGATCAGCGCGTGTTGAACGCGATGTCGGTCGTGCCGCGCCACATGTTCGTCGACCCGGGCCTCGCGGCCCAGGCCTACGAAGACGCGGCGCTGCCTATCGGCCATCACCAGACGATTTCCAAGCCCTCCGTGGTCGCGCGGATGATCGAACTGGCGGCCGCCGGCCGCGCGTTGAACAACGTGCTCGAAATCGGCACCGGTTGCGGCTATCAGGCGGCGGTGCTGAGCCAGGTCGCGCGGGACGTTTATTCGATCGAACGCATCAAGCCGCTGTCCGAACGCGCGAAGACAAATTTGCGTCCGCTGCGCATTCCGAACATCCGGCTGCACTACGGCGACGGCCGCCTGGGGCTGCCGTCGGCGGCGCCGTTCGATGCGATCGTGATCGCAGCGGCCGGGCTTGACGTACCGCAGGCATTACTTGAACAACTCGCGATCGGCGGCCGTCTGGTCGCGCCGGTCGGCTCGCAGGAAGGCCAGAACCAGGTGCTGACTCTGGTCGAACGCCTCGGACCCGCGCAATGGCGCGAGTCGCGGCTTGATCGCGTTTTCTTTGTACCCTTAAAATCCGGAGTGATTTGACACCGATGAGTATGTTGCGCGCGATGCAAAGAACCAGACTGAATATCCCCATGACCGTAACCCAGCGTAGCGTGTGCGTGCTCGCCTTGTCCCTGTTGATGTCGGCCTGTGCGACCCGCCTCGATCAGGCGCCGGTCATCGACCGCTCCGGCAGCGGCGCGCTCGGCACGCAAGCCGCGCAGCAGCCGGCCGTGCCGCTCGGACCGCCGCCGCCGGGCTACTACCGCGTGAAGCCGGGCGATACGCTGTACCGGATCGCGCTGGAGAACGGCCAGAACTACCGCGATATTTCGACCTGGAACAATCTCACTAACCCGAATCAGATTGAGGTCGATCAGTTGTTGCGCGTCGTGCCGCCGGGCGCGAATACCGCCGCATTGACGCCGGGCGTGTCGACGGCGCCGATCGGCAGCGGTGGCACGGTGCAGAGCGCGCCGCTTGGCAGCACGCCGCCGTCGGCAGGCGCTGCAGCGGGTGTCGCGGCGCCGCCGATCTATGGTTCGGGTGCGAACAACGCTTCGTTGACGCCGCCGGCTAACCCGGGTGCCGCGAGCGATTCGAACGCTGGCGCATCTGGCAATGTCGTGTTCGCATGGCCGGTGCGGGGACCGATGCTCGGCACTTTCAACGATTCGACCAACAAGGGCATTAATATCGGCGGCGCGGCCGGCGATCCGGTCAAGGCTTCTGCAGATGGGCGCGTGGTTTATGCCGGAAATGGGCTGCGTGGTTACGGCAATCTCATTATCATCAAGCATGATGCAACTTATCTCACCGCGTATGCACACAACCGCGCTTTGATGGTAAAAGAGGGGGACGCGGTGACGAAAGGGCAGAAAATTGCTGAGATGGGCAATAGCGATTCCGACCGTGTGATGTTGCATTTCGAAGTTCGCCGGCAGGGTAAACCTGTCGACCCACTGAAGTATTTGCCGCCGCAATAAGCGATACGACCATGCCGAAATCGAAGCGCCGCTTACCGCAAGCCGAGTCTGAGACGATCAGCCGCGTCACGCCCGCTGCGGTGGAGGAAGGCGGCGCTTCGGAAGTGGAAGAAGAGGTCGCAGAGGAGCGCGATCTTGACGAACGCCAAGGCGGCGCGGAAGAACGCGGTGAGGCCCGCGAAGGCGCGAGCGAGGCTCCGCCCGACGCGGACGATTTCCGCGCGCTGCTGCAAGCCGAGCTGACGGCCGACACGATTCAGCATTACCTGAACCGCATCAGCGTCAAGCCGCTTCTGACCGTCGAAGAAGAACAGAAGTATTCGCGTCTGGCCAAGGCGGGCGAATTCGAGGCGCGGCAAGTGATGATCGAGCGCAATTTGCGGCTCGTCGTCAGCATCGCGAAGGGTTATCTGAATCGCGGCGTACCGCTGCTCGATCTGATCGAAGAGGGCAACCTCGGCTTGATGCACGCCATCGAGAAATTCGATCCTACACGCGGCTTTCGTTTCTCTACTTACGCCACGTGGTGGATTCGCCAGAGCATCGAGCGCGCGATCATGAATCAGGCGCGCACCGTGCGTTTGCCGGTGCACGTGATCCGTGAGCTCAACCAGGTGCTGCGCGCGAAGCGCCATCTGGAAAAGAATTCGATGAATTCCGGCGAAGCAGCCGAGCGCCGCGACGCCAGCATCGACGACATTGCCTATCTGACCGGCAAGACCACCGACGAAGTCACCGACATCCTCGCGCTGAACGAACACACCGCTTCGCTCGACGCGCCGCTCGATCTCGACCCGGCGAGCAGCCTGCTCGACCTGCTGTCGGACGACCAAAGCCAGTCGCCGGATGCCGAAGTGCAGCACCGCGAGCTGGAAACGCTCACACGTGCATGGCTCGCGCGCCTGTCGGACAAGCATCGTCACGTGATCGAGCGCCGCTTCGGGCTGAACCACATCGAACCCGCCACGCTCGAAGAGCTGGCCGACGAAATGGGCCTCACGCGCGAGCGTGTGCGCCAGATCCAACAGGAAGCGCTGGTGCGGCTGAAGCGCTTCTTTGCCTCCAACGGTGTTCGGAAGGACGCCGTTCTATAACTGATGACACCGATTCTTGTTTTCGACATCGAGACGATTCCCGATGTCGCCGGCATTCGCCGCCTCGAAAATTTGCCCGATACGCTGAGCGACGCCGAGGTTGCTGAGCACGCCTTTGCGGCGCGCCGCGAAAAGACCGGCGGCGATTTTCTGCCGCACCACCTGCAACGGATCGCCGCGATTTCCTGTGTGTTCCGCGACAACAACGGTTTCCGTGTGCGCTCGCTCGGCACGTTGGAAGACGGCGAGGCGGCGCTCGTGCAGTCGTTTTATCGCGTGATCGAGAAATACACGCCACAGCTCGTGTCGTGGAATGGCGGCGGGTTCGACTTGCCGGTGCTGAACTACCGCGCGCTGATCAACGGCATCCCGGCGTCCCGTTTCTGGGACCTCGGCGAGGACGATCGCGAGTTCAAGTGGAACAACTACATCAGCCGCTATCACGCGCGTCACACCGATCTGATGGACGTGCTGGCTATGTATCAGGCGCGCGCCAACGCGCCGCTCGACGCGCTCGCCAAGATGTGCGGCTTCCCAGGCAAGATGGGCATGGACGGCAGCCAGGTGTGGCACGCTTACCAGGAAGGCCGCATCGAGGAAATCCGTAACTATTGCGAGACCGACGTCGTCAATACGTACCTGCTGTATTGCCGCTTCCAGCTGATCCGCGGCGCGTTTTCGGCTGAAGAGTATGCGGACGAGATCAATCTGGTCAAAAATGCGCTCGCGCTGGAAACGGCGCCGCAATGGGCCGAGTATCTGGCCGCATTCGATCAATAGGCCTCTTAACAGTCTTGCAACGAAGCGGTTCGCCGCCATGCTGACGGGTAGGCGTTGCGAAGGCTGCCGCCGTAGCGCGAAATCGTGCGCAAGCGGCTTGGTTCGCCTTAGCCCATCACGATCGAAGCGCTTCACGCGGCTGGCGGCCCCTACCGTCGCGCCAAATCGTTGGCAAGGGCGGCGCTTCGTCTACAATCTCGCCTTTCCCCCAAGTTTGTCAGGAAATCGCAGGTGTCCCGAACTGCCCCACAACGTCGTTCGCCGAAGCGCCAGAAGGCGCCCGCGCCGGTGAAAGCGCGTGTCATTACCGGCAATGAGCCGATCATCGAAATTGTTTCGCTCGACATGGAAGCGCGCGGCGTGGGTCGTGTCGAGAGCGAAGACGGCACGCCCGGCAAGGTGATTTTTGTCGAAGGTGCGTTGCCCGGCGAGCGCGTCAGCTACGCGACGCAACGCAGCAAGGCGAAATTCGAGCAAGCCGAAGTGGTCCAGGTGCTGCGCGAAAGCGTGCTGCGCACCACGCCCAAATGCGCTTATTTCGATACCTGCGGCGGCTGTTCGATGCAGCATCTCGACATCCGCGCCCAGATTGCCGTCAAGCAGCGCGTGCTCGAAGACGATTTCCGGCACCTGGCGAAGCTGCGCCCGGAGACCGTGTTCCGGCCGATCCAGGGTCCGGCGTGGGGATACCGCTACCGCGCGCGTCTGGCGGTGCGCTATCTGCCGGAAAAGGGCGGCATGCGCATCGGCTTCTACGAAAAGAAAAGCAGCCAGATCGCCGACATGAAGACCTGCGAGGTGCTGCTGCCGCATGTGTCCGCGATGCTGATGCCGCTGCGTTTCATGGTCCGCAAACTGTCGATTTACGATCGTATGCCGCAGATCGAGCTCGCGGTCGGCTCGTCGGTTACCGCGCTGGTGCTGCGCAATCTCGCACCGATCACCGTCGCCGACGAACAGGTGCTGCGCGATTTCGCCGACGAGCATAAGGTGCAGTGGTGGCTGCAGCCGGGCGGTCCCGACACGGTCACGCCGTTCTATCCGCTCGATGTGGAGCTCGACTACACGCTGCCGGAATTCAACATCCGGATGCCGTTCAAGCCCACGGATTTCACCCAGGTGAATCACGCGATCAATCGCGTGCTGGTGAGCCGCGCGCTGCGTCTGCTGGCCCCGGCCAGCACAGACCGCGTGCTCGACCTGTTCTGCGGAATCGGCAACTTCACGCTGCCGCTTGCGCGGATTTCGAAGGAAGTGGTGGGCATCGAAGGCAGTGACGTGCTGACCGCTCGCGCGCTCGCTAATGCCGAGCTGAATGGCGTAGCGGGGCATACGTCGTTCGCCTGCCGCAACCTGTTCGAAGTCACCGCCGATGACATGCGCGCGCTCGGTCATTTCGACAAATTTCTCATCGACCCGCCGCGTGAAGGCGCGCTGGCAGTGGCAAAGGCGCTGGCCGAGATCGCGCAAAGCGGCAATGGGCCGCTGCCCAAGCGTATCGTCTATGTGTCGTGCAACCCGGCAACGCTCGCACGCGATTCGGACCTGCTCGTGCATGGGGCCGGCTATCGGCTGGTGGGCGCGGGTGTGGTGAACATGTTCCCGCACACCTCGCACGTGGAATCGATTGCGTTGTTCGAGCGGGACTGAGGGCGCCTGTTGCCAGCCGGTGGTGCACACGCTGGCGGCGCCCCACAAACAAAAACGCCACGACTTCGGTCGTGGCGTTTTTGTTTAAGCTTTACGTTGAAAGCGTCTGGTCGAGGCTTAGAACTGCCACCACGACTTTTCCTTACCCGGCCTTGCATGGCCCGTGACATACGGGCTGTCGGGGAAGGTGCCGGCCAGAATGCGCTTCGTGTCGTCAGCCAGTTGCGGCTGATTCAGCTTCTCGTACGACAGCATCATGATGTGCAGTGCGTCTTCGATAGCCGGCGCGTTCTTGTATTCCTTCAACGCCAGTTGCGCGCGGTTGATCGCGGCGACATATGCGCCACGGCGGTAGTAATAATCCGCCGCGTGGACTTCGTGCGACGCCAGCGCGTTCACGATATAGCGCATGCGTTGCGCTGCGTCCGGTGCATACTTGCTGTTCGGGTACTTGTCGACCACGATCTTGAACGCGTCATATGACTCGCGCAGCGACTTCGGATCGCGCTCGCTCATGTCCTGACCGGAGAAGCGGCCGAACAGGCCGAGGTCGTCGTTGAAGTGGATCATGCCCTTCAGATAGTACGCGTAGGCGATGTCCGGGTGATCCGGGTGCAACTGGATGAAGCGGTCGATCGCCAGGTCGGCGGCGGCGTTTTCGTTGTCTTTCCAGTTGCAATACGCGACGTTGATCTGCGCTTGCTGGGCAAAGTGGCCGAACGGATCGCGGCCTTCGAGCATCTCGAAATACTTGGCGCACTTGCCGTAATCACCACCGGTCAGAGCGTCGTTCGCCTCCGTATATAATTTGTTGTTGTTCCACGTAGCCGTCTCGTCGGTCTTTTCCGGCAAGCCGTGACAGGCCGCAACAACGGCGACGGCCGCGGCGCACGCAATGTATCCGGCCACTTTCCGGGCCGCCTTCTTGATGGCCGCCAAATTGATCGCCGCTTTAGTGATGGTGTTCAAGGCTCGCATTTTCCAGTCTAGCTTTACGTCCAGGTGACCCAGACTCAATGACCCGCTCAAATACTCCAGGCGCCGCAACCGGTGCCGGGAATAGCAACAAAGATTATAGCGTAAGCGCTGACCCCTCCGACGCGTTGGGCGTCGATTCACTCGACGACGATCTCGGCAGCGACGCACTTGCCCCCGCCGGCCCGCACAGCATGGTGCCGACGGTGGCGAGCCGCGTGGCGGACGAGACGCCGCGCAGCGTCGTCGTGCCCGACGAAATGGCTGGCGAGCGCCTCGACAAGGTGCTCGCTCGAATCTTTCCGGAGTTTTCACGTAACCGGCTGCAAAGCTGGATCGAGTCGGAGCGGGTGCACATTGACGGCAAGCCCGCAAAAATTCGCCAGCCGGTGCCGCTTGGCGCGACTATCGAGCTCGTGCCCGACCTGCTGCCGGAGCAACTCGCCTTTACGCCCGAACCCGTGCCCCTCGAGATCGTCTACGAGGACGACACGCTGGTGGTCATCAACAAGCCGGCCGGCATGGTCGTGCATCCGGCCGCCGGCAACTGGAGCGGCACCCTCCTGAACGGCCTGCTGTACCGCTATGGCGACGCCGCAGCGGGTCTGCCGCGTGCCGGTATCGTCCATCGGCTCGACAAGGAAACGTCCGGCCTGATGGTGGTGGCGCGCACGCTCGAGGCGCAGACCGATCTGGTGCGCCAGCTCCAGGCGCGTACGGTGAAACGCCGCTATCTCGCGCTGGTATGGGGCAACATGCCCGAAGAAGGCACGATCGACGCGCCGATCGGCCGCGATCCGCGCGAACGCACGCGCATGGCGGTGGTGACGAGCGCATCGGGCAAAGCGGCGCGAACGCATTTCCGGCGCGCGGATACGGCGATCTGGCAGCGTCAGCCGGTTACCGCGATACATTGCGACCTGGAAACCGGCCGTACTCATCAGATTCGTGTGCATTGTGCGCATATCGGCCATCCGCTGCTTGGCGATCCGATTTATGGGCGTGCACGCGGCAAGCGCTCGGTGACGCCGCTGCCGGACGGTTTCGCGCGCCAGGCGCTGCATGCGTGGCGCCTCGGCCTGATCCACCCGCAAACCGGCCGGACCATGCAATGGCGTGCCGATGCACCGGAAGACATGCAGGTGCTGTCGGCGGCGCTTGGCCTCGGGCGTGACGATGCGGGCGAGTTCGACGAGACGTACTACGAGGAAGACGACTACGACGCCTCGCCGGACGACGATGCCGTCGAAGACGAAACACACGGTGAAGGCGATCACGACGAAAGCGATGACGAACACGACGAGGACGGTCACGCATGAGCTTGCCCGAGCTGAGCTTTGCCGATGTCGTGCAACCCGCGTGGAACGTGTCGCCGCGCGTGCGCGCGCTCGTCACCACGCGCAACGGCGGCGTGAGCGAGCCGCCGTTTGGCCGCTGGCAGGATGGTGGGGGCCAGCCCGGTGGCCTGAATCTGGGGATGAAAGCTGGTGACGATCCCGCCGCGGTCGCCACTAACCGCGCACGGCTGCTGAGTCTGGCAGGCGTAGGCGGGGCCGCGTGGCTCGAACAGATTCACGGCGCCGGCATCGTGCGTGCTGAAGATGCGCTCGCGCAGATTCACGCCAGCGGCACGCCGACACGTGCCGATGCCAGCGTCACCGATCGGCCCGGCACGGTGTGTGTCGTGATGGTGGCCGATTGCATGCCGGTGCTGTTGTGCGACGAAGCAGGCCGTGCGGTCGGCGCGGCTCATGCCGGCTGGCGTGGCCTGGCAGCGGGCATCGTCGAACAGACCGCGCAGCGCGTTGCCGATCTGGCCGGCGTGGAGGCGCCGTTGTTGCACGCTTACCTCGGCCCAGCAATCGGGCCCAGCGCATTCGAGGTGGGTGCAGATGTGCGTGACGCCTTCATGAAAGGCGTGGACGGCGCACAATGCGAGGCCACGGCGTATGCATTCGTTCCGCATCCGCAAAACCCCGGCAAATATCTTGCCGATCTTGCTGCGCTGGCGCGCTTGCGTTTGCAGCGGATTGGCGTGACCCGCATTGTCGGCGGCGATCTGTGTACGGTCACGCAACGTGAGCGTTTCTATTCCTATCGCCGCGATCGCGAGACAGGCCGCATGGCTGCGTTGATCTGGCTGGACGATCAGGCGCAGACGATCGCGCAATAAGGTGTCCACTCCGGCGCCCACTCTGGTGGGCGCGACGCCTTCCTGCGAGCACGCGTATGAGGGTTTATTCGGAGGCGCGGCACGTTTTTTTGCTGCGCTGCCGGAATTTGCTGCGCACGCGTAAATCTGCCGCCAAAAGTGTCCGCGAGCGAACGGATAAATGCACTTAAGCCCATGCCATATGGGAGCTTTTTTCGCCAACGCAGGCACTTATCAACGCATGTTCCAAAAGCGCGATCTGCTACACAGGGAAAACGATAATTAAAAAACTATCGCACTGCGGCAAAATCGGGAACAAGCATTGACATGCCTTGCGGTGGGGAGCAAGAATGTTCCTCACAGTTCCTCGTACATGGGACAGGGCGTGACGAGGCCGCGAGCAATCGCCCACGTGCGCATGAACCTGCCTCTCAACCCGTCCGCAAGGACTCACCGGTCAAAAGCAGGTATGGCAGCATCACATTCCTCAGCTTCCCCCAGCACGGGCTCCTCGACGGAGCATACGCAGCAGGCCGGTACGAGCGGTGCAACTTCAGCCGCAGGCATGCAGCAGTTATTCGACGCCTGGATGAACGCATGGCGTTCGCTCGGCACCCCGCCCGGCGGTAATGGCATGCCTTTCCCGATGCCGCAGATGCCGCAAGCGGGCGTCCCTCCCATGCCGCCAATGGGCTTGCCGCAGATGCCGTCGTTCCCCGGCATGCCTGACTTCAGCAAACTGACTGCTGGATCCCTGCCTTCAATGCCTTCATTCGCTGGACTCAACGTTCCGAGCGCCGCGATTCCATCGGAGCGTCTGCAACAGCTGCAGGCCGATTATTCGCGCGAGGCGATGGAACTGATCCAGCAGGCCACCGGCTCCACCACGAAAGCTCCCGAACTCAAAGACCGCCGTTTCAGTTCCGATGCGTGGAGCGCGACGCCGGCTTATGCGTTTACCGCTGCGTGGTATCTGTTGAACGCGCGCTATCTGCAGGAAATGGTCGACGCGCTCGAAACCGAACCGAAGGTTCGCGAGCGCGTTCGGTTCGCGGTTCAGCAATGGACCGCGGCCGCGTCGCCGAGCAACTTCTTCGCGTTGAATCCGGAAGCGCAAAAGACCTTGCTCGATAGCAAAGGCGAGAGCCTGCGCCAAGGCGTGATGAATCTGCTGGGTGACTTGCAGCGCGGCAAGATTTCGCAGACCGACGAATCGCGTTTCGTGGTCGGCGAAAATCTCGCGAACACCGAAGGCTCCGTGGTGTTCGAAAACGACCTGATGCAGTTGATCCAGTACAAGCCGCGCACGGCCACCGTGCGCGAGCGGCCACTCCTGATCGTGCCGCCTTGCATCAACAAGTTCTACATTCTCGATCTGCAACCGGAGAACTCGCTGGTCGCGCACGGGCTCGATTCGGGTCATCAGGTGTTCCTGATTTCGTGGCGCAGCGCGGACGCATCGATCGCGAGCAAGACGTGGGACGATTACATCGGCGAGGGCGTGCTCAAGGCGATCAGCACGGTCAGCAAGATCAGCGGCCGCGAGCAGATCAACACGCTCGGTTTCTGCGTGGGCGGCACCATGCTCGCCACGGCGCTGGCGGTGGCGGCAGCGCGCGGCGAACATCCGGCTGCGTCGATGACCTTGCTCACCGCAATGCTCGATTTTTCGGACACGGGCGTGCTCGACGTTTTCGTCGACGAGGCGCACGTGCAGATGCGCGAGCAGACCATCGGCGGCAAGAACGGAAGCACGCCCGGATTGATGCGTGGCATCGAATTCGCCAACACCTTCTCGTTCCTGCGGCCGAACGATCTGGTGTGGAACTATGTCGTCGACAATTACCTCAAGGGGCGCACGCCGGTGCCGTTCGATCTGCTGTATTGGAACAGCGATTCGACCAGCCTGCCGGGCCCGATGTATGTCTGGTATCTGCGCAACACGTACCTTGAGAATCGTCTGCGCGAGCCGGGTGCGCTGACCACCTGCGGCGAGCCGGTCGATCTTTCGAAGATCGATGTGCCCACCTTCATTTACGGTTCGCGCGAAGACCATATTGTGCCGTGGCAAACCGCCTATGCGTCGGTGCCGCTGCTCGCCGGGCCGCTGAAGTTCGTGCTCGGCGCGTCGGGTCACATCGCGGGCGTGATCAATCCGCCTGCGAAGAAAAAACGCAACTACTGGGCGCTGGAAGGCGACGTCAAGACGTTGCCGGAAAGCCCGGACGAATGGCTCGGCCAGGCGGCCGAAGTGCCTGGCAGCTGGTGGCCCGAATGGACCACGTGGCTTGACCAGTATGGCGGCAAGAAAGTGAAGCCGCGCGCCGCAGCCGGCTCTGCTGAATTCCCGGTGATCGAACCGGCGCCGGGGCGTTATGTGCGGCACCGGGAGTAGGTTTTAACGCGTCTGAAGGCGCGGTTGGTTTTGGCGGTATGAATGCGCGTCTGATTGTGCAAGGGCGCAGGAACAACGATATTTTTAACTTGACGGGCTGCGGCGTATTTTGCCGATGTGCCCGGAGGATATGGAAATGACTGATGTTGTGATCGTATCGGCCGCCCGTACGGCAGTTGGTAAATTCGGTGGGTCGCTGGCGAAGATCGCCGCGCCCGAACTCGGCGCCACGGTGATTCGCGCCGTGCTCGAACGGGCCGGTCTGAAGCCGGAACAGGTCAGTGAAGTCATTCTGGGGCAGGTGCTGACGGCGGGCTCGGGCCAGAACCCGGCGCGTCAGTCGGTGATCAAGGCCGGGTTGCCCACGGCCGTGCCCGGCATGACGATCAACGTGGTATGCGGCTCGGGCCTGAAGGCCGTGATGCTGGCGGCCAACGCGATCATCGCGGGCGATGCGGACATCGTGATCGCAGGCGGTCAGGAAAACATGAGCGCCGCGCCGCACGTGCTGCCGGGCTCGCGTGACGGTTTCCGCATGGGCGACGCGAAGCTGGTCGACTCGATGATCGTCGACGGCCTGTGGGACGTCTACAACCAGTACCACATGGGCGTGACGGCGGAAAACGTCGCCAGGGAATATGGCATCACGCGCGAGCAGCAGGACGCGTTTGCGGCGCTGTCGCAGAACAAGGCGGAAGCCGCGCAGAAATCGGGCCGTTTCAACGACGAAATCGTGCCGGTCGAAATTCCGCAACGCAAGGGCGAGCCGCTGCGTTTTGCAACTGACGAGTTCGTGCGCCACGGCGTAACGGCTGAATCGCTCGCGGGCCTGAAGCCCGCTTTCTCGAAGGAAGGCACGGTCACGGCGGCCAACGCGTCGGGCCTGAACGACGGCGCGGCGGCGGTGCTGGTGATGTCGGCTAAAAAGGCCGAAGCGCTCGGCCTCAAGCCGCTCGCACGCATCAAGGCTTACGCCACCTCGGGTCTGGATCCGAAGGTGATGGGCATGGGCCCGGTACCGGCGTCGCGCCGCTGTCTCGAGCGTGCGGGCTGGACGCCGGCCGATCTCGACCTGATGGAAATCAACGAAGCGTTTGCCGCACAGGCGCTGGCCGTGAATCAGCAGATGGGCTGGGACGCGTCGAAGATCAACGTGAACGGCGGCGCGATTGCAATCGGTCATCCGATTGGCGCGTCCGGCTGCCGGGTTCTCGTCACGCTGCTGCACGAAATGCAGAAGCGCGACGCGAAGAAGGGTCTGGCGTCGCTGTGTATTGGCGGCGGCATGGGCGTGGCGCTGGCGCTCGAACGCGCTTAACGGACTGCAGGCAGGCTCAAGCTGAAAGCAGGCGCAGATGGATTCTGGCAAGCGGTAAGCAGGGTTGCCGCGCGTCACATGGCAACAGGTGGTGCGCGGTGAGTAGTGGCCTCGTCGGCCGGTCGCCCGGCGGCAGTGGAGATGAAGCACAGGCGAGGGAAGAGGCAGCCGGTCGGCGCCTCGAAAACGATAACGGAGTGTAGTTTATGACACAGCGAATTGCGTACGTAACGGGCGGGATGGGCGGCATCGGCACGAGCATTTGCCAACGGCTGCACAAGGAAGGCTTCAAGGTGGTCGCAGGCTGCGGCCCGAACTCGCCGCGCCGTGTGAAGTGGCTCGAAGAGCAAAAAGCGCTAGGCTACGATTTCATCGCGTCTGAAGGCAACGTCGGCGATTGGGAGTCGACCAAGGTGGCATTCGACAAGGTCAAGGCAGAAGTTGGTGAGATCGACGTACTGGTGAACAACGCCGGCATTACGCGCGACGTCGTGTTCCGCAAGATGACGCACGAAGACTGGACGGCGGTGATCGACACCAATCTGACCAGCCTCTTCAACGTCACCAAGCAGGTGATCGACGGTATGGTCGAGCGTGGCTTTGGCCGGATCATCAACATTTCGTCGGTGAACGGGCAGAAGGGCCAGTTCGGTCAGACCAACTACTCGACCGCAAAGGCCGGTATTCACGGCTTCACGATGTCGCTGGCGCAGGAAGTGGCCACCAAGGGCGTGACGGTCAACACCGTGTCGCCGGGCTATATCGGCACCGATATGGTCAAGTCGATCCGTCCGGACGTGCTGGAAAAGATCGTCGCGACGATTCCGGTGCGCCGTCTCGGTCAACCGCAGGAAATCGGTTCGATCGTGGCATGGCTCGCCTCGGACGAATCGGGTTTCTCGACGGGCGCTGATTTCTCGCTGAACGGCGGTTTGCATATGGGCTGAGTCATGAGCGCGCCGCTCACAAGGCGGCGTGTTTCTGCTCAGATGGTTCCGGCGGCGTCTCGACTGTGCGATTGCACGATGGCTCAGTCGGCATGACGCCGTTTCCGCGCTCAACTCGCGCTCAAAGGCGTTAAATGACCACTACTACAAAGAAAACAGCCGAACGGTTGATTAAGAAGTATCCGAATCGTCGGCTCTACGATACCGAGACAAGCACATACATCACGCTGACTGACGTCAAGCAGCTCGTGCTGGATCAAGAGGATTTCAAGGTCATCGATGCGAAGAGCAATGAGGACCTGACGCGCGCCATCCTGTTGCAAATCATCCTGGATGAGGAGAGTGGCGGCTTGCCAATGTTCTCATCGTCGATGCTGTCGCAGATCATCCGTTTCTACGGTCATGCGATGCAGGGCATGATGGGCACGTATCTGGAAAAGAACATCCAGGCCTTCATCGACATTCAGGCGAAACTCGCCGACCAGTCGAAGAACCTGTACGAAGGCAAGGCGATGAACCCTGAAGTCTGGTCGCAATTCATGAACATGCAGGCCCCGATGATGCAGGGCATGATGACCAGCTATATCGAGCAGTCGAAGAACATGTTCGTGCAGATGCAGGAGCAGATGCAGACTCAGGCGAAATCGATGTTCGCCACCTTCCCGTTCACGCCGGGCGGCGCGGCGAATGCGGCTGGAGGTCCGGCCACGCCGGCTAATCCGCAAGGCAATCCGGAGCCGGAGAAGAAGTAAGGGCGTAGAGCGACGCTAACGCCGACGCGGCGGGCGCGTCAGTACGCGTTCACCGCTCGGCCGGGGGTGAAGTGATGCGCACGTCGCGCCAAGGGTGCGCCGGGTGCTATCGCGACAACCCTGCGGCGACCCCGCGTGCCGGGCCCAGGCGGGCGGCCGCGGGCGCGGTACAATCGCGGGCTGCGTGCGTTACCGTGTGGTGTGGTCCTCATGATCTCCCCTCGATCTCGTCGCACAGTCCCCATTTGTCGCTGTCGCCACCGCTGCATGCCAGCCCCGCCTATGTCGCAGACCCGTTTTCCTGCCTTGCCCGTGCCTTCGATTCCGAAGGCCGGAGTTGTCAGCCTTGACTGACCCTCAGATTCGCAAAAGCTGCTTAAGCGCCGTTCTCGCATGAGCCAGCTGTTTCTTGCGCCTATGGAAGGGCTTGCGGACTACGTGTTGCGCGACGTGCTGACAGGCACGGGCGGATTCGATGGGTGCGTGTCCGAGTTCGTCAGGGTGACGGGCTCGGTGCTGCCCGAGCGCGTCTACGAGCGAGATACGCCCGAAGTTCTCCACGGTGGCCGTACACCTTGCGGCACGCCGATGGTGATCCAACTGCTCGGCAGTGATCCTGAATGGATGGCGCTGAATGCGGCTCAGGCCGCCAGTTTGTCGCCGCATGGACTTGATCTGAACTTCGGCTGTCCCGCCAAAGTCGTCAATCGGCACGGTGGCGGCGCGATGCTGCTGGCGCACCCTGAAGCGCTCAACCGGATCGTTTCCTCTGTTCGCGCCGCTGTGCCGGCCAGCATCGCCGTGACAGCAAAAATGCGGCTCGGCGTGTCCGATACTTCGCTCGCGATCGATTGCGCCACGGCGCTGGCGGAAGGCGGCGCGGCCTCCCTCGTCGTGCATGCCAGAACACGTGACCACGGCTACCGACCGCCGGCCCACTGGGACTGGATCGCGCGTATCGACGCCGCCGTGGACGTGCCGGTCATTGCCAACGGAGAAGTCTGGACGGTGGACGACTGGGAACGGTGCCGGGCGGTCAGTGGCTGCGCGGACGTGATGATCGGGCGGGGCGCCGTGTCGGATCCTTTCCTGGCGTTGCGGATACGCGGACTGATGGACCGAACGCCTTCCGGCGAGGAATGGCCGGCCGTGCTGGGTCATCTCGCCGATTACCTGAAAAAATTGCAAGCCCGTGTCGCAACTCGCCATGAGCACGGACGCGTCAAAATGTGGCTCAGCTATCTGAAGCGTACCTGGCCGCAGGCCGCCGAACTGCATGCAGCCATCCGGCGCCTGCATGATTCGCGCGAAATTCTTGAGGTGATAGAGCGCGCCCTGGCGTTTAACGGCTTGATACCGGCATATCAATGCGCAGCGCGTGGTCTGCTCGACCCGGCGATGCCCCGCCACCTGGCCGACTGCACGGTCGCCGGCGCGGTACAATAAAGGGTTGCGTGCGCGGGATGTTGTCCGGGCTATGGTCTTTGTCAAGATCGGACCCTTTGGCTTTGCCGCACCGTCCCCATTTGTCGCCATCGTCACCGCTATACGCCGGACCCACCTATGTCGCAGACCATTTCTCCCACCGTGCCTACCCCTTCGATTCCGAAGGTCGGTTTCGTCAGCCTCGGCTGCCCTAAAGCACTGGTCGACTCAGAACAGATCATCACGCAGCTGCGCGCCGAGGGCTACGAGATTTCCAGCACGTACGACGGCGCGGACCTCGTGGTCGTCAACACCTGCGGCTTCATCGACGAAGCGGTACAGGAAAGCCTCGACGCGATCGGCGAAGCGCTCAGCGAAAACGGCAAGGTGATTGTCACGGGTTGCCTCGGTGCCAAGCAGAGTGCAAGTGGTTCAAACCTGATCGAAGAAGTACATCCGAAGGTGCTGGCCGTGACCGGTCCGCACGCGCTCGGCGAAGTGATGCAGGCCGTGCATAATCATCTGCCGAAGCCGCACGATCCGTTCATCGATCTGGTGCCGGCAGCGGGCGTGAAGCTCACGCCGCGCCACTACGCGTACCTGAAAATTTCCGAAGGCTGCAACCACCGCTGCACGTTCTGCATCATCCCGTCGATGCGCGGCGACCTCGTGTCGCGCCCGGTCGCCGACGTGATGCTCGAAGCAGAGAACCTGTTCAAGTCCGGTGTGAAGGAACTGCTGGTGATTTCGCAGGACACGAGCGCATACGGCGTCGACGTCAAATACCGTACCGGTTTCTGGAACGGCAAGCCGATCAAGACGCGCATGACCGATCTGGTCGGCGCGCTCGGCGAACTCGCCGCGCAGTACGGCGCGTGGGTACGGTTGCATTACGTGTATCCGTATCCGAGCGTCGATGAAGTCATTCCGATGATGGCCGAAGGTCCGTTCAAGGGCCACGTGCTGCCGTATCTGGATGTGCCGTTCCAGCACGCGCATCCGGAAGTGCTCAAGCGCATGAAGCGTCCGGCCAATGCCGAGAAGGTGATGGAGCGCGTCAAGGCATGGCGCGAAATGTGCCCCGATCTGACGATCCGCAGCACGTTCATCGCTGGCTTCCCGGGCGAAACCGAAGAGCAATTCCAGACGCTGCTCGATTTCATTCGCGAGGCGGAACTGGATCGGGTCGGCTGCTTTGCTTACTCGCCGGTCGAAGGCGCGACGGCCAACGAACTCGACGGCGCTTTGCCCGACGAAGTGCGTGAAGAACGCCGCGCGCGTTTCATGGAAGTAGCAGAAGAAGTATCGGCCAAACGGATCGCGAAGAAGGTTGGCAAGACGTTGAAAGTACTGGTCGATGAGATCAATGTCGACGGTGGCATCGGCCGCACGGCGGCGGATGCGCCCGAGATCGACGGCGTCGTGTATATCGCGCCGGCCACCAAGGCGTCGAAGCGTTACAAGGTCGGCGATTTCGTGTCGGTGAAGATCACCGGCGCCGACGGCCACGACCTGTGGGGCGAGGTTTAAGCAATGACGGTGAGCATGGCCGACACGCCGGCAGGCCGGACCCCGGCAGCCCGGCCTCCTGAAATCCTCGCGCTCGGCGAGGCGATGATCGAGTTCAACCAGTCGGCTAAAGATCAGCCGAACTATCTGCAGGGCTTCGGCGGCGATACGTCGAACTTCTGCATCGCGGCAACACGGCAGGGCGCGAAGACAGGTTTCGTGTCGGCCGTCGGCAGCGACCATTTCGGACGTCTGTTGATCGATCTGTGGGAGCGCGAGCAGGTTGACACGTCGCTCGTGCGCGTCGACCCGCATGCGTCCACCGGGGTTTATTTCGTTTCGCACGGTCCTGAAGGTCACGCGTTCGACTATCTGCGCGCGGGTTCGGCCGCGAGCCGCTACGCGCCGCACGATTTGCCGCTCGATGCGATCGCCGCGGCCAAAGTCATCCACCTGTCCGGCATCAGTCTCGCTATCAGTCTGAGCGCCTGCGACGCTGCGTTAGCGGCGATTGAGCATGCACGAGCGAACGGCGTGCGCGTGAGCTTCGACACCAATTTGCGCCTGAAGCTGTGGCCGCTCGCAAGAGCACGTGCAGTGATGCTCGAAGCCATTCGTCGAACCGACATTTGCCTGCCGAGCTGGGACGACGTTACCGAACTCACCGGCTTGACCGGCCGCGACGAGATCGTCGACTTTCTGCTGTCGCATGGTCCGCGTGTCGTGGCGCTCAAGCTTGGCAAGGAAGGCTCGTACATCGCCACGCCTGACGAGCGGCGTGTCGTGCCGGGCCACGTCGTCAACGCGGTCGATGCGACCGGCGCGGGCGACTGCTTCGGCGGTGCGTTTATCGCGCGCATCGTCGCGGGTGACGATCCTTTTCAGGCGGCGCGTTACGCGAACGTCGCTGCGGCACTGTCCACGCAAGGTTACGGCGCGGTCGCGCCGATCCCTTTGCGCGCGACGGTCGAACACATCCTGGCCGGCGGCTAGCAACGCGCTGCGAGGCGCGTCCCGCAGCCCGCCAGGGCAAGATTATCTTGAGAGACTAAAGAGAGGAGCGAGCGATGCAACGGGACGTAGTGGTGGTAAGCGGTGTGCGTACGGCAATCGGCGGTTTTGGCGGCAGTCTGAAGGATTTTCCGCCGACGGAGCTGGGCGCACGCGCCATACGTGAAGCACTGGCACGCGCGAACGTGTCGGGCGACGAAGTCGGCCATGTGGTGTTCGGCAACGTGGTGCATACCGAACCGAAAGACATGTATCTGGCGCGAGTGGCCGCGATCAACGGCGGCGTTGCGCAACATGCGCCCGCGTTGACCGTCAACCGCCTGTGCGGTTCGGGCTTGCAGGCGATCGTCTCGGCTGCGCAAAGCGTGCTGCTCGGCGACGCCGACATCGCGATCGGCGGCGGCGCGGAAAACATGAGCCGCGCACCGTATTCCATGCCGGCTGCGCGCTTCGGTCAGCGCATGGGCGACGCGCGCCTCGTCGACATGATGGTCGGCGCGCTGAACGACCCGTTCCAGTCGATCCATATGGGCGTCACCGCCGAGAACGTCGCGCGCAAATACGACATCTCGCGCGAAACGCAGGATGCGCTCGCGCTCGAATCGCATCGCCGCGCGGCTAACGCGATTACGAGCGGCTACTTCAAGGACCAGATCCTGCCGATCACGATTCCGTCGAAGAAGGGCGATGTCGTGTTCGATACGGATGAGCACGCACGCATGAACGCAACGGCAGAAGACTTCTCCAAGTTGAAACCGGTGTTCGCGAAGGAAAACGGCACGGTGACGGCCGGCAACGCGTCGGGCATCAACGACGCCGCCGCCGCAGTCGTGCTGATGGACCGCAGCGTCGCTGAAAAACGCGGCATCAAGCCGCTGGCGCGGCTGGTTTCGTACGCGCATGCAGGCGTCGATCCGGCATACATGGGCATCGGCCCGGTACCCGCTACGCGCAAGGCGCTCGAGCGTGCCGGCCTGACGGTCGCCGATCTGGATGTGATCGAAGCGAATGAAGCGTTTGCCGCTCAGGCGTGCGCGGTCAGCAAGGAACTCGGCTTCGATCCGGCCAAGGTCAATCCGAACGGCTCGGGCATTTCGCTCGGCCACCCGATCGGTGCGACTGGCGCGTTGATTACCGTCAAGGCGCTATATGAATTGCAGCGGGTCGGCGGCCGCTATGCGTTGGTGACAATGTGTATCGGCGGCGGGCAAGGCATCGCGGCGATTTTCGAACGGATCTGAGGTCGGGGCGGGGCAACACGACGTAGCGCGACGCGTCGACTTCCCGCTGAACGCAGCCCCCGACAGCAAGCGGGCAGCAAGTTAGTATTGAGCGGTACCAGGCAACAAGGAAAGAACGGATGCAGGAATCGAAAGCGAAGAAGGGTGCGATGCGTCGGCGCGATTGGGCTGTCACCCAGAGGGGTTTCCTTCGGGGCGTAGTGAGCGTGGCCGCATTGCTGTGTGCCTGCGCCGGGGGTGTGCTGCCCATGCAGGCATGGGCGGAAAGCGACGCGGTGAAGGAATTGGCTGCGCCCCCGCCAATTCAGTTGCCGCTCAAGCCGAGCCCCGAATTCGCGAAGTTTCCGCGCTATGCCGGCATGCTGGGCTCGCGTCAGATCGTGCTGCGGCTCGGCGCGAAAACCGACGACCCGGCCGGCGTGCACGGCGAGTATCAGTACACCGATACCGGCGAAGTGATCCTGATCGCGGGTGACCGCGACGGTGATACGCTCGAAGTCGAGGAATCGAACGACGGCACGCATATCACTGGCAACTGGGTAGGCAAGTTTGCCGCCGACGGTTCGGTGGCGGGCGACCGGATGAACGTCGACGACTCCGACCCGCAGCCGTTCGATCTGAAGCCGCTGGCGGCGGGGCAGGCCGTGCCGGCTGCTTCCGCTGGCACGGGTGCCGGTGCGGCGGCCAACAAGGCAGCGGTCACCCCCCAGTCCTCCGGTGGCGCAGCAGCAGCGCCCGCCTCGGCGACAAGCAGTGGTCACGCTGTTGGCGGCGTTAGCAACCTGCAAATCGGCGAATAAGGCTACCTACACCACATGACTCAATCCAAACTCAAACGCGGCTTGCAGACCCGCATCGTGCGTGCTGAAGATCAACTGACGCCGGGCTTCGAATCTTTCTCGATGCCGGTGACGCGCGCATCGACGGTCGTGTTCCCCGATCTCGCGACGATGCGCGCGCTCGACTGGAAGAACGACGCGCAATGGCGTTATGGCCTGCACGCCACCCCGACTTCGCTCGCGCTGGCGCAGCGCCTTGCCACCATCGAAGGCGGCAATCACGCGTTGTTGCAGCCTTCGGGGTTATCGTCGATTTCGAACGTGTACTTCGGCCTCGTGAAGGCCGGCGACGACGTGCTGATTCCCGATAATGTCTACTCGCCGAACCGCGATCACGGCGACTGGCTGGCGCGCGATTTCGGTATCACCGCGCGTTACTACGATCCGATGATCGGCGCGGGCATCGCGGATCTGATCCAGCCGAATACGCGTTTGATCTGGCTTGAAGCGCCCGGTTCGGTCACGATGGAAGTGGCCGACGTGCCCGCCATCACGGCGGTGACGCGTGCGCGCAATGTCGTCACGGCGATCGACAATACCTGGTCGGCAGGGCTTGGTTTCCGGCCGTTCGACCACGGTGTCGATATCTCGGTGCAGGCGTTGACCAAGTACCAATCAGGTGGCGGCGACGTGCTGATGGGCGCGACGATCACCGTCGATCGCGAGTTGCATCTGAAGCTGAAGGCAGCGCGTATGCGCATGGGTATTGGCGTGTCGTCGGATGACTGCTCGTTGATTTTGCGCAGCCTGCCGAGCATGCAACTGCGCTTCGAAGCGCATGACCGTGCAGCGCTTGGCCTCGCCACATGGCTGAAGACGCGTCCGGAAATTGCCGCGGTTTTGCACCCGGCGTTGCCCGACTGCCCGGGGCATGAGTTTTTCAAGCGCGACTTTACGGCTGCGGGCGGCCTGTTCTCAGTCGTGTTCGACGCACGTTACAGCGCGGCGCAAATCGACACGTTCTGCGAGTCGCTCGAGCTGTTTTCGCTCGGCTGGAGCTGGGGCGGCGCGCACAGTCTCGCGATGCCGTACGACGTTGCCTCGATGCGTACGGAAGGTGAATGGCCGTATCGCGGTACGTTGGTACGGTTCTATATCGGCCTGGAAGAAGAGGCCGATTTGCGCGCGGACATCGAACAGTGTCTGGTGGCGCTGGGTTAAACGCCGGCACACAGGTTGAAGGTGGAAATAAAAAGCCCATCGGGACGAGATCCCGATGGGCTTTTTTTCAACACGGTTTGCAATCCTGCACGTGCACCTGATCCAGATTTTTTAGAACAATCGCAGCAACCCATCCAGTCCAACGTGGTTGAACGCCACGCTGGCTGCTTCGCGCACCACTGGCTTCGCGCGGAACGCTACCGAAAGTCCCGCAGCGGCCATCATTTTCAGATCGTTCGAACCGTCGCCCATCGCAATCGCACGGGTCGGCTCGATGCCCAGTTGGGCACACGTCTCGCGCAGTGTGCGTGCCTTCACGTCGGCGTTGACGATCTCACCGGTTACGTTGCCGGTCAACTTTCCATCCACGATTTCGAGCGTGTTGGCGTGCGTGAAATCGAGGCCGAGCCGTGCCTTCAGCTTATCGGTGAAGAACGTGAATCCGCCGGACACCAGCAGGGTTTTCAATCCCGCCGCTTTCGCGCCGGCCAGCATCTGTTCGGCACCTGGCGAGAGCTGCAGCCGTTCTTCATAAACGCGTTCGAGCGCGCCGGCGTCGAGTCCTTTGAGGAGCGCCACACGGCGCGTCAGGCTCTCGTTGAAATCCTTGATTTCGCCGCGCATCGACGCTTCCGTAATCGCAGCGACTTCTGCTTTCAACCCGCAGAAGTCGGCGATTTCGTCGATGCATTCGATCGTGATCAACGTCGAGTCCATGTCCATCGCGACGAGGCCGAAGTCACGCAACTGGCGGCCCGCTTCGACAAACGCATAGTCCAGTTGATGCGTGCCGCAATAGACGTCGAGGTCGTCGCGCTGCGCAATGTTCGCATCGGCAATACGAATCGCGTTCGCGTTGATGACGGCAGCGTGCGAGCCGCGTGCGAGCGCGACGAGCGTTTTGTGGTGGTCGGCGGAAAGGGGCGCGGTGCTTTGGATGACGAGGTTCATGGACGACGCATTGACGCAGAAAAGGACGGGCGCGCGACGCGCGGGAAATCCCGCCATTGTAACGGGTCGGTGGCATGCGGCCGCAGGGGCAGCTTACAACCGGGCAGAAGGTTGCAGGCCCGACAACGGACAATAACCGCCTCACCTGGAAACCTGCCATGCAGCCAGCTGCGTGCTTCGCCAGGTAATCCACCGTGCAATCATCAGACGCCCACGTCATACTGGCGCTTCGAACGATGCCTCGCAGCCATCGACGTAGCCATCGAACCTATCGAGCCCGCAGCGCCTGCGAGGCGCGCAGCACACCGCACGATAAGCATTGGCATGCGCGACGAGGCGCACCACTATGGAGACAAGTCATGACCCCCGCGACCGCCAGCGACGCGTCCACCCTTGCGCGCGACTTTGATCTGCGCCACCTGAGCCCCGCGTTCTACGCCGACCCGTACCCGGTTTACCACGCGCTGCGCGCCCATGAACCGGTCAAACGCATGCCGGACGGCTCGCTCTTTCTGACGCGTTTTCGCGACGTGCAGGCGGTCTACCGCGATCCCAAAACCTTCAGTTCCGACAAGACCGTCGAATTCAGGCCGAAGTACGGTGACTCACCGCTCTACACCCACCACACCACCAGTCTCGTGTTCAACGATCCGCCGCGTCATACGCGAGTGCGTAAACTGATCGCCGGCGCGCTGACGGCGCGCGCCATCGCGGCTATGGAACCGGGCCTGATTCGCCTCGTCGATGGCTTGCTCGATGCTGCCGCTGTGCGTGGCCGCATCGATCTGATCGGCGAATTCGCATCGGCGATTCCGGTCGAGATTATCGGTAATCTGCTGGATGTGCCGCACGCTGAGCGCGAGCCGTTGCGCGACTGGTCGCTGGCAATACTCGGTGCGCTCGAGCCCTCGCTGAGCGAGGCGCAACTCGAACGGGGAAACCGCGCCGTCAGTGAATTCGTCGACTATTTGCGCGATCTCGTGGCGCGGCGCCGACGCGAACCCGGCGATCCGCAGCACGACGTGCTGACGCGTCTGATCCAGGGCGAAGAGGGCGGCGAGCAGTTGTCGGAAGCGGAGTTGCTGCAAAACTGCATCTTCGTCCTGAATGCTGGTCATGAAACCACGACGAATCTGATCGGTAACGGTCTCGTTACACTTGCCGACTGGCCGGAACAGCGCGCCGCGCTACGGGGTGAGCCGTCGCTTGTCGAGTCGGCGATCGAAGAGTGTTTGCGCTTCGAGAGCTCGAATCAGTTGGGCAACCGGATGGCAACTGTCGATACGGAGATCGGCGGCGTCGCGGTTGCCCGCGGTACGCCCGTCACACTGTGCATCGGCGCGGCTAATCGCGACCCCGAGCAGTTCGCGGAACCGGACCGCTTCGACATCCGTCGCGATCCGAACCGGCATCTGGCGTTCGGTTTCGGCATTCATCAATGCGCGGGGTTGTCGCTCGCGCGACTCGAGGCACGCATCGCCGTCGGGCGCTTCGTGCAGCGCTTTCCGGCGTATCGGCTCGACGGCGAACCGACGCGCGGCGGACGGGTGCGGTTTCGCGGCTTCGCAGCGGTGCCGGTCGAGCTCGAGCCGCCGGGCCGTGATTGATGCCGCCGGTCACGAGGCGTCCTGAGCGGACCAGGATGCAGGCCGGGCGTTGCGCGATGCTCGCACGTGCCTGCCGGATCGCTGCTAATCGAACGGCGTTGGCGCACCTTGCCACGCTGCGAGTCCAGCAGGCTCCTGCACGGCGAACCGCAACTGGGATCGAACCCACACAGACCCGGGAACGCCGTATCTTTTGCCAACTTGACGCAAGACTTACAGCCGGTGCCGATCGCGGCCGGCACGGCGCCGCGCCAGTCCTGGCGTCCAAACCGTGGCACGCTTGCTGCTTCGCCGTAGGTCCTGGGACTTGGGGAGCGCACGATGGCACATATGATCTGGAAGGGCGCAATCAGCTTTGGCCTCGTCCACGTACCGGTCCAGTTGTACCCGGCGACGCAGTCGGAGAAAGTCGGTTTCAATCTGCTGGATAAGCGCACGATCGATCCGATCGGCTACAAGCAGATCAACAAGCGCACCGGCAAGGAAGTGACGCGCGAGAACATCGTGCGCGGCTTCGAGTACGAAAAGGACAAATACGTCGTGCTCTCGGACGACGAGATTCGCGCGGCCAATCCCGAGTCGACGCAGACGGTCGATATCCTCGCATTCGTCGACGCACCTGACATCTCGTTTCTCTATCTCGATACGCCGTACTTTCTGACGCCCGAGCGCAAGGGCGAAAAGGTGTACGCGCTGCTGCGCGAAGCGATGAAAGCGTCGGGCAAGATTGGCGTGGCGAGCGTCGTGTTGCATAACAAGCAGCATCTCGCGGCGCTGATTCCAGTCGGGCCGGTGCTGGCGCTCAACACACTGCGCTGGGCCGACGAAGTGCGTGACTTCGACGAATTCAAATTGCCGGCTGATGGGGTGAAGGCGGCCGGCGTCACCGCGCGCGAACTCGACATGGCGAAGAAGCTGATCAACGACATGAGCGACAAGTGGGATCCGTCGCAGTATCACGACACGTTCCGCGACGACATCATGGCATTGGTCAACCGAAAGATTCGCGCGGGTAAGACCGAGGAAATCACCGAAGCCGAGGCGCCGCGCGAATCGCGCCGATCCGCCGACATTCTCGATCTGTCCGACCTGCTCAAGCGCAGCCTCGGCCGTGGCAAAGGCAAGCCGGCGGCGGGCACGCGCAAGCATGCCGGAGACGATGACGAGGAGGCCGGCGACGCCGAGGCGGCCGCACCAGCCCGCAAGAAGCCGCGCTCGGCGAGTACGAGCCGCGGCGGTGGCAGGAGCGGAGGCGCCAGTGCCAAGGCGGCGCCTGCGGCCCGCAAGCGGCGTGCGGCTGCCTGACCGCTCGCGTAATGGGACTTCACTTGATGGATAAACCCGCGCTAACTCGATCCGCGACGACTCCACCTCCATGACCGATAGGCTCGATTCCTACAACCGCAAGCGTCGCTTCGACGAAACGCTGGAGCCATCGGGCGCGGCTGCGCGTAAGAAAGCTGGCCGCGGGACGGCGTCGCGTGACGCGGTGCGCGCATCGGACGAGGCACTGTCGTATGTGATCCAGGAGCACGACGCGCGGCGCTTGCATTACGACTTTCGGCTCGAATTGAACGGCACGTTACTGTCGTGGGCGGTGCCCAAGGGGCCGAGCCTCGACCCGTCGGTGAAACGGCTCGCGGTGCACGTCGAGGATCATCCGGTCGAATATGGCTCTTTCGAAGGCGAAATCCCGCCGGGTAACTATGGTGCGGGAACGGTGATCGTGTGGGACCGCGGGACGTGGGAGCCGGCCGGTGGCGCGGCGGAGGCGGCCAGATCGTATAAGGCGGGCAAGCTCAAATTCCGGCTCTTCGGCGAAAAACTGGGCGGCGGCTGGACGCTCGTACGCAGTCATATGCGCGGCAGCGGCGACAAGGAGCAGTGGCTGCTGATCAAGGAGCGAGACGACGAAGCCCGCGAAGAGAGCGAATACGACGTCCTGAAGGAGCGTCCGGGCAGCGTGTTGGGCGGCAGGGGCGCAGGCTCTCCGAAGCGCGCGGCAAAGAAGACTGCGAGCGAGTCTCCACACGGAAGCGCAAGCGCAAAGAAAGTGGCAGGCACAACGCGCGCGACGAGTGCAAGCACGGCAGCGGGCTCGTCCAGTGTCACGAGTTCAAGCACCGCCGGCAGGCGGCGGACCCAAGCCGCCTCGTCAGGCCGCGCCGATCCGAAAAAGACCGACATTGTGTCGACCCGCAGCGCGCAGTCGCTGCGCGAGCTTGCGGCATCGCCTGCGATCGAAGGCGCGGTCAAAGCCGCGTTGCCCGCCACCTTCAGGCCGCAACTGGCGACACTCGTCGACGCCGCGCCACCCGGCGATGAATGGGCATACGAAATCAAGTTCGACGGCTACCGCGTGCTGGCCCGCATCGATCGAAAGGCGAAGACCAGGGCGGTCAAGGTGTTCACGCGCGCGGGCAACGATTGGACCGGGAAGTTCAGCAAGCAGGTGAAAGCGCTCGAACAACTCGACATGGACAGCGCATGGCTCGATGGCGAAGCCGTGGTGCTCGATGAAAACGGCGTACCGGGTTTTCAGGCGCTGCAAAACGCGTTCGACTCGAACCGTCCGCAGGACATCGTCATTTATCTGTTCGACATTCCGTTTCTGAACGGCTACGACTTGCGCGGTGTGCCGCTCGAACAACGCCGGGCGATCTTGCGTGCGTTGATGGACGGGGGCGACGACAGCGTATTGCGCTTCTCCAATGACTTCGCGTTCAGCGCCGACGATCTGTTGAAGAGCGCGTGCGACATGGCGCTCGAAGGCATCATCGGCAAACGGCGCGATAGCAGCTACACGTCGGGGCGCTCGTCGGTGTGGATCAAATTGAAGTGCCGACGGCGCCAGGAGTTCGTGATTGGCGGCTATTCGGAACCGTCGGGCAGCCGCGCGGCATTCGGTGCGTTGTTGCTCGGCGTCTACGACGGCAAAGGCAAATTGCAATACGCCGGACGTGTCGGCACGGGCTTCAACGCTGCGTTGCTGCGCTCGGTCAAGAAAGCACTCGATGCGCACGCAAGCGAACGCATGCCGTTCGCCAGCGCGCCGCGCGAGCGCAGCCGCACGCCTGTGCATTGGGTCGAACCGGCGCTCGTCTGCGAATGCAATTTCGCTGAATGGACGAGCGAGGGCATCGTGCGGCAGGCGTCGTTCGTGAGTCTGCGCAACGACAAACCGGCGCGGCAGATCGTTAGGGAAGCCCCCCGTAAAGGAGCCGATGTGCAAGAGCAAACCGATACCGCGAAATCAAAAGCCGCAACAATCCCAGCCGAAGTCGCCGGCGTCCGCGTGTCCCATCCCGACCGCATCATCGACAAAAGCACCGGCACCCGCAAAATCGATCTCGTGCAGTACTACGAATCGGTCGCCGACTGGATGCTCCCGCATCTGCGGGACCGGCCGGTGTCGCTGGTGCGGGCGCCCGAGGACATCGGCGGCGAGCTATTTTTCCAGAAACACAGCCAGAAGCTGTCGATTCCGAACGTCAGACAGCATCCCGGCCTCGACCCCGGCCATCCGCCGCTGATTACCGTCGATACGCTCAAGGCGCTGGTCGGCGCCGCGCAAATGGGCACCGTTGAATTTCATACGTGGAATGCCGTGGTGTCGAACATCGAAAAACCCGATCGCATGGTGTTCGATCTCGACCCCGATGCGTCGCTCGGGTGGGAGCGGATGATCGAGGCCGCGCAGCTGACGCGCTCGCTGCTCGAGGAGCTCGGCCTGAGCTCGTTCTGCAAGACGAGCGGCGGCAAAGGGTTGCACGTGGTGGTGCCGCTCGCGAAGCATGCCGGCTGGGACGATGTGAAGGCGTTTTCGCAAGCCGTCGCGCAGCATATGGCGACAACGTTGCCCAAGTACTTCAGCGCGAAGATGGGCGCGCAGAATCGCAAGAAGAAGATCTTTGTCGATTATCTGCGTAACAACCGCGGCTCGAGTACGGTGGCCGCATTTTCGGCGCGCGCCCGGCCGGGCCTGGGCGTTTCCGTGCCGCTCTCGTGGGACGAAGTCGCCACCACGACGAGCGGAGATCAATGGACCGTCGAAAACGTGCATGAGCGTCTCGAAGACCTCAAGCGTGACCCGTGGGCAGACTACGCGAAAACGCGTCAGCGCATTACCGCGGCAATGAAAAAAAGTCTGGATGAAGCGGAGTGACCGCGATCCAGGCGGCCTCATTCGACAACCTGAAAGAGGAGCAAACCATGAAGACCTCTCCGCAGTCGTCCGACGGCGACAAGCAAGCCGACCCGCATGCAAAGAAGCATCCGGGTTCGCTCCAGGACGCGTCAGCGCCGCTGCCGCATGAAACCGATCAGAGCCCGGAATCGCAACACGAGGACGATCCGCGTCGCGTCGGCAAGCAGGCGCATAGCGACACTGAGCGCGGATTGAAGGACACGGACCGCCGCGGCGGCGACGAGTATCAGCAAACGACTCAGAACGACGCGCACACGAATGTCAACTCCGATGGCAAAGCAGGTGGCGGCGGGCGCGGCAAGCATTGACGGTGCGTGTGCGCTGATTCTCGAGAAATGTCGCGTTGTCCCGGTCCGGCGCATCTACAACTGCGCAGCCGCAGCCGCAGCCGCAGCCGCAGCCGCAGCCGCAGCCGCAGCCGCAGCCGCAGCCACGGTCTGCGAGCCGGTTCCTATGCACTCGTGGCCACACCATGATGCCCAGCGCCCTGGTGCGCTCGGGCGTTGGGCACCGGCCGGACTCATGTCGGCTTGACGTCCCAATAAGGCGGATCGCCGAAATGCTCGGCGAGGAAATCAATGAGCGCGAGCGTCCTGGGCGGCACGAAGGCACGGCTCGGATAGACCGCCCAGATGGCCACATTTTCCGCGAGCGGATAAGCATCGAGCACGCTCACCAGATCACCGCTGCGCAGATACGCCGCCACGTCCCAGGTCGATTTGAGCGCGATGCCGAAACCGGCCAGCAAGGCGTCGCGGATCACTTCGCCATTGTCGGTAACGAGACGTCCATTCACGCGCACTGCGAGCGGACCGGCGGGCGTCACGAAGGCCCAGACGCGCTGATCGGACAGGATCATGCATTCGTGTTGGGCAAGGTCCGAAGGATGATGCGGCGCCCCACTCGCGGCGAGGTAGGCCGGCGCGGCGCACAGCACGCGGCGGTTCACGGCGAGGCGCCGCGCTACCAGCGACGAATCCTTGAGCACGCCGATGCGGATCGCCACGTCGATACCCGCATCGACCAGGTCGACCACCTGATCCGTCAGCCGCAGATCGACGCTGACACCGGGATAGCGGCGCAGGAATTCGCTGATCACCGGCGATACGTGCTGACGCCCGAACGACGACGGCATCGACACCCGCAAGCGCCCCTGCGGCTCGGCCTGTGCACGACCCACCGAGGCGCGTGCGGCATCGGCCGCGTCGAGCAGCGCCTCGGCGCGTGTCATGAACACTTCGCCGTCCTGCGTGAGACTGATGCGGCGGGTGGTCCGATGCAGCAGGCGCGCGCCAAGGCGCTTTTCCAGCTGCGCGATGCGCGAGCTCGCCACCGCTGCGGACAGGCCGAATTCGCGGCCGGCCGCCGATACATTGGCGAGCAGGGCGGCGCGCACGAACAGGGCGACGTCGAGCAGATCCAGTCGTTCCCGCTCACCGGACGAGGGTTTTATGGCGGTTCTTGCAGCGGGTTTTACAGGATGGTCAGGAAGGTCCATTCTTCTGAAATTCAAAAAGATGTTTCAGTCATTATGACGGTTTTATGAGAATAAGAATCGCCGTAGGATGACGTCAATGCGATCGATTGCCCGCGCGGCGCCAGGCGTCAGCGGCAACGATCGCTGGTCTCTCAACCTCATCTGAAAGAACAGGAGCTGTGATGAAAGCCGTAGGCCTCTATCGTTATTTGCCAATCGATCAAACCGAATCTCTGGTTGATGTCGACATTCCCGAGCCCGAAGCCACCGGCCGCGACCTGCTGGTGAAGGTCGAGGCCATTTCCGTCAATCCAGTCGACACCAAGGTGCGCGCCCCGAAAGATACCGTTGAGAAAGCGCCGCGTGTGCTCGGCTGGGACGCGGCCGGCACGGTGGTGGCGGTTGGTCCGGACGTCACGCTGTTCAAGGTCGGCGATCCGGTTTTCTATGCCGGCAGCATCACGCGGCCGGGCGCGAATAGCGAATTCCATCTGGTCGACGAGCGCATTGTCGGGCGCAAGCCGGCGTCACTCGATTTCACCCACGCGGCTGCATTGCCATTGACCGCGATCACGGCCTGGGAGGCGCTGTTCGACCGCCTCGGCGTGTCGCCGCAAGGCGCGGACGAAGGCCGTACCGTGCTGATCATCGGCGGGGCGGGTGGGGTTGGTTCGATCGGTATCCAGTTGGCCAAACAACTTGCGAAGCTGAAAGTGATCGCGACCGCCTCGCGTCCTGAATCGGCGAAGTGGGCAACGGAGTTGGGCGCGGATCATATCGTCGATCACTTTGGCGATATGCCCGCGCAGTTGAAAAAGCTGGGTTTCGACCAGGTCGATTACGTGCTGATCTTTAACGATACCGACAGGAATTTTCCCGCGTCCGCAGAAGTGATCAAACCGCAGGGCGGCATCTGCACGATCGTCGAAAACAGTCAGCCGTTGCCGGTCGAATTGCTGAAGGCGAAAAGCGCGGCATTCCATTGGGAATTCATGTTCACGCGTTCGATGTTCAGCACGCCGGACATGATCGAGCAGCATAAGCTGCTGACCGAGGTGGCGCGTCTCGTCGACGCAGGCACGTTGCGCACGACGGTGGGACAGGATCTGGGCAAGATCAACGCCGGGAATCTGCGCTGTGCGCATCAACTGCTCGAAGAGGGGCGCGCGATCGGCAAACTGGTGCTGACGGGCTTCTAAACAGCGCAAAAAACGCTTCACCGCAAGCGGGGTAACACCCGATTCGTATGAAGCGCGCGCAGCGCCGCTTGGCGGTAGACTGGTGGGGCATCATGCTAAAACAGTTGCGTGTCTCGCGGCTCGTCTGGCCGGGCCTCAACCCGGCATCATCAGGCCTCTTCAGGCTTCGGTCAGGCGGTGCAACGGCAGTAGCGCTTATGCGAGCGCGCAGCGGCACAACAACGAGGTGACAGTATGAGCTCCAGCTTCAAACTCTCCGCCGTTTCAGTTGTCGCTTCTCTCGCATGCGTTCTCGCGACCGGCATGCTTGTGCCGGCGGCTCACGCGGCCACGCCGATCACGGTGACGTCGCAGGCTGCCCTCGACGGTCCGATCCGCTACACGGTCCGCGTCACGTCTAAACAGTTCGGCAACTCACAGGAAACGCGCACGATCCGCTCCGGCGAATCGGACGACTTCACGTGGAAGACCGTGCCGCCGGGTGGCCCTGTGCCTGCGACGAATACCTGCCCGAATTATTCGTCGCTTCCGACGGATACCAACGGCGCGATGATTCGTCAGACGCAGATCCGCTTTGCACCGGTCGTCGCCGGTGACGGCACGGCATCCGTGCAACTGAGCTTCCAGGCGCAGACGCCGCACGGTGTGAAGACAGTGACGAGCGGCGGCAAAACGCTCAAGTGTCCGAACGACGTGACCGTCAGTCAGATTCTACGTTTTACGATGCCGGTCAACGGCAGCACGAAAACGCTGACACTCAATGACGGCACCGAAGTGGCGGTGACCGCGAAACGTTGAGGGACGCGCGGCGCGGCTTTGCTCAACGCCGCGCCGCGGCCCGCTCCACCAGCCGCGCCGACAGAAACCGGTGCTCCGCCGAGAAGAGCCGCCGATACGTGAGCAGCACCGCGCCCACCGTCCCTAGCGCTGACGACGCCGCGATCAGGAACATGATCACGATCTGATAGCGCACTGCCTGCAACGGCGACTGACCGGCGAGCACCTGCCCGGTCATCATGCCGGGCAGGCTCACCACGCCGACCACGGCCATCTGATTCAGCGTGGGCATCATGCCCGCGCGCACCGCCTGGCGCGCCGGCGCCTGCGCCGCTTCCCAACGGGTCGCGCCGAGCGCGAGCGCCATGTCCACACGGTCACGCCGCGCGGTTAGTTCCTCGGCCATCCGTTCGATGCCCAGCGATACGCCGGTCAGTGTATTGCCGAGGATCATGCCGAGAATCGGAATCGCATACTGCGGCTCGTACCACGGGTGAATACGGATCACGACGAAGAGTCCGACTGCGCTCACCAGCCATGAACTGACCCAGATCGACAGCACGCTGTCCACACGTTGACCCGCATACGTGCGATTGCCGCGCTGCGCGCCCGCGAAGCCGGCGATCAGCGTCATCACGACCATCAAGGGCAGCACCACGAACCAGTGGTCGTAACGGAACACCCAGCCGAGCACGTAGCCGATTGCCAGCAACTGGACGACGGTGCGTACCGCCGCCCATGCGAGCTTGCGTTCGAGATCCAGCTTGAGCGCGACCGACACCACGCCGTTCACCACGATCAGCAATGCGGCGATCGCGACGTCCCACAGACTCAGGTTTTGCAATGTCATTGGTCGAGTTCCTGAGGCGCGGGTGTGACTGCGGATTCGTCGAGCACACCGGCGCGCATCGTGAGGTGCCGCTTGCTCATGCGCGCGGCTTGCGCGGGATCGTGCGACACCCACATCGAGGCATGCCGGCCCGGGTCGGCATCGAACCACGCGTGCACCAACGCCTCGATCGCATGAGATGACTCTGGATCGAGCGACGCGGTGGGTTCGTCCAGCAGCAGCACTTCGGGCGCGAGTTGCAGAACGCGAATCAGCGCGGTGATCTGCGCTTCTCCGCCGGACAGTTCGCTCGCACGCTTGTCGAGAAAATCGTCGCCGCGGCCGGCCTGGGCGGCGAGGCTGGCCGCGTGCGCGCGATCGAAACGCACGTCGCGATAGGTGCGTAATTCGAACGGGTAACGCAGATTGTCCTCGACGCTGCCGTCGAGCAGCGCTGGCCGCTGCCGGATATACGCGACGTTGCGCCGGTAACGCGGAATGGCCGCACGCTCGACCGGCGCGCCGTGCCACATGATGCGTCCTGCATCGAGCGGATCGAGCAGGGCGAGGGCGCGCAGAAACACGCTTTTGCCTGAGCCCGATGGCCCGGTGACCGCGACGCGGTCGCCTGCGCGCAGGGCGAAGGTCGTCGGTTGCAGCAGCGTTTGCCCGCGCAATGCGTCGCGCCGGGTGATGCCGTCGGCGAGGACGAAGGGAACATCTGTCATGAGTGGGGTCGCGATGGATTTTTGCGTGGATTCGAAGGGTGCCATGACATTCATTGACGTTTTCATGGCAGGGCAACCTGTGCCCGAACGGTACGGCATGATAAAACGGCATCTATCAGACAGTACTACCAGGCACGATACGTGCTGCCCCGATGCACAACGAAGAACAACGACGGAGCTTCTCAATGGCAGTGGCGAGCACAATTGGAAGGCGGATAGGAAAAATCATCGCATGGCTGGTGGCGATCATCGTCATTCTGATTGTCGCGCTGACAATTTTTATCCTGACCTTTGACTGGAACCGGGCCCGGCCTTACGTCAACGACAAGGTCACGCAGGCAATCGGCCGGCCGTTCGCGATCAACGGCGATCTCAAAGTAGGGTGGCAGCATCCGGTCGGCGAGACCGGCTGGCGTGGCTGGGTGCCCTGGCCGCGTTTTTCGGCCGCCAACATCACGGTAGGCAATCCCGACTGGACCAAACAGCCGCACTTCGCGACGCTCGACGAAATCGATTTCGAGGTCAAGGTGCTGCCGCTGCTCGCGCATGACATCGTGATTCCCGCGATCAATCTCGTGAATCCCTCGGTCGACCTCGAACGACTGCTCGACGGGCGCAACAACTGGACTTTCAAACTGGCGTCGTCCAGCGGACCGTCTGAATGGAAGCTCGATCTGCACGACATCGCGTTTGCCAAGGGCAATATCGCGTTGTCCGATCAGCAGAAGAAAGTCGAGATGGAGATGGCCATCGATACGCTTGGCCAGCCGATTCCGATCGGCGAGGCGATGAAGCAGCAGGAGGCGGCTTCACGCAGTGCCTCGGCGGAGGCGTTGGGTAAAGCGGGCGCGAGCAAGCTCACCGCCCAGGCGAACGCGCAGGCGGCATCTGACGCCGCGGCGGCGTCTGCCGCGGCGGCCTCGGGCGCTTCGTCGACGGAGATCACCGCGTCGGGCGCGACAGCGGCGAATGGCGCATCAGGTGCGCTGGTTGCCGGTGGGGCGAACGGTGCGAACGGTGCGAACAGTGCAAGCGAGGGCGCGAGCGGCGCGGCGGCAGCCTCGGCGTCGAACGCCAGCGAAGCGGGTACGGCGAACGGTGCGAAGCCGGTGATCCCGCCATACGCGATAGGCTGGACCGTCAAGGGCACCTACAACAGGACGCCGATATCCGGCAGCGGCAAGGTGGGGGGCGTGCTGGCGTTGCAGGACGCGAACCGGCCGTTCCCGATTCAGGCCGATGTGAAGGCCGGCGATCTGCGTGTCGGTCTGGTGGGCACGCTCACCGATCCGGCGCATCTTGCCGCAGTCGATTTGCGCCTCTGGCTGCAAGGCAACAGCCTGGCGCGGCTGTATTCGCTGACAGGCGTGACCTTGCCCGACACGCCGCCCTATGCGACTGACGGGCGCCTCGTGGGCCAGTTCAAGTCCAGTGGGAATGTTTTCAAGTATGAAAATTTTACGGGCCGGGTGGGCGGCAGCGATCTGAACGGCTCGCTGACCTACACGGCACGTGAGCCGCGTCCGCTGTTGCAGGGCGAACTGGTGTCGCATCTGCTGCAGTTCTCGGATCTGGCGCCGATCATCGGCGCGGACTCGAAAGCCAGCAAGGCCAGGCGCGGCGATGCGACGGCGCAGCCGGGCAACAAGGTGCTGCCCGTCGAAGAGTTCCGCACCGACCGTTGGAAGTCGATCGACGCCGACGTGAAATTCACGGGCCGCCGCATCGTCAAGGACACCAGCTTGCCGATCACGGACCTGTACACACACGTCGTGATGACCGACGGCGTGCTGTCGCTCGAGCCGCTGAAGTTCGGCGTGGCGGGCGGCTCGCTGTCATCGAATATTCATCTGGACGGCAGCGCCACCCCGCTGAAGGGCCGCTTCGCGACTTCGGCGCGGCATCTGAAGCTCAAGCAGTTGTTCCCGAACTTCAAGACCATGCAGAACGCACTCGGCGAAATCAACGGCGACGCCGCGCTGACCGCGACGGGCAATTCGCCGGCGGCGTTGGCGGCGACGTCGAACGGCGAGGTGAAGGCATTGGTCACCGATGGCACGGTGAGCCGCCTGCTGATGGAAGCAGCGGGGTTGAACGTGGCCAACGTGGTCTATGAAAAGCTGTTCGGCAATCGTGACGTGAAGATCAACTGCGCGGCAGCGGACTTTGTCGCGACGAACGGCGTACTGGATTCGCGTGTCTTCGCGCTCGACACGGACGACGCGGTGATCAACATCGACGGCAATGTAAATCTGCGCGACGAGACCCTGGATCTTGGCGTGCATCCGCATACCAAGGGCTTCCGGGTGTTTTCGCTGCGCTCGCCGCTGTATGTGAAGGGAACGTTCAAGGACCCGCACGTGGGCGTGAATGCCGCCGCGCTGGCGCTTCGAGGCGGCGCCGCTATCGGGCTCGGGTTGATCAATCCGTTTGCGGCGCTGATTCCGCTGCTCGCGCCCAGCAATAACAAACCGTTGCCGTGCGGGCAGTTGCTGTCGCAGGTTCGTCAGGCGCCGACCGCGCCGCCGCCGGGCGTCAGGCAGCAACCTAAAACGGCCATTTCCCTCGACGGTGCGCCGCTCAACAAGTCTGCCGGAGGCGCTTCCTCGCCGACTACGGCCGACAGGAAGCCTGCGGTCAAGTCACCGGCCAATGCGGCCGAATACAAGGGGAACTGATGTTTTCTGCCCTGTCCGCGGACTGGTGGAGCTGGTCCTTCGGCGCCGGCCTGTCCTTTATTTTCTTGTGGCTGATTAGCGTTCCCGCAGTACGGGGCGAACGCCAGCATTCAGGCGGGAAAAGGAAAGGTAATGCCATTGGCGCGCGGGGCAGGCGAACAGGTGCCGCGCAGGCACAAGAGAACAACGGGATCAGCGCCGTAGACATGCAGAAAACGGCGCTGCCACGGGAAACAAAAAGATAATCGATTACCTTAACGAGCGCGGCGCGGCATCTCCCGCCGCATCCTGTCTGCGAACCCCTCGCCGGGCGCTGCCGACACGGGTGGCGCCAAACTCCGTCAGGATCTTGCCTCGGGCCCGGCTGGCAAACACCAGGAACCCAAATCCATCGGCTTCATACCAATATCCGCCGTTCTCGAGCCCATCGAGCGGCTGCTCCAACGCATTGGTGATGGATTCGATGCACCGGCGCCGCAATTCGGCGGGCGCTGGATAGGGTGGCTGGGCGCCTCGTACGCTGCACAGCAGAACGTCGAGCCCGGGTAGCACATGTGCATAGAGGACCGGCTCGTCCTGCGCGCGAGCGCGCGCAATTTTGGTGTCGAGCTGACCGAACGGCTTGAAATGCCGTAGTACCGCGAGGAACGACTCATCGCCGTCCACCTTCGCGCGTCTACGCTTTTTCGGGAAGGACATAAAAATTCGCCTGAAAAAGAATTGCAAGAAACGCAGCGTCCTCATGCGACAACTCCCGGCTTCGCGCGCCGCACGTCGATCTTTTATAGCATACGACAAGGCCGGATTCACGATGATTCGGCGTCTACGCCGTCCCACCGCCTCCCGCACGAATCATGCCGAACCGCCTCGCCGCGCGCTTTCGCTTCCCAGCACATCTGTCTCCATCATAGACGCACGCGCCGCCGAAAAAACATCTCGTACCAATAAAAAAGTCATTTTTGTGTGGGCGAGCGCATCTTGCCGCTACGTTGAAATATCTCACATTCACGTCGATAATGGCCCGTCCGGCTGCACCTTGGCGTGCTCGCCAGTTCCTACCGCAACGGCCCGCTGGCGTGGCGATGCGAGGTGCGTGATCCGTGCGTGCCGCCGCGGCTTGAACGACCCTTCGGGCGAACATGAAACTATTCACCAAGGGTTTGCTGCTGATTGCAGTGCCGAGCGTGGTCGAGCTGGCGCTTCTGGGCGTCGTCTTCGATACCCAGGAGCAAACAGCGCAGGCCGCGCAGTGGGTCAGCAACAGCAAGCAGATCCTTTATCAGTCGTCGGCCATTGTCGATCCGCTGCTGCGTCAGGCCGCGCGGGTTCGCACGGGTATGGTCGTCGGCGATCCGCTATTTATCGACCGCCGTACGGTGTGGGTCGATCTCGGCGACCGGCTTTCGAATCTCGAATCGCTGGTGGCGGATACGCCGCAACAGGTCGAGCGCGTGCGCAAGATGCAGCAGGCGATCGAAGCGTATCGTGCGCAGGCCGCCAGAATCTCGCAGGCGCTGCACGAAGGACACAACCTGAATTCGTTTGCCGAGCTGGACTCAGGTGCGCTTCCGCAGCAGATTGCACTGTTTCGCGAACAGCTGGCTGAGTTCAGTAACGAGGCCTCGCGGCTCGACACCGAGCGCGGCGCGGCGCTCGCAAGGCGGCGTGAACGCCAGCAATACGCGCTGATTGCCGCGGTGTTGGGCTCGATGCTGATCTGGGCGGCCACAGCCATGGTATTTGCGCGCAGCATCGGCCGGCGGCTGGAGGTATTGACGGGCAATGCCGAGCGTTTGGGCCGCGGGCGGCAGCTCGCGGCGCCGCTGTCCGGTAACGACGAAATCGCCGCGCTCGACGCGGTGCTGCATCAGACCGGCGCGCGTCTGCGCGAGGCCGACGGCGAGCAGGCCAGGTTGAAAGCGCGGCTCGAAGCGCGTGCGCAGGAACTCGCGGGCGTCAACGAAGAGCTGCGCCAGGAGACGCAAGACAATGAAATGTTCATCTACAGCGTGTCGCACGATCTGCGCTCGCCGCTGGTGAATCTGCAAGGCTTTTCGAAAGAATTACAGGTGTCGTGCGACGAACTGGACAGCATTGTCGAGGCGGCGAAACTGCCGGAGGCCGAGCATCAGCGTATGGTGCATATTCTCGACGGCGATGTGCGCGAGTCTCTGCAATATCTGCGCACAGCGGTAACGCGGGCGGCGGCGATCATCGACGCGCTTTTGCGGATTTCGCGTGCCGGCCGGCTCGAATACCAGTGGCAGCGGGTGAGTGTCGGACGGGTGGTAGGCCGCGTAGTCGACGCGCTGCAAGGCGCAATCAGCCAGCGCGCGGTGGTGGTCACCGTGCGCGAGTTGCCGCCTGCATGGGGCGACCCGGCCGCGATCGAACAGATTTTCAGTAACCTGATCGGTAACGCGCTCAATTATCTCGACCCGGCGCGCAATGGGCGCATCGAGGTCGGCGCGCTGGAGCCGGAACCGGTCGACGAGACGGAACCGCGCGCGTTGCGCACGCGCACTTATTATGTGCGCGACAATGGCCTCGGTATTCCGGCGGCGTATATGTCGAAGGTGTTCCGGGCGTTTCAGCGTCTGCATGGCGACGTCGCGAACGGAGACGGCATTGGCCTCGCGGTGGTGCGGCGGGTGGTGGAACGGCATGGCGGCCGCGTGTGGGTCGAGTCGGCGGAAGGCGCGGGGTCGACCTTTTTCGTCGTATTGCCGGAACAGCCTGCGCGCAATTGAGCCGGACAGACCCAGGGAAACGGTGGGAACAATTAAGAGCATCATGCGAAAACAGATTGTCTGCACGGAGGGCATATGAGTCACGGGGAAACGGTCAGTATTGTGCTGATCGAAGATGACGACGGCCACGCCACGCTGGTCGAGCGCAATCTGCGCCGTGCCGGTATTTCAAACGGTTTCGTGCGCTTTCGCGATGGCCAGCAGGCACTCGATTATTTCTTCGGCCCGGCGCCGGCGGACGCCGCCGCGAGCCCTTACCCGCCTCGCGAAGATCTGACGAATTTCGTCGTGCTGCTCGATCTGAAAATGCCGCGCGTGGATGGCTTCGAGGTGTTGCGGCGTCTGAAGGATTCGCCGCAGACAGCCGCGGTGCCCGTGATTGTGCTGACCACGACCGACGATCCGCGCGAAATCGCGCGCTGTTACGAATTGGGCTGCAACGTCTATATCACCAAGCCGGTCGAATACGACGCGTTCATCGAAGCGGTGCGCCGTCTCGGCTTCTTCCTGCAGGTGGTCAAGCTGCCGCCGGGCCACCGGCTGGCCGCGCCATGACGTAAGGTTCATGTGAAGGCGCTCCGAAAGCGGCCCATGACAAGATAGCGACACCAGACCTAGCCAAAGAAGACTCCGCATGACCGAAGAAGTGTCCCCGCAGCCCGCCGCGTATGTGCTGGTCGTCGATGACGACGAAGGCATCTTGCGGCTCGCGCGCAAGTCGCTTGAACGCGCCGGCTGCCGGGTCGCCATCTGCGCGGGCGTCGAAGCGGCCCGCGAGCGGCTCGCCGTGGGCACGCCCGACCTGCTGGTGCTCGACTACCAGCTCAGCGGACCGGAGACCGGCCTCGACTTCTTTCGCCGCTTGCGCGCGGAAGGGGTGCGGATCCCCGCCATCCTCGTGACCGGTTTCACTGACGAATCCCGGGTGATCGAAGCGTTGCGCGCGGGCGTATCCGACGTGGTGCCGAAATCTGGCGACTACCTCGATTATCTGCCTGAGGCTGTTGAACGGGTGCTCTCGCAAGTGCGCTTGCAGAAGGCGTCGGACGATGCCTTGCTGCTGCGCGACCGGGAACAGCATTACCGGACATTGTCGGAGGCGTTGCCGCACCTCGTGCTGACCTGCAATGCCGCGGGGGATTGCGATTTCCTTTCGAAGCAGTGGTTCGACTACACGGGATTGGGGGAAAGCAGTTCGTACGGCCTCGCGTGGCTCGATGCGGTGCATCCCGACGATCGTGAAGAGATTCGCCGTACCTGGCTCAAGGCGGTGACGAGCGGCGCCAGTGATTATCGTCACGAACTGCGGATTCGCCGCCACGACGGCGAATATCGCTGGTTCGACGTCCGCGCCGTTGCTATGCGCGACGCCGAAGGCAATGTCAGCAAATGGTTTGGCAGTTGCACGGACATTCATCCCCAGCGCGAGGCGATCGAGGAACGCGAGCGTCTACTTGCCTCGGAGCAGGCTGCCCGCCAGATCGCCGAAGAAGCCAATCGTGCGAAAGACCGCTTCCTCGCCATGCTGTCGCACGAATTGCGCACGCCGCTCACGCCTGTACTGGCGGGCGCCAGCGTGCTGGAGATGATCCCGGATCTGCCCGATCAGGCGCGCGCGAGCGTGCGTATGATCCGCCGCAACGTCGAACTCGAAGCGCGCCTGATCGACGACCTCCTCGATCTCACACGTGTGGCGAACGGCAAGCTGCGTCTGTCGCTCGAAACCGTCGACGTGCATGAGGTGATGGACAGCGTGCTCGAACTCTTTCACAGCGAGATTCAGGTCAAGCAGCAGGACGTGCACGTCGGCAAGAATGCGCAGCACCATTACGTGCTCGCCGACCGCGCGCGCTTGCAGCAGATGCTGTGGAACCTGATTCGCAACGCCGCCAAGTTCACGCCGGACGGCGGCCATATTTATGTGCGCACGCAAGATGAACGCATGCACGTGCAGATCTCGGTCGAGGATACAGGCATCGGCATCGAGCCCGAGCAGATCGGCAAATTGTTCAACGCGTTCGAGCAAGGCAACCAGAACATGACGCGGCAATTCGGCGGCTTGGGTCTCGGTCTCGCGATCACCAAGGCGCTGACGGATGTGCATGGCGGCACGGTGGTCGCCCAGAGTCCGGGCGCGCACTGCGGGGCGACTTTCACGATCACGCTGCCGACCGCCGCCGCGCCTGCCCAATCAACGCCCGTTGCCGCGCCTGATGAGGTGCATTCTCCCGGCCCGCTGACTATTTTGCTGATTGAAGACCACGTGGATACCGCCGAGGTGATGGGGCAACTGATTCGCAGCCTGGGTCACGACGTGACCACCGTGGGCCGTGTGGACGATGCGTTGGCTGCTACCCAGACGCAGACGTTCGATCTGGTGATCAGCGATGTAGGCTTGCCCGACGGCACCGGTCTCGATTTCGTCAAAGCGTTCCGCGAGCATTCGGATGTGCCGGCGGTCGCGTTAACCGGCTTCGGTACCGATGAGGATGTGCGCCGCTGCCTGAGTGCCGGCTTCACTTCGCATCTGACGAAGCCTGTCAATTTTGGACAACTCGAGGCGATGATTGAAAGCGCGGTGAATCAGAAGGCGGAAAAGGACGAAAGGGACGAAAGGGACGTTTAGTGCGTTCGCGGGGTCGACGGGGTCGACTGCGGCGGTGTAATTTGCACGCGGCACGAAAAAGGCCTGTGGCGATTTTTTCGCAACAGGCCTTTCTTTATTTGCGCCGGCTAATGGGCCGGCGCGAATGCTTAAGTTCGCTTAACGCGGCGCCGCGTTTTTCAGTGAATCGCGGATTTCACGCAGCAGCACGACGTCTTCCGGTGTCGGCGGCGGCTCTGCCGGCGCGGCTTCAGCGGGCTTGCGCAGATTATTGATGAACTTGACCATCAGGAAAATGATGAACGCGAGGATCACGAAGTTGATGGCCACGGTGATGAACGAGCCATAACCGAACACCGCCACGCCAGCCGTTTGCAAGTCTTTATATGACTCGGGACTGCCTTTGAAGCTGGCGGGAATATCGCCGAGGCGAATGAACTTGTTGGAGAAATCGAGGCCGCCAGTGGCAACACCGACAACCGGCATGATCAGGTCTTTAACAATTGAATTGACGATGGTGGAAAATGCGCCGCCGATAATCACACCGACGGCGAGATCCATTACGTTGCCTTTCAGGGCAAATTCCTTGAATTCCTTGACCATGCTCATATACGTTCCTCCCAGAAGTCGATAATCGAATCATACCAATCTGAGAAGGATAGGCTAGTCTTTTGGCAAGGAAAGAACGGAATGACCTTACTCTGGAAGCTGTGACTGACTATGGCGCGCCCGCTCGATATGCGCGGCAAAACTGACCGGGTCGGTATTGGTGCCGCATAGCAGCACGCCTACGCGTTTGCCTTGCAGCTTTTCGCGCAGCGGCCCGAGCAGCGCTGCCGTAGCTGCGGCGCAGGCCGGTTCGACGGCTAGTTTCAGTTGTCCGAACAAGGTCAGCATGGCTGCGCGCAACTGGTCGTCGGATACGGTGACGAGCTGGTCGATATGACGGCGGCACAATTCGTAGCTGTATTCCTCGGTATGCGGCGAAGCCAGTGAATCGGCGATCGTGTGCATGTGGCCCAACTTGACCGTGTGATTGGCTGCGAAGCTTTTGCCCATCGCATCCGATCCCTCCGGTTCGACGCCGTACACGTGCACCCGCGGATTCGCGAGCCGCATGGCGGTGGCCACGCCGGCAGCGAGACCGCCGCCGCCGATCGGCACGATCACCGCTTCGAGGTCGGGCGTTTGCGTGGCCCATTCATAGCCAAGCGTAGCCGAGCCCAGCACGGTGCGATAACCGTTGAACGGGTGCACGAAATAGCGGCCTTCCTCCGCCTCGATACGGCGCACCAGTTCGAACGCCTCGGAAATGTTTTCCGCGAACACGATGTCGGCTTGATACTGCCGGCACAAGGCAACGCGTGCCGGATTGGCCGCACGAAACAACACGACCTTCGCGCTGACGCCGAGACGCATTGCCGCGTACGCGACCGCCACCGCATGATTGCCGCCCGATACACAGGTCACGCCTGCACTGCGTTGCGCTTCGTCGAGCGCGAGCAGGTTGGTGAACGCGCCACGCGCCTTGAAGCTGCCGCCTGCCTGCAGCAATTCGAACTTGAAATTCACGACCGTGCCTTCCAGCGACGGAAAGTCGAGCCGGTCGAATACGGGCGTTCGCGTCACCCACGGCGTCAACGCAAAGTGCTGCGTGGCGATGTCGTCGAGTGTGGGGATCGGCTCGCCGTCGATCGTATGGTCGGTGTGCTGCGGCGTGGCGGTTGACATGGTGTGGGCGTGTTTTTCCTCGATATGGCTAAGACTATTTTTGCAGCGATCAGTTTCAGTGCGCGTGCGCGTCCACCGACATGCTGTGAATGAATTTCTGCAGGAAACGTTCGCATGCCACGAGCTGATCCAGCGCCACGAATTCGTTGGCTTTGTGCGCCTGCTGGATGTCGCCGGGGCCGCACACAATGCTCGGAATGCCCGCCAGCGAGAACAGCCCGGCTTCGGTGCCGTACGCGACTTTGCGCTTGTCCTGGTCCGCGGTCAGCGCGCGCACGAGTTGCGTGATCGCGGCTTGTTCAGACGAATCGAGGCCGGGGGCCGCGGCGATTCTGGAGATTTCGATGGCCGCGGACGGATGCTCGCGCAACATTTTCGGCAGCAGCGTTTCGCGTGCATATTGATCGATGCGCGCGAAGATCGGTTCGGGATCGAGCGTGGGCAGGTTGCGAAATTCGAACTGGAACTTGCATTCGGCCGGCACGGTATTGATCGCGTTACCGCCAACGATCGTGCTGGTTTGCGCCGTGGTGAAGGGCACGTCGTACAGTTCGTCGAACGGGCCTTGCTCGCGGAATTGATCGGCCATATCGCGGATGTAGCAGATCAAACGCGCGGCGTATTCGATGGCGTTCAAGCCCTTCGGCGTAAGCGAGGAGTGCGCCGCCTGGCCGCGCACGCAGCATTGATACGCGTTGATGCCTTTGTGCGCCACGATGGGGCGCATGCTGGTCGGCTCGCCGACGATGCAGCCGTCCGGCTTCACACCGCGCTTCATCAGATCTGCAATCAGGAGCGGCGCGCCGACACAACCCACTTCCTCGTCGAACGACAAGGCAAAATGAATCGGCTTGGCGAGCCGGGTGCGCTGCATCTCGGGCACGAGCGAAAGCGCTGCGCCGATAAAGCCTTTCATGTCGCAGGTGCCGCGGCCGTACAGCTTATCGCCGCGAATTTCCGGGCTGAACGGATCGCTGTCCCATTGCTGACCGTCTACGGGCACTACGTCTGTATGGCCCGACAGCACCACGCCGCCGTTAGTCTCGCCGTCGTGCGCGGGAATCGTTGCAAACAGATTGGCCCATTTGCCGCTTTCGTCGTGGGTGAGCGTGGCTTCGATGCCAACTGCGCGCAGTTCATCGCGCACGGTCTCGATCAGACCAAGATTGGGGTTACGGCTCACCGTGTCCATCGACACGAGACGGGTTATCCAAGGGAGCGAGGCAGGCAGCGTTGCAGGCGAGGAAGAATTCGATTCAGAGGCGGGTGTTTGCGAGGACTGCGCTGATTCAGCGACGTGAGACATGACAAGACTCCAGCATTTGAGTCTTTCGATCATACCCAAAAAAAACTCACCCGTATGCTGCGGCGCGCGTTTGCGCACCGCAGCATGAATGAAAAACGGCTAGACGTACCCCGTTTTTTCAATGGTGCCGGCGTGGGTGCCGCGTGGGTGTCGGAGTCTGCGCCGGGTGTTGACGCGATCCCGGTGCATCAGCACGCGTCAGCACGCAAGAGCACGACCCGTTAGCGCGCAACGGCCGTGGCCGCCGTGCCGCGGCTCGGTGTTCCGAGTGCGCGCAAGGTTTCTTTCACCGTTGCCACACGCACGGCCAGATCCGGGCTGCGCGTTTCAATACGCAGCTTGTCCTGGCCCGCGAGCTTGATGTGCTTGTGTTTCTGCACCATCTCGATGATCCGCATTGCGTCGATCGGCGGATTGGGGATGAACTGCAAGCCGATCACCGTTTCGCCCGCGTCGATTTTCGAAATGCCCAAAGGCTTGGCCGCCAGACGCAGACGATGTGTCTCGACGAGCGCATGCGCTTGCGGCGGCAACTTGCCGAAGCGATCGATCAATTCCTCCTGGATGTTGTCGATCGAATCGTTGTGTTCGCAATTGGCGAGGCGCTTGTAGAGCGACAGACGTTCCTGCACGTCGCCGCAATAGTCCGCCGGCAAAATCGCGGGCGCGTGCAGATTGATCTCGGTGGTCGCGGCGAGCGGTGCGGTGAGGTCCGGCTCTCTGCCTTCCTTGAGCGCCTTCACAGCGTCGTTCAGCATGTCGGTGTAGAGCTGGAAACCGATCTCCTGAATTTCGCCCGATTGCTTGTCGCCGAGCACTTCACCGGTGCCACGAATCTCGAGGTCGTGCATCGCGAGATAGAAGCCTGAACCGAGTTCCTCCATCTGCTGGATCGCTTCGAGACGGCGCTGAGCCTGCTTCGTCAGACCTTGCGGGTCATGCACCAGCAGATACGAGTACGCCTGGTGATGCGAGCGGCCCACGCGGCCACGCAATTGATGCAGTTGCGCGAGGCCGAACTTGTCGGAGCGGTGAATCAGGATCGTGTTGGCGCTCGGCACGTCGATACCGGTTTCGATAATCGTCGTGCACAGCAGAACGTTCGCGCGTTGCGCAACGAAATCGCGCATCACGCGTTCGAGTTCGCGCTCATGCATCTGCCCATGCGCGACCGCGATACGTGCTTCGGGCACGAGCGCTTCGAGCATCTGCCGGCGATTTTCGATCGTCTCGACTTCGTTGTGCAGGAAGTAGACCTGGCCGCCGCGTTTCAACTCGCGCAACATCGCTTCGCGAATCACGCTGTCTTCTTCGCGACGCACGAAGGTTTTGATCGCGAGGCGCTTTTGCGGCGCGGTGGCGATCACAGAAAAATCGCGCAGGCCTTCGAGCGCCATGCCGAGCGTACGCGGGATCGGCGTCGCGGTGAGCGTGAGTACGTCGACTTCGGCTCTGAGTGCCTTCAGCGCTTCTTTCTGACGCACGCCGAAACGGTGTTCCTCGTCGATGATCACGAGCCCCAGCCGCTTGAACTGCACATCCGACGACAGCAGCTTGTGCGTGCCGATCACGATATCGACCGTGCCTTCGTTAATCTGCTGGATCGACGCGTTGACTTCCTTGGTCGACTTGAAGCGCGACAATTCGGCAATGCGCACCGGCCAATCCGAGAAACGGTCGGTAAAGGTTTGTGTGTGCTGTTCGGCGAGCAGCGTGGTGGGCGAGAGCAGCGCAACCTGCTTGCCGCCCATCACCGCGATGAACGCCGCACGCAATGCCACCTCGGTCTTGCCGAACCCGACGTCGCCGCACACGAGGCGGTCCATCGGTTTGCCGCTCGTCATGTCGCCGATCACGGCGGCAATCGCTGCGGCCTGGTCAGGTGTCTCCTCGAAGCCGAAGGTCTCGGCGAACTTCACATAGTCTTTCGGTTCGAGCGCGAACGCATGGCCTTCGCGCAGTGCGCGACGGGCGTACAGGTTTAACAGCTCTGCCGCGGTGTCGCGGATCTGCTGCGCGGCTTTGCGTTTGGCCTTTTCCCACTGACCCGACCCGAGCGAATGCAATGGCGCGCTTTCCGGATCCGCGCCGCTGTAGCGCGAGATCACGTGCAACTGCGCGACCGGCACGTAGAGCTTGCTGTTGCTTGCGTATTCGAGGTGCAGGAACTCGGTCTCACCTTCGCCGAGGTCCATCGTCACGAGGCCCATATAGCGGCCGATACCGTGCTGCGAATGCACGACCGGATCGCCGATCTTCAGCTCGGACAGATCCCGCACCATCGAATCGACGTTGCTGGCCTGTTCCTGGCGGCGCCGTCCCGAGCGGCGCGCGAGCGGGCCGTACAGCTCGGTCTCGGTGATGACCGCGATGCCGTCGACGGGCACCGCAAAACCGTTGGCTAGCGGCGCGACGCCGAGCGAGAAACGCGAGTCGCCGACCAGCCAGTCCTGGAAGCTGTCGCTCGAGGCGGGCCTCAGATGATTGTCGGCCAGCAGTTGCAACAGCGTTTCGCGCCGGCCGGCCGATTCAGTGGCAAAGAGCACGCGGTTCGGCGTGGTCTCGAGATAGGCGCGCAGTGCGGCGACCGGATCGTCTGCATGGCGGTCGAGCGCGAGACTCGGCAACGGCACGGACCAGCCGCCGCCCGCGTTGGCAGGCAGGACGAGCCGTGCGAACGGCTTGGCGAACGTAAAGAAGTCCTCGTCCGACAGGAACAGACGTTGCGGCTCCAGAATCGGCCGGTCGCGATCGTGCGAGAGGAAGTTGTAGCGCTGCCGGGTGTCGTTGGTGAAACGCTTGATCGCCGCGTCCAGATCGCCCACAAACGCCAGTTGGGCGCCTTCAGGCAGGTAATGGAACAGCGTCGCCGTTTCTTCGAAGAAGAGCGGCAGGTAGTATTCGATGCCCGCCGACGGCACGCCGTTGCCGATATCCTTATAAATCGAGGCGCGGCTCGGATCGCCCTCGAAGGTCTCGCGCCAACGGCTGCGGAATGCCGTGCGCGCGGCTTCGTCGAAGGGGAACTCGCGGCCTGGCAGCAGACGCACGTCTTTCACCGGGTAGAGGCTGCGCTGGGTGTCCGGATCGAATGCGCGGATCGAGTCGACCTGGTCGTCGAACAGGTCGATCCGGTACGGCAGGGGCGAGCCCATTGGATACAGATCGAGCAGCGAACCGCGCACGCAGTATTCGCCGGGACGCACTACCTGGCTCACGTGCTCGTAGCCGGCGAGCGTCAATTGCGCTTTGAGCCTGGCTTCGTCGAGGCGCTCGCCTTGCGAGAAGGAGAACGTGTAGCCGGCCATGAACGAGGCAGGCGGCATCCGGTACAGGGCAGTGGTGGCGGGCACCAGCAGGATGTCGCAGCGGCCTTCGCCGAGATCGTGCAGCGTGGCGAGGCGCTCGGAGACGAGATCCTGGTGCGGTGAGAACGTGTCGTAAGGCAGCGTTTCCCAGTCGGGCAGCAGGCGCACGCGTGCCTCGGGCGCGAAAAAACCGATTTCCTGCGCCAGGCGTTGCGCGTCGACGGCACTTTCGCAGACGACCGCCAATAGCGGCACCTTCTCGCGATAGGCCAGATGGTAGCGGGCGATCAGCAGCGCATCGGACGAGCCATGCGTGCCGTCGAAGGCAAAACGCTGGCCGGCCTTGACGAGCGCGACGGGCGGGGAGTACTGCGATGATGCGGCGATGTCTGGCATAGAAGAGAAAAAGCGGCCTCAGGCTCACACGTGATCGGCAAGTTTACGCGTGTCAGGGCGTAGATGCGAAGGACCTATTATAAAATCCGTCCTTTACTTTTACTTCGCGGCGTCCGCACTCGTGACTTCCCGTCTATTTGCCCTGATTCCGTGCGCTGGCACCGGCAGCCGTTCCGGCGCCGCGATGCCCAAACAATATCGCACTGTCGCCGGCCGCGACATGTTGCATTACTCGCTGGCGGCATTTGACGCCTGCAGCGAGTTTGCGCAAACCCTTGTGGTGATTGCCCCCGACGACCAGCACTTCGACGCCCGCCGCTTCGGCGGCTTGCGTTTTGCCGTGCGCCGCTCCGGCGGGGCATCGCGCCAGGCGTCGGTGCTGAATGGCTTGCACGCGCTGGCCGAGTTCGGCGCGCACGACGACGACTGGGTGCTGGTACACGACGCCGCGCGGCCGGGTATTACACCGGCGCTGATCCGCACGCTGATCGGCGCGCTAAAGGACGACGCGGTGGGCGGCATTATGGCCTTGCCTGTTGCGGATACCTTGAAGCGGATCGACTCGGGTTCGTCTGACGGGCGGATTGCCCGTACCGAAGCGCGCGATGGCCTATGGCAGGCGCAGACGCCGCAGATGTTCCGTATCGGCATGTTGCGCGAGGCGATTCTGCGCGCGCAGGCCGACGGCCATGACCTGACCGACGAAGCGAGCGCGATCGAGTGGCTGGGACACGCGCCCAGATTGGTCCAGGGCAGCTTGCGCAACTTCAAGGTCACTTATCCGGAAGACTTCGATCTGGCCGAGGCGATTCTGTGCCGGCCCGCTTCCGCTTCCTGATTCGACGATTTCAATTTTAATTAACGGGCTTGACGCATATGGATTTCAGAATTGGGCAGGGATATGACGTGCATGCGCTGGTGCCGGGACGTCCGTTGATTATCGGTGGCGTGACGATTCCCTATGAGCGCGGGCTGCTCGGGCATTCAGATGCGGATGTGCTGTTGCATGCCATTACCGATGCTATCTTTGGTGCTGCCGCGATGGGGGATATTGGGAGGCATTTTTCCGATACGGATGCCAGATTCGCGGGCGCGGATAGCCGGGTTTTACTGCGCGAGTGTTTTGCTCGCATTAAAGCCGCTGGGTTTTCTATTGCTAATGTGGATGGCAGTGTGATTGCGCAGGCGCCTAAGCTGGCACCTCATATCGAAGGGATGCGCGCGAATATCGCTGCGGATCTTGACCTGCCGGTTGAGCGGGTTAATGTTAAAGCTAAAACTAATGAGAAGCTGGGGTATCTCGGGCGTGGGGAAGGGATTGAGGCGCAGGCTGTGGTTTTGTTGATCAGGAGTTGAGGTTGTAGCTTGTTATTCTGGATGCCTGCGGTGTTGGGATTTCCTTGATTTGGTTGCCTGCGCGGCGCTCGTTTGTGTTTTTATGGTTTTGGCCTTTCCTTGTTTTCTTATTGGATTATTAGCATCGCCCCGCATAGGGGCAACGCTAATAGACCAATATCAATTCAAGGAAAGGCCAAAAAGCCAGATCAAGGAAACGCAAAAAAACACACCCGCGCAGCGAAAAAAAACTTAACTCCCGCTGCGCGAAAAAAAACTACTTACCCTCAGCAGCAATACACTGCGCAGCAGCGTTAACCACCGCCGCGATGCGCCCCACATCCCGCAATTGCGTAGAACTCATCCCTTCAGCAACAAGCGTATCAAAATGCGACTTCACGCAAAAATGACACTTACCAATAATCGAGGCCGCCAACGCATACATCTCAAATCGTCGCTTATCCACACCGCCATGCGACGCATAAGCATTCATCCGTAACTGCGCCGGTTGCGATTTCAAGTCCGCGTTATCCGTCATCTCGACATACGGATACCAGACGTTATTCATCCCCATCAACGCAGCTGCAGTGAGCGCGCCGTTCGTCTCTTCCGGCGACAAAACCCCGGCATTGCGAATCGCGTCGATAATCACCGTGCTCTTCGCCGCAAACGCCGCCGCCAACGCCACGCCGACCGCGTCATTCCCCTCCAGCGACGAGCGCGCAATCGTCCCGTCCAGATTCAACCGAATGTCCTTGGCGTAGTCAGGCACGAGCGCCTTAATCGAAGACAAGAATTCCATTGACATCTCCTATCAGGTTGTCGATAAAAAAGCCCGCTGGCTTTTCAAGCTTAGCGGGCTTCTGACAGCACTGCTTACAGCGTTGCGCCGCCGACTGCGCGGTTGCAAGGGCACAGTTCGTCCGTTTGCAGACCGTCGAGAATACGCAGCACTTCTTCCGGGTTACGGCCGACGTTCAGGTTGTTCACCGAAACGTGTTGAATCGTATTGTCCGGATCGACGATGAACGTTGCGCGCAGTGCCACGCCGGCTTCCTTGTCGCGTACGCCGAGCTGGTCGATCAACTCGCCCTTCACGTCGCCAAACGCATAGTGGTTCAGCTTGCTCAGATCCTTATGCTCACGGCGCCAGGCCAGCTTGACGAATTCGTTGTCCACGCTGCCGCCGAGCAGCACTGCGTCGCGCTCTTCGAAATCCTTGGCCAGCTTGCCGAATTCGACAATTTCCGTCGGACACACGAACGTGAAATCCTTCGGGTAGAAATAGATGATCTTCCACTTGCCCGGGAACGACTGTTCCGTGATCTCTTCGAATGCCGACACGCCGTTTTCTTCGTGATTGTTGAAGCCCGGCTTGGCAGCAGTAACGGTAAACGCTTCGACTTTATCGCCAACGGTTTTCATGCGAGTGCTCCTTCGTGTGATGGAAAAACAGCATGTTGAGGCTACCAGCTCGTCGTAACGAGCACGTTACACGTATTCGAATATAGCTCTATTAAATTATCCGTTCAATAGTTTTTTCCTAATGCCCTGGATAGTTATTATTCAACGAGACCGACGGTCGCACCGGCAGGGCGATGCCCTTTCCGGTCAGACACCTTTTGCAAGCGGGAACTCGATCGTTACTTCCAGACCCGGGCCTGGCGTGCGATTGCGCAGGCGTAACGCGCCGCGGTAACGGCCTACCAGCCGCTGCACAATTGCCATGCCAAGGCCCGTGCCATTCGCCTGGGTGCGCGCCGAATTCACACGATAGAACGGTCGTGTGACAAGCGCCAGTTGGTCTTCAGGAATACCGGGGCCTTCGTCGACCACGGACAACTCGACCCGCGAGTGCGACACACGCGTTTCCAGAATCACGTGCGGTATCCCGTCGCCGTCGCTCAAACCATACTTGCGCGCGTTCTCCAGCAGATTGCCGACCACGCGGCGCATGTCGGTCTCATCCGCCTCGATCACGGCCGATGGCGCGAGGCGCGTGATCAGCCGCATGCTGTCCTCGCTTTGCATCCGCGCGGCCAGTTCGCCTGCAATCACGGAGAGATCGACTGGCTCCGGCACGCGCTGCACCGGACGGGCGTAGTCGAGGAATCGGCCGATGATCATGTCCATCTGTTCGATGTCGTCGACCATCGCATCTTTGGTGGTCTGGTCTGACGGGCTCATTTCGGTTTCGAGCCGCAGCCGCGCGAGCGGGGTGCGCAGATCGTGCGAAATCCCGGCGAGCATCAGCGCGCGGTCAGCCTCGAGTTGTTCGAGGTCCTGCACCATCTGGTTGAAGCTGCGATTGGTCTCGGCGGCGACACCCATGCCGCGCTCGGGCAAAGGCTCCGGCGACTGACCGGAGCCCACTTTGCGCGCGGCCATGGCGAGCCGGGCGAACGGACGGTTCACGAGGCTGGTGATGAACGCCGCGCCGAACAGTGACAATGCCAGCGCGAATACGCCCCAGCCGGCCCATTGCAAGCCGGTCGCGTTGTCCAGTTGATCGCGGTCGAGCGCCACCCAATAGTCGTCGTCGTCGATCTTGAAGCTGATCCAGACGCCGGGGATGTCGTTGACGCTCTGCGCGATGACCGTGTCGTCGCCAAGGCGGCCGCGAATGTCGTGCTCGATCAGCCGGTTCAGCGACTCGTCAGGCTGCAGCTTGTACTTGTCGGTGGTTTCGCGCGGATACACGCGCACCCCTTCATTGCTTTCCAGATCCTGCAGCAAGGCGCGCCGCAGGTCGGGATCGGAATAGAGGAGTGCGGTGCGCGTGAGCTTGACGATAGCGACCAGTTGCAACGCCACGCGCTGTGCGCGCGGCTCGCGTTCGATCACCCGAAAGCTCTGGAACCACGCGGCGAGACTGACTGCGATCAATAAAGCGATCAACAGAAAGGTCCGCCAGAAAAGGCCGCCGAACGCGAGCGTCAGGAGGCGCCGGTCGATCCGCATGGGCCCTTCTTATCTGAAATCAAAAACGGGAGGTGAGAACAAACTCAGGCTGCACCGTCAGGAATGAACACGTAGCCAAGACCCCAGACGGTCTGAATGAAACGTGGGCTGCCCGGATCAGGTTCGATCAGCTTGCGCAGACGCGAAATCTGTACGTCGAGGCTGCGGTCGAACACTTCGTATTCACGGCCGCGCGCCAATTCCATCAGCTTTTCACGCGACAGCGGCTGACGCGGGTGACGTGCAAACACCTTGAGAACCGAGAACTCACCCGTGGTCAGCGGAATTTCCTGGCCGGCTTTGGTGAGTGTGCGGGTGGCAAGATTCAGCGCGAACTCGCCGAACTCGAACACTTCGGTGGTTTCGGACGGCGCGCCCGGCAGCTCCGAAGGCGACTGGCGACGCAGCACCGCATGGATCCGCGCAACCAGTTCGCGCGGGTTGAACGGTTTGGGCAGATAGTCGTCGGCGCCCATTTCGAGCCCGACAATACGATCGACGTCTTCACCCTTGGCCGTCAGCATGATGATCGGCGTGCGGTCGTTGCTGCCGCGCAAGCGGCGGCAGATCGACAGGCCGTCCTCGCCGGGCAGCATCAGATCGAGCACCAGCAAGTCGAAGCGCTCGCGCACCCAGAGCTTGTTCATGGACGGCGCGTTCTCGGCAACGTAGACATTGAAGCCCTGTTCACCGAGGTAGCGGCGCAGTAGATCGCGCAGGCGCGGATCGTCGTCGACGACGAGGATTTTCGAAGGGTTTTTAGTTTCCATGGTCGGCATCTTAGCGCGATTAGAAAGGGGTGCGCGGTTGCATCATTTATCGGGTTACAGTCAGTTACAAAATTTACCCGCACTGTGGCACGACGTAAAGCACGGGCAGGTAGACTCCTTTACTCAATGCGGCTGTTCGGTGGATACTTCACTCGACTAAAACTCTCGCACCCGGCTCGCTACCGGGGTCTGTATACGCATTTGAGGTAGCCGGTTGCCGCGCCACGAAGGGAACAACATGAAGGGAGGGGTTTGGCCGAATGTGCGCCTAAGCGTAATTGCACTGGCGGTAGCCGGGACGCTTGCAGGCACACTGGGACCAACGCTCGCTCACGCCCAGCCTTCGGCCGACAGAGCTGCGAGCGAACGCGCCCCCAGGTCGGCTAATTCCAGGGCGAATCGCCACAACCTCAACAACGACCGCCCAGCATCAGACGCGATGTTGCGCACTGCAGTTCCCCCCGATCTCGATCAACGTCGTCGTGATGGTCATATGACGCCGGACGAACGGCGCCTGTTACGACAGCATATCGAAGACGCTGTCCGCGAACTCTACAAACGCTAGCTATTTCCGTGCCCGCTCCGGGCACGCCGGTCGCGTTTTCTCCGTGCGTGAAAGATTTCGTTGCACTTCCCCCGTCAACTCTCCCGTCCCGTCTGCCGTTGAGCCGCTAGAGCATAGTGCGTTTTCCACGCACGAATGCCTTTTCGTGATGTCCCGCAACCGGATGATCGATGATGAAATTGCTGACAGGCGGGCATGGTGGCCGATGGCTTGCAATCACTGCCACCGCGCTCGCGGCGGTGACATGGTGTGCGCCGGCATCGGCCGTGCAGCAAGGCGCCTCGCTGGTGCCTCACAACAGGCATCGCGCGCCGGCTGCCGCGTCGGCTGCTTCTCCTGCTGACCAGAACATCCTCGACGCCGACGACGCACGCTTCTTCCTGACGCGCGTCGGGTTTGCGCCCGATAGTAACGAAGTCGCGCAGTACGTTGGACTCACGCGAGAGCAGGCCGTCGACAAGGTGCTGGCGACAGCCCGGACCGAAGCCGTCACGCCGCTGCCGGACTGGGTGCTCGAACCGATCCCGACACGCGAAACGCGTAAAACATGGACAGACGAGCAACGCCGCGACGAACAACGACTGCGCGGTCAGCGTTACGAATTATTACGTGCGTGGTGGGTGCGCGAGATGCTGAGCACGCCGTCGCCGCTCACCGAGCGCATGACGCTCTTCTGGCATAACCACTTCACGTCGGGCCAGGACAAGGTCCAGTATCCGCAGCAGATGGCGCAGCAGAACATGCTGTTGCGCCGTGATGCGTTCGGCAATTTCGGCGAGCTGTTGCACGACGTCGCGAAAGATCCGGCGATGCTGCAATACCTGGATGGCGCGAGCAATCGCAAGGGCAAGCCCAATGAAAACTTCGCGCGGGAAGTGATGGAGCTGTTCACACTCGGAGAAGGGCACTACACGCAGCGCGATGTATCGGAAGCCGCGCGTGCCTACACGGGGTGGAGTCTCGATCCCGACACGCAGGCGTACGTATGGCGCGCCAACCAGCACGACGACGGCGACAAGACCGTGCTGGGTCAAACCGGCCCGTTCGACGGCGATCAGGTGCTCGACATCCTGCTTGCACAACCGGAAACCGCGACCTTCGTCACGACCAAGCTGTGGCGCGAGTTCGTCTCCGATACGCCGGACCCCGCTCGCATCGCGCCAATCGCCGCGCAGTTCCACGCGAGTCACTACGACATCAAGGTCGCGCTGCGCGGCCTCTTCATGAGCGATGCGTTCTGGGGCGACGACGATCGCGGCGTCCTTGTGAAATCTCCGGCTGAGTTCGTGGTCGGGACACTGCGCGCGTTCGACATCGGCTATGGCGACACTGCACCGTTCGCGGCGCAAATCCGCACGCTCGGCGAGAACCTGTTCTACCCGCCGAACGTCAAAGGATGGCCGGGCGGCACGATATGGATCAACAGTTCGACACTGCTTGCGCGTAAGCAATTCGTCGAGCAACTGTTTCGGGCAACGGAAACCGCCGGTCCGCGGCGCATGAACAATCCGGCGAGCGCAAAGATCGCGGCGAGTAGCGTACCCGGCAATATGCAGGCGAATCCGCCGATGCAGCGCGCCATGGCGCGAGTCGGCCAGGCCGGCCAAGGCGGTGTACGCTTTGACATCGACGCGTGGCTCGCGCATTACAACACCGCACCGACGGCGAAGCCAGGGTTGTCGGCCGAGCTTCAGTTGCAGCACGCGGTCTTGCCGCTCACGCCGGTCGACGCGATCGCAACCGATTCGACCGCCAGCGCCTATCTGGAGGCATTGCTGATGGACCCGGCTTATCAGTTGAAGTGAGCCACTACGATGGCCGACGGAATTGAGCAGCTCAACCGTTTAACCAGATCGGCAGCGCAAATGAACGGTCCGTCGAAGGCGGCAGGCGGGACACGCGCCATGACAATCGAACGAGGTGCAGGATGAAACGACGCAGCTTTCTCTCGATGGGTGCAGCCGCCGGCGCGACGCTCTGGCTGCGGCGCGCATTCGGTGCGCAAGCGGCTGCTTTGGGCGCTCCGGCGAACCGCGGTTACGGCAACCTGCTGATTCTCGTCGAGTTGAAGGGCGGTAACGACGGTTTGAATACCGTGATTCCGTTTGCCGATCCCGCTTACTACCAGCTGCGCAAAAACATCGGCATCAAACGCGAGCAGGCGATTCAACTCGACGAGCGCACCGGGCTGCATCCGTCGTTGCAGCCGCTCATGCCGCTATGGCAAAGCCAGCAACTGGCGATCGTGCAGGGTGTCAGCTACGTGCAACCGAACCTGTCGCATTTCCGCTCGATCGAGATCTGGGACACCGCGTCGCGTTCGGATCAATACTTGCGCGAGGGCTGGCTCACACGCGCATTTGCGCAGGCGCCGGTGCCGCCCGGTTTTGCGGCCGACGGCGTCGTGATCGGCAGCGCCGAAATGGGGCCGCTCGCCAACGGCGCACGCGCGATCGTGCTGGTCAATCCGGCGCAGTTCGTCAAGGCTTCGCGCCTCGCCACACCGGTGTCGCTGCACGAGCGCAATCCGGAATTGGCGCACATTCTCGACGTCGAGAACGACATCGTGAAAGCCGCCGACCATCTGCGTCCCACACAAGGTCAGCTGCAATTGAAGACCGTGTTTCCCGGCGGCGCATTCGGCAGTTCGATCAGGACAGCCATGCAGGTGCTCGCCGCTGGCGACGCCCCGAAGGCAGTTCCCGTCCGGGGCACGCCGCAGGAACAGCCGCGCAGCAGGCAGGGTGTCGCGGTGATCCGGTTGACGCTGAACGGTTTCGATACGCATCAGAACCAGCCCGGCCAGCAGGCGGCGCTGCTCAAGCAACTGGCCGAAGGGTTTGCGTCGATGAAATCGGCGCTTGTGGAGCTCGGCCGCTGGGACCAGACGCTGGTGATGACCTATGCGGAGTTCGGCCGCCGCCCACGTGAGAATCAGAGCAACGGCACAGACCACGGCACCGTGGCGCCGCATTTCGTGATGGGCGGGCGAGTGCGCGGTGGTTTGTATGGCGTGCCGCCGGTGCTCGCGCGGCTCGATGGCAATGGCAACTTGCCGGTCGGCGTCGATTTCCAGCAACTTTACGCGACGGTACTCGGGCCCTGGTGGGGACTCGATGCGTCCTCGATCCTGCAGCAGCGGTTCGAGCCGCTGCCGTTGCTACGCGTCTGATAGCGCACAGCGCTTTTCCTCATCAGTATGAGGCGCCAGCCGTTGTGTTGCCCGCTTGATTCGCTTAGCCCGCTTATCTGGCGCGCCATGCGATCCAAAGTTTGCGGATCGGTGTCAACGCGATGCGCTGATGCAGCACGTGATAGCCGTCACGTTCGATTTCGTCCAGCAGCGCCAAGGCGAGTGCCGCCTGCGCCACCAGCGTGCGCTGCGAGCGGCGTTCACTTGCGGGCATGGCGGCGAGCGCTGCTTGTATCGCATCGCGAGCCCGCTTGGTCTCGAAGCGCATCAGCTCGGTAAACGCGTCGGAATATTTCCGATTGATCAGATCCGCGGCGGTGACGTTAAAGCGCTGCATTTCGTCGATTGGAATATAGATGCGGCCCTGGCGCGCATCATTGCCGGTTTCGACCACCAACTGCGCAAGCAGCAGCGCCTCACCGAGGGGTGCCGACCAACTCGACGCCTGCGCGGCGTCTTTCGCCGTAGCCCGCGCGACCAGCGACGCGAAGGCGCCGCCAACACCTTGCACATAGCGCCGCAGATTCGGGTAATCGAGATAGCGCGCCTGATCGAGGTCCATTTCGAAACCGGCAAGCAACGCCTGCAGCGCCGGATACTCGGTCTGCACGTCGGGTAAGTAAGCCGCCAGCGCTTTCGAAACCGGATGCGACGGCGAGCCCGAAGCCAGCGCGGCGATTTCGTTTTGCCACCACGCGAGTTTGGTGCGGCCGATGGCCGGATCGCTGGTTTCTTTAACGGTTTCCTCGAACTCGCGGCGCAGCGCAAACAGCGCAGTCAGGAGCGGTTGGCTTGCCGCGGGCGCCTGACGAAGCGCATAGTAAATGCTCGATCCGGGCGGCGCCGCTTTCTGCTGGCAGTATTCGTCGAAATTCACGGGATTGGAATGTGGGGAAGGGCAGGCGAAGAAGGGCACGGTATGCGTGCGTTTAGCCAAAAATTGTAGCATCGACGCCCCTCGGACAGATGCATGACCAAATGCAGACAAGCGCGGATCAATCGGTTAGAATCTCGCGCTTACGCTTTCGGGCGCGGGTTTTTAACGCGGCCGTGGGCATGCAGGACATCGGGCAGGGCGCACAGCGTTTTGCCCGGCTGCGAGGGTGGCGAAATTGGTAGACGCACCAGGTTTAGGTCCTGACGCCCGCAAGGGTGTAGGGGTTCGAGTCCCCTCCCTCGCACCATCCATATGTAGCAGAGAACCCCGTTAAGTCTTCCGGCTGACGGGGTTTTTTGTTGGCCTTTCGTTGCCGCATGGTTTGCGCCGGGCCTCGCGGCCCGGCATGCGCTCATGCGTCCGGTGCCGGCGCCTGCTGTTCGGCCTGCGTGCCTGGCAACTCGGCTTGCGTGGCGCCTTCGAGAAAGCGGCGGGTCGATTCGAACGCCTGCAACATCGGATCGGGCCATGGCGTTTGCAGCATGACCGCCTGGTGGTTCTCAAACGCCGACGACAACAGTTTTGCCAATTCAGGCGAGCGCAGATGACGTAGCAGCACGCTGACGGCGATCGCCGTCGCCTGGCTCGCGCCGGCGGTTTGAAGTTCTGAGGCGGTGAGAGCCGCTACCTGTTTGTTGATGTCCACTGAAACTTCCCTGGATGAAATGGGGGTGATCGAAGGCCCGGTGGCCGATACCGAATTTTGACATGGTTGGCGGGTTGCGGCGAATGCGGCTGCCTGGTGGGAGCTACCGTATTCGAAGCGTGACGATGTTTTTTTAGCGCAGTTAATCTATTAAGCGATATGCAGTGGGATACCGCTCTCCGGTTTTGTCCCAGGCAATCGGATACCGACCGAGCCGCGCAAGGGCGCAGCCGATATCCACTGTCAGCCATATTGTGCAGATAGTTAATCTGCGTTCGAAGTGCATTGGGCGCATGGCGTTAGCGATGGCTGCGCCGGGCCGTTTCGGTCGTAAATTCGGCAACAAGAATCAATATGCATCGACGAATAAGCGTCAGCATTCGACCTAGCCGGCTCGATGGTTAAAAAGCGCGATTTACATGGTATTCTGCGCGCCGATTTTGGCTGTATTGCTAACGCAATACGCGTGGATTAATCCGTGCGACAAACGGACTTCGCAGCAGAAGACAAAAAAGAGGGATGCGATGAGCGTGATATTTGCCGTGATCGGCGCGGTGGTCGGGATGCTGGCCGCCTTGTCGAACGATTTCCCAATCGGCTACGGTGGGCTGATGGGCGGGGTGGCCGGCTTTGCGCTCGCACGGCTATTGCAAAAAAAGTCACCAGGCGCCGCGAACAAGCCTGTGCCGAAACCGGCGGCGACCGATAACTGGACTATACCCGGCAGCCCAGCCGATGAACTAGCTGTGCGCGTCGAGCGACTCGAGCGCGAAATCGCCGGTCTACGCGGTGAGGTTCGCGAGTTGCGGGCCAGCGTTACGGGCGTATCGGCGGCCAATACGGCGGACGGCGAGCCTGTGACGTTCACATTGCGGCCTGCCGATGTCGTGCCGCGTTCGTATGCGATCCCGCCCGTGACGGGACAGAAGCCGCATCACGAGCCTGCGGCCGCGCCAGCGCAGCCGGCCGCCGTACACCCGGCAGTGAGCGACAGTGCGGTCACGCCGCCTGCCTCGGCCGGCGCGCCTGCATCAAGCGAACAGACTGCGGTGAACAGGCAGAATGCTCAGCCGCGTAGCCCGATGGCTTTGACGCCGTCCGCCGAGCCGTCGTTGCCGCCATCGCTTGCCACCGAACCGCTCACACCGCAAACGCCGTCCGCGCCACCTTCGTCGTTCACACCTCCGCGTGGTCCAGGTCTCGCGGAACGCCTCTTCAAAAGCGGCCGCGACTGGCTGTTTGGCGGCAACACGGTCGTGCGGGTCGGCATCATCGTGCTGTTCTTCGGCATTGCGTTCCTGCTCAAATACGCGGCCGACAACAGCCTGTTGCCGATCGAATTCCGTCTCGCTGGGGTTGCGCTTGCCGCGACCGCCTTGCTTGGGCTCGGCTGGCGCATCGGTGAGCGCCGCGGCGCGTATGGGTTGATCCTGCAGGGTGGCGGCGTCGGCGCGCTCTACCTGACGGTGTTCGCCGCCACGAAGCTCTACCACCTGTTGCCGGCGGGCGCGGCTTTGCCCCTGATGATCGCAATCTGCGGCCTGAGCGCGTTTCTGGCGGTGCGGCAGAACGCGTCGTCGCTGGCCTTCATGGGCAGCGCGGGCGGCTTTCTCGCACCGGTGCTTCTGTCGACAGGCGGCGGCAGTCACGTCATGCTGTTCAGTTACTACGCGTTGCTCAACGCGGGTATTTTCGCGATCGCGTGGTTCAAGGCATGGCGTCCGCTGAATCTGCTCGGCTTCGTGTTCACGTTTTCGATCGGCGCCGCGTGGGGCGTCACGGCGTACCGGCCTGAACTGCTTGTCAGCGCCGAGCCGTTCCTGATCCTGTTCTTCCTGATGTATGTCGGCATCGCCTTGCTTTACGCCGTGCGCCGCGAGGTCGCGCTCAAGCATTACGTCGACGGCACGCTGGTGTTCGGCACGCCGCTCGTCGCGATCGGTCTGCAAGCGGCACTGATGAAGGGTACCGAATTCGGCCTGGCGTGGAGCGCAGTCGCGCTGGCGGCGTTCTACCTGGCGATTGCGGGCTGGCTGGCGCCGCGGCGCGCGCGCCTCGGCATGATGTTCGAGGCCATGCTCGCGCTGGCCGTAATCTTCGCCACGCTCGCTGTGCCGCTCGCTTTCACCGGACCGACCACGAGCGCGACCTGGGCAATCGAAGGCGCCGCGATCACCTGGCTCGCCGTGCGCCAGCGGCGCCTGACGGCCTTTGGCTTCGGCCTGCTGATGCAGCTGGCCGCTGCGGGCGCGTACGGTGTCGGTACATTCGCGATCGATGGCGCGCATGCGTGGCCGATCCTGAACGGCGCGTACATTGCGACCGTGCTGATCGCGGTCGCGGGCATCTTCACGGGATGGCGGCTGCATGGGCGCAGCGAGGCGGTCGCGTGGCACGCATGGATGCCGCAGATCGGCCTCGTCGCCAGCATGTGGGGGCTGTTGTGGTGGATCATTGGCGGTCTCAACGAAATCCACACGTACGCTCACGCCCATCTTGCGTACGATGGCGATCGTTTCCAGACTGCCGCCGTCGCACTGTTCGCTGTGCTGACGGCGTGGCTCGCGCACGGCACGCACCGCAAGCTGCGGTGGCCGCTCGCGGAACTGTCGGCGCTGGCGCTGGTGCCGGTCCTCGCGCTGCTGACGTTGAGCCTGTTCATGTTGAGCATGGCGCCGGTCAGCGGTTACGGTTGGCTAGTTTGCGCGCTGGCCGTAGCGTCCACCTACCTGCTGCTGTGGCGTCAACAGCGCGACTTCGGCGACCGTGTGCTCGCGCCGCTGCATACGCTGATGCTCTGGACGGCCGGCGCGCTCATCGCGCTCGAAGGTTATTGGGGCTTGCGCGCATACGTGCCGGAAGGCGCATGGAGCTGGAGCGCGTGGGCTTATGGCTTCGGCTTTCTGCTGCTGTTGGTGGCCGGTGTCGGACACCGTTTGCGCTGGCCGGTCGCGCGCTTCGTGCAGGCCTATCAGGTGTGGGCCGCGGCGCCGCTCGCCGCGTTGCTGTGGATATGGAGCATCGCGAGCGTGACAAGCGACGGCAGCGCCGCGCCGCTCTTCTGGCTGCCGATCCTCAATCCGCTGGATGTGGCGCAGATCCTCGCGTTCATCGCCTGCGCCATGTGGTTGCGGCGCCTGCGCACCTTAGGCGTGCACTGGCATCCGCGTGCGTTCGATTACGCGGTGCTCGCGACGCTGTTCCTGTGGTTCAACGCGTTGCTGCTGCGCACGCTGCATCATCATTTCCATGCAGCGTACGATGTCGATGCGGTGTTGGCGTCGTTCAATTTCCAGCAGGTGTTCCTGGTCGGCTGGAGCGTGTTTGCGTTTGCCGGGCTATGGCTCGCGCGTCGCGACAGCATCGTGCGCGTGTGCGCCATCGCGTCGACGCCGCTCGTGCTGGTAATGTGGGTGTGGACGTTCTATGCGAACCTGACGCAGGACGGCGGCGCGTGGGCGCGTCTGCCGCTGCTCAATCCACTCGACCTGGTGCAGGCGGTGATTTTTGCGCTGGCGGCGTTGTGGCTCGTGCGCATCAACCGCCTGGGTGTGCCGGTTGGCGAATATCGTGTGCCATTGCAGGTGGCCGTGGGCGTGACCGGGTTCTTCTGGCTCAACGCGATGCTGCTGCGCACGCTGCATCATTGGATTGGCGTGCCGTACCAGCTCGACGAGATGTCGCGCTCCATGCTCGTGCAGGCTTCGGTGTCGGTATTCTGGACGGTCTGCGCATTGGCGATGATGATCTGGGCGACCCGCCGGGCCAACCGGATATTCTGGTTCATCGGCGGTGGCCTGCTGGCGGCGACTGTCGTCAAGCTATTCCTGTTCGACCTGTCGCACGTGACCGGTATCGAGCGGATCGTGTCGTTCATCGGTATCGGCCTGATGTTGCTGCTGATCGGTTACTTCTCGCCGTTGCCGCCCAAGGCGGCAGTTCTGGAAACTGAGCAATGAAGCGTGTCTTGATGGTGACGGGGTGGTGTCTTGCGATCTCGTCCGTGTGGGTGTCGACGGCGGCGGTCGCGGTCGATCGGTTTGCGCAGCGCTTCGCGCTCGAACTCGAGAGCGGCGCCACCTATTACAGCGTCGCGCTTCCGGCTGCCGTCTACGCCGCCAGCCAGCGCAGCGATCTTGGCGACGTGCGCGTGTTCAATGGCGCCGGCGAACCTGTGCCGTATTCGCTTGAGGCACCACGTGAGCTTTCCCGCGCACCGGCCACGTTGCATCCGGTGCCCTGGTTTCCCCTGCCACCCGCGGCTGCCGGCCGCACCGGCGCACCACTTGGCGTAACGATTGCAACTGACGGGTCGCTGCGTGCAACCATGGCCCCGCCGGCCCGCGCTCAACATGATTCCGACCTGATCGATCTCGGGCGCGAGACGCGGAGGGACGCTCGGGTGGATGCATTGGTCGTGCATGTGCGTGACGACAATTACCAGGGACGTGTCAGCGTCGAATCGAGTGACGATCTGCGTAACTGGCAACCCGCCGGCGAGGCGCAACTGCTCAAGGTCAGCTACAACGGCAGCACGCTGAGCCAGGATCGCATTGAGCTCAACGACATGCGCGCGCGTTACCTGCGGTTGCGCTGGCTTGACGGGGCGCCGTACATCGACTCGATCGACGCTCAGGTGCAGACGACCAGCGCCGGTCCTGCGCAAAGCGCGGAGAGCCAGCGGGAATGGCGCGAAGGCATCGTTGCCCACGCGGGGCCGAAAACCGGCGAGTATTTCTTCGAAACCGGCGGCCCTTATCCGGTCGATCGTTTGCGCCTGAATCTGCCACAGCCGAATACCGTGGCGCCCGCTGTCGTCTACTCGCGTGCGGGGCTGGAGGCGGCGTGGAGAGAAGTCTCGAGCGCGACGCTGTTCCGCTTGCACAACGGCACGGTGGAGCAAAGCAATCCATCGCTTGAACTGGCGTCCGACACGGATCGTCAGTGGCGCGTGGTGGTCGACACGCGTAACGGCGGTTTGGGAAGCGGTCCATTGACCCTCGCTGCGGGCTGGCGTCCGGCGACACTCACTTTCGTCGCACGGGGAGACGGGCCTTTCACGCTGGGGGTGGGGAGTGCGGGTGCGGTGTCGTCGGCGGTGAGCCGGGCGGATCTGCTGATGGGTGCTTCGTCGGTTGTCGTGTCGGCGCGGCTGGGCGAGGCGCTGCTCGTTGAGCAGGACGGCGATTCGTATTCGACGGGCAAAGACCCCGACGCGATGCGGCGCTATATGTTGTGGGCGGCTTTGTTGCTGGCCGTCGGCTCGCTCGGTGCGATCGCCTGGCGGCTTGCGCGCGGTGCTCAGGCGCAGGCTGGGGCTCAGGCTGGCGGTGCGGCTGGTGGAGTAGGCGGCACTGGCGGGGCGGTCGGCGGTGTGCCTGGTGAAGCAGGTGCAACGAGCGCCACAGTGAAAGATGCCGGCACGACCGGCACTCCCGGTGCTGACGGTCAAAGCGCCGGCAAGAACTGACGGCGAGGCGGGAGCACTTTGGCGCGGAGGAATCGCACCGCACCGGGCAATCGTGCCGCACCAGGCAATCGGATAGCGCCGGGAAACTGAGTCTGAGTCGCGCGGGTGCCCCGCGCCTGCCCACCCTTCTTACCCCTCTCGCTCCGTCATCGTGTCGATGATCTTGTCGAGCGCCTGGCCGAACGCGAGCTTTTCCTGTTCGTCCAGGCAATCGAACATATCCCCATTCCACTTGCGCGCAATCGGCATCACCTTGCGATAGAGCGCGCGACCCTCCGGCGTCAGCGACACCAGTACGACGCGGCCGTCTTCAGCGCTCGTCTCGCGCTTCACGAGTCCTTGCTTGATCAATGCCTCGGCCGCGCGGCTAGCCTGACTCTTGTCGAGGTTGGCGTGCCGCGCCAGTTCCATGATCGAAAACGGTCCGAACGAGCCCACCGACGCGATCACCCGCGCTTCAGGCAATGTCACGCCCAATTTGTCCTGATAGCGCACGCCGATGCCACGCTCGGCGAGTTTGTTCAGGACATGCAGACGGTACGTCAGGAACTGTTCGAGTCCGGCTTTGGCGGAGGCCTTCATGGTCTTCCCGTGATGAGTGGCGCGGTCGTGGCGCTGTGATTGTTGCCGCAACCGTCCCGCCGGTCAACGCGTGCCGTATTTCAGGCGCGTCAACTGTTCGGCCTCGTCGGCAAGCAAACGCGCCGCCTCGCGAATGGCAACCTCCAGGGTGATCGGCCCGGGGGCCGGCGAGAAGCAGCCACTGAAGTGTTCGGCGAGGCGCGGTAGCGCTGCCGAATCGACCGCACCGGAGAGCAGCGTGGCCGGCACGCCCACGGCCCGTGCATGACGGCAAGCGATGAACGGCGCCTTGCCGTGCAGCGTTTGCACGTCCGAGCGGCCTTCACCGGTGATCAGCCAGTTCGCGCCTTCTAGCGCCGCGTCCAGACCGATTTGCCGCGCGACGGTTTCCGCACCCGGCTCGAACTGCGCGCCCAGCATGTGCAGCGCGAAACCGAGACCGCCGGCTGCCCCCGCGCCGGGCTGGTCGCGTGCCGTGCGCCCCAGCGCCGCCTCGAGCAGATCGGCGAAGCGGGCGAGGGCAGCGTCGATCGGGGCAATCTGCTCCGGCTTCACGCCCTTTTGCGGACCGAACACCGCGGTTGCGCCGTGGTCGCCGGTCAGCGGGTTGTCCACATCCGACATGCCGACGAACTGCGTGTCCGCGAGACGGGCGTCCAGCTGCGACACGTCAACACGCGCCACGCGAGCGAGTTGTTCGGGCGTTGCGTCGAGCTCGTTGTCTTGCGCGTCGAAAAGTTTCAGGCCGAGTCCGGCCAGCAAGCCGGCGCCGCCGTCGTTCGTGCTGCTGCCGCCGAGCGCGACGAAAAAGCGCCGCACGCCGGCGTCGAGCAGTGCGCGAATCGCTTCGCCCATGCCGCGCGTACTGCGCGCCTCGACCGGCACGCCCATGCCGACCGGATCGGTAATGCCGACGATTTCCGCTGTTTCGATGATCGCGCTGCCATCCGCAAGCAGGCCGGTGAGTGCCTCGCGCACTGGACCGGCCGCACCGCGCACGCTCAGCTTGCGACGTTCGCCGCCGCTCGTGAGCATGGCGTCGAGCGTGCCTTCGCCGCCGTCGGCCATCGGGCAGATGCGTACATCGGCGTCCGGCCGGGCACGCTGGATGCCGGACGCAATCGCCTGCGCGACCTGTTCCGCGCTGAGCGAACCTTTAAAGGAATCGGGGGCAATGACGACGACAGGCGAGGACGGCAAATTCGGCATGGTGTCTCTGAATGGTTGGGATCGTTGCGAGGGCGAATGATATGAATAGACGCAGGCGCAGCCCCGAGCGCGTCCATTAGCTTATCAGCATGGGCGCGCCGACTGAATATGTCGAACGGCATAGCCGGGATCGTCCGTGGGAGCGCGTGGCGGGAATTACTGGCGCGAAGGCGCGAGGCAAGCGCGCCGCTGCCGCCCATGCTGCGTCTGGCGGCGGAAGCGGCACTGGTGAAAGGGAGCGTCAAACCGCAAGCAGGCCGAAAACTGGCAGGGAGCGGGCGCAACGCAAGCACTGAACGGCCACCAGGCAAGCTGCAAACGTCAAAAACCGCACGGAAATTGGCCCGAACACCGATAAAAATGCACCCAATCACCGAATCCCGGCTAGGCGCGCAAATAGTTTGCTAAAATATTCGGCTCTTTGGACCCAACCGTGCTGCCGACGGCCTGCAAGCCCGCGGCGCGGGCGCCGAATTGATGTGACGCGCGATGCGAAGCGACATCGAAAAGCGGCGCGGAGAAGATAACTGATTCGCTCGAATAATTTTAGGACGATTGAAGCCATGGCTAACGCTGTTGAAAACCTCGGCAAGCTCGAACGCCGCGTAACGATTTCCCTGCCGAAGGACGCCGTGCAGAAGGAAGTGGACTCGCGTATCCGCCAACTCGCGAAGAACGTGCGCATGCCGGGTTTCCGCCCGGGCAAGGTACCGCTCAAGATGGTGACGCAACAGTATTCGGGCCAGGTGGAAGCCGAAGTGCTGAGCGACAAGGTTGGCAAGGAATTTTTCGACATCAGCCGCGCCGAAAACCTGCGCGTTGCCGGTCAGCCGAGTTTCGCGCCGAAGGCCGACGCTGCTGAAGGCGACTACGCGTTCGACGCGACGTTCGAGGTGTATCCGGAAGTGAAGCTGGGCGACGTCGCCACGGCAGAAATCGAACGCACCACGACCACCATCAGCGAAGCGGAAATCGACCGCACGCTGGACATCCTGCGTAAGCAGCGCGTGCACTTCCACGCTCGCGGTGAATCCGGCGAGCACGGTGACGGCGGCGCGGACACGGCGGCTAAAGACGGCGACCGCGTGACGGTCGACTTCGTCGGCAAGATCGACGGTGAAGTGTTCCAGGGCGGCAGCGCTGAAGACTTCGCATTCGTGCTGGGCGAAGGCCGCATGCTGCCGGAATTCGAAAAGGCAGCGCTCGGCCTGAAGGTCGGCGAGTCGAAGGAATTCGATCTGGCTTTCCCGGCTGACTATCACGGCAAGGATGTCGCCGGCAAGACTGCGCAATTCACGATCACGATGAAGAAGATCGAATGGCCGCATCTGCCGGAAATCGACGCTGAATTCGCGAAGTCGCTCGGTATCGAAGACGGCGATCTGGTCAAGATGCGCGCTGAGATCAAAGACAATCTCGAACGCGAAGCGAAGCGCCGCACGCAAGCTATCGTCAAGAACCAGGTCATGGACGCGCTCCTGAAGATTTCGGAACTCGACGTGCCGGGCGCGCTGATCGCACAGGATCAGGAGCGTCTGGTCGGCATGGCTCGTCAGGATCTCGAGCAACGTGGCGTGCCGAACGCCGCTGACGCACCGATCCCGGCTGAAATGTTCAAGGAACAGGCTGAGCGTCGCGTGAAGCTGGGCCTCGTGCTGGCCGAGCTGGTCAAGGCCAATGAACTGCAAGCCAAGCCGGAGCAGATTCGTGCCGAAGTCGACGAATTCGCGAAAAGCTACGAAGACCCGAAGGAAGTCGTCCGCTGGTATTATTCCAATCAGCAACGTCTTGCCGAAATGGAAGCGTACGTCGTTGAAGCCAACGTCGTCGATTTCGTCCTCAGCAAGGCCAAGGTGACGGACAAGGAAGTAAGCTTCGAAGAACTGGCAAGCGCAACGGCGCAAGCGTAAGCGTCGCTGTAACGGCGTGCCGGCTGTCGGAGCGACGGCCCGCACGCCGTTTTTTTGTGCTGTGAAAGTGCGTTGCGTCTTGCATGGTGTTGTGCAGCGCGTTCGTACTGATCGCGCACTTGAATACGGGCTCGTCGACTACACCTGTCTAGCATCTAATATTTAGAATATTTCCAGACAAGGATCCATTGCATGACCTTTCGCGCCCAAATGCTGGACACGTTGACCTCCCAGTCGTCGCGGGATCTCGAAGCGCAGGCGCTCGGACTGGTGCCGATCGTCGTGGAAACGAGCGGCCGGGGCGAGCGCTCGTATGACATCTATTCGCGTCTGCTGAAGGAACGCATCGTATTCCTGGTCGGTGAAGTGAACGACCAGACGGCCAACCTCGTCGTCGCACAGATGTTGTTCCTTGAAAGTGAAAACCCTGACAAGGACATCAGCTTCTATATCAACAGCCCGGGCGGTTCGGTTTCGGCCGGGATGGCGATCTACGATACGATGCAATTCATCAAGCCGGACGTGTCGACGCTGTGCATGGGCCTCGCAGCCAGCATGGGCGCGTTCCTGCTGGCTGCCGGCGCGAAGGGTAAACGCTTTGCGCTGCCGAATTCGCGCGTGATGATTCACCAGCCGCTGGGCGGTGCGCGTGGCCAGGCGTCGGATATTGAAATTCAGGCGCGCGAAATCCTGTACCTGAAGGAACGGCTGAATCAACTGCTTGCGCACCACACCGGCCAGCCGGTCGAACGTATCGCGCGCGACACCGACCGGGACAATTTCATGTCCGGCGATGACGCGCAAGCTTACGGTCTGGTTGACCAGGTGGCGCACAAGCGTCCTTGAACCGGTGGGGTCTTGCCCCAAAACGGGGCGGAGCCATCATCGGATCGGTTGTGAAATAATCAAGACTCGTCCGAGCGCCTGCGGCAAACGCCGTCACCTTGGCACAACCCAGCCGCGCCCAAACTGCGAGGCTGGGGCAAACGGCGTATCATGTAATTGAGTGTCCGGAGGCTCACACATCTATGGCGGACAAGAAAAGTTCTAACAGCGAAAAGCTGTTGTATTGCTCGTTCTGCGGCAAGAGCCAGCATGAAGTCAAAAAACTGATTGCCGGCCCGTCGGTGTTCATCTGTGATGAATGTATCGACCTGTGCAACGAAATCATCCGTGATGAGGCTGCAGGTGCGGGTATCGAAGCGGGCTTGTCCAAGTCCGACCTGCCGAGTCCGCAGGAAATCCGTGAAATCCTCGACCAGTACGTGATCGGTCAGGAACGTGCGAAGAAGATTCTCGCGGTCGCGGTGTACAACCACTACAAGCGCCTCAAGCACCTCGAAAAGAAAGACGAAATCGAGCTGTCCAAGAGCAACATCCTGCTGATCGGCCCGACCGGTTCCGGCAAGACCTTGCTCGCGCAGACGCTCGCGCGCCTTCTGAATGTGCCGTTCGTCATTGCCGATGCAACGACGCTGACGGAAGCCGGCTATGTCGGTGAAGACGTCGAGAACATCATTCAGAAGCTGCTGCAAAACTGCAACTATGAAGTCGACAAGGCCCAGCGCGGCATTGTCTACATCGACGAAATCGACAAGATCAGCCGGAAGTCCGACAACCCGTCAATCACCCGCGATGTGTCGGGCGAAGGCGTGCAACAGGCCTTGCTGAAGCTGGTTGAAGGCACGATGGCGTCGGTGCCGCCGCAGGGTGGCCGGAAGCATCCGAATCAGGACTTTATCCAGGTCGACACCACCAACATCCTGTTCATTTGCGGCGGCGCGTTCGACGGCCTCGAGAAGGTCATCGTCGACCGTACCGAGAAGACCGGTATTGGCTTTGGCGCAAGCGTGAAGAGCAAGCAGGACCGCGACGCCGGCGAAGTGCTGCGCGAAGTGGAGCCGGAAGATCTGATCAAGTTCGGTCTGATTCCCGAGTTGATCGGCCGTCTACCTGTGGTGGCTACGCTTGGCAAGCTCGACGAAACTGCGTTGATGACGATCCTCGTCGAACCGAAGAATGCACTGGTGAAGCAGTACCACAAGCTGTTCAATATGGAACGCGTCGAGCTCGAAATTCGCCCGGCTGCGTTGCAGGCTGTTGCACGTAAGGCGATCCGTCGCAAGACGGGCGCTCGCGGTCTGCGCTCCATCCTGGAACAGGCGTTGCTTGATGTGATGTACGACCTGCCGCAAATGAAAGGCGTTAGCAAGGTCATCATTGACGACAATGTAATTGACGGTGACGGTAAACCGCTACTGATCTACGAAGACACGCCTAAAGTGGCGGGTTCGAACTGATCGGCTTTCGGGTTCTGTAAAAAAAGCCGTTCATGGCAACGTGAACGGCTTTTTTCGTTTATCGTGTGGTCAGAACGGTTGTTTTCACTATGGAGTCACTGAACCTTCGGAGTCACTGAACTTTTCCCACACGCGGAGGCTTGCAATCTTTTCTGCTGGCCTCACCTATCGAACGAACTGATTCCACTCATGGGGAAATGAAATGTCAGGAACCCAACTCCTTCCGCCGGAACGCATTACGCTCCCGCTGCTCCCGCTGCGTGACGTAGTCGTCTTCCCGCACATGGTGATTCCGCTCTTCGTAGGCCGCCCGAAGTCGATCAAGGCTCTCGAAGCAGCGATGGAAGGCGGCAAGCACATCATGCTCGTCGCCCAGAAAACGGCTGCGAAAGATGAGCCGACCGAAAAGGACATGTACGAAGTAGGGTGTATCGCCAACATCCTGCAAATGCTCAAGCTGCCCGATGGCACCGTTAAGGTGCTCGTCGAGGGCTTGCAGCGCGCGAAAACGCTTTCCATCGAAGAACAGGAAACGCAGTTCTCGTGCGAAGTCATGCCGCTCGAACCCGACCACGCCGACAGCGCTGAAACTGAAGCGTTGCGCCGCGCGATCGTGTCGCAGTTCGACCAGTATGTGAAGCTGAACAAGAAGATCCCACCGGAGATCCTGACGTCGCTGTCGGGTATCGACGAGGCTGGCCGTCTGGCCGATACGATCGCGGCGCACCTGCCGCTCAAGCTCGACCAGAAGCAGCACATCCTCGAAATGTTCCCGGTCATCGAGCGCCTTGAGCATCTGCTCGCGCAGCTCGAAGCGGAGATCGACATCCTGCAGGTCGAAAAGCGCATCCGTGGGCGCGTGAAGCGCCAGATGGAGAAGAGCCAGCGCGAGTACTACCTGAACGAACAGGTCAAGGCGATCCAGAAGGAACTGGGCGAAGGCGAAGAAGGTGCGGATCTCGAGGAACTCGAGAAGCGCATCACGGCCGCCCGTATGCCCAAGGAAGCGAAGAAGAAGGCCGACGGCGAGCTGAAGAAGCTCAAGCTGATGTCGCCGATGTCGGCTGAAGCGACGGTCGTGCGCAACTACATCGATACGCTGATCGGCTTGCCGTGGCGCAAGAAGAGCAAGGTCAACAACGACCTCTCGAATGCTGAACGCGTGCTTGACGAAGACCACTTCGGTCTCGAGAAAGTGAAGGAACGCATTCTCGAGTATCTCGCGGTCCAGCAACGTGTCGACAAGGTGAAAGCGCCGATTCTGTGCCTCGTTGGGCCTCCGGGTGTCGGTAAGACGTCGCTGGGTCAGTCGATCGCTCGCGCAACGAACCGCAAGTTCGTGCGTATGGCGCTCGGCGGCGTGCGCGACGAAGCCGAGATTCGCGGTCACCGTCGTACGTACATCGGTTCGATGCCCGGCAAGATTCTGCAAAGCCTGACCAAGGTCGGCGTGCGCAATCCGCTCTTCCTGCTCGACGAAGTCGACAAGATGGGGCAGGATTTCCGCGGCGATCCGTCGTCGGCTCTGCTGGAAGTGCTCGATCCGGAGCAGAACCATACGTTCGCCGATCACTACGTGGAAGTCGACTTCGATCTGTCGGACGTGATGTTCGTGGCGACGTCGAACTCGCTGAACATTCCGCCGCCGTTGCTCGACCGGATGGAAGTGATTCGTCTGTCGGGTTACACGGAAGATGAGAAGGTCAGCATCGCGCAACGTTATCTTTTGCCCAAGCAGAAGAAGAACAACGGCCTCAAGGAAGGCGAGGTCGATGTGACGGAATCCGCGATCCGCGACATCATTCGTTACTACTCGCGTGAGTCGGGTGTGCGTTCGCTCGAACGTGAGATTTCGAAGATCTGCCGCAAGGTCGTGAAGATGCTTCTGCTGAAGAAGGCGGAAGGCGCGGTGAAGGTCGACGCTAGCAATATCGACACGTTCCTTGGCGTGCGCAAGTACGATTTTGGTCTGGCTGCGAAGGAAAATCAGGTTGGCCAGGTCACGGGTCTTGCGTGGACGGAAGTCGGCGGTGATCTGCTGACGATCGAAGCCGCGGTGATGCCGGGTAAGGGCAATGTGATCCGCACGGGTTCGCTCGGCGACGTGATGAAGGAATCCGTCGAAGCAGCGCGCTCGGTGGTCCGCTCGCGTTCGCGCCGTCTGGGTATCAAGGACGAAGCGTTCGAGAAGCAGGACATTCACATCCACGTGCCGGAAGGCGCGACGCCGAAGGACGGTCCTTCGGCCGGCATTGCGATGACGACCGCGCTGGTGTCGGTGTTGACCAGCATTCCGGTGCGCGCCAATGTCGCGATGACGGGCGAAATCACCTTGCGTGGCGAAGTTCTGCCGATCGGTGGCTTGAAGGAGAAATTGCTGGCGGCGCACCGCGGTGGCATCAAGCTGGTGCTGATTCCGGAAGATAACGTCAAGGATTTGACGGAGATTCCGGACAATGTGAAGAACGCGATCGAGATCGTGCCGGTCCGTTGGATCGACAAGGTGCTCGAACTGGCGCTCGAACGCGTGCCTGCGGCATTGCCGGAAGAAGAGCCGAAGCCTGCTACGCCTGTCGCAGCAGAGCCGGCGAAAGACTCCGGTGCGACGGAAGTGGTGAAGCACTAAGTCAGCGGCGAAGGCTGTTCGCTGTACAGAAACCCGCGGTCTCGGCCGCGGGTTTTTTATTGCCTGCGAGATACCGGAAGGCACATGCAGAGCGCACGCAATCCCATTTTTTGAACAAACGGCGTTCTCTGCCGCCAATTGGTTGTGCACGCATTGATTTACAGCAAGATTTAGTTATAAGACGCGTCCTCCGGAATCGCTCTCATAGGCTCAACCCCGCTTGACACAAGGGTTTCGGCCAATTCTAATGAGTCGGCTCGGCGTTGCCCGCCAAGCCGCGTGATGCCAGATGCTATAGAGCACCGTCACGATTGCCATAAACATTCTCGGGGGTTGGAATGAATAAAACGGAATTGATCGATCATATTGCGCAGCAAGCCGATATTTCGAAGGCCGCGGCAGGCCGTGCACTGGAGGCGGTGATCGGTGGGGTCAAAGGGACGTTGAAGAAGGGCGGTTCGGTGACTTTGGTGGGTTTCGGTACGTTTGCCGTCGGCAAGCGTACGGCACGTACTGGCCGCAATCCACGCACCGGCGCGGCCATCAAAATCAAGGCTGCGAAGGTCCCCAAATTTAGGCCTGGCAAAGCTCTGAAGGATGCGCTAAACTAATGGGCTTGCTGCTTGAGGAATGGCGGATTCGTTAGAAAGAAGTGCGGCGAATTTTGCGTGAGTTGATAAGTGAGTTGATCCACAAGTTTATGAATCAGGCAGCAAAAGCAGAAGCACACTGAATCGCGAAACGGGTGCTTAGCTCAGTTGGTAGAGCGGCGCCCTTACAAGGCGTAGGTCGGGAGTTCGAGCCTCTCAGCACCCACCAGTTTCAGATTCGGTCAAGTGTTTCAGTGCAGCTCAGTTGAAGTATAAGGAGTGGTAGTTCAGTCGGTTAGAATACCGGCCTGTCACGCCGGGGGTCGCGGGTTCGAGTCCCGTCCACTCCGCCAGTATCCTCGAAAGGCGAACTCCGGTTCGCCTTTTTTATTGCCCGCTGTTGTAAGATCGGGCGTTCTGTTTTTGGCACTCGTTCACGCATGCTCGATTTTTTCCGCAATCACAAACGCCTGATGATGTTCATGCTCATCCTCGTCATTGTGCCGGGGTTGGGTTTTGTGGGTATTCAAGGCTTCCGCGGCTTCTTTGACGAAAGCGCAAACGTCGCCAGCGTCAACGGTCACAAGATTACTCGCGCAGAGTATGACGACGCGATGCGTCAGCAGCTCGACCGCGCCCGTCAAATGCTCGGCGCGCAGTTCGATATGAAGTCGTTTGATACGCCGGCGCGCCGTACTGAAATGCTCGACGGTCTGATCGAGCAGCGCGTGCTGGCCGACGAAACGCAGCGCCTGCATCTGACCGCATCTGACGACGCCGTGCGTCGCGTGCTGCTGAACGATCCGGTGATTTCGTCGCTGAAGAATCCTGACGGCTCGATCGACGTCGACCGTTACAAGCAGTTGCTCGCCATGCAGGGCATGACGCCCGATCAATACGACGAACGCGTGCGCTACAGCCTCGCCACGCAGCAGTTGCCTGCCAGCATTCAAGGCAGCGCCTTCACGTCGAAGACCCTCGCACAGCATCTCACCGAGCTCGCCGAGCAGCAGCGCGAAGTGCAGGGCATGGCGTTCCACCCGCGTGACTATGCGGCGAAGGTACAGCCGACGGATGCGCAACTGCAGGCGTATTACGATGCGCACCGCAGCGACTTCGCCACGCCGGCCACGGCAACGATCCAGTACCTTGTGATGTCGCCGGCAACGCTGTCCGCTGCTGTGCAGCCGAGCGACGCCGACCTGAAGAAGTACTATGACGACAACATCGCGCATTACCGCACGGATGGCCAGGTACGCGCGAGCCACATCCTGATCGCCGCGCCGAAAGATGCCAGCGCGGCTGACAAGGCCAAGGCGAAGCAGAAGGCCGACGAGGTGCTTGCACAAGTCAAGGCGCATCCGGATCAGTTCGCGCAGATCGCACAGCAGAATTCGCAGGATCCCGGTTCGGCGTCGAAGGGCGGCGACCTGGGTTATTTTGGTCGCGGCATGATCGCGGGTGGTCAGGCGTTTGACGACGCTGTGTTCGCTCTCAAGAAAGACGAAGTCAGCGGCATCGTGCAGACCGACTTCGGCTATCACATCGTCAAGGTCACGGACGTGAAGCCGGCAGTCACCAAGCCGTTCGACGAAGTGAAAGATCAGATCGCCAAAGACCTGAAGACGCAGTTGGCGAGCAAGGCATTCAGCGACGACTCGGAAGGCTTCACGTCGATCGTCTATGAGAAGGCGAAGAGCCTGCAGCCCGCAGCCGACAAGTACAAGCTGCAACTGCAAACGGCCACGATAACGCCGCAGCCGGATCCGAAGCTGCCGCCTGATAGCCCGCTGAACAACGCGAAGTTCCTGGCTGCCGTGTTCGCAAACGATGCGGTCACCGCGCGCAATAACACGCAAGCGATCGACGTCGGCAGCAACACGCTGATTGCAGCGCGCGTGACCGATTACAAGGCCGCGGCCGTGCCGGCGCTCGACGCCGTCAAGGACGCAGTGCGTCAGAAAGTGATCGCGGTTCAATCGGACGAGGCCGCTCACAAGGACGGCATCGCGAAGCTGGCTGAGTTCGACAAGTCGAAGACCACGGCAGGCTTCTCATCGCCGCTGAAGGTTTCCCGCAATGACGCGCAAGGCATGCCGCCGGCTGCATTGAGTGCAATCTACAAAGCGGACGCGCAAAAATTACCTGCCTACGTCGGTGTGGATCTCGGCGACGACGGCTACGCGATCTATCGCGTGAACTCGGTCGTTGCGGGTGCACCGATCGATCCGCAGCGTTTGGCTGCTGCGCAGCAGCAGATTGCGCAAGTCGATGCTCAGTCCGAAGCAGAGGCTTACGTCGAAGCGCTGCGTGCCCGCTCAAAGGTGAAGTTCTACGGTTCGCTCGACAGCAGCAATGCGCAGGGAAGCGGCGAATAAGCTCCGGCTGCAGCGCGCAAGCAGGTAAAGCGCGTTGGCACAAAAAAGCCCCGCAATTTGCGGGGCTTTTTCATTTGACGAGTGCAAGCTCGTCAAACGGTTTGCCTGAGAGCGCGGCTTGTTATGCCGTCGGCCTTAGAGGCAAGCGCTGATCGAACTGGTGGCATCGCTGCCCGCAGCGCCATTGGCGCGGAAGCCGACCCACGAACCCGGGCCGCTGTAGGACGGCCGTACAACGGCGGCGGCGCCGTTAGGCGGCTGCTGACCCGGCACATAGACATCCATTGCCTGATCGTTCGCCATGGTGTCCTGCGACACGACTTGCTGTTGCGAGCTATCGGCCCACTTTTGCGCGATGCAGGTAGCGACGGCCTTTGGCGGCTGCTGGCTTTGGCCCACTGATTGGACGCCAGCAGGCGGTTGAGCGGCACATGCAGAAATTGCCACGGTCAAAGCGATTAACGGTAAATATTTCACGTTATCTCCTCAGAAGTCGCTCAGAATCGAGCCGGGTTATGCGGGATTACGAAAGTGTCAGATAGACCTTACCGATCCGCGTTCCCCAATTACCGGAAACAAGTTGTTAGCGAGCTTTTCAGTGCGGCGAACTTGTGCGAAGGAGTGGCTTGACAGCCGGCCACACGTTGTTGAGTAGCACTGGTTGTGCCTGCTGCGTGGGATGGATCTGATCCGCCTGAAACATGTCCGGTTTGTCGGCGATGCCAGCTAGCAGGAAGGGCACCAACGGCACACGCAGTTGTTTCGAGAGTTCGCCGTAGAGGCCGTGGAACTTTTGCGTGTAGTCGGGGCCGTAATTGGGCGGCACATACATGCCAATCAGCAGGACCTTCGCGTGGCTTTGTTGAGCCTGCTCAATGATCGTACGCAGATTGTCTTCGGTAGTGGAGAGCGGCACGCCGCGCAGTGCGTCGTTGGCGCCGAGCTCGACGATCACGATACTCGGCTTGAGCCGTTGCAGGAGCGCCGGCAAGCGTGCCCGGCCGCCGCTCGTGGTATCGCCGCTGATACTCGCATTGGCGACGCTATAATCGATTCGCTCGTCGATTAGGCGCTGGCGCATCAGGGCAACCCAGCCGGTGTCACGGGGCAAGCCGTACTCGGCCGAGATGCTGTCGCCGAGCACAATGATCACCGGCTTGGCCTGTTCGGGCGTATTGGCCGCATGGGCCGGGAAGGGCAGCGAAAACAGGGTTACGGCCAGCACGGCCGAGCCGAATGCGGTAGTCAGCGCCGGCGCGTGAGGCGCTACGGCGCGCACTTTCAACCTACGCTTCACCATGCTAAACAAAACTGATCCGGTCATTGAAGTACGGGGTTTGTGCAAGAAGGTTAAGGATGCAACGGGCGAACTGACGATTCTCGAGGACATCGATCTTGCTATCGATGCCGGCAGCAGTGTGGCGATCGTAGGTGCATCCGGGTCGGGCAAGTCTACGCTGCTCGGCTTGCTCGCAGGATTGGACAGCGCGAGCTCGGGGTCGGTTCGGCTGCTCGGCCGCGAACTCACCGAACTGAACGAAGACGAGCGCGCCGCGCTGCGCAGCGGCTCGGTCGGTTTCGTGTTCCAGTCGTTTCAACTCATGCCGCACCTGACTGCGCTCGAAAATGTCACCTTGCCACTTGAATTGCAAGGCGGCATCGGTACGCGTGACGCTGCGGCGCGCGCGCGCGGATTGCTGGAGCAGGTGGGACTCGGTCAGCGCATGAGGCACTATCCGAAGCTGCTGTCGGGCGGCGAACAGCAGCGGGTGGCGCTCGCGCGCGCGTTTGTCACGCATCCGGCGATCCTGTTCGCCGACGAGCCGACCGGCAGTCTCGATGCAGCCACCGGTCACGCGGTGATCGATTTGATGTTCGAGATGAATCGCGCGAACGGCGCCACGTTGATCCTCGTCACGCACGACGTCGAGCTGGCGCGCCGCTGCGATACGACGGTAACGATCGAAGCGGGGCGGCTGGCCTAAGCGAGCCGCTCGCACGCAACCATGCGTACAAAGGTAGATACAAAAGCAAAGCGGGCCGCAAGGGCCCGCTTTTCATTTCAGCCAACGCGACTCAACGCAGCCAACCCGGCACAGCTAAGCGCGCGCCGCTCACACTTCATCGCTTCAATGCAGCCCGCGCCCGCGCGATCAACGCCGACGTCGACGAGTCATGCTTCTTCTCGTCGGCGCTTGCTGCCGTCAGATCCGCCTCGACCACCTTGCCGAGGGCCTTGCCCAACTCGACGCCCCATTGATCGAACGGGTTGATGTTCCATACCGATGCCTGCACCAGCACCTTATGCTCGTACAGCGCGATCAACGCGCCGAGCGAACGTGCGGTGAGCGCTTCGACGAGCAGCGTGCTGGTCGGACGGTTACCCGGGAATACCAGATGCGGCGCCAGTTCCGGCTTGTCCGCGCCGGCGACCTTCTTAGCTTCTTCGAGCGTGCGGCCCAGCATCAACGCTTCGCTTTGCGCGAAGCAGTTCGCCAGCAGTTTCGGATGATGACTGACAAGCGGATGCTCCGGCGTCAGCACGGCGATGAAATCGATTGGCACAATGGTCGGACCCTGATGCAGCATCTGGAAGAATGCATGCTGACCATTCGTGCCCGGTTCACCCCACGTCACGGCGGCGGTCGGATAGTCGACCATGACGCCATCCAGGCGCGCCGACTTGCCGTTGCTCTCCATCTCGAGCTGTTGCAGGTACGACGGCAGGAAATGCAACGCTTCCGAATATGGCGCGACCAGATAGCTTTGCGAGCCGAAGAAGTTGCGATACCAGATGCCGATCATGCCGAGCAGGACAGGCAGATTTTTTTCGAGCGGTGCGTCGCGGAAATGCTGGTCCATCTCGTTCGCGCCGGCCAGCAGTTCGTCGAACTGCTTCGGCCCGATCGAAATCATGATCGACAGACCCACTGCCGACCACAGCGAATAACGGCCGCCAACCCAGTCCCACATCTCGAACACGTTTTCTTTCGCGATGCCGAACTTGACTACCTCGGCAGGATTGGCCGACACGCCGACGAAGTGCTTCGCCAGCGCGCTTTCCGGGCAACCTTTCTCGACGAACCAGTCGCGCAGCGAGCGCGCATTGGTCATCGTTTCAAGCGTGGTGAAAGTCTTGGAGACGATGATCGCGAGCGTCTCTTCGGGATCGATCATCTGCATCACGTTGTACAGATCCGCGCCATCGACATTCGACACGAAGTGCGTCGTGATCTCGGGCGTGGCCAGGTGATGCAGCGCGTGCACGACCATCTTCGGCCCGAGGTCCGAGCCGCCGATGCCGATGTTCACGACATAGCGAATCCGCTTGCCGGTGTAGCCGGTCCATTCACCGCTGCGCACCTGGTCGGCAAACGCGGCCATCTTCGCGCGCTCGGCCAGGATTTCGGCATGGAACGGTGCTTTCGGATCGGTGGCACGCAGCGCGGTGTGCAATGCGGCGCGGCCTTCGGTCGGGTTGACGACTTCTCCCGCGAACATCGCGTCGCGGCGTTTCTCGACGCCGGCTTCGCGCGCGAGCTGCACCAACAGTTTCAGGGTTTCGTCGGTGATGCGGTTCTTCGAAAAATCGGCCGCGAGACCGCCGCCCGCGAACGCAAAGCGCTCAGCACGGGTAGGGGCGGGATCGTTCTCGGGGGCGAACCAGTCGCGCATGCGCGCATCGCGAATTTTCTCGTAATGCGTTTGCAGCGAGGACCAGGAGGGGAGCGAGTTCTGCGTCATAGCGTCCGTCTAGCGAAGGGGCACGAAGAAAGGCGTGCGCGTGAAGCGCTGCCGAGGATGATGCGACGATGCTGTTAGAGCGATGCCGCGCGACCGGGTTCGCGGTGGATTGCTGTGAAGTTTCGCGAGCCTGGCTGGGGATCGAACCCGCTCGCTGAAATTTCGCTGCAACTCGCGATGATCTGACGTGCGGCGCAGTCAGTCAGTATAACGGCGTTGCGTGACGGCTGGCAGCGGTTTGGGCGTCGTATGCAAATTGTGGGATCGGTTAGCCCATTTGGGTTGACCCACCAGGTAGGGCTGCTCCATTTGGGTCGGTTGATTTGGCACACTCTGTTTGTGAGGTCCCATAGGCTGCTTCACTCAGCCGCTGCCGGATAGAACATACGATTAAGCAAAGTCCGCACCATCGGCGCGAGTTCGCCCGCCGTCAGGCCGGCCGGGCCATGGCCTTGCGCGCTCAGTCTGTCGGCGGCGAGGCCGTGCAGGTAGACGCCCGCCAACGCCGCTTCGTAGCGCGGCAGGTGCTGGGCGAGAAGTGCGCCGATGACGCCACCGAGTACGTCGCCCGTACCGCCTGTCGCGAGTGCGGCATTGCCGGTCGGATTGATCGCGACGCGGCCATCCGGCGCCGCGATGACGGTACCCGTGCCTTTCAGCACAACCACGCAGGCAAAGCGCGCAGCCAGCGCCCGCGCGGCGGCGAGGCGGTCGCGTTGCACGCCCGGCGCGTCGGTGCCAAGCAGACGCGCGGCTTCCAACGGATGCGGCGTCAGCACGCACGGATCGCCTTGCACGCCACGTGCGGTGACTTCGGCAGCGAGCGATGGGTCTTTCGAAATCAGATTGAGCGCGTCGGCGTCGAACAGTTTGGGCACGTCGAGCGGCAGCACGTCGTGCATGACACGTGTGGCGCGGTCGCGATGACCCATGCCGCAGCCGACGGCGAGCGCGTCCATCTTGTCGAGTGGCAGATCGTCGATCGCATGCAGCATCAGTTCCGGATGCGGCGGATCGTAGGGCGGGGCGCCCTCGCCGAGCAAAGCGACGTGCACTTTACCCGCGCCGGTGTAGAGCGCCGCGCGCGCGGCGAGGATCGGCGCGCCGCACATGCCGGTGTCGCCGCCGACCACGGCAAGGCTGCCGAAGGTGCCCTTGTTGGTGGCGAAGTCGCGCGGCGGCAGGAAGGCTGCAAAAAGCTCGGGCGCGTTGAGTTGCACGGCCGAGCGGGTGGTGCTGTCGATACCGATCGGCGCCACGATCACCGTGCCGGCGAGATCGCGGCCCTGCGCCGTGAAGAGGCCGGGTTTCGCGCCGATGAAGGTGATCGTGTGAGTGGCATGGACCACGGCGCCGTCGCTCTGGTTGTCGCTTCGGCCCTCGCCTGGGCCCCGCCTCGCGCTGACTACCGTCCCGGTGTCGCTATCGAGCCCGCTTGGCGTGTCGAGCGCCAGAACACCGCCTCTTCTGGACTTTGCTTTCGTGCGCTGCGAGAGTTGGCGGGCGATGGTGGCAAAGACGCCTTCCAGAGGGCGGGTCAAGCCGATGCCGAACATACCGTCCACCAGCCATGTGTAGTTTTCCAGCGAGGCCGGCGCTGTCGTGGTAATGGCTACGCCTGCTGCACGAGCGGTATCGAGCGCCCAGCGGGCGTCGTCCGGTTTGACGTCAAGCGGCATGCAAAGGTCGACAGCGATACCGGCCCGATGCAGCTCCGCCGCCATGATCAATGCGTCGCCGCCATTGTTGCCCGGGCCTGCTGCGACCCATACCTTGTGCTTCGATTTTTCGATCGATGTGTCGCGCGTGATCCGTTCTTGCAGATAGCTCGAGGCTGCTTTGCCGGCGCGGCCCATCAGGGTGTGCTGAGGCAGTGCCGCCGCGGCCTGGGTTTCCAGAATCCGCAGGTCGGTGAGCGTGAGCAGCGGCAACGCCCGGTTGTGCGGGCTGATTAAGGTCGGGAGCGTGGATTCGGACACTGTCATGGCGAGGCTTGGAGTCCGCCTTTGGCAAGGCGAGGAAGCTTGGGGAGCCACTATGGTAGTGCCGATATGCTCCGGGCGCGCGCCGTGTTGGCTTGGGCTTGCCTTGTTATTGGCCTGATTGGGCGTGTTGATGCCTGATATTGGCGCGGCCCGGCGCGAAGCGTCGCCGGCTTTCCTGTTCGCGCCTCGTTCGGCCCGCGCCAGAGCGGGCCCGTCATTTACTGGAACCGGTCCGCGCGCAGTGCAGCCAGGGTGTCCGCGGGGACATCAGGGGTCTTGTCCGAGATCAGGTCGGCGATCAGTTTGCCCGCCCCGCATGCCAGGCCCCAGCCGGCAGGCCCGTGGCCGGCGTTCACGAACAGGCGCGGATGAAGCGCATTGCCGATCACCGGCAAACCGTCCGGCGACAGCAGTTTTACGCCTTCCCACGGCAAGGCTGCGGAGATCCGGGCCGCGCCCGGGATCCAGTCGTGAGTCGCCTGGCCTAGCAGCGCCAACGCTTCCTTCGTCAACGGCTCGCCCAGCGGCTTGTCGATCTGCCCAGCGCTTTGCAGGACCGCACCGCCCGCAACCCGCAGGCGATGATTCATACGGGTGATCGTGATCCGCTTGACCGCGTCCACGATCGCGACGTGCGGTGCGCATTCCTCATGCGCAATCGGCGCGACCAGGTTATGCAGACGCAACGGATGCAACGGCAGGCGCAGCCCCAGGCGTTCGAGCAGCGGCAGGCTGCCGTAACCCGCGGCGACGACGATCGCGTCGGCATTGATCACGTCGACTTCGCGTGAACGCGATGCCGCGCCCGGCCGTGGCGCCAGTTCCACCGCGGCGCGCTGACCTTCGAGGCGGATCGCCGCGACTTCGCAACCCAGCATGAATTGCACGCCGCCCTGCGTATCGAGGGTTTGCTTGAGCAGTTTCGCGAAAAGCGGGCAGTTGGCCGTGCGCTCGTGGTCGAACAGCACGCCGCCGGCGAATTCCGGCTCGGTCCGCACGGAATGCTCGTACGCGGCGCATTCGGCCGGCGTCAGCACGTGGTGCGGGACTTCGTATTGGCGCAACAGATCGAGCGCGGTCTGTGTCTGCTGCCATTCCTGCTCGGCACGCACCAGATAGAGCAGGCCGCTCGCCTGTTCGAATTCCAGCCCGAAGCGCGCTTCGAGATCGGCCATCGCGTCACGCGATGCCTCGATCAACGGGCGCAGCCGCGCGTACTGGCGGCTGAACGCCTCAGGTTCCTGCAAAGCGGCGAGTTGCTTGACGAACTGGCGTGCCGGCCCGTTAAAGCCGGCCTTGCTGATCACGCCGTTTTTGGCGCCCTGGCGGCTCGCCATGAAGGTTGGGCCGAACCAGACGTCGAGCGGCGTTGGCAGCACGGTGCCGCCGTGCCCATAGGTCGCGCCTTGCGCGACCGTTGCGTGGCGCTCGACGACGCATACCCGGTGGCCGGCCGCGCGCAGTTGATAAGCGGTGGCGACGCCCGCAATCCCGCCGCCAATGACGATGACATCCATGATCTGATTCGATTTGCCGGCGGGCCGCCGAAATGCCGCGTTCCCGTTAAGCGTGGCATGCGGCGCGCTGCCCGGCATTGCTCAGGCCGCTCGCGCCGATCTGATGAAAGGGCGAATGATAGCAGCCAAACGGATGGCTCTGCCACGCGAGCGCGAGGCCGGAACGCCGCGACGGCGCGCCCAGGCCGCCATGCGGACCCCACCAAAACCCTGGTGCGAAGCCCGTTGGAAGCCCGTTCCCGGGGTATAATCTCGGACTTCCTTTCCGCCTCACGTCGCCTTCACGCGGGACTCATCGGCATCACTCATCGGTATCAATTAGCGACGCAACGTCAAGTCCATGGCCCACTTCTCGTGTTTCCCCGGCGCTTCGGCCCTTTCCGATTTCCGTCAAACCCGCCTGCTCGAAACGCTGACGCGCATCGACGCCAACATCACCGGCGTGCGCGGGCAATATCTGCACTTCGTCAACGCGCAAACCCCGCTTTCCGCGGAAGACAACGCGAAGATCGAAGCGCTGATGCACTACGGCGATCCGCTCGAAGAAACCAATGAGCGCGGCACGGCCGAAACCTTCCTCGTGGTGCCGCGCTTCGGCACGGTGTCGCCGTGGGCCAGCAAGGCAACCGATATTGCGCATCTCTGCGGTCTCACGCAGGTGCGCCGCATCGAGCGCGGCGTCGAATACACGGTCACGCTTAAAAGCGGTCTGCTGGGCGGCAAGAAAGCGCTTTCCGACGAAGCCCGCGCGGCCGTTGCCACGGCGCTGCACGATCGCATGACCGAGAGCGTATCGCCCTCGCGTGACCACGCGCTGCATCTGTTCGACGAACTGCCGGCCAAGCCGCTGCAAACCGTCGACGTATTGAGCAACGGCCGTGGCGCGCTGGAAGCGGCGAACACCGAACTGGGCCTCGCGCTCGCCGACGACGAAATCGACTACCTCGTCGAGGCCTTCACGAAACTCGGCCGCAACCCGACCGACGTCGAGCTGATGATGTTCGCGCAGGCCAACAGCGAACACTGCCGTCACAAGATCTTCAATGCGGATTGGACGATCGACGGCGAGAAGCAGGACATCTCGTTGTTCAACATGATCCGCAACACGGAGAAGCTGAACCCGCAGGGCACGATCGTCGCGTATTCGGATAACTCGGCGATCATGGCAGGCGGCATCGCCGAGCGCTGGTTCCCGCGCACGCCGGCTGAACTCGGCGCAAACGGGTTGCCCGAGCACTACCGCCGCAATGTCGAACTGACGCACACCTTGATGAAGGTGGAGACGCATAACCACCCGACCGCGATCTCGCCGTTCCCGGGCGCCTCGACTGGCTCCGGTGGTGAAATCCGCGACGAAGGCGCAACGGGTCGCGGTGCGCGTCCGAAAGCGGGTCTGGCGGGCTTCACGGTGTCGAATCTGGAATTGCCGGACGGCGTCGAAGCATGGGAAAACGCGCGCGACACCGCGCAGCCGCTGGCGCATCGCAATCCGGACGAAAAGCACGAAGCGTACGGTCGTCCTGACCGCATCGCGTCGCCGCTGCAAATCATGATCGACGGCCCGCTCGGTGGTGCCGCATTCAACAACGAATTCGGCCGTCCGAATCTGGGTGGCTATTTCCGCGCTTATGAGCAGAACGTTGCGGGTCTGGTGCGCGGTTATCACAAGCCGATCATGATCGCCGGCGGCATCGGCAATATCTCCGATCAGCACACGCACAAGCACGATCTGCCGGAAGGCTCGCTGCTGATCCAGATCGGCGGCCCGGGTATGCGCATCGGCATGGGCGGCGGCGCCGCCAGCTCGATGGCGACGGGTACCAACACGGCTGAACTCGACTTCGACTCGGTCCAGCGCGGCAATCCGGAAATCGAGCGTCGGGCGCAGGAAGTGATCAATGCGTGCTGGCAACTCGGCGAGAAGAACCCGATTCTGAGCATTCACGATGTGGGTGCGGGCGGCCTGTCGAACGCGTTCCCGGAAGTGGTGGACGGCGCCAGCAAGGGCGCGATCTTCGATCTGCGCAAGATCCAGCTGGAAGAGAGCGGTTTGTCGCCGCGTGAAATCTGGTCGAATGAAGCGCAGGAGCGTTACGTGCTGGCGATTGCGCCGGCCGATCTGCCGGCTTTCGAAGCGATGTGCAAACGCGAGCGTTGCCCGTTCGCGGTGGTCGGCACCGCAACGACTGCGCGTCAGTTGAAGGTGATCGATTCCGAAGCGAACGGCGACGCCGCACACGAGCCGGTCGATATGCCGATGGAAGTGCTGCTCGGCAAGGCGCCGCGCATGCATCGCGACGTCAAACGCGTCGAGACCAAACTCGAGCCGGTGGATGTCACCGGCATCGCGTTGTCGGACGTCGCCGTTAGCGTGCTGCGTCACCCCACGGTGGCCAGCAAGTCGTTCCTGATTACGATCGGCGACCGCTCGGTCGGCGGCACGACCGCGCGCGACCAGATGGTCGGCCCGTGGCAAGTGCCGGTGGCCGACGTCGCCATCACGACGATGGACTACGCGGGCTTCCGCGGCGAAGCGATGACCATGGCGGAGCGCACGCCGCTCGCCGTGATCAACGCGCCGGCGTCGGGCCGCATGGCGGTCGGCGAGGCGGTTACGAACATCGCGGCGGCGCCGATCGCGTCGCTCGATAAGCTCAAGCTGTCGGCAAACTGGATGGCCGCGTGCGGCGCAGCGGGCGAAGACGCCGCGCTGTACGACACGGTCAAGGCTATCGGCATGGAGTTGTGCCCGGCGCTTGGCATCAGCATTCCGGTCGGCAAGGATTCGCTGTCCATGCGTACCAAGTGGGAAGACCGTGGCGTTGCGAAGGAAGTGGTCGCGCCGGTCTCGCTGATCATCACGGCATTCGCACCGGTCGAAGACGTGCGTAAGCACCTCACGCCGCAACTGCGCCGCGCGAGCGGAACGGATGGCGCGGGCGATTCCGTGCTGATCGCAATCGACCTCGGCCGCGCCAAACATCGTCTGGGCGGCAGTATTCTCGCGCAGGTCACGCAACAGGTCGGCGATACGGTGCCGGACGTCGACGATCCGGAAGATCTGAAGCGTTTCTTCGCCGCGATCCAGTCGCTCAATAGCGACGGCAAGCTGCTCGCGTACCACGACCGTTCGGATGGCGGCCTGTGGGCGACGGTGTGTGAAATGGCCTTTGCGGGTCACGTCGGCGTGTCGCTGAACGTCGACATGCTGATCCTCGACCCGAACCACGAATCCGATTTCGGCGACGCGAAAGACTGGGCGAAGCAGACCAGCGGCCGTCGTGAAGACCGCACGATCCGCGCGCTCTTCACCGAAGAACTCGGTGCAGTGATTCAGGTGCGGGCGGCTGACCGCGACGCGGTGCTGGTCGCCTTGCGTGAACACGGCCTGTCGGCATGCTCGCATGTGATCGGCAAGACCAACGAGCGCGATACGATCGAAATCTATCGCGACGCGAAGAAGATCTACGACGCACCGCGTACCGAATTGCATCGCGCGTGGAGTGAAGTGAGCTGGCGGATTTCGCGTCTGCGCGACAACCCGGCTTGTGCCGATGCTGAATACGACGCGCTTTCAGACGCCGCCGATCCGGGCATCTCGCCGGTCCTCACGTTCGATCCTTCTGAAGATGTCGCGGCGCCGTTTATTGGCAAGAGCGCCCGTCCGCGCGTCGCGATCCTGCGCGAGCAGGGCGTGAACTCGCACCTCGAAACGGCTTATGCATTTGACCGCGCCGGCTTCGACGCGCACGACGTGCACATGAGCGACCTGCTGGCCGGCCGTGCCAACCTGGCCGATTTCGCCGGTGCGGTGGCATGCGGTGGCTTCTCGTACGGCGATACGCTGGGCGCAGGCGAAGGTTGGGCCAAGGCGATCCGCTTCAACTCGCAACTGGCCGATATGTTCGCCGCATTCTTCGGCCGCGAAGACACGTTTGCGCTGGGTATCTGCAACGGCTGCCAGATGATGAGCAGCCTCGCATCGATGATTCCGGGCGCCGAAGCCTGGCCGAAGTTCACGCGCAACAAGTCGGAGAAATTCGAAGCGCGCTTCTCGCTGGTCGAAGTGCAGGCTTCGCCGTCGATCTTCTTTGCCGGCATGGAAGGCTCGCGCATTCCGGTGGCGATTGCGCACGGCGAGGGTTACGCGGACTTCTCGCAGCAGGGCGATGCGTCGAAGGTGGCCGTGGCGATGCGTTACGTCGATCACCGCGGTCAGGCAACGGAGCAGTATCCGTTCAACCCGAACGGTTCGCCGGACGGCATCACGTCGGTCACGACGCCTGATGGCCGCTTTAGCGTGCTGATGCCGCACACCGAGCGCGTGCATCGCGCGGTGCAGATGAGCTGGCATCCGGAAGGCTGGGGTGAGGGCAGCACGGACGCGAGCCCGTGGCTGCGCGTGTTCCAGAACGCCCGCCGCTGGCTGGGTTGATGGTGTGTGCAGACCGCCGCGTTATCCGTGCGTGGCGGTCTGTCGGTGCTACGGCAGTCGCAAACCGAAGTGGGTGGCTATGTGCAGCTCCGCCTCGTTGCTGCCATTAGATTGGTGACATTCACTTCGTATCCGTTCAGGTACGAAAAGCTATGATGCTCGCATGATGGGTGTTATTCGTATCCGCTCAGGTACGAAATGACTATGCAGCCTTTCGAGTTCAAGGATTCGTACCTGTTCGGGTACGAATCAGGGCCCCTATCTCTATCCCATGGCATAATGTTCCCGAGCGGGTACGAACGGGCCGGAGGTAGAGAATGCATCAGTCTGAGGTTTACATCAGCGGCATGACGCAATTGGGCGATCTTGTGCGGGCATCAAGGCTCGCACAAGGGCTGACGCGAGACGACGTCGCCATCGCCACTGGCCTGTCCCCAAAATTCATTACTCACATTGAGGCGGGTAAGCCGACCGCTCAGATCGGCAAGGTGCTCCACCTTCTTGGTGAACTGGGTATAACGCTGCGCGCGCAGGTTTCCGTGGACATTCCTCCGGCCTTGGCCACCAAGGTTCTCCAGCGCCGACGGGCCGCTCATGGCAGCTAGAACACTCGTCGCCTACGCGAATGGTCAGCGCGTTGGCGTTGTGAGCGACGAAAACGGCATCTGGTCGTTTACCTATGACGAGAGCTGGCTGGGTCGCGAAGACGCATTCGCGCTTTCACCCGCTTTTCCTCTACATGCCGGACCTGTCGTCGACGGGTCGAGCCAGAGGCCCGTGCAATGGTTCTTCGACAATCTTTTGCCTGAAGAGGACATGCGCACGGCGCTCGCTCGTGAAGCCAAAGTCAATGCGAGCGATGCGTGGGGTCTGCTTGCATACTACGGCCGGGAGTCGGCAGGCGCCCTGACGCTACTCGCCGAGGGCGAGCGCGAGGCATCCGCCGGTTTGCAGCCGTTGTCGTACGCGGAACTGGAGGCTCGCATTCAGGCTATGCCGCAGCGCGCGCTCAGTACCACCGCACCCAAACGCATGTCCGCGGCGGGTGCCCAACAAAAACTGCTGCTGTCCTTGCGAGGTCACGCGCCGGATTACGAGCTTGTTGAACCCGTGGGTAATGAGCCGTCGATGCATCTGCTCAAGCCGGACATGCGAAGCACCGGCTATCCTCATTCGGCAATAAACGAATTTTTCTGCATGCGCCTGGCGCAAGCGATGGGCGTGCGCGTGCCGCCTACGCATTTCCTGCGCGTGCCCTCAGCCTGCTATGTTATCGATCGCTTCGATCGTGATATGGCCGCAGAGCCGGTTCGGCGCCTGCATACGGTCGATGCAATGCAACTGTTGAATTACGACCGGAATTTCAAATATCAGAACGCGACGGCGCAGATACTCAGGGATGCTATCGAAACAACCGGCACGCGGGCAAAGGCACGTCTTGATGTGTTCCGATGGGCAGTCTTCAACGTGTTAATCGGCAATGCGGATTCCCACCTCAAAAATCTGTCGTTCTTCGTCAGTGCCCGCGGCTACATGCTGGCGCCGTTTTACGATCTGGTCAGTACAGTCGTCTACCACACGCCGACCTATCAGCCGAATCAGCAAGACCGTTGGCCCCATTGCGACCTGACAATGCCCGTTGGAGAGGCCACTCAGTTTGCGGACATTTCCAGAAAAAACATGCTGGCATTCGGCGAAGCGCTTGGCCTCCAGCCCAAAGGTTCGGAAAAATTGCTCGATGAGATGCTCGCCACTGTCGACGCCAGGGTAGCGGAGACCCGCCACGCCGTCGACGAAATCGCGCAGCCGAATGCCGGCGAAGTCCGGCTGCTCGACTCGATCGTTGCGATGCCGCTCGCGGAGATGAGCAGGGCGCTGCGCCAGTGATATCGGTGCCCTCGCAGGGCAAGCAATCCCACATGAAATCCACAGAACAAAAAAACCGCCCGAGGGCGTTTTTTTTGTTCTGAAGCAGCGGGCAAAAACGCTTATTGAATCTTCGCGTTCTTACGCAGGCCTTCTTCGAACGCCTGCAGCTTTTCCTGCTGGATCTGCTGCACGATCTGCGGACGCACTTGCTCCAGCGGCGGCGGCGTGATGTTGCGCACGTCGTCGACACGGATGATGTGCCAGCCGAATTGCGTGTGCACCGGCGTGTCGGTCATCTGGCCTTTCTGCAGATGCGTGGCCGCCTCTGCGAATTCAGGCACATAGGCCTTCGGGTCCGACCAGTCCAGGTCGCCACCGTTCTTGCCCGATCCCGGGTCCTTCGAGTATTGCTTGGCGAGGTCTTCGAAGCTCGCGCCGGCCTTGATCTTGGCGATCAGATCCTTGGCTTGCTGTTCGTTGTCCACCAGGATGTGGTGCAGGTGATATTCCTTGCCGCCTGCGTCCTTGACCAGCGAGTTGTAGCGCGCGGTGACTTCGGCGTCGGTCGGCGTGTTGGTCTTCACGAAGTCTTCGATCAGCGCGCGCAGCACGACGGTTTGCTGTGCAACGGCGATTTGTGCCTTGATGTCCGGACGATTCGGCAGGCCACGGCGCAGTGCTTCCTGCATCAGGATTTCGCGGTTCACCAACTCTTCGCGCACAGCCATTTGCAATTGCGGCGTGTTTTGCTGGCCTTGATGAACCAGTTGATCGATCAGTGCGTCGGCGCGTGCTTTCGGAATCGGCGTGCCGTTCACGACAGCGATGTTCTGTGCAAATGCAGGTGCGGCCGCAAACGCAGCCAGCAATACCCAAAGGTGGGTTTTCTTCAAGGTCATCGGAAGTTTTCCTAGCGGGGCAACAAAGCGAATTCTTCGGGCGTATACGCCGTGATTGCAAGGGCATGAATGCCGCGCTGCATGGCATCGGCCAGCGCATCATACACCATGCGATGCCGCGCCACGCGGGCCTTACCGGCGAATGCGGCGGCCACGATCGTGACACTGAAATGACCGCCGGCGGAGGCGCCGGCGTGGCCTGCGTGCTGCGCGCTGTCGTCCGTGATCTGGATCGAGGCGACCGGCGCGAGCGCCGCGGTGAGACGCGCCTCGATCAGCGCGGCGCGCTCAGCGGTGGTGGCGTGCATGAAAGCATCGCTCGTCATGTCATTCTTCCTTCATATACTTCGACAGCCACAAACTCTGTCCGACGATGAATACCACGAGGCATCCGGTCGCGCCGAACAGCTTGAAATTGACCCACTGGTCGGTCGTGTAGTGATACGCGACGAACAGATTAACCAGTCCGAGCAGCACGAAGAAAATCGCCCAGACGACGTTCAGCTTGCCCCAGATTGCGTGCGGCAGCGTGATCTGCTTGCCCATCATCGCTTCGATCAGGTTCTTGTTGAAGGCCAGTTGAGAGACGATCAGCGCGACCGAAAACGCCCAGTACAACACGGTCGGCTTCCATTTGATAAAGGTGTCGTTGTGCAGCACGAGCGTTGCGCCGCCGAATACGGTGACAACGCCGAGGCTCACCCACAGCATCGGATCGACCTTGCGGTGGCGGAATGCCACCCACGCGATCTGTACCAGCGTGGCAACGATCGCCACTGCCGTCGCCGTGAAAATGCCCCATATCTTGAAGGCGACGAAGAACAGGATGATCGGGAACAGATCGAACAGGAATTTCATTATCTGGTCGGGATTTCGGAGAGTGGGTCGGAGAAAAAGGGACGCGGCACGGGGCGCCCGGTGGCAGGGATGCGGCAGAAACCCGCCGCGGCCGCCACCGGGAACGGCGCATTGCGCCGTTCGTAGCATGATTGCCGCGCCGGGTTGGCCGGTTCGCAAGCGGGATGAAGGGTGTCGCGACCGGCGGGCGCCCTATGACAGACGCCGGCCGCGCATCATTCAACGGGCGCCGGACTCCGCGCTGCGTTACTTGGGCTCGAATTGTAACGCAGCCGAATTGATGCAGTAACGCAGACCGGTCGGCGTCGGTCCGTCTTCGAACACGTGGCCCAGATGCGCGCCGCAGTTCTTGCATTGCACCTCGATGCGCAGCATGCCGTGCGCGCGGTCGGTTTTCTCGGCAATCACTTCGCCGTTGATCGGCTTGAAGTAGCTTGGCCAGCCGCAACCGGCGTCGAATTTAGTGTCCGATTCGAACAGCGGCGTGCCGCAGCAGACGCAGTCATAGATGCCACGGTCCCAGTGGTCGTGATAGCGGCCGGTGAAGGGGCGCTCGGTAGCCGCGTGACGCGTCACCTGGTATTCGATGTCGGAGAGCTGGTTGCGCCACTCGGCGTCGTCTTTCTGCACGGCGGGGGCGCCGGTGTTGAGATCGTCGGGCTTGTTCATGATCGGGGTTCCTGTCTCGGGCTTGTTTTTGGGGCAACTAAAAGCGCTAGCGGTTCAAGCGGATTTCAGCAGAATCAAAGGCTTCGGCTCGTCACGAAGAGCAACTCACTTCCAGCGAGCTGGCCCAATCCGGCGGCAATCCCGCATACGCTTCGTTTTCGGGCTGCTCGTCGAACGGACGGCGCAGGACGGCGGCCAAACGTTCGACTTCGGAGAAATCCTTCTCTTTCGCCCGGCGGATCGCCGTTTCCGCCAGATGATTGCGAAGTACGAATTTGGGGTTCACACGGTTCATTGCAATGGCGCGGGCCGCGTCGTCGCGTGTTTCTTCGGACAGGCGCGCGCGATAGTCGTTCACCCACGCGTCGAAGGCGGCACGGTCGAGGAACAGGTCGCGCGCCGGCGCGTCGCCGCTCGCGTCGTGCTTCGAAATGCGCGCCAGATTGCGGAACGTGAGCGTGAAATCCGCACGGCTGGCGTGCATCACGTCGAATAGGCGGTTGACCAACGTGTCATCGCCGTCGCGCTCGGCTTCGAGGCCTAGCTTCTCCCGCATGCGCCGCTCCAACGCCGGTGCAAAATGGTCCTTGAAGCCGCCGAGCACCCGCTGTGCGTCTTCGATCGCCTTGTCGCCGCGCACGCTTTCTTCATGCTGACCGCCGAGCAGCGGCAGCAGGCCTTGCGCGAGGCAAAAGAGGTTCCAGTACGCGATCTGCGGCTGCATCTTGTATGCGTAGCGGCCTTGCGAATCCGAGTGATTGCAGATGTAGCCGGCGTCGAAGCCGTCCATAAAGCCGAACGGGCCGTAGTCGATCGTGAGGCCGAGAATCGACATGTTGTCGGTATTCATTACGCCGTGGCAGAAGCCGACAGCTTGCCATTCGACCATCAGACCGGCGCTCGACATGACCGCCTCGTTCAGCAGCGCGAGATACGGATCGTCGGCTTCGCGGCAATGCGGATAGAAGCGTTCGATCACGTGATCGGCGAGCGCGCGCAGCGCATCGACGCGATCGTTCGAATAGAAATGCTCGAAGTGCCCGAAACGCACGAAACTCGGCGCCACGCGCGTAACGACTGCGGCGGTTTCGACTTCCTCGCGGCGCACGGGCTGGTCGGAGCCGATCACGCACAGCGCGCGCGTGGTCGGAATGCCGAGGTGATGCATCGCTTCCGAACACAGATATTCGCGGATCGACGATCGCAGCACGGCGCGGCCATCGCCCATGCGCGAATAGGGCGTGCGGCCCGCGCCTTTGAGCTGAAGCTCGAAGCGTTGTCCGTCGTGTTCGACTTCGCCGAGACCGAGCGCGCGGCCGTCGCCGAGCTGGCCGGCCCACACGCCGAACTGATGCCCTGAATACACCGATGCGTACGGCAGCGCCTCGGCGGCCCATTCACGCGTGGCATTGCCGGAGAACAGTTCGGCAAACCCCGGATCATTCTGGAGCGCCGGCTCTAAACCGAGCAACGCGGCGGCTTCTTCGGAGAACCCGACCACGTACGGCGCACTAAGCGGGGCCGCGGGCAGGCGCGTCAGAAATGCGCTGCCGAGCTGCGCAAAGGCGCTTTCGGGCGAGGTGGTAAGTGCGTCGGAAAGAGCCGATAAAGGCCCGGATAACCCTGCAATGCTTGGGGAAAACGACATATTGAGCGCCTCTGGATTAACCGATATTGTAAGTCCGCGCCCGCGGCGCTGCTGGCCGGCCGTTTAGCCCGGCGCCGCCTGTGTGCTGGGCGTATCCTGCCGAAGCGATCCCGCGCCGCTTCAGGGCGCGCCACGCGATCCATCGGAGCGTCCCGCGCCACTCGGCGGAGTGCGCCGCGCAGCCCCGAGCTGTAACCCCAATGACACAAACAAGGCGAGGAGATCTCTCTTTATGACGACGCCGCTGCTTGGCCAGATGATGGACGTGCCGCTCACTGTGTCCTCGTTGCTCGCGCATGCCGCGCGGCATTTCGGCGACACCGAGATCGTGTCCCGGCGCATCGAAGGCGACGTGCATCGCTACACCTACCGCGATTGCGAAAAACGCGCGAAGCAGCTGGCGCAGGCGCTGATCGCGCTTGGCGTCGAGCCCGGCGAGCGGGTGGGCACGCTGGCCTGGAACGGCTACCGGCATCTGGAAGCGTATTACGGCGCAACGGGCTTCGGCGCCGTGTGCCACACGATCAATCCGCGTCTCTTTCCCGATCAGATCGCCTACATCGTCAACCACGCCGACGACGCTTACGTACTCTTCGACACCACGTTCGCACCGCTCGTCGACGCGCTCGCGCCGCAGTGCCCCAAGGTGCGCGGCTGGATCGCACTGGCCGACGAAGCGCATCTGCCGAAGATGCAAACGCCGGTACTCAGCTACGAAACGCTGGTCAACGCGCAGGACGGCAACTACGAATGGCCGCAACTCGACGAACGTCAGGCGTCTTACCTTTGCTATACGTCGGGCACCACGGGTAACCCGAAAGGCGCGTTGTATTCGCATCGCTCGACGGTGTTGCATGCGTTCGGCGCATCGCTGCCCGATGCGATGAGCCTGTCCGCGCGCGACTCGGTGCTGCCGGTCGTACCGATGTTCCATGTGAACGCCTGGGGCATTCCGCACGCCGCGCCGCTGACCGGCGCGAAACTTGTCTTTCCCGGCAAGGATCTCGACGGCAAATCGCTCTATGAATTGATGGAGAGCGAACGCGTCACGTATTCGGCCGGCGTGCCGACCGTGTGGCTCGGCTTGCTCAACTATCTGCGCGAGGCCGGCGTAAGGTTTTCGTCGCTGAATCGCACGGTGATCGGCGGCTCAGCGTGTCCGCCCGCGATGCTGCGCACGTTCGAGGACGAATACGGCGTGCAGGTGATCCATGCATGGGGCATGACGGAAATGTCACCGCTCGGGACCTTGTCGAAACTGACGTGGGAACAGAGTCAGCGTCCGTTGGCAGAGCAGCGCAAACTGCTCGAAAAGCAGGGCCACGTGCTGTACGGCGTCGATATGAAGATCGTCGGCGAAGACGGGCGCGATCTGCCGTGGGACGGGGTGGCGTTCGGCGATCTGCATGTGCGCGGGCCCTGGGTGATCGACCGGTATTTCCGCAAGGACGATTCTCCGCTCGTGGACGGCTGGTTTCCGACCGGCGACGTCGCCACCATCGACCGCGACAGCTTCCTGCACATCACGGATCGTTCGAAAGACGTCATCAAATCCGGCGGCGAGTGGATCAGTTCGATCGACATCGAGAATGTCGCGATCGCTCATCCGGCGGTGGCCGAAGCCGCTTGCATCGCCTGCGCGCATCCGAAATGGACCGAGCGGCCGCTGCTGGTAATCGTCAAGCGGGCTGGTTTCGACGTGACGCGCGAAGAACTGCTTGCGTTCTATGACGGCAAGGTTGCCAAATGGTGGATTCCCGACGACGTCGCTTTCGTCGACGAACTCCCGCACACGGCTACCGGCAAGCTGCAGAAACTCAAGCTGCGCGATACGTTCCGCGACCATATCCTGCCGTCCGTACTCGAAGACGAAAAGGATTGCCCGCTTGCCAGGGGAAACCCCGCCTAACGATAAATTGAACGAGCGTGCTTTTTTGTGTATTCTGCCTGCTGACCCCGGGAAAGTCGGACACTAAGTCAGACAATGCGTCGGACAATGAGCCGACTCGATAAACCGGACGGGCGGCGCGTCATGCGCCGCCTCATCGCATGGAGGCAGGCAGATGGCAGTGGACTACACAACTCATGACGGCGTGGCCGTCATTACGCTGAACAATCCCCCCGTAAACGGCCTCGGCCTCTCGACGCGAGCGGGTATCGTCGAAGGGATCGAGCGCGCCCAGAACGATCCGGCCATCAAGGCGATCGTGCTGACGGGCGCGGGCAAAGCCTTCTCGGGCGGCGCCGACATCACCGAATTCAACACGCCGAAGGCGACCCAGGAGCCGACGCTCGCCACGGTCATCAAGACCGTCGAGGGCAGCGCCAAGCCGGTGATTGCCGCCATTCACAGCGTCGCCATGGGCGGTGGCCTCGAGCTGGCGCTCGGCGCGCATTATCGGATCGCCGCAGTCGGCGCGCAGATCGCGCTGCCGGAAGTGAAGCTCGGCATCCTGCCGGGCGCGGGCGGCACGCAGCGTTTGCCGCGTGCCATCGGCCTCGAAGCCGCGCTCAACATGATCGTCTCCGGTGCACCGGTGATGTCGGAGAAGCTGGCCCATCCGGGGCTGGCCGACTCGGGCCTGTTCGACGAAGTCGTGGCAGGCGATCTGGCCGAAGCAGCGCTCGCGTTTGCCCGCAAGGTCGGCGCGAAAGCGGGCCCGCATCCGAAGGTGCGCGACCGCAAGATCGAGCATCCGAATGCCGCTGGTTTCATCCAGTTCACGCGCAATACCGTCGCGGCGATGGCGAAGAATTTCCCGGCGCCGCTGAAGTGCATCGACGCGGTGGAAGCGGGCGTGCAGAACGGTTTCGACAAGGGCCTCGCGTTCGAACGCGAATGCTTCATCGCGCTTGTGCAGACGCCGGAAAGCCACGCGCTGCGTCATGCGTTCTTCGGCGAACGTGCGGCGAGCAAGATTCCCGATGTGCCGTCGGACACGCCGGTGCGCGACATCAAACAGGTGACCGTGATCGGTGCCGGAACGATGGGCGGTGGCATCGCGATGAACTTCATCAACGCGGGCATTCCGGTCACGTTGCTGGAAACGAAGCAGGAAGCGCTCGACCGCGGCATCGCCACGATCCGCAAGAACTACGAAGCCACCGTCAAGAAAGGCAAGCTCAAGCCCGAAGCGCTGGAACAGCGCATGGCCTTGGTCACGCCGACGCTCTCTTATGACGACCTGAAAACTGCCGATATGATCGTCGAGGCGGTGTTCGAAGAACTCGGCGTCAAGGAGCAGGTATTCAAGCGTCTCGACGAAGTGGCGAAGCCTGGCGCGATCCTCGCGTCGAACACCTCCACGCTGGATGTCGACAAGATCGCCGCTTTCACGAAGCGTCCGCAGGACGTGGTCGGCATGCACTTCTTCAGCCCGGCCAACGTGATGAAGTTGCTCGAAGTCGTGCGCGGAAAGGAAACGGCGAAAGACGTGCTCGCCACCGTCATGAAGCTCGCCAAAAAGATCAAAAAGACCGCTGTGGTTTCGGGCGTGTGCGACGGCTTCATCGGCAACCGGATGATCGAGCAGTACATCCGTCAGGCGCTCTTCATGCTCGAAGAAGGCGCATTGCCCGCACAAGTGGACAAGGCCATCGAGAAGTTCGGCTTCGCGATGGGCCCGTTCCGCATGAGCGACCTGGCCGGTAACGACATCGGCTGGGCGATCCGCAAACGCCGCTATCAGGAACATCCTGACATGCACTACTCGAAGATCGCCGATCGTCTCTGCGAGACGGGGCGCTTCGGGCAGAAGACCGGCGGCGGCTGGTACGACTACAAGGCGGGCGACCGCACCGCGTATCCGTCGAAAGTGGTCGACGAGATGATTACGTCGTTCTCGAAGGAAGCCAACGCCGAGCGCCGCAAGATCAGCGACGAGGAAATCGTCGAGCGCCTCGTGTTTGCGCTCGCCAACGAAGGCGCGAAGATTCTCGAGGAAGGCATTGCGTCGAAGGCGTCGGACATCGACATGGTTTATCTGACCGGCTACGGCTTCCCGCTCTATCGTGGCGGTCCGATGCTGTACGCGGATACGGTCGGCCTCTACAACGTCGAGCGTGCGATTCGCCGCTATGCGTCGCGCCCGAATGGCGACGCCTGGCAACTGGCGCCGAGCATCGCGGAACTTGCGGCGAAAGGCCGTGGGTTCAACGGCTGAAGCGCGGCCGCTCAGGCGAAATGAGTGAAATGAATGAAGTGGGGCGACTGAGCGATCCGCCAGCGCGCCCACCATCACCATCTGGAAGGCAATAAATCGCATGGGACCCGAGTAAGCGCTAAAGCGCCAACTCGGGTCGACATAGGAGAGATGCATGACTGACGCCGTAATCGTATCGACCGCCCGTACGGGCCTCGCCAAATCATGGCGCGGCGGTTTCAACATGACGCACGGCGCGACGCTTGGCGGCCACGCGACACAGGCCGCTGTCGAGCGCGCGAAGCTGGACCCGGCGCGTATCGAAGACGTGATCATGGGCTGCGCGAATCCGGAAGGCGCGACGGGCGCTAACATCGCGCGGCAAATCGCACTGCGCGCTGGTTTGCCGGTCAGCGTGCCGGGCATGACGGTGAACCGTTTCTGCTCGTCGGGTTTGCAAACCATCGCATTGGCTGCGCAACGCGTGATCGCCGGCGAGGGCGATGTGTTCGTCGCGGGTGGCGTGGAATCGATCTCGTGTGTGCAGAACGAGATGAATCGCCACATGGTGGCTGAAGGCTGGCTCAGCAAGAACAAGCCGGAAATCTACTGGTCCATGCTGCAAACCGCGGAGAACGTTGCGAAGCGCTACGCGATCTCGAAGGAACGTCAGGACGAATACGGCGTGCGCTCGCAGCAGCGAGCCGCGGCAGCGCTCGAAGCTGGCAAGTTCAAGGACGAGATCGTGCCGTTGACGGTGCTCGCCGGCGTCGCCGATAAAGCGACCGGTCGTCTCTACACGAAGGAAGTCACGGTCAGCGCCGACGAAGGCATTCGTGCCGACACGACGCTCGAAGGCGTGTCGAAGATTCGTACCGCGATGCCGGGTGGCGTGATCACCGCAGGCAACGCTAGCCAGTTCTCGGACGGCGCGTCGGCTTGCGTGGTGATGAACGCGAAGGTCGCGGAGCGTGAAGGCCTGCAACCGCTCGGCATTTTCCGCGGCTTTGCGGTGGCCGGTTGCGAGCCGGACGAGATGGGCATCGGCCCGGTGTTCGCGGTGCCTAAGCTGCTCAAGCAGGCTGGCCTGAAGGTCGAAGACATCGACCTGTGGGAACTGAACGAAGCGTTCGCGGTGCAGGTGCTGTATTGCGCCGACAAGCTCGGCATTCCGCACGACCGCCTGAACGTGAACGGCGGCGCGATTGCGGTGGGTCATCCGTATGGCGTGTCGGGCGCGCGTTTGACCGGCCATGCGCTGATCGAAGGCAAGCGGCGCGGTGCGAAACTCGTCGTCGTGACGATGTGTATCGGTGGCGGCCAGGGTGCAGCAGGCTTGTTCGAAGTGGTTTGATCAGGCGCGGGAGCGGGACAGGCGAGCCGCATCAGGGCAAGGCCATGCCGAGCGCCGGCAGGCTCAACGTACCTCGATCGACGAAGCGTGTCGTGCCGGTGAGGCCGTCGGCGAGTTTGCCGCGCAGAACGTACGGAACCTGTCCCGACTGCGCGGCGCCCGCCAGGGCGAACGCCTGGCGAACCGCGGCGAAGGCGGGCACGGTCAGCGGCACATTGACGACTGTTTCGCCAAAGCGCGGCACGGTGCCGCTCTGATCACTCACGCCGCTCGCGAACGACTTGCCGTTCAGTTCGAGATCGAGCGACACGCCGTCGAAGTTGACGGCGGACTCATTGGGATTCTGGACGCGCAGTTTGACGTTGAAGCGCATCTCGAGACCCTGACCGTCGGCTGGTTCGATGCCGGCCACGTTCACGCGGAGAGGGTCGCCGCCGAACAGACCCGCGCAACCGTTGAGCGTCAGCGTGACGATGGCGATGAGCGCGGCCAGGCAGGCGTAACGGCGGCACAGCAGTACGCGAAAGAAGGACATGACCGGCACCTTGAAGGAAGCGGGTTGGGTCATGCATTGTAGCGGGCCGGTTTGTGCCGGTCGGGACGTGTCAGATGGCGCGCCGCAGCCGGGTTTTGACGAGGCTTGTCAGATTGCGCACGGCTTGAACGATGCGACCGGGCCACTCGTTTTCGGTCTGGCGTGGCTGTACGACGAAGACGGCCGCTCGCGCATGCGTCGCGCTGATCGACACGACGCCGCGCTGTGGTGTGACGTAGCGTTCGCCTTCATGCAGCGTGAGCAACGTGAGCGGGACGGTGTCTCCGAGCCACGACAGCGAGTGATCGCGGAAGGCGAGTTGCAGATCGCCCTCGACGGCCACGATCGAGGTACGTGCGCGTAGATCGTGCACAGCCATCTGTCCGGCTGCAACGCGGGCGGTGGCGGCATCGTGGGACAAACCGCTGCGAGCTGGTGCGATGGACATGATCGATTCCTTTAAATCGTTTCCATGCCACACAGCTTATTGAGTCCGTCCACGTGAAAACAGGCGCAACAATGGACTATGTGAACCGGTACAAGACTGAGTTTCAGCGTGCTGTATCGGTTGGAATCAGGCAGATGTGTATCTGTCGCCGCGCGCGAACTGTCCGCACCATCGGTTCATGAACTCTTCTATCTCTACGCAGGACGTACTCGCGGTGGTCTCACCGCTGCAGGAACGACCCGCGCACGGCAGCGTCCCGGATAGCGGTCCCCTGTACCGCCAGCTGGCCGACCAATACCGTCGCGCAATCGACAACGGCGTGCTGCGTCCCGGCGACCGCATGCCGTCGATGCGCGCATTCATGCAACGGCACGGCGTAAGCCTTGCGACGGCAACCGAGAGCTATCGCACCCTGGAACGCGACGCATTGATCGACGCCCGGCCACGCGCTGGTTACTTCGTGCGCGCCCGGCAGACGGCTACGTTGCCCGGCGCAACCGAGCCCGACCTCGCGGCCGCCCCTGCCGCCGCGCAGTTCGTCGGGATCCATACGGCGATTTCGGCGATCGTGTCGAAATTTCAGCGCTATCCCGACGCGTTGAATCTCGGCGGCTCGACTGCCTCGCCCGATCTTTACCCCACTGACGCCTTGCAAAAGGCCGCGCTGCGCGCACTGCGTCGCCGTCCGACACTGCTGACCACGGCCGGCCACGATCAGGGCGATCCCGAGCTGCGCGCGATCATTGCGCGCCGTGCGCTCGACGTCGGCATCCAGATCGGCGCGGACGAGGTGATCATGACCCACGGCGGTATCGAGGCTGTGAACCTGGCGTTGCGTGCCGTTACGCAACCGGGCGACACAGTCGCGGTGGAATCGCCGTGCTTCTTCGGCTTGCTGCAGGTGCTCGAAAGCCTCGGCCTGCGCGCGCTCGAAATCCCGGCCAGCCCAACCTCCGGTCTGGCCGTCGAAGCGCTGGCGTTCGCGCTGCAAACGCACCCCGACATCAAGGCAGTCGTGGTCGTGCCGAATCTGCAGAATCCGCTCGGCAGCGTCATGCCCGATACGCACAAGGCGCGGCTCGTCGAACTGTGCGCGCGAGCCGGCATTCCGCTGATCGAGGACGATCCCTACCGCGAACTCGTCGACACGGCGCAGCCGCCCAGATCGTTGAAGACCTGGGACACCGACGGCACCGTGATTCATTGCACGTCGTTCAACAAGACGCTCGCGCCAGGCATGCGAGTCGGCTGGATCAACGGCGGACGCTGGCATCCGCGCATCGGCATGCTGAAGTTCGCGCAGTCGCGCCATAACGAGCAGTTGTCGCAAGTCGTGCTCGCCGAATTTCTGGAAACGAGTGCCTATGAGCGGCATCTGCGGCGTTTGCGCGACCGTCTGCGGATTCAGCGTGAGCGCATGGCCGCGGCGATCGCCGCATCGTTTCCCGACGGGACGCGCTTCACGCCACCGGCCGGCGGCATGTTTTTCTGGATCGAGTTGCCGCGCGAGGTGTCGTCGTCGGCTTTTTTCGACGTTGCTCTGGATGAGGGCATCCGCGTGATGCCGGGCACGGTGTTTTCGAACGCCGGGCGCTTCGATCATTTCATCCGCCTCAGTTGTCCGAGTACGGATCTCGATCAGGCCGACGAGGCGGTGCGCAGCTTAGGGCGTCTGGCGACACGGATGGCGGCGCATGCGCAAACGCCATAGCGGTTATCATTTCCTGCTGCACGCGTGCGCCCTTGAACGCACGTCCGGGCAGCCCGAAACCTGCGGGCATTCACGTCATGCGCGTTGCGCGCGTCGCGTGAATGTGCCGACTACGGAATCTGAACTCAGCAATGACCGAATCACCCTCATCTAAAACGGGCAGTGCGTCGTTGCCCGAAAGCCCCTTCGTCGACCGGCTCGGCGCGCAATTGTTGTCGGCGGCAGACGGCGTCAGCGAAGTCGTGCTGCCGCTGCAGCACGATCACATGAACACGTGGAATGTCGCGCATGGCGGCGTGACCATGACGCTCGCCGACGTCGCGCTCGCCATGGCCGCGCGCAGTCTGGCCGGCGACGGCGTCGGCGTGGTGACCGTCGAGATGAAAGTCAACTTCATGCAGCCGGGCCGGGGCGAATTGCGCGCGACCGGCCGCGTGCTGCACCGCTCGACCACCATGGCCTATTGCGAAGGCGAGATCCGCGACAGCGAAGGCCACTTCGTCGCCAAAGCGCTCGGCACCTTCAAATATATGCGGCGTCTCGCCGTGGGCCGCGACGTGACGCAACAGCGTCTGCGCAGCGACCCTTCGGCGAAACCCGGTCCAAGCGACGGTTAAACGCCGGATGGACAGCACGCGCGTTGAGAGCCGCGCGCGGGATCCTGTTTTTGCAGACGCCGTTCGTTCGCGCCGTTCGTTCGAATTATTCGCCGATCACATCGGTAACCCATGGAGACGATCGTCATGCCCCAGATCAACCGTCAACTCGTGCTGGCTTCGCGTCCGCAAGGCGCCGTTACGCCCGATAACTTCAAGCTCGTCGAAACCCCGCTGGCGCCGCTCGCCGATGGCGAATTCCGCGTGCGCAATCACTTCCTGTCGCTCGATCCGTACATGCGCGGTCGCATGAACGACAGCAAGTCGTATGCAGCGCCGCAGCCGCTGAACGAAGTGATGATCGGCGGCACGGTGGGCGAAGTGGTGGAGTCGAAGAATCCGAAGTTCGCGCCCGGCGATAAAGTCGTCGCGATGTTCGGCTGGCAGGAATACGGCGTCTCGAACGGTGCGGGCGTGCAGAAAGTCGACGATACGCACGTGCCGCTGTCGGCGTATCTCGGCCCGGTTGGCATGCCTGGCGTAACGGCCTGGTACGGCCTGAACCGGATCATCGCGCCGAAAGCGGGTGAGACGGTGGTGGTCAGCGCGGCGAGCGGCGCGGTGGGCAGCGTGGTCGGGCAACTGGCGAAGCTGGCCGGCGCGCGCGCGGTCGGCATTGCGGGCGGCGCGGAAAAGTGCCGCTATGTGGTCGAGACACTCGGCTTCGATGCCTGCGTCGACTACAAGGCCGGCAATCTGTATCAGGAACTCAAAGCCGTGACGCCGGACGGTGTCGATGGCTACTTCGAGAACGTCGGCGGCGAAGTGCTCGACGTGACGCTGGCGCGCATGAACGCGTTCGGACGCATTGCGCTATGCGGATTTATCGCGGGCTACGATGGCCAGCCGCTGCCGCTCAAGCATCCGTCGCTGATGCTCACGCAGCGGTTGCTGGTGCAAGGCTTCATCGTCAGCGAGCATATGGAGGTGTGGCCCGAAGCGCTCAAGCAACTCGGCACACTGGTCGCGCAGAAGAAGCTGCAATACCGCGAGACCATCGCACAAGGGCTCGATGCGGCGCCGGAGGCGTTCATCGGTCTTCTGAAGGGCAAGAACTTCGGCAAGCAGCTCGTCAAGCTGATCTGAGCGCGGCGGCTGTCGAACCGCGCATGCGGTGGACGTCGATGAGGCCCAGCGGATAAACGTCTCGGCTGACGGTTCTCGACCGATAATCCTGAGCCGCTAAATCCAGGAGAGAAAAGATGTTCGAATTCGAAGGCAAGGTGGCGGTGATCACCGGCGCGGCAAGCGGCTTCGGCCGTGCGTTCGCGGAGAAGGGCGCGTCGCTCGGCATGAAACTCGTGCTGGCCGACGTGAACCCCGACGCGCTAGCGCAAATCGTCGACGCATTGCGCGCCGGCGGCGCCGAGGCAATCGGCGTGCCGACGGACGTGTCCGACGCCGCCCAGGTCGAAGCGCTCGCGCAAGCGGCGCTCGACGCCTTCGGCAAAGTGCATCTTCTGTTCAACAACGCAGGCGTGGGCTCCGGCGGCTTCCTCTGGGAAAGTTCGGCGAACGACTGGGCGTGGGTGTTCAACGTCAACGTGATGGGCGTCGCGCACGGCGTGCGCGCTTTCACACCGATCATGCTGCGGCAGAACGAACCCGCGCATATCGTCAACACGGCGTCAGTGGCGGGCTTGCTGTCGCCGCCCGCAATGGGCATCTACAACGCCTCGAAGCACGCCGTCGTGTCGCTCACGGAGACGCTCTATCACGACCTGCAACTCGCACAGGCGGCAAAACCGGCGGGTGGCGGGGCGGTCGGCTGTTCACTGTTGTGCCCCGCCTTCGTGCCGACCGGCATCGCCGACGCGGAACGCGCGCGGCCCGCGGAACTGCGCAACGATAGCGGACCGACCCGTTCGCAGATCGCCGCCGGCAAGCAACTGCAACGCGCGGTGCAATCGGGCAAGCTGAGCGCGACCGACGTCGCCGACATCACGTTCGAAGCAATCGCCGCGCGGCGTTTTTACATCGTCACGCATCCGGGCATTCTGGCGACGGTGAAGCTGCGTCACGAGGATATCGAGCAGTTGCGCAACCCGACTGATCCGATGTCGCTTAAGCCGGAAGTGAAGAACGCGAGCTAGGCGCTCACGGTATCGGACTGCGGTTTTTTCGTTGGCTTGCGCCGGGTTTTTTCGTGACGATTGCACGCGGTAGCTGAGGCCGGCCACCGGTTTCCAGGCTTTTACGATTTGCTCGACTGCATGCCCTGTCATTTACCTGCCTTTTTACCTACTAACGCTCGGCGCCCCCGCGCCATCAGACGCCCAATGCCGCTGAATCCGAAGATCGAGCAGGTGCTCGACATGATCGCGCGCGCTAGACGCCCGCAGCTTCACGAGTTGACCCCGCAACAAGCGCGCGCATCCTACGAGAAAAGCGCGCCGATTCTGGAGATCGCGAGCGCGCCCATGTTCGCGGTCGAAGACCTGCAAGTGCCGACGCGCGACGGTGCGACGATTCGCGCGCGTCTTTATCAGCCTGTCGAGCCGAGTTGGGCCGAGCCTGCGCCGGCGCTGGTGTATTACCACGGTGGCGGCTTCACGGTCGGCAGCGTCGATACGCACGATGCGTTATGCCGGATGTTCGCGCGCGATGGCAAGTGCACGGTGCTGTCGGTCGATTACCGGCTCGCGCCCGAGTACAAATTTCCCACAGCGGTTGAAGACGCGTTCGATGCGTTGGTCTGGCTGCACGCACACGCCGCGGAATACGGTATCGATGCAGCGCGGCTGGCCGTGGGCGGCGATAGCGCGGGCGGCACGCTGGCAACGGTATGCGCGGTGCTGGCACGCGACGCGGGCATCAGGCTCGTCCTGCAATTGTTGATCTATCCGGGTACCACGGGCTATCAGCAAACCGATTCGCACTCGCGCCTCGCGTCCGGGTTCCTGCTGTCGGGCGACACGATTCAATGGTTCTTTGATCAATACGTGCGCGATAAGCGTGATCGCGACGACTGGCGTTTTGCGCCGCTCGACGGCACACGCGGCACGCCCGATTTCAGCGGCCTCGCGCCGGCATGGATCGCAACCGCCGAATACGATCCGTTAAGCGACGAAGGCGATGCGTATGCGGAGAAACTGCGCGCGGCGGGCAATCAGGTCGTGCTGCAACGCTACGCGGGCATGATTCACGAGTTCTTCAAGATGGGCGGCTTCGTGACCGACGTCGCGCAGGCGCATGCGGATGCCGCCGCGGCGTTGCGGGCGGCGTTCGGCCTTGAGTAGTCTGCATCGGCCCGGCAGCCGTCAAGCGCGTCTCAGGCGATCTCGCGTTCGACGTTAAACGCGAAGCTTCGCTCGAAGTCACCGGGTCGCACGATCCGATGCGAGCCGTTGTCGTCGCTGCGTTCGGCGGCCGCTACGCTGATCACCTCGCCATGCGCGACCACGCGCACCGCGGTCGTGCCCCGCGTGCCGTATTCCGGCATTTCGATAAATGCCGCCGACAACGCCCGCTCCCGTTCAAGCGGAATGCCGGTGGACGGCAATTCATCGTCACGGGCAAGGCGCGGATCGCGCATCAGATCGATCAGCCGTTCGAGCGGCGGCATCGCATCGCGCGCGAGCATGGTGCCCAGCTCGGCGCGCTTCGTGACCAGCTTCGGCCACGCGGTATCGAGCACCGCGTTCGAGATGCCATGCGTGCCGGGCGCGAGCAGCGTGGGCGCGACGTTCGACCGGTTGCAGTACCAGCCGAGTTCGCGGCGCGTCCAGTCGCCGACGAGCAGGTTGAAGCCGTTATAGATGTCGCCGGTTTGTGCGACGTGTTGCAGATAGTCGAGCGGCGTTTCCTGCTGGCCGTTGCCTGAGCCGCTGAGCCAGTCGCTGACCAGGGTGCCTCGCGTCGGCGCATCGGCGCGCATTTCGTGCGGCGCGCGATAATTGGTCAGCGCGGCGAAGCGGCCATCGCGTGCCATGCCGAGCCACGTGCCGCCACCCACCAGATCGCGGCCAGCCAGCACGGTCGGCGCGTCATGCCACCAGCTGATCGGCTCGGCGGTGCGGCGGAAAAATTCGTCGCGATTCGCGGCGAGCGTGAAGAGCGGTCCGTCGACCGCATCGGGTCGCCAGTCGAAGACAATCAGACACATCGGGGGACGTCTCCCGGGAAGTAGTTAGAGTGCCGGCACCGACTGGGCCGCGAATGGATTGCGGATCCTCACCTGCCGCTCGATCACCAAGCCGTCCTGCATATCTTCGGAATAGAGCGTCTCGCATCCGGCAACCAGCGCCGCGGCCACGATCATCGCGTCGTATACGCTCAGACCGTAACGTTCGGCAACCAGCCTGCCTCGCTCGTGGATTTCAATCGTCAACGGGTCGGCAGGGCACAGCGAGCGGATGAGCGTGAGCACCTCGTTGATATCCGGCCACGACATACCGAGCTTGCGCCGCGCTACGTTCGCTATCTCGTTGAGCACCTGTACGCTGATACGCCCTCCAGCGCGAATTGTCGCTTCGGCTCGCTCGGCCTTTGCAGCATCCGCCGAAAGCAGGTAAAGCAATACGTTGCTGTCGATAAATGCCTTCACCTCATTCATTCGCATCGTTCCGATCGAATGTGAAGTCGGCAGGGAGCTTGCCGCGGAAATCACGCAGACGCGCGAGGAAATCTTCGCGGCCGGGTTTCTTCTTCAACTCGAAAATGCGGGCGCTAGCGACTACCACTTCAATATCGTCACCTTCGTGCAATTCGAGGGCGTCGACTACCGCGGCAGGTAGCCGGATCGCAAGACTATTACCCCACTTGGAGACCACCATGATGCCCTCTCAGCAATTGATATACGTAGTTGAAAGTATATCAATTGCTGAGCACAAGATGATGCCTTTGTAGAGCCGCGGTGGGTTTAAATCTCGGTCGGCAACCCATACGGCAACTGCAGGAATGTCAGCGCCGGACCATCCGCCGCGTCCAGATGCACCGAGCCGCCTTCGAGCGCCGCCAGCTTGATCTCCACCAGCACATCGACGCCACCCTCCGGCGCCGACGCCGCATTCACCACCATCCCGCACGGCTGGCCCGGATCGTCAGAGTGGAACAGTTCCGCACCTGCCTTGACCGTCGCCAGTTCGCCCGCCACGTTCGCGAGCGAGGTGCGCCGCTTGATCGTGCCGCGATACTGGCTGCGCGCCACCACTTCCTGACCCGGATAACAGCCCTTGCGGAAGTTGACCGCGCCGAGCACGTCGAAATTGACCATTTGCGGCACGAATTGCTCGACCACCGGCTGCGTGATGCGCGGTTCGCCCGCGCGAATGTCGAGCCAGTCCCATACCGCCGGCGATACGCGCGTGAGCTTTTCGTCGAGCAACGGCAGATGCGCCTCGATCGTGGCCTTGGGGCCGACCCACAGATAACGCAGCCGGCCTAGCGCGTCCGGAACACGAATCAGGGAACCCGCCGTGCCGTCTACCTGCACATGTACGCCGTCGGGCAGCGCATCGAACACGCCCGACAGCGCTTTGCGCACGTCGCCCGCGAGGCCCACCACCGCCAGTTCGCCACTCGCATCCACGAGCCTGGCCTTGGCGCGCAGGACGAACATGGACAGCCGCTTCTGCACGGCGGCCTGCACGTCTTTCGACACCAGCAGGCGAATCGTCTCGCCCGTGCGCCACGTCAGGAACGATGCCAGCAGGCGGCCCTTGGCCGAACAGTAGCCGGCGAGGCGTGCATTGGCGGCATCCAGATGCTGCGTGTCGTTGGTCAACTGGCCGTGCAGGAAGCTCGCCGCGTCGTCGCCTGTCACGTCGATGACACCGAACTGCGTCAGCGGCATGTAGGCGCCTTGACTGACGACAGCGTCGAATTCGTCAGCGGCGGGGCGCGGCAAAGCAGGAAGTCCGACGGGCGCGGAAGCGTGTGCCGTGGCAGCGGTGCCCGTCTGAGCAACTGCGGGCGCAACTGAAGGCGTGCCTGAAGCGTTAGCGAGCGGTGTGTTCATGGATTCCGGGAACAGTCAATTCTGACTTTAGCTAAGGCAAACAAGTATTATATGAGGTCCAACCCAGCCCCGTTACGCATGTCCCTTCTGAAGAAATGTTTCGTCGCCGGCTCAATCGTCATTGTGCTGGCCGCAGCCGCAATCGCAGGCGGATATCACTGGGCCAACAGCCCACTCGATTTGACCCCCGCGCAACTCGATGTCACCGTCAAGCCGCACAGCAGCTTGCGTAGTGTTACGCTGCAACTCAATCGCGGCGGCGTGCCGGTGGAGCCTGAACTGTTCGTCATCATGACGCGGCTGCTTGGGCTGCAAAGCGATCTGAAATCCGGCAACTACGAGTTCAAAACGGGTATCACGCCGTACGAAGTGCTGCAAAAAATCGCGCGCGGCGACGTCAATGAATACGTGGCGACCATCATCGAAGGGTGGACCTTCAAGCGCATGCGCGCCGAGCTGGACGCCAATCCGGCGCTCAAGCACGACACGGCGGGCATGAGCGACACCGATCTGATGAACGCGATCGGGGCGCCGGAAGCGTCGATTGGCAACGGCGAGGGCCTGTTCTTCCCGGACACCTATCTGTTCGACAAGAACACCAGCGATCTGGACGTCTACCGCCGTGCGTACCGGCTGATGCGTGTGCGTCTGGACGAAGCGTGGACGGCCCGTGCGGCGAACCTGCCGTACAAGACCCCGTACGACGCGTTGACGATGGCGTCAATCATTGAAAAGGAAACCGGCAAAAAATCCGACCGGCCGATGGTGGCTGCGGTGTTCGCGAACCGTTTGCGCGTGGGCATGCCGCTGCAAACCGACCCGACTGTGATCTACGGCATGGGCGAAAGCTACACCGGCCGCATCAGGAAGAAAGACCTGCAGACCGACACTCCCTACAATACCTACACCCGGATGGGGCTTCCGCCAACACCCATCTCGCTGCCCGGTGTCGCATCGCTGCAAGCGGCGATGAACCCGGCGCAATCCACCGCGCTGTACTTCGTTTCGCGCGGCGACGGCAGCAGTATCTTTTCTGACACCCTCGGCGATCACAACAAGGCCGTGGACAAATACATTCGAGGGCAATGATGGCGCGGGGCAAATTCATAACGTTTGAGGGCATCGACGGTGCCGGCAAGACCACCCATCTGGGCTGGTTTCGCGAACGCCTCGAAGAGAAAGTCGCGAGCACCGGCCGCTCGGTCGTGATGACGCGCGAGCCGGGCGGCACGCCGCTCGGCGAACAGATCCGGGAGATCGTGCTGCATCAGAAGATGGACCTTGAAACCGAGGCATTGCTGATGTTCGCGCTGCGCCGCCAGCATCTGGCCGAAGTGATCGAGCCAGCGCTGGCGCGCGGCGACTGGGTGCTGTCCGACCGTTTCTCCGACGCGACCTTCGCCTACCAGGGCGGTGGCCGCGGCTTGCCGCGTGACAAGCTGGAAACGCTGGAGCGCTGGGTGCAGGGTGGTTTTCAGCCGGATCTGACGGTGCTGTTCGACCTGGCGCCGGAAATCGCCAACGAACGGCGCCGCGCCGCGCGCGATCCGGATCGTTTCGAAAGCGAGTCGGAGGCATTTTTCAATCGCACCCGTACTGAATATCTGCGCCGCGCGGAAGAAGCGCCGTACCGGTTCGCTATCATTGACTCTTCGGACAGCATTGCACGGATTCAGAAAAAACTTGAAGAGTTGATCGCAGCCCTTTGATTTTAAAAGAATATAATTCTTATTTATAAGTGCACATGAAGTTCGCTCGATACTTTAAAATGCGCCATCAACCGACTGATTTAAAAGAGAAATAATGATTTATCCGTGGCAAGCCGATGACTGGAATCGCCTGCAGCAGTTGCGCGGGCATTGGCCTCACGCCTTGCTGCTGCACGGGCAGGCGGGAATCGGCAAGCTGCGCTTCGCGCAGCACCTGGCGCAGGGCTTTCTGTGCGAGGCCCAGCAGGCCAACGGCGAGCCCTGCGGCGCGTGTGTGGCGTGCAACTGGTTCACGCAGGGCAATCATCCGGACTATCGGATCGTCGTGCCTGAAGCGCTGGCTGCCGAAGCCGGTCTCGGTAATGCTGCGGACGAAAAAGCCGAGAAGGCCGACGGCGACGAAGGCAAGAAGACCCGGGCGCCCAGCAAGGAAATCAAGATCGAGCAGATTCGCGGCTTGCTCGATTTCGTCGGCGTCGGTTCGCACCGTGGCGGCGCGCGCGTGGTCGTGCTGTATCCCGCCGAGGGGCTGAACATCGCCGCGGCCAACGCGCTCCTGAAAACGCTCGAAGAACCGCCGGCGGGCGTGATGTTTTTGATGGTGTCGGCGCGCATCGACCGTCTGCTGCCCACCATCATCAGCCGTTGCCGCCAGTGGCCGATGACGATGCCCGCGCCGGCGCTCGCCACGAAGTGGCTCGCCGCGCAAGGCGTCGCCGAAGCGCCCACGCTGCTCGCCGAGGCCGGCGGCGCACCGCTCACGGCCCTTGCACTGGCGAGCGACGAGAACCGCGCGCTGCGTGACTGGACGCTTAAGCAACTGGCCGCCGGTGCCGATTGCGACGCCTTTGCCTGCGGCGAGGCGCTGCAGAAGCTGCCGGTGCCGCTCGTGCTCGGCTGGCTGCAACGCTGGATGTACGATCTGCTGGCGCAGCGCACAGCCGGCACGCCGCGCTATTTTCCACAGGCTTCGACGGCGTTGACGCGCTGTGCATCGCAAGCCGACGCCAGCGCGTTCGCGCGCTTCATGCGCATCGTGACGCGCCAGCGCGCCGTCGAGAACCATCCGCTGAACGCGCGGCTGGTGTTTGAAGAACTGTTTATCGGCTATCGCGAATTGTTCGCGTAAATATTTTGATGCCGGATGGTTTGTCCAGGGCGGGCGTGCCGTGCCCGGCCACGTGCCCGTCCGCTGATTCGTATTCCATCTCACGTTCACCGCACCATGAATCTTCCCTACCGCGATGCCACGCTCGATGATCTGCCCGCGATCGTTGCCATCTACAACTCGACCGTGCCGTCGCGGCAGGTCACCGCCGATCTCGAACCGGTGAGCGTCGAAAGCCGTCTGGCGTGGTTTCACGCACACGGCCCGCAAAAGCGCCCTCTGTGGGTGGTGCAAGATCCGCAGCAGGCCGGCCGCGTGATCGCATGGCTGAGCTTCTCTGACTTCTACGGCCGCCCGGCCTATCAGCGTACCGCCGAAGTCAGCATCTATCTGGACGAAAGCGCGCGTGGCAAGGGTCTCGGCAAGCAACTGCTGGCGGCTTCACTCGCGGCGGCGCCGGCGCTCGGCATCGACACGGTGCTGGGTTTCATCTTCGGTCACAATGAAGCGAGCCTGCGCCTGTTCCGCGGCTTCGGCTTCGACACGTGGGGCTCGCTCCCGCGCGTCGCGATGCTCGACGCCGTGGAGCGCGATCTGGTGATTCTCGGCAAGCGGCTCGATCCGGCCGCCGCCTGATTGACGGCCAGGGTCACAGCCGGAGCCACAGCCAGGATGCACAGCCAGGATTCACACCGGGTTCGAGTTAAAACCGGGTTAAAGCTGAGTTAAAGCTATCTATCAGCAGGACTTCACCATGTTTGTCGATTCGCACTGCCATATCAACTTCGAAGGACTCGCCGACCGCCTGCCGCAGGTGCTCGAGAACATGCGCAGCCATTCGGTCACGCATGCGCTGTGCGTGTCGGTCGATCTTGAAACGCTGCCTTCCGTGCTGGAAATTGCCAGCCGGCACGACAATGTCTATGCGTCGGTCGGCGTGCATCCGGATCACGAGGACATGCGCGAGCCGACGTTCGCCGAACTCGTCGAGCTGGCCGGGCATCCAAAAGTGGTCGCGATCGGCGAGACCGGCCTCGACTACTACCGTCTGGAAGGCCGCACGATCGCCGATATGGAATGGCAGCGCGAGCGCTTTCGCACCCATATCCGTGCCGCACACGCCACGAAAAAGCCGCTGATTATTCACACGCGTTCGTCCGCGGAAGACACGCTGCGGATCATGGCCGAGGAACGCGCAAGCGAACCGGGTGGCGTAATGCATTGCTTCACCGAACCATGGGCAGTCGCTGAGCAGGCGCTGGCGCAGAATTTTTACATTTCACTGTCGGGCATCGTCACATTCAAGAGCGCGACCGACGTGCAGGACGTCGCGCGCCGCGTGCCGCTCGACCGCCTGCTGATCGAAACCGACTCGCCGTACCTCGCGCCCGTGCCGTATCGCGGCAAGCCTAATGAACCTGCGTACGTAAGTTATGTCGGACGCTTCATCGCGCAACAACGCGAGATGCCGGATACGGCGCTTGCCGCCGCGACGACACAGAACTTCTTCCGGCTCTTCAAGATTCCCGCGCCGGCTGGTGTCTGATCATTAAAGCCGATAAATATCAAAAGGATAGGGAATTTTCCTAAAGTAAAACATGACAAATTACCCGACTTCGTCCGTCGCGTTTCAAGAGGCTTCAGCCGTGCAATCCGCCTTGGGCTCGGCTCGCCGCAGCGCGTCGCGCGCCGCGTTGGCCGCCACGCTCGCCTGCGCCGCATTGAGTTCGCTGGTCGCCTCGCCGGTTCAGGCCGCACCGATCGACTCGCTCATCAAGTCGGTTAAATTCGACGACATCGACGGCGTCAACAAGCTGCTCGCCAAGGGTATGGACCCGAACAGCGTCGACAACCAGGGCTTCCCGTTGCTGGTGATCGCCGCGCGTGAGAAATCGGACAAGGTGGGTGCCGCGCTGATCGCCAATCCGAAGACCAACATCGAGATTCAGGACAAGGCCGGCGAGAACGCGATGATGATGGCCGCGCTGAACGGCGACCTCGATTTCGTCAATCTGCTGATCGCGAAGGACGCCGAAGTCAACAAGAAGGGCTGGGCGCCGTTGCACTACGCGGCTGCGAATGGCCATGACGACATCGTTAAAGTACTGCTCGACCATTCGGCCTACGTCGACGCCGGCTCGCCGAACGGCACCACGCCGCTGATGATGGCCGCGCGTGGCGGTCATGTGTCGACGGTGAAGCTCCTGCTCGACAACGGTGCGGACCTCACGGTGAAAAACCAGATCGGCCTGACTGCGCTCGATTTCGCGAAGACCTATAAGGAGCCGGACGTGGTCGAAGGACTCACCGCGCGCCTGCAGCAGATGCAACAGAAGTGAACTGCTTGAAAAGCCGAAGCGCCGGGGGCCGGGATGCCAGCCACCGGCGCAACGAGTTGCCGGAGCGTCGGACCGCCGTCGCGCCGGACCGCACAATTTGCCTGAAGATAGCGGCTGTTGGCATGCCTGGCACTCCACAAAACAGTGCAGAATGACGACTTGGCGCGCTCTCGTGGCGCGCCGGTTCGATGCGGCGTAAGACCGCCTGATAAACCACCCTGGAAAGGAACACCATGCTGCGGGCTTTGATTTTCGCCAGCGCGTTTGCCGTACCGCTATCGGCAGCTGCGTTTACGGGGGGCGACCTCAACAAGCTGTGCACGAAGACCGATGTGGCATCGCGTAGTGCGTGTGCCGCGTACATTGAAGGCGCTGCCGACGGCATCTTCAACACGATCGACGCGATTGGCGGTACTACCGGGCCGCGCGTTGGCCAGTACTTCTGCCTGCCGCCGGACGCGCGCTCGGCGCAACTCACCGACGCGGTACGCAAGTACATTGCGGAAAATCCGATCGTCGCGGGCTATAACGCCAGCACGGCGATCTCACTGGGGCTCGGCAAGGCATTTCCTTGCAAGAGCGGCAGTTGATCCCGTCGTTGAATTTGATGTGAATCACGGCTGACGCCTGCACCGCGCGCCCGGATCGGGCGCGTTAGGTGTTTCAGCCCGCTTGAGCCTCAAGCGGGTTTCGGGCTGAACCGGCGAGGTAGTGAAACTCGCTTGTGGCTTGTTCGAAGCCGCTCGAGGCCATTTGAGGCCCAGCAGGAAATCGCCTGTAGGCGTGCTTGAATCATGCTTGAATCGTGTTCAAGTCGCATTGAAATCGGCTTCGATGGCGGCCCGCTGCTGGCCGCCTGTTTCCCGGAAGCTGCCGCCTCGGGCACCTTTCCCCAGTCCGAGCGGACGAACGCCTAAGATGTCTACAGGCGTCCCGCCGCGGATGCATCGAACCATGAACGCCGCGCCTCGGCCTTGCGATCCCGTTCACATCCGAACCAAGAGGAACCCGCCCTCCATGCCAACTCTCGACGACCTCAGCCGAATCTCCGAAGCCCCTCTGCATACGTGGCTCGGCGCGTTGATCGTCTCGGTCATCGCGGCGATGCTGGCCGTGGGCATCCATCGAGTCGGCGCACGCATCGTCACGCGAATCGCGCGGCCGTATCCGCTCACCAGCGTCGTGCTACGTTATATCGACAAGCCGTCGCTGTTCGTCCTCGTGATTCTGGCGCTGGAGGCGGTGTGGTGGGAGGCACCCGATGCACTCACCTTCATCACGCCACTGCGCGATGCCGCCGCGATCGCGCTGATCGGTGCGATCACGTGGCTGTCGGTGCGCTCGGCAGCGGCGATCGGCGAGGCGATCATCCGGGCCCATCCGCTCGATACCGCCGACAACCTGCAGGCGCGCCGCATCCATACGCAGGCACGCGTGCTGGCGCGCTCGGTGATGCTGGTGATCGTGATCGTCGGCGTGGGTGGGGCGCTGATGACGTTCCCGAACGTACGGCAGATCGGTGCGAGCTTGCTGGCCTCGGCGGGCGTGGCCGGTCTGGTCGCCGGTATCGCCGCACGGCCGGTGCTCGGCAATCTGATCGCCGGTTTGCAGATCGCGCTGTCGCAACCCATCCGGCTCGACGATGTCGTTGTGATTCAGGGCGAGTGGGGGCGTATCGAGGAAATCACCGGCACCTATGTCTCAGTGCGTTTGTGGGACCAGCGGCGGCTGATCGTGCCGCTGCAATGGTTCATCGAAAACCCGTTCTCCAACTGGACGCGCAGCAGTTCACAGATCATCGGCACGGTGTTCCTGTACGTCGACTACCGGATGCCGCTCGCGCCGTTGCGCGAAGAGCTCGCGCGCATTGTCGAGGGTGCGCCCGAATGGGATCGCCGCGTGCAGGTGCTGCAGGTCACCGACGGCACCGAACGGTCGATGCAGTTGCGCGCGCTTGTCAGTTCGCTCGATTCCGGTCTGAACTGGGATCTACGCTGCCGGGTCCGCGAGGGCTTGCTCGACTTCATCCAGAAGCACTATCCGCAGTATTTGCCGCGAGCGCGCGCCGAAGTGTCGGCGGAGCTCGAAAACGGCAAGGGCGAACCGCTCGACTGGTTGCCGCGCAGCACGCAGACGCCCGCCGGCAGTACCGCCGCGCACACCGAGGCCGATCCGGTGGCAAGTCGCGCCGGTCGTGCGCAGGCGAGCGATCCGTCGCTGAAGGTCAAGGAAAAAGCCTAGCTGGGGAAGGCGGCGTACTGGCCGAAGATGAGTGCAACTGATCGTGCACCAACGTGGTCGAACCGTCCATCTGACTCACGAACCTGGCGCGGCATCGCGTGTTGAGGCTGCTTTACGCCATCGAAATGTTGCAGCGTTCGAGATGCCACAGGCACCGGAAACGCAAACGCCGCGCCGAGCGAACCAAGGAGGACTACCAACATGGGCCGACTGATCGTCGTGTCGAATCGTGTCGCAACGCCGACGGAAACCAAAGGATCGGCGGGCGGCCTCGCGGTCGGCGTGTTCGGCGCACTGAAGGATGCAGGAGGCGTGTGGTTCGGCTGGAGCGGCGACGTGGTGAGCGAGACCGTCGCCAACGCCGGTCCGACGCTGGAGCAGGACGGCGCGGTGACCTTCGCGACTGTCGGTCTCACGCGCAAGGACTACGACCAGTACTACCGCGGCTTTTCGAACGCGACATTGTGGCCGGTGTTCCACTATCGCAACGACCTCGCGCGCTATGAGCGCGAAGAGTATGCGGGCTACCGGCGCGTCAACGCATGGCTTGCGCACAAGCTGATCAAGCTGCTCGAGCCCGACGACGTGATCTGGATTCACGACTACCATCTGATCCCGTTTGCCGAAGCGCTGCGCTCCGAAGGCATCACGAACCGTATCGGTTTCTTCCTGCACATTCCGTTTCCGGCGCCGCAGATTCTGCTCAACATTCCACCGCACGAAGAGCTGGTGAAATCGCTGTCGTGCTATGACCTGCTGGGCTTTCAGACCGCGACCGATGAACTGGCTTTCCATGACTACGTAACGCGCCATGCGCGCGGCACCGTCAGCGGAGGCAATCACGTCGAAGCCTTCGGCCGCAAGCTGCGCACGGGCGTGTACCGGATTGGCGTGTTCCCCGACGAGATCGCCGAACAGGCGCAGCGCTATGAAAGCCGCCAGCACGTGCTCGATCTGAAGCAGAGTCTGGAAGGCCGCAAGCTGATCATGAGCGTTGACCGGCTCGATTATTCGAAAGGGCTCGTCGAACGTTTTCGCGCCTTTGAGCAACTACTGGAACGCTCGCCCGAATGGCGCGGCAACGTCACGCTGGTACAGATCGCACCGCCGACCCGTTCGGACGTCGCCACTTATCAGAAGATCCGCCAGGATCTCGAATACGAAGCAGGGCGCATCAACGGCCGTTATTCGGGCCTCGATTACACGCCGATCCGCTATCTGAATCAACAGTACGACCGCTGGAAGCTGATGTCGCTGTTTCGCGAGTCGCAGATCGGCTTCGTCACGCCCTTGCATGACGGTATGAACCTCGTCGCGAAGGAGTATGTCGCCGCGCAAAATCCCGACGATCCAGGCGTGCTAGTGTTGTCGATTTTCGCGGGCGCAGCGGCGGAGTTGAGCGGCGCGCTGCTGGTCAATCCGCACGATGCAATTGGCATGTGCGAAGCCTTGCAGCGCGCGCTGCAAATGCCGCTCGATGCGCGCCAGCGGCGTCACGAGATCAATATGGCGGCGCTGCGCAAGAACGATCTCGGCGTGTGGCGCGATACCTTTCTGGATGATTTGCGCAACGTGCCGGTACAGAAGCCGGGTAAGGGCGGTGGACATAAGTGATGATGCGTTTGAAGAACGGCGTTGTTTTACTGAGTGCCCGACAGTGCGCGTTTGACCGGCGGGTGGCTGCATGCTGAGGACTTTGGCCATCGCGGGATACCGGTCGCTACGCGAGTTGATCGTGCCGCTCGGCAAATTGAATGTCATTACGGGCGCGAATGGCAGCGGCAAGTCGAGCGTGTATCGCTCGCTGCGTTTGCTGGCCGAGACCGCGCGCGGCGGTGTGATTACGTCGCTCGCGCGTGAAGGTGGGTTGCAGTCCACGCTGTGGGCCGGACCTGAACGTTTTTCGCGCGCGGTGCTGGCCGGCGAGTTGCCGGTCCAAGGCACGCGCCGAAACGAACCGGTGAGTCTGCGGCTGGGATTTTCCGGCGATGAATTCGGCTATGCGATCGATCTAGGGCTGCCGCCACTCGATCGTGCCACCCGATTCCCTCTCGATCCCACGATCAAGCGCGAATGCATCTGGAGCGGCCCGGTGCTACGGCCGTCCGCGCTACTGGTCGACCGGCAAGGCGCTGCGCTGCGCACCCGTGACGAGCACGGCGACTGGCAAACCGTCCCCCAACCCGTCGCCAGCTTCGACAGCATGATGACGGAGTTTTCCGATCCACGGACCGCTCCCGAGATGATCACGGTGCGCGAGCAGATCCGCTCGTGGCGCTTCTATGACCACTTCCGCACGGATGCCGAGGCGGCCGCACGTCTGCCGCAGATCGGCACGCACACGCCCGTGCTCTCAAACGACGGCGCGGACCTCGCCGCGGCTTTGCAAACCATCCGCGAGATCGGTGACCCCGTTGCGCTTGACGCCGCCATCGACGACGCCTTTCCCGGCTCGCATCTCGACATCGCCACACAGGACGGCCGCTTCGAAGTGTCGATGCAGCAACACGGCCTGCTGCGACCGTTGAAGGGCGCGGAACTGTCGGACGGCACCTTGCGCTATCTGCTGCTGGTGGCCGCGCTGCTGACACCGCGTCCGCCTGCGCTGCTGGTGCTGAATGAACCGGAGACGAGCTTGCATCCGGACCTGCTGCCAGCGCTGGCGCGCCTCATCGCGCGGGCTTCCGCGCATTCCCAGGTACTGGTGGTTTCGCACGCGGCGCGGCTGATCGCGGCGCTCGAACGGGAGGACGGCAGTCAGTCGATCGTGCTCGAGAAGCAATTCGGCGCGACGCGCATCGCCGATGCGGACGATCGCGACCTGCCGGCCTGGAAATGGCCGGCGCGATAACGGTGGGCGGATAATGGGTGCCACCGGATGTAAGCTGAATGTAACATCGCGTAGGATTTGCAAGGCAAAGGGCTTTTTGTTGCAACCTGATGAATAATGCTTTGATGCGGATGGTGCAGGCGGATGTCCGGCGTTCACTGCATCGATAGAGAAGGACCGGCGCTGTCATGCTCAGCGCCCCTGACGCGCACCGCCATTGGCGCAAGCCGTCAGCTCACGGAGACAAAATATGAAGATTGCCCAGATCGCCCCTTTGACCGAATCGGTGCCGCCAAAGCTTTACGGCGGTACGGAGCGCGTCGTGTCCTACATCACCGAGGCGCTGGTCGACCTCGGCCATGACGTGACACTGTTCGCGAGCGGCGACTCCGTCACGAGCGCCAAGCTCGAAGCGGTATGGCCGCGCGCGCTGCGTCTGGACCCGGGCATTCGCGATCGCATCGCACCTCATATGCTGCTGATGGAACTGGTGCGCCGCCAGGCCGAAAACTTCGACGTGCTGCATTTTCACCTCGATTACTACTCGTTTTCGGTCTTCAAGCGCCAGGAGACACCCTTTGTCACGACGATGCATGGGCGCCTCGACTTGCCCGAGCAACAACCGGTGTTCGACACTTTCAACACCGCGCCGGTGATCTCGATTTCGAACGCGCAGCGTCATCCGTTGCCGCAAGCCAAGTGGCTTGCCACCGTCTACCACGGTCTGCCGGAGCAGCTCTACACGCCGCAGCCGGTGGAGCAGAAGTACCTCGCGTTTCTCGGCCGTATCTCGCCGGAAAAGCGGGTCGACACGGCGATCCGCATTGCCGGGCGCTGTGGAATGCAGATCCGCATCGCCGCGAAGGTGGATGCCGCCGACCGCGAATACTTCGAGCGTGAGATCCGGCCGTTGCTGGACCTGCCGCATGTCGAGTTCATCGGCGAGATCGCGGATAACCAGAAGGCCGAGTTTCTATCAGGCGCGCACGCGTTGCTCTTCCCGATCGACTGGCCGGAGCCGTTCGGCCTCGTGATGATCGAAGCGATGGCGTGCGGCACGCCGGTAATTGCGTTCAACCGCGGCTCGGTGCCGGAAGTGCTGGAAGACGGCGTGACGGGCTACATCGTTGAAGATGAAATCGGAGCCGTGGCGGCGGTCAATCGCCTGCATAAGATGCCGCGGGCGGGTGTGCGGCAACGTTTCGAGGAGCGCTTCACGTCGCACCGGATGGCGCAGCAGTATGTGGAAGCGTATCAGTCGGTGATTCGCGCGCAGAAGCGTTCACGCTTCAAGGTGATCGATACGTCGGGAAGCTGAGCGGCGTAGCGCCTCACGCAGCAGGCTGAAAAAAACGGCGATGTGCACTGCGCATCGCCGTTCTTTTATTGCCGTTGTGCTCGGACCGACAAATGGATCGCGCTTAGATCTTCAGGCGCGAGACCTTGGTGCCCTGCAGCGAGACATCGGCCATCAGGCCGGCATTGGTCAAAATGATTACTTCGACCGGGGCCGTTGCCGTGGTCGTGTCGATCGCACCGTTGGCGCCCATCTTCACCAGCGCGACAGAGGCGTCGCCGCCCGCGGACCAGCCGTCGGCGTTGCGGAATGTGTCGAGCGAGTCCTGCGTCATGAACAGGAAGACGATGGCCTTCGACTGCGCGCCTGCCTGCAGACCGAACGAGCCCGAAATCGTGCTGTAGTAACCCACCGTGCCGCCGCCTACGCGCAACGAACCCTCACCATACTGTCCGCCGACGATGAAGCCCGCCTGCAATACCGACGGGAACACCAGCACGCCACGTGCCTTGGAGACGAGTTCGCGCGAACCCTTCACGGTGGTGAACAGTCGCGACATGGTGCCGTCGACGCTGGCGTCGATCGACTGGCGTTTGGATGCATCAGTGGAGGGCGTGTCGTGGCTGCTGCCATTAGTTGTACAGCCAGCGAGTGTAAGGCCTCCGAAAGCGAGCGCAGCGGTAGTCTTCAACATGAAGTTTCGTCTTTGCATCGTTTTTCTCCATCATGGTTCCTGGGCACAACCTCATATGGTGCTGCCGGGTTGCCCTTGAGTTATATCACACGCAAGCGCAAAAGGCGTACTTCGTCGCAGGGTGAAAAGCCTTGTGTGGCGGGGCTTTGCGACCAAACGCATGGGGCGGCTGTGTAATTTTGACCGGCCGCGGAGCGTGTTAAAGAACGCACGGGCAGTGCGTTCGAATGGGCTCCCGATGAACCGTGCCTGGCGCGAATCCGTTCGGCGGCAGCTGGGCGGGAACCGTATCGAGTGTCCGTTTTTTACCGATTTTTCGCGTCCACGATTCGCATTGAAATCGAACTGAAAGTGTTGTCTCGACGCTGCACCGCATCCTCAACCATGGTTTGCCGGACTTTTGACAGGTGGGCGCCGCAGTGCGCGGCGAATCATGCCGATCAACACGCCGATCAGGAACAGCGTGACAGCCGGCACGATCCAGTAACCGACGAACGCATGCCAGAGGTAAGCCATGAGCGTGGAGCGGCGCACGCTGTATTCATTGCGGGCGTCCTGCTGGCGCGGCAGATTGGCGGCCAGCACATCAGCTGGGCAGCCGGCGGCTTGCGCTTCGTCGGGCTTGCCATGGCAGCGCGCAGGGGCGCCGGCGGCGCGTTGCGCGTCGGTGAAATTCCAGGTGGTCAGCGCGCGCTCGAGGTCGACGGCGTTGTACGCCATTTCCTCCCGGATCTCGCTGACTGCAACGATCGCCACGGGCACGGCCCAGAATACGATGACGACCAGCCACCGCCTTAACCAGCGGTTTTTATGCTTCGAAACCATCCTTGCCTCCGATCGATGCTCTGCAGCACCAACGACAAGATGGCGGCCCGTCTAATATTGTGTATGGGGGTGGGCCGTCTCCGCAGCCATCATAGAAGAAAATCGGCGCGTTCGGGCAGATGGACTACGAAGGGATGGTTGGCGCACGGGCGGCTGCCGGAGTGGTGAACTGCTGAGGAGAATGGCAGGGAAGAGCAGAAAAAAGGCAGTAGCCGCGCCGGACAATGGCGCGGCCCTGTTCGAGCAATACGCGGTTAAACGCGCGGCATGTGGGCCGCGCCGATTGCCTCGCGTTTAGTTAGCCGGTGCGGACGACAGGCAGGTCTTCATGAAGGCCTTGCGGTCGTCGCCTTTCTTGCCGGTGGCTTGCGTGTTGCATGCCTTCATTTTGTCCTGCTGGCTCATCGGTGCGGCGGCGGCCGGCTTGGCGGACAGACAGGTCTTCATGAAGGCCTTACGGTCATCGCCTTTCTTGTCGGCGGCCTGCTTGTTACAGTCGGCCATTTTCGTTTGCTGGCTGTTCTGCGCGAACACCGGCGAAACGAGGACAGCACCCAGCACCAGCGTAGCGATAGCGGATTGGATTTTCATGTGACACTCCATCGGTGGTGAAAACGTTTTTGGTCGTTCATGCACGCGGGCGTCAACGGCGTCCAGGACCCCTCGGCATGTTCATTATGGCAAATGCTGTCTGCCAGAACGGATAAAAGAGCATTCCGGTTGACAGACGTTCACGCTGGTTTTCCCCTACGCGCCGGGGATAGCGGGTGTTCCGGCGAATGAAACGGCTAAATCGTAGCAGTGCCAGAATATGTTATGCAATCCAGATTAATTGGCAATGCGTATGCAAACGAATTGGTTCTCGCTCATTCGACAGCGATGGTCAACGATTAAACATTCGATCCGCATTGCTGCAGATGCAAATGAATGGGAAATCGGCAGAAAATCCCGTTGGCGATCATATGGGTAATCTTGACTCGATTCCCTGTACCGATGGGCCGTCCGTCGACGCTGTCACGCAAGCCAAAGGAGGCTCGCCATGCACTATCTGTTGATGTATGACCTCGTGCCGGACTACCTCGAGCGGCGTGGCGCGTATCGGGAAGATCATCTGAAACTCGCCTGGGTGGCAGCGGAACGTGGTGAATTACAACTGGCCGGCGCGTTGGCCGAGCCTGTGGATACCGCCGTGCTGCTCTTCGAAGGCGACTCGCCCGCAGCCGCCGAAGCCTTTGCCAAGGCCGATCCGTATGTGCTCGCGGGGCTCGTGGCACGCTGGCGTGTACGCCAATGGATGACCGTGGTGGGTGAGGGTGCGGCGAATCCGGTGCGCTAGAAGTCAGGCGATCAACCACGCTCGCGCGGCGTCGAGAGGAATGCGAACAGCATACCGAGGCGCTGCACTCGCTTCCTCGGCAATTGCGCCCCGACCCTCCCCGCATGTTGCCCACCCCCTACGCCCAGGCACGCTGTGGTCACATGAAAAATACCTTCGCAATGCAACGAAATGCATTGCGAATGAAACGTCGACTTCATAAAGGCCATTCGCCGACGGTGCCACGCTATTGTGCTGTGCAATAGCGGCTTTCGCCGCAAGAACCACCTATAGTCCTGTTACGGCAATGTGCGAATCGACGCAGCAAAAAGGACAAGTTTGTTTCCATCCGTAACACTTGTCTCAACGATATTCACGCAAACCCTGGTGGTGGTATGCTTCGTGCACAAATTCTCCCATGCACGAGTGAGACCACGTTTTGTGCTTCGCAATAGGGACAAACCGCACTAACCCAGTGCGATATTGACCCGCCAACAGAACGTACAAAACATATTTGTGCAACCGCGGGCTGCACACGGATCGTGAAAGTTGAATCCGTGGCTGTCCAAAGCCGCGGCCCGGCCAGGCTGCGTGGAGAAAACCCAATGTTTTTCGATGAGCTAAGCAATGACGAATGGGCGCTGCTGGCAGCGCTTGTCTCTGATGAGCCGGCCGTCCGTCTGAACCGACGCGGACGGCCCCGCGCCGAACCACGCATCGTGGCGAATGCCGTCCTGTGGATTCTGACAACTGGCGAACCCTGGTCGAAGCTGCCAGGCCGCTATCCGTCGGGTCCCACATGCCGGCGCCGTTTTGAAGAATGGCAATTGAACGGCACTCTCCTCGAGATGGTTCGGCTGTTGTCGCAAACCGGGCGCACCTTTGCGTACGTCCCGCAACCGGCGCCGCCCGCAGCGGCCAAACCGGCAGCACCGGTAGCAGAACCCCCCAGCGTGCGTGACGAAAATCTGCGCGGCGTGTCGTGGAAGAGTCCTGAGTCATGGCAGGCGCCCGGCATGTCGAGCAGTCTGAGCAGTTGGCGTTCGGCCGATCCGATCGCCGATATCACACGCCAGCTATCCGGGCTGACGAATGTGCCACCGGTGTCGCGCTCGCCGTCGGCATCCTCGTCACTTGCAGCGCGGCCTGCTATGCGTGCCGATCTGCAAAGCATGGACGAAGCGCGGGCGGTGGGTGCGGCAATGCACAGCCTGGATTCAGCCATTACGTCGGCACGCCGTGCGCAGCAACTCGACGATCAGCGCAGTCCGCTGTCGATGAGCCTCGCGCCACGCGGCACGCAGGTCGCCGACCAGCACGGCTACGTGATCTACGTTGCGGCGGAGCAGGTGCCCAACGCGATGTATCGCGCATGGGCGGAAATCATGAAGGACGGCAAGCGCGTCGAGCGTTCCGGCCTCGTCGGTCCACGCTTTGCGGAAGCCGACGAAGCGGAGCAACACGCGCTCGAATGGGCACGGCAGTGGATCGACCGTGAATGCCGCACGCAGGCGGCTGCAGAGGCTGCACCCGCAGTCAACGCAGCGGCGGCGGTGGCGCGTCCGTTGCCGGCCATGCGCCATGTGCCCGAGCCGGTCACGGCGAATCACGGCGGGCCTTTGCACGGTCCGCTCAATGCGTTCCGTGGCCCGCTGCGCCGTTACCCGAGTGAACCGGCAGCACCCGCAACCGCGACGGAAAGCAGTGCATCGGATCGTTTTCCGTCGTACCCAGAACTCATTTCCCATGCGGGGTGAGTGCGGCGGCTAGCACGGCTTTAGGCGCGACAGCTAGAACAGAGTAGCTAGAACAGAGCAGTTAAAACAGCAGCACCCCGCGGCCGGTAGGAGCAACCGCCGCAGGTTCCCGCTTCATCCGTTGTGAATCATTGGTGTTACCTGACTGGCGTTGAATGTCGATTGACGTTGCCAGGGCGTTGCTTTGGCGCTGATTCAAGGTTGTGCGCCGGCATCGTTCACCGGCGTTTCCTCATCTGCACGCTTTCATCGGCGTGCGTCAGTCGCGTGCTTCATTGGTGTGCTTCACTGCCGCCCATACGTGTCGTCGAAGCGCACGATATCGTCTTCGCCGAGATACGAGCCGGACTGTACCTCGATCATTTCGAGCGGCATCTTGCCGGGGTTCTCGAGACGGTGGGTGACGCCGAGCGGAATATAAGCCGATTCGTTTTCGGAGACGATGAAGCGCTCTTCACCCCGCGTGACGAGCGCGGTGCCGCGCACGACGATCCAATGTTCCGCGCGGTGATGGTGCATTTGCAACGAAAGCCGCGCACCCGGCTTCACGACGATGCGTTTCACCTGGAAGCGCTCGCCGGTGTCGACGGAATCGTAGTTGCCCCACGGGCGATGCACCTTGCGATGGTTGGATGCTTCCAGCCCGCCATCGCTTCGAATCCGTCCGACGATCTTCTTGACGTCCTGCACGCGCGATTTGTCCGCGACCAGAATCGCATCGGCCGTTTCGACCACCACGAGATCCTGCGTGCCGACGCAGGCGATCAGGCGTCCTTCCGAATGCGCGAAGGTCGAGCTCGCCCCCTCAAACATCACGCGGCCGCGGCCCACGTTCTGATCCGCGTCTTTCTCCGAGATGTCCCAGATCGCGTCCCACGAACCCACGTCCGACCAGCCCGCCTGCAGCGGCACGACGACGCCTGACGCAGCGGTCTGATCGTTGCCCAGTTGTTCCATCACCGCGTAGTCGATCGAATTCGACGGCGAGGCGCCGAAGGCGTCACGTTGCAGGCGGAAGAAATCGCCGTCCGCTTTGCCGCCTGCGAACGCGGCTTCGCAGGCTTCGTAAATCGCCGGCTGGAAGTGGCGGATCGCCTTCAGCCAGGTCGATGCGCGCATGATGAAAATACCGCTATTCCACCAGTATTCCTGCGATTCGATATAGCGCCGCGCCAGTTCCAGATGCGGTTTTTCGACGAAGCGATCGAGCTTGTGCGCGCCGATCTTGCCGGCTGCATCGCTGTCTGCTTCATGCGTGTCATCAGGTGTACCAAGCGCCGCACCAATGCGGATATAACCGTAGCCCGTTTCTGCACGCGTCGGCACGATGCCCATCGTCACGATGTGGCCGGCGGCCGCATGCTGCACGCCGGCGGCCACCGCGGCATGAAAACCATCGATATCGGTCACTGCGTGATCGGCGGGCATCACGACCATGATGCCGTCCTCGTCCTGCGCGGCGATCGAAAGGGCGGCTACCGTCAGCGCCGGCGCCGTGTCGCGCCCGGCGGGCTCGAGAATCAGCCGGGTCGGCTTGCCGCTCGTGCGCAATTGCTCGGCGGTCGTAAAGCGCTGCTCTTCGTTGGCCACAACGATGAGTTGCTCGGCGAGCGGGTGGTCGGCTTCCAGCCCGTCGAGCCGGCGAGTGGTCGATTGCAACAGCGAGTCGTCGCCGAGCAGACCAATCAGTTGTTTCGGATGCTGTTCGCGCGACATCGGCCACAACCGTGTACCGGAGCCGCCCGCCAGAATCACGGGATGAACTTTGAGTTTGACGTTAAGTGGCATAGCTTGCGTGGACCGGGTGTCGGCGGGCGTGGCCGTAACCGGAGCTGTCATGATGGACTCCTCGAGGCTGGGTGAATGCGTCGAGTTTTATCACGAAGTAAGGAATCAATAAAAGCGTGTTAAATAGAAACTATATAAAACGCTTAATAAAATTATCCGTTTCGTGAAGAAAAAATGTCCGCCTGATTTTTAAAAAATAAAAATTACACGAAAAAAATCACGGGCAATTTTTTTATCTGACGAATTGACGCAGAATGGAGACGAAAGGCGAGACGTAAGCTTCGTAGGAGAACGGACAGATTGGCTCGCCACGGCCTTCAGAAAGGCATAAAAAGGTCTTTAAAATGCCGGATTCGGTAACAATTGCTGCACAAAATTCAGAAAAAATGCCGAAACTTTGACCGATACAATTTGAGATATTTTGCGGTCTTGCAGCGCGAATTTTAATATAGCTTTATCTATACCTGTACAAGGGTATTCACTCATCCAGACACGCATTTTCCGAGTCGGCCGACTGGGCAATTTTTAGTTCGGAAAGCATCAGGGCAATTAGCACCGGTTCAATCAGATTCGCGTCGCGCATTTATCTGGCAGGCGCGAATACCGGCGTTGTGCGCCCGGCGGTTTGATGGGTGTGACGGGAATTCAACCAACCAATGGATGGCACTTGACTGACGAACTGAGGGGCGGCGCATGCTGAGCGTTCTATCGAGAATCATCGACATCGCCATGGTCGCGCTCGGCGCCGCCATCGCGACGGCCGTGCACAGCGGGAAATTGGTGTGGCTGGACGACGTCCAAAGTGTGTCGCTCGCGTTCGATTGCCTGTTGGTGGTGGTGTTTTTTCCTGCGCTGGGTATCTATCAGTCGTGGCGTGGCAAGCCGCTCTACGACCTGTTGTGCCGCGTCGCGGGCGGCTGGGTGATGGTGGAGGTCACCGGCATCCTGATCAGCTTCAGCCTGCACCGCTCGGACAGCCTGTCGCGTCTGTGGCTCTTCTACTGGGCGGTCGCCACGATCGTGCTGCTGATCGTCACCAAGGTGATCGTTTATTCGATCCTGCGTGGACTGCGCCGCGAAGGCTTCAATCAGCGCGCGGTGGCGATCGTGGGTGGCGCGCCGTATGGGCGCTTCCTGATCGAACAGATGCGCACCCGCCCGGAAGCGGGCTTTAGCCCCGTCGTGGTGTTCGATGAGGACGGCACGATCAATCCGTATGAAGACCCGGATGCGAGCGACTCGATCGAAGGCGTGCCGGTTGAGCGTGATTACGCGCGGATGCTTCAGCTGGTGCGTCAGCGTGCGATTCGCGAGTTGTGGCTCGCACTGCCGATCTCGAAGGAGAAGGCGATTCACCGCTTCGTGATGGACTTGCGCAACGACTTCGTGAACATCCGCTTCATTCCGGACGTGCGCAGCCTCACGCTTTTCAATCAGCCGATGGTGGATCTGCTCGGCGTGCCGGCGATCAACCTGGCCGCCTCGCCGATTACCGATCTGCGCGTGCTGCCCAAGCGCGTCTTCGACCGTCTGTTCGCGCTGGCGGCATTGACCGCGCTGTCGCCGGTGATGCTGGTGATCGCGGTGATGGTGAAGGTGAGTTCGCCAGGCCCGGTGTTCTTCCGCCAGAAGCGCAAAGGCATCGACGGCAACCAGTTCGAGATCTACAAGTTTCGCTCGATGAAGATGCACAAGGAAGAGGCCGGCAAGATCACCCAGGCCACACGGCGCGATCCGCGTATTACCGCGGTCGGCGCGTTCCTGCGGCGCACCAGCCTCGATGAGTTGCCGCAATTCATCAACGTGCTGCGCGGCGAGATGTCCGTGGTCGGTCCGCGTCCCCACGCGCTCGAACACGACGACATCTACAAGGATCTGGTGAAGGGCTACATGCACCGCTACCGGATCAAGCCTGGCATCACCGGGTGGGCACAGATCAACGGCTATCGCGGCGAAACCGACCGCATCGAAAAGATGATGGGCCGCGTCAAGCTCGATCTGTACTACATGCAGCACTGGACCTTCTGGCTCGACATCAAGATCGTCGTGCTCACGTTGTGGAAGGGCTTTGCGGGCAGCAACGCTTACTGAGCGGCGTATTGAACGTTTATCGAGCAGCGGCCGCGCAACGCATCGCGTGGCGGCTCTCCTGAATCAACTCCATTTTCCGAGGTGTAATACATGAACCTGACGATCATCGGTAGTGGCTACGTAGGCCTCGTGACGGGCGCTTGTCTGGCTGACATCGGCCACGACGTGTTCTGTCTCGACGTCGATCAGCGCAAGATCGACGTGCTCAACAACGGCGGCGTGCCGATCCATGAACCGGGTCTGCAAGAGATCATTGCGCGCAATCGCCGTGCAGGCCGCCTGAAATTCTCGACCGACATCCCGGCTGCGGTCGCGCACGGCGACATCCAGTTCATCGCAGTGGGCACCCCATCCGACGAAGACGGGTCCGCCGACCTGCAATACGTGCTCGCCGCCGCACGCAACATCGGCCGCCATATGACGGGCTTCAAGGTGATCGTCGACAAATCGACGGTGCCGGTCGGCACGGCGTCGCGCGTGCGCGACGTGATCGCCGAGGAACTGGCCACGCGTAACGCCGGTCACATGTTCTCCGTGGTGTCGAATCCGGAGTTCCTGAAAGAAGGCGCGGCCGTGGAAGACTTCACCCGGCCCGATCGCATCGTGCTCGGTTGCGATGAAGACGTGCCGGGCGAAAAAGCGCGCGAGCTGATGAAGCGCCTCTATGCGCCGTTCAACCGCAATCGCGAACGCACGCTGTACATGGACGTGCGTTCGGCCGAGTTCACCAAGTACGCGGCCAACGCGATGCTTGCCACGCGCATCTCGTACATGAACGAGCTCGCGAATCTGGCTGACCGCGTCGGCGCGGATATCGAGGCGGTGCGCCGCGGCATCGGTTCCGATCCGCGTATCGGTTACGACTTCCTGTATGCCGGTTGCGGCTACGGCGGTTCGTGCTTCCCGAAAGACGTGCAGGCGCTGATTCGCACGGCAGCCGACCACAAGGCCAACCTGCGCATTCTCGAAGCGGTGGAAGCCGTCAACGACACGCAGAAAAAGATCCTCGCGCACAAGATCGTCGATCGTCTGGGTGAAGACCTGTCGGATCGCACCTTTGGTGTGTGGGGCCTCGCATTCAAACCAAACACGGACGACATGCGCGAAGCGCCGAGCCGCCCGTTGATCGCCGAGCTGCTGCGCCGCGGTGCGCGCGTGAAAGCCTATGACCCGGTCGCGATCGACGAATCGAAGCGCGTGTTCGCGCTCGATCTGAAGGACGTGCCGCAACAGCACGCGCGTCTGTCCTTCGTGAACGAGGAGATGGAAGCGGCCGAGGGCGCCGATGCGCTCGTGATCCTGACCGAATGGAAGGTCTTCAAGAGCCCCGACTTTGGTTCGCTCAAGGAGAGCCTCAACACGCCGCTGATTTTCGACGGCCGCAATCTGTACGAACCGGACGCGCTGCTCGAACTCGGTATCGAGTATCACGCGATCGGCCGTCAAGCCGCGTTACGCAATGCGCCGGCGAAGGTCGGCGCGAACGGCCTGCCGATAACGACCGGGGCGGCGCGTTCGGCCGACGCGATCGAGGCCGGTCAGTAAGCCGTCGCGTCGCCACGCATCGTTAAGGAGCCCGCTATGTTCGCCAACGTTCTGATCGTCTGCCACGCCAACGTGTGCCGTTCGCCCGCAGCCGAGATGCTGTTCAAGGCCCGGCAGCGCGTGCCGTCGCGGTCGTCCTCAGCGCCGATCGCGTTTCATTCAGCGGGTCTTCGTGCCGCGAACGGCCACGGCATGGACCCGGTGATGCGGCGCCTGCTCGACGAGCAGGGCGTCGCATCCGGGATCCACTATTCACGGCGCCTCGACCGCCAGCTCGTGCGCTCCGCCGATCTGGTGCTCGTCACCGAGCGCGCGCAGGTGGGCGCGGTGGAAGCGCTCGATCCGGCCTCGCGCGGCAAGGTCTATCCACTCGGGAAATGGGAGGGCGACTCCGACGTCGCTGATCCGCATGGCCACGTGGAAGCCGACTATAGGGAGAGTCTCGTGCTCATCGAACACCTGGTCATGGGATGGCTGAAGAAAATATGCTGATGAAAAAACTCACTGCACACACATTCGCGAACTTCAACTCGACGGGCTTTCAATCGACGGGCGTTACATCGACGGGCTTTACATCGAAATTCGCCGCCACGCTTTTGCTGACGTCCTTTCTGTCGGCCTGCGCTACCGCACCTGGCAATTACCTCGACACGTCCCGTCTGAAAGACGACGGCCAGCATCAGAGTCAACAGGCGAACGAAACCTACCCGGTCCATATGATCGACGGCCCGCTGGTTGCGGCGCAAGCGCAGGCGCAAGCCGCCGCCGCCGCGCAGCAGGCGCTGCCGACCTCGCGCGTTACCGACCCGTCGCAGTATGTGTACCGGCTCTCGCCGCAGGACATTCTCGGCATCACCGTGTGGGATCACCCTGAATTGACTACCCCGCAGGGCAGCACGCTGTCGGCGGGCGGTAATACCACCCAGTCGATCGGCGGCGCTTTGCAGCAGCCGTATACCGCCGCGCTGCCGGGTCAGGCCGATCCTTACGGCCAGACCGTTGCCGCCGACGGCACGATCTTTTTCCCGTTCGTCGGCCGCATCAGGGCCGCGGGCAAGACGGTGGGCGAGTTGCGCGATCAATTGAGCGCCGGCCTCGTGCGCTACATCCGTAATCCGCAGGTCGACGTGCGCGTGCTGTCGTATCGCGGCCAGAAAGTGCAGGTGACCGGCGAAGTGAAGACGCCGGGCCCGCTCGCTATCAGCGACGTGCCGCTCACGCTGGTCGACGCGATTACCCGCTCGGGCGGCACCAACACCGACGCGGACATCCAGCGTGTGCGCCTCACGCGCAACAACAAGCTGTACGTACTCGACGCCAACCGCATGCTCGACCAGGGCGACACCACGCAGAACGTCATGCTGCAAAACGGCGACGTGATCAACGTGCCGGATCACACCGACAGCCGCATCTTCGTGATGGGCGAGGTGAAGACACCGATCCAGCTTCCGATGCTGAAGGGCCGCCTGACGATCGCCGATGCGCTCACCCAGGCCGGCGGCATTCTCGACACGGACGCCAATCCGCGCCAGATCTTCGTGATGCGCGGCATGCGCGAACATCCGACCACGCCGGACGTGTACCGCCTCGACATGACGCAGCCCGACGCGATCATGCTGTCGTCCCAGTTCCAGTTGCAACCGATGGACGTCGTGTATGTGGGCACCGCCGCTTCGACCACGTTTAACCGTGTGTTGCAGCAAGTCTTGCCGAGCGTACAGACGCTGTTCTACCTGAAGCAGCTGACGAAATAACCGTCTGAGCCGTCGACAGGCCCGCGCCGCTCTCCCAGGGCGCGGGACCGAAGCAAACGCCGAAGCAAACGTCGAAGCAAAAACAGCAGTCAACGCTGACGCAACCGATACGGGAAGCGAATTGTGAGCAATCAAATCACTCCACACATGGCCGGTCCGATCAAGACCGAAGAAGAGGACGTCGTCCTCGGGCAACTGGTCCAGGTGATCCTCGACGACATCTGGTGGCTGATCACGATCGCCGCGGTGATCGTCGCACTGGCCGCCGCGTACTGTTTCCTCGCCAAGCCGATCTATTCGGCCGATGCCCACGTGCGCGTCGAGCAGTCCGACAACACCTCGCAGGCGCTCACGCAAACGCAAACGGGGGCGGCGATCACCACTGGCTCGACTTCGTTGCCGACGGACGCCGAAATCGAAATCATCAAGAGCCGCGGCGTAGTCGGCCCGGTGGTCCAGCAACTGAAGCTGAACTTCAGCGTCGTGCCGAAGACGCTTCCGCTGCTGGGAAGCATTGCTGCGCACATGGCGACGCCGGGCCAGCCGGCGCGGCCGTGGCTGGGGCTGTCCTCGTACGCGTGGGGCGGTGAAGACGCCGAGGTCGATTCGATCGACGTGGTGCCCGCGCTGGAAGGCCAGAAACTGACGATGAAGGTGTTCGACGAGCAGCACTACGAACTCTACGCAGATAACGGCTCGCTGCTGTTGCGCGGCCAGGTCGGTCAGCAGGAGCAGGGCGGCGGCGTGACGATCCTCGTCAGCAAGCTGGTGGCCCGTCCGGGTGAAGAGTTCACCGTGACGCGTTTTAACGACCTCGACGCGATCACCGCGTTCCAGTCGGCGATCACCGTGCAGGAGCAGGGCAAGCAGACCGGCGTGATCCAGATTTCGCTGGAGGACAAGAGTCCTGAGCACGCCGCGCTGGTGGCCAATGCGCTCGCGCAGTCGTATGTGCGTCAGCACATTTCGAACAAACAGGTCGACGCGAGCAAGATGCTCGACTTCCTGAAAAGTGAAGAGCCGCGCCTGAAGTCCGATCTCGAACGGGCTGAAGCCGCGTTGACCGCGTACCAGCGCCAGTCCGGCTCGATCAACGCGAGCGACGAAGCCAAGGTCTACCTGGAAGGCAGCGTGCAGTACGAGCAGCAGATCGCCGGTTTGCGTCTGCAGATGGTGCAGCTCGCCGAGCGCTACGGCGACGACCATCCGATGCTCGTCGCCGCGCGCCAGCAGATGGCCGAACTGGAGGCGCAACGCGCCAAATATGCTGACCGCTTCCGTGATCTGCCGGCGACCGAAGTCAAGGCCGTGCAACTGCAACGCGACGCGAAGGTGGCGGAAGACATTTACGTGCTGCTGCTCAATCGCGTGCAGGAGTTGTCGGTGCAGAAGGCCGGTACTGGCGGCAATGTGCATATCGTCGATCAGGCGATGCGTCCGGGCGCGCCGGTCAAGCCGAAGAAGGTGCTGATCCTGTCGGCGGCGGTGATTCTGGGCCTGATTTGCGGCACCGGTTTCGTGTTCCTGCGCCGCAATATGTTCAAGGGTATCGACGACCCCGACCATATCGAGCGCGCGTTCCATCTGCCGGTGTACGGTCTCGTGCCGTTGAGCGCCGAACAGGCGTTGCTCGAAAGCGGTTTCGAACGCGGCGGCGAACGCCTGCGTTCGGTGCTGGCGAATGCGCGGCCGAAGGACGTCACGATCGAAAGCCTGCGCAGCCTGCGCACCTCGATGCAGTTCACGATGATGGACGCGAAGAACCGCATCGTCATGCTGACCGGGCCCATGGCCGGCGTCGGCAAGAGTTTCCTGACGGTCAACCTGGCGGTGCTGCTCGCGAACTCGGGCAAACGCGTGCTGATGATCGACGGCGATATGCGCCGCGGCGCGCTCGAGCGTTATGTGGGCGGGGCGCAGGAGAACGGCCTGTCGGAATTGCTGAGCGGGCAGATCTCGCTCGAGGAAGCGATCCGCGCCTCGAACGTCGAAGGTCTGAGCTTCATCTCGTGCGGCCGCCGTCCTCCGAATCCGTCGGAACTGCTGATGTCGCCGCGTCTGCCGCAATACCTGGACGGCCTTGCCAAACGTTACGACGTGATTCTGATCGATACGCCGCCGGTGCTGGCCGTGACCGACGCGTCGATCATCGGTGCCTATGCGGGCGCGACCTTCTTCGTGATGCGCTCGGGTGTGCACAGCGAAGGCGAGATCGCCGACGCATTGAAGCGCCTGCGCGCGGCCGGCGTGCACGTGCAGGGCGGCATCTTCAACGGGATGCCGGCACGCTCGCGCGGCGGCTACGACCGCAGCTATGCCGCGGTCCAGGAATATTTGAGCACCTGAGGCTGAGCCTCAGAGGCTGAGCCCATTGTTCTGATCCCAGCGCAAACACGATAAACAAGGACATCACGATGAAAGTGACGGTACTGGTTCCGACTTACCGCCGCCCGGCCGACCTGGCGCGCTGCCTTGCGGCGTTGCAACGGCAGTCGCGCGCGCCGGACGAAGTGGTGGTGGTCGCGCGCGCCGACGACGAAGCGACCCACGCCTGCCTGCGCGATCCCGCCGTGCCGGGCACGTTGCCGCTGTCCGTCGCGCTGGTGGAAGTGCCAGGCCAGGTTGCGGCCCTGAATCGCGGACTGGATGCGGCCAACGGTGACGTTATCGCGATTACCGACGACGATGCCGCGCCGCACGTCGACTGGGTCGGCCGTATTGCCGCCGCGTTTGAGAGCGACGCGCGCCTGGGCGCGCTGGGCGGCCGCGACTGGGTGCATGAAAAAGGCCGCGTGCTGGATGGAGAACGGCCGCTGGTCGGCAAGGTCACGGCGCACGGCAAGATCATCGGCAATCACCACCTGGGTGTGGGCGGCGCACGCGAAGTCGACATCCTGAAGGGCGCCAACATGAGCTACCGGCGCGAGGCAGTGCGCACGATCCGCTTCGATCTGCGCCTGCGCGGCGCGGGTGCCCAGGTTCACAACGACATGGCCTTCAGCCTGAGCGTGAAAAACGCCGGCTGGAAGCTGATGTACGACCCACGCGTGGCCGTCGACCATTTTCCGGCCGAACGTTTCGACGACGACCGGCGCGACGCGCAAACCATGACGGCGTTGCGCAATGCCGCCTTCAATTTTCATCTGATCCTGCGCGACCAGTTGCCGCCGCTGCGCCGCGAAACCGCGTGGTGGTGGTGGACGCTGGTCGGCACGCGCGTCTATCCAGGCCTCACGCATGCCGCGCTCGGGCTGGTTTCGAAACAGGCGAGTCTGAGGCTGTCCCGCTGGCGCGCGGTGCGTACCGGCGCGCATGAAGCGCGTCGCGCGCTGTCCCGGACCGCATGATCCCGCGCCCCGGCGTGACCCAATCGTCCTGCACGTTCGTGCATCGGCACGTGCGCCCGCGAGCGCCCGCCGATGCTTCTTTCCACCGGCAGAGCGGAGTGTCTGCATGAGTACGAAAGTTCACGTTCACCTGTTTTACGGCGCCGACCCGCGCTTTTACCGGCCGGGCGACGACATCGGCTGTCTGTACGGCTATCACCACGCGCAGTCCGATGCGTTCGCGCTGACCTATTCGGAGGACGCCCGTGAGAGCAAGCCGGTGCGTCTGCTGCGCCGCGCGCTGAAGGCGGCGCTCGGGTTCGATTTCATCCACACGTGGCGCAACCGCGCCGAAATGCTGCGCTCGGACGTGATCTGGACGCATACCGAGCAGGAATGGCTCTCTGCGGCCCTCATGCTGCTGCTGAGCGGCCGCAAGGCGGGGGCGGAGGCAGGGCCCTTGCTGCTCGCGCAAAGCGTGTGGCTGCTCGATAAGTGGCCTTCCTACGGGATTTTGCGCAGCTGGCTGTATCGCAAGCTGATGAAGCGCGCCGATCAGCTGACCACGCTCGCCAGCGAAAACGCCGAGTTGTGCCAGCGCTATTTCAACCGCGACGCGAAGCATCTCCACTACGGTCTGAATACGCAGGACTTTCCTGTGAAGGCCCCGACCGAGTGGAAACCGCATACGCCGATCCGCATCGCCGCGATCGGCAACGATCGCGACCGTGACTGGGAGACCCTGATCAAAGCCTTCGGCAACGACGCGCGTTACACGGTCAGGCTCGCGACACGCCGCCGCATTCCCGCCTCGCTGCGCGCGCCGAACGTCGAGATCGCGTTGTTCTCGGGCATCAAAAAACAGCACGAACTCTACGACTGGGCCGACGTGATCGTCGTGCCGCTGCGGCCGAATTCGCACGCCTCGGGCATCACCGTGATGCTGGAAGCTGCAGCGGTCGGCAAGCCGATGGTGGCCACCAACGTCGGCGCGTTGCAGGATTATTTCCCGGCCGGCGAGGCGGCTTATATCCCGCCGTTCAACCCGCAGGCGTTGCGTGAGGCGGTGGACCAGCTCGCAGCCTCTCCCGCGGATGCGTTGCACCAGGCGCAGGCGGCGGCCGCCGGTTTGCTGTCACGCGATCTGACCACGCAGAACTATGCGATGCAGCACGTGAAGATTACGCAGGAGATGCTGCGAGCGCGCGCAGCGGCGCGTGGACGCGCGACGGCAGGCGCGGCCGACGCCGAGGTGACAACACCGCGTGCCGCGCCAGCCTCTGCCACGGCGAACCCGCCGGTGCGCGTTCGCGCGGGCAGCCAGGGGCAAGCTCAACGCCCTGCGCGCGAATCACGCGGGGGCCTTTAAACGATGTCGACGATTACGCGAGCCGGTGGCGACAACGCGGAGCGGACCCTCTCTGGCGCGCGCAAGGAGTGGCTGCCGGAGGCCTTGCTGTGGCTGATCACGGCGATGCTGATCGGTGCGCATCAGGGCACGGTGCTCACGCTCGGATTCCCGGTGCTCGCGATCCTGACGGGTCTCTGGCTCTACTTCAGGAGCCCGGCGCGCTACATCGGTTTCATGTGGTGGCTGTGGTTTCTGAGCCCGGAAGTGCGGCGTCTCGCCGACTGGTCCAAAGGCTCGTTCACGCCGACCAGCCTGATCCAGATCGCGCCGCTCGCGGTGACGATGATCAGCGGGTTTTCCTTGCTCCGCTACTACAAGGTGCTTTCGCAGCGGCGCGGCCTGCCGGTGCTGCTGATTCTGATGGGGCTCGCCTACGCGTTCATGATCGGCGTGATGTCGAGCGGACCGCTCGCCGCGACCTATGACCTCGCGAACTGGCTCTATCCGATCCTGATCGGCTTTCACATCATGGCGCACACGCGCCAGTATCCGAAGTATCGCGACACCATCGTCAATACCTTCATCTGGGGCATGCTGGTGATGGGCGGCTACGGCCTGATCCAGTTCTTCATCATGCCGCCGTGGGACGCGCTATGGATGCTCGGCTCGCAAATGAATTCGCAAGGCGACGCCGTGCCGATGGGCGTACGTGTATTCAGCACGATGAACTCGTCGGGGCCGTTCGCGTTCGCGATGATGGGCGCGATGGTCTACGTGATGGCGGCGACGCACCGCGTGCGCTGGGTCGCGGCAGCGCTGGGCTTCTTTGCGTTCGCACTGAGCCTCGTGCGTTCGACGTGGGGCGGCTGGGTGATTGCGCTCCTGATCCAGCTGGTCAAGTCGAACAACAAGGTGCGCGTGCGGATCGTGGCAAGCGCGGTGCTGCTTGCCGGTCTTTGCGTGCCGCTGCTGACGGTCGGCCCGGTTGCCGAGCGGATGCAGGCGCGCCTGAACACGCTCGTCAACCTGAGCGACGACCAGAGCTATGCCGCGCGTAACGAGTTCTACGCGACCTTCGCGAAGACCGCCTTTACCGACGTCTCCGGCGAAGGCATGGGCGCGACCGGCACCTCGACCAAGCTCTCGAACGACGGCGGTCAGCTCGGCCAGTACGGCAACTTCGACAGCGGCGTGATGAACATCCCGTTCGTGCTCGGCTGGCCCGGCACCTTGCTCTACATGTCCGGCATCGTCTGGCTGGTGGTGCGCGCGGCGCTCGCGTCGTTCAAGCTGCGCAACGACAAATTCGTCTCCGCTTGCCTGAGTCTCAGTCTTGCGACGTTCGCGATGCTGGTGTTCACCAATTCGCTGGTCGGCACTGGCGGCCTGCTGCTTTTCATGAGTGTTTTTTCGATCCTTTCCGCGGTGCACTACGAAAAGATGAACCGCAGACGCACGCTATTTCTCCACGGAGGCACTGATTGAGAGTCGCCATTGTCACGCACGTCGTGCGCCATAACGACGGCCAGGGGCGCGTCAACCACGAGATTGCGCGCGCCGCTCTCGACGAGAACATCGGCGTGACGCTGGTCGCGTCACATGTCGCGCCTGATCTTCTTGCCCATCCGAATGTTCGCTGGACGCCCATCAAAATCGGCAAATGGTGGCCCACCAATCTGCTGCGCCAGCAGGTGTTCGCATTCAAGAGCGCGATGTGGCTGCGCGCGCATCGTCGCGAATACGACGTGCTGCACGTGAACGGTTTCATTACGTGGATGCCCGCCGACGTCAACACCTCGCACTTCGTGCATAGCGGCTGGTTCGGCAGCAAGTACTACCCGTTCGGACTGACGAAGGGCGTGTGGTCTGCGTATCAGTCGGTTTATACGCGCTGCAACGCGCTGCTTGAACGCTGGGCTTACCGGCGTTCGAAGGTCATTACGGCCGTATCGCAAAAGGTCGCCGATGAAATTCGCGCGATCGGGTTGACGCCGCATAACCGGGTCGACGTGATTTACAACGGCGTCGATACGCAAGGCTTCGCGGCTGCAACGGGCGACCGCGCGAAATTTGGCCTGCCCGCCGACGCATTCCTGCTGCTGTTCGTGGGCGATCTGCGCACCCCGCGTAAAAACCTCGGCACGGTGCTGCAGGCGCTCAAGCATCTGCCGGAACATGTGCAGATCGCCGTGGCGGGGTTTCTGCCGGGCAGTCCGTATCCGGAAGAAGCGAAGGCGCTCGGCATTGCGCATCGCGTGCATTTTCTCGGCCTGGTCAAGGAAATGCCGGTCCTGATGCATTCGGTCGACGCCTTCGTGTTTCCGTCGCGCTACGAGGCGATGAGTCTGTCATTGCTTGAAGCGATGGCCGCAGGCTTGCCGGTGGTCACGGCGCGCACGGCGGGCGGCGCCGAAATCATCACGCCGGCATGCGGGATCGTACTCGACGATCCGGACGATCCCAAGGCTCTGGCCGGGGCCGTCGCGCGCCTGGCTGACAACGACGACGCGCGTCGCGCGATGGGCGTCGCGGCCAACGAACTCGCGACTGGCTTCGGCTGGGCGCGCATGGCCGCGCAATACATTGCGCTATATCGGCAACTCGCGGGGCAGCAGAGCGACCGCCGGCGCAGCGAAGCGGAAGCCACGGTGGTAGCCAAGACCGACGCGCTGACGCTGAACACGCTGGCCGGGCAGAAGGGCGCGGAATGAATGCGCGCCCTGACAGGGAACAACAGCGGGACCGGACCGCAGACCCGCAGGTGGACCCGTTGGCGAACCAGTTGGCCGAAACATCCCGCAATCCACTACAACTCTCAGAACGCACAGGGGCAACAATCATGACGACGAGTTCAATCAAATCGCTGCAGATCGGGATGCACTGGTTTCCCGAGCGCGCGGGCGGCCTCGACCGCATGTATTACTCGCTGGTCGGCGCGCTGCCGGGCGCGGGCGTCGCGGTGCGCGGCGTGGTGGCCGGCTCGTCGAAAGTGGCGGCGGACACCGGTGGCGCGATCAACGGTTTCGGCTCCGCTGCGCAATCGCTGCCGCTGCGGCTGATGGCGGCACGCCGCGCACTGCGCCAGGAGCTCAGGACTTCGCGTCCCGACGTGATTTCGTCGCACTTCGCGCTGTACACGTTCCCGGGTCTCGACGTGACGCGTGGCATTCCGCAGGTTTCGCATTTTCAGGGACCGTGGGCCGACGAGAGTCACGTGGAAGGGGCCGATTCGCTCGGCCAGCGTGCCAAGCGCTATCTGGAGCAATCGGTGTATGCGCGCTCGTCGCGGCTGATCGTGTTGTCCGAGGCGTTCGGCAAGATCCTGACGTCGCGCTATCGCATCGCACCGGACCGCGTGCGGGTGGTGCCGGGCTGCGTGGACGTCGAGCAATTCAATCTGCCGATCACGCCTGCCGAAGCGCGGCTGAAGCTGCAATTGCCGCAAGACCGGCCGATTGTGCTGGCCGTGCGGCGTCTGGTGCGCCGCATGGGCCTCGAGGACCTGATCGATGCGGTGAAGCTGCTCAAACGCACTGAGCCCGATGTGCTGCTGCTGATCGCGGGCAAAGGACGGCTCGAAGGCGAGTTGCAGGCACGGATCACCGAGGCGGGCCTCGAGAACAACGTGAAACTGTTGGGCTTCGTGCCCGATCAGCATCTGGCAGCGTTGTACCGCGCGGCGAATATCAGCGTGGTGCCGACGGTGGCGCTCGAAGGCTTCGGGCTGATTACCGTTGAATCGCTGGCATCGGGCACGCCGGTGCTGGTGACGCCGGTAGGTGGTTTGCCGGAAGCGGTGGCAGGCTTGTCGCCGAATCTGGTGCTGGCGCAGACGGGCGCGAAGGCGATTGCGGAAGGCCTGGCAGGCGCGTTGAACGGTTCGCTGAAACTACCGGATTCGGACGCTTGCCGCCGCTATGCACGCGAGAACTTCGATAACTCGGTGATCGCAAAGCGCGTGGCGTCGGTGTATAGCGAGGCGATTGCGGCGGGTGGGGTGCACTGAAGACTTCACGACGCAGTAGAAAAAGGCCTGAATCATAACGATCAGGCCTTTTTTGCATCGGGTGGCGGCTGCGCAAGCAGCCGTTACTCAGGGATCAGACTCAGGGATCAGAACGTCTCGTGATGCTCATTGCGCCCAAGGTCCGCATGAACCATCATGTGGCACAGTTGTTCGAGCGTGGTTTCCGGTTTCCAGCCGAGCTTCTCGTGTGCCTTGTCCGCGCAACCGATCAGCAGGTCCACTTCCGCCGGGCGATAGAACTTCGGATTCACGCGCACCAGCGTCTTGCCGGTGGCGACGTCGATGCCGGTCTCGCGCTCGTCCTTGCCCGACCATTCGATCTGGTAGCCCGCGGCGCTGAACGCCATGCGCACGAAGTCGCGTACCGTTTCGGTGCGGCCGGTGGCGAGCACGAAGGTGTCGGGTTCATCGGCTTGCAGCATGCGCCACATGCCTTCTACGTATTCCAGCGCGAAGCCCCAGTCGCGCTTGGCGCTCAGGTTGCCGAGTTCCAGCGCGTCCTGCTTGCCGAGCTTGATCTTGGCGACCGTATCCGTGATCTTGCGCGTCACGAACTCGCGGCCGCGCAGCGGCGATTCGTGGTTGAACAGAATCCCGCTGCTCGCGAAGATACCGTACGACTCGCGATAATTGATGGTCGACCAGTGTGCGAACAGTTTGGCGACGCCGTACGGGCTGCGCGGATAGAAGGGCGTGTCTTCGCGTTGCGGCACCGCCTGCACGAGACCGAACATTTCCGACGTCGACGCCTGATAAAAACGGGTCTTCGGATTCAGAATGCGGATACCTTCGAGCAGATTCAGCGCGCCGATGCCGGTCACTTCGGCGGTCGTCACGGGTTGGTCGAACGAGACACCCACGAAACTCTGCGCGGCCAGGTTGTACAACTCGTCGGCCTGCGCGCCTTCGAGCAGGCGCAACGTGGAGCCGAGGTCGGTCAGATCGTGTTCGACCAGACGCAGATTCGGATGATCGAGCACGCCGAGCTCACGAATGCGCCAGAAGTTGACCGAACTCGTGCGCCGGTAGGTGCCGGTCACGTGGTAGCCCTTGTCGAGCAGCAGTTTGGTCAGATAGGCGCCGTCCTGTCCGGATACGCCGGTGATGATCGCTTTGCGTGGTTGGCTCATAGCTTGCCTTCGATATTGGTAAAAGAAAAAAGAACTTCAGAGCGTGCCGTCCAGCAGTCGCCGCACCAGCGGATCGACGACCTGAAAATCCTGTTCAGCCTTGAGCCGGTACAAGCCCGGTTTCGGATGCGCGCCATCGGACATCAGCATTTTCCAGTCCGGCAGATTGCTGATGTACGCGAACTGATCGACGAGCGGCACCTGCTGTTCGGCCGCCACGCGGCGTGTCATCGCCACCATCGCGGCAAGCCGCGCGTTGAGGCGGTTGTCCGGCATTGGATTCGACGTCTGCAGAACCGGCTCTTTGCCGAGCGCACGCGCAGTTTTCACGAGCGTGGTTTCGGCCGCGTAAAACTGCTCGGGCGTCTGGTTCTGCATCACTTCGTTGATGCCGTAATTGATCAACACGATCTGCGCGGACGAAGCGGCAAGCCGTTCCTGCCACGGCAGACCGGCAGTCGGACCGGCACGGCGGTTGCCGGTGCCGTCGCGCAACTGGGTGGCCATCGTGCCGCCCACGCCGTAGTTCGTGACGCGCACCCGTTCGCCGTATCTCGCTTGCAATTCGCTCTGCAGATACGACACGGCGTTTTGCGCCTGCGGGCCGCAGTGGCCGTCGCTGCAGGTAATGCCCAGCGTGGTCGAATCGCCATAGGCGTCTACCAGCACCTGCGTGGCGGCCGGACTGCGGGCGTGCGCATCGAATGCCGGCGAAACCAGCAGCGACGCAACAACCGACATGCTCGCGGCGAGCCACGCGCGGCGCCTCATGCGCGGCTTTGCGGCGCTTGCGACGTGCCCGCCGGCGCGTTACCGGCCGGCGCAGGGGTTTTGCCTGCCGAGCCGAAGATCAACCGCTTTTCGAACCCGAACCACGTGATGCTGGCGTAGGCGAGGGTGATCGCGAGCGCCAGCGCCGCGGTCAGATAGCGATTCAGATGCAACGGCCACAGCGTGTACAGCACACTCAGGTGAATCAGATAGATCGTGTAGCTGATGGTGCCGATATAGACCAGCACGGGGTTGCACAGCAGCCGTTTGACGATGCCCTTGCTTTGCAAGGCGATGACCACGACGGAAGTACAAAGCACCAATGAAACGCTGTAGAGCCCGGCGTTCGACAGCGGCGTATTCGCCGCGCGGAACCGCGGGTAGTGCAGATGCAGCCACGCAAGCACAGCCAGCGCGGCAAAGAAGCCCAGCACGGCGAGACCCTTGAACGGTTCGAGCGCATTGCGATCGCGCCGCACGGCGACCGCGAGCAGCGCGCCGGCCGCGAGCAGGTCCATGCGGAACGGCGTCAGGTAGTAGATCGGCCAGAACGAATCGAACCAGGGCGTGGCGACCGCGCGCAGCACGGGCACCAGCACGATCAATGCGGCGGCCACGTAGCCGAGCACGCGCTCGGGGAGCAGCAGAATCACGAACGGCCAGAAAATATAGAACTGCTCTTCAACGGCCAGCGACCACAGCACGTTCAGGCTGTCGTGACCGCTTTGATTGAGCGCGTCGCCGATATTGGTCGCGAAGAATGCATACCACTGCCAGTGCTGCGCCCAGCCGAAGCCGAACAGAATCGACGACACCACCATCAACAGCAGATAAGGCGGCAGGATCCGCCGCGCCCGGCGCGCATAGAAATAGCCGAAATACGACTGCTCACGCGCCTTGCGTTCGAGCAGGATGCCGGTAATCAAAAAGCCGCTCAAAACAAAAAACAGATCGACGCCCATCCATAGCGGCGCTTTCAAGGCGTGCTGGGCGAATACCGCGAGCACGGCGATGGCGCGTAGGCCGTCGAGCTGCACGATGCGGCGGGCGTGAGAAGGCGCTGAGGGCAGTGCACTAGCAGTCATGAACCGTCCATGGTGTGAAGCGGATGGGCCAAGCGAAGGATCGCGCGCGATTTCTCAAGTCAGGAACAGGGCTTGAGAAAACAGCGGCGCGCCCGTTTCGCGTCGCAACGGAAGTGCATTCGATTCTAGGGAAAATAAATTGATGAAAAAACGGGAATGAAATGGATAAGTGAATCAGATTGCAACAGGGTGTTTCGTTATCCATTCGGAATTGATTTTTATGCTTGTGTCCTGAAGTTGTCGTAATGCGTAAGAAGTGCAGCCGGCATCAAGCGGGATCGGTAAAGATGAGGGGCCCAGGCGCCGCTAGACGCAAGGAACCACGTCTATTTTCATTTAATCTATTTTTAAATCATTTTCGTTCACAACGCTTAAAGTATCGAATATTTTTGAATTATTTTCGATTTTCGTTGCGGCGTTTTTTGCGCGTAATGTGATCGGTGCGGGAATCAGTCTCGTGTTCTTACGTCGCTTCTGCTTCTAGCGGCCTCTGCCGTCACTTCATTGGATTTTGTACCCGCGAGAGCCATTTGCCCGATTGCGGCACGGCCCTGACTGGAGGAATAACTTTGGCCCGTTTCACGTTCAAAACCTGGATTGCTGTGCTCGCTTATGCGGCCGGAATGACGGCGGCATCGGTCAGCTTCACGGCATCCGCGGAAACCGTGTTGAACGCGAAAAATTCCTGGATCGGCAATACCTTCGGTTTCGGCGACGGAACGTGGACACAGATCAACATTACCGCGATTGCGGTTGCGCCGGACGGCAAGGTCTACACGAACGCGCCGTGGGATGAAAGCGGCGCCGAAGCGAGTGTCTACCAGAACGGCAAGATGCTCGGCTTCGCGGGGGGCACGCACGGTTGGGGCAATGGCGGTGGCAGCGCGATTGCGGTGAATCGCAAGTACGCCTTCGTCGCGATCTCAGTCGGCAACGAGAAAGGACATCTGGTCGAGCAGGGCGTGTGGCCGGAGAAGGGCAAACAATGGTTCGGTATTTCGCGCCGGCAGATCGCCGATCCAAAGCGCGCCGCGCCGTTCCAGCCGGCCGCGAACAACGCTGACCCGCATGCACAACTGGCCGCCGGTTTCCTGATGATGAACGAAGTGCCGACGGGCACGAGTGCCGAAATCGGCGGCCTGGCGGCGAACGACACCACGCTTTACGCGGCGAACACTGCGCGCGATCGCATCGAAGTCTATGACACGGAATCGATGCAGCAGAAAACCACGTGGACCGTGCACGAACCGGGCCGCATCGCGCTTGCCCCCGACGGCACGCTCTGGGTGTTGAGCGGCACGCGCAACGACAAGGCGCCCCATGTGGAGCACTACACCGCTGCGGGCAAGCGCATCGACGAAACGTTGACGCTGCCCGCCGATACGGTCGCGGTCGATATTGCTATAGATGCGCAGGGTCGCGTTCTGATCGCCGACAACGGCCCGCGTCAGCAAGTGCTGTTTTTCAGCAAGAGCAACGGCCGTTACACGGAGTCGGGCTCGCTCGGCGAACGCGGCGGCATTTTCAGCGGCGTGCCCGGCAAGCCTGGCCCGCAGCGCTTCAACGGTTTGACCGGCGTGGGCGTGGATGCACGCGGCAACGTCTACGTGTCGACCAACGGCATCGGACCGCGCTACGAACCGATCGGCGCGGGCCTCGGCGCCACGCTCGAAAGCTATGCGCCCGACGGCAAACAGAACTGGCAGGTGCAAGGCCTGTTGTTCGTCGACGGCGCATGGATCGATCCGTCGCGTCCGGATAGCGTCTACACCGGCAACAAACGCTTCGAACTCGATCTGTCGAAGCCTGCAGGTCAGGACTGGAAATACGCGGGCTTTCTGTCGAACCGCTTCAAGTACCCCGACGACCCGGTCTTTCACACCGACCAATATCCCGGCTTGCCGATTGCCCGCAAGCTCAAGGGCCACACGTTCCTGTACCTGACCGACATGTACGCGGACCACCTGAAGATCTATCGCTTCGACCCGCAGCACGACGGCGAAACAGCGATTCCTTCGGGCTTCATCGCAGGGCGCGAGCGCGCGGTCTCCAAGGTGCCGAATGCACCGCCGGGCGGCGACTGGATCTGGCGCGATGCGAACGGCGACGGCAAGTTCAACACCGACGAATTCACGCTTAACACAAGCGGTACGAAGCTCGCGGGCGGCTGGGGCTGGTGGGTCGATACCGCCGGCGACATCTGGCGCACACGGGATAACAAAGGCATCTATCGCTTCCGCTTCGGCGGTCTGGATGCGAAGGGCAATCCCATCTACTCGTATTCGAACATGACGCAGTACCCGGTGCCGCAACCGTTCACCGAACTGCATCGTGCGATCTACGACCCTGACACCGACACGATGTACGTGACCGGCTATACGCCCGACACACCGGTGGACCGCGGCTTCTGGAAAGAAGTGGGCCGCGTGCTGGTGCGCTACGACAAATGGTCGAGCGGCAATCCGGTGCAGCGCTATTCGATCACGCTGCCGTGGACGACGCAGACCAAACCCATCGCCACGATTATCGGCCTCACGGTTGAAGGGCAATACCTCTTCGGCGTCGAGCCGGTCGGCGCAGTGCACGTGTGGGACAAGGACACGGGCAAGGAGGTCGGGGTGATTCGTCCGGGTCCGGAAGTGGGCCGCGCGTCGGGCTGGGTCGATGTGCCCAATGGCATCAGCGCCGCGAAGCGCAGCAATGGCGAGTACCTGGTGTTCGTCGAAGAAGACGCACGCGGGAAAGTGATGATGTATCGCTGGAAGCCTTGATGACGCACATGAAGGCTTTATTCGCAATACCAGGCAACTGAACCAGGCAACTGAGTTAACCCAAGGCAACCGATGGACAAAGGCATTCTCAAGAACGTAGCGATCAACTTCTTCGGGCTGGTGCTGCCGACTTTCGTCTCGCTCGTGACCGTGCCGTCGTATATCAAGCTGCTCGGCGTCGAGCGCTACGGCGTGATCAGTCTCGTATGGACCTTGATCGGCTACTTCGGGATTCTCGATCTCGGCATGAGCATGGCCGCGCAGAATCACATTTCGAAGGCGCGTGCTTCAGGCGACAAGAGTGAAAGCGCACGTGTGTTCTGGAGCGCGACGTGGCTCAATCTTGCGACCGGCATCGTCGGCGGGCTGATCATCTATTTCGGCGCGTTTCTGTACACCGCGTATTTCACCAAGGTGTCGCCGGAGTTGCAGCATGAAGTCTATATGGCGCTGCCGTGGCTCGCGGTGGCGATCCCGATTGCGAATGTGTCGTGGGTGTTCGCCGGGGCAATTAACGGCGCGGAACGCTTTGGTGTCTACAACACCAATCAGACCATCGGCACCTTCCTGTTCCAGTTGCTGCCGCTCGGTGCCGCATGGTGGATGGGCGCAACCCTGCAGAACGTGCTGGCCGCAGCGGTGTTAGCACGAATTCTCGCGGCGATTCTGCTGGGCCGTTCCGCGCTAAAGGTGCTGGAGATCCGCAGCATTCTTCCGCCGCAACTCGGCGTGGCGAAGGGACTCTTCAACTTCGGCGGCTGGATGCTGATTGCGAGCGTCACCAACATGATCGCCGAATCGCTCGACCGCGTGATGCTCGGCACGAGTCTCGGCGCGCGCTTCGTTACGTATTACACGGTGCCGCAGAACCTCGTGACGCGTTTGAATATCGTACCGACCGCGCTGGTGCGCACGCTGTTTCCGCGGCTGTCCGCCGTAGGCCGTGCCGATGCGGACACCATCACGCAGCAATCGCTCGAATTTCTCAATGGTGTGTTCACGCCGGTCGCGCTGGTCGCCATGCTCGTGCTTGAGCCGTTTCTGCATCTGTGGGTCGGCAATGAGATCGCCACCGTGGCGGCGCCGGTGGGCCGGATCATGATCGTCGCGGTTTGGCTCGTGGGCCAGGCGAACGTCACACGGATTCTGATCCAGTCGCAGGTCAACCCGGCCACGGCCGCGCGCGTCGGTTTGTTCGAATTGCCCTTGTTTGCAGGGGCTTTGTGGTTAGGCATTACGCATTTCGGTTTGACCGGCGCGGCGATGGTCGTGGCCGGCCGGGCACTGTTCGATTACGCCGTGCTGCTGCGCCTGTCGGCAATTCGCGCACGCCAGATCGCGCTCGACATGCTGGCCCACCTCGCTTTTCTGCTGGCCAGCCTATGGCTTGCCAGTTTCCTGCCAAGTCTCGCTTTGGCGATCGTCGCCGGTCTGTTGATGGTAGGCGCGAATGTCGCCTGGTCGATCACGATGACGCCCGCCTTGCGCGATCTTGCGCGTTCACTGCTGTTGCGACTGAATCCGAGGAAAAGCGCATGAACCACGAAGTCCTTGAAGAAGCCGTGCTGCAACCCGCAACGCGCAGTGCACTGGCAGAACTCACTACTGTTCCCGGCGCTCAGGCGCCGTCGCGCCGCACGACGATGCGTAGCGACAAGACGGTGCGCGTCGCGATCGTGCACGACTGGCTCGTCACCTATGCGGGCGCCGAGAAGGTGCTCGAGCAGATCGTTGCGTGCTTTCCGGACGCGGACCTGTTCAGCCTCGTCGATTTTCTCGACGATCGCAGCTTTCTGCGCGGCAAACCGGTCACGACCTCGTTCATCCAGAAGCTGCCGCTCGCGCGCACCAAATACCGCACGTATCTGCCTCTGATGCCGCTTGCGATCGAGCAGCTCGACGTGTCGGCCTACGACGTGGTGATCTCGAGCAGCCACGCCGTGGCAAAAGGGATTCTCACGGGTCCCGACCAGGTGCATATCAGCTACGTGCATTCGCCGATCCGCTATGCGTGGGATCTGCAGCACCAGTATTTGCAGCAGTCGAAGCTGACCAACGGGCCTAAGTCGGCAATGGCGCGGCTGATTCTTCACTACATCCGCAACTGGGATATCCGCACGTCGAATTCGGTGGACGGCTTTGTTGCGAACTCCGACTTCATCGCGCGGCGCATCAGGAAGGTCTATCAGCGCGAAGCGCAGGTGATCTTTCCGCCGGTCGACGTCGAAGCGTTTTCGCTGTGCACCGACAAGGAAGATTTCTATCTGACCGCGTCGCGAATGGTGCCGTACAAGAAGATCGATCTGATTGTCGAGGCGTTCGCGCGGATGCCGGAGCGCAAGCTGGTGGTAATCGGCGACGGTCCCGACATGCAGAAGATCCGCGCAAAGGCGGGGCCGAATGTTGAGATCATGGGCTACCAGCCGTTCAAGGTGCTCAAGGAAAAGATGAGCCGCGCGAAAGCATTTGTGTTCGCCGCGGAAGAAGACTTTGGCATTTCAGTGGTCGAAGCGCAGGCGTGCGGCACGCCGGTGATCGCCTACGGCAAGGGCGGGGCGCTCGAAACCGTACGCGATGTGTCGGAGGCGCGGCCCACGGGCATGTTTTTCGACGATCAGAACGCCGAGTCGATCATCGCGGCGGTCGAGCGTTTCGACGACCATGTGAAGCATTTTTCGCCAGTGGATTGCCGCGCGAACGCCGAACAGTTCTCCGCCGCCAATTTCCGCGAACGTTTCTTTGCCCATGTGCGGGCTTCAGTACCGGCATTGCGTTCGGCGACGCTGCCGCCGTACGTTCCCTACAAAGCGGACGTGGGCGCCAACGCGCCCCGCATTCTCGCGGTCGATCAGAGCGGCGTGCTCGGCGGCGCCGAGTTGTCGCTGCTGGAGATCGTCAAAGCCCTGCGCTCGCGCATCGAAGTCGTGCTGTTCGACGACGGTCCATTCCGCACGGCTTTGGCCAAGGCCGGCGTGACCGTCAACGTGCTGGACGCGGGCGCATTGCGCAATGTCCGTAAGCAGGGCGGTTCCTTGCCAAAGGGGCAGGCGCTCAAGGGTCTGATGTCGCTCGTACGCGCCACCGCGAAACGTGCGCGCGACGCCGAGGTGATCTACGCCAACACGCAGCGCGCGATGGTGATCGGCGCGATTGCGGGCAAGCTCGCCAGGCGGCCGGTGGTTTGGCATTTGCGCGATATCGTGAGTCCCGAGCATTTCGGCGGCAAGCAACTGGCGATCATCAAGTGGTGCGCGCGCCTCGGCCTCACGCATGTGATCGCCAATTCGGCGGCTTCCGCTCGCGCCTTCGCGGACCTGACGCGCTTCGACAAAAAGCGTATCGACGTGGTGTTCAATGGCATTTCCGCGGCACCGTTCGATGCGTTGCGCACAGTCCCGCAAGCGACACTGCGCCAGCGCCTGAACTTGCCGCAGGACGCATTTCTGGTCGGCTCGTTCAGCCGCCTCGCGCGCTGGAAGGGGCAACACGTGCTGCTCGAAGCGATGGTCCTCAATCCCCACATGCATGCGGTGCTGGTGGGTGCGCCGCTGTTCGGCGAAGACGCGTACGAGATCGAACTGCATGCCTTCGTCGCCGCACACAACCTCGGCGGACGGGTGCATTTCCTCGGCTTCCAGCACGATATTGCTGCTTGCATGTGCGCGGTCGATGCCGTCGTTCATACGTCAATCACGCCGGAGCCGTTCGGCCGCGTGATCGTCGAGGGGATGCTGGCACAGCGGCCAGTGGTGGCGGCACGCGCGGGCGGCGTGCTGGAGATCATCGACGATTACGAAAATGGCGTGCTATGCACCCCCGGCGACGCGCATGGTCTCGCCGACACGCTCGCCGAATTGCGTTCGAACGACGATCTGCGCAACAAGCTGGTCAGGAACGGCTATCAGACGGCGTTGAGCCGGTTCGGCACTGCGACGTATGTCGAGGGTGTCGAGCGGATTCTGAAGCGCGTGGCGGGGCGCTAAGGCGCTTGCGCGGGCGATTCAGCGGTGTGATTGACCGGTTGAATTAACGCGGGGGGTAGGCAGGGACTCGGCCGGTTCCTGCCGTTAGCGCAGCGGAGCGAAAGTCCCAGGGACTTCCGCTCCGTTTTTTTTGCGCCGCGCGCCGCCTATGCAACCGGGTTGTACAGCGTGGTCCCGGCGGCACGTCACGGCCCGCTTACATGGTTGAAGGAGAAACCTGTTTCTGGACTGAACATTGTGTTTCCCCGACCTGTCTACCGCATCGCTCTCAGGCTGGCTTTACTACACGCTTCGGTTTGAAACTCGCGGACCACTTCATCGCCGGCAGTTCGACCAGCCGGTAGAACACATACGCCACTGGCACGGCCACCAGCATGTAGCCGAACGACGGCCAGATCGACATCTGCAGCGACGAACGGAACAGGATCGACGACAGCAGCACGAAGATCGGCAGATGGATCAGATAGAGCGAGAAGCTGAAATCGCCGAACCGTGACAGGAGGCGCACGCCTGGCGTGTCGGCATTACGGCGCTCCAGCGCCTTGTACAGATAGAACGCGAAGCCGATCGCCCAGAACTGGAATGCCCCGTACTGGCCGAAATGGAACGCAGCGCAACCGAGCGCGATGAACGCCGCGGCAAGCGCGTAGAGCCAGACCGGCGAGCGCGCATCCGGCGCGGCATGGGCCTTCGCGTCGGCGATCCACGCGCCGAGCATCCACGAAAACCAATAGGACGTGAAGAACTGAATATCGTGGCGCTCGAGCACATAGGCCGACACCACATTGATCACCGCGACGATCGCCAGCACGGAAGTCATGCCCAGACGCCGGCGCAATGCAAATAGCAGCGGATAGATCGCATAGAACTGCACTTCGAGCGAGAGCGTCCAGAGCGCGCCGTTCGACCCATACGTCTTGCCGGCCAAGCCTTGCAGGGAAACCAGATTAACGAGGAACGCCTGCAGGCCGATCTCACGGATCTTGTGATTGACCGGCGGTAACTGCAAGCTGACCCAGTCGAGTGCCAGCGTCAGCACGAGCGCCGCCAGCAATACCGGATAAATGCGCGCGAAGCGGCGCACCCAGAAATTGCCGGCGTCGAGCCGGTAGTCGGGATTTTTTGCCAGTCGCAGTGCGCCGCCGCGATGAATGCAGTAGCCGCTGATCACGAAGAAAATCGGCACGCCGGCAGAACCCCATGCAATTGGGAACGTCAGATAGGCGGCAATCGTGCTCAGACTGAATGAATGGCCGACACTTTGGTGAAAGGTCTGCATACCGACCCATTCGACCTGGCGGCAGTGAAAATAGGCGACCAGAAGCGCTGCGAAGCCGCGCATTGCGTCGATTACATGTTCCTTGCCGGCGCTGTCGGCGCGCGCTTCGCTCTGCGCGCGCGGCGCGGCAGCCGGTCGTGACGGGGAGAGGGGCAGGGATGAGCCGGCGGCATCCAGTGCTGAGTCGCTCATGCGCGGTCCTTATTCTGACGGAGGGAAAAGCTTATTCCCGGGCGCCATACGCGCCCGCGATGCATGACATGCTAGTGCACCGTGGCGGCAAAAAATCGATAAAAAATTGCATGCCAATTTGAATTAAATGGCGATTTTGTGACGAATTGTAATTACGTATAAGTACTTGCTACATCGAATTATTTGCCGGTTTTGTCGTGCTAATTTAAGGCATGGATTCTCTTGACCTGAGGTGAAGTCATGAACCTGCATTTACTCGCCGGCATTGCCGTGCTACTGATCCTTGTCGCCGCCTCCGCTTACCGGGAGGCGCTGCGCAACGAGCCGATCCGCCGTTTTCGCATCAACCCGGCCAAGCTGCCCCAGCTCGACGAAAACGAATGAGCGGTGCCGGAGAGCGTTCAAGGGCGGTCTCGATTCGCGCCAGGACTCGCCCAGGCAGCCCGCTATCCGCTGCGCCGGATGCGTAAAATTTTCGGAATTTCCGAAAATAATTCAATTTAGATACGTAATTGTTTCCTGATGCCTGCCACGATCCGGAATATCGAAATGGAATCGATTTATTTATTCGAATCGAGAAAATTTCACGCATGAAATGGATTAATTTTTTGTTAGTCTTTTCGGCGACATCGAGTGGCCGCCAGGCCCGCGAACACACCAATTTCTAACCGATGTGGGAATGCCTACCATGCTGAAAGTCACCAAAGCCGTGTTTCCCGTAGCGGGCCTCGGGACACGATTCCTGCCGGCTACCAAAGCAAGCCCCAAGGAAATGCTGCCTATCGTCGACAAGCCGCTGATCCAGTACGCGGTTGAAGAGGCCATTGCCGCCGGCATCACCGAGATGATCTTCGTGACGGGCCGCAGCAAGCGCGCTATCGAAGATCATTTCGACAAATCCTACGAGATCGAAGCGGAACTCGAAGCGCGCAACAAGCAGAAGCTGCTCGACCTCGTGCGCAGCATCAAGCCGGCCAACGTCGATTGCTTCTACGTCCGTCAGGCCGAAGCACTCGGTCTGGGCCACGCAGTGCTCTGCGCCGAGAAACTGGTCGGCGAAAGCCCGTTCGCCGTGATTCTGGCCGACGACCTGCTGCATAGCTCGAAGCCGGTAATGAGCCAGCTCGTCGACACGTTCAATCACTATCACAGCTCGGTAATCGGCGTCGAAACTATCGCACGCGAAGACAGCCGTTCGTACGGTGTGGTGGATGGCAAGGAGTGGGAAGACAATGTGATCAAGCTGTCCGGCATCATCGAAAAGCCGGCACCGGACAAGGCGCCGTCGAACCTGGGCGTGGTGGGCCGCTATGTGTTGATGCCGACTATCTTCAAGCATATCCGCGCGCTCAAGCCGGGCGCGGGCGGTGAACTGCAGTTGACCGATGCGGTGCAATCGCTGCTGACCGAGGAGCAGGTGCTCGCCTATCGCTACTTCGGCACACGCTTCGATTGCGGCAGCAAGCTCGGTTATCTGAAGGCGACGGTGGAATTCGCGCTGCGCCATCCGGAAGTGAAGGCGGAGTTCGAAGCGTATTTGCAATCGTATATGCAGGCGAATATGCAAGCCAGCGTGCCGGCGCAGTACACGGCTGAAGCGGCTTGATTGCTGGAGACTGAGGAGACGAGGGCTTCTTCGGAAGTCCGAAGATTTCAGGCGGTTCGAATTCAGAACACGAGCGCGAACACAAACACGAGCGCGGGGTGCTAATCCACGGCGCGAACACGTCATCGGAACGCGCTGTTTGAACGCACGGCCTGATTTCACCGCCGCAAATGTTTCACGCAGAAGCAACGCGCAGCACTACCGCGCAAATTAAAACGGGCGCCGCATCATGCGGCGCCCGTCTTTCTTTCCGGCGTGGTCCGCGGCTATGGTCCGAGCCCAAAAAATCGAGCCTTACACCCAGGCCGCGGCCCAAACAGCCTTTACTGCGCCTTCTTCACTTCCAGCCGGAACTTGTGCAGCAACGGTTCCGTATAGCCGCTCGGCTGCTGGCGTCCTTCGAATACCAGCGCCTGCGCGGCCTTGAAGGCCAGCGTGTCGAAGCCCGGCGCCATCGGCTGGTAGTGCGGATCGCCCGCGTTCTGCTCGTCGACCACCTTCGCCATGCGCCTGAAAGTTTCTTCGACCAGCTCACGCGTCACCACGCCATGACGCAGCCAGTTGGCGATGTGCTGGCTGGAGATACGCAGCGTCGCACGGTCTTCCATCAGGCCGACGTTGTGGATGTCCGGCACCTTCGAGCAGCCGACACCCTGATCGATCCAGCGCACCACGTAGCCGAGAATGCCTTGCGCGTTGTTCTCGACTTCGCTGCGGATCTCGTCCGCGTTCCACTTCGCCTCTGCGACCACCGGAATCGTCAGCAGGCCGTCGAGCAGTTCGTCGCGTACTTTCGCGTAGTCTGTGCGTTCGAGTTCCTGCTGAACCGCTTGCACGTCGACCTGGTGATAGTGCAACGCGTGCAGCGTCGCGGCGGTCGGCGAGGGCACCCATGCGGTGTTCGCGCCAGCCTTCGGATGCGCGATCTTCTGTTCGAGCATGGCGTGCATCAGGTCCGGCATTGCCCACATACCCTTGCCGATCTGCGAGCGGCCACGCAGGCCCGCGCTCAAACCGGCCAGCACGTTGCTGCGCTCGTACGCGGTGATCCATGCGCTCGACTTCATGTCGCCCTTGCGCATCATCGGACCGGCTTCCATCGCCGTGTGCATTTCGTCGCCGGTGCGGTCGAGGAAACCCGTGTTGATGAACGCGACACGTTCCGATGCTTCGCCGATACAGGCGAGCAGATTGACGGAGGTGCGGCGCTCCTCGTCCATGATGCCCATCTTGATCGTGTTGCGCGGCAGCTTCAGCAGGTCTTCGACGCGCGCGAACAGCTCGCTCGCGAATGCGACTTCGGCCGGACCGTGCATTTTCGGCTTCACGATATAGATCGAGCCGGTGCGCGAATTCAGCTTGTGCTTGCGGTCGTGCAGTGCGCACAGCGTGGTGATGACGCCGTCGAGAATGCCTTCCGGAATCTCCAGGCCGTCTTTCGTCAGCACCGCCGGGTTCGTCATCAAATGACCGACGTTGCGGATGAACAGCAGCGAGCGGCCATGCAGCTTGACTTGCGATTTTCCATCCGCACCGGTGTACTCGCGATCGGCGTTCAGACGGCGCGTGAAGGTCTTGCCGCCCTTCGTGACTTCTTCCGTCAGGTTGCCGTTCATCAGGCCGAGCCAGTTGCGATACAACTGGACCTTATCGTCCGCATCAACCGCGGCAACGGAGTCTTCGCAATCGATGATCGTGCTCACCGCGGCTTCGACCAGCACATCCTTCACGTGCGCCGAATCGGTCTTGCCGATCGAATCGTTCGCGTCGATCTGGATTTCGAAGTGCAGGCCGTTGTGCTTCAACAGCACGGCCGACGGTGCGCTCGCGTCGCCCTGATAGCCGATGAACTGCGCCGGCGTCTTCAGTTCGGTCTTGCCGCTCTTCAGCGTAACCACGAGCTTGCCGCCCTCGACGCTATAAAGCGTGGCATCGACGTGCGAGCCGTTCGCGAGCGGCGCGGCCTGATCGAGAAACTTGCGGGCATAAGCGATCACCGCGGCGCCGCGCACGGGGTTGAAGGCCTTCTGCTTTTCAGCGCCGTTGGTCTCGGGGATCGCATCGGTGCCGTACAGCGCGTCGTACAGGCTGCCCCAGCGTGCGTTGGCCGCGTTGAGCGCATAGCGCTGATTCGACAGCGGCACCACGAGTTGCGGGCCGGCCTGTTCGGCGATTTCGGTGTCCACGTGGTCGGTCGTGGCTTTGACGCTTGCCGGCGACGGCACGATGTAGCCGATGCCTTCGAGGAAGGCGCGGTACGCGTGCAGATCGCGCACCGGACCCGGATTGGCGCGATGCCAGGTGTCGAGTTCGGTTTGCAGGCGGTCGCGCTCGGCCAGCAGCGCACGGTTTTTGGGCGCCAGCTCGTGTACGAGGGCGTCGAAACCCGACCAGAATGCGGCGCTGTCGAGTCCGGTGCCGGGCAGGGCTTCGGTTTCGACGAACTGGTCGAGGTTGGCGGCGACTTGCAGTCCACCGCGCGGGTTCATCTGAGTCATCGACTGCTCCATCTGAATGGGACCGATGTGGGGGCATCGGTCCCTGTTGTGCTTCTTGCTTTTATTGATGCCGCTTTGAACGCATCCGAACGGATGTCGAACTTAAGCTGCGATCGCTTGAATACCCGCCTTGGCGATTTGCGCGTCCTGATCCGACTTGACGCCCGACACGCCGACCGCGCCGACCACCTGGCCGTCGACGATCACCGGCACGCCGCCTTCCAGCGTGCCTTGCAACGGCGCGCTCAGGAATGCCGTGCGGCCGTTGTTGATCATGTCTTCGTACACCTTGGTCTCGCGGCGGCCAATCGCCGAAGTGCGGGCCTTTTCCGTCGCGATGTACGAGCTGGCCGGCGCGCTGCCGTCCAGACGCAGCATGCCGAGTGGGTGGCCACCGTCGTCGACCACCACGATAGCGACGGCCCACTGGTTCTTCTCGGCTTCCGCGCGGGCGGCTTCGAGGATTCGGGTCGTTTCGGCAACGGTCAAAACGGGTTTGCTCAGCATAATGAATTTCCTGTTTCGTTTATGGTAGGGATGCTTCTACAAGTTCTATCCAGTGGCGCACCGGAGTGCGCCCGGCGCCGTCCAGATGCGTCTGGCAACCGATGTTGGCCGTGACGATCATCTCCGGTTTGCCGCTTTCCAGCGCATCGAGCCTGTTGCTCCGTAATCTTTCCGCAAGCTCCGGCTGGGTGATCGAATACGTGCCCGCCGATCCGCAACACAGATGGGCGTCAGGCACAGCGGTGAGATCGAAGCCGAGCCGTTGCAGGATCGACTCGACCGCGCCGCCCAGCTTCTGCGCATGCTGCAACGTGCAGGGGCAGTGAAACGCGATTTTCCGCCGCGCCTCATCTGGCAACGGCGTTGACACCTGCGTTGGCAACGCCGTTAGCCCCTGCGTGGGCAACTTCGCCGGCGATTGACTCGCCTGCAACTGATCGAGCGGCTCGTTAGCCAATACCTCCACGAGGTCTCGCGCCAGTTCGCTGACCCGCTGCGCTTTTGACGCATAGCGAGGGTCGTCGCGCAACAGATGCCCGTACTCCTTGACGAACGCGCCGCAGCCGCTCGCGGTTTGCACGATCGCCTCGGCGCCGGCCTCGATGGCGGGCCACCACGCGTCGATATTGCGCCGTGCCCGCGCAAGGCCTGCCGCTTGCGCATTCAGATGATAATCGGTTGCCCCGCAGCAGCCGGCCCGGCTGGCATCCACGATGCTGATGCCCAGCCGATCCAGCACACGCGCGGCGGCCGCGTTGGTGTTCGGCGACAGCGCGGGTTGCACGCAGCCTTCCAGCATCAGCATTTTGCGCGGATGCCGCGACGCCGGCCTCAGTTTTGTCCCAGCGTTTGCCCGAGCGCTTCGCTTGGGGATTTTACGTCCAAGCGCGGCCGGAAGAAATGGACGTATGGCCCGGCCGGTTTCAAGCAGCGCGCGGAATACGGCGGAATTCGGGATCACACGGCGCAAACCCTCGCGCAGCAGGCGTTCCGAAGCAGGGCGAATAATGCGCCGCTCCAGTTCGGCACGGCCGATATCGAGCAGCGCGTGATAGGTGACACCTGACGGGCAGGTGGTTTCACAGTTGCGGCAGCTCAGGCAGCGGTCGAGGTGCAACTGGGTTTTCTGCGTGACCGGCTCGCCTTCGAGCATCTGTTTGATCAGATAAATGCGCCCGCGCGGCCCGTCGAGTTCGTTGCCGAGCAGTTGATAGGTCGGGCAGGTCGCGTTGCAGAAGCCACAATGCACGCACGAGCGCAGGATCTGTTCGGCTTCGTCGGCACGCGACAGGGTTTTGGCGGCATCGCTGAGATTGGTTTGCATGGTGTCGTTTGCCTTCAGGGCTTCACAGGCCGGCGTTCACAAACCGGCATAAAGACGGCCGGGGTTGAAGAGGCCGCGCGGATCGAGTTGCTGCTTCAACTGCTGGTGAAAGCGCAACAGCGCATCCGGCAGTGGCGTGAACGGCTCGGCGTCCGCGCGGGGCGTGAAGCAGGTCGCGTGGCCGCCGGCAGCATGCGCGATCTGGCGGATCGTCGCGGCTGGCGCGTCGCTTTTCAGCCAGCGTTGCGCGCCGGCCCAGTCGAGCAGCGTGTCGCCGGGCAAACTGGTCAGCGGCGAAGCGTTCGGCAGCGAGAGGCGCCACAACGGCCGCGGGTCGTCAAAAAACGCCAGACGGTGTTCGCGCAGCGCGTCCCAGAACCGCACATCGAGTTCGGCGCCGCCGATGCGGTCCACGGCCGAAGCCACCGACCCCATACCGCCTTCGAGCCGTACATGCAGGCGTCCGTCGATGTGACAGGCGCCGCTGACCGGTAACGCCGCCTTGCGCCACACGGACAGTTCGCGCAGCGCTTCGGCTGCGCCGAGATCGAGCGTGAGACTGCCGGTCGCGCGCGGCTTCGGCAACACCTTGAGCGAGACTTCGGTGATCAGGCCGAGACAGCCGAAGCTGCCGGCCAGCAGACGCGAGACGTCGTAGCCCGCAACGTTCTTCATCACTTCACCGCCGAAGCGCAGTTGCTTCGCCTGACCGGTAATGACGCGGCATCCCAGCACGAAGTCGCGTACCGCACCGGACCACGGCCGGCGCGGACCGGCGAGACCGGCGGCAACCATCCCGCCGACGGTGGCCGCGCCGTCGAAAGTGGGTGGCTCGCATGGCAGCATCTGACCGGCCGCATCCAGCGCGGCGTTCAGTTCAGCGACCGGCGTGCCCGCGCGCGCCGTGATCACGAGTTCAGTCGGGTCGTAACTGACGATGCCGCGATGCGAGCGCGTGTCGATTGGCTTGCCTGGCATCGGGTGGCCGAGAAAAACCTTGCTGTTGCCGCCGCGAATCTTCAGCGGCGTACCGCTTGCCCATGCTTGCGAGACTTCGGCGACGAGCCGTTCGCTATCGTCCATCGATACCGGTTCGATCAGCATCAGAAACGCTCCAGTTCAGGAAAGGGCAGTGCGCCGTGGTGGACATGCATCGAGCCGAATTCGGCGCAGCGGTGCAGGGTCGGCACGTTCTTGCCAGGGTTCAGGAGGCCGCTCGGGTCGAAAGCGGCTTTCAGCGCGTGGAAGAAGCTCAGTTCGTCGCTATTGAACTGCGCGCACATCTGGTTGATCTTTTCGCGGCCCACGCCGTGTTCGCCGGTGATGCTGCCACCCACCGCCACGCAGAGTTCGAGGATCTTCGCGCCGAGGGCTTCGGCGCGTTCGGTCTCGCCAGGCGCGTTCGCGTCGAACAGGATCAGCGGATGCATGTTGCCGTCGCCTGCATGAAACACGTTGGCCACGCGCAGCCCATATTCGTTCGAGAGGTCTTCGATGCCTTTGAGCACACGCGGCAATTCGCGGCGCGGGATCGTGCCGTCCATGCAGTAGTAATCCGGGGAGATGCGGCCCACCGCGGGGAATGCGTTTTTGCGACCGGCCCAGAAACGCTGGCGTTCGGCTTCGTCTTTCGCAAGCCGGATATCGGTTGCGCCCGCCGCGCGCAGGAGCGCTTCGACCCGTTCCACGTCTTCCCGTACGTCACTTTCCGCGCCGTCGACTTCGCACAGCAGGATTGCTTCGGCGTCGACCGGGTAGCCTGCGTGGATGAAGTCTTCCGCGGCGCGAATCGCGAGGTTGTCCATCATTTCGAGCCCGCCCGGGATCACGCCCGCGCCGATGATCTGCGCGACCGCCGCGCCGGCTTGCTCGACGTCGTCGAAACTGGCGAGCAGGACCTTCGCACTTTGCGGCTTGGTGAGCAGTTTCACGGTGACTTCGGTGACGATGCCGAGCATGCCTTCCGAGCCGGTGAAGAGTGCGAGGAAATCGAAACCGGGTGCATCCAGTGCATCCGAGCCGAGCGTGATGCGCTCGCCGTCGATAGTGAGGATCTCGAGCTTCAGGATATTGTTGACGGTCAGTCCGTACTTCAGGCAGTGCACGCCACCGGCGTTTTCCGCGACATTACCGCCGATCGAGCAGGCAATCTGCGACGAGGGGTCCGGCGCGTAATACATGCCGTGGGGCGCGACGGCCTGCGAGATCGCGAGATTGCGCACGCCGGGTTGCACGCGGGCGATGCCGGCCTCGGGATCGACGCCGAGAATCCGGTTAAAGCGCGCCATCACCAGCAGAATGCCTTTGTCCAATGGCAGTGCGCCGCCCGACAAACCAGTACCGGCACCGCGCGCGACCACTGGAATCTTTTGGGCATTGGCGAATTTCAGCAGCGCTTCGACCTGTTCGACCTTGTCGGGCAGCGCGACCAGCATCGGCGTCGCGCGATAAGCGGCGAGGCCGTCGCATTCGAACGGACGTAGATCTTCCTGTTCATGCAGGAGTTGCAGATCGGGGATCAGCGCTTGTAGTTGCGCGACGACCGCGGATTTGTCGTGTGTCGCAAGCGCGCCGTCAATGCGCTCGTCGTAGTGATAGCTCATGGGGGAGTCTCCTGGTGCCGCGCGAACCTGGTGGTCGCACCCGTGGGCACGGGCGTGCGAGCGTGTCTCAGGCGGGATTGTTGCGGCTATGGCGGTTGGTGTCGACAGATGAAGCAAGTGGTCGTACCAGTTTTTGAATTGATGGCTCCAGACTGGATACGCCAGATGAATTGATATATATGGGTTACAAAGGATGTAGCTCATTCCTGCGTGTTAGCATTCCAAGGTGGTCATACCAGTTGGAATTGCAATGCAGACAGCGGATCAGGAAAGCTCGCGGCAGGTGGCGGACGTCGTTGCCGAGCGTATCGAACGATTGATCGTCGACGGCGTGCTGAAAACGGGGCAAGCGCTGCCGTCCGAGCGGCGCCTCACCGACAAGCTCGGCGTGTCGCGCACAGCGCTGCGCGAAGGGCTCAAGCTCTTGCGGGCGCGTGGCATCATCGAGACCTCGCACGGCAAGGGTTCGTTTGTCGCAAGCCTCACCGCGCAACCCACGCTCACGCCGATGATGCATTTGCTCGGCTCGCAGCCGCGCACGCTCTACGATCTGTTCGAAGTGCGCGCGTTGCTCGAAGCGGAGTCCGCACGGCTTGCGGCGCTGCGCGGCACGCCTGCCGACTTCGTGCTGATCACGCGACGCTACGAAGAAATGCTCGCGGCGCACGGCAAGGAGACGAGTGCGTCTACCCACGCGCGGCTCGATCATGCGTTTCACCTCGCAATTTGCGAGGCCTCGCATAACCCGGTGCTGGTGCATACGTTGAGCACGCTGACCGATCTGCTGCTGAGTTCGGTGTTCGCGTCGGTGAACAATCTTTATCACCGCGAGCCGCAAAAGCGGGTAATCGATCGTCAGCATGCACGGCTCTACAACGCCGTCACCGGCAAGCTGCCCGGACAGGCGCGTAAGGCCGCGGCCGATCATATCGATAGCGTATGTGCGAACCTACGGGAAATCGAACAGGAAGAGCAGCGGCTTGTGCGCGCAACGCTGCGGCTGGAAGGTTGGGAATAGCGGCACAGCGTCGCACAGCGGTTTGCGCTCGAAGGCGCGAAGTTTCCGGCGCAGCGTTTTCAACGCAGATGGTGCGGGTAGTGCAGATGGGATGCAGACGGGTGCCACAACGCTGCCGATATGCGCTTTACAATCGGGTATTAACACAAGAAATCGCGTGTTCCCCACGCTCCACACCATGCCTACGATCAGCGAGCTGTTTGTCTATCCGATCAAATCCTGCGCCGGCATTGCGCTCAATGAAGCGCGCCTGCTCGCCACGGGCCTCGAATACGATCGATGCTGGATGGTCACCGACCCGAGCGGCGCGATGTTCACGCAGCGCGCGTTTCCACGCATGGCGCTGATTCAGGTCGAACTCGGCGAACATGCACTCGTGATGCGCGCGCCGGGCATGAACGAACTGCGCACGCCGCTCGACGCAGCCGGACTCAGCGCACCGCAAAAGGTGCAAACCGCAGTGTGGCGTGACGCGGCCTACGGGCTCGACACCGGAGAAGAAAGCGCGGCATGGTTTTCAACTTTTCTCGGCGTGCCGGCGCGGCTTCTGCGCTTCAATCCCGAGCGCGAACGGATAGTCGATCCGGACTACACCGGGAGCGTGGGTGGCGCCACCACGTATTTCGCCGATGGTTTTCCGCTACTCGTGATCGGGCAAGCCTCGCTCGACGATCTGAATGTACGCCTCAACAGCAAGGGTGCACCGTCGATTGCGATCAACCGGTTTCGCCCCAACGTCGTGCTGGCGGGACTCGATGCGTACGAAGAGGATTATGTCGAGAGCCTGAGTGTCGAAGGCGTAGAGGATCAAACCGTGCAACTGCAACTGGTCAAGCCGTGCTCGCGCTGTCCGATGCCGACCATCGATCAGGCAAGGGGCGCGCCCGATCCCGACTGGCCGAACGAACCCACCGACACGATGAGTGTTTACCGGGCGAATCCGCAGCGGGACGGGGCGTTGACGTTCGGCAACAATGCAATCGTCGCGCGGGGCGCGGGGGCGTGGCTACGGGTCGGGCAGGCGGTCGAAGCCGAATTGGGTTTTGGCGACTAGCTTGGGACTCATGCCGGCCAAGCCCGGTCAGCGCCGCCAGGATCACCTGCGTCGACACGAGCTTGACGAAATGATGGTTGAATCCGGAGCGCAACGATTCGTTCCTGTCCTCGTCGCGCACGAGGCGAGTCACGGCGACCAGCGTGGGCGCCGGCGTGTCGGCCACGCACCGGGTACTCGCCGCTCGCACGCGTACAGTGCTGCGTCGCACCATCCATGTGCTTCGCTGCATCAAAACGAGCCGCGCATCATGTCCGCGGCACGCCTGTGCCATTCGTCCCCAGGCCACGTGCCACGGGGCTTCAACGGGAATTTCGCGCAATTGGCACAGCCTTTGCGTTAAGCCTTGCCAGCGGATCAACGTAGATTCGTCGTGAGTGCGACAACAACGTACTCGCTGCAGCACAGGTCAGGACAACGGCGTCCCCCGAATTCAGTCATCGACTGGGTTCGCGGGACGCCGTTTTTATTTCCGGAATCGCTTTCGCCAGATGCCCACGTCAGCGATCGAAGCACAGCACATTGAGGAAGCCGCGGTCATGAAAATCATCGTTATCGGTCACGGGATGGTCGGCCACAAACTGGTCGAATGCCTGGCACAGGACGCGGCGCATGGCCTCGACATCACTGTGCTGTGCGAAGAATCCCGGCCGGCATACGATCGCGTGCACCTGTCCGAATTCTTCGCGGGCAAGACGGCTGACGATCTGTCGCTCGTCGAGCCGGGTTTCTTCGAACGCCAGAACGTCTTGCTGAAGCTGAATGCGAAAGCGGTGGCGATCGATCGCGAGGCGCGCATCGTGACGGTCTCGACCGGTGAGACATTGCCGTACGACAAGCTGGTGTTCGCCACGGGCTCCTATCCGTTCGTGCCGCCCGTGCCAGGCCGCGAGCGGGCCGATTGCTTCGTCTATCGCACCATCGACGACCTCGAAGCCATGCAGGAGTGCGGCGCACGCTCGAAGACCGGTACGGTGGTCGGCGGCGGTCTGCTGGGTCTCGAATGTGCGAAAGCATTGCGCGACATGGGGCTGGAAACGCACGTGGTTGAATTCGCGCCACGCCTGATGGCGGTGCAGGTGGATGACGGCGGCGGCCGCGTGCTGCGCACCAGAATCGAAGAACTCGGCCTGACGGTCCACACGCAGAAGAACACCTCGGCGATTGTCGACGGCGAGAAAGGCACGCACCGCATGCAATTTGCCGACGGCAGTTTCCTCGACACCGACATGATCGTGTTCTCCGCGGGCATTCGGCCGCGCGACGACCTCGCACGCGAAAGCGGCCTGGCACTCGGGCAACGTGGCGGCATCGTGATCGACAACGCGTGCCGCACCAGCGATCCGCACATCTATGCGATCGGCGAGTGCGCGCTGTGGAACGGTCAACTGTTCGGCCTCGTCGCGCCCGGTTATGACATGGCGCGCACGGTGGCGAAGCAACTGCTCGGCGACTCGGCGGAATTCACCGGTGCCGACATGAGCACCAAACTGAAGCTGATGGGCGTGGACGTTGCCAGCATCGGCGACGCGCACGGCAACACGCCGGGCAGCCGTACCTATCAGTTCAGCGACGAACGCAAGCAGGTCTACAAGAAGCTGGTGGTGTCCGATTGCGGCAAGTATCTGCTCGGCAGCGTGATGGTGGGCGACGCGAGCGAGTACGGCACGCTGCTGCAGATGATGCTGAACCGGATCGAATTGCCGGAGTCGCCTGAATTCCTGATTCTGCCGTCGTCCGACGGCAAGGCGAAACCGGCGCTCGGCGTCGAGGCCTTGCCCGCCACCGCGCAGATCTGCTCGTGCAACAACGTCTCGAAGGGCGACCTGTGCGCCGCCGTCTGCGCGGGTGCGACCGACATTGGCGCGTTGAAGTGCGCGACCCAGGCCGGCACCTCGTGCGGCGGCTGCGTGCCGCTCGTCACGCAGGTGATGAAGGCCGAGATGAAGAAGCAGGGCCTCGCGGTCAATAATCACGTGTGCGAACACTTCCCGCACTCACGTCAGGAGCTGTATCACCTCGTGCGCGTGGAAGGCACGCGCAGCTTCGGCGAATTGCTGGCGAAGCACGGACACGGCCTCGGCTGCGATATCTGCAAGCCGGCCGTGGCGAGCATCCTCGCGTCGTGCTGGAACGAATTCGTGCTGAAGAAGGAGCACGCTTCGTTGCAGGACACCAACGACTACTACCTCGCCAACATCCAGCGCGACGGCACCTATTCGGTGGTGCCGCGCATGGCAGGGGGTGAGGTGACGCCTGACGGTTTGATCGCCGTCGGCCAGGTGGCGAAGAAATACGGCCTCTACACCAAGATCACCGGCGGCCAGCGCGTCGACCTGTTCGGTGCGCGGGTCGAGCAACTGCCGTTCATCTGGGAAGAACTGATCGCAGCCGGTTTCGAGTCGGGCCATGCGTACGGAAAATCGCTGCGCACGGTGAAGTCGTGTGTCGGTTCGACATGGTGCCGCTATGGCGTCGGCGATTCGGTGGGTCTCGCGATCGAACTCGAAAACCGCTACAAGGGCCTGCGTACGCCGCACAAGATCAAGTTCGGCGTATCCGGCTGCACGCGCGAATGCGCGGAAGCACAAGGCAAGGACGTCGGCATCATCGCCACCGAGAAGGGCTGGAATCTCTACGTCTGCGGCAACGGCGGCATGAAACCGCGCCATGCTGAATTGCTCGCGTCGGACCTCGATAAAGAAACGCTGGTGCGCTACATCGACCGCTTCCTGATGTTCTACGTGCGCACGGCAGACCGGTTGCAACGCACCAGCGTGTGGCGCGACAACCTCGAGGGTGGCCTCGACTATCTGATCGACGTGGTCGTCAACGATCGTCTGGGTGTGGCCGCGGACCTCGAAGCGGAAATGCAGCACGTGGTCGAAACCTACGAATGCGAATGGAAGAAGGCCGTCACCGATCCTGAGACACGCAAGCGCTTCCGTCACTTCGTCAACAGCGGCGAGCCGGACAGCAATGTCACCTTCGTCGAGGAACGTGGGCAGATCCGGCCCGCAACAACGACCGAACGGCGCTCGAAGCTCGCTTCGATTCCTGTGGTTGCGGAAACCGTTTGATTCTTTTTTGCGTCATTCACCGAGGACCTCCGCCATGAACCTTGACCGCGTTCCGCTTGCCTGGACACCGGTTTGCCCGCTCGACGAGATCGTTCCCAACACGGGCGTGTGCGCGCTCGTCAACGGTGAACAGGTCGCGGTGTTTCATGTGGAAAACGGTGACGCGGACAGCATCGTGTATGCGATCGAAAACTATGATCCGGGCTCGCAAGCGGCGGTGCTTTCGCGCGGCTTGATCGGCAGTCTCGGCGACCGTCTCGTGGTCGCTTCGCCGATCTACAAGCATCACTTCGATCTGCGCACCGGCGAGTGCCTCGAAACACCGGCGTATTCCGTCAGCGCGTTCGCCGCGCGAGTGGAAAACGGGCAGGTGTGGGTCGCGATGTGAGTCATTGATTGCTTGCCAACTTTACCGAGCGATGCCGCCTGCCATGTCCTCCAGCAGCGTAAAAACGGTGTGCCCCTACTGCGGCGTCGGCTGCGGAATGGTGCTGCACGTCGAGGACGGGCAGGTCGTGAAAATCTCTGGCGATAAAGAGCATCCATCTAACTTCGGACGGCTCTGCACGAAGGGTCAGTCGGCGCATGTCGCGTTGCGCAAGTCGGGGCGTCTGGAGGGCGCGTTCGTGCGTCATGCCCGCGACCAGGATCCGGTGCCGTTGCCGATGGCGCAGGCAATCAGCGACACAGCGGCGCGTTTGCGCGGCCTGCTCGACGCGCATGGACCGGACGCGCTCTCGTTTTATGTGTCCGGGCAGATGTCGATCGAGGCGCAGTACCTCGTCAACAAGCTCGCGAAGGGTTTTGTCGGCACCAACAATATCGAATCGAATTCGCGTCTTTGCATGGCGAGCGCGGGCAGCGGCTACAAGCTCTCGCTCGGTGCGGACGGGCCGCCAGGGTCATATGAAGACATCGATCACGCCGACCTGTTCTTCGTGATCGGTGCGAATATGGCTGACTGTCACCCGATTCTGTTCCTGCGCATGATGGATCGCGTGAAGGCCGGCGCGAAACTGATCGTGGTCGATCCACGCCGCAATACGACGGCTGACAAGGCCGATCTCTTTCTGCAGATCAAGCCGGGTACCGATCTGGCTTTGCTCAATGGCCTGCTGCATCTTCTGCACGAAAACGGCCATACGGATGCGTCTTTTATCGCGGACGCGACTCAAGGCTGGGACGCGATGCCGGCTTTCCTCGCGGCCTACACGCCGGAGAAAGTCGCGGAAATCACGGGCCTCGCCGCAGAGGACATTCGCCGGGCCGCACAGATGATCGGCGCCGCGCCGGAGTGGATGAGCTGCTGGACCATGGGCCTCAATCAGAGTACGCACGGTACGTGGCACACCAACGCGATCTGCAATCTGCATCTCGCTACCGGCAAGATCTGCCGCCGCGGCAGCGGTCCGTTCTCATTGACGGGCCAGCCCAACGCGATGGGCGGCCGTGAAATGGGCTACATGGGTCCGGGTTTGCCCGGACAGCGTTCGGTACTGGTCGAAGAAGACCGCACATTTATCGAAGATCTGTGGGGTGTTCCAAAGGGCACGCTGAAGACCGAAGTCGGCAACGGTACGATTGATATGTTCACCCGCATGGCCGCGGGCGAGATCAAGGCGTGCTGGATCATCTGCACCAATCCGGTCGCGAGTGTCGCGAATCGTCAGAACGCTATCGCTGGATTGCGCGCGGCGGAGCTCGTGATTTCGCAGGACGCGTTCCTCGACACCGAGACCAACCGTTACGCCGACGTGTTGTTGCCCGGCGCGCTGTGGGCCGAAGCCGAAGGCGTGATGATCAACTCGGAGCGCAACCTGACGTTGATGCAGAAGGGCATCGAGCCGCCGGGCGCCGCGTTGCCGGACTGGCAGATCATCGCGCGTGTCGCCTGTGAAATGGGTTTCGCCGCGGCGTTCACCTATGCGAGCGCCGAAGAAGTTTTCGCGGAAATTACCCGCGTGTCGAATCCGAAAACGGGTTACGACCTGCGCGGCGCAAACCATCGCCGGCTGAAGGGCAAGCCGCTGCAATGGCCGCTTGCCGCTGACAACACGACTGACCGCAATCCGATTCGCTACATCAACGACGGCGTCAGTCAGACGCTGAAGGAACTCGCCGACGGTAGCCGTCCGCGGTTGGTATTTCCGACCGCAAGCGGCAAAGCGGTGTTCTTTGCCCGTGCTTTTGCGGCCCCGGCCGAATTGCCGGATCGGGAATTTCCGATCGTGCTGAATACGGGCCGCTTGCAGCATCAATGGCACACCATGACCAAGACCGGCAAGGTCGCGATGCTCAACAAACTCAACCCTGGCCCGTTCGTCGAGATTCATCCCGAAGATGCGGCCACGCTCGGCATCAAGGCCAAGGACCACGTCGAGATCCGTTCACGGCGCGGACGCGCCGTATTGCCCGCGGTCGTCACGGAGCGCGTGCAGGCAGGCAACTGTTTTGCGCCGATGCACTGGAACGACGTGTTTGGTGACGATCTGTGTATCAACGCAGTCACCAGTGATGCAATCGATCCGATCTCGCAGCAACCCGAACTCAAGTTCTGTGCGGTCGCGCTGAGCCCGGTTGCGGTTGAAGCCATCGAGCCGATTTCGATTACCGATGACGAGACGCTTACCGACGAGCCTGCCGTTGCAACCGGCGCTATGCCGGCGAGCGCTATATCGGCGAACGCCGAGGAACAGGACATGCCCCGTATCGAAGCACTTTGCCGCCTGTTGCAACTTCCGCAGACACCCGCGCCGTCCTTCACGGAGACCGAGCGGACGTATCTGACGGGTTTCGTCAGCGGCCTGCGTTCGGCCGAAGCACAGGGCATCGTCAGCGTGCCGGTGTTGCCGGGCAGCGCACCGTTTGAGCGGACGAATCGTCTATATGTGGACGGCATGCTGGCCGGACTTTATAGCCGCGTCGGAACGAATGCGGCCGCGCCTGTGGGTGCGCTTGCCGCGCCGCAGGCCGACGCGCACGCTGCCGGCGTGCGCATTGTGCGCGCAAGGCCCAAAGTCACGCTGCTGTGGGCCTCGCAAACCGGCAACACAGAATCGCTTACGGAGCGTTATGCCACGCGTCTGATGGAGTCGCGCTTCGAAATCCGCACCTCATGCATGGCGGACTATCCGGTATCGGCACTCGCGAAATCGCAATACGTGTTGCTCATGACGAGCACATTCGGCGACGGCGATCCGCCCGACAACGCGCAAAGTTTCTGGTCCCAGTTGAGCAGCGGCGCAGCGCCTCGTCTCGACGGCGTGCGCTATGCGGTGCTCGCGCTGGGCGATCGCAATTACGATCAGTTTTGCGGCCACGGCCGTCGGCTTGATGAGCGTCTTGCCGAACAAGGCGCGCTGCGTCTGATGGATCGCGTCGACTGCGACAGCGAGTATCAGGAAAGTGCCGATGCCTGGCTTGAATGCATCATCGTGCGCATCAACGAAGAAGATGCGGCGCTGCATGCCGTGCCGCCGGGCGGCATGATCAACGCCGTGGTGCCAGGCGCCGTGCCGACCAAAACGCGCCCGGCCGCATCGCGGCTCGTCAGGAACCTGCAACTGAACAAGCAGGGCGCGGCGAAGGATACGCGCTACTTCTCGTTGAGTGCGGGTGATTCGGGTATCGAATATGAAGCGGGTGATGCACTGGGTGTATGGCCGAGTAATTGCCCCGAACTGGTCGACGAGTTGATCAGTCTGAGCGGCCTGAGCGCCGAGGTGGCGGTCAACGTGTCAGGCGTCGGCGAAATGCGTCTCGCCGATGCGCTCGGCAAGCACTACGAGATCGCGCGTCCCAGCCCGGATTCGCTCGCGTTTATCGCTGCGCGCAGCATCAACAGCTCACTGCGCGACCTGTTGATGCCGGAGCGCAAGTCCGATCTCAAACAATGGCTATGGGGTCAGCAACTCGCGGACGTGCTCCACGAATTTCCGGTGACGCTGACGGCCACCGAATTGACCGGCGTGCTCAAGCGTCTGCAACCGCGTTTGTACTCGATTGCATCGAGTCCGAAGGCGCATCCCGGTGAAGTTCATCTGACGGTTTCAGCGGTTCGCTACAGCAATGGCCGTCGCCATCGAAAGGGTGTCTCGTCGACGTTTCTCGCCGACCGTGCCGGCGACGTCAGCGTACCGGTATTCGTGCAGAAATCCGCACACTTTCGGCCTCCTCACGTTTCGGATACGCCGATCATCATGGTCGGTCCCGGCACCGGCGTTGCACCGTTTCGCGGTTTTTTGCACGAGCGGCGTGCAGGTGGCGACAAGGGGCGTAACTGGCTGTTCTTCGGCGAACAACATGCGGCCACCGATTTCTACTACCGCGACGAACTTGAAGCGATGCGCGACAGCGGTGTGTTGACCCGGCTCGACGTGGCGTTCTCACGCGATCAAACGGAAAAGATCTATGTGCAGGACCGCATGCGCGAGCAGGGTGCGCAACTGTGGGCATGGCTCGAAGAAGGTGCGCATTTCTATGTTTGCGGCGACGCAAGCCGGATGGCGAGAGACGTCGACACGACGCTCAAGGAGGTGGTCGCCCAGCACGGTGGCATGAGCGAAGAAAAGGCCGCCGATTATGTGGCCCGTTTGGCGCAGGAAAAGCGCTACGTACGCGACGTTTATTGATTTTTTAAGTAGACGGAACCGGTGCGGTTTCACGGCTTCAGAGAGCACCCAATAACGCCTCAGTAGATGGACCCGGATGGCATGGAGCTTGCGTGTTAATGCCGGTATTCAACATCGCGACCGTTTCGGTGCGCCGTGCCAGGCGCCGCGAACCTGGTAATCGAACAATCAGTATATGTGAGGATGTCTAATGAAAAGCGTGATGAGCTCTCTGAAGAGCGGGGATTGGCGAGCGTTAGTGGCGTGCTTTCTCTATTTCGACACTGGCTTCACCGTTTGGGTGCTGTACGGGCCGCTCGCGCCGTTCATCAGCAAGAGCATTGCGATGACACCCGCCCAGCAGGGTTTGCTGGTCGCCGTGCCGGTGCTGTCGGCGGCCATTCTGCGCGTGACCCTCGGTAATCTGTATCAATCGGCGCACGGCAAACGCATCGCGTTAATGGGCGTATTGCTCTCGGCAGTACCGACGATCGTGCTGCCGCTGATGCCATCCGTGCCGTCGTACACCGTGCTGCTGGTACTCGGCGTGTTCCTTGGCGTGGGCGGTGCAAGCTTCGCCGTGGCGCTGCCAATGGCAGGGAGCAACTATCCGCCGAAGGTGCAGGGCCTGGTGCTCGGTCTTGCCGCAGCAGGCAACATCGGTGCGGTACTCGACGGTTTCATGTTCCCGCAACTGGCCACGCACTACGGCTGGCAAATGGCGACTGCCGGCGCACTGCCGTTGCTCGCGATTGCCGCAATCACGCTGTACTTCTGGGCCAATGATTCCGGTATCAAATCGGGCAGCGTACTGCGCGCGTTCGGCAGCTTTGCCGTCACGCTCGTCGGTTTGATCGTGCTCGTGCTGCTGGTCGAAGCGGGTCTGTTCGGTTCGGGCAAGACCGGTGTGCTGCTGTTGCCGGTGATTGGCGCGCTGCTGGCGATTGCGGTGCTGCCCAAGCGCTATCGCACGGTGCTGGGCGAGCGCGACACGTGGGTGATCATGCTGGTGTACAGCATCACCTTCGGCGGTTTTGTCGGCATGTCCTCGTATGTTTCGCTGCTGCTGACCAATCTGTATCAACTGTCGAAGATCGACGCGGGTCTGTTCATGGCGCTGCTTGCCGCAACCGGCGCGATCGTGCGGCCGTTCGGCGGCTTGATCGCCGACAAGGTGTCAGGGGTGCGTGCGTTGACCTTCCTGCTGGCGGTCATTTCGCTGTGTGACTTCGTGTTCGCCGCTGCAATGCCTTCGATGGCGGGCGGAATTGCGCTGCTGCTATGCCTGTACCTGGCCTTCGGTCTCGGTAATGGCGCGACCTTCCAGCTGGTACCGCATCGTTGGGCCGGCCGCACCGGCCTGATGTCGGGCATCGTCGGCGCCGCGGGCGGCATCGGCGGATTCTATCTGCCGGTCGTGATGGGCATCGCGAAGGAAAGCACGGGCAGCTATCAGATGGGCTTTGCGACCTTCGGCGCGCTGGCGGCTTGCGCGTTCCTCGCGATCGTCGCACTGCGCCGTCCGTGGATGGCGTGGTCCATGCACACTAACGTGATGCATGCACACGCAACGGAGTAAGGTAATTCGGCATCCGCGCCGATGCGTGTCTGCCAATGGCGGTCGCGCGGCGCGTTCGGCAAGATAGTGGTCGAGATCGGCGGTTGAGACGGCGGCGCTGCCATGCCTCGGCGGCGTTTGCCGTGAGCCAAAAATATGCAGGCAAATACTTGCATGTTGCGGGTTGTGCGCCTAATATGCAGTCAGGAGGCTGCATATGAATCCGTTATCTGACTCATCAACCGATCGCATCGAAAAACAGATTCTGCTGAAGGCGCCGCGCTCGCGAGTGTGGCGCGCATTGTCCAACGCCGAAGAATTCGGCAATTGGTTCGGCGTGAATTTCAGCGGCAAACAGTTTGTCGCCGGCCAGTCCGTGCAAGGCAACATCACGTATCCGGGCTACGAACATCTTGTTATGGACGTGCTGGTCGAGCGGGTCGAACCGGAACATCATCTGTCGTTTCGCTGGCATCCGGCCGCGGTGGATATCTCGATCGACTACTCACCGGAGCCGACCACGCTGGTGGCATTCGAACTGACCGAGGTCGACTCGGGCACCTTGCTGCGCGTGGTCGAATCAGGCTTCGACCGGATTCCAGCCGCACGGCGTGAAGAGGCGTTCCGCCTGAATAGCGGCGGCTGGGAACAGCAGATGGTCAATATCGAAAAACATGTCGCCAAGGGATAAGCCGGCGACCGGTCATGCGCGAGTGAAGGCGGCCATGCTGCGAAGTTCCGCGCAGATTTTTGCGGCGCTCGGCGACGAGACGCGCCTGCGTCTGATCGCAGTGTTGTGCGCGGGCAGTGCGATGTCGATCGCGCAGTTGACTGCCGGCACGGAAATCACCCGGCAGTCGATCACGCAGCATTTGCAGGTGCTCGCCGACGCGGGCCTCGTGCGCGACGTCAAGGTGGGCCGTGAACGCTTATGGGCGTTCGAACCGGCACACCTGGACGAAGCGCGGCGCGCGCTCGAAGCGATCTCGCAGCAGTGGGATCACGCGTTGCTGAGGTTGAAGGCGGCGGTGGAGGAGTGAGGGGTCTTAGAACTTGTGCCGCAGCGCGACCCGTACGGCAACCTGATTCCCCGTCGACGACGGCGCCTGCACGCCCGGAATGAACGCGCTGTCGAGAATCGAGTTGGTCGAATCGCCCGCGACCTTCTGGTACTCGCCCTGCACGTATACGTCCGTGCGCTTGGACAGGTTGTAATCCGCCATCAAACCGACCGAGTGAATCTTCGGCTTCACGCTGCCGGTCGACGCATCGTAGTTTTCCATCGTGTACACATACTGCGCGCCGATAAAGAAAGTCGGCGTGAACTGGTATTTGCCGTTCACTTCGAAATTCTGGTACTTCAGCGTATTCAACCTGACACCGGACGCCGCCAGCGGGATGCCGATATAGCCGTTGCCGGTGGGATCCTTATAGTTTGAGTTGGTGTAAGCAAAACCAGCGGTCGCCGCACCGAACGTGTAGTTGATGCCGCCGCCGAACACCCGCATGCGTCCGGCGATGAAACTCGCGTCGTTCGCGGTGATCGCGCCGCTCGAACCCGCGCCCGGATTGTTCGCCTGCAGGTACGCGGCTGCAATCAGCAGTCCGCCGTTCGCATACTGGCCGCCAAAGCTATAGGCGCGGTTGTTCGCGAAGTTCGTGTCGTTGCTGAAACTGTACACGCCGCCGAACTGGAAGCCTGCGATCTCCGGGCTCGCGTACTTCACGCTGTTGCCGAGGCGGAACGAGTTGTCCGTATTGTCGTTGTCGTACGGGTGCGCAAACAGGTAGCCGGCCCAGTTGCCGTTAGCGGTGGTCTGCGCGAGATAGTCGACCACCGAGTCGTACTGGCGCCCGAGCGTGACCGTGCCGAACCGATCGTCGCTCAAGCCTACGTAGGCCTGGCGGCCGAACATGCGGCCGCCCTGGCCAAGCCGCCCCGAACTCACATCGAAGCCGTTTTCCAGCTGGAACACCGCCTTCATGCCGCCGCCCAGATCTTCCGAGCCCTTCATGCCCCAGCGGCTGCCTTGCGCATAGCCGCTCGCCATTTCCCAGACCGCGCCGCGCCCGGCGTTGTTGGTGTAGTCGATGCCTTCATCAAGCACGCCGTACAGGGTCACGCTGCTTTGCGCGAAGGCGGACGGGGCCGCCAGCGAGGCGAGTGCGGTGATTGCCGCGGTAGCGATGACATTCTTTTTCATTGTGAGCTCCAGACATTGGTAATGAGCGACCCAATGGTTCGAAACGGGTTCGAACGGGTTCAAAGGCCGCTGCTTATTGGCAAAGCCCGGATTCTGCTATTCGAGATGGGATTCGCGTATGAGGCACATCCCTGGTTAAACGTGATTTTTTCGAATGTTTGCCCCGCAAATTATTCGCTTGTGGCGGGCCGCGCCGGAGAGAAAAATTCCGTTCATGCACCTTTGGCATGAAGGCGATAGCCGAAGGCAATGCGCCACTGCACCAGGTTTTTCAGGAGACGACCATGCGACTCGATCGGAATTTTGCTAACGGCCGCTTTATCGATGCGGCAAGCGACGAGCTCATCGCCGTCACCAACCCTGCCAATGAAGCCGTGATTGCCCATGTCACGGGCGCCACCCAGGCCGAGGCTATCGCCGCGGTCGACGCCGCATCAGCCGCCCAGAAGGGCTGGCGCAAGCTGCCTTCGGCGGAGCGTGCGGTCTATCTGCACAAGCTCGCCGACGCGCTCACCGACTGCGCGCCCGCCATCGGTGCGGCGCTCGCGCTGGAGTCGGGTAAAAGCGTCGCCGACGCCACCAACGAAGCGATCTACGCCGGCCAGATCACCCGCTACCACGCCGAATGGGCGCGCCGCATCGAAGGCGAGGTGATTCCGAGCGACACGCCCGACGAAAACCTCGTGCTGCATCGCGAGCCGATCGGTGTGGTCGCGTGCCTGATTCCGTTCAATTACCCGGTCTATACGTTCATGCGCAAGGTGGCGCCCGCGCTGATCGCCGGCAATACCGTGGTGGTGCGCCCAAGCAATAACACGCCGACCTCCGCATTCGAGATCGCGAAGGCGGTTGAGAAGGCCGGGCTGCCGGCCGGCGTCGTGAACATTCTCGCAATGAACCATGCGACTGCCGAGGCGCTCTGCACGCATCCCAAGGTCGGCATGATCACGCTGACCGGCAGCGTCGGTGCGGGCCGCAAGGTACTCGAATACTGCAAGGCGAACATCGCCAAGCCGTCACTCGAACTGGGCGGCAAGACGCCCGCAATCATCGAGGCGGATGCCGATCTGGAGAAAGCCGCGCGCGATCTGGTCGCCTCCAAAACCACCCACTGCGGGCAGCTTTGCACAGCGATCGAACGGGTCTACGTGCAGGAAAGCGTGCATGACCGTTTCGTCGCGCTGCTGAAGAAGCACATGAGCGCGGTGGAAAGCGGCGATCGCAGCGAACAGCCTTCGCTGATGGGGCCGCTCGTCAACGAGGCATCGCGCCAGTCGATTCATGGGATGGTCGAGCGCGCGATCGCGGCGGGCGCCACGCTTGAAACCGGCGGCAGGCTTCCGCAAGGCAGGGGCTTCTTCTATCCGGCCACGCTGCTGTCGAACTGCCGTCAGAACATGGAAATCATCCAGGAAGAGACCTTCGGTCCGATCATGCCGGTCGTCAAATACCGCACGCTCGACGAAGCGCTGGAGATGGCCAATGACCACCAGTTTGGTTTGTCGTCGGTGCTCTATACCGAGAACTATCGTAGCGCGATGAAGATCGCCAACGGCATCGAGGCAGGTGAGCTGTATGTGAACCGCACGCCGGCCGACCCGTATCAAGGTTTCCACGCGGGCTGGAAACGCTCGGGTCTCGGTGGCGACGACGGCAAGCACGGCATGCTCGAATTCACCCAGACCCGTCTTGTGGTCATGAAGTACTGACGCTGCAACCGGCGCGTGCCGCGCGATTCGGAGTAGACGGCACGCGTCGCCTTGAAACCCGCAGAAACGCAGCAATCCGCTGCACTTATAAAAATATTTGAAGACCCGGCGGCCCGGTGAACCGGCGCTGTGTCTTCCAGGAGCGCTCACGTGTCATCTCAGCCCGTTCAAACCACCGCTTCGCTCGCCTCAAGCGCCGCGGAAACCGCATTGCAAGCCAACAAGGCTCAACGCTACATCCAGCTCATCTTGCTGGTCGTGGCGGCCGGTGCGATTTACCCGATTCTGTATCTTCGGCAGGTCTATCAGCCGACGATGCTCGAAGTGTTTCACATCACCGATAGTCAGCTCGGCTATCTGTATTCGTCGCTCGGTACGATCTTTCTACTGAGCTACCTGCCGAGCGGCTGGCTCGCCGACCGGATCGCACCGCGTCTGTTGATCTGCTTTTCGCTGGTCGCGACCGGCGTGCTCGGCCTGTGGTATTCGACCGCACCGTCCTTCAATATGCTGATGCTGATCTTCGGCGGCTGGGGACTGTCGACGGGTTTGACGTTCTGGGCCGCCGTCATCAAACGCGTGACGATGATCGCCGGCACGCACGAGCAGGGCCGCTTCTTCGGTTTGCTCGACGGCGGACGCGGTTTGATCGAAGCGATGCTCGCAACCGTCGCGATCACGTTGTTTGCGTGGTTCACGCAGACCAAAGGCGAACCCGTTACGGCTGGCTTCAAGCTGGTCCTCTACATGTACGCGTTTCTGTGCATCGGGCTCGGCGTGGTGCTCGCACTCGTCAAAGACCCGCAAGGCACGGAAGACGCGGCCGCCAATCGCGCCACGAGGAAACGCAGCAATGTACTGGTCGATCTGAAAACGCTCGCGTCGATTCCCGAGTTGTGGCTGGTCGCGGCCATCGTGTTCTGCGGCTATCAGGTGTTCTGGGCCACCTACAGCTTCTCCGCGTATCTGCACGAAGGCGAAATCGGTTTGACGGTGGTGATGGCCGGCACGATCACCACGCTCAAGCTGTGGATGCGGCCGATCGGCGGCATTGGCGGCGGCTTTCTCGGCGACCGTTATTCGAAGGTCTCGGTGCTGGTGATCGCACTCTTCCTCGCTGCACTGTCGCTGCTGGGTCTGATGGCGGCGCCGCGTATCGCGAGCCACGTTCTGCTGGTGTTCCTCGTGCTGTTCATCGGCATTCTGACTTACGCGATTCGCGGTCTGTACTGGTCGCTGCTGGATCGCTGCCATATCCCGGTCGAAACGATGGGCCTTGCTATCGGCCTGATCTCCGTACTCGGCTACTCGCCCGACGTGTTCTTGCCGTTGATCAACGGCTATCTGACGCAGAACTTCCCGGGCGTCTTCGGTTACCAGCTTTACTTCGGCTATGTGGCCGGAATGGCGGCGCTCGGCGGCTTTGCCGGTCTTGCGCTGAGAAACATGCTTAACAGGAAAGGGGTTGCGTAAATGAAAGTCGTCTCGCTCGAAACGCATATCGTCGCCGTACCGCCGCCGCACGTGGGCGGCATGTACTGGATTTTCGTCAAGCTCAAGACCGATTGCGGTATTGAGGGTGTCGGTGAAATCTATTCGGCGACGTTTCATCCGAAGGCGATGACTCACATCATCGACGATGTATTCAGCCGCTACCTGCTCGATAAAGATCCGCACCATATCGAGCGGCTCTGGCGCGAAGCGTATTCGAGCGGTTTCACGCAACGCCCCGATCTGACGATGATGGGCGTGGTCAGCGGGCTGGAAATGGCGTGCTGGGACATCATCGGCAAGGCGGCGAACAAGCCGGTGTATGAACTGCTGGGTGGCATGGTGAACCAGCGTCTGCGCTCATACACCTACCTGTATCCGAAGAACAGCAAGGGCGAATACGACTATGACGATCCCGATCTCGCCGCCGAATGCGCTGTTGAAAACGTAAAACGCGGCTTTACTGCCGTGAAGTTCGATCCGGCGGGGCCGTATACGGCTTACTCGGGTCATCAACTGTCGATGGAAGTGCTCGACCGTTGCGAAATTTTCTGCAAGCGCGTGCGCGAAGCTGTCGGCAGCAAGGCCGATCTGCTGTTCGGCACGCATGGGCAGATGGTGCCGTCGTCGGCAATCCGGCTCGCTAAACGGCTCGAAAAATACGATCCGTTGTGGTTCGAAGAACCGGTGCCGCCGGGGCAGGAAGGCGCGATGGCGCAAGTCGCGCAGCACACGAGTATTCCGATTGCTGCGGGCGAACGCCTGACCACCAAATATGAATTCTTCAAGCTGCTCGAAGCGGGCGCGGCGTCGATCCTGCAACTGAACGTGGCGCGCGTGGGTGGCCTGCTCGAAGCGAAGAAAGTTGCCGCGATCGCCGAGGTGTATTACGCGCAGATCGCACCGCATCTGTACAACGGGCCGATCGGCGCGGCGGCCAGTATTCAGCTCGCAGCCTGCACGCCGAACTTTCTGATTCAGGAAAGCATCGGCACATGGGACGGTTTCCACGCGGCGGTGTTGAAGAAGCCGATTCAATGGGAAGACGGCTACATCATTCCTTCGCAGGAACCGGGCCTGGGTGTGGAGTTGAACATGGACGTCGTCAGGCAGCACACGCCGTACACCGGCGAGCGTCTGCATCTGCAAATGGCGGCACAACCCGCCGACGTGAAAGACCTCGCGCCGGCCAGGGGTTGAACCTGGATTGAACCTGTGGGTTTCAAGCTGCGGGTTTCAAGCTGCGGGTTTTAATCTGCGGGTTTTAATCTGCCTTACGCATTCAATGGATTGGGCGCCGTCTGGCGACATAGAGCATGAACTACGATTACATCATCGTCGGCGCAGGTTCGGCGGGCTGCATTCTCGCCAATCGCCTTTCGGCGTCAGGCCAATACTCAGTGCTGCTGCTCGAAGCAGGCGGCAAAGATAGCTCGTTCTGGTTCAAGGTCCCGGTGGGTTTCACCAAGACGTACTACAACGAAACCTACAACTGGATGTACTACAGCGAGCCCGAAAAAGAACTCGACAACCGGCCGATCTATTGTCCGCGCGGCAAAGTTCAGGGCGGCTCCGGTTCGATCAACGCGATGATCTACGTACGCGGCCAGCCGCACGATTTCGACGATTGGGCCGCCGCAGGTAACAAGGGATGGGCGTTTCGCGACGTGCTGCCGTATTTCCGCAAGCTCGAATCGCATCCGCTCGGCAACACCGAATATCACGGCGCGGATGGTCCAATTCGCATCTCGCCGATGAAGGACGCAGTGCATCCGATTTGTCGCGTGTTTCTGAAGGGCTGCGACCAGGCCGGCTACAAGCGCAGCGACGACTTCAACGGCGCGCAATTCGAAGGCGCCGGCATCTACGACGTGAATACACGCAATGGTCAGCGTTCGTCGAGCAGCTTCGAGTATCTGCATCCGGTGCTCACGCGCAAGAACCTGACGGTCGAACGTGACGTGCTGGCAAGCCGCGTTCTATTCGACGGTTACCAACGGGCAATTGGTGTGAGCGTGACACAGAACGGCGCTACGCGGCAGTTCATGGCCACCCGTGAGGTGATCCTGTCGGCGGGCGCGGTCGATTCGCCCAAGCTGCTGCAACTCTCGGGCGTGGGCGACAGCGCATTGCTGGCGAAGCATCGCATCGCGATGGTCAAGGAACTGCCGGCTGTGGGGCAGAATCTGCAGGACCATCTGTGCGTGAGTTTCTACTATCGCGCGAACGTGAAGACGCTGAACGACGAGATGCGTCCGCTGCTTGGCAAGCTCAAGCTCGGCCTGCAGTATCTGCTGACGCGCAAGGGGCCGCTCGCGATGAGCGTGAACCAGTCGGGAGGATTCTTCAGAGGCAACGATCAGGAAGCGCAGCCGAATCTGCAGTTGTATTTCAATCCGCTGTCGTACCGGATTCCAAAGAGCAGTAAGGCGAATCTCGAACCCGAACCATACTCGGGCTTCCTGTTGGCATTCAATCCGTGCCGGCCGACGAGCCGCGGATCGATCGAGATCGCATCGAATCGCGCGGAAGACGCCGCGAAAATCCGTATCAATGCGTTGACGACGGAAAAAGATATCGACGAAGTGATTCAGGGCTGCGAACTGGTGCGCAAGGTGATGGCATCGCCGGCGCTGAAAGAGATCACGGTCGAGGAAATCTCGCCGGGGCCGCAGGTGAATACGCGTGAAGGCTTCCTGCAGTATTTCCGTGAGCAATCAGGTTCGATCTATCACCTGTGCGGTTCGTGCGCGATGGGCGACGACCCGCGCACCTCCGTGGTCGATACGCGTTTGCGGGTGCACGGCATTGCTGGCTTGCGCGTAGTCGATGCGTCGATCTTTCCGAACATCACGTCGGGCAACATCAATGCGCCGACGATGATGGTGGCGGAGAAGGGCGCCGAGATGATTCTCGAGGACGCCGCCACTGAAGTCGCCTTCAGACCTGACGCGGCGGAGCTGGCGGCGGCTGCCTGACCGATGGAAATTCATCGTTAGCGGCGACTCAACCCTCTGAACCCAACTGCGCGGACTCCGATGAATCGAGCGCACGCTCGGTCAGCCAGATCTCCTGTTGCAGCCAGTCGCGAAACAATGCGACGTGCTGCAACTCGTCCTGTTCCGCGCGCGTAACGAGCCAGTACGACTGGTGACCGTCGACATGCACGTTGAGCACCTGCACGAGTTGGCCTTCCGCGAGTTCGCGGCCGATCATGTGACGATCAGCGATGGTCACGCCAAGTCCGTCGACAGCCGCGCGGATAGCGTGATCGAGCAGATCGAATTCATAGCCGCCGCGCGTGTCGACGTTTTCTATACCGGCGGCTTTCAACCAATGCTGCCACGTCAGATAGCGCTGATCGGCGCTCGCGAGCACATGCAGCAGCGTGAACTGATTCAGGTCGATGGCCGCGCGACCTGCCTGCCGCGCGAGCAACGCGGGCGCGCAGACGGCGATGTGCCGTTCGTTCATCAGCAGACGATTATCGACGCCTTCCCACTCGCCGTTGCCGAAGCGGATCGCGCAGTCGAGCACACCGGATTCGGCGAGGTTGTCGTCGACGCGGGTCGACAGGCTGAGTTCGAGATGCGGATGCGCGTCACGCAGACGCCCGAGACGCGGCATTAGCCAGCGGCTCGTAAAAGTGGGCGGCGCGTTGATGCGCAGACGATTGCGGTGGGTTTTCTCCTGCAGGCTGCGGACCGTGAGTTCGATCCGGTCGAACGATTGTTGCAGGGCTTGCAGGAGGATGCGGCCGGCGGCCGAGAGCTCCAGGTGATGATGGTGACGCTGGAGCAAGGTCTCGCCGAGTTGCGCTTCCAGTTGCCGGACTTGCCGGCTGACCGCGCTTTGCGTCACGTTCAGTAGTTCCGCTGCGCGGGTGAAGCTGCCCGTGCGGCCAGCAACTTCGAAGGCTTTTAGCGCGTTCAGCGCGGGCATTTTGCGTTTCAAGGTCTGATACCCAAGGGGAGGCTGGTGCGCGGCGGCGCGGGTGCTGGGTATTTTATCTGGTTGCTTGTGGTGGTTGGGTTTTCGTTGAGTTTGTTGCTTGCGCGGCGCTTTGTTGTCTGGTTGCCTATGGCGTTGGCCTTTCCTTGAATTGTTATTGGTTTATTAA
>NZ_JAQQET010000008.1:0-263943 GCF_046026855.1 Paraburkholderia sediminicola | reverse complement strand
CTGCAAAGAGAAGTAAGTGCCTGCCCCGCACAGGGGCTACGCTAATAAACCAATAACAATTCAAGGAAAGGCCAACGCCGTAGGCAATCAGACAATAAGCGCCGCGAAGGCAAACAAATCAAGAAAATCCCACCGCCACAGGCAACCAAACACCAAGCGCCGCAGGCATACATACGCGCCGAAAAGGCAAAAAAAACCCAAATCACATTAACCCACAAACCACGGCGGCAACCACCGAGCCGCCAACCAGCACCACACCCACAACACGCCGCTTATTCAACTCAGTCCACAGCAGGACACCCGTCAACGACAACAAAATCATCCCGCCAGCAATCGTATCAATCAACAAAACCCACCCAACACTCAACCCCACACCACGATGCAAATTATTCATCGTCGTGAGAAACGAATTCTGCGTGCGTTTCACCGCAACAAACCCATTCCCAACCCAGTACTCGGCCTGCACATTCTGAGTAGGCCCAAAAATCCCGACTTGCCAGAATTCCGGCTGCATCGTGCTGCGATCGCCCCACGCCACCGGATGCGCCGGCTCGCGCTTCACCCGCCCCGGCTTGCCGTCGATCTTTAACTCGTCCTTGATCCATTTCGCCATATCCATCGGCGACTTCAACTTCCCTTGCGGCACGGAAATCTGGATCTGCTCGACCTGCGGCTCACCCGACGAGACCTTCAACGGTCCGCCCCGATGGTTCAGCAAAAAACCCGTCGCGCCAAACATCAGCCCAAGCACCGCGCCCCACAGGCCAACCCATCCGTGCACCTTGCGCAACCACTTGATGAAATTCGCCCGCCGCGAACGCCGGCGCCGCGCCGCCTGTTCGGCGCCGTCCATCAGATGATGACCGCGCTCCGGCGTATGAGCGGCGTATTGCGTTCCACCACCAGCAGCAGGTTTCATATCGATCGAATCAGGCGCGTTCACATCCAGGCTCCAGGCGCAGCAAGTTAAACCCTCGCCGACGGGCGATGACGTGGCACTCGCTCATATCGACGGTAAAGGAAAGTTCGAAAGGAAAGGCCGGACAAACCCGGCTTGCGGTCCAGGCCGTCCGGCTGAGAGGCTGGCTGGCAGTCACAGAGGAGGAGAAATGTGACAGAAAGCTGGCGATGCCTTTCAATTGAGAATGGATATCATTACACAATTAGGGCATTTGCTCAATCGCAATGCGTGACATCTGCTTGACATCCAGGCGGCGCAAACCGACTCTAGCTGGCGATCCCGTCAACGTTGCCGTTCGGATACCTGCCTGCCATGCGCCTCGCTTCTTTGGTCTGTCTTGCCTCTCTCGGCTGGCTTGCCGGCATCCACGCAGCGGACGCGAGCATCGCGGCCAAACTGGACGATCCCTATATCAACGAAGGCGAAACCCAGACCTTCACCGTCAACGCCGACGGCTCCTTCTCCAAGCTCGATTCAATGACGCTGCGGGTGAACAACGAAGCAGGCGTCGCACGGGTGGCGCAGCAATATGTCTGGTTCAACCGCAATATGGCGGACGTGCAGATCATCGAGGCGTATACGACCACCGCCGACGGCGTCCGTCACGACGTACAGCCCGAGCAGATCCGCGATGTTCAGGAAGCCCGCTCGTTCGAAGCACCGATGTTTCAGGACATCCAGGAAAAGGTGATCGTGTTCCCCGCCGTCGAACCTGGCGCGCGCGTGCACCTCACCTATCGCAAGACGCAAAAGCAACCAATCGTGCCGGGTGAATTCAGTGACTTCACCCCGCCCGATCTCGCGCCGACTCACAACTTCCACCTCATCTACGACCTGCCCGCCGACAAACCGCTCTATGCCGATGCGCGCGGGTTCACGACGCTGCAACCGGTGACGCACAACGGCCGCACACGCTACGAATATCGTTACGACAAGGCGCATTTCAGCCGGCTGGAGCGCGGCTCGATTGCCTACGTGTCATATGGCGACCGGCTGATGGTCTCGACCTTTCCGGACTACGCCGCTTTCGCCGCCAGCTACAAGGCATCCGCCGCCGACCCGAACGCGCACGACGCCGCCGTCACACGTCTCGCGCAAAACCTCACGGCACATGACCGGACGCCGCGTGACAAAGCCAAGACGCTGTACGACTGGGTGCGCCGCAACGTCCGCTATGTGGCGATCTATGTCGGGCGCGGCTCGGTAGTGCCGCACAGCGCAAGCGAGATCCTCGCGAACCGCTACGGCGACTGCAAGGATCACGTGGCGTTATATGGTGCGCTACTCGACGCGGTCGGTGTCCGCAACGAGCCAGTCCTGATCAGCAGCGGTTCGATCTATACGCTGCCCAGCGTGCCGGGCTACGGCGTCATCAATCACGCCATCACGTGGCTGCCGGATTTGCAGCAATACGCCGACTCGACGGCGTCGAATGTCGAATTCGGCTTTCTGCCGTCGTCCGATATGAACCGGCCCACCGTGCTCGTCAATCAGGGCGTGGTCGCGCAAACGCCGGCCACCGAGTTGATGACGCGCAGCACCGACCTGTCGATCAAGGTCGAGCCGGATGGCTCGGCGAGCTTCACCTATCGGCTGGAAGCATCGGGCGCCTCGGCCGAACAGGCGCGCGCGATGTTGCGCACGCAGACGCCCGCACAACGCGAGGACTCGATCCAGGCGGAATTGCGCAGCGCCAACCTGCGCGGCACCGCTACGCTGACCACCAGCGACCTCACCGTTGCCGACGGTCCGCTGACGATCACGATGAAGGGCACACTCGAAAGTCTCGTGGTGCCGGGCTCAGCAGCATCGATTCCGGCGCTGACGAGTCTGGCCGGCGGCTTCGCGGCGGACATCCGCTACTGGCTCGGCGAACGGCAGCGCACGCAACCATTCGTCTGCCATAACCTGACGTTGCATGAACGGGCGCGCATTGAGTTGCCCGCGAATTTCCGCGTGCTCGACATGCCGGAAGCGAAACGAACCCAGGACCGCTTCGTCGATTTTCAGTCGCAGTACACGTTTGATCCGCTCAGCAACGTCGTGACGATGACGCGCGACGGCGCAACCCACTTCGACAGCGAGGTCTGCACGCCCGACGATTTCGCGCAGATGCGTCCCGCGATCGAAGCGATCGGGCGCGACGTGCGCGCCGAAGTAATCGTCAAATCGACACTGGTGGAATCGTCGAGCGTGGCATCGCAGCCACCGTAGGACGTCAAGGACGCCTGGGGCAACGGGTGCGCCACCCGGCGCGCGCCGACGCAATGCGCCAGGACTGCCCCGTCCGCGGTCTGCGGCAATGACTTGCCGCCGCATGTCCGCCACCGCATCATCTCCTGCTCCATCGGAGCAGCTACCGCTCAAACCGGCCAGAGCGGTCCTTCCTGCATGGCGCCGAGCTGCTCGCGCAATTCGAGGATGCGGTCTTCCCAATAGCGCTGCGTGTTGAACCACGGGAAAGCCGCCGGAAACGCCGGGTCGTCCCAGCGGCGCGCGAGCCACGCCTGGTAGTGAATCAGCCGCAGCGTACGCAACGCTTCGACGAGATACAGTTCGCGCGGCTCGAAGTCGCAAAAGTCTTCGTAGCCGGCGAGCAGATCCGCCAGCGCACGCGAAGCCTCAGCGCGGTCGCCCGGCAGCAGCAGCCATAAGTCCTGCACCGCCGGACCCATGCGGCTATCGTCGAAGTCGACGAAATGCGGGCCTGCGTCGGTCCACAACACATTGCTCGGATGACAATCGCCGTGCATTCGCAGTATGCGAATTTCGCCGGCACGCTCGAACGCGCGTTCAACACCTTCGAGCGCGAGATTCACAACGGTTTCCCACGCGGTACGCACATCGTCAGGCAAGAAGCGTTGCGACAGCAGGAAATCGCGCGGCTCGTAGCCAAACGTGTTGATGTCGAGCGTGGGACGCTCAGTGTAGTTTTGTGTCTGCCCAACCGCATGGATGCGGCCGATAAAACGCCCCAGCCATTCAAGCGTATCGCGCCGGTCCAGATCGGGCGCGCGGCCGCCGCGGCGCTCGAAGATCGAGAAACGGAAACCGTCGAAGGTATGCAGCGTGCGGCCTTCGAAAACCCGCGCGGGTACCGCCGGAATCTCGCGCGCGGCGAGGTCGGCGACAAAGGCGTGTTCTTCGAGAATGGCGGCGTCGGTCCAGCGCTCGGGACGGTAGAACTTGGCGACCACGGGCGGGCCGTCTTCCACGCCCACCTGGTACACGCGGTTCTCGTAGCTGTTGAGCGGCAGCATGCGACCGTCGGTGTACACACCGACGCTGCTGAGCACGCTGTCGAGCGCGTCGAGCACGATTTCCGGCTTGAGCCGGGCGAAAGGTACGGCGCTATCGGCGCCGTCCTGTGGGTCGAGATTGTCGTCGTTCATGCCCGCATTGTGCGCCGCGCCGCCGTCAAAGACGAGGGCGTCGGCTCACCTTGCGGCTTACTGCCACCTGCAACCACCATGAAGCGGACTCAAACCAGCGTCAATGCACCTGCGCGCTCGACGGGCGCACCTGCTCGCCCGTATCGATCAGATCTTCAAGGAAAAAGGGTTCAGTATTCAGATGTTCCGACGTGCCGGGCTCGCCGGCATACCAGGCCACCATAGCCATGTCGCCGAGAATGCGCATGACGATCCCGCGTGCGCCCTGCGGCACCGCGATATGCACCGATCGGACAATGGAACCGATTTGCATGATGTTTCCCCGTTTCTCCCATAGCCGGCTTTATGGTTTCCGCGCCGGTCAAGGTGATGATAAAAGCGCCGCTTCGCCGATAACGTTGCGTACGCACCCAATCTGCTGCGCGTAAGACGCGTGAGAGGTTCGAGTCATTGTTCCCGTTTTGCGGGGCCATGGAAAGCGCGAACTCAAGGCTGTTTACCCGTCGTTTCGCCCTATTCCCATTACAGCGCACCGGGCCGATGATCTGGGCGTACAGCGTCGTAACGAGACCATCATAAACCCAGCTGGGGCGATATATCAAAATCATGCACCGCCAGAACAACCCGCTCAATCCGCCTATTGTGCCCGCCGTCCGCCGGCGCGGCACGCGTCATAACCGCTGTGCGTGCCGCGCCGGCGGCCCCGGCTTTCATCAACCTCACTAACCATGTGGATCGTTCGCCTGGCGCTGCGGCGCCCCTATACCTTCATCGTGCTGGCCCTGCTTTTGCTGATCGTCGGTCCGTTGACGATCCTGCGCACGCCGACCGACATTTTCCCCAATATCGACATTCCGGTGCTGTCGGTGATCTGGTCGTACAACGGCCTGCCCGCCGATGAAATGGAAAAGCGCATCGTGCTCAACTACGAGCGGGGGCTGTCAACCGCGGTCAATGATATCGAGCACACGGAGTCGACTTCGCTGAACGGGATCGCCGTCGTGAAGATCTTTTTTCAGCCGCACGCGAACATTGATGAAGCGCTCGCCGAAGTCACCGCGCTGTCACAGACGCAATTGCGCTCGCTGCCGCCTGGCATCACGCCGCCAAATATCCTGCGCTATAACGCGTCGACGGTGCCGATCCTGCGCCTCGCGCTGTCGTCAGCTTCGCTCACCGAGCAGGAGCTGTTCGACTTCGGCAACAACTTCCTGAAGACGCAACTGGCCACCGTGCCGGGCGCCTCCGCGCCGCTGCCGTATGGCGGCAAGCAGCGGCAGATCATGGTCGATATCGATTCGCGCAAGCTGCAGGAGCGCAACCTGTCGCCGATGGACGTGGTCAACGCGGTCACCGCGCAGAATCTGATCTTGCCCTCGGGCACCGCGAAAATCGGTTCGACGGAATATTCGGTGGAGATGAACGGCAGTCCGGATTCGCTCGCCGGCCTCAATAACATTCCGATCAAGTCCACCGCCAACGGCACGGTTTATATCCGCGACGTCGCCCATGTGCGCGACGGTTTCCAGCCGCAAACCAATATCGTTCGCGTGAACGGACAGCGCGCCGCCTTGCTGACTATCAACAAAAGCGGCAACACGTCCACGCTCGAAATCGTGGACCGTATCAAGAAGATGATGCCCACGTTGCGCAATCTCGTGCCCGCTTCGCTGAATATCGATCCGGTCGCCGATCAGTCGCTGTTCGTGCGCGCTTCCGTGCAAGGTGTGCTGCGTGAAGCGCTGATTGCCGCATGCCTCACCGGGCTGATGATTCTGCTGTTCCTCGGCAACTGGCGCGCCACGTTGATCATCGCCGTGTCGATTCCGCTGTCGATGATCACCTCGATCATTGCACTGTCGATGCTCGGTGAAACCATCAACATCATGACGCTCGGCGGCCTCGCGCTCGCGGTCGGTATTCTGGTCGACGACGCGACCGTGGCGATCGAAAACATCAGTCATCAACTCGAGCAAGGCAAGACGCTCGAACAGGCGATTCTCGACGGCGCACACCAGATCGCGATCCCGACGCTGGTCTCGACGCTATCCATTTGCATCGTGTTCGTGCCGATGTTTCTGCTGACAGGCGTCGCGCACTATCTCTTCATTCCACTCGCCGAAGCGGTGGTGTTCGCGATGCTGGCCTCGTATTTCTTCTCGCGTACGCTCGTGCCCACGCTCGCGAAGTATCTGCTGCGCCATCACCATAAACCGGCGGACCTGCATCACGCAGCCGGGCAAACGCACAATCCGTTCATGCGTGTGCACTATTCCTTCGAGCGTGGCTTCTCGCGTTTTCGCGAGCGCTATCGTGTGTTTCTTGAAGCGCGGGTTGCGCGGCCGGGTCTGTTCGTGACGCTGTTTCTCGTTTGCTGTGGCGCGTCGATGCTGTTGATGCCGTTTCTCGGCCGCGACTTTTTCCCGCAAGTCGATGCAGGCACCATCGCGTTGCATCTGCGCGCCAAAACCGGCATGCGGGTCGAGGAAACCGCAGTGGTGACCGATCGCGTCGACACGCGGATTCGTCAGTTGATACCGGCCGCAGAGTTGCACTCGCTCATCGACAATATCGGCCTGCCGGTCTCCGGTATCAACCTCTCGTATAGCAACACCGGCACGATCGGCACCTCGGATTCAGACATACTCATCACGCTGAATCCCGATCATCATCCGAGTGCGGACTACGTACGCACCCTGCGCCGGACGCTCACCGATGAATTCCCAGGTGTGCAATTCGCCTTCCTGCCTGCGGATATCGTCAGCCAGACGCTCAACTTCGGCATGCCCTCGCCGATCGACATTCAGATCGTCGGGCGCGACGTAGCCGGTAATCGCGCCTTCGCCGCGCAGTTGCTGAACCGGCTGCGCACGGTGCCCGGTCTTGCCGATGCGCGCATCCAGCAGCCCGCCGATTTGCCACGCATCTTTATCGACGTGGACCGCACGCGCGCACAACAGGCAGGATTCTCGCAACGCGACATCGCGAGCAATCTGCTGATTACGCTGTCCGGCAGCCAGCAGACCACGCCGACGTTCTGGCTCAATCCGCGCAACGGCGTCAGCTACAACGTGATCACGGAAGCGCCGCAATACACGATCGATTCGCTGCAATCGCTCGCGAACATTCCGCTGAATGCGAATGGCCGCAGCAATATTCTCGGCTCGCTCGCCACGATGAAACGTGAAGCGGGCAACGCCGTGCTCACACACTACAACGCGCAAACCACCATCGACATCTTCGGCACCGCCGACGGCCGCGATCTCGGCGGCGTATCCGACGATATCAGCAAGATCATCGACGACGCCAAGGCCGATCTCCCCAAAAGCTCGACCATCGAGGTGCGCGGCCAGGTGCAGACGATGAACGATTCGTTCTCAGGTCTGTTCGCCGGTCTCGTGTTCGCAATCCTGCTGGTGTATCTGCTGATCGTGGTGAATTTCCAGTCGTGGCTCGATCCGTTCATTATCATCACGGCGCTGCCGGGCGCGTTGGCGGGCATCGTATGGATGCTGTTTCTCACGCACACCACACTGTCGATTCCAGCGCTAACGGGTGCGATCATGTGTATCGGTATCGCCACCGCGAACTCGATTCTCGTGATCAGCTTTGCACGCGAACAACTGCTCGAACACGGCGATGCGACGCGCGCGGCGATCGAAGCGGGCTTCACGCGCTTCCGTCCAGTGCTGATGACGGCGCTCGCGATGGTGATCGGCATGGTGCCGATGGCAATCGGCCTCGGCGAAGGCGGCGAGCAGAATGCGCCGCTTGGGCGCGCGGTGATCGGCGGGCTGACTGTCGGCACCCTGGCTACGCTGATCTTCGTGCCGGTAGTGTTTTCGATGATCTACCGACGGCTCGCGGCGCGGCGTCAGCGGGCATCTGAGCATGTGGTGCAAAAGCCATGATGTACAGCGCACAACAAACAACACGAAGCACAAGAGGCAGCCTCGACTGCCCAGCCAATCTGACAGGGGAAGGTTGATGGAAGGAAAACGTCCAGACGGGTCCAGCACTGCACTCAATCCGTCGAAGGGAACGCGCACGCGCTGGGTCATCGTGGTGGTGGCTGTGGTCGTCGTTCTGCTTGCGGCGCAAGGTATCTGGTCGCGCCATGACGCGCATGCGGCACTCGAGCGCGACGCCGAGCACGCAAGCCAGACGAGCGTCGAAGTCGTGCATCCGCAGAAGTCGACGGCGGGACTTGACCTCGTGCTGCCCGGCAACGTGCAGGCGTTTCTCGACACGCCGATTTACGCTCGCACCAACGGCTACCTGAAGAAGTGGTACGCGGACATCGGCGCGCACGTAAAGAACGGCCAGTTGCTCGCGGAAATCGACACCCCCGAAGTGGACGATCAACTGCGCGCCGCCCGCGCCGATCTGGCGAATGCCGACGCCAACTATGCGCTCGCGAAAAGCACGGCCGACCGCTGGACCGAGATGCTGAAAAGCAAATCCGTCTCGAAGCAGGAAACCGACGAGAAGGTCGGCGACATGCTCGCAAAGAAAGGCACGCTGGATGCCGCACGCTTCAACGTGGCGCGCCTCGAGAAAACACAATCGTTCCAGAAGGTCTACGCACCGTTCGACGGTATCGTGACGGCACGCAATGTCGACGTGGGTGCGTTGATCGACGCGGGCAGTTCCGGCGGCCCGGCGAAGGAACTGTTTCACGTTGCGCAGGCGGACAGATTGCGCGTGTATGTGAACGTGCCGCAGGCCTACGCTCAACAAGTTCACGCGCAGCAGACGGCGTTTCTGACGCTGACCGAGACGCCGTCCAAACATTACCCAGGGACCGTGGCACGCACCGCGGGCGCCGTCGATCCACAACAACGAACCATGCTCGTCGAAGTCGATGTCGACAATCGCAATGGCGATCTGCTGCCGGGCGCGTACGCGCAGGTACATTTCGCGTTGGGCACGGGCGCCGCACCGTTTACGCTGCCTGGCAACGCGTTGCTGTTTCGCCCCGACGGCGTAAAAGTGGCGACGGTGGATCCCCAGCACAAAGTGAAGCTGCTGCCGGTTTCGCTCGGAACGGACTTTGGCACGCGCGTGGCAATCGCATCCGGTTTGCAAGGCGATGAGCAGGTGATTCTGAATCCGCAGGATTCAATCGTGGATGGTGCGCCGGTGCGGATCGTGCCGGGCAAAGCGACGGGCGCTTCGGATGCTTCGGGTGCTTCGGATGCTTCGGCGGGTGGCGAGGGTGCGGCAGGCGCTTCCGGCGCAGCCGCGGCTAGCGCGCCTGCTGCGCACGTCGCCGGTCTGCAAGCGGTGAGGGACGCACTGTGAACGCGCCGGTATTCCGTCACCGTTTCGCGCAGCGGGTCACGCGTGCCTCGTTGCTTGCCGCAACGCTGGCGTACACGCTCACTGCCTGCACCGTGGGCCCCGACTACGTCAAGCCACCGGCCACCACCGCCGCGACCTATAAGGAACTCGAGGGCACCGGCTGGAAGCCCGCGCAACCCGCCGACACCCTCTCGCGCGGCGCGTGGTGGAACGTCTACGCAGACCCGTCGCTCGATGCACTCGAGTTGCAGGTCGCCAGCGCGAATCAGAACGTGCAGGCCGCCGAGGCACGCTTTCACGCCGCCCGCGCGACAGTCGCGCAGTATCGCTCGAACTTTTTCCCTGTGGTCACTGCGAACGGCGATTATTCACGCGCGCGGACATCGGAGAATGTTCTGCACAAATCGACCGCCGGTCTCACGCTGAACGATTACCTCGTGCAAGCCGACGCATCGTGGGAACCGGACTTGTGGGGTCGCGTGTCGCGTAGCGTCGAAGGGGCGAAAGCCGAGGCACAGGCCAGCGCCGCAGACGTGCAGGCCGCGCTCCTCTCGATGCAGGCCGAACTGGCAACCGACTACTTCGAACTCCGCGGTCTCGATCAGGAGCGCCAACTTCTCGACGACACGATCAGGGCCTACGAGGAAGCGCTCGATCTGACGCAACACCGCTACGCCGGCGGCATCGCTACGGACGCCGATGTCGCGCAGGCGCAGACGCAGTTGAAAACCACGCAGGCGCAAGCGCTCGACCTCGGCGTGCAGCGCGCGCAACTCGAACACGCGATCGCGATCCTGGTCGGCCAGACGCCCTCAACATTTTCCCTGCCGGTTGCACCGCTCGCCGCAGTGCCGGTGGTCGCGGCAGCGGGCGTGCCATCCGCATTGCTCGAACGACGGCCCGATATCGCGTCAGCAGAGCGGCACGTTGCCGATATGAACGCGCAGATTGGCGTGGCGACGGCAGCGTTCTTTCCGAGCCTGATTTTGTCGGTGACGGGCGGGCTCGAAGCGACCAACTACAGCCAATGGCTGCTGGCGCCGAGCCGTCTGTGGTCGCTCGGGCCGGCACTGGCCGGCACGCTGCTCGACTTTGGCGGACGTGCGTCGGTGAAAGAGCAGGCCCGCGCGCACTATGACGAAAGCGTCGCGCAGTACCGCCAAACAGTGCTGACCGCGTTCGGCCAGGTCGAAGACAATCTCGCCGCATTGCGCGTGCTGGAACAGGAAGCCGCCGCCCAGGACGACGCCGTGGCCGCTGCGCAGCGTTCGCTGTCTGTCGTGTCGAACCGCTATAAAAACGGCGCGATCACGTATCTCGATGTCGTGGTCGCGCAAACCACCGCGCTTACCAACGAACGGAATGCAGTGTCGATCGCGCGCCGCCGGATGGCTGCGAGCGTCGCATTGATCAAGGCATTGGGCGGTGGTTGGGACGTGTCCTCACTGCCGACTGACGAACAGATCGTGCATCCCGCAACACCGGCGAGCGAGGCTGCGGCGCATGGTTAGCGGTGGGCGTTCGGCGCGTGAAGGTCATCCGCAAATGGATCCGAGAACCGCGACGGGCATGCCGTCTGTGCACGTCGTGACAGCACCTTGCTGCGCATCGCAGCCACCCGCCAAGCTTTTTCAGCGTATCCTTAACTCCTTTGAGTACTTTGCGTTCCCCAAGGAGATTTTTTCGTGACCGCATCGCCGGAATCCCACCGGACTGCTACTTCAGCTGTTCCTGCGTCATCCGCTTCTTTCACCTCCGCTGCCGCGCCTGACGTCCCCGCCCCCACCTATCTCGAACGCGGCACACGTGCCTATTGGCGAGCCAGCATCGCGCTGTTGTTTGCCGGTTATGCCACCTTCTCACTGCTGTATTGCGTCCAGCCATTGCTGCCCGCGTTCTCTACGGCGTTCAACGTGACGCCGGCACAGAGCAGCTTGTCACTCTCGCTGACTACCGCTGCGCTCGCGCTCGCCATCTTCATGGCCGGCTTCGTCTCGGAAGGCTGGAGCCGGCACAAACTGATGACTGCGTCGCTCACGCTGTCGGCGCTGTTGACGATCGGCGTGTCGATCGCGCCGCACTGGCATCAACTGCTCGTGTTGCGCACGCTCGAAGGACTCGCGCTCGGTGGCGTGCCCGCCGTCGCGATGGCGTACCTAGCGGAAGAAGTGCACCCCGACGGACTGGGTCTGGCGATGGGGCTGTATGTCGGCGGCACGGCGATCGGCGGGATGGCCGGGCGCGTGATTACCGGCGTCGTCGCGGATCTGTTTTCGTGGCGCGTGGCAATCGGCACGATCGGCGTGCTCGGCATTCTCTCGATGCTCGCGTTTCGCGCGTTGCTGCCGCCGTCGCGCCATTTCGTCCCGCGTCGCGGGCTCGGCTTTACACATCACCGCAGTGCGCTGCTGAAGCAGTTCACGCGACCCGGTCTGCCTCTGCTGTTTCTGCTCGGCTTCGTGCTGATGGGCAGCTTCGTCACGCTGTACAACTACATCGGTTACCGGCTGCTCGCACCGCCTTACCTGTTGAATCAGACGGAGATCGGCGCGATTTTCGTCGTCTATCTGACGGGCGTGGTCGCTTCGCCGTGGTCGGGCCGCATGGCCGACACCTTCGGCCGGGCGCGCGTGCTGACCGCCAGCCTGCTACTGATGACGCTCGGGCTCGCCCTCACGATGTTCCATCCGATCGCGGCAATAGCAACCGGGATCGCGTGCGTGACGTTCGGTTTCTTCGCCGGACACTCGGTGGCAAGCGGCTGGGTCGGGCGTCTCGCGAAAGAAGCCAAGGGGCAGGCGGCCGCACTGTATCTGCTCGCGTACTACGTCGGCTCGAGCGTGGTCGGCTCTTACGGCGGGCATGTGTGGGCCGGTTATGGCTGGAATGGTGTCGCCGGACTGGTCGGCATGCTACTCGTCATCGGTATCGTTGCGGCCATGCGCTTGCGTCAGCGCGAACAGACCGCCGTATGAGGGCGCGTTGCTGATCGGCTTCGGGGAAACTGAAGCCTGAAGCAGCATGGAACCCAAGCTTATATCGGCGTACCGCCGTTAAGCGCGAGCAATCCGCGACGCATCGATCAGACTTAAAAGTAAGGCCTGTGTAAGCAAATACTTCATTTTCAAGGGCATTTTTGCTGCGATGCGCCAATCTCCACCGCCCTTGCAGCATTGGGTTCAGCGGTCTGCAAAGACGCGCTGCTGCGCCCCAAAGCGTTGTTATGTTGATCTAAGCGTCGCCTATACTCGAATCGAGCGCGGCAGTGTATGACTCCAGAAATCGAGCCACTGTCCTCGCCTGTACTACATAAGGAGACGGGTATGACGACCTATTTCACGATCGGCGATTTCATTCTGGTCATTCCGATGGCGCTGGCCGGCGCTCTGTTTGTCGGCGCGCTCCCCTGCAAGACGGAATTTCGGCACAACGTGCTACGCGTGCTTGGCGCGCTTATCGGCGTAGTGTTCGCGGTCGTGCTGGTCGAAGGCTTGCCGGCGCTGGTGTAGCGGGGTCCGGCGGAGACGGCCTGGTCGCTTCGCCGATGGTTTGTTGACTGAAAGCAGTCGCTTCGGCCACTGGGTGGGAAGTGCGTGCGCTTGAATTGTGTCAATAAAAAAGCCGCTGCAGGTGTAATAGCGTTCAATTTTTTAACTGAACGGTATTAGCCTCACAAGCGGCTTTTCTGTTTCTACGGCGTGCCTCTACGATCTGAAACTCAGTGCGATCAGATCGCCTGATCCGTCGACGGTTTTTCCCACAGGTTAATGCCACCTTCCGTCGCGTAGCGGTCGATCTCCGCCAGCTCTTCCTTCGAGAACGCGAGATTCTTCAACGCACCGACGTTTTCGCGCACCTGCTCCGCGCGGCTGGCGCCGATCAGCACAGACGTGACACGCGGATCGCGCAGCGCCCAGGCCAGCGCCATCTGCGCGAGGCTTTGTCCGCGACGCTGCGCGATGTCGTTGAGCTTGCGCACATGATCGATGTTTTGCGGGCTCAGATGCTCCTGCTTCAACGAACCGCCGCCCGGCTTGTTGACGCGCGCGTCTTCCGGCACGCCGTTCAGATACTTGCCAGTGAGCAAGCCCTGCGCGAGCGGCGTGAACGCGATGGCGCCCGCGCCGACTTTCTCGAGCGTGTCCAGCAGTTCATGTTCGATCCAGCGGTTGAGCATGTTGTACGCCGGCTGATGAATCAGCAGCGGTACCTTGTATTCGGCAAGCAGCTTGGCCATTTCGAGCGTCTTGGTGGCCGAGTAAGACGAAATACCGATGTACAGCGCTTTACCTTGCTGCACGGCGCTCGCCAATGCACCGGCGGTTTCTTCGAGCGGCGTGTCGGCATCAAAGCGATGCGAATAGAAGATGTCGACGTAGTCGAGACCCATGCGCTGCAGGCTCTGATCGAGACTCGCGAGTACATATTTGCGCGAGCCGCCGCCCTGGCCGTACGGACCCGGCCACATGTCCCAACCCGCTTTCGACGAGATCAGCAGTTCGTCGCGATACGGCTTGAAGTCGTCTTTGAAGAGACGGCCGAAGTTGGTTTCCGCACTGCCGTACGGGGGGCCGTAGTTGTTGGCAAGGTCGAAGTGAGTGATGCCCAGATCGAAGGCCGTGCGCAGGATATCGCGCTGCGTGGAAATCGGCGTGGTGTCGCCGAAGTTGTGCCACAGGCCCAGCGACAGCGCCGGCAGTTTGAGACCCGACTTGCCGCAGACGCGGTATTGCATGTCCGAATAGCGTTCTGAAGCTGCTTCGTAAGCCATTGCTAGTGTCCTTGATGTTGAAGTCACCCGGCGATCACGGGCGTGAGGAGATCACGTGCTGCGGGAGGCGTGCAGGTTTTTTGTTTAGGTATGGGTGAGACCAGACCGCTATGGTAGCCAATCGGCGTGATGCCTGCAGACGCCCAGTATGCGGGATGGACGATTGCTTGCGGCTCCCCTACACTTTGGCCGATCAAAGCTTATTGGAGGGGGGGTTGTTTCATGACGAAGGCGATTTCAATCGCGCTGATTGTCGGCGGTATTGTGTTGTTGTATTTCGGCGGGCAGGCGTTCAACTCGGTCAGCAGCGAGGTGTCTCGCGTGTTTACCGGATCGCCAACCAATAAGGCGATCATACTGATCGTGGCCGGCGCTATTGCCACTATTGCCGGCCTGACCGGCGTGGCTGTTTCCGGACGCAGGCGGTAGAGCGCTGGTTGCCTACGCGGCGCGTGACTGACGAACGTCAGCGCCGCGCAAGGCAAAGCACCTAAAAGGCAATTTCAGGCTTAGCCGCCGAGCGGGATCCCGGCAGGGGCACATTGCTCGCCCCGTGATAGGTAAACACCAAAGAAAATTTCACCTGATCACTGATGTTCTTGCCCGCCGAATGCAGCGTGTTGCAATGAAAGAACACCACGTCCCCGGCTTTGAGCTCAGGCGAGACCGCGGTGCGAATCAATGCCTGATTCTCTTCCAGATTGGAACGAAAAAATTTGGCCTCGTCGAACCGGTCGGAAGTGAAGGCAATGCTGTGCGACTTCGGCACCAACCACAACGCACCGTTATCGACCGTCTCCGAGCCGACTGCGAGCCATACCGACACCAGATCGTCGCGCTCGAACGACCAATACCTCACGTCACGATGCCAGCCGGTCAAGCTGCCATAAGCGGGGTGCTTGGTCATCATGCAATTGTGATGCGCCCGCGATAAGCGCGGCTCCTCGCCGAAGTACAACTCCATCCAGCCGCGAATTTCCGGCGCGATCGCCCACTGCGCAAAATGCGAATCGCGCCCATACGCATCCAGCAGCCGGCGAACCGTATGGCCGCCCGGCGCATACTTCGACTCCGGCGCGCCCGGATAGCGAAGGTCCGCTTCGAACTCGATCGGCGCCGCCGCTTCCTGCAACTGCCGCTCCGCAATCCGCTTCAGCTCGCCGCAACGCTCGGGCGACACTAATCCAGGCACAACGACAAATCCTTGCTCCCGCAACGTTTGAATCTGCTCTTTCTTCGAGTGAAGTGACATGGTGTTCCGTTACTTTCGACTGACTGATGCTCGATTGTAAAACGGGCGCGATCGGACTGTGCGCTGTTTCACCTTTCGAGAAGCCAAGCCTTACGCACTACTTTCACGCGATTTGGTGGTTTGCAAGGCACCCTGTCAGGGCAAGCACGCACGGTAATCGCCCGCAAAGGGCGCGACCCCGTCTGCGTACACGCCACTCTACCCCGCAAAAACCCGTATTCGCAGGGTAAAAACCGACTTTCTGACGTCACGAATCGCGTGTAGCCTGCACACATGTTGATCGCTACTCCCGCACTTGTGCGGCGCGCATGCGCCGCTGTGACCGGCTCCGCCGTCCTCCGTGCCCTTTTCCATCGAATTCCAGGCTTTCGCGCCGTCCATCGCGACACCGCCATTGGCACATTTGGTGCTCTTTCTGGCGCACACTCCGTCGCGCGACACGTTGCCTACTTGTGAAGCCATGCATACTCTTCTGAGCACCCGTCTTACCCGCGCCGCATTGAAAGCGGCGCGTCCGGCACGCCGCCATGTCGTGCGTGCACTGCGTCACCATGCCACCCGCACTCGCGCATTAGGCGAACAGTGGCGCGAAGCCAAAGCGGTCGACGGCATTCGCACGTGGTTCCACACCTTTTTCTCCGCGCTGCGCCTGCAAGGCAGTTCGCGCCGTTTTTCGCTGCGCACGCTGCTGCGCAAACCGACGCCGCTGCGCCTCACCGCTACGCGCAATGCACCGGTCGCCGCTCCCCAGAGTACAAGCCGCCGCCCGCGCCGCATGTCGACGAACGGCAGCACCGGCTGGTTTGCGTTCGCGTTTGCGAGCCGGTGAGACAGCGCTTTCGAAGGCGATAAAAAAACCCCGCCCGACTTACGCCGGCGGGGTTTTTTGCTAAAGCGGACTGCGTGCTTATTCTGCGAGCGCGGCGACCGGTTCGGTACCTGCGGCTTCGGCGAGCAGCAGCGCCTTGTCCGTGGCTTCCCACGTGAATTCCGGCTCTTCGCGGCCGAAGTGACCGTAGGCCGCGCTCTTCTCGTAGATCGGGCGCAGCAGGTCGAGCATCTGGATGATGCCCTTCGGACGGAGGTCGAAATGCTCCAGCACCAACTTCGTGATGACTGCATCCGACACGCGGCCCGTGCCGAACGTGTTGACCATGACTGAAGTCGGCTGGGCAACGCCGATCGCGTACGACACCTGAATCAGGCAACGCGACGCCAAACCAGCAGCCACGATGTTCTTCGCGACATAACGGCCGGCATACGCTGCCGAACGGTCGACCTTCGACGGATCCTTGCCCGAGAACGCGCCGCCGCCGTGCGGAGCCGCGCCGCCGTACGTATCGACGATGATCTTGCGGCCCGTCAGACCGCAATCGCCTTGCGGGCCGCCGATCACGAACCGGCCGGTCGGGTTCACCAGGAACTTGATGTCGCCCTTGATCAGGTCAGCCGGCAGCGTCGGCTTGATGACTTCTTCGATCACGGCTTCGCGCAGCACGGCCAGATCGATGTCTGGCGAATGCTGCGTGGATAGCACGACCGTGTCGATCGAATGCGGCTTGCCGTCGACATAACGCACGGTGACCTGCGATTTCGCATCCGGACGCAGCCAGGACAGACGGCCGTCGCGGCGCAGATTCGCCTGACGCTCCACCAGACGGTGCGACAGGTGGATCGGCAGCGGCATCAATTCCGGCGTTTCTTCGCACGCGTAACCGAACATCAGGCCCTGGTCGCCAGCGCCTTGATCGAGGTTGTTGTCGTGCGCACGGTCCACGCCCTGGGCGATATCCGGCGATTGCTTGTCGTACGCCACCAGCACCGCGCAGCCGCGGTAGTCGATACCGTAATCGGTGTTGTCGTAGCCAATGCGCTTGATCGTATTGCGCGCGACCTGGATGTAATCGACGTTCGCGGTGGTGGTGATTTCACCGGCCAGCACGACGAGACCCGTGTTGCACAGCGTTTCGGCTGCGACACGCGAATACTTGTCCTGAGTCAGAATGGCGTCGAGGATTGCGTCCGAGATCTGATCCGCGACTTTGTCGGGATGGCCTTCGGACACGGATTCGGAAGTGAAGAGATAATCGTTTGCCACGTTGCAGACTCCTGTTGTGTGGTTACGGTTGAGTTTCACGTAGCCAGCTTCGGGAGCCTTGAAGCGGCGACGCTTTAGCGGATTACCTTACCGGCAGGGGCATATCCCATGGATCGCACCCGCCAGCTTCGCCCCGCAAGTTGTCTATTAACTCGGCGAAGCCCTTATTATAGCGACTTCCTTTGATTGTCACAGAGTGTTCACCCGTGCTGTATTTCGACCCGTTTCCAGGTTCCTTGAGCAAAGCGTCGCTCGACGCCCTACACGGAGGGGCGGCATGCTGAGTCGTCTTGGTGCCCATCTGGCCATTGGGCTGCTGAAGTTTTTGGCCTTGTTGCCGTACGGTTTCGTTGCCCGACTGGGCGATGGGCTGGGCTGGCTGCTCTATCAGGTCCCCAGCAGCCGCAAGCGCATCGTCCACATCAATCTGAGCTTGTGTTTCCCGGAGTGGAGCGTCGAGCATCGCGAAGAGATCGCGCAGAAACACTTCCGCCACGCGATCCGCAGTTATGTCGAGCGCAGCGTCCAGTGGTTCTGGTCTGCAGAGAAGCTGGAGAAGATCGTGCAGGTGGATAGCGAAATCGATCTACTGGCCCCCGACATGCCGCCCACCCTGTTGCTTGGCGCGCATTTCGTCGGTATCGAGGCAGGCTCCGTGTTCATCAATCACGCGCTGCGCCGGCAGTGCGGCGCGCTCTATCAGCCAATGTCCAACAAGGTACTCGACGACGTGGCGATAGCCGCGCGCGGCCGCTTCGGCGCGGACATGGCAAGCCGCGCCGATAGTGCGCGCATCGTGCTGCGGTGGTTGCGCGACCGCAAGCCGGTCATGCTCGGCGCCGACATGGACTACGGCATGCGCAACTCGACGTTCGTGCCGTTCTTCGGTGTACCGGCGTGCACGCTGACGGCCGTTGGGCGGCTCGCCGGGGTCGGCCATGCGCAGGTGGTGCCGTTCATCGGCGAGGTGTTGCCGCACTACAAAGGTTACCGGCTAAAGGTCTTCAAGCCGTGGGACAACTACCCCACTGGCAATGACGAGGCCGACGCGCGCCGCATGAACGCCTTCCTCGAAGAGCAGATTCCGCTGATCCCCGAGCAGTACTACTGGGTGCACAAGCGCTTCAAGACCCGTCCGCCGGGCGAGCCGAGCGTGTATTGAGCGAACTTCGAAAAAAGCGCTGGAACGCGGAAATAATGGTGCGTTCGGCCCACCTGCGGGCGCGTCACTTACAATAGCGTGATGAAACTGAAATTCACCAAAATGCACGGCGCGGGTAACGACTTCGTCGTGCTCGACGGCTACACCCAACCGGTCCACCTGACGCCGGGGCAGGTGCGCGCGCTCGCGGACCGGCATTTCGGGGTCGGCGCCGACCAGTTGCTGCTGGTCGAGAAGCCCACCGTGGACGGCGTTGATTTCAGATATCGCATCTTCAATTGCGACGGCGGCGAGGTCGAACACTGCGGCAACGGCGCGCGCTGCTTCGTCAAGTTTGTGCGCGATAACGGCCTGACCGACAAGCGCAGCGTGCGCGTGCAAGTGCAGAACGGCACCATTTTGCTGACCATGCAGGAAAACGGCGAAGTGCTGGTTGACATGGGCTCACCCGTGTTCGAACCGGAGCGCGTACCGTTCGCCAACAAAGGCCTCGAAGGCCGCCGCGAGGGCGCGGACACGCTCTGGCCGCTCGACGTGAACGGTGTGACGCGCTGGATTTCGGTGGTGTCGATGGGCAATCCGCACGCGGTGCAGGTGGTCGACGACGTCGAAGCGTTTCCAGTGCTCGTCGAAGGCCCGGTGATCGAGCGGCACGCGCGCTTCCCGCAGCGAGTGAACGCAGGCTTCATGCAGATCGTCGGCCGTAGCGAGGTCAAGCTGCGCGTCTACGAACGCGGCGCCGGCGAAACGCTGGCGTGCGGCACGGGCGCGTGTGCGGCAGTCGCTGCCGGCATTCGCCGCGGACTGCTGGATGCGCCGGTGCTGGTGCACACGCACGGCGGCAAGCTGACCATCACGTGGGACAGCACGCAAAACGGCGCGCCGCTACTGATGGCAGGCCCTGCGGCAACCGTCTTCGAAGGCGAGATCGAACTGGCCGACTGACCCGCGCCAGCGTAATACCCGATTCAGCGGCCGAGCGATCGGCCCAGGAAGTACCCGACACGTGGCCTCGAACAGGCCGATGAAGATGCCGGTGAATAGGCCAATAGGCCGGTGAAAGAGCCGGACCAGGCGGCTCTTTCACCGGCCGACCGAACTCATGACCGATGCGCCGCCCGAAGGCGTCGTCCCGTAGTCCTTTAGCCGAAACCATGAACGATCGCGAAGTCGCCGAATACCTGCTCGCCAACCCCGAATTCTTCGCCGAACACGCGGAAATGCTCGCGACGATCCGGCTTGCGAACCCGCACGGCAAAGCCGCGGTGTCGCTGCAGGAACGGCAAATGGAAATGCTGCGCGACAAGAACAAGCATCTCGAACGGCGTCTGGCCGAGTTGCTGCGCTACGGTCACGAAAACGACAGCATCGCCTCGAAATTCAATCGCTGGACTATCCGCGTGATGGCCGAGCGCGATCCGTACGCGCTGCCGCGCACGATCTCCAACGGCTTGCGCGATATTTTCGATGTGCCGCAAGCCGCGCTGCGCGTATGGGACGTCTCCGAGCCCTATTCACAGGCTGAGTTCGCGCGCCATGTCGGCGAGGAAGTGCGAATCTTCGCGAATAGCCTCACCACGCCGTATTGTGGCGCGAACACTGGCTTTGAAGCGGCGCAGTGGCTGACGCCGGCGGTGTCGGCCGTGAGCGACGACGAATCCGCAGGCAGCACAAGCGAGTCCGCGCACGTCACCGAATCGATCGCGTTGCTCGCGCTGCGCGACCCCGAAGGCACGGAAGAAGCGCCCACTTTCGGCCTGCTGGTGATGGGTTCGGCCGACGCACGCCGCTTCCATGACGGCATGGCGACCGATTTCCTGACGCAGATCGGCGCGTTGGCAAGCGCGGCGCTGAGCCGTCTGCTGCCGCGCTGAGCCGCACTGATCCACGAAAACCATCGTGACCGAAGCCGACCCGATCGCCGCCTATCTGTCGAATCTCGAACATGAGCGGCGGCTGTCGGCGCATACACTGCGCGGCTACACCCACGAACTCGATGAACTCAAGCTGCTGGCCAAAGGCCGGCCGCTCGAAAGCCTCACCGCCGTCGATATTCGCGGCGCGGTTTCGCGGGCGCACGCCGGCGGCCTGACGGCGCGCTCGATCAGCCATCGGCTGTCGTCCTGGCGCGCGTTCTACCGCTGGTTCGCGGGCCGCGTCGATCTGCCGGCCAACCCGGTCGCCACCGTGCGGGCGCCGAAGCAGCCGAAAGCACTGCCGAAAGCACTTTCCGTCGACGACGCCGCGCGCCTGATGGAGAGCCCGCCCGCCGCGACCACCGAAGGTTTGCGCGACCATGCAATCCTCGAACTGTTCTACTCGTCGGGCCTGCGTCTGTCCGAACTGGTCGGCCTCGACGCCCGTTTTGCCGACGCCGGCGGCTACCGTTCCGCGGGCTGGCTCAAGCTCGACTCCGCCGAAGTCGAAGTGCTCGGCAAGGGCAACCGGCGCCGCATCGTGCCGGTGGGCAGCAAGGCGCTCGACGCCTTGACCGCGTGGCTCGCGGTGCGCGACCAGATGGTCAAACACGATCCGCATCCGCTGTTTCTGTCGGCGCGTGGCAATCGCCTGTCGCCGAATGTCGTGCGTGAGCGTGTGAAGCGCGCGGCGCTGGTCGCGGGCATTCCCGCCAATGTGCATCCGCACGTGCTGCGGCATTCGTTCGCCACGCACGTGCTGCAGTCAAGCGGCGATCTGCGGGCCGTGCAGGAACTGCTTGGCCACGCCAGTATCACTGCCACGCAGGTCTACACCGCGCTCGATTTCCAGCATCTCGCGCACGTCTACGATCAGGCGCATCCGCGCGCAAAAAAACGCGACTGATTCCGCTCTTTGCTTTTTGCGGCTTGCGGTCTCCACCTTCGCTTCACCTGCCGCGCGACTCTTTTCCGCGCGGCCTATTGCTCTTGCTAACACCCTGATGAATACCGTTACGCTCAAACCGTCGAAAGAAAAATCGCTGCTGCGGCGCCATCCATGGGTCTATGCCAACGCGATCGATCGCGTCGACGGCAATCCCGCTCCCGGCGTGACCGTGCTGGTGCGCGCGCACGACGGCCGTTTCCTCGCGCGGGCCGCCTATAGCCCGCATTCGCAGATTCGCGCCCGCGTGTGGAGCTTCGACGAAATGGAGCCGATCGATCACGCGTTCTTCAAGCGCCGCGTGCAGCGCGCGCTCGCGCATCGTCAGACGATGGTGCACAACACCGGCGCCGTGCGGCTGATTTTCGGCGAAGCGGACGGCCTGCCAGGTCTGATCGTCGATCATTACGTGGCCGAGGACGAAGGCCAGCGCAGCCAGCTGGTGTGCCAGTTCATGGCGACGGGCGTCGAAGCATGGAAGGAAGCGATCGTCGCCGCGCTAATCGACGCGACCGGCTGCCCGAACGTCTACGAGCGTTCGGACGTATCGATCCGTCAGAAGGAAGGGCTCGAACAGATCACCGGCGTGCTGGCAGGCGTTGCGCCGTCGGAAGCGCTGATCGCGAGCGAAAACGGTGTCAGATATCACGTCGACGTGCGCAATGGCCACAAAACCGGCTTCTACGTCGACCAGCGCGACAACCGCCTGCTGGTGCAGCAGCTCGCGCAGGATCGCGACGTGCTGAACTGCTTCTGCTACACCGGCGGCTTTTCGCTGGCTGCTTTGAAGGGTGGCGCCAAACGCGTGGTTTCGATCGATTCGTCGGGCGAAGCCCTGGCGCTCGCGCAGCAGAACGTGACCGCCAACGGTTTCGACGCCGGGCGCGCCATCTGGCTCGACGCCGACGCGTTCAAAACCCTGCGCCGCCTGTACGACGAGGGCGAGCGCTTCGACCTGATCGTGCTCGATCCGCCGAAATTCGCGCCGTCGCGTGAACACGTGGACCGCGCCTCGCGCGCCTACAAGGACATCAACCTGACCGGCCTGAAGTTGCTGCGCCCGGGCGGCCTGCTGTTCACCTATTCATGTTCCGGCGCGATCGACTCCGAACTGTTCCAGAAGATCGTGTCCGGCGCGGCGGCCGACGCGCGCGTCGATGCGCGGATCCTCAAGCGCCTCGGTGCCGGGGTTGACCACCCGTTGCTCACCGCATTCCCGGAAGGCGAATACCTGAAAGGCCTGCTGTTGCAAATCGCCTGATCGCCCATAGCTTCGGGGTTATATCCCGTGCGCCGCGGAGGGGTTCGCCCCCGCCGCCAGCGCCGGATTCACAGATATGTTTCAATATCCGGCTAGTTCGGGCCGCGCGCCGTCAGGCTGCCGCGCCCGGCAAACCGGATACGCAGACGCATTCGCTGCAGAGAATGGGCTGCACATTTCGCGCTGTAAATTCGCGCTTTTGAATTCGATTACGCACAGACTTACGTAAAGGCGACCAACATGATCCCAGTCACCATCCTGACCGGCTTTCTCGGCAGCGGCAAAACCACCCTGCTCAAGCGCATCCTGAACGAAAAGCACGGCATGAAGATCGCCGTGATCGAGAACGAGTTCGGCGAAGAGAACATCGACAACGAAATCCTCGTGCAGGACACGAGTGAGCAGATCATCCAGATGAGCAACGGCTGCATCTGCTGCACGATCCGCGGCGACCTGTCGCGCGTGCTGGGCGATCTGGCGGCGAAGAAGCAGTCCGGTGAAGTGGATTTCGACCGTGTTGTGATCGAAACCACCGGTCTCGCCAATCCGGGCCCGGTCGCGCAGACGTTCTTCATGGACGACCAGATTGCCAACGAATTCCTGCTCGACGCGATCATCACGCTCGTCGACGCGAAGCACGCGAACCATCAACTGGACGAGCATGAAGTGGTGCAGCGCCAGGTCGGCTTTGCCGATCGCCTGTTCATCACCAAGTCCGATCTGGTCGATGAAAAGCACGTGGACGATCTGCGCCACCGCCTGCTGCACATGAATCCGCGGGCGGCGATCAAGGTCGTCAACTTCGGTGAAGCGGACATCAAGGAAATCTTCGACCTGCGCGGCTTCAACCTGAATTCGAAGCTCGAGATCGACCCGGACTTCCTCGCTGAGGACGAACATGCGCACAGCCACGCTCACGCGCATGACGAGCACGGCCACACTCACGACGACCATGCCGGCCACGATCACGAAAACTGTGATCACGACCATGGCAAGTGCGACCACGAAGGCCACGACCACGCGCATCACCATCACGCGCACCATGACGACAAGATTAAATCGTTCGTCTACCGCAGCGACCGCCCGTTCGATCCGAACAAGCTCGAGGACTTCCTCGGCGGCATTCTGCAGATCTATGGTGAGCGGCTGCTGCGCTACAAAGGCGTGCTGTATATGAAGGGCGTCGACCGGAAGGTGGTGTTCCAGGGCGTACATCAGATGATGGGCAGCGATCTGGCCGCGAAATGGCAGCCGATCGAGAAGAAGACCAACAAGATGGTGTTTATCGGCATCGAACTGCCGCAAGACCTGATCACCGACGGCCTGGACGCCTGTCTGGCGTAAGCGCTACGCCTGCCGTGCCGTGCGAGTGGTGCGGCACGCGGCGTGCTGCAGCGCCCTTGCCGCGAGCATGCGTCCGCGGGCACCGAGGCAATCATCTGCGGAATACGCAGAAGACCGGCCGAAAGCCCGCTGAAATGTCGGGCGTGTGAAAAGCACGTGAAAACCCTGCTGTATTAAACCGTGCACGACCATCGCTTTTTGGTCGTGCGCGCGTTATATTTTCGGGATATCGGTACGCCGCCAGGGGATTTTCACCAGTTGCGGTGCTGGATTGTGATTCAGTTACAATACGTGCCCACTGGAGAATGACAACGAATTGCCCGGCCAGCGCGTATTCCGCGTCGGGCCTGAAACGGCGCCGGAAAATCTTATCCGGGAATCACGCCGACAATGCCGGCTGGCGCAGCAGACAAGGCATGCTGCCGGCAAGCAATGCCTCAGGAGCATTTGAGAAACGGTTTCCAGAGGAGTTCGGCCCCGCATTGGCGTAGCGACGCCCGGCGCGTGGGCGCAAGGCGCTTTTCGGCGTCACCGACAGCCCATCGTCCGTGCCCACCCAGCGCTCCGCGTCCTCGTGGCGCCTTTGCGGGCAATACGAAAGTGCGGGCACTATGTAAGAGTTTTGCCTCACATTGAAGAAGCAAGCCAGATGACGACGAAACGACTCTTGACTGAAGCCGAAATCCTGAAGATGAGCGACAAGGATTACATGAATGCGGATCAGCTCGCCTTCTTCAAGAACAAGCTCGAACAGCTGCAGGCGGACATTCTCCGCAATGCCGGCCAGACGACCGAGAACCTGCGCGAAACAGTAATCGTGCCGGACCCGGCCGACCGTGCAACGATCGAGGAAGAGCATGCGCTGGAACTGCGCACGCGCGACCGCGAGCGCAAGCTGCTGAAGAAGGTGCAGCAATCGATCGCGCGCATCGACTCGGGCGATTACGGCTGGTGCGAAGAAACCGGCGAGCCGATTGGTGTTCCGCGTCTGCTCGCACGGCCCACGGCAACCCTGTCGCTCGAAGCGCAGGAACGCCGCGAACTGCGCCAGAAGCTGTTCGGCGACTGAACGCCTACGGCGCGGCTTCGGCTCCGCGCCCTTTTAAGCTGCTTCGTCGAGAGGCGCACGGTGATCTGTGCGCCTTTTTTCTTTTGTGCGACGCTTTTCGGGCTTTGCTGAGCAGGCTGCTCTGAGCGCCCGTTGCGCGGCTGTTCGAGGGCGCGCCCAGTTCCGCCGCCCCTCTCTGCGCGGCTTGTATCTCTACGCCCGCCCACCTCAGTGCTGCTCCCGCTCCTCCGTTCTGAACCCTGTGTTTTTGTCTTATGCCATTTGCCGGCTCTTGATATGACCGCGCACGCCCTAAAATAAGCCGAACATGCGTTGCACGAGCGCGCGCCGACCGGTTCATCGTTGCGCGCCGTCCGCGTCCAGGATTCATGCGATGGTCTACGCCATCGCGTCCTACCCGTTTTGCAAAGAGGAACGCATATGGAGCAATTTCACGGCACAACGATCGTTTCCGTGCGCCGCGGCGACAAGGTCGCGCTTGGCGGCGACGGCCAGGTGACGCTGGGCAACATCGTCATGAAAGGCGGTGCAAAGAAAGTCCGGCGCATCTATAACGGCAAGGTGATGGTCGGCTTCGCCGGCGGCACGGCCGACGCCTTCTCATTGCTCGACCGCTTCGAAGCGAAGCTGGAAAAACATCAGGGCAATCTGACCCGCGCAGCCGTCGAACTCGCCAAAGACTGGCGCACCGACCGCATGCTGCGCCGCCTCGAAGCGATGCTGATCGCCGCGGATGCCACCACTACCCTCGTCATTACCGGTAACGGCGACGTGCTCGATCCGGAAGGCGGCATCTGCGCGATCGGTTCGGGCGGCGCTTACGCGCAAGCCGCCGCCAAGGCGCTCGTTGACAACACCGAGATGTCGCCCCGCGAGATCGTGGAGAAGTCGCTGGAGATTGCCGGCGACATGTGCATCTATACGAACCATAACCGCGTCATCGAGACGATCGAGTAAGGACCCACGATGAGCACCATGACCCCTGCCGAGATCGTCTCGGAACTCGACAAACACATCATCGGCCAAGGCCGCGCGAAGAAAGCAGTTGCCGTGGCGCTGCGCAACCGGTGGCGCCGTCAGCAGGTTGAAGACCCGCTGCGTCAGGAAATCACGCCAAAGAACATTTTGATGATCGGACCGACCGGCGTCGGCAAAACCGAAATCGCGCGGCGTCTGGCGAAGCTGGCCGACGCGCCGTTCATCAAGATCGAAGCCACCAAATTCACCGAGGTCGGCTATGTCGGCCGTGACGTCGACAGCATCGTGCGCGACCTGATCGAAATTTCGGTCAAGCAGACGCGCGAAACAGAAATGCGCAAAGTGCGAACCAAGGCTGAAGATCAGGCCGAAGACCGCATTCTCGACATCCTGCTGCCGAGCGCCCGCCCGGTCGGTTTCGGCGCGAGTTCGAGCGCGGCGGATACCGTCGACGAAGGCAGCACCACACGTCAAACGTTCCGCAAGCGTCTGCGCGAAGGCCTGCTCGACGACAAGGAAATCGAACTCGACGTCGAACAGCCGCAAGTCGGCATGGACATCATGGGGCCGCCGGGCATGGAAGACATGACCGAGCAGATCCGTTCGATGTTCGCGAACATCGGCGGCGGCAAGAAAACGCGCCGCAAGCTGAAGGTGAAGGAAGCGCTCAAGGTCCTCACAGACGAAGAAGCCGGCAAGATGCTCAACGACGAAGAGGTGAAAGCCAAAGCAGTGCAAAACGTCGAGCAGAACGGTATCGTGTTTTTGGACGAAATCGACAAGATCGCGTCGCGCAGTGAAGCAGGCGGTGGTGAAGTATCACGTCAGGGCGTGCAGCGCGATCTGCTGCCGCTCGTCGAAGGCACCACGATCAACACCAAGTACGGCATGGTGAAGACCGACCACATTCTGTTCATCGCGAGCGGCGCGTTTCATCTGGCCAAGCCGAGCGATCTGATTCCAGAACTGCAAGGCCGCTTCCCGATTCGGGTCGAACTGGATTCGCTGTCAGTGGGCGATTTCGAATCGATCCTGGTGTCGACGGACGCAAGTCTCGTCAAGCAATACCAGGCACTGCTGGCCACCGAAGACGTGCACCTGGAATTCGCCGACGACGGTATTCGCCGTATGGCCGAAATCGCGTACTCGGTCAACGAGAAGACCGAAAACATCGGCGCACGCCGCCTGTACACGGTGATCGAAAAACTGCTCGAAGACGTCTCGTTCGCAGCGGGTAATCACTCGGGGAAGACGGTGCAGATCGACGCGGCGTACGTCGATCGCGCGTTGAACGAAGTGGCGGAAGACGAGGATCTGTCGCGCTACGTGCTGTGATGTCGATACCGCGTTAAATTCGCGGGTTCAGCATGATGCAGATCATGTGTAAGGCGCAAAAAAACGGGCTGTCCTGTGAAAGACAGCCCGTTTTGCTTTACGGCCCGCAGTGCGAGCAGGTCCCAGTGCTTACTGCTTGACCGGCCGTTTCGCCAGCTTGCGTTGCAGCGTTCGGCGATGCATGTTCAACGCGCGTGCAGTAGCCGAAATATTGCCGCCGTGCTCCGCGAGCACGCGTTGGATATGCTCCCACTCCAGGCGCGCAACCGACAACGGCATGGGATGCTCAATCGCCTCTTCAGCTTGAAGCGAACTCGCTTCGCTTTGCAACGCCGACAAGATCGTCTCCACGTTGGCGGGCTTCGCCAGGTAGTTATCGGCGCCGTCTTTTACCGCCTGCACCGCCGTGGCGATGCTGGCATAACCGGTCAACACCAGCATGCGCGCGTCAGGCTGCAAATCACGCAAGGGGGCAACGAGCGTAAGACCGGAGTCGTTGCCGAGATGCAGGTCCACCGTGATCTGGCTGAACTTCTGCTGGTTCGCCAACTTGATGGCCTCGTCCGCGTTGTGCGCTTCGGCCACCGTATAACCGCGCCGCGTCAAACCGCGGGCGAGGATGCCGGAGAACACCTCATCGTCGTCGATCACCAGAAAATTCATATCGCTCATGCCTGTTTCTCCGTGTTGGATGGCGTAGTGCCTTGACGGCCTGCACCTGATAATTTGCGCGCCGCAAGCGGCAGCCTCAACACTGCGCGCGTGCCACGCGGCTTGATCTCGCTGACATCGGTCAGTTCGATCGATCCTTTCAGACGTGCTGCCGCCGAAAATGCCAGATAGAGGCCCACGCCGTGTCCGCCCTGTGTGCTGTCGACCGGCATCGTGCCGAGCGACCCGCGCAACGCGGCCGGAATACCGGGGCCCGCGTCGCATACTTCGAATACGACCTGATCGGCGCGTGCCGCAAGCCTGCACGACAGCGTTACGTGATCGCGGCTCGCCCGCGCGGCGTTGTCGAGCAGAATCGTGAGAATCTGACTGACGGCAACCGTATCGTCAAGACTGACTCCCACAGGCGGCGCACCGATCCGCTCGAACTTCACATGCGGATGACGCAAGCGCCATTGCTCGCCAAATGATTCGAGCCATTCGTTGACCGTTTGCCGGTTGGTCGTTGTCGATGCTCGACTGCGCAGCCGCGCAAGCGCCGAAGTACACAGCGTCATTTGCTGTTCGAGCAACTCCAGATCGGCGCTGTATGGCGCGAGCCCTTTATCGGTTCGCGCGGCATCGCGCAATTCTTCGGACAACATTGCAATTGTAGACAGCGGCGTGCCGATTTCGTGCGCGACAGTGGCGGCCTGCACGCCGAGCGCGACGGCGCGTTCGTCATGAAGCAAGCGCTGCTGCGCGTCTCCGAGCGCTGCGTCACGTAGTCGCAGAGCGCGTGACATGCGCGCGACGAACCACGCGATCAGGCCGACGCTGACCATGAAGTTCACCCACATGCCGGCACGATAGTAGTCGAACAGGTTCGCCGGGTTGTCGAGATTCAGCGGCACCGAATCGAAACCGAGCACGGCATAGCAGGCCACGGCGAACGCGGCGAGCCACGCCATCAGATGCCATGGCAATACGGCTGCGGCAATCGCGAGCGATGGCAGGTACAGCGAAACGAATGGGTTGGTGGTGCCGCCGGAGAGGAACAGCAGCGCTGACAATGCGCCAAGATCGACCCAGATCTGACCGAACAGTTCGAGATTGGACTCGGGCCGCTGCTGCGAGACACGCCACCATGTGAGTCCGTTGAAGATAACTTCGAGGGCGATCACAAGCAACATGGCGGGCAGCGGCAGATGCACGCCGATGAAGATCTGCACGAATGCGATCGTCATCAGTTGGCCAATGATGGCGAGGCTACGTAGCCAGAACAGATGACCGAGGTTGACCCGGCCGGTGTTGGTTATACGATGCATGACATTAAGTTTACCTGTTCGGACTAGTCCGACTTACCACACGGCCTCATGCCGGTAACATGGAATTTTTGCGACAGCGTCGCACAGGCCGATCATGCATCACCGGTTTTTGTGCCGCCCCAAACCATCCATGCTGCCTACTTCCGATCGTGAGACGCCCGCCTCGTCAGCTTTCCTGACTTTTCTGCGGCATGCTGCCGCAGCCCGACTAAACGGTACCGCAGAAGCAGAGGCCAAGTGGCTCGATGCCGCTGCGCAACGCCATCCACTCGACGACGAGTCGATTGAATCGCTGATTGCTACGTTGTTCGAGCAACATTGTCACAACGACGCGATCGAACTCGCCGCCATTATTGCCCAACTCGATCCACGTCGCGCCCTTGCACACTTCCGTTTCGGCTACGCACTGCAGATGGCAAACCGGCATAGCGAGGCAATCACGCCATATCGTCGAGCACTCGCCCTCGATCCAAAACTGCCGCAGTTACGCAACAATCTCGCTGGCGCCCTCATGCTCACAGGCGGCGACCTCAGCGAGCAACTCGCACTCCTGGAAAGTACAGTTCATGACGAGCCCGGCCACGGCGACGCATGGACCAATCTCACTCAGGCAAGCCGCGTCAATCTGAATCTGCCGCGCGCGCTCGAAGCCGGTGCGAGAGCCGTGCAATGCGCGCCGCATAGCCCATTGGCACATAACAACTATGCGCTGGCACTGCGGGAAGCGCAACGCTGGGACGAAGCGGAGCGCGCCGAAAAAACCGCCTGTGCGCTAGCGCCAAACAACCCAACCATGCGCGCCAATCTCAGCATGCTGCATCTCATGCGCGGCGACTACGCGCACGGTTGGCAAACTCATGAAGCGCGCTGGGACGGCTCACTTGAATTGGGCGGCAACCGCCCGCCAATGCCGGCGCCAACCTGGCGAAGCGAACCGCTCGCGGGTAAAACGCTGCTGGTGTGGGGTGAACAAGGCATGGGCGATGTCCTGCAGTTCAGCCGCTATATCCCCCTGCTGGGCGAACGTGTTCATCGCGAGGGGGGCCGTCTCGTCTGGAATTCATTTCCGCAGATGGGTGCGCTGCTCGCTCGCAGCCTCAGCGAGTACGTGGACGACTATTCGGCAGGCGGCGGTGTCGAATCCTTGCCGCCGTTCGACTACGAAATTCCGTTACTCAGCCTGCCTTTGATATTCGACACGCGCGAAGAGACCATTCCCACTGCGACGCCGTATTTGCGTGCCGACGCTGCAGCCAGTGCGTTATGGCAGCAGAGGCTTGCTGGCGAAACGAGGCTCAAAGTCGGACTGACATGGACCGGCAGTCTTGGCCATCAGCGCAATCCATTCCGGCGGGTCGGTTGGGAACGCTACGCAGAACATTTCGGCGGCGTGCAAGACGTGGCGTTCTATTCGCTGCAACCGGGTGCCGGGACGGACGTCGCGGCTGCCCGGGCGGCGGGTCTGCCGATGTCGGACTACACCGCCGAATTCGCCACCTTCGACGACACGGCCTCGTTTGTCAGCGCGCTCGATCTCGTCATTACTATTTGCACGTCCGCAGCGCATCTGAGTGGCGCGCTCGGGCAGCGCACATGGGTGCTGCTCGACGTCAATCCGCATTGGGTCTGGCTGCTCGACCGGCCTGACAGCCCGTGGTATCCGAGCGCGACACTCTACCGGCAGCCACAGTTCGGCCAATGGGGGCCGGCGCTTGAGGCTGTTGCCCGTGACCTGCGCGCGCTTGCGGCCCAGCACCACGCGGCGTAGGTCGGCAACGCCGCCGCCAAAGCCGCGCCGCGTTCAAGGTGAGCCGGCTCCCGGCGCCGGTTGCACGGCTCGTGCGATCTCGGCTGCGAGACATTCCGGGCACAGGCAGCGGCCGGACGGATCGAGCCTGTCTGCCGGCAGGGCCGGCATCTCACGGCACCAGCAGTCGAACGGCACCCCATGCATGCCGCAATCGAATGCCTGACCGCAGCGCGGACAACGTGCGCTGCTTTCGGAGCGGGAAGCTGACAATTTCATAAGGGGCCGGATGGTCTCGCTTCAGCCTGAGTCAGGAAATGATGCCACGGCTGACGGGCCGCCGCGAGTCGGCCGTTCGGCCAATTCACAGGCATAGTTGAACGACGGTAAGCTTGATTGTCGGCCGCTGCTTGCGCCCCTCCATTGCGCAGTGCGCAAAGCCTGCGCCACCCGTCACCGGCGCCCGTATCGAAAACCCTGTTGCAGCGCGCCAGTCCTGTACAATTCGCCCTGTTTTAACTGTTCCGTGCCTGAGCCTGCCGCCATGTCCGAGCTTCCTGACCTTTCGCAGATCGCGCCCACCTTGAAGGCTGAAATCCTGGCCGAGGCGCTGCCTTACATTCGCCAGTATCACGGTAAGACCGTGGTCATCAAATACGGCGGCAACGCCATGACGGAAGAGCGGCTGAAGCAAGGCTTCGCGCGCGACGTGATTCTGCTGAAGCTGGTCGGTATCAATCCGGTTATCGTGCACGGCGGCGGTCCGCAAATCGACCAGGCGCTAAAGAAAATCGGCAAGCAGGGCACGTTCATTCAGGGCATGCGCGTCACCGACGAAGAGACAATGGAAGTCGTCGAATGGGTGCTCGGCGGCGAAGTGCAGCAGGACATCGTCACGCTGATCAATCATTTCGGCGGCCACGCGGTCGGCCTGACCGGCAAAGACGGCGGCCTGATCCACGCGCGCAAGATGCAGATGCCGGATCGCGACAATCCGGGCCAGTACCTCGATATCGGCCAGGTGGGCGAAGTCGAGGCGATCAATCCGGCGGTTGTGAAAGCGCTGCAGGACGACGCGTTCATTCCGGTGATCTCGCCGATCGGCTTCGGCGAAGACGGCCTGTCGTACAACATCAATGCAGATCTGGTCGCGGGCAAACTGGCGGTCGTGCTGAACGCCGAAAAGCTCGTGATCATGACCAACATCCCGGGCGTGATGGACAAGGAAGGCAATCTGCTGACCGATCTGTCGGCGCGCGAAATCGACGGTCTGTTCGCAGACGGCACGATCTCCGGCGGCATGCTGCCGAAAATTTCGTCGGCGCTGGATGCAGCGAAGAGCGGCGTGCGTTCGGTACACATCATCGACGGTCGCATCGAGCACTCGGTGCTGCTGGAAATTCTCACCGAACAGCCGTTCGGCACGATGATCCGCTCACATTGATTCCTGCCTCAAACCCGGCCCACACGGCACGCTTACCCGGCGTGCCGTGTGGGCCGTGCAGTTGCACCGTCACTGCGCCACGTGGTGCACAGCGCGCCGCCCTCCGGCGCAAAAACACGCTCTCCTCTTTTATCGCCTTCCGCATCGCGAATCGTCGTCCGCATTCGCTGCGTGAAGCGACTGCTCGCGCCTGAACGGCGTCCTCCATCATGCGCACCCCCGCTTCCCGACGCCGTCGTCCGCACATCGCAGGCGGCAGTCCGGTCTGGCTATTCGATCTCGACAACACGCTGCACCACGCTTCGCACGCGATCTTCCCGGCGATCAATCAGGGGATGACGCAATACATCATCGACACGCTAGGCGTCGATATCGACGAAGCCAACCGTCTGCGCACCGGCTACACGCAACGCTACGGCGCGACACTGCTCGGTCTGGCACGCCATCACCCGCTCGACCCAAACGACTTCCTGAAAGTCGTGCATACGTTCCCCGATCTCGGTTCGATGATCCGTCACGAACGCGGCGTCGCGCGCCTCGTCGCGTCGCTGCCCGGTCGCAAGATCGTGCTGACCAATGCACCTGAGGCGTATGCGCGCGCGGTGCTCACGGAATTGCGCATCGAGCGTCTGTTCGAACAGGTGATTGCCATCGAACATATGCGCGATCGCCGCAACTGGCGCGCCAAACCTGACCATGCGATGCTGCGCCGGGCAATGCGCGACGCGCACGTCTCGCTCAAAGATGTGATCCTCGTCGAAGACACGCGCTCGCATCTGAAGAACTACCGGCGGCTCGGCATCCGCACCGTGTGGATCACCGGCCATTTGCCGCGCAAACCGCACGCGGACGGCATACCGACGCGTCTGCCGGGCACCGGTCGGCCGCATTATGTCGATCGCAGCATTCGTTCGTTAAAATCGCTACGACTGGGCACCCGCTCGGTTCGATTGAAGGGACAGCAGACGGGACGACAGCCATGCAGCCGATCGACAAGCCTGACGAAGCCGTAGCCGAAGACGAACCCTCCCCGTCGGCCGCCCCGCGTGCGCCACGCCTGAAGCCGGGCGAGCGTCGCGTGCACATCCTGCAGACGCTTGCCGCGATGCTGGAGGCGCCGAAGAGCGAAAAGATCACCACGGCGGCGCTCGCCGCCCGGCTCGGCGTCTCCGAAGCCGCGCTATATCGCCATTTCGCCAGCAAGGCGCAAATGTTCGAAGGGCTGATCGAGTTCATCGAGCAGACGATCTTCGGTCTGATCAACCAGATCGCCGACAAAGAAAACAACGGCGTGCTGCAAGCCCGTGCAATCGCATTGATGCTGCTCAACTTCCCGGCAAAAAATCCCGGCATGACGCGCGTGCTGACCTGCGAGGCGCTGGTCGGCGAGCACGAACGGCTGACCGAGCGCGTCAATCAGATGCTGGAACGGATCGAAGCGTCGTTGAAGCAGTGTCTGCGGCTGGCCCAGATGGAGGCAAACGCAAGCGCGGGTGAAAACGCAAGCCCGAGCGCAAATGGGCATGCTGCCTCACTGCCCGCCGGCTACGATCCCGCGATCCGCGCGAGTCTGCTGCTGAGCTACATCATCGGCCGCTGGCATCGGTATGTTCGCAGCGGCTTTGCACGGCCGCCCGCCGAACACGCCGATGCACAACTGCTGCTGATTCTTCAGTAGTCCGCGCGGCAGGCGGGCTCACGAGGAGCCCTCGCCGCTGTCGCATGAAATTTTCCGCTATACTTTGCGCCTGACTTCGGCAACTCACTACGCCTGAAGCCGCTGTCCAGAACACCCTGAACACCTATCACGCGCCGATTTGCTGACTCGATTGCGGGCGCGCGAACTACCGGGAACATACGATCCCGCGGTTCACTATAAATGCGGCTAAAGAGGTCGTCAGCCGCGCACACCGTTTCTCCTTCGTGCCTCGCCGACGCCAATCTAGCCGCCCTGTATTTGTTAAATGGCGGAATGAATGGAATCGATCGGTATCGTCGCTCCCCAAAAAATGCATTTCACCGAGCCGCTGCTCATGCAGAACGGCAGCTCGCTGGCCGGTTACGACCTGATGGTCGAGACCTACGGCACGCTCAATGCCGCGCGCAGCAATGCCGTGCTGGTGTGCCACGCGCTCAACGCATCGCACCATGTGGCGGGCGTGTACGCCGACAATCCGAAGGACATCGGCTGGTGGGACAACATGGTCGGCCCTGGCAAGCCGCTCGACACGAACAAGTTCTTCGTGATCGGCGTGAACAACCTGGGCTCGTGCTTCGGCTCGACTGGACCGATGAGCATCGATCCGGCGACGGGCAACCCGTACGGCGCGACCTTTCCGGTGGTCACGGTTGAAGATTGGGTGAACGCGCAGGTGCGCGTCGCCGATGAGTTCGGTATTGCGCGCTTCGCCGCGGTGATGGGCGGCAGCCTCGGCGGTATGCAGGCGCTTGCGTGGAGCATGATGTATCCGGAGCGCGTGGGCCATTGCATCGTGGTTGCGTCCACGCCGAAGCTTTCCGCGCAGAACATCGCGTTCAACGAGGTGGCGCGCTCGGCGATCCTGTCGGACCCGGACTTCCACGGCGGCAACTACTACGCGCACAACGTGAAGCCGAAGCGCGGCTTACGCGTCGCGCGCATGATCGGCCACATCACGTATCTGTCGGACGACGACATGGCCGAGAAATTCGGCCGTTCGTTGCGCCGCGCGGAAGGCGCGGTGGACGCGTACAACTTCAATTTCGACGTCGAATTCGAAGTGGAGTCGTATCTGCGCTACCAGGGCGACAAATTCGCCGACTACTTCGACGCGAACACGTACCTGCTGATCACCCGCGCGCTCGACTACTTCGATCCGGCCAAAGCCTTTGACGGCGATCTGACCGCCGCCGTCGCGCACACCACGGCGAAATACCTGATCGCCAGTTTCTCGACCGACTGGCGTTTCGCACCGGCCCGCTCGCGCGAACTGGTGAAGGCGCTGCTCGATCACAAGCGCACCGTGACCTACGCGGAAATCGACGCGCCGCATGGTCACGACGCTTTTCTGCTCGACGACGCGCGCTATCACAACCTGATGCGCGCCTATTACGAACGTATTGCGAACGAGGTGAACGCATGAACCAGCGAGCACTCGATTATCTGGCGCTGCGCCCGGACTTTCGCGCGATCGCCCGCTGGGTCGAACCGCGCGCCACCGTGCTCGATCTGGGCTGCGGTGACGGCTCCTTGCTGTCGCTGTTGACCGAAGAACTGGACGTGCAGGGCTACGGCATTGAAATCAACGACGCCGGGGTATTGGCGTCAACGCAGAACGGCGTCAACGTGATCCAGCAGAATCTGGAAGACGGCCTGCGTCTGTTCGAAGACGGCAGCTTCGATTTCGCCGTTCTGTCCCAGACGCTGCAAACCATCCATCAGACGGCCGCGATCCTGCGCGAGACAGTCCGGGTGGGCAAGGAATGCATCGTCTCATTCCCGAATTTCGGTTACTGGGCGCACCGGCTGTCTGTGCTGCAGGGCCGCATGCCGGTGTCGAAGTCGCTGCCTTATCAATGGCACAACACCCCGAACGTGCGGGTGCTGACGATCAAGGATTTCGAAGCGCTGGCGCCGGAAGTCGGCATTGAGATTCTCGATCGCGTGGTGCTTCACGATGGCCAGGTGGTGCGATGGGGGGTGAACTGGCGTGGTAGTCTTGCGGTCTATCGCGTCAAGAAAAGCTAACACCACTTATCCACATGTCGAACCCGCCGCACGAGGCGCCTGCACTTACCGCTCACGAAGAACATCCCGGCTGGCGCGCGTTTCTGAATACGCGCATGCTGATCTGCGTCTTTCTCGGCTTTACGTCGGGCCTGCCGCTGTTCACGCTCGTCTATCTGGTACAGGCCTGGCTACGCTCCGAAGGCGTCAATCTGAAGGAAATCGGCCTTTTTGCGCTGATTCAGTTCCCGTACACCTGGAAATTCATCTGGGCGCCGTTGATGGACCGCTATGTGCCGCGTTTTCCGGGCTGGCGTCCGGGAAGACGGCGCGGCTGGATGCTGGTCACACAGATTCTGGTTGCGGGCGCGATTGGGACGTTAGGTTTCGTGTCGCCGCGCGACTCGATCTGGACCGTGGCGGCTTTGACGGCGCTGGTCGCGTTCTTCGGCGCAAGCCAGGACATCGTGATCGACGCCTACCGGCGTGAATTGCTGAGCGACACGCAGCAGGGTCTCGGCAACGCGGTGCATGTGAACGCATACAAGATCGCCGCGCTGGTGCCGGGTTCGCTGGCGCTGATTCTGTCCGACCATTTGCCGTGGACCACCGTTTTCATCGTCACCGCCGCATTCATGCTGCCCGGCATGGTCATGACGCTGGTGGTGCGCGAGCCCCAGATGCATGGCACGCCGCCTAAGAATCTGCGCGAAGCGATCGTGCAGCCATTCAGTGAATTCATCCAGCGTGATGGTTGGCGCGGCGCGCTCTTCGTGCTTGGCTTCATCTTCCTTTACAAGCTCGGCGACACGATGGCGACCACGCTGTCCACCTCGTTCTTTCTCGACATCGGCTTTTCGCGCACGCAGATCGGTGTGATCGCCAAGACGACCGCGTTCGGCGCAAGTCTGGCGGGCGGGCTCGTCGGCGGGATCTGGTTGATGAAGGTCGGCATCGGCCGCGGGCTCTGGATCTTCGGCATCCTACAGATGGTGTCGACGCTCGGCTTTGCATGGCTCGCGCATCTTGGTCCGGCATCGCCCGGTCTTGCCGTGATTTATGACATCGCTGTCTGGCTGAGCCAGGGCACCTCAAAGCTGCTCTCGCTGGTCGGCATCGACTGGACCGTGCAGCTCGATCCGCGCTCAGTCGCGCTGGCGCTGGTCTACGGCCTGGAAACCTTCGCGACCGGCCTGACGATGGCGGCCTTCACCGCCTACATCGCAAGCACCACCGATCCGCGCTACACCGCTACGCAGTTCGCGCTTTTCACGAGCCTCGCCTCCGTGCCGCGCACGTTGGCATCGGCGGCAAGCGGCTATGTGGTCGCGCAGATCGGCTGGTTCGACTATTTCATCGTATGTACTGCGCTGGGGCTGCCCGGCATGTTGCTTCTGCTGCGCATCGCGCCCTGGAGAACCCGGTCGTGACGATGCGTCAGTCAAAGCGCGTGGCGCGCCCGGAATCGGATGCCTTCGGGGTTTCCTCGTTCAAGGCCAACCGCATGCTGCTGCGTGCGGCGTTGGCGCTCGGTTGCGCGAGCCTGACGTTGGCGACGCCGCTAAGTGCCTACGCGGCGGCGATGCCTGCGGTCGGCACCAGTGCAGCAGCACCGGCCACCGCCGCCACGCCAGCTCCGGCGACGGCGACAGCGGCAAAATCGGCGCCGAACATAGCGAGTCCTGAAAACGCGACATCGGCGGCGGCCAGCGCGACCAGCGCCACGAACACCGGCAGCGCACCTGCGGCCGCCACGCCGCCCTCTTCAACACAGCCGCCACCGCTGCCGGTAACGGCCAGAACGCCTGCCGCTACCTCGGTTCCGGCTGCGGCCACAAAAGCGCCTGCCGCGACTTCAACGCCCGCAGCAGCAGCCAGCGCGCCCGCGTCCCCGTCTTACAGTCGTCCGAATACACAGTTGCGCTACGGCGGCTACCTTGTATTTCGCAACCTGATCCCGTCGCCAATGCTCGAGGCGCAAGCCGCCGAAGAGTTCAGCCAGATCGTGTACGGTGCAGAGCATGCGAACCGCCTATACGGCGATACCGACGCCCACGTCACTCGCGTTCGTTCGATCGTCGACAAGCTGATTCCCTATTCGTTGAAGTGGAACGAGCGCGCGAAGGGCTGGAAGTGGAATGTGGCGGTGGTGCGCTCACCCGATATCCGTATGTACTGCCTGCCGGGGGGCAAGATCGTCGTGTATAGCGGCCTGCTCGATCGCGCGCGTCTGAACGACAACGAGCTCGGCATGCTGATCGGTCACGAGATTGCGCACGCATTGCGCGAGCATGCGCGTGAGCGGCTCGGCGAACTCCAGTCAAGCCAGCTCGACTCATCCGGCACGATCCCGCAGCTATTCGGACTCGCCGATCTGGGAGAGGCGCCGCTCGGCATCGGTTCGCGGTTGCTGGAGATGAAGTACGAAAGCACCGATGAAACCGAGGCCGACGTAATTGGCAGCGATATCGCTTCGCGCGCCGGCTTTGATCCGCGCGCGGCGGTCACGCTATGGGACAAGCTGGCCAAGGCGACGCGCAGCAATCGTGACCAGGGCTATATCTACGTGCACCCGTACACGCCGACGCGCCGCCAGGACATTATCAAGCGTTTGCCGGATATGCTGCCGCTCTATGCGAAGGCCATCGGCAAGAGCGTCGATGCGTTGCCGGACTATGCCGGCATGGGCCGCCCGCGCCGCAAACCGATCAGCGAGTGAGTTCGCGGGGCTTGCGGCTTGCGGCTTGCGGCTTCAGGCCCGCCTGCGGCTCACGCGGTTCCGCTGCGGTTCGGGCCGTGCTTACTTCTTGAGCTTGTGGTCGTAATCGATCGTCAGCGGTGCATGGTCGCTGAACTTGATATCGCGGAACACATCGGTGCGTTTTGCCTTGCTGGCGAGACCCTGCGTCGCGATCTGATAGTCGATCCGCCACCCCACGTTCTTCGCATACGCCTGACCGCGATTGCTCCACCACGTGTACTGTTCCGGCCGCTGATCAAGCGTGCGGAAGACGTCGACGTAACCGACTTCGTCAAACAGCTTGGTGAGCCACTCGCGCTCTTCCGGCAGGCAGCCTGAATTTTTCTGGTTGCTCTTCCAGTTCTTGATGTCGATCTCTTTGTGGACGATGTTCACGTCGCCGCACACGATCACTTCCCGCTCCTGTGCGAGCTCCGCGAGATGCGGCATGAACTCGTCCATGAACCGGAACTTGGCCTGCTGGCGTTCTTCACCGCTCGATCCCGACGGCACGTACACCGAGATCACCGACAGTTTGCCGAAGCGCAATTCGACATAGCGCCCTTCCGGATCGAATTCCTCGCTGCCGAAACCGATAATGACTTCGTCCGGTTCATGACGTGTGTACACGCCCGCGCCGCTATAACCCTTCTTCACCGCATGCTGGAAATACCCGGTGAAATCGTGCGGCGACATGAATTCCGGCGTCAAATCGTCCTGTGAGCATTTGATTTCCTGCACGCACAGCACGTCGGCTTTCTGTTCTCCGAACCATTCGAAAAAACCCTTCTTCGCCGCTGAGCGGATGCCGTTCAGGTTGGCGGTAATCACACGCAACATGTCGTTTCCTTTACGTTCAATTCGTTTCTGGAGCAAAAGGCCGAAGGCACAGGGTCATTCGACCTTGATGCCCTTCAGCGATTCTTTGGCAGGCGGATATTCGAGCTTTAACGCTTCGAACGTGCGTAGCAACAACTCGGCGACCATCACATTGCGTTGGGTCTTCGAATCGGCCGGGATGACGTACCACGGCGCATAGTCGGTCGAAGTCGCAGCCAGTGCATCGCGATACGCCGCCTGATATTTGTCCCACTGCTTGCGCGCCTCGAGATCGGCGACGTCGAATTTCCAGTGCTTGCTCGGATCGTCGATGCGCGCCTGCAGACGCGCACGCTGCTCGTCTTTCGAAATGTACAGCATGCACTTGACGATAGCCGTACCGCTGAAGGCCAACAGCTCTTCGAACTGGCGAATGTGGCAACAGCGTCGCTCGAATGCGTCGGCATCGAGGTTGCCGAGCACCGTCGGCACCAGCAAATCTTCATAGTGACTGCGGTTGAAAATAGTCAGCTCACCGGCAGCGGGCGCCTGCGCATGCACACGCCAAAGAAAATCATGCGCCAGTTCGACGGGCGTCGGCGCCTTGAACGGCACGATGCGCAAACCGAGCGGGTCGACTTCATGAAACACCGCGCGGATCGTGCCGTCCTTGCCGCTCGTGTCCATGCCTTGCAGGACCAGCAACACCCGACGTCTCTGCTGCGCGTGCAGGCACTCCTGCAGTGTATCGAGCTTCGCGCCGATCTCCGACAACCGCGCCCGGTCGGACTCTTTCGAGCCGGTCGAAAAAGGCTTCGCGGCTGGATCGAAAGCGTCGAGCGAGAATTTGCTGTTCTTCTTGCCGTCGTCGAAATACGGTACGCGGAAATCGTCGAGGTCGGGTTGCTTCGCCATTCACACTCCGTGTTCTGCGTTTAAACGGGCCCGCAAAATGAAACGGGCCGCTGCCCCCACTTTCGTTTCCGGCAACAGCCCGTAATGGCAGAAGCTCTCGCTTCGGCCGTGGTTTTTCAACTGAGCTTTAACTCAGCGTCAACTCAGGACAGCTTCTTCTTGAGCAGTTCGTTCACCTGCGCCGGATTGGCCTTGCCCTTGGTCGCTTTCATCGCCTGGCCGATCAATGCGTTGAACGCCTTTTCCTTGCCGGCGCGAAATTCCTCAACCGACTTCTGGTTCGCGGCGAGCACTTCGTCGATGATCGCTTCCAACGCGCCGGTGTCCGAAATCTGCTTCAAACCCTTCGCTTCGATGATGCGATCGGCGGCGGCTTCGTCGGTGGCCTTCTCTTCCCAGATCGCGAGGAAAATTTCCTTGGCGATCTTGTTCGAGATCGTGCCGTCGGCGATACGTTGCAGCAGCAGCGCGAGTTGCGCCGACGAAACCGGGCTATCGGCAAAATCCACGCCTTCGCGATTCAGTTGCGACGACACTTCACCCATCAGCCAGTTAGCCGCGACCTTGGCCTGAGCCGGGCCGACCTTGAGCACAACGGCTTCGTAGTAAGCGGCCATGGCCTTGCTCGACGTCAACCCATTGGCGTCGTACGGCGTCAGGCCGTATTGCGTGACGAAGCGCTGTTGAATCGCTTCCGGCAGTTCCGGCATCTCGCTCTTCACGCGCTCGACCCATGCCGCGTCGATCACCAGCGGCATCAGATCGGGGTCGGGGAAATAACGGTAATCGTGCGCGTCTTCCTTGCTGCGCATCGAACGCGTTTCGCGCTTGTCCGGATCGTACAGACGCGTTTCCTGCACTACCGTGCCGCCGTCTTCGATCAATTCGATCTGACGACGCACTTCGTACTGGATCGCTTCTTCGAGGAAGCGGAACGAGTTCAGGTTCTTGATCTCGGCACGCGTGCCGAATTCGGCCTGACCGACCGGCCGCACCGATACGTTCGCGTCGCAACGGAACGAGCCTTCCTGCATGTTGCCGTCGCAGATGCCCAGCCACGTGACCAGCGTGTGCAGCGTCTTGGCATACGCAACCGCTTCCGCCGCGCTGCGCATTTCCGGCTCAGTGACGATTTCGAGCAGCGGTGTGCCGGCGCGATTCAGGTCGATGCCGGTCATGCCTGCAAAGTCTTCGTGCAGCGACTTGCCCGCGTCTTCTTCGAGGTGAGCGCGCGTCAGGTTGACGACCTTCTCGTACGCTTCCTTGCCCGCCTTTTCGTTAGCCGGGACCTGAATCGTCACCTGGCCGCCCTGCACGACGGGTATTTCGTACTGGCTGATCTGATAGCCCTTCGGCAGATCGGGGTAAAAGTAGTTCTTGCGCGCGAAAATGCTGCGCGACGCGATGGTCGAGCCGATTGCGAGGCCGAATTGAATCGCGCGCTCGACAGCGCCACGGTTCATCACCGGCAGCGTGCCCGGCAATGCCAGATCGACGGGGCATGCTTGCGTGTTGGGTGCCGCGCCGAATTGCGTGGGGGCACCCGAAAAAATCTTCGAAACGGTCGACAGTTGCGCGTGGGTCTCCAGACCGATCACGACTTCCCATTGCTTGGCCATGGTGCTCACACTCCTGCCGGTGCTTGACGATGCCAGTCGGTCGCGCGCTGGAACGCGTCGGCCACTTGCAGCATCCGGGCTTCATTGAAATAGTTGCCGATGATCTGCAGACCCACCGGACGCTGCGCATTCGCGCCCGCGCCGAAGCCGCACGGCACGCTCATGCCCGGCAAGCCGGCAAGGCTCACCGACAGCGTGTAGATGTCGGCCAGATACATCTGCACCGGGTCGTCGCCCTTTGCGCCGAGGTCCCATGCCACCGACGGCGCGACCGGTCCCATGATCACGTCGCACTGCTTGAACGCTTCCTGGAAATCCTGCGCGATGATGCGGCGAATCTTTTGCGCCTGCAGGTAGTACGCGTCGTAATAGCCGTGCGACAACACATACGCGCCCACCAGAATGCGGCGCTTCACTTCCGGGCCGAAACCTTCTGCACGCGACTTCTTGTACATGTCGAGCAGATCGCGGTATTCCGACGCGCGATGGCCGAAACGAACGCCGTCGAAACGCGACAGGTTCGACGAAGCTTCCGCCGGCGCGATCACGTAGTACACCGGGATCGACAGTTCGGTTTTCGGCAGTGAGACTTCCACCAGCGTTGCACCCAACGCTTCGTACTGCTTCAGCGCAGCGTCGATCGAGGCGCGCACGTCGTCGGCGAGGCCTTCACCAAAGTACTCTTTCGGCAGGCCAATACGCAAGCCGGCGAGCGGTTTGTCAGCGCCGCCGTCTTTCCACGGCTTGCCGATGTGACGCGTGAAGTCTTCGTCTTCACGCGTCAGGCTGGTCGAATCGCGTTCGTCGAAACCGGCCATGGCGTTGAGCAGCGTCGCGCAATCCGCGGCGTTTTGGGCCATCGGTCCGCCTTGATCCAGCGACGACGCGAACGCGATCATCCCGTAACGCGAGACGCGCCCGTATGTCGGCTTGATGCCGGTGATGCCGGAGAACGACGCCGGCTGACGGATCGAGCCGCCGGTATCCGTGCCGGTTGCAGCGGGCGCGAGGCGCGCAGCAACCGCAGCCGCCGAGCCGCCCGATGAACCGCCCGGCACAGCCTTACGATCCCACGGATTCTGCACGGGACCAAAGTACGAATTCTCGTTGGATGAGCCCATCGCGAACTCGTCCATATTGGTCTTGCCCACGCACACCATGCCGGCGCTCTGCAGGCGCGCGACAACCGTCGCGTCGAACGGACTCTCGTAGTTCGACAGCATCTTCGAGCCGGCGGTGGAGCGCCAGCCCTTGGTGACGAACACGTCTTTGTGCGCGATCGGCAGGCCGACCAGCGGGCCGGCGTGGCCGGTATGCAGCAGCGCGTCCGCGGCTTTCGCCTGCGCGAGCGTGAGCTCCGGGTCGACCTGAATGAACGCGTTCAGGCTGTTGGCCGCTTCGATCCGCTTCAGATACAGCTGCGCCAGTTCGACTGCGGAGCATTCCTTGGCCGCCAGTGCGGCGCGCAGTTCGGTCAAGCTTTTTTCATGCATTGCGTTTTATCCTGAGCTTTATTCGCGGGTCTTACTCGATCACCTTCGGCACCAGGTACAGGCCGTCCTGAACGGCCGGCGCCGGGCGCTGGAAAGCTTCGCGTTCGACCGTTTCGGTCACCGCGTCGTCACGCAGGCGCAGCGCGACGTCTTCGATCTGCTCGATCGGATGGGCAAGCGGGGCAATGCCGGTGGTATCGACCGCCTGCATTTGCTCGACAAGGCCGAAAAAATCGTTGAGCTGGACAAGCGTGTGCTCAGCGTCGGCGTCGGCCAGTTCGAGTCGCGCGAGGTGCGCGATGCGTTTAACATCGGTCAGGGTCAGAGCCATGCAGTCACCGGAAAATGTGGTGGACCGCCGCAGCGGGGGAAAACAACGCTGCGACAGCGGGTTACGACACTGGAGGAAGGCCTCGAAAAAAGGGGCCAGCGGTGGCAAAAAGTGCCTTCCGTTTCCTTCAAAACATCCAAAATTATAAGGTATCATTACGCGTTCGACCCAAACCCGGACCGACTTAACAAGGCCTTTCTGAACAATTCCCAAAGATAGTTCGGATTTTTCTGACCAGGCCTTGCTCCGGCCTCCGGTAGACTCCCTCGCAGCTTCAAGTTCCTGTGGCGCCGCTTCCGCCCGGTTGAAGCTGTTATTTTTTCCGCTGCCGCCCTGCGCATACTTTGCGAGGCCCGGCCCCAAGCGAGACAGGATTTTGAATGTTCGGCTTTTTGCGCAGCTACTTCTCCAACGATCTGGCGATTGACCTCGGCACTGCCAACACGCTTATCTATATGCGTGGCAAGGGTATCGTCCTTGATGAACCGTCGGTGGTCTCGATCCGCCAGGAAGGCGGTCCCAACGGTAAGAAAACCATTCAGGCAGTCGGCAAGGAAGCCAAGCAGATGCTTGGCAAGGTGCCGGGCAACATTGAGGCGATCCGCCCGATGAAAGACGGCGTGATCGCCGACTTCACCGTCACCGAACAGATGATCAAGCAGTTCATCAAAACTGCTCACGAATCGCGCATGTTCTCGCCGTCACCGCGCATCATCATTTGCGTGCCGTGCGGTTCGACCCAGGTCGAGCGTCGCGCGATCAAAGAAGCGGCGCACGGTGCCGGCGCTTCGCAGGTTTACCTCATTGAAGAACCCATGGCCGCTGCAATCGGCGCCGGTCTGCCGGTTTCGGAAGCAACGGGCTCGATGGTCGTCGACATCGGCGGCGGCACGACTGAAGTCGGCGTGATCTCGCTCGGCGGCATTGTGTACAAGGGTTCGGTGCGCGTAGGCGGAGACAAGTTCGACGAAGCCATCGTCAACTATATCCGCCGCAACTACGGCATGCTGATCGGCGAGCAAACCGCCGAAGCCATCAAGAAAGAAATCGGCTCCGCGTTCCCGGGTTCCGAAGTCAAGGAAATGGAAGTGAAGGGCCGTAACCTGTCGGAAGGCATTCCGCGCAGCTTCACGATTTCCAGCAACGAAATTCTCGAAGCCCTCACCGATCCGCTGAACCAGATCGTGTCATCGGTGAAGATCGCGCTCGAACAAACGCCGCCGGAACTGGGTGCGGATATCGCCGAGCGCGGCATGATGCTTACGGGTGGTGGCGCACTGCTGCGCGATCTGGACCGTCTGCTCGCCGAAGAAACCGGCCTGCCGGTGCTCGTCGCCGAAGACCCGCTGACCTGCGTTGTGCGCGGCTCGGGCATGGCGCTCGAACGCATGGACAAGCTGGGCAGCATCTTCTCGTACGAGTAAGCGAGCCCGTCTCCATGTCAGTAGCGCGGATCAGGCAAACGGCCCCTCGTGGGCCGGTTTGCCGTTGGCTGGGCCTGCCAGCCTCCGCGCGCTGAACGCGCGTCCCTCGCGCGCCGCCGTCTCACCCAACCGCTCACGCCCCCGGCGCCGACCATGGAATACAGTCCGCCGCCCCTGTTCAAGCAAGGCCCGTCCGCTCTCGCACGGCTGGTGTTTTTCGTCGTGCTGGCGCTCGCCCTGCTGATCTCCGATGCACGCTTCAAGACGCTCGAAATCGTTCGCGGCGTGCTCGGCGCGGGTCTTTATCCGTTGCAACGCGCAGCCCTCGTGCCGCGCGACATCTTCATGGGCGCTGCCGACCTGGCCGTGACCAGCGCCACATTGCGCCACGAGAATGACACGCTGCGCACCAAAGATCTTCAGCTCTCGCAGCAAGCCAATACGGCCGCCGAACTAGCCGCCGAAAACACCCATTTGCGCGCGCTGCTGCAACTCTCGCAACGCTCGACCACGCAATCACTGCCCGCTGAAATCCAGTACGACACGCGCGATCCGTTCACGCAGAAGGTCGTGATCGGCCGCGGTGCGCAGCAAGGCGTCCAGGACGGTTCACCAGTCGTCAATGAAGACGGCGTGATCGGTCAGGTTACGCGCGTGTTCCCGCTGCAAGCCGAAGTCACGCTGCTCACCGACAAAGACCAGGCGGTGCCCGTACAGATCGTGCGCACCGGGTTGCGCAGCGTAATTTACGGCACGCCGAAGGGCGATACGCTCGATCTGCGCTTCGTGCCGATCAGCGCCGACGTACAAACCGGCGACGAACTGGTCACGAGCGGGCTCGACGGCGTTTACCCGCCGGGGTTGCCGGTCGCCAAGGTCGTGCGGGTCGACAAACAGGCCGATACGGCGTTCGCGCGCGTGATCTGCTTGCCGGTTGCACCCGTGCGCGGCGCGCGTCAGTTACTGGTGCTGCACTATGTGAATAATGTGCCGCCGCGTCCAGCGGAAGAGCCCGATGCGGCCACGGCCGCGAAAGACGCCAAAGCGAAAAAGGGTGGCAAACCCGCGGACAGCAAGGCCGCGGCGGATAAATCTGCGAAGCCTGCTGAAAAGCCGGCCGCCAAACCCGCCGAGAAAACGCCCGCCAAGCCCGCCGCGGCGGAGAAGAAGGCCACCGCCGAGAAGAAACCGGCCGCAGACAAGAGCGCGAAGCCGCACGCCACGCCGGGGACCCAGCCATGAACCGTCCGCAATACATCCTGCAGCCGGTCAATCCGTACTTCATCGCGTTCAGCCTCGCCGCGGCGTTCCTGCTGAACCTGATGCCGTGGGGGCGCCTCGCCGGTGTGCCGGACTTCGTGGCGCTCGTGCTGCTGTTCTGGAACGTGCACCAGCCGCGCAAAGTCGGCATGGGCATCGCGTTCTTTCTCGGCATGCTGATGGACGTGCATAACGCCAGCCTGCTCGGCGAACACGCGCTGGCGTATACGTTGTTGTCGTACGGCGCGATTACGATCCATCGCCGCGTGCTGTGGATGTCGCTCGGCGTGCAGACCTTCGCGGTGATGCCGCTGCTGGTCATTGCGCAGCTGGTGCCGTTCGTGATCCGTCTGCTGACGGGCGCGGCGTTTCCGGGCTGGAGTTACCTGATCGACGGCTTTGTCGAAGCCGCGCTCTGGCCGGTCGCCAGCATGCTGCTGTTGATGCCGCAGCGCCGTCCTGCCGATCCGGACGATACGCGGCCGATTTAATCACCTATCGAGCGCGCCGGCCGTTCGTTCCGATGGAACCCAGGTACCCGGCCCGCTCGACGCGCATCGCTGTTCATGCCTCCTGGCTCCGGCCGGATTGGGCGCACACTCATGATGGCCGTCAGACGGCTTTTTGCAAAATCGCATGACCGAATTCAAGGACACTCAGCAACAGCTCTCGAAGTTCCGCCTGCGGGTCGCGGCAGCGGGCGTGTTCGTGTTCGTCTGCTTCGGGCTGATCGGCTTCCGCTTCCTGGTCCTGCAAGTCTGGCATTACAGCAAGTACTCGCTGCAAGCCGACGAAAACCGCATCTCGGTCGCCCCGATCGTGCCGAACCGGGGCATCATCACCGACCGTAACGGGGTGGTGCTGGCCAAGAACTACTCGGCGTATACGCTCGAAATCACACCGTCGAAGCTGAACGACACGCTCGAAAACGTGATCGACAACCTGGCCACCGTGGTCTCGATCGATGCTCGCGACCGCCGCCGCTTCAAGAAACTGCAGGAAGACTCGAAGAATTTCGAGAGCCTGCCGATCCGCACCCGTCTCACCGACGACGAAGTCGCGCGCTTCACTGCGCAACGCTTCCGCTTTCCGGGCGTGGAAGTGCGCGCGCGCCTGTTCCGCCAATACCCGCTCGGACCGACCGCGGCGCACGTGATCGGCTATATCGGCCGGATTTCACAGCGCGATCAGGACCGTATCGACGACGCCAGCGATCAGAACGACAGCGATCCGGACCACTACGATCCGCGCCTCGACGCGAACAACTACAAGGGTACGGACTACATCGGCAAAATCGGCGTCGAGCAGAGCTATGAAACGGAACTGCACGGCCAGACCGGTTTTGAGGAAGTCGAAGTAACTGCGGGCGGCCGGCCCGTGCGCACGCTGTCACGCACCCAGGCAACGCCGGGCAATAACCTCGAACTATCGATCGACATCGGCCTGCAGCAGGTCGCCGAACAGGCGTTTGCGGGTCGCCGCGGGGCGCTGGTCGCGATCGAACCGGCAACCGGCGACGTGCTCGCGTTCGTGTCGGCGCCGAGCTTCGATCCGAATTCGTTTGTCGACGGCATCGATCAGCAGACCTGGGACGAGCTCAACAACTCGCCCGACCATCCGCTCCTGAACCGCCCGCTGCACGGCACCTACCCACCCGGCTCGACCTACAAGCCGTTCATGGCGCTCGCCGCCCTGACGCTCCATAAGCGCACGCCGGGCTGGGGTTTCCAGGATCCGGGCTCGTACACGTTCGGTGGCCATACGTTCCGCAACGACGTGCGCTCCGGCCAGGGCTGGGTCGACATGAACCGCGCGATCGTGGTGTCGAACGACACGTATTTCTACATGCTCGCGCACGATCTCGGCGTCAACGCGATCGCCGGCTTCATGAAGCCGTGGGGCTTCGGCCAGATCACCGGCATCGACATTTCGGGCGAAGCGCGCGGCATCCTGCCGTCGACGGACTGGAAGCGCAAGGCGTACCGCAAGCCCGAGCAGCAGCGCTGGTATGAAGGCGAAACGATCAGTCTGGGCATCGGCCAGGGCTACAACTCGTTCACCATTCTCCAACTCGCCCATGCCACCGCCACGCTCGCGAACAACGGCGTCGTGATGAAGCCGCACCTCGTGCGCGACATCGAGAATCCGATTACGAAAGATACGCGCCCGGTCGTACGCGATCCGAGCGACAAGATTGCCGTGAAGCAATCGGACATCGACATCATCAAGCGCGCGATGGAAGGCGTCGTGACCAACGGTACGGCGTCGAAGGTATTCATTGGGGCACCGTATCTGGCCGCCGCCAAGACCGGCACGGCACAGGTGTATTCGTTGCAAGGCGCAAACTACAAAGGCCACGCGATCGCCGAACATCTGCGCGACCACGCGTTGTTCATTGCGTTCGCGCCTGCCGAACAGCCAAAGATCGCGATTGCGCTGATCGTCGAAAACGGTGGCTGGGGCGCGGAAGCGGCCGGTCCGATCGCACGTCGTGTGCTCGATTACTACCTGGTCGGCAAGAACAAGCCCGGCGCTGAGGCGGCAGCTGTCGCAGCAGCGGCCTCGGCGACGCAGGATGCGTCAGCGCCTGAAGTGGGTGGCGCACCGACGCCACAGGACGCGGCACAACCGGTTAAGGTCGCAGCGGGCTTCACGGCACTGCCGATGCCGGGCGCCGCCTCGGCCGCGGCGGCGGCTTCTGTTGCCGCGGCCGCATCGGCTCCGTCCGCTGCATCGACACCTACGGCTGCGGCGGGTGCATCCGGCGCGTCGACCGCTGTCGCCACACCCGCGTCTGCCTCTGCCGCTGCAAAGAACCCAACGCCGCGTAAATCCGGCGTCCCGCACAAACCCCGCCCGAGCAGCGAGCCGGCGCCTACCGCCGCCGCCCCGTCGCGGGATGACGGCATTCAGCCTACGTCGCCACGCCAGCCGGTTTCCGGCGGCATCGACGAGTAAGGAGAAAGGCATGCAATTCGACAAGCGCGCCTGGCTCGACCGCATCAAGCGGATGTTCGTGGGCTTCGACCGGCCGCTCGCCCTGATCGTGTTTCTGCTGCTGTGCGTCGGCATCGTCACGCTATACAGCGCGACGCTGGACATGCCCGGCCGGGTGGAAGACCAACTGCGCAACATCATGCTGACGTTCGTGCTGATGTGGGCGCTGGCCAACGTGCCACCCACCACGCTGATGCGTTTCGCGGTCCCGCTCTATACGTTCGGGATCGCGTTACTCGTTGCGGTGGCGCTGTTCGGCCTCACGCGCAAGGGTGCCAAGCGCTGGATCAACGTCGGCGTGGTGATCCAGCCGTCGGAAATTCTGAAGATCGCCACACCGCTGATGCTCGCCTGGTACTACCAGCGCCGCGAAGGCGTAATGCGCTGGTACGACTTCCTGGTTGGCTTCGTGATCCTGATTGTGCCGGTCGCTTTGATCGCCAAGCAGCCTGACCTTGGCACCGCCGTGCTGGTGTTCGCGGCGGGCTTCTTCGTGATTTACTTCGCGGGGCTGAGTTTCAGGCTGATCGTGCCGGTACTGATTGCCGGCGTGATCGCGGTTGGCTCGATCGCGGCGTTCCAGGACAAGATCTGTCAGCCGGAAGTGCAGTGGCCGCTGATGCACGATTATCAGAAGCACCGTATCTGTACGCTGCTCGATCCGACGTCCGATCCACTCGGCAAGGGTTTCCACACGATCCAGGCGGTGATTGCAATCGGCTCGGGTGGCCCGCTCGGCAAGGGCTGGCTCAAGGGTACCCAGGCGCATCTGGAGTTCATCCCCGAGAAGCACACCGACTTCATCTTCGCGGTGTTTTCCGAGGAATTCGGGCTGGCGGGCGGGATCGTGCTGCTCACGCTTTATATGCTGCTGATCGCGCGCGGTTTGTATATCGCGGCCAACGGGGCGACGCTGTTTGGGCGGCTACTGGCCGGATCGTTGACGATGGCGTTCTTCACCTACGCGTTCGTCAACATCGGCATGGTGAGCGGGATCTTGCCGGTGGTGGGCGTGCCGTTGCCATTCATGAGTTACGGCGGCACCGCGCTGACTACGCTGGGGGTTGCGATTGGCCTCATCATGAGCATCGCGCGGCAGAAGCGGTTGATGCAGAGTTAGAGCGAGCAGGACTTAGACTGCGGAGATGAACGCAGCAGGGTGCAAAATCAAAAACCCTTCCGCTAAAAGAAGTCCCATCGGTCGTCCACAACGAAACGACGATCCGGCTTCCTCGAAACGGCCGTAGCCGATCCGCGAAAGCGGACCACGGAACGAAGGCCGAATAAACAAAAGGGGCGTACCGTCAGAACTGTTCCTCAAAAGCACGGACACGTGTCCAACTTTTGGGGTGCGGTACACGTCAGGAGCGCCCCTTTTTCATCTACTGCGGCTTCACTTCCTTCTGATCCCGCAGTTGCGCGCTCAGTTGCTGATACTTGAGTTTCGCCGCCGGGTCACCCTGTGCGGCGGCTGCCGCGTAATACGCGCGCGCCACGTTCAGGTTCTTGTCCACGCCGTCGCCACCGCGTTCGTAGAACGAGCCGGCGACGTACTGCGCGGTCATATCGCCGCCTTGCGCGGCCTTCTTGTACCAGACGAACGCCTGCTGGTTATCGCGCGGAGTGCCGCGGCCATCGAGGAACTGGTTGGCCAGCGCGAGTTCCGCCTGTATGTGCCCCTGCCGCGCGGCCTTCAGGAACCACCGATGCGCCTCGACCGGATCACGCCCGACGAACTCGCCGTCGTCGTACATCTTCCCGTAGACATACTGCGCGTGCGACATGTTGGCGTCGGCGGCTTTGCGCAACCACTTCTTGCCTTCGTCGACATTGGCTGCGGTGCCCTCACCGTTGAGCAGCATCATCGCGTAGTTGAACTCGGCAAGCCGGCTGCCGCGCTCCGCGGCTTTACGGAACTCGGCAAGCGCTGCGCCCAGATTGCCGGCGTTGTAATCGGCGACCGCGGTTTGCGTCTCCGGATCGTTCGACTTCGCGACGCGGCTGTCCTGCGCATACGCCGTCACATTCGCCATCAAGGCCGCTGTGACCGCCAGGCGCACCACGACGCACTGCACCATCCCCTTCATGTCCTCACCTCCTGCAACGCCTGGCGGGTCGCGCGCAACATCCACATGACGTCGGCGGCCAAGGCGATAAAACGAAAACCGGCATCACGATGCTGCTTTGCACTCGCGACATCCATAGCAAAAATTCCCGTGGCGATACCGGCCTTGTCGGCGGCGCTAACGATGCGCGCCATCGCGGCCTGCACCTCGGCATGTTTCGAATCGCCAAGGTGACCGAGGCTCGCCGCGAGATCGGCCGGTCCGACAAACAGGCAATCGACGCCCGGCGTCGCCGCAATCTTCTCCACTTCCTGCAAGCCGCGCGCCGACTCGATCTGCACGATGCTTGCGATCTGTGCGTTGGCGCTCTGCACGTAGTCGCGCCGCATGCCGTACGCAGCCGCCCGCACCGCGCCGGCGACGCCACGCTGACCGTCAAGCGCATCGGCGGTCGGATACTGCGTCAGACGCACGGCGTGTGCCGCCTCCTCGGCGGATTCGATATTCGGGAACATCAGCGTGCGCGCGCCGGCGTCCAGCACACGCTTGACGAGCCACGCTTCGCTGGCGGGCACGCGCACGACCGGCTCGCTAGGCAGATGCGCTGCGGCGATCGCGCGCAATTGCGACGTGACATCGCCGCTATCGTTAGGCGCATGCTCCATGTCGATCAGCAGCCAGTCAAAACCGGCGTGCGCGAGCGCCTCGGCCGAGGAATCGCTGCCGAGCGAAAGCCATAAGCCGAACAGCGGATCGGCCTCTTTCAGACGTTGCTTGAGGGGATTCGTGAAGGTACTCATTGCCGCGCTCCCTGGCGCTGAGATACAGCGCCTGAAACACGGTTGAGGGTGCTGACGTGGCGGAACAGCTCAACGCCAGGGCCATGACGGCCTGAATGCCTGCTGCGACGCAATGCGGTGACCGGCATGTCTCGCTCCGTGTGGTTATCGGAGCGATCATACCGTGACAATAACGTGGGGGTTAGGCCACGAGGTTGACCCGGCGTTTAGTCGCGAACGACGTCGGCCCAGCAGTTCGGTGTCTCGAACAGACGCACCTTATGCAGACGCAGATTCACGCCGTAATGCGCGTCGTAAACGTTCGCGAGGATGTCGAACGCGACGGCGGCGAGATTTTCGACGGTGGGGATGCGATCGAGCACGACCGTCTTGTGCCCCGCCATCGTTTCCAGAAAGCCGCGCACCTGCGTATCGCCTTCGTAGACGAGAAACGCGTGGTCCCACTTATCGACCAGATGCTCGACGGCGAGCGACTTCACGTCGGCGAAGTCCATCACCATGCCGCGATCCGGCGCGCCTTCGGTGTCGACCAGATCGCCTTGCAGCGTGATTTCGAGCACGTAGCGATGGCCGTGCAGATTACGGCACTGGCTGCGGTGATCGGGGATGCGGTGGCCCGCGTCGAATTCGAGTTTTCGTGTAATCGTCAGCACGGCAAATCAGGGAATGTTCAGATACTTGTGGGTCTGCATCGACAGGCGCCATTGCGGATGGCGTTTGCACCAGTCGATCGCGAGCTTCGTGTTGAGCTCGCGCGACGGGCCGTCCATCGGCTGGACGAGGAAATACTCGAAGTCGAGCTTCGCATACTCGGACAACCGCTGGTTGTCCTGCGGAATCACGACCTTCAATTCGTTGCCTTTGGTGACGACGAGCGGCGCGTCGGCCTTCGGGCTCACGCAGATCCAGTCGATCGTCTCGAGCACCGGCAGCGAGCCGTTAGTCTCGATGGCGATTTCAAAGCCGGCGGCATGCAGCGCGTCGACGAACGGCTGGTCGATCTGCAGCATCGGTTCACCGCCAGTGCAGACCACGAAACGCTCGCCTTCGCCTTCCGGCCATTGCGACGCGATCATCTGCACCAGTTCTTCGGCGGTGCGGTACTTGCCGCCGTTCTCGCCGTCAGTACCGACGAAGTCCGTATCGCAGAAGCGGCATACCGCCTCCGCACGATCTTCTTCGCGGCCCGACCACAGATTGCAGCCGGCGAACCGGCAGAACACGGCCGGACGACCGGCATTCGCGCCCTCGCCCTGCAATGTGTAGAAGATTTCCTTGACCGCGTACGTCATGCTGCTTTCTGCCTTGTATTCCTGAAAATGATTGCCCGCTGGCGCACCGTTTGCGCGATGCGCCAGCGTCAGTGCGTGTCAAACCGTCAGACTGGTTCGGTGACCTTTTCGCCGGCCAGATAGGCTTCATAGCCCCGCTTGCGCAAGCGGCACGCCGGGCATTCGCCGCAGCCAAAGCCCCATGCATGCAGTTCGGCGCGCTCGCCAACATAGCAGGTATGCGTTTCGACGCGCACCAGCTCGACGAGTTCGTCACCGCCAAGCTCATGTGCGAGACGCCACGTGTCGGCCTTGTCGAGCCACATCAACGGCGTTTCGAGCAGGAAGCGCGTGTCCATGCCGAGGTTCAGCGCGACCTGCAACGCTTTCATCGTGTCGTCGCGGCAATCGGGGTAGCCCGAAAAGTCCGTCTCGCACATCCCGCCGACCAGCACTTGCAAACCACGCCGATACGCGATGGCCGCCGCGATCGTCATGAACATCAGATTGCGGCCAGGCACGAACGTATTCGGCAAACCGTTGGCAGTGGCGTGAATCTCGATTTCGCGCGTCATCGCGGTGTCGCTGATCGAACCGAGTACTGACAGATCGACCATGTGATCTTCGCCGAGCCGGTCGGCCCATGCAGGAAATGCCTGTACGACTGCGTTGCGAAACCCTTCGCGACATTCGAGCTCGACGCGGTGCCGTTGACCGTAATCGAAGCCTAGCGTTTCGACCGTTTCATAACGTTCGAGGGCCCAGGCGAGGCACGTGGCGGAATCCTGGCCGCCGGAAAACAGCACCAGAGCGCTACGTTTAGCGTCTTTGCGGATCACCGTGAAACTCCGTGAATGATGAGTGCCACGTCGCGCTGCGCGAAGTGCGCCATGCAAGCAACGCGGCGCGACGCGTGCCGGCACTGCTGCCGGCCCAAAGCAGTATAGGCCGCGCCTTCCACATGCAGAGTCGCTGGGCGCTTATACCGTTAATCGTCGGGCGAAGGGTTCGGCGCCTGTTGCGGCCTCGCTGTCTTGCGGCAAAGTGCGCAGAAGGTCCAGCTTCAGGATGCGAAAAGACGTGTTTAGCGCGGTGGCATACCAGCCGAACCTCGACCGCGCGCTCGCATGCAAGTCCTTGAACTGGCGCGATTTTATCACGCGATGCCAAACGCCGCCGAGCACGCCCTACCGCCACGGCAAGCAAGCCCCACTGCCGCGAATGCCTGTCAGAAAAAGGAAAAGCCCCAGGAATCTTGCGATTTCCTGGGGCTGAATCCTGGTGGCCTGGGACGGAATCGAACCATCGACACGCGGATTTTCAATCCGCTGCTCTACCAACTGAGCTACCGGGCCAACGAAGAACGAAATGATATCAAAGGGTCAGCAGTGCGGCAAGCCCCTTCTCGAAAAAATCTGGCGGCCCGGACCTGCACGCACGGCGCGCCGTTCACTCCCCTTTGTTCTTGCCAAGATCGACGCCGAGCTGCTTGAGCTTGCGATACAAGTGCGTACGCTCCAGCCCGGTCTTCTCCGCAACGCGCGTCATGCTGCCATTCTCGCGCGCGAGGTGATATTCGAAGTAAGCGCGCTCGAACGCATCGCGCGCGTCGCGCAACGGAATGTCGAATGAAATCGACGCCGTTTGCGCAGCCAACGCGCCGCTGCCCATGCCATCCGACGACAGCATCGGCAACGCAGCCGCCGAGGCCACTGCGGAAGCGCTGACCGGCAACGCCGGCTTCGCCGCCGCGCCGCCCGGCGCACCGGCCGCCGCGTTGCCGCGAGCGAGGCCCTGCTCGACCGCCTTCAGCAGTTTCTGCAACGCGATCGGCTTCTCGAGAAAATTGAGGGCGCCGATTTTGGTCGCTTCGACCGCCGTATCGATGGTTGCATGACCGGACATCATGATCACCGGCATGGTCAGTTGCCCTTGCGCGGCCCACTCCTTGAGCAGGGTCACGCCGTCGGTATCGGGCATCCAGATGTCGAGCAGCACCAGGTCCGGCGCCTGGCGCAAGCGGAATTCGCGCGCTTCCTGCGCATTTTCCGCAGCTTCCACGACATGCCCCTCGTCGCTCAGGATCTCCGAGAGCAATTCCCGGATGCCCATTTCATCATCTACCACCAGGATGGTTGCCATTTACGCTGCCCTTGTCTGCACTGTTGCTTTTGTCATTCCCTGCGCCGCATTGCCATGCGCCGCCCGCGGCCCTGCTCCAGGTGCCGCGGCATCGTCTGCCAGTTGAAGGAAGAGGATCGAGATCTGCGCGCCTTCAATCACATCGCCCGCTTTCATGCGGTTGCGAATGTCGATCCGCGCGCCGTGTTCGTCGACGATCTTCTTGACCATCGCGAGACCGAGACCTGTACCTTTGGCCTTGGTCGTCACGTAAGGTTCGAATGCACGTGTGAGGATACGCGCGGGAAAGCCCGGTCCGTTATCCGACACTGTCAGACGCACCGCGACGCGTACTTTGCCTTCAGCGTCGGGGTCTCCGTATTCTACTGTCCTCGTCTCGAGCAACACACGTGGTTGTTCGACGTCGGCCACGGCATCCTGCGCATTCTGCAGCAAGTTGTGAATCACCTGACGCAATTGCGTGGCGTCGCCGCGAATCGCCGGCAAGTCCGCGAGTTCCACCTGAATCGCGCCCTTGCCTTCCTCGATACCGTACAACGTCAGCACTTCGCTGACCAGTTCGTTCAGTTGCAGATGCGCCAGCACCGCCGGCGGTGTGCGCGCATAGTCGCGGAAATTGTCGACCATCTGCTTCATCGCCGCGACCTGGTTGACGATGGTGGTCGCGCCGCGCTTCAACACATCGGCATCCGATGGCGACAGCTTGTCAGCGAGCTTCATCTGCAAACGCTCGGCGGAGAGCTGGATCGGCGTGAGCGGGTTCTTGATCTCGTGCGCGAGACGCCGCGCCACTTCGCCCCAGGCGATCGAACGCTGCGCGGAGATCACGTCCGAAATATCGTCGAACACGACGACGTAGCCGGAGGTCTGCATATCTTCCGCATCGCGATCAGTGGCGGACACAAGACGCGCGCCGCGCACAAGCAAGGTGAGCGGCTCGGTTTCGCCCGGCACCTGCACCGAGAACTGCTGCTGCCAGTGGCCGCGGTCGTCGTGACCGTCACCGCTCGCGGCTTCGCGATCGGCAAACGCCTTGCGCACCATCCCGCCGAATTCGATCAATACGCCAATCTGCTCTAGCGCCGAACCCAGCACTTCCTGGAACTGCTGGCGGAAGATGCGCTCGGCGCCGCGGTTCGCGGTGGTGAGACGGAACTGCCGGTCGAATACGAACACACCCGCGGTCAGGTTCGCAAGAATGCTTTCCAGATAGGCCTTCGAATGCTCGAGCGCGATGCGGTTGTTCTCGACCGCCGCGCGCGCTTCGGACAACTGCCGCGTCATCGCATTGAACGACTGCGTAAGGAAGCCCAGTTCGTCACGCGACTTGATTTCGCGCTTTGGCGTGTAATCGCCCTCCGTCACCTCCTTGGTGCCTTGCGCGAGCAGGAACAACGGCCGCGCGAGCTGATTGCCCAGCGCGAGCGCCAGCATCATCGCAATGAAGGTGGCAAGGAACAGCGCAAGCGTCAGCGTGCCGATGTACATCTTGCGCAAGCCGGTGCGGCCCAGCGCCTTTTCCTGATACTCGCGATAGGCTCGCTGCACCGCGTCGGCATTACGCGCGAGCGACGGCGACACCGGCTGCGTGAGTTGCAGAAAGCGTTCAGTGGGCTGCAACAGCGACGCATTCGAATCGGGAATGCGCTGCACGATGCGCAGCCGCAGCACACCCTTGCTGCCATGCGCATGCGGATCGCCGTCGACTTCTCCTTCGATCGCCGCATAGCCGCGGCCGCGCGCCTGATCGATCATCAGCGGCGTGGGCAGGTCGTTCGGCACAAGCGTGGCGTAATTGCCGGATGCCTGCGCGACCACATGCATATCCGGCGTCGCGCCCGACATGCTGCGCGTGGGTTCGACGATCGTCGCATCCTGCACGCCGAACTGATCGCGCAAACGCAGGAGCGTGAGCGTCGTACCGGCGGCGTCCGCGCTCGCCAGTTGCTCGGACATCAAGCGGCCCTTGGTCTGCAGATCGGACAGCGACGCGTCGAGCATGCCGCGGCCCAAATTCAGGCCCGAGGTCAATGCGGTTTCGACATTCACGTCGAACCACGATTCGATACTGCGCGACACGAACTGGTACGAGACGACGTAAATGATGCCGCCCGGCACCACACCAACCAGCGCCATAAAAAACGCGAGTTTCGCTAACAGCCGCGTGCCGAACTTACCTTTTCGAAGCCGGGCAATGATGATGATGACGAGCGTCGCCACCACCAGCAAAAAGATCATCGCGACCGCGAGGTTGGCCGCATACAGCCACTGGTAATAGCGGTCGAAGAATTCGGTGTTCGCACTCGCCGCTGCAAGCAGCACGAGCAGCAGCACGGCCGTCACGGCGACCGTGGACACCAGCACGCGCACGACGATGCTGCTGACGCTGGTGGCTCGGCGCACTCTATTTAGCACGTTCGGTCACCGTGAAGGTAAAGCGCTTCCACTCGGACGAGAGGTTCCAGTCGCGGTTGTTCACCGCGTCGATCTGGAACGGCTTGGGCATCAGCGCGATGTCGAGTTGCGTGCGCACCGACGCCGTGTACGTCTCCCCGGCATGCACCTGGTTGCGGTCGATGACATGCCACGACGTGATGTGCTTGATCACCGCGAGCGCGTCTTTCAGCGTGGTAAAGCCGAGCTGCAACCCACCCGACGATACGCTCGAGACACGATACTCACGTGTGAGCGGCTGGAATGAGAGGCGAATGCTCTGCGACACGCTCACCGGCTGCTCGTCGAACCAGTACCAGCGCGGCCGGCTCAGTTCGAAGTCCGTTGTGAAGTACAGCGGAATGCCTTTGTTGACGGCGTCTTCGAGATTGCTGTTCAGGTCGAAGTCGAAACGTGCGTCAAGGCTCCAGCCGGTGTTGTCCGATTGCAGCGACGCGCGCTGCACCGCGATCGAATCGGCATATGCCGCGCCTGGTGCGGTGAGCCACATGGCCAGCACGATCCAGAACACGGCAGCGAGCCGAAGCGGGAAGAAGCGTTTGATGGTCACCGTTTCTGGAAGCGCGCGTAGAAAAATCCGTCGTGGTCTGAGTTCGAGCCGGCGCTATCTTCAGCGGCGTGTCCGGCATGGGAACCGGCCGATGTGTCGGCGGGCGCGCGGGCAGCTGAGGGTAAAAGTTGCCCCGGCGCGTCCAATCGTACCGCATCCTGATACTTGTTTCCAAACCACTGCGCCTGCAACTCGCCTTCTTCGGGAAAGATCGAGCACGTAACGTAGAGCAACTCGCCGCCCGGCTTCACGAGCGGCCATAGCGCGTCGAGAATGCGGCGCTGCCCGGCGACCAGCGCGGGAATATCCGACGCGCGGCGCAGCCAGCGAATATCCGGATGGCGCCGCACGATGCCCGAGGCCGAGCACGGCACGTCGACCAGAATGCGATCGAACGGCTGGTCGATGTCGTCGTGCCATTTTGCCGGCGCACCCGCGTCGCCGATACGCACTTCCGCTTCGAGCTTGAGCCGCCGCAGATTTTCACCGATGCGGCGCGCGCGCGACACGTCGCTTTCAAGCGCCACGAGCTGCAGGTTGGCGAGTTCGAGCAGGTGGCCGGTTTTGCCGCCAGGCGCCGCGCACGCGTCGAGCACGCGCATGCCGTCACGCACGTCGAGCAGTTGCGCGGCAAGCTGCGCGCCGGCGTCCTGCACGGACACAACACCGTCGTTGAAGCCGGGGATGCGGTCGACCGGCATCGGCGTAGCAAGCATGACGGCATACTCGCCGGCTTTGCTCGCAGGGATGTGATGGTCCTGCAGCACTTGCAGATAGGCGTCGACCGTCGAGCGGCGTGCGTTCACGCGCAGCGTCAGCGGACCTTGCGTATTTCCGGACGCGAGCACCGCTTGCCATGCCTCGGGCCATGCGTTTTTGACCGCATCGATCCACCACATCGGGTAGTTCCAACGCGCGACTTCGTCGGCTTGCGCTGCGTCCAGCAGCGCCTCGCGCTCGCGCAGGAAATTGCGCAGCACGGCGTTGACGAGGCCCTTTGCGAACGCAAACTCACGACGCGCGGCGATGGCGCCCACCGCCTGATCGACGACCGTGAACGGCGCATAGGCGGCGTTCGCTTCATCGTCGACGAGCAAGGCGAACGCGCAGGCAAGCACATGCCCGACATGGGGCGGCGGCGCCTTTTTCACCAGCTTCGCGATCAGCCACTCGGCGGTCGCCAGACGCCGCATGGTGCGATACGCGATGTCCTGCACTGCGCCGCGCGCAGCGGCGGCACTCCCCTCAGCCGAGCAGACGAACACAGATTGCAGCGCCGCCGGCAAGGCCGCGCCAAGGCGCACGGCCCCGACCACCTGGCCCGCGCAGTCGAGCGCGAAACCGAGCGACTCGGGCGCGAGATGCAGCATCGACAACCGGGATTCGCGCGGATGCGCCGATGGGGAAGCAGAACGCGAAGAAGGCTTTGGAGTCATGAAAAAGGCAAAAGCAGGCCACGCGGTGCGCGCGACGCAAACAGCACACATTGTAGCGTGGCCCGGGACTGGGGCCGCCGAGGGCGAATGACAGCCCACGGCCTTAGTCGCAGCAACGGGTGCTGCAAGCAATAGGGCAAGGACCTGCCGAGGAGGGCAAGCGACGCAACGCGAACTGCACCTGAGGCGAAAAGGCCCCGCATTGGCCGTAGCCAGGCGCGCCGCTACTAGCCTAAATCCCCCGCGCTCAAACAAGAAAGGCGAGCCCGCAGACTCGCCTTTCTTCACGCCACGTAGCGCTGTTTTTTACTCGAAGCGCCCCGTGCGCGCCATTTCCATCAAACGCGCGACGCGTTCCTCGGTGGCCGGGTGCGTCGAGAACAGCTTCGCGACGCCGCCACCCGACAGCGGATTCATAATCATCATCTGCGCGGTGGCCGGATGCTGCTCGGCCGCGGGGAAGGGAATCCCGCTCGCGTAACGATGGATCTTGTCGAGCGCCGAGGCGAGCGCCTGCGGGTCGCCGGAAATCTGCGCGCCGCCACGGTCCGCTTCGAATTCACGCGCGCGCGAAATCGCCATCTGGATCAGCGCACCGGCGATCGGCGCGAGCAACGCGACAGCGATGCCGGCTATCGGGTTCGTCGAACGGCCGTTTTCGTCGCGGCTGCCGAAAAACATCGCGAAATTCGCCAGTGCGGAAATAGCGCCGGCCATTGTCGCCGAAACCGTGGAGATCAGGATGTCGCGGTGCTTCACGTGCGCCAGTTCGTGCGCCATCACGCCGCGCATTTCGCGCTCGGACAGCACGCGCAAGATGCCGGTGGTGGCGGCGACGGCCGCATGCTCCGGATTACGGCCGGTGGCGAACGCGTTCGGCGCGTCTTCGTTGATCAGGTAGACGCGCGGCATCGGAAGATTAGCGCGCGTGGAGAGTTCGCGCACCATGCGGTAGAACTGCGGCGCACTGTTTTCGTCGACTTCCTGCGCGTTGTACATGCGCAGGACCATCTTGTCCGAGAACCAGTACGAAAAGAAATTCATCCCAAGGGCGATCACGAGCGCGATCATCATGCCGCGCGACCCGCCGATCATCCCGCCGATCACGATGAAAAGGGCAGTGATCGCGGCCATCAACATCGCGGTTTTGACCCAATTGAACATGTCTGCAACTCCTTGCCCTAACGCGGGTTCATATCTGCGCCGCATGATCGCGGCGACCGATTGTAAGCTAAACGTTAGATATGGGCGCGCGAGGAAAATTCAATCATCTTGATGCGGTGGCGAGCTTGATGCCCAAGCTCACGAATGCGCTGCCGACGCCGCGATCCAGCCACTTCTTCATCGACGGCTTGCCGGAGAAGCGCCGGGTCACACTGCCGGCAATCCACGCGACAAAACTGTTCCAGATCATGCTCATCACGACAAATACCCCGCCGAGCGTGAGGAACGCCAGCGCCTTATGATCGCTGCCCGTCGTGACGAATTGCGGAAAGAACGACACGAAGAACAGCACGACCTTGGGATTCAGCACATTGGTCCAGAAGCCTTGCAGGAACAGCTGACGCAGCGATTTCGGCGCGCCGGCAGCGCGCGCTTCGCCACCCGCCTGGTCTGCCGCCGGCTTCGCGAAAATCAGGCGCACGCCGAGATACATCAGATAAATAGCGCCGACGAACTTGATGACGGTGAACGCGGTGGCCGAAGCGGCCAGCAGCGCCGTCAAGCCGAACGCACAAGCAAGCGAATGAACGCAGCAACCGGCGGAGATGCCGAGCGCGGACATCAGACCTGCGCCACGGCCCTGAGCGACGCTGCGCCCGACGATGTAAGCCGTATCGGGACCGGGCGTCACATTCAGTAGAAAGACCGCGACGACGAAAAATTCGAAATGGGTGATGCCAAACATGGGGATCCTCGAAACACAAGCTGCTGCATAGAGGATTCTAACGCGCCGCGAGCCGGGGGCGGGTGCCTTAAATATCGGCCGAATGGGGGATGTTCAAGACATGCGCAAGGCGGTTATTTTGCTTCGGGAAGCTGGAAACGCTGACCTGCGGCCAGCGTTGCGCCGGCCAGGAATTCGCGTACCGGCAAGCGCTTACCGCCCGGCTTTTGCAATTGCGTGAGACGCAGCGCGCCTTGACCGCAGGCGACCACGACGCCCTCGGGAGAGACCTCGGTGATGACGCCGGGGGCGGTTGCGTTGCTTTGCGCTTCAACTGGAACCGCTGCCCAGATCTTGATCGACGTGCCGTCTTCCAGCGTCCCCACACCGCCGGGGAACGGGTCGAACGCGCGCACCTGACGTGCGAGGGCTGCGGCCGGCTTACGCCAGTCGAGCGCAGCCTCGTGCTTGCCGATCTTTTCCGCGTAAGTCACGCCATCCGCCGGTTGCGGTGTTGCCGTCAGTTTGCCGCTGCGCTCGAGTTCGATCAGCGCTTCGACGATCAGCCTCGCGCCGTCTTGTGCGAGACGGTCGTGAAGGGTGGCCGTGGTGTCGACGTCGGAAATCGGCGTGCGCGCTTCGGAGATCATCGCGCCGGTGTCGAGTCCGGCGTCCATTTGCATCAGCGTGATGCCGGTTTCCGCGTCGCCCGCCTCGATCGCGCGATGGATCGGCGCGGCGCCGCGCCAGCGCGGTAACAACGAAGCGTGAATGTTGATGCAGCCCAGCGGCGGAATATCGAGCACTTCCTGCGGCAGGATCAGACCGTACGCGGCCACGACCATCACGTCGTGCGGCGTGGCGCGCAGTTGATCGATCGCGGCTGCCGCTTCAGCCGGATACTTGCCCGTGCGCCGCAACGAGGGCGGTTGCGCGACCGCAATTCCATGCTCCTGCGCGTAACGCTTAACCGCGCTCGCCTGCAATTTCATGCCGCGTCCAGCAGGCTGATCTTGCCGGGTCAGCACGAGCGGCACCGGAAAACCGGCGCTATGGATCGCGGCCAGCGCGGCCGCAGCGAACTCCGGCGTACCGGCAAAGATGACGCGCAACGAATGACTCATGAACGGGGGCAGTAGGCGAGGTGGGCGCGCATTACATCGCGTGGGCGAGCTTCTTCATCTTGCTCTTGATGCGCGTCTGCTTCAGTGATGACAGGTACTCGACGAACACGCGGCCCATCAGATGATCCATTTCGTGCTGGACACAAACCGCCAGCAGCCCTTCGCAGTCCATCTCGAAGATTTCGCCCTTCGCGTTTAACGCCCGAACCCGCACCTGCTCGGCGCGCTCGACGTTGTCGTAAATGCCCGGCACCGAGAGGCAGCCCTCTTCCGACAGCTTCTTCTCGTCGCTCGACCAGACAATTTCAGGGTTGATGAACGCGAGCAGTTCGTCGTGCGTTTCTGACACGTCGATCACGATCACGCGTTCATGCACGTCCACCTGGGTCGCCGCGAGGCCGACGCCGGGCGCCGCGTACATCGTTTCAGCCATGTCGGCGACGAGCCGGCGGATGCGGTCGTTGACCACTTCGACCGGCTTCGCAACCTTGTGCAGCCGTTTGTCCGGGTAATTGATGATGTTCAGTAAAGCCATGATCTTGAGTGTGTTTTTAGGCGCCGCTGACCGGTGTAAGACTCGCGTTAGCCGTTTGGCCAGGTTGTGGGCACATCGCGTTACGCAGAGGATAGATGGTGTCGAACCGGTTCGATTCAACGCGCCACATGCGCTAAACGACGAGCCCGCGCGGGTGGGCGCGGCGCTGCAGTTATTTCGGATGATGAAAATTTTAGCATGGCGCCCGCCTGCCCGCTGGCCCTGTAAGAGGATCGACTTTCAATGCGCACCTTGCCAGCAACCGATATTGAACTTGCCGCCTGGCTGCGGCTTTCGCTCGCGCCGGGGCTGAAACCCGCCGCCCTGCGCTTATTGCTAAGCGCTTTTGGACTGCCGGAAGCGATTTTCAATCAATCGCTCGAGGCACTTGCCGGGATCGCGGGCGAGACTGCGGCGCGCGCTGTGCTGGCACCACCCAGCCCAGACTTCGAGGCGCAACTCGACGCGGCGATCGCATGGTGGGCGCTGCCCGGCAACCACGTGGTGACACTCGACGATCCTGCTTACCCTCCCGCGCTACTCACCATGCCCGATCCGCCGCCGCTACTATATATAAAGGGCCGGCTGGATTTGTTGCACACACGGGCGATCGCGCTGGTGGGCAGCCGCAGCGCGACGCCGCAAGGCGTTGAAGACGCGGAGCGTTTCGCACGTGAGCTTTCGCAAGCCGGCGTCACTATCGTGTCGGGGCTGGCGCTGGGTATCGACGGTGCCGCACATCGGGGCGGGCTGGAAGGCGTCGGCGGCACGGTAGCCGTGATCGGCACCGGCGCGGACCTCGTGTACCCGGCCGCGCATCATGCGCTAGCGCGGCAGATTGCGGCGCAAGGGGCGATCCTTTCGGAATGGCCACTCGGCACGCCGGCGCGCGCCGCAAACTTTCCGCAGCGTAACCGCCTGATCGCAGGCCTTGTCAGCGGAGTTGTGATCGTCGAAGCCGCAATGCGCTCGGGCTCGCTGATCACGGCTCGGCTCGCCAACGAAATGGGACGCGATATCTTCGCATTGCCCGGCTCGATCCATGCGCCCTTATCCCGCGGTTGCCATCGAATCATCAAGCAGGGCGCCAAGCTGGTGGAAACGCCCGATGAGGTGCTCGAGGAACTAGGCTTTGCCACGCCCGTGGCTGCGAAAGCCGCCAGCAAACAGGCGGTGCGTCGGAAAAGCGCGGGCTCAGAGCATGCATCGGCAGCGATCCAGTCCGAATTGCTGGCGGTCCATGCCCCGACATCAGTTCAGCCCGAATTGGCGGCGGGGCCTGCATCATCTTCAGCCCCGCCGGCCATGAGCGCGGAAGCGCTGCAACTCCTCGACGCACTGGGCCACGCCCCCGCCACGCTTGAAATTCTTGCCATCCGCACCGAGATGGGGGACGCGGCGTTGCAAAACACGCTGTTGCAACTCGAACTCGCCGGCCAGGTGACCGCGCTGCCCGGCGGCCGCTTCACGCGAGCGACCCATGGCTGACCCCGCATTGACCAGGGTTGACCACGATCCAGGATCGGCCATGCTACATTCGCGCCAAAGCACCTGACAAAAGTACGCAAGGAACCACCATGCCCGCGCTGAATCTCGACACCGACCAAGACCGGATTGCCGAGCGCGTCAACGAACCCGATACGCTGTTCGTTGCCTGCCTGTGCGCGGAGTGGTGTGGGACTTGCCGTGAGTATCGGGATGCCTTCGACCGGCTGGCGGAAAGGCATCCGCATATCTGTTTCGCATGGATCGACATCGAAACCCATGCGGACCGCTTCGACGATCTGGATGTCGAAAATTTCCCGACCATCCTGATCGAAGACTCGGTAACGACACGTTTTTTTGGCACGGTTTTGCCACAGGCGGCGATTGTGGAGCGGATGTTGTCTGACCTGACGGCCGTGCCCGGCATCAGCGGCGCGCCCAAACTACGGCCCGCGCTGACCGCCGCGTGAATGTAGCCGCCAGCCGCTGAAGCTTACGGCACGGGCGTTGCGAGCGATACACGACGCGTTTTCCGCAGCTTGCCCAGTGACTCAGCGCGCAATTATCATGGCGCGCTTTTTATGGCACTTGACACGCCGCTCTCGCGCCGTGTGCTATAAAGCGGTCGTTATTGGGTCGCAAAGGTCGCAAACGAGGGTCGCGCTAGTTAAAAGCGCACTCAAGGCCATCAACCCGGATCTACCAACCTCACATCGAGTCATGTCCAAAGCACTGATCATCGCCGAAAAGCCTTCCGTCGCGAACGACATCGCGAAGGCTTTGGGCGGCTTTACCAAGCATGACGAATACTACGAAAGCGACGACTACGTCCTTTCCTCGGCAGTCGGCCACTTGCTGGAAATTGCCGCGCCCGAAGACTATGAAGTCAAACGCGGCAAGTGGAGTTTCGCCAACTTGCCCGTCATTCCGCCGCATTTCGATCTGAATCCGATCGCCAAGAGCGAGTCGCGCCTGAAGGTACTGACCAAGCTGCTCAAGCGCAAAGACGTAGATCGTCTGATCAACGCATGTGACGCAGGGCGCGAGGGCGAGCTGATTTTCCGCCTGATCGCGCAGCACGCGAAAGCCAAGCAACCGGTTCAGCGCCTGTGGCTTCAGTCGATGACGGCCGGCTCGATCCGCGACGGCTTTGCCCGTCTGCGCAGCGACGAAGAAATGCAGCCGCTCGCCGATGCGGCGCGTTGCCGTTCGGAAGCGGACTGGCTGGTCGGCATCAACGGCACGCGAGCCATGACCGCGTTCAACAGCAAGGGCGGCGGCTTTTTCCTGACCACGGTCGGGCGGGTGCAGACGCCGACGCTGTCGATCGTCGTCGAACGCGAAGAGAAGATTCGCCGCTTCGTGCCGCGCGATTACTGGGAAGTGAAGGCGGAGTTCGTCTGCGCGGCCGGTTTCTACGAAGGCCGCTGGTTCGATCCGCAATTCAAGCGCGACGAGTTCGATCCCGAAAAACGCGATTCGCGTCTGTGGGCACTGCCCGCCGCCGAAACGATCGTCGCCGCCTGCCGCGGCCAGATCGGCAAGGTGACCGAAGAATCAAAGCCGACCACGCAACTGTCGCCGGCGCTGTTCGACCTGACCAGCTTGCAGCGTGAAGCCAACGGCCGCTTTGGCTTTTCGGCGAAGAACACGCTCGGCCTCGCTCAGGCGCTGTACGAAAAGCACAAGGTGCTGACCTATCCCCGGACCGACGCGCGCGCGTTGCCGGAAGACTATATGGATACGGTCAAGGAAACGCTCGGCATGCTCAAGGAGAGCAACAACTATCTCCCGTATGCCAAGCAGGTGCTCGACAAAGGCTGGGTGAAGCCGAACAAGCGCATCTTCGACAATTCGAAGATCAGCGACCACTTCGCAATCATCCCGACGGCGCAAGCGCCAAAGAATCTGTCCGAACCGGAACAGAAGCTTTACGACCTCGTCGTGAAACGCTTCCTGTCGGTGTTCTTCCCAGCCGCCGAATACCGGGTGACAACGCGGATCACGGAAGTGGTCGGCCATCACTTCAAGACTGAAGGCAAGGTGCTGGTCGAACCGGGCTGGCTGCAGGTCTATGGCCGCGAAATCAGCGGCGAAGACGCAAACCTCGTGCCGGTGCAGAAGGACGAGAAGGTCAAGACGGACAAGATCGCCGCCCAGCAACTGGTAACGAAACCGCCCGCACGCTACAACGAAGCGACCTTGCTGTCGGCAATGGAAGGCGCAGGCAAACTGGTCGAAGACGACGAATTGCGCGAAGCCATGGCCGCCAAGGGGCTCGGCACGCCGGCCACGCGCGCCGCCATTATCGAAGGGCTGCTCGGCGAAAAGTATCTGATCCGCGAGGGCCGCGATCTGATTCCAACCGCCAAGGCATTCCAGCTGATGACGCTGCTACGCGGCCTCGGCGTAAAGGAATTGACTGCACCGGAATTGACCGGCGAATGGGAGTACAAGCTCTCGCAGATGGAGCGTGGCAACCTGCCGCGCGACGCGTTCATGCAGGAAATCGCCCGCATGACGCAGACCATCGTCAAGCGCGCGAAAGAGTACGATTCCGACACGATCCCGGGCGATTACGCGACGTTGCAAACGCCGTGTCCGAATTGCGGCGGCCAGGTGAAGGAAAACTACCGGCGCTTTGCCTGCTCGAAGTGTGAGTTTTCGATTTCGAAAATTCCGGGCGGACGCCAGTTCGAAATTCCGGAAGTTGAAGAGCTGTTGCAGAACAAGACGATCGGACCGCTGTCGGGTTTCCGCAGCAAGATGGGCCGCCCGTTCTCCGCGATCCTGAAGCTCTCGCTCGACGACGAGATCAAGAACTACAAGCTCGAGTTCGACTTCGGTCAGGACTCTGGCGGTGAAGATGGTGAACCGCCTGACTTCTCAGACCAACAATCGGTCGGCGCGTGTCCGAAGTGCAAGGCTCGCGTGTTCGAACACGGCATGAGCTATGTCTGCGAGAACTCGGTTGCAAATCCGAAGACTTGCGACTTCCGCTCGGGCAAGGTGATTCTGCAGCAGGAAATCGCGCGTGAGCAGATGGCGAAATTGCTCGAAGAAGGACGCACCGACCTGCTGACGAACTTTAAGTCGTCGCGCACCGGTCGTAACTTCAAGGCGTTCCTCGTCAAGCAGAACGACGGCAAGATCGGCTTCGAGTTCGAGAAGAAAGAGCCGTCAGCCAAGACAGCAGCGAAGACCGCCGCGGCAAAGGCGGCAGCCAAGGCAGCGCCGGAGTCGGACGACGAAGATGCACCGGTCGCATTGAAGGCGGCGCCGGCCGCCAAAAAGGTAGCGGCGAAGAAAGCGCCCGCTACGAAAACTGCGGCTGCGAAGACTGCTGCTGCCAAGAAGACGCCGGCCAAAAAAGCGGTAGCGCGCAAGACGGGCTCGTAAATCGGGCGGGCGACCGGAGGTATTCAGTTTCCGGCCTGCCTCACACCTGCCCAGAAAAAAGGCGCAGTCACTTCATGTGACTGCGCCTTTTTGTTTTGGACCTGGCTGCGCTTAGCTCAGCGCCGCCGGTGCCATCGCTCGCACGCTCAAAGCGGCGACAGAGCGGTGGGCCGTGGACGGTTCGTCGTCTTTGCCAAAGTCTTCGGCATCGGCGATAGCTCGCTATCCAGGAGCCGCGAGAGCGGCTCAGCGCCATCAAACGCTTCCGGCGGCATGTGATCCTCCGAATCGAGCGCCGCGGACGTGGCGGGCCTGCCAAGGCCGTCCTTGATCCACTGCTCGCCCAGCAGACTGTTCGGCGTCTGGCTGAAATGCTCGACCAGGTGATCGATGAACGTGCGCACCTTCGCCGGCAAGTGACGACGGCTTGGATACGCGATGTTGATCTCGACCTGCGGCAAACGGTAATCTCCGAGCAAACGCACGAGCCTGCCGCGCGTCATGTCGCGGCCGATCAGATAACTCGGCAAAATCGCGATGCCCATGCCGAGCAACGCGAACTGCCGCAGCATTTCCGTGTTGTTCGCCACGATCACGTTGGACGGACGCACGCGCACTTCCCCTTCCGGGCCCGTGAACACGCGCTCGTCGCCCCAATACTCGGACGGCAAGCTCAGGCACGGATGCTCCAGCAGATGCTCAGGACGCGTTGGCGTGCCGTGCTTCTCCAGATAGGCCGGCGTTGCGCACACCGTCATGCAGCCAGTAGTCAAACGGCGCGTGACGATGCTCGCGCTGCGCATTTGCCGCGCGATCACCACGCCTACGTCGAAGCCTTCTTCGACCAGATCGACTTGACGGTCGACCAGCGTGACATCGGGAATGACTTTCGGATAGCGCTCCGCGTACGTCTGCAGCACGGGCGCAAGGTTATGCAACCCAAACACCACCGGTGCGACTATTCGCAACGTGCCGACGGGTTCGTGATTGCGCGCGACCACCATCTGCTCGACGTCTTCCAGTTCGTCGAGAATCTGGCGCGCGCGCTCGAGATAAACCTGACCGGATTCGGTCAGGGACAAGCTGCGGGTTGTGCGATTGAGCAGCCGCGTACCAAGCCGGCCTTCGAGATCGGCAACGTGACGGGTAGCAACTGCGTTGGAAATATCCATCGCGCTCGCAGCGCGGGCAAAACTACCGAGATCCGCCACTTTGACGAAAACTCGCATCGACTGCAAATGATCCATGGGACAACTCCTGCCGTGTTACAGCTTCCTGACAATTAGTGAAAACCAGTGAAGCGAACTTGGAATTCTCCTACGACTCGCGAAATCGTGCAGAAGTTGCCCGCCAAAGCGGAAATATTGTCGATATTTGTGTCACTGTGCTCCCCAGTGTGGGGCACGGACCTCGATTGTTCCGACTAAAGCAACAATCTGCTGCACTGCAGCTTGCACTGTCTTTTTTGTTCGAACAGATGCAAAGGTCTCCCCGCCATTGTGAAATCAGAGAAAATCGCCGTGCAGGTCGGAGCGGGAAAGAAAAAACCGCCCGAAGGCGGCTTTTATGCGAAGTGAACACTCACCTCGTCAGGCAGCGAGTTTTCCTTCGAGCGCGAGTTTGGTCTGTTTCAAAGCCGGCGGCAGACCTTGCTGCAATGTGTCAAACAACTCGGCATGCAGCGCGAGTTCGTCGCGCCATGCCGCGTCGTCGACAGAAATCACCTGCTGGAATTGCTCGCGGCTGAAATTCAGGCCACTCCAGTCGATGTCTTCGTAGTGCGGCGACACGCCGAACGCATGTTCTTCACCTTCCGCGTGGCCTTCGATGCGCCCGACCATCCAGCTCAACACGCGCATATTCTCGCCGAAGCCCGGCCAGACGAACTTGCCGTCCGCACCCTTACGGAACCAGTTGACGCAAAAGATTTTCGGCAGCCTGGCGTTCAGTTTCTCGAGGCGCTCACCGGTTTTCAGCCAGTGCCCGAAATAGTCGCTCATGTTGTAGCCGCAGAACGGCAGCATCGCGAACGGGTCACGGCGCACCACGCCCTGCTGCCCTGCGGCGGCCGCGGTCGTTTCCGAGCCCATGGTCGCGGCCATGTACACGCCTTCGACCCAGTTGCGCGCTTCGGTGACGAGCGGCACGGTGGTTGAACGGCGGCCGCCGAAAATGAACGCGTCAATCGCGACGCCCGCCGGGTTTTCCCAGTCGGCATCGATCGACGGACATTGCGAAGCCGGCGCCGTGAAGCGCGCGTTCGGGTGCGCGGCCTTGCGCCCACTCTCTTTCGCGATCGCCGGCGTCCAGTCCTTGCCCTGCCAGTCGATCAGATGCGCGGGCGGTGCGTCGGTCATGCCCTCCCACCAGACGTCGCCGTCATCCGTCAGCGCGACGTTCGTGAAGATGACGTTTTCATTCAGCGTAGCCATCGCGTTGAAGTTGGTCTTTTCGCTCGTGCCTGGCGCGACGCCGAAATAACCCGCTTCCGGATTGATCGCGTACAGGCGGCCGTCCTTACCCGGCTTGATCCACGCAATATCGTCGCCGATCGTGGAAATTTTCCAGCCGTTCAGGCCTTCCGGCGGAATCAGCATCGCGAAATTGGTCTTGCCGCAAGCCGACGGAAACGCCGCCGCGACGTGATGCTTGTGTCCTTGCGGCGACGTCACGCCGAGAACCAGCATGTGTTCGGCGAGCCAGCCTTCGTCGCGACCCATGGTGGATGCGATACGTAGCGCGAAGCACTTCTTGCCGAGCAACGCATTGCCGCCATAGCCCGAGCCGTAGCTCCAGATTTCGCGCGATTCGGGGAAGTGGACAATGTATTTGGTGTCGTTGCACGGCCACGGTACGTCTTTCGCGCCCGCCGCGAGCGGCGCGCCGACCGAATGTACGCACGGCACGAATTCGCCGTCTTCGCCCAGTACCTCGTACACCTTGCGGCCCATGCGCGTCATGATGCGCATGTTGGTCACCACGTATGGGCTGTCGCTCAACTCGACGCCGATGTGCGCGATCGGCGAACCGAGCGGACCCATCGAGAATGGCACCACGTACATGGTGCGGCCACGCATCGAGCCATCGAACAGGCCGTCGAGCTTCGAGCGCATCTCAGCCGGTTCGATCCAGTTGTTGGTCGGCCCGGCATCTTCACGGCGCTTTGAGCAGATGAATGTGCGGTCTTCCACACGCGCCACGTCCGACGGATCAGACCATGCCAGATAAGAATTCGGACGTTTGGCGGGGTTCAGTTTCTTAAGGGTGCCGGCTTCGACCATCTGAGCGCACAGGCGGTCGTATTCCTCCTGTGAACCGTCGCACCAGACGATCTGATCGGGCTTGGTCATGGCGGCAACGCGCTGGACCCAGTCGACCAGTTTCCGGTTTTTGACCCACGCGGGCGCTCCTGCAGACGCCTCGATGGTGGGCTGTCCTTCGAATGAGGGATGATTCATCGACCTGTCTCCGTTTTGAAAGCAATAGAAAAACGGTACAAGCCCAGTGACGCTGCATGCGAGAGGCGTTCAATTCTTCGCGACGACATTCCTACAAGCCGACGCACAATTGTGCAGGTCATCACGGGCCACACAGCGTGTTGCATGGAGGCATCCGCGGACAGTTGTCTGCAACCGTCTGTAAAGCGGCTTGCCTCAACACGCAACAAACTGTTAAAAACGATGTCAATCTGCCTTGCAGTGGCGCTGCCGTTCTATGCGGCAGCTTCTACATTAAGGCATTCAGTCATACCATCATGTGACCTGGGTCACATGATGGGACAGTCAGCATAACACTCCGTTCCGCACCGCTATGGTGCGTCGCAAGACACATACCATGAAGATTGCCATCCTCGACGATTACCAGGACGCTGTCCGCAAGCTCGATTGCTTTCAACTGCTTGCCGACCATGAGGTCAAGGTTTTCAACAACACCGTCCGCGGTCTCGGGCAACTGGCGAGCCGTCTTTCCGAAGTCGACGCTCTCGTCCTGATTCGCGAACGCACCCGTATCAGCTCGCAACTGCTCGACAAGTTGCCGCATTTGCGCATGATCAGTCAGACCGGCAAAGTTTCCAGCCATATCGATCTGGCCGCCTGTACCGAGCGCGGCATTGCCGTGCTGGAAGGCAGCGGCTCGCCGACCGCACCGGCCGAACTGACCTGGGCCCTCATCATGGCGGCTCAACGGCGGATTCCGCAATACGTAGCAAACCTTAAGCAAGGGGCCTGGCAGCAATCCGGTTTGAAGACGTCGGCACTGCCGCCGAACTTCGGTCTGGGTCAGGTGTTGCGCGGTCAGACGCTGGGAATTTGGGGTTACGGCAAGATCGGACGGCTGCTTGCGGGATACGGCAAGGCGTTTGGCATGAACGTGCTGATCTGGGGCCGCGAGCATTCGCGCGAAGCCGCGCGCGCGGAGGGATATAGCGTGGCCGAGAGCCGCGAGGCGCTGTTCGAGCAGAGCGACGTGTTGTCGTTGCACCTGCGTCTGCATGACGACACGCGCGGCATCGTCAAGGAGGAAGACCTGATGCGGATGAAGCCGACCGCATTACTCGTGAACACGAGCCGGGCCGAACTGCTCGACGAAAACGCCCTGGTGAACGCGCTGTCGCACAACCGTCCGGGGATGGTCGCGATCGATGTCTATGAGAGCGAGCCGATTCTGCAGGGCTACAGCCTGCTGCGCATGGAGAACGTGATCTGCACGCCGCACATCGGCTACGTGGAGCGCGAGAGCTACGAGTTGTATTTCACCGCGGCATTCCAGAACATTCTGGCTTTCGACGCCGGCGATACCTCCAGTACAGCGAATCCGGAAGCGTTGCAGGGCGGGCGTCGGCGGTAATCTGTGGCGTTGGTTAAGCGACCGCGTTAATCCCTCGCGGTTGTTTCGGCTTCAATCTGCGCGCCGATCTGGTTGGCGCATGGCCTGCGAGCCACGCAACGCTTTTAGAAGCCGCGCCGCCCCGTTAGTCACATTCACCTCAGCGCGCTTCGTGCGCGCCGGCTTCCAGCAGATCGGGCATGCGTTCCAGAAAGACCTCACCATCGGCACGGCCGAGGTTGTACGCGTGCACCATCTGCGATGGGCTCGTGTAATCCCAACTCGAAATCGGCACCTTGCGCGACGGCTGCACGTAGAGCCGTTGCTGCACGCCATGCGGCACGACGAACATCTGCGGTCGCGGATAAAGACGCGTGACCATCACCAGCACATTGCCAGGTGCATCGGCGTCGAGCGCGCCGACCGGCACGTTGTCGACCATTCCGCCATCCAGCACCGGCCGCCCATTGCGCCGCAAAACCGGCGTGAACGGCGGCGTACTCGACGATTGCAGAATCAGATCGGCGAGATCCTCGACCGTCGCGCAATCCTGCGCGCGAACGAATTCCGGATGAAAACCGAGCGTCTGACCGAGCGTCGGATGCAGCGTCTTGCGCACGTACTTCTCGATGTTGTACGCAATCAGGCCCGCGGCGACGGCGCTTCGCGCGCCAAGCCAGCGTGGCAGGTGCGATACGCCGATGCGGATTTCTGGCGCGTCGGCGAGCGTCGAGAACTTGTCGCCGTAGATGTCGAGCAGCGCCTGCCGGTAGATCCGGTAATGTGGAAACACCGATTCGCCACGCAGCAGATTGCCCCAGTACGCGTTGCGGGTGTTGTGACGCAGTGCTTCTTCGTAATAGCGCATGACCCAGTCGGAATCGCGCGTGTAGAGCATGCACGCGGTGGCCGCGCCGGCCGAAATGCTGGTGATGACACGCGGCCGGATATCCAGCGCCGGCTGCGCCACGTCCCAGAACCCCGCCTGCCACCAGCAGCGATTGCCACCGCCGGCGAATACGACCTGATCGAACATCTTGGCTTTTTCCTCTATTGCGGCTTGCGAACCAACTTCAAGTCTCGGGTTTCAGTCGAGCAGCGCGTAGGTGGTGGTGGCGTGGACCGCCATGTTGCCGGCTTCGTCGAATAATTCGACTTCGCCAAACACGAGATTGCGGCCCATGCGCAGCACGCGCGCGGTGATCAGCACGTCGCCGTTGCGGACCGCACGCATGAAACTGATGTTGAGCGACACCGTGCTCATCGGCTTGAAACCGCCGAGCGCAGCCGAAATCGCGACGATCATTGCCGTGTCGGCGGCCGCCATAAAGACCTGCCCGCAGATCACGCCGCCCGAGTGGCGCAGCCCGCCGGAGAATGGCAGGCGCAAAGTCGCACTCTCTTCGTCGACCTTGACCGGGGTCAGCGTGAGCGAGCGGACCCAAGGCGCGAGGATGCGGTCGAGCAGCTCGATAATTTCTTTGTCATCCATGGCGGTCCCCGGTCGAAAGCCGCGCGACGCTTCGCGCGGCAGATGTCCGCGACATGATACCGGGACGGTGAGCCCCGCGCCTTTCCGGTGTTTGACGGCAGGCAGATCGGGCTTTGGGTCGCCTCCCTGCCCAGATTTTTTAAGAAATCTGCTAAAGGGGGTTGGCAATCCTGGAAAGTTTCGGCATAATTTCGCTTCTGTTTGGGGCGTTAGCTCAGCTGGTAGAGCAGCGGACTCTTAATCCGTAGGTCGACAGTTCGAATCTGTCACGCCCCACCAAAGATTCAACAAAAAGCCCGGTCCTTGCGACTGGGCTTTTTGCTTTGTGCCTTTGCGGCACGGGTGCCATATGGGCACGCCGACTCCGCATCTCCCGCATGCCATCGGGACCCACGATTCGAAGCGCCGGAGCCTCACCATGCCCAAATCAAAACTCGCCCCCGCCGATCTGGCCAACCCGCTCTCCGAAGAAGAGTTCGACGAACTCGATGAGTTTCTGATTTCCGATCTGACCTCAGAAGAGACGCTGACGATCGAGGGGCTCGACGGTTATCTGACCGCGATGGCCATCGGGCCGACTACCGTACCGCCCAGCTACTGGCTGCCGGGTGTCTGGGGCCCGAGCGAGAGTGACGCGCCTGCGTTCGAAACAATGGATCAGGCGCAGCACATTCTCGGACTGATCTTGCGGAACATGAACGGCATCATTACCTGCCTGGAAGATGCCCCCGATGAGTTCGAACCGGTGTTTGGTTTCAGCCGAGTTGACGACAGTGAACGCGAATACATCGACGGCGAAGCGTGGGCTTTCGGCTTCATGCAGGGCCTCGCTGTAGTTCGGGCAGATTGGCAAGCGCTGTTCGATAGCGAGCAGGGTCGGGCATGGCTGGATCCGCTACACCTGATGGGCTCCGAGGAGCTGACGCCGGAAGAGGCGCAGTTGGTCGACACGCCAGAACAGCGTGAAGCCCTCACCAAGCAGATTCCCGCCAGCATCGCCGCGATCTATCGCTTCTGGCTCCCCCACCGTCAGGCCGTCCACGAGCAGAAGCTCGCCGCGATGCAGCGCACCGAACCCAAGGTGGGACGCAACGACCCGTGTCCTTGCGGCAGCGGCAAGAAATTCAAGAAGTGCTGCGGCGACGCGGCGACGCTTCACTGAAAGTCATTTCCTTCAATACACCCCACCCCACTGCCCGATACCGTTGAGCGTCGCAAATCCTGCGCACTCACGTATCGAGGCATCAGATGACCGTTTTACTCTCCATGGCCGCCTTCGCATTGGCCTCGTCGATTTCTCCCGGGCCGGTCAATGTCGTCGCGCTGAGTGCCGGCGCACAACATGGATTCACTGCGAGCATGCGGCATGTGACCGGCGCAACCGTCGGATTCACGTTGTTGCTGCTGCTCATCGGCCTGGGTCTGCATGAGTTGCTCGCGCATTTCCCCAATCTGATCAACATCGTCAAATGGGCCGGCGTCGGGTTTCTGCTTTACATGGCCTACAAACTCGCCATCGATGACGGCAAGCTCGGCGCGGACAAACCCACTCGCGGGCCATCGTTCGCATACGGCGCGGCGATGCAGTGGCTTAATCCGAAAGCATGGCTCGCGTCATTAGCCGGCATGGGCGCCTACGCGGCCGATGGCGGCGGCCGGCTCGTCTGGCAATTCACCGTCGTGTACTTTGTGGTTTGCTATCTGTCGATTGCCTGCTGGGCGTATGCCGGCACGTTCCTGCGTCGATACCTGCAGGAGCCCAAGCGCGTGAGGTTTTTCAATCGTGCGATGGCGGCTTTGCTCGCGGCCAGCGCGCTGTATCTGCTGATCGCGTGACGCGCGCAGCAGGACGCGCTCAAGAGGCGCAACCGCTACTTCAGCTACATTGCCCGACGCCATCGTCAGCAGTTGTTTGACGGTCGAGTGAAAATGCGCCTGGTCGGCAGAGCCAGGCTCAACTCCGATACTGCCCCGGCGTCGCCGCGACCAGCCGCTTGAAGGTCCGCTGCAAATGCGCCTGATCGGCAAAGCCCGCATCGAGCGCGACGTCCGCTATCGGGTAGCCGCGCCGCAGTTGTGCGCGGCTGTACTGAATGCGTCGGTTGATCAGATACGCGTGCGGCGTCATGCCATGACGCTGCTTGAACGCGCGGATCAAGTGCGAGGCGGAAAGCCCAGCCGCCTCGCAGACATCCTCCAGCTTCAGCGGACGCGTGCAGTTTTCAGCGATGAATTCCGCGGCTCGCGCGAGTTGTCCGCTTGCGTCATCATCCGGCAAGGACGCCGGATTCAGCTTCTGTTGTACTTCCGAGAAGAAAGTTAGCGCGGCGCTTTCCTTGCGCATGAGCTCGCTGTCGTCGTCGACGAGGACCGCGTAAAGACGGTTCAAACCGTCGAACAACGCCGGGTCCGCCGTCATGGTCTGCGAGAAAGCGCGAAACGCGTGGTTGTCGCTAAAACCCAGGTCGTGTTGCAGACCCGTGAGCCAATCAACCTCCACATGCAGCATCCGATACGACCAGCGCTCGTCGGCGACCGGGTTACACGCGTGCACGTCGTCCGGATTCATCATCACGACTGCCCCGGCGCCGATCCATTCACTCGCGTGACGATTCACGTACACGCTATGCCCGCCGGTAACGGCGCCGATCGAAAACGTCTCGTGCGAGTGTTTGGCATAGCAGACTTCGCGGCCGTCTTGGATAGAACGCGCCTCGATGAACGGCAACGCTTCATCGCGCCAGAACTTCGGCGCTGCAGCGGTCACCGCTGAATCACTGCAGTCATTCGTCCCGCTCATCGTGTGCTCCTCGGTCATGCGCCTTATCCTACCGCAACGCTGGACCCGCCGAACACAGCCCGTAACACGATCAATAAGTTACTTCGCCGTCACATCGATATTGCCGAGATACTTCGCCGCCAGCGTCTTCACCGTGCCGTCGGCCTGAACCTTCGCAATCGCCGCGTTCAGCTGGTCACGCAGTGCGGTGTCGCCCTTGCGAATCCCGTACGCAATGCCGCTGCCGAGGATCTTGTCATCGCGCACCGGCTGACCGACGAACGCGTAGTCCTTGCCGCTAGGCTTCGACAGAAAACCCGTCTGTCCAGCCGGCGCCAGAACGAGCGTTGCGTCGAGTCGACCCGCGACCAGATCCGTATAAACCTGGTTCTGGTCCTGATACGGCACGACGGTGACGCCCGCCGGTTCCCAATGCGCCTTTGCAAAGGTTTCCTGAATCGACGCCTGCAACACACCGACGCGTTTGCCCTTCAACGAAGCCGGCGTGGGCAGCAAACCGCTGTCGTGTTTCGCAATCAACTGCGTCGGCACGCGATACACGACGGTCGTGAAATCGATCGCCTGACGGCGCTGTTCGGTGGCGTTCATCGCCGAATTGATTGCGTCGAACTTGCGACCCTGTAGCGCCGGAATCAGGCCGTCGAATGAGGTTTCAACCCATTTGCACGTCATATGCGCAGCAACGCAGACGGCATTGCCGACGTCGATGTCGAGACCCTGCAGTTCACCGTTCGGCCCTTTCGATTCGAACGGTGGATACTGCGCCTCGAGTCCAAAACGCAGCGTTGCGGGTTCGGCAGCGATCGCGACAGACGATGCGGCAATCGACGCGACTGCGCAGGCCAGCGCCAATAGAGGCTTGAGCAACTTCATAACAGGTCCCTTTTCCTTCGATATTGTTGTAACGCAGCATGCAGCGCACCGATGCATAAGGACGTACGACGTAACGACGCGACGATCATACTGCGATCAAAAATGCTGCCGGTTCACGCCGCCGTTGATCTGATCGCGTCTCTCTGCGATCAGGTCAGGTCTTCATGCGTTCGCCGGGAAAAACTCGCACAACCGGCGAATCAGATTTCGCACAAACGCCGCGCACCTTCGATCAAGGTCGCGTCGTCCTTCGAAAAGCTCAGGCGGATCAAGCCGGAATCCGTGCCGTCGGTATAGAACGCCGACAGCGGAATCGTCGCGACGCGCGCATCGCGAATCAGGCGCAGCACGAAATCGCTATCGCTTTCCTCGGAGAAACCGCGAAAACGCGCAAGCATGAAGAAGCTGCCTTCGCTCGGCAACAACTCGAAGCGCGACTCGCGCAGCGCATGCGCGAGCAGATCGCGCTTCTTCTGATAGAACGCGGACAGGCCGAGATAGCTCTCGCGATTGGCCAATGCATCGACAAACGCGTACTGCATCGGCGTATCGGCGGAAAACACCATGAACTGATGGACTTTGCGAATCTCGTCCATCAGCGCGGCGGGCGCGAGGCAATAGCCGATGCGCCAACCGGTTACGTGATACGACTTACCAAACGACGACACGATCACGCTGCGCTCCGCAAGTTCGGAATCGCACGCCATGCTCTGATGTTTGGCGCCGTCGAACACAACGTGTTCGTAGACTTCGTCGGCGAGAATCACGATGTCGGTGTTTCGCGTCACGGCCTTCAGACGCGCGATATCGGCCTCGCTGAACACCGTCGCGGTCGGGTTGTGCGGCGTATTGATGATGATCATGCGCGTCTTCGGCGTGATCGCGGCAGCGACCTCGTCCCAGTCCACGCGGAAATCGCTCAATGAAAGTTTGATCGGGATCGGCGTTGCGCCTTGCAGGCGAACGATCGGGCCGTAGCTGTCGAATGACGGTTCGAAGTAAATGACTTCGTCGCCCGGGTGTACCAAGGCGCTGATCGTCGAATACAGGCCTTCGCTGGCGCTGGCGATCACGGTGACTTCGCTCGACGGGTCGTAGCGCACGCCGTACAGCGTCTCGACCTTGTCGGCGAGCGCTTCGCGCAGAGCGGCGATGCCGGCCATCGGCGCGTACTGGTTATGACCGGCGCGCATGGCTTGCGCGACACCGTCGATCAGTTTCGCGTCCGGCGCGAAATTCGGCGCACCTTGCGACAGGTTCAGCGCATCGTGTTGCGCGGCCAGTTGGCCGATCACGGTAAAAATCGTCGTGCCTACGTCAGGCAGTTTCGAGCGGGCTTGCATGGCGCTCTGCATAAGGCTTTCTCCCTTTCTCCATCCGGCAGCGGATTCGCGGACTGCCCACTGCGCGGCGGTCCCATCCGGTTCGATGATTAGGCATCAGCCAAAGAACGGTCACAATCGAAACTTTGTCATGCGCGGCATGCGTTTACGTCATGGCTCGCGCAATGCCGTGCTGGAGCAGGCTAAGGCAATGAAATCGGGGGTTTAGCGGAAGAAAGGCAGCTGTGCGGGAAGCGCGGAAAACAGCCGAGGTATGACGTAATGTGATGCGCGACGGCGATGCGGAGTTGTGATTCGCTGCGGTGATACTCAGCGGTGATGCAGGCCAACCCGGCTGCGACTGGGCGGTCGCAGCCGTCAAAGCAAACTAGTCAGCGATCACGCGTCGTCCATCATGCGGACTTTGACCTTCTTGCCCTTCACCTTGCCGCCACTGAGCTTGCGCAATGCGTCGCGCGCGACGCTGCGCTCCACGGCCACATAGGTCGACATTTCGGTCACGTTGATCTTGCCGATCTGCGAACCGGCGAAACCTGCTTCGCCGGTCAGCGCGCCAAGCACATCGCCCGGACGGATCTTTTCCTTGCGGCCACCGAGAATCTGCAGCGTTTCCATCGGCGGCAGCAGCCGCTCGTTACTCGCGGGCTTGAGATCGGCCAGCTTGTGCCACTCGACTTCACGCTTCTGCGCCTGTTCGAGACTGCCCACGCGGCCCATCTCGTTCATGCTGGCGAGACTGAGCGCCCAGCCTTCCTGATCGGCGCGGCCCGTGCGGCCGATGCGGTGCACGTGCACTTCCGGATCCGGCGTCACGTCGACGTTGATCACCGCTTCGAGCTCCGCGATGTCCAGACCGCGCGAGGCGACATCGGTGGCAACCAGCACCGAGCAACTGCGGTTCGCGAACTGGATCAGCACCTGATCGCGTTCACGCTGATCGAGTTCGCCATGCAGCGCGAGCGCATGAAAACCCTGCGCGCGCAGCACGTCGAGCAGATCGCGGCATTGCTGCTTGGTGTTGCAAAACGCCAGTGTGCTCACCGGACGATAGTGGTTCAGCAACAGACCGACGGCATGCAAACGCTGGTCTTCGGTCACTTCATAGAAGCGCTGACGAATCTTGGTGTTGTCGTGCCGCTCGGCGAGCTTCACTTCCTTCGGATTACGCAGGAATTGCTGGCTGAGTTTGACGATGCCTTCGGGGTACGTCGCCGAGAACAGCAACGTTTGACGCTCTTTCGGGCATTGCTTCACGACCGTCGCGATATCGTCGAAGAAACCCATGTCGAGCATGCGATCGGCTTCATCGAGTACCAGCGTGTTGAGCCCCTGCAAGGGCAGACTGCCGCGCTCGAGGTGATCCATGATCCGGCCCGGCGTGCCGACCACGATGTGCGCACCGTGTTCGAGGCTGGCGGTTTGCGGACGCATCGGCGTGCCGCCGCACAACGTCAGCACCTTGATGTTTTCTTCGGCACGCGCCAGACGGCGGATTTCCTGCGTGACCTGGTCGGCGAGTTCGCGCGTCGGGCACAGCACCATCGCCTGCACGGCGAAGTTGCGCACGTCGAGGCGGTTGAGCAGCGCCAGCGAAAACGCCGCGGTCTTGCCGCTGCCGGTTTTCGCCTGGGCGATCAGATCGTTGCCGGCCAGCGCGATCGGCAAACTCGCTGCCTGAATCGGCGTCATCTCGACATAGCCGAGCTGCGTCAGATTGGCGAGCGTCGCGGGGGGGAGCGGTAGCTGGCTAAACGGCGCGCCGGCTGGTGTGGGACTGTTCATAGGGTGGTGGCTCGCTATCGACTGAAGGGGCTGAAGAGACTGAAGACCAGCAACTAATCGGCCATGGGGCCGGTTGCGGGACGGCCTTCGATCTGCTCGTACAGCACTGATCCATCTTCCGCGTCGAAGCGTTCGACGTAATTGCGCGCGCCGCACATCGGGCAACGGAACAGAAGCCCCTGCCCTTCATTCTTGATGACGACGTCCGACATCTCCCACTGCTCGCCGCAGGGCTGATTTCTACAGGTAAACACGTTGATTCTCCAACTGGATTCGATTGTTTATTGAGTGGGCCGGATAAATGGTCCAGCCGTGAATGCTGTCACTGCCGTGGTCAGCGCCGCCGCCAATACCGGCGCAGCGCTTCAACCCAGATGCGTATGCCGCACACGCGCTGCGCCGACGTCCATTTCGGTGAGGCCCTGGACGATGCCGCAGTCTTCAACGGCCTGTTCGCCGTGGCATTGCTCGCGCAGCGTGGTGAGTTGCACTTTCAGCTGCTTCAATTCGTCGATACGCGTATCGACGTGCGCAATGTGCTCGTCGATCAGGGCATTGATGCCGCCGCAGCCGTCCGCCGGCGCGTCCGTCAGACGCAGCAACGCACGGATTTCGTCGTGGGTCATATCGAGCGCACGGCAATTGCGGATGAAGCGCAGGCGCTCGACGTGCCTCACCGAATAGCTGCGGTAATTCGCCTCGGTGCGCTCCGCTTCGGGCAACAGGCCCTCTTTTTCGTAGAAACGGATGGTTTCGGTCGTGCAATGGGCGATTTTCGCCAGTTCGCCGATTTTCATGGACCCTCCGGATTGCGGCCTTGACCTTGTAGTGGCTTCAAGGTGTTTACTAGACCACAAATCGAACCAGGAAGCCACCCATGCCTCACGCGAACCAAGCCGAAGCAGACCGTCCGGAACAGGCCAAAGCCTGTGCCCACGGGCACGAAGGGCATGCTCACGAGCGTGCCGATGAAAACGCCGATGGTCATGGTCATAGCGAATCCTGCAGTCACGACCACGAAGCGCGCGGTCAGGACCCAGACCACGAGCACGCTGAAAGCTGCAACCATGGCCCCAAAGCGCACGCTCAAGCACACCGCGAAAGCTGCGGTCACGAGCATGAAGCGCGCGACCACCGCCGTGAACACGCCCACGGTCACGCCGAAGCAGGCTGCTGCGGAACGGCGCACGCGGCAGCCGCGCCGGTCAAGCTCCCGCAATCCGAAGCTGTCGGCAGCGACGTGCGTACCGCGATCCGCATCATGCAGATGGACTGTCCGACCGAAGAAGCGCTGATCCGCAAGAAATTCAGCCGCATGCCGAGCGTGCGCAGCATGGACTTCAACCTGATGCAGCGCGTGTTGACCGTCGTCCACGCGCCGGACGCCCTCGACTCGATCCTCGCCGCGATCCGTTCGCTCGGCTTCACGCCTGAACTGGCAGACGCGAACCCGGACACCGCCGCCGCCCCTCATGCACCGCCCAAGCCGTGGTGGCCGCTGGCGCTCGCCGGCCTTGCTGCGGTGGGCTCAGAGGCCGCGGGCTGGCTTGGCGCCCCCGTCTGGCTGGCAGCGGGTCTGGCGATCCTGGCGATCGCCTCCTGCGGCCTCACGACGTACAGAAAGGGCTGGGTTGCGATCCGCAACGGCAATCTGAACATCAACGCCCTGATGAGCATTGCGGTGACTGGCGCGCTGATCCTGCAGCAGTGGCCGGAAGCCGCGATGGTGATGGTGCTCTTCACGATCGCCGAACTGATCGAAGCGAAATCGCTCGACCGCGCCCGCAATGCCATCCAGGGGCTGATGCAGCTCACGCCCGAACAGGCCAGCGTGCAGCAAGCCGACGGCAGCTGGCGGCCCACGGACCTCAAGGCGATCTCGCTCGGCGCGGTAGTACGCGTGAAGCCGGGTGAGCGGATCGCGCTTGACGGCGAAATCGTCGCGGGCCGCTCGAGCGTCGATCAGGCGCCGATCACTGGCGAAAGCCTGCCGGTCGACAAGACCTTGGGCGACGCGGTGTTTGCCGGCACGATCAACCAGGCCGGCTCGTTCGACTATCGCGTCACCGCTGCGGCCAGCAATACGACGCTCGCGCGCATCATTCACGCGGTCGAAGAAGCACAAGGCACCAAAGCGCCGACGCAGCGTTTCGTCGATCAGTTCGCGCGCATCTATACGCCGATCGTGTTCGCTGCCGCACTCGCCGTGGCGGTGTTGCCGCCGCTGCTCTTTGGCGGACAGTGGCACGAATGGGTCTACAAGGCGCTCGTGATGCTGGTGATCGCCTGTCCTTGCGCACTGGTGATCTCGACGCCGGTGACGATTGTCAGCGGCCTAGCCGCTGCCGCCCGCAAAGGCATCCTGATCAAAGGCGGCGCCTACCTCGAGCAGGGTCGCAAGCTAAGCTGGCTCGCGCTCGACAAGACCGGCACGATCACGCACGGCAAGCCGGTGCAAACCGAGTTCGAAATACTGGCCGAGGTCGACGTCGTTCATTGCAGGACACTCGCGGCGGGCCTTGCGGGTCGCTCGGACCATCCCGTGTCGATGGCGATTGCGGCCGCGGCGAAAAACGAAAGCGTCGCGAGTGCCACGGTCGAGGCGTTCGAGGCATTGGCGGGCCGCGGCGTGCGCGGCGAAATCGACGGCTCGCCGTATTGGCTCGGCAATCATCGGCTGGTCGAAGAGCTCGGCCGCTGCTCGACGTCGCTCGAGGCGCGCCTGGATGCGCTCGAGGGGCAAGGCAAAACCGTCGTAATGCTGGTGGATGCCGAACGCGTGCTCGCGCTGTTCGCTGTCGCCGATACGGTGAAGGACACGAGCCGCGCCGCCATCGCCGATTTAGAGCGCCTCGGCGTGCGTGCCGCCATGCTCACCGGCGACAACCCGCACACGGCTGCTGCGATCGCGCAGCAGGTCGGCATCGACGAAGCACGCGGCAATCAGTTGCCCGAAGACAAGCTGAACGCGGTGGCGCAGTGGTCGCAGGAAGGCGCGACGGTGGGCATGGTTGGCGACGGCATCAACGACGCCCCCGCGCTGGCGCGTGCCGACATCGGCTTCGCGATGGGCGCGATGGGCACCGACACCGCGATCGAAACCGCCGACGTCGCGTTGATGGATGACGATCTGCGCAAGATTCCGCAGTTCATCCGTCTGTCGAAGGCGACGCATTCGGTGCTGGTACAGAACATCACGCTGGCGCTGGGCATCAAGAGCGTCTTCCTCGTGCTGACGATGATGGGCTTGGGCACGATGTGGATGGCCGTGTTCGCCGACGTGGGCGCGAGCCTGCTGGTGGTGGCGAATGGCTTGCGGCTGTTGCGCAAATAAGTGCGTGCGGGGCCGCCGCCTGCAAACAGCAGGCCGCCGGCCAGCGTACTTTGTACCAGCAATGCGCAACGCGCCGCACGATCCTAGTGAGCGAACGAACGATTCCCCGTCACCTGATGAGCGCCGATCGCGGCCTTCAACGTATCGGAAGGCCGCATGCCGAACAGCTTCCGGTAATCGGTCGCAAACTGGCTCAAATGCCAGAAGCCCCACGCCGCCGCAACATCCTGCACCGAGCGTGTTTCGTGCGACGCATTGCACAGATCGCGTCGCGCGCCATTCAGGCGAATCGTGCGCAGATACGTGGCAGGCGCCATCCCGAGCACGTCCTGAAAGCAGTATTGCAACGTGCGCCGGCTCACATGCAGGCGCTCGCACAACTCCGGCACGTTGATCGCGCGGTCGCGATTGGCCAGCACATACTCGCGCGCTTCCGACACGATCGACTGACGACGCCCACGCGCAGGCATCGCCACCTGCTCCGCGGCAGGCAACGCGCCCACATCGAATAGTGAAGCCAGCACCGACGCCTGCAAATTGTTGCGTGCGAACGAGGACAGCGGGGTGCTGCTCGCAGCGCCGTCGTTGAGAAGTTGCCGCAACGATGCGCACAAGCGATCTTTGCGCGCCGTGCCGATCGACACGACTTCCGTGTTCGGCAGACGATCGGCCAGACCGATGCGCTCCACTTCAGCGGCGTAACGGCGCAGCACTTCACCCTTCACCACCACGCCGAAAATCTCGTAGCCCGCTGAGGTCAGCAATTCGAATTCGATCCCGCCCGGACGAAATGCGAGCGCATCCCCAGCGATCACCTGCGCATCGATACGCCCCGAACCTTCGCGGCAAGCCGGAATACCGAACCAGTAAGCATCCTTCTGCACTTCGCAGGTCTGCCGCAGCGTGTGGCTGGTCGTTTCGACGAACACCTGCATGTGATCGAGGCACAACTCCGTCAAGCCGCCGACAAACCGGCCTGCGGTCAGCTGGTCGTAGGTCTGGTGCCAGCCGTGGAGGTTGCGCGCCTGCTCGTCCGCGTCGTAGGCGACGCAGGTCTGCACGCAAAAGCTCGGCTGTTGTGCGTGCGTCGGTGCTGTCAGGCTCTGATTCTGGAATTCAATCGTCATACCGGATCTACGAAAACGGAATATCGAAGCGGGAAAGGAAGGCAATTCCCATGCCGAACGGATTCTTCGCTTACTTTGCTTTGATCTCACCAGCAGGTGCGCACGCCCTGTTCAATTCCTGAACAGCGCTGCGCACGCTGGTCAGAAACGAAACGCTCATCCACCGGCAAGGTGAACAGTGCCACGCGCCATGCCGCGCAAAGTGCCCGCTGCGCGTGCGCGGCTCACCAGCGCGGTGCATTGGCACGGTTCTGGCTCTAGCCTCTCGCGGCCAAGCGAAATATCGCGCCGAATATAGCCCATTCAAACATGTGAGGAGCACACAGATGAATCACGCAGAGATGCAGTTTCTGACCACCGAATTCCCGTACAAAAAGCAGTATGCGAATTTCATCGGCGGCGAATGGGTAAAACCAGTGGGTGGCGAGTACTTCGACAACGTGTCGCCAATCACCGGTGAGGCGTTCACGTCGATCCCGCGTTCGCGCGAAGCCGATATCGAACTCGCGCTCGACGCCGCGCATCGTGCGAAGGCAGCGTGGGGCAAGACCTCCGCCGCCGATCGCGCGAACGTCCTGAACCGTATCGCCGACCGGATGGAAGCGAATCTGCAGCGCATCGCCGTGGCTGAAACGATCGACAACGGCAAACCGCTGCGTGAAACGATGGCGGCCGATATCCCGCTAGCCATCGATCATTTCCGTTATTTCGCCGGTGCCGTGCGTGCGCAGGAAGGTGGGATCTCCGAGATCGACCACGACACCGTCGCGTATCACTTTCACGAACCGCTCGGCGTGGTCGGCCAGATCATTCCGTGGAATTTCCCGATCCTGATGGCGGTATGGAAGCTCGCACCTGCATTGGCTGCCGGCAATTGCGTCGTGCTGAAGCCGGCCGAGCAAACTCCCGCTTCGATTCTCGTGCTGCTCGAACTGATCCACGATTTGCTGCCGCCGGGCGTGCTGAACGTGGTGAACGGTTTCGGCCTCGAAGCCGGCAAACCGCTCGCATCGAGCAAGCGCATCGCGAAGATCGCTTTCACCGGCGAGACGACGACGGGCCGCCTGATCATGCAGTACGCGAGCCAGAACATCATTCCCGTGACGCTCGAACTCGGCGGCAAGAGCCCGAACATTTTCTTTGCCGACGTGATGAACGAGGACGACAGCTATTTCGACAAGGCGCTCGAAGGCTTCACGATGTTCGCGCTGAATCAGGGCGAGGTGTGCACGTGTCCGTCGCGTGTGCTGATCGACGAAAAAATTTACGACCGCTTCATGGAACGCGCATTGAAGCGTGTGGCCGCGATCACGCAAGGCCATCCGCTTGATACGAAGACGATGATCGGCGCACAAGCCTCGCAGGAACAGTTGGAAAAAATCCTCTCGTACGTCGACCTCGGCAAGCAGGAAGGTGCCGAATGTCTGATTGGTGGTGAACGCAATGCGCTCGGCGGCGAACTGAGCAAGGGCTACTATGTGAAGCCGACCGTATTCCGCGGCCACAACAAGATGCGCATTTTTCAGGAAGAAATCTTCGGACCGGTTGTTTCCGTAACGACCTTCAAGAACGAAGAGGAAGCGCTCGAGATCGCCAACGATACGCTCTACGGTCTGGGCGCCGGTGTATGGACACGCGACGGTACGCGCGCCTATCGCTTCGGCCGGCAAATCCAGGCGGGCCGTGTGTGGACCAACTGCTATCACGCGTATCCGGCACACGCTGCGTTCGGTGGCTATAAGCAATCGGGCATCGGCCGCGAAAATCACAAAATGATGCTCGATCACTATCAGCAGACCAAGAACCTGCTCGTCAGCTATAGCGATAAGCCGCTCGGTTTCTTCTGAGCGTTACGAGGAGCTGGCGATTCTGTTCGAGCGGGCCGCTTCGCGCGGCTCGCTTTTTTCAGCGAGGGCATGTGATGGCTGATGAGAAGGAAGTGGCCCGTGTGATTGCCACGCCGGCTGCGGTCGATTTGATCGATAAGCTATGCGCCGAGCACGGGGCTGTGCTGTTTCACCAATCCGGTGGATGCTGCGACGGCAGCGCGCCGATGATGTTTCCTCAGAGTGAGTTCATGGTCGGCTCGTCCGACGTGAAACTCGGCACGATTGCCAGCGTGCCGTTCTACATGAGCGAATCGCAGTTTGAATACTGGCAGCACACGCAGTTGATTATCGACGTGGTGCCGGGCAATGGCGGGATGTTTTCTTTGGAACGGCCGAGCGGCTTGCGTTTTCTCACACGCTCGCGACTGTTCGCGGACGATGAAAACGCGTGGCTCGAAACGCATCCGGTGGAACGGGCGGATGCTTAAGTGGCGTTTTTATGTCGCGCGTGAGGTCGAATTGTTGCTGACTGCGAGCGTGATCGTTAGCATCACGTCTCTAGTTTGAATCGCGGCCGACTGCTGGCGTTCCCGGCGCGCTCTCTTGTCAGCCGTGCGTGTCTAATTCTAATCGCCGCCGACGGCAAGTTTTGCCGGCGCATTCACCAGCGGCGCGCGTCTAATTCGAATCGTCATTGACTGCGGGTGGTGTCAGCGGACTTGCCAGCAGCGTGTCGCTGTCGTCCTTCAGGCCGACACCGGTGAGACCCAAGCGCTTTGCATGCGTTAGCAGATAGTGCAACTTGTGTGCGGCGGACTCGTAGTTAAGACCTTCAGGACGCACGTTGGAAATGCAGTTACGTTGCGCATCGCTGCAGCCCACTTTGGGCGCATAAGTCAGGTAGATACCGAGACTATCGGGCGAACTCAAACCTGGTCGCTCGCCGATCAGCATCACCACCAGTTTGGCATTGAGCAGTTCGCCGATTTCGTCACCGAGCGCGACGCGAGCCTGACGTGCAACCACCACCGGGCCGATCTTCCATTCGGCCAGGCGTGGAATGACAGCTTGCAGCAGCGGGATCGATTGCTTCGACGCAGCGAATGCAGAGAGACCATCGGCGATGACGAAAACCACTTCAGGCGAATCGTTCTTGAGTTGACCAAGCGCAGCGCGGCTCTCATCGCTTAAGCGCCTGCCGAGATCAGGCCGCCGCAAATAATGTTCGCGATCAGGCGCGGCACTATGCACATCCAGTGTGCTGAAACTTTGTGCGCGCAGTTGTTCGTGCAGCACGTCCGTATCGAGCGGATGATGCACGGCGTCGCGCGCTTGCGCATGCGACAGGTTGAACGCCAGCAACGGCGCCGTCGGCAAACTATTGCCTGCGCGGCCCAACGCGATGCGCGCGTTAGTGAACTGTCGCAGCGCGTTCCATGGATTCTTTTCGAGGAAGTCGCTCATGCGATACCCATCCAATCGCGCGCGCCTTCCAGCAGCGGTTGTTGTGTCGACGCACTCAGCAATGCGCCGCGTGCGTCGGTGATCTGCATCGACTCCAGCCACTCTTCGAATTCCGGCGCACGGCGCAGGCCGAGCACGTCGCGCACGTAAAGCGCGTCATGGAAGGAGGTACTTTGATAGTTGAGCATCACGTCGTCCGCGCCCGGAATGCCCATGATGAAATTGATGCCTGCCACACCGAGTAGCGTAAGCAGGTTGTCCATGTCGTCCTGATCGGCTTCGGCGTGATTCGTGTAGCAGATGTCGCAGCCCATCGGCACGCCGAGCAGCTTGCCGCAGAAGTGGTCTTCGAGACCCGCACGGGTGATCTGCTTGCCGTCGTACAGATACTCGGGGCCGATGAAACCGACCACCGTGTTGACCAGGAACGGATTGAATTTACGCGCGACGGCATAGGCGCGCACTTCGCATGTCTGTTGATCGACGCCGAAATGCGCATCGGCCGACAACGCGCTGCCCTGCCCGGTTTCGAAATACATCAGGTTATTGCCGACGGTGCCGCGTTTCAGCGACAGCCCCGCTTCATACGCTTCCTGCAGCAGCGCAAGCGAAATACCGAAACCCGCGTTCGCCTTCTCCGTACCTGCAATCGACTGAAACACCAGATCGACCGGCGCACCTTTTTCGATGGCGGCAATCGTGTTCGTGACATGGGTCAGCACACACGATTGCGTCGGCACCTGATAGCGCAGGCGGAAATCGTCGATCATCAGCAACAGCTTGGTGATCGCGGCGAGATTGTCGCTGGCGGGGTTGATGCCGATCATCGCGTCGCCGCAGCCGTACATCAGGCCGTCGAGCATTGACGCGGCGATACCTTTGACGTCGTCGGTTGGATGATTCGGTTGCAGGCGCACCGACATGCGGCCGGGCAAGCCAACCGTATTGCGAAACCGTGTGATCACCGGACGTTTGCGCGCCGCCGTGATCAGATCCTGATTGCGCATCAGCTTCGAGACCGCAGCAACCATCTCCGGTGTGAGCCCGGCGGTAATACGCGTGAGCGCATCCGCATCGGTCGTGCTGCTCAGCAGCCAGTTGCGGAAATCGCCCACCGTGAGATGCGAGATCTCAGCGAACGCTTCCGGCGAGTGATCGTCGATCACCAAACGCGTGACCTCGTCGCTTTCGTACGGAATTAGCGCTTCGTTGAGAAACGTGCGCAAAGGCACCTGCGCGAGCGCCATCTTGGCCGCGACGCGCTCTTCTTCGCTCGCCGCCGCGACGCCCGCGAGCTGGTCGCCTGAACGTTGCGGGCTGGCTTTCGCCATTAACGTTTTCAGATCGGCGAAACGATACGTGCGGCTGCCGATTGTCTCGGTGTAGCTCATTTTACGACTCCATCGCCGCTGCTTGCGCAGCGGCTCGTTCCGTCACTCTTCGAGCAAAGCGTCTGCCGGTGCTGCTTCGCGTTGATGGCGCGTCAACAGGAAGTAGACGTAGCCGAGCGCGAGGAAGATCGCGAACACGACGGCCACCACAAAATTGAAGTAGATCATCGTTGCCAGACAAATCACCGCGGCCACCAGTGCGAACGCCGGAAAGAACGGAAACAGCGGTGCGCGGAACGGGCGCTCCATGTTCGGGTCCGAGCGACGCAGCTTGAACAGCGACAACATGCTGATGATATACATCACGATAGCGCCAAATACGGACATCGTCACGATGTTCGCCGTCAGCGTCTGCCCGCCAAACTGGATCAGCTCGTCGCTATAGATCGCGGCGATACCCACCACCCCACCCGCGATGATCGCGCGATGCGGTGTTTTGAAGCGCGGATGCACCTTGGAGAGCCACTCCGGCAGATAACCCGCGCGGGCCAGCGCGAAGATCTGACGCGAGTATCCGAGGATGATGCCGTGAAACGACGCGACGAGCCCGAACAGGCCGAGCCACACCAGCATATGCATCCAGCCGCTATGCTCGCCGACGATGAATTTCATGGCCTGCGGCAACGGATCGTTGATGTTCGCCAATTTGGTCCAGTCGCCAGCGGCGCCTGCGAACACCATCACGCCGACGGCGAGCACCACCAGCGTGAGAATACCGGTGATGTAGGCGATCGGAATCGAACGCTTCGGATTCTTGGCTTCTTCGGCGGCCATCGCCACGCCTTCAATCGCGAGGAAAAACCAGATGGCGAAAGGAATCGCCGCGAACATGCCGTGGAACGAGCCCATGCTGAAGGTGTCCGCGCCGGACCAGCCGCCTTTCGTGAAGTTCGACCACTGAAAACCGGGTGACACCACGCCCATGAACACCAGCAATTCGAAGATCGCAAGCAGCGTCACGCACAACTCGAAGGCCGCGGCAATCTGCACGCCGACGATATTCAACGCCATAAAGACGAGATACGCGCCCATCGCCGCGTGTTTGGGTTCGAGACCTGGAAACTGCACGTGCAGATACGCGCCGATCGCGAGTGCAATCGCGGGTGGTGCGAAGACAAATTCGACTAACGTCGCCGCGCCCGCCAGATAACCGCCGGTTGGGCCAAAAGCGTGGCGCGCATAGGCGAACGGGCCGCCCGCATGCGGAATCGACGTGGTGAGTTCGGTGAAACTAAAAATGAAGGTGGTGTACATCGCGGCAATAAAAACCGCCGTGATGACGAAGCCAAGCGTGCCGGCGCTCGCCCAGCCATAGCTCCAGCCGAAATACTCGCCGGAGATGACCAGACCGACCGCGATCCCCCACAGTTGCCACGTACCGAGCGTTTGCGTCAACTCATGATGCGTGACCTTACCGACGTGCTGACTTTTGGACTCTGATTTCATCGGGCGCTCCTGATGTTGCCGCTTGCTCGACGCCGCAAGGTTTTGCGGTGCATGAGCGGACAGGCTTCAGCCGATGGTAGTGAGCCATTATTCGAGGTGTTATCGAAATTCGGCAAAGTTCAAGCGCGATTGTGTCAGTGGACGCTTAACTCCGTTTGCGTGCGGTGTGTGAAGTTCGCAGGATTTGGTAAATGGGAACGTGATACTTTGGTTCGCATCCTTACGCAATCTTCTCCTGGTTAGCCACTTAATATGAACCCAGCAGACAACCGCGCGCGCTACGAAACTCGGCTGGGCCGCGTGCTGGACCATATTTACGATCATCTCGACGAACCGCTGGATATCGATCGTTTAGCGGAAATTGCCTGCATGTCGCCGTATCACTGGCATCGCATCTATCAGGCGATGTATGGCGAGACAGTGGCGACGACCGTACGTCGCTTGAGGCTGCATCGGGCGGCGGGATATCTGGCGAATGGTGCAATGCCGATCGCGGAGATTGCCGTGCGCTCGGGTTACAGCAGTTTGCAGTCTTTCTCTCGCACCTTTCGCGCGGCGTTCGGCGTTCCGCCGGCGCTGTATCGCAAGCAAGGCACACATAGCCGGTTTCGTCCGGCGCTTTCTGGAGACGATCAAATGACGATGCGTGAAGTGGTGATTCGTCACGTGGAGCCGATGGAGGTTTTGTCGGTGGATCACGTGGGACCGTATATGCAGATCGGCAAGGCGTTCGATGGGTTATTCGGCTGGTTGGCGAAACACAATTTGCTGGCGGGGCAGATGCGCATGATCGGGATTTACTACGACGATCCGGATGTTGTTGCGGAGAATGAGTTGCGGTCGAAGGCAGGGGTGTTGTTGCCGCATCCGGTTCAGGCTTCGGTGACCGTGAGTCCGCCGGTTTCGGTGGTGCACGTGAAAGGCGGTGAGTACGCGGCGTTGCGCCACAAGGGGCCGTATAGCGATATGCGTGCGGCTTATGAGTGGCTGTATGGGACGTGGCTAGTGCAGTCGGGGCGCGAGGCTGCGGATGCGCCGGTGTTCGAGGAGTATCTGAATAGCCCTAAGGAGACTGCACCTGCTGATCTGTTGACCGAGATTTGTTTGCCGTTGGTTTGATGGCTTTGGCCTGGTTCTGTTTGTTTTGCCTGCTTTGTGCGTGTTTATGCAGCGGGCTTTCCGGATGCCTCTCTGGTTTTTATAGTCTTTGTATATGTATACGTAGTAATAGTTAACAAGCACCGCGCCTAGTTGTGGATAACTTGAATCTTCGTTTACGGATCAAGGGACTGTGGAATCGATAACCCTGCGGAGCGCGGGCGGACAGGGGCAAGGAGCCAGGGACAACTTTCGGCTGACCTGGCGTGATCGCGGATTTATCAAAGTTTCGCCCACAAGGTGTCAGATGGCTTGTACAAAAGTTGTCCAGAGGGGGCTGTGGATAAGTGAGTGACTTATCCAGTGCTCAATCTGCGAGTTCGTACGACGTGCTGCGGCCCGGCTGCCGCTGATTTTTTCGACACCCCGAGTGCGACGCTGATCCCACTCATTCTCCCCTGCAGGCACCAATCATCCGCCGCAGAAAACGCGGAGAATAGTGCGCTATTCGCCGCTTGAGACAGTGCGCTCCTCACGAACGACTGATTTCTCGAACGGATCGGGTTGAGTAAGGCAAAAGCGGTTGGGGCCGCGCTGCAAGACACGTAATAGCTGCGGCAAAGTCAAATCAGAATAGGTTGTCGCACTTATCGGATACCGCCTGTGCAATGGTGAGACCGTATCCTCGCCTATTGCCGATTTTGCTGCTGCCCGTCGCTGACTGTGAGTTATCGTGCCTTCTGGATCAATCAGGTGCCTCGGCAACACTTTATTGCAGAATTGATTCGTACTGCAGATGCGTTGACAACACTTAGCCGCGTCGCTTATCTTCGACCCGCGGGTCGGCTGGTCAAGCTTGCCAAGGTACGGGCAGTATTCGTTCCAGGCACTACGGGGCTACCCCGTGGATCAGAAAGACCTCCGCAGTTCGTCGCATGAGCGTCAGTTGCGCGTTGCGCAAAGGAGCTCACGCAGCACAAGACGCGTTGACTGGCCGCCCCGCCCCTCTCTTTGCTCTATGCCCTTATCTTCTCTGCAATTCGTCACCTACGCGATCGCCGATGCCATGTTGGCCGGACCGCCCGACGCCGTCGCGATAATCGAGCGGATGACGCTCGTATTGGGTGAACGCTCGGATTGGATGAATGGATTGTCGCGTGGGGTCGAGAAGCGATTTGGCGCGCGTTGGGACAGCGTCGACAGTAAAGAATTGTCGAAGGTCGTGGCTGAGAACACGGGTTTTGTTTCGGCATGGAGGAGTGAAAGCCGGCCGAGGGTTGTTCGTATGTTGCCTCGCCCTCCTGTTCAGCGGCCGCCTCCACCCTGGTTGCATGACGTGGCGCTACCGCAGTTGCCGACGCTCGGCGATCTGGCCGCGTGGCTGGAAATCGAGTCAAACGAACTGGACTGGTTTGCCGATCGCTGGCGTGTGCAAGCGCAGAGTGCGGCGACACCGCTTCATCACTATTCGTACAAGGCGATCGAGAAACGCGACGGTCGGTGTCGGATCATCGAAGTGCCGAAATCGCGCTTGCGGGCTTTGCAGAGAAAAGTGCTGCATGGCTTACTCGATCGAATTCCTGCTCACGATGCGGTGCATGGTTTTCGACGTGGACGGAATACGGTTACGTTCGCGGCGCCTCATGCTGGGAAGGCGCTTGTGATTCGCTTCGATCTGACGGATTTCTTTGCGTCGGTGCATGAGGGACGTGTTTACTCCACGATACGTGCTTTGGGTTATCCCTTGGAGGTTTCCCGAGCGCTGACTGCGTTGTGTACCAATCGTGTGCCGAGTGGCAGGTTGCTGGCGCCGGATGTGCGCGACAAGATCGATTGGTTGGAGCGGCAGCGGTATCGGAGCCGGCATTTGCCGCAAGGGGCGCCGACTTCCCCGGCGTTGGCGAATTTGTGTGCGTTTCGGTTGGATCTGAGGTTGGCTGGGTTGGCGCGTTCGTTAGGTGCGACGTACACGCGGTATGCCGATGATCTGGCGTTTTCCGGTGGTGACGATCTCGCGCGGATGGCTCAGCGGGTTGAAATTCGCGTGGCGGCGATTGCTATTGAAGAAGGGTTTGCGGTTAATTTAAGGAAGACGCGGGTGATGCGGCGGGGGGCGAGGCAGCATCTGGCTGGGGTGGTGGTGAACAGTCATCCGAATCTTGCGCGGACTGAGTTTGATGCTTTGAAGGCGGTGCTGACGAATTGCGTTCGACTTGGAGCGGCTTCACAGAATCGCGACAATTATTCCGACTATCGAGCTCATCTCATGGGTCGCGTCGCGCACGCTGCGATGCTGAATGCGACGAGAGGCACCAAGCTGAAAGCGATTTTCGAGCGGATCGTGTGGGATGAAGATAGCGATGCCGGAGCAGAACCACGCATGTGAGGTCCGATCGCCGCGATCCTTGCGATGTTGAACGCTTCGACCGCTACCCGTGGAGTCTGTCTGTTCCTGTTCCTGCTCCCGCTCGTCGCGACGATCGCAACTGCCGTCGGGCTATTCGCTAGCGGCGTTCACGGCCACGCGCTACCAATCGTTCCCATCGGCGCCGTGCTCAGCAACTGGTTGTGTTTCAGGGTGATGGCGTGGTTGCGCCTTCGTCCTTAACGGCGTGGCCGCTTCGACTGATTCCCTCCGCGTCGCCCACGCGCTCGCTCGGCGGTATTCGCGAGATCAAACGTCCATAAACTGACTCGCCGTCAACGTCGTTCCCAGAAAATTCGCCACGCTGGTCATAACACTGAGCAATTCGAAGGCGACCTCGGCAGTCCATCGCTCGCCGAAATAAAATGTGACTTCTTCGACGTTGCGGCGCCAGGCATGAATTCCCGGCTCTGCTCGTAGTACGCAAACGGCCGACACCTGGAAATATCCCGACGAGCGTGCCGGGATCGCTGATTCGACTACGAAGCCCAAGAGGGACGCGCGTCGAAAGCGGAAACTTTCGTGATGCCACCGGAAGCCAGCCCACTCGGCATCGCGCGAGCGGAACGCGAAAAAATGCGCAGGGTCGTCAATTGGCGGAACCCATCGCCGGCTAGCGAATGTGGCAAATTCGGCTTCGGTCGTCATCGACGCGGGTGAGAGGGTGTGTCCGACTTCGATATCGGTTATTTCGCCAAACACGTTCTTTAAGCCTGAGAATATTTCGTCGTTGAGACGTCCGCCGAAAGCCCTTACTTCGTCTGAAGTCGTCGCCTTGATGCGAGGGCGAAGCCCGATGTGCTCGAACACCGCCTGGTCTCCCAGCAGCCCATAAAGGCGGTTGTCGTCGGGGGGATCGTCAACACGGCGCAGGCCTAGTGGATAAGGCAGATCCTCGGTCGGCATGCGCCTGTCGGTCGTACGGGTAGGCGGCTGATCTTGCGGCGCGGTCGGGTCAGAGCTCATCGGTATGTCTTCATACGTGCCCCAGAAGTTACACCTGGTCGTTAGGGTTGTAACTCCAGATCACGCGCCCCCAATCAGTCATTTCTGTGTCGGGGAATTTTTGCCCAGCTTCGAAATAACGTCGGCCTTGTTCGCTCCCTAAGGCAGGGCTCATCCACCAGCCGCTTTGAGGCACGAGTTCCCCCGGATTACCTTTCAGTCTGGACGAAGAGGATGGAAGCACGGGAGCATTCGTGTCCGGAACCAGGGAGCACCACTCAATGCAATCCTGCTTCCCTGTGTTGCTCATGGCAACCACTCGCCGCGCCTCCGGGGTATCGTCAAACTTCGTTCGTATCACAGAGCCTTGATGCACATCCCCAAAGGTGCCGCCACGAAAGCGCGCCCCGTTGAGCTTCACCCTTCGGAAATCCATACCACGCAAGTCGCAATTGTCGAAGGAGGCATCGGTCAGATTCCCTTCGCTCACCTGCGACGCTCTTAAATCGCAATCAACGAATCTGACACCTGAGAAGTTGCAACGTTGCGCAACGTTCCAGCTGAAGTCCCCTTTTTCGATCAGCGCATCAGAAAAATCGCTACCCGCTATCTTCGACTGATTCAAATTGCCACCTCGCATCACGATATGCGAGAAATTGCAATTTTCTATCTGTGCATGATCAATATGGGACCTATTGAACTCCGAACGGGAGAAATCGATTTGCTCGCCAAAGATCGGTATCATCTGCACCGAATGAAATTTACAGCCTCTAAACGATGCACTCGTCAAAATCGACCACTGAAAATGGGCTTCATTGAATTCGCAGTGGTCAAAATTTGCGAAATCAAGGAGACTGCTTCCTAGGTCCAGATTCTTTAGATCTTTCCCGGATATTCTGATCCCTCGCAAGTCATTTGCTAGCTTCTTGTCAAATGGATGGATGATGGCGTCGCACGTATCCATCCACTGTTCCTGCGGCAAAACACTCTCGAGTGCCTCAAGGACTGCCTTATATTTCCCGTCACTCCATCGCGTGTGCAATTTTTGCAACTCAATATCATCAGGCGACATACTGACCCCTTAACAAACCTTAGTTACCTGTCCAGTTCAACGGCTTTCAGGCGGCCACGACTATCTGTGATGACCTCAAACACTTTATTCACCTGTTCGGGCTTGATTCTGCCCGGCACCGCAATCTCTATTTCCCCATGAACCGCGTTGCCACCAAAGCTGCCATCAGGTTTCAGAACGCGGCCTTCAAGCGCAGCATTGACGTCATAGCCTTTCACATTTTGCAGCTGAATCACAAAGCCGCCTTCGTCTGCCCACAACATTGCGCCGGCCTCCCTATCTTGCGTCAGCATCACCTCCGTTGTCCCGCGAAAAGCTCGATCAGGCGCGTTCGCAGCATGCTGAATCAAATCAATATTGTCGCCTCTTCCGGGCAAACCTTCGGCATAAATCTTCGCCGCGACTTCCTTGGCCGGCGTCTCCGCACCGACCCCCAACGTGGTCCTGTCCGCGCCATGGAATAGTCTCTCGTAAAGAACCGGTTTGACTTTTAACCCATTCACCAACGCATAGTCTTCGCCTGGGCTATGCACTTCCTCGATTTTCACATTCGGCCGTCCGTCCGGCGCCGGCGGCACATCTGGTTTGTCTTTTCGCGCCGAAGCACCACCGCTCGTCGCGTGTCCATCAGCGCCAGCGTTGCCTGCCCCTTCATGCTTGCGAATGGCCGCGCCGGGCGTGTCATTGATTTCCTGCCTGAGCGGCGCGACAGGCGGAGGCTTATTCGCCGTCACCCCTGCGGAAACCATGTGGCTCTCCTTCGGTGCCTCCTGCATCAGCAATTTGTCGAGCCGCTGCTGCAATTCCGCCACCGCCCTCGGGATCTGTTTGACCCCTTCCTGCTGCACCGCGTAAAACCGCTGCTCCCACATCGACAGTTTGTTGATCAAGTTTTGAACCGACTCCAGATGATCCGCAATCCTGACGCTGAGTATCCGGGCGTTCATCAGCTTACCTCGGACTTGCTGCACGATGCCGATCAGCTTGCCCGTAGTCTGCTCAAGGATTTCCAGCAGTGACTTTTCGTATTTGGCAAACTTCACGTCCTCCAGAAACTGAAGGATGTTGCCTTTGACGAATTTATTGAGGAAGCGAACCATCTCGGCCAGCTTCCCCGATTCCTCGATCAGCATCAGCATCGAAGCGCGCAACGTGGCGGCTAGTTCGTCCCCCATGATGCCGGTGACAATCGCTCCGACACCCGCTGCTGCCGCGCCGGCAGCGGCCATTACCAGCGGCAATGCCAGTGCGATCAGGCATGCGCACAGCAAAATCCATTCGGAAACCTGTTCGCGCCGTTCAGGATGCGTGGCAAGGCGAATGATGATGGCAACCGCGTCGCGCGCACTGGTGAAGATGATGACGCCCGGCACGAAGTTCGCCAGCATCTCTGCCACGATCACTGAGAATGGACGGTCGGGAACGAACTCACCAAACAGGAGATCCTTCAGCCAATTGAGGCTGGCGGCCGCATCGCCGACAACTTCTTCCCAGATCCTATCCAATAGGCCGTTGCTCGATGAATCGCTCATGCTGTTGTATTCGGATCGCTATCGTTAGAGTTGGAATCGTTGACCACAGGCTTGGGCGTGACATTGATCCCCATGAACTGATTCCAGTCGGAGTCCGCTTTGATACCCACTTCAGACGTGGGCGGATTCTTGTCCGTCAGATATTGGACTTTCGCGCTGGCGCCTGTCGGCACGCCACTGATCTTCGCGTAGCCGTCGGCATCCAGTGCACCTGTTTTCACGCTGCCATCGCTCAAGGTCGTTTTATATTCGACGCCGGGACTAGCGCGCCCGTATGGATCGACCAAACGAAATTCCAGGTCCGTTGGAGCCGGCTCGCCTTGCGGTAAATGTGGCATGACGACGTTCGTGCTAGCCGGCCCGGCGAAGGCATGCTCTGCGCCCTTGACATCGATCTTTCCCGGCGCATGAATTTCGATGTTGCCGCCCTTCAAACGGATATACGCGCCTCCCGACGTGAGGAGGATTTCGTCTTTTGCCATCGCTTCAATGTTTTCTGTTGCGGCGACGAGTTTGATGCTCTTTTGGCTCGTCACTTCGATAGCGTCCAATTGCGCCAGAACCTCGACTTTGCCTTTCGCTGCAAACAACTTCATACCGGCGTTCTGGACAAACAGGCTGATCTTTTCGGTAACGCTCGCAATCAGCGACTTACCGGTCGCGATATAGGTACTCTGACCGCTTACGAGGTTCGTCTGTGCATCGCTAGCAAGGTGAACGGATTTCTGCGTGGACAATGCGATACCGGAAGGGCTGCCCATTAGGATGATGGGCTCCTTGAACGCATTTGCGTTTCCAGTTCCGCCACCGGCCGTGTTTCCGCCCGAGGCGTTTCCGGAAATACTATTCTGTGTCGCGTCGGTGAATGCCTTCAGCGAATCGTAGCCATCTTTGAGACTTTCGGCCTGATGCGTGGTGCTGGCACCGGACATCGCTTCAAGCACGCTTTCTGAATTGACCAGTTGCGATCTCGCCACGCGCGCATCTAGCGGCTGGCTGGCCGCAGGATAGGTTGTGACATACAGACCGCGACCTGCACGGAGGGCACCAAATGCGTCAGACTTCAGATCGAAGCCGCTGCCCAGATAGCTTCCTCTGGCGTTCCCAGATTGGTCGATCAGGTAGCCTAAATGCAATTGCGCGTTGGTACTGGTTGAATTGAGTTGAACGCGATTCTGACCCGTCGCGTCATCCATCACCATCTGGTTGTAGCCGCTGCCTTGATATTCCTTCGACTTGTATCCCGAAAGCAGGCCAGTGGAATGCCAGTGAGGTTGCGTTTGGCTGTTGTAGACACGGCCCGTTACAAGCGGCCTGTCGCAATCGCCGTCAGCCCAGCTAATCAGGACCTCTTCTCCGACTCTCGGTACGTGTACGCCGCCGTAGCCGCCACCCGTATCGGACATGGCGACCCGCACCCAGCACGACGCTTTTTCATCGCCCTCATTGACTCGGTCCCAATGAAAACGCACCTTGATACGATTGAGCTGGTCGGTATAGACCTCTTCGTTTGCCGGTCCGACAACAATTGCCGACTGCAAATGCATTTCCGGCTTGTGATGTTCAAACGGGCTGCGAAAAGGCACGATCTTGCGCTGTGCTTCGATTTCAACAAGGAAGAAGCCTTCGCTGCCATCTGCGGACGCAACGTTCAACGCGCTTGTTGTACTTGCGTGATTCGCTTTGATCGTTGCCAGTCTGTCTTTCAGACTGTGCGGGAAATCTGTCGACAGGCTCGACACCGGCAGATTGTTTTCTATGGACCACGAGGTTTCAATAACAGCGAACTGTCGGTTCTGGTCACTATCCGTGGGGTGATCAACCAGTTCAAACCATTGCCCGGCATCCGCCTGCCTCACGCCGCCTGCGCCGAAGAAGCGCTTTGCGCGCGATTCCCACTCTTCCATCCGGATTCCCGACAGCGCAACACCACGGTCTTGATCGCCGTAGGTGTAGGCGCCGGTGTATTCGTACACTTCGGCTTGTTGCGGCAGGTTTCCTTGAGTGGCAAGCGTGGGGATGTTGGTGCCCTTCGGATTCGCTGGATCAGTGGGGGCCTTGTAATCGAAAGTACGGGTAGTCAGCGTCGTGCTTTGCAGGGTTCGCGTACCCGACCACTGAACCAGGGCATCGGTTTCGCTGTTTGTGCCAGCTCGATAGAACTGCACTGTCTGCGGCGAAAGCGGCGGGAAGGTATCCAGACTATCTGTCACGACAAACGTGTGAGATTTACCGTCGCTAGCCTGCTCGACGTATCCGAACAACCCTTCGCTTTCCATCAGCCGATGAACGAAATTCCAGTCGTCCTCATACTGCATGCAGAACGAACGTGAGGGCAGAGGTTTACTTAAAGCAAAACGAAATGCGCCTTGGGCCTGGGGATGCATGTTGAAAACATCCGTCAGAATTTCGTCAGCTGGTCTGTCTTGCCAGATTCGCGCATCCTTGCGAAACCGCAGGAAATGCACCCACGACGCAAAGCCGATCTGGTAGCTTGTGAGCGCGCTATCCGACCCGAGCCGGCGAGCCGTGTGCACGTAGCCGTGATGGGGCAGGTAGGATTGGTCCGTCTGCTGGATCCACAACGTGACTGACTGGGCAATCAGTGTCTTGAGTTCTATTGTGCCGGACGTAGAAACAACATCAGCGATGAACTCGTAATGACGGCCAATTCGTGAACAGCCGACAATCCGCTGGGGGAGCAAAACATTATTCCCCAACGGACTATCCAGTTTCAGGAGGCGATCAGTCTGGGCGAGTCCACCCGCAATTACGCCGATTATGTCCTGCGCTTCCATACGGCCTCATCTTGTTAGCTGATCGAGCTACCACCGTTCGCGCGGTTCTACAAAAATTCATGTCAATCAGTCAGCCAATACTAATACGCATCGCACTTGTCGGAATTTAAAATATATATGTGACAGGCATATAAATAGTGTTGCAAGCGAGTTCCCAGGCCATCTTTTTCACCCAATCTGGACTAGGGAAGAACGCCGCATCGTCTAATGACTTGATGGACGGCGCTTGATCGACGCAGAAATTGCTTTCCCGATCTCATCGATTTCCTCGGCTGATACAGGAGGCTTGCCCTTGGCATTTGTTGCCGTGCGTTCGACCAGAAGAAGCAGATCGGGGGTATCGACAGATGAATTCGGATCACCTTGGACGGTCGCCAGATAACCAAAATCGGTCGCCCCGTCGTCGCGCGTGATGGTGGCGGATGTCGCGACGCCTTCCCGCCCGTCCAACGTCACAGAATGATAAGGCACCACCCCGTGCAGCTTGATCTGCTTACCTATGCCGTAATCGTAGCCCCAAACGAATTCGTTCTTTTGCCGTGAGGTGAGCTTTGGGTCGGTTGATTGTGTTTTGGCATCAAGCAGAAAAACCGTGACGTCAGGGTGATCGATCAGGCGGAATGTGACGCCAACCTGCCTGTTCGAATCCTTGTCGTTGTCTGCGATGAAAGCGTACGGCAAGCAAACACCGGCGCCGGTTGGAATTTCATACAGTGCACGACTTGAGAAATTCCCGCTGATTTTGCCGAAATTCCGCTTGGCATCGGTGAGGTCAGGGTATCCCGTATCGGTATAGGAATAAATGCGCCCGGCTTTGTAGACCACGAAACCAAGTGACTTCTTACCAATCCATGCGGTCGCCCCGGCAAGCCCGATCGGATACGAACCGAAACCGTTCGCATCCTGGGAATCCGTATCTGCCGTCAATTTTTTAAACGGCGTAACATACCCCTCGTAAAAATCACGCGTTACGTCGTTGGTGATGACGAAACCACCGTCGTAGATAAAACGCGAATGTTGGGCACGTTGGCCATCGCTGAATCGAATGGGGTCTTTGACGCCCCCATGCAAACTCTCGCGGGTAGAAAGGGCAACGTCAACCTCGCCAGGGAGCGCCAGATCGTATCGACCCACGCATTCAGTCCTGGTAAGAGAGATCGGACTTTGAGCGACGGCACTCGACGACAAGCACAACAGGCACGCAAGAAAAGCGCCGCGCTCACACCAATTACGTAAATTCACGAAACCTCACCTTTCGAATTGTCCGCGTCATTGTTGAGCGCGACCGGCTTCTGCGAAATGTCGTCTGCCTTTTGAGGGACGGTATTTTCCGCCACGAGCGACGTCGGGAATCCCACGTTGTTGTTTTCTCCCTTTGTCCATTCGATAGGCAACGTCACGATGTAACCTTGGACATCCGACAACTTCTCGGCGGCTCCCTTGGTGTGCTGCGGCCCAGCCCAGAATGCGGCATCAAAGGGCATTGGGCCATTCTGCCGGCGGGTTACCGTGTCCCATCGTGGCCAGATGGAGGCAGGTTCAGAACTGGCAGGGCCGGTCACGGTTCTATTGCGCGGAATGAAATCAAAAGCCGCTTCATAAAGGTCGCGATTCTTATTTGCTACGGTCTGAATAGCCTTCCAACTTGCGGGATTACCTGGCTGGTCGATCGCAATCTGAAGTGACGAAGCGGGTCGCACGCCGCCCGTGATTCCGAATATCTTCGACCAGACATCCCGTCGCAATTTGCGAGCAAAATCACGAGTGACTTTAACGCTGCCCGTGCCCTCGATATCGTGTCGATGCGTCGCCGTGTCAGACACAAGCATAGCGATCTCAGAGTCCCGCGAGCCCAGCATGCTTCGATCGTTGATATTCGCACTTCCAACAAGCGCAAACAGGTCATCAACGATCATCATTTTCGTGTGAATGTAAATTTGCTCGGTGATGTAGCGATCGCCTACTTTCGCCCAGTTGCGCAGGTTGAGCAGCGTCACGTACTCGTCGCAAGCTGAGATATCGATATCCTTGTATCGCACATCTTTCGCGTCGCTCAGGACTTTCTGCCAAGTGGGATCCTTCTTGTCTTTTAACGCTCTCGCCTTGAGAAATCTACGAATCCTGTTTAGCAGGCTGAAAGAACCGAACACCAGTGACTGCATCGTCCAATGGACCTGTGCCACGATGTTTTCGTTGTCCAATGTGCCCTCCGGATGTACCGGGAGCGTAATAATGACATGGAAGTGCTGCTTCGGACCTGCCATGATTGCCTTGCCTATCCGCTCGCCCAGCAGCTCGCAGATAAAATTCTTGGGGGCCTCGTCCGGGTGCGTCGAGATGGCGTGCGTGCTCTTTTCACCGGTGCCGAAGCCCTTGATTTTTTCCGCAGGACCTGACAACGGACCTTCTGCAGGGATATTCGGGGCCAGTGAATCCGGATCCGTTTGCGCTGAGCCAAATCCCGACACAAAAAACTGATTCTCGATATAGATGAACGACATCGACTTTGCAATCAGATTCCGCATAGCAATTGCGATATCGCACTGTTTTAGACCAGGCGCGGCTACCCCCTTCTTGGCAGCCGGATCCAGTTTTTCGTACTCAGCCTTGCGCATACCTAGCGGCGCACTTCTCAAGACCTGAACACCGCATTTATCCAAGTTTGCGTCCGGAACAGGTGTCTGCGGCAAAGGCAGAACTTCCGTCCCACCTTCGCTATTCCAGCGCATGACGAAATTGCGGGCGACGTCAGAGGCAGAAGGACCGTCAACGCGCAAATGCACATCCTGCCAAGGCATTCTCGGTTGCGTCTTCTCGTTCAACGTACTGTAATCCAACTGCAAACCCGCGGGACGTCTGACTCTGGACCAGTACGGCGTTTCGTCGCCGTACGCAACCTGAAAAGCACCAGCCTGAATTTTTGCTATGACGTCACTGTGATTGGACGAAATCAGTCCGCCAAATGTTGGATGGTCGTCGTACGCACCGGTTAGCAGATCGGGATCGACTACCTTGTCCTTGGAAACCTGACCCACGTGTTTGACACAACCGTTATAGCGATTCAGTGCTTCACGGCCCTTATCATTCGCGATGAGACTGTAACGTGCATCGTCGAACCGGCCATAGCAGAGATCCATGCCCCCCACATAGCCGATCTTTTCGTCGACAATCACGGTCTTCTGATGGTGACTGAAGAACCCGCTGTCTTCGTCGGCAAGCGATGACGCCAGTGTCACCCATACACACTTGCGACCGGCGAGATCGTTGATTGCTTCCAGGACCGATTTCGTTTGACCGTCATACGTCTGGATCGGCGGTGAATGTTTCCACGGCATCACATACACCTTGAGCTGTGGGTTCTTCTGCACCGCCAGCAATAGAAGATTGAACAGGCGCAAGCCCGGCTTAAGCTCCGCGTCCCAGTTAACCTGCCACCCGGTGATATAGACCGAGTGGCTCGCCCCCATTACCGAGGCCCATAGGTCTTCGAAATACGCCTCTCCCGTTGTGAACGGCGTAACCTGGTTTCCGTACCGAGGTGACGAAAAAACGTTGTATCCCCCTACCCAGATGTTTTCGGTCGAAACAGCCTGATATGGCACGCCGGTCTTATCGACAATCTGGTTGATGGTGATGGGGCTTCCGTCAAAGAGCTTGCCTGTCGGCGCCTCTCGCGCAATGGGTTCCTGCATCACGCGTCTCCCTTTAGTTTGCCCAGGATTGCACTGCCGCTATCGGCCTGGAGTTCCTGTTTTGCCCATTTCGTAAAACTCTGATCGATATCGTCCTGCTGAGCGACGAATGGCTGATCGCTATAGCCCATTGCATCGAGCGCTTCGTATAAACGGTCACGATCCGACCAATCATCCGATTCGCGGCTCAACGCCAACTGGCGCACTTGTCCCGGATACACAAGCCAGATCTGCCCCGGCGTGACGTTGTACGCGTCATGCAATGTCTTTTGGTCAGCGTCGGAGAGCGTCAGTTTTCCGTTCGTATCGCTCTTGCCTTGCAGAACAAAATCTGAGGACATTAGTGCTTCATCCGCGGTAGGCGCACTCACGATCCACCAATTGGTGTTGATATACGGATGCCCGCCTGGGCCGGCGGTATCGCTCAAAAGCATGTTAAAACGCACCGGCCCTTGCGTTTCCGGCTGCGGCCACTTCGGCATCGGAACGTTCATGCTCGCCGGGCCCGAGAACGCATGCTGGGTACCCTTCACGTCCACCTTTCCTGGTGCGTGGATTTCGATGTTGCCGCCAGACATTCGAATGTATGCGCCGCCAGAGGTCAGCAGGATTTCCTGTTTCGCTATCACCTGAAGCGAGTCTGTCGCCGAAAGCAATTTCAGCGTTTTCTGAGCGGTCAGTTCGATGTTGTCGGCGTGCGCCTGAATCTCGACCTTGCCCTTCGCGGCAAACAATTTCATGCCGGCATTCTGCACAAACAGACTGATTTTCTCAGTCACACCTGCGATGAACGATTTGCCCGTAGCGATGTGCGTGCTTTGCCCGCTTACGAGGTTGATATGTTGGCTTGCGGATATCTGCATGGATTTCTGCGTCGACATCGCGATCCCCGCCGGGCTGCCAAACAGCATGACCGGTTCCTTGAACGCGTTTGCATTGCCGGCGCCGCCACCTGCTGTGTTGCCACCGCTGCCTGTCGCGCCTGCCACGCTGTTTTGCGTTGCGTCGGTGAAAGTCTTCAAGGAATCTTGACCGTCCTTGAGACTTTCAGCCTGATGCGTTTCGCTCGCCTGCGATAGCGCTTCGATCACGCTTTCCGAATTCGCGAGCTGACCGCTTGCTTCGCGTACGTCGAGCGGCTGGCTCGATGCACCCGTGTTCGGATGCGTCGACACATACAACCCCTGCCCCGCTCTGAGCGCGCCATACGCATCCGACTGCAGATCGAAACCACTGCCCAGATACGACTCACGCGAATTGCCCGTTTGTGAAATCAGATACCCTAGATGCAACTGCGCATTCGTGCTGCTGCTATAAAGCTGCAGTCGATTCTGCCCCGTCGCATCATCCATCACCATCTGATTAAATCCGCTGCCCTGATACTCCTTCGACTTGTACCCCGACAGAATCCCGTTCGAATGCCAGTCCGGCTTCGTCGCGCCGTTGTAGACGCGCCCTGTTACCAGAGGTTTGTCGCAATCGCCGCCCGCCCAGTCGATTAGCACCTCTTCACCGATACGCGGTGTGTGCACCGCGCCATAGCTTCCGCCCGTATCGGACTGCGCCACACGCACCCAGCACGACGCGTTCTCGTCACCGGCATTGAGCCGGTCCCAATGCATCCGGACCTTGATACGATTCAGCTCGTCGGTGTACACCTCTTCGTTTTGCGGGCCGACGACCGTCGCCGTTTGCAAGCGCATGGTCGGCTTGTGATGCTCGAACGGGCTGCGGAACGGCACCGTCTTGCGCTGCGCCTCCACGCTCGCCATGAAGAAGCCTTCGCTGCCGTCGCTACCTTTGATCGTCAGTACTGCATTATCGGCACTGTGCTCTGAGCGGGCCCCGGCGATGACGGCTTTCAGGCTGTGCGGAAAATCCGTAGTGCCCGACGACACGGGCAGGTTGTTCTCGATCACCCACTCGACGCCGATCACCGCGAACTGCCGCTCCTGTTCGCCACCGGTGCTGTGGTGCGGATGATCGTCCATCTCGAACCAGCGACCCGCATCCAGGCGGCGCACTGCACCGACACCGTGAAAACGCTTCGCGCGCGACTCCCACTCTTCCATCCGGATCTTCGAGAGCTGGTCGCCGCGATCCTGTTTTCCGTACGTGTACGCGCCGGAGTATTCGTAGACTTCCGCCTGCTGAGGCAGATCGCCCTGCGTCGTGAGCGTCGGCACCGATGTGCCCTTCGGATTGTTCGACGTCGACGGCGACTTGTAATCGAACGTACGGGTGCTCAGCGTGGTGCTTTGCAACGTACGCGTGCCGCTCCACTGCACGAGCGCATCCGTTTCGCTGCTCGTTCCCGAGCGGTAGAAATTCACCGTTTGCGGGGAAAACGGCTGCAGGGAAGCAATATCATCGACGATAACCAGCGTGTGCGATTTGCCGTCGGCGGCCTGTTCAAAATAGCCGAACAGCCCTTCGGTTTCCATCAGCCGGTGACAGAAATTCCAGTCATCCTCGTATTGAACGCAGAAAGAGCGCTGCGGCAACGGATTACGCAATTCAAAGCGGAATGCGCCCTGCGCCTGGGGGTGCTGATTAAATACGTCGGTGAGAATTTCATCGGTGGCTTTATCCTGCCAGATGCGTGCATCTTTTCGGAATCGCAGAAAATGCATCCACGATACAAAACCGATCTGGTAACTGGTTATGGCGCTGTCTGAACCTAAACGCCGCGCGGTATGCACATAACCGTGATGCGATGCATACGACTGGTCGGTTTGCTGGATCCACAGGGTGACGGGCTGGGCGATCAGTGTTTTTAATTCGATGTTCGCGTTGGTGGAAACCGCGTCGAGCGTAAATTCGAAGTGACGGCCCAGGCGCGTATGACCCGTCAGCCGTTGCGGCAGCAGGACGTTGGCGCCGAGCGGCGTATCGAGTTTCAACAGCCGGTCGCTTTGTAAAGGCCCGCCGGTGATCGCTGCTATTAAGTCTTGCGCTCCCATACCGCCTCTTCTTTTGACACGCCCCGCGCGTAATGCGCAATTGTACAAAAGTCGGAAGAAAGATCGGGATTTTTAAGTTGGGACAAAAGTTAAATCGTGAAGCATTTTTGCGGCGATTATTTGGTTGATGGAAATTATTTCCACTCCCTTGCAATGCGCCGTGCGGGAAAAGTAAAAAGTACCCATTTCTGCGAGGCCTAGCGCATTGAATTTTATGCGCCATGGATTCATTGACGTCATTTTTCATGCAACTTGGGCGGCTCGACCGGTAGCTTGCACATCGTTCGACGGAGGCGAGGCCATGCACGTTTGGTCCGACTGTCGGTGCTCGAGAGCCCGCGAACCGCTGAATCGCGCCCAATACGACGGCCTCATCCGTCTGGTGGGCATTCTTACGAGCGTGAGAAACTGCCTTGACGCTCATGTGGTCCGTCCGAAGTTCAACACCTCCACAACCGACCATCAGTCGATACGATCTCGTGGCGCGGAAGGCGATAACGCCGAAACCGCAATGACGCCCTACCCTTATAAGGCGCCGCTTGCCGATGGAAACCGCCAGATCGAATTTATAATCCGTTTGCCATCAGTCCGGAGATTTATCGCATGCGTTTGTCTTTCACGAAAGGCTCCATCCTAGGAGCGATCCCGCTGGCCATACTGGCTTTTTTCTTTCCTGCGCGCGGCCAAACCGGCCAATCGCCGGAAGTCAAAGCGCTTGTTAAAAAATCGATTGCAGATATGGTCTTCGTGAAAGGTGGGACGTTCACGATGGGGGATTTCGGTCCACAAGTGACGCCAGAGAAACTCCCGTTCACGTCGCAGCAGGAAAACAAACCTGCTCATCCGGTGGCGCTCGATAGCTTTTCGATCGGCAAATACAAGGTCACTTACGCAGACCTCGATGTCTATACGACCGCTACCGGCAAGTCCTCGTGGCCGCAAGACAAAGCGGATCGGCCATACAAGGCTGCCGATAACCCAGCCGGTGTTCCCTGGCAGATGGCCAAAGACTATTGCGGGTGGCTTGGCAAGCAAAGCGGCGCGCCTATCGATCTGCCCACGGAAGCCCAATGGGAATATGCTGCCCGCTCGGGGGGCAGGCCAGTGATTTTCGGAACGAATAACGGCAAGTACGAAGCAGATCACAACCTGCCATCAGTCGATACGGTCGAACAAAAGTACACGCCCGACACGGCCGTTTCCCAATACATTTATCCGATCGGTAAATATCCACCGAACGCCTTGGGCCTTTACGACATTGGTGTCGATGGACGTGACTGGGTCAACGATTGGTTCGCACCCGACTACTATGAGCATTCGCCCGCTAAAAATCCCACTGGGCCTGCGAGCGGGACCATGAAAGTGATTCGGGGTGCGGAAGGTGACAACGCGGAAACCGCGATGACGGTTTACCGTTATAGGGCGCCGCCTGCCGGTTATGTCGTCAAGACCAAGGATGGCCGTACGCTGGGACCCACGGCCGTCACCTTGACCTTCCGTTGCGCGGTGCAGATGGCCGCCCCGCTCCGAGCGGCAAAGCTTTAGACCGTCCACTGCCCAGCCGCTTTATTGCCGTGGCTCCTTGTGGATCAATATACGATGCAGCGTTCGCGCCGGGTATGCCTGGCTTCACCCCGTCTCTGATAAGGCTCATTGCAATTGCAAACGGCTGAAACCGCCAAACCGAACTTATAATCCGTTTGTCCTCTGCCCGGAGATTTATCGCGTGCATTTGTCTTTCACGAAAGGCTCCATCCTCGGAGCGATCCCCCTGGCCATACTAGCTTTTTGCCTTCCTGCATGCAGCCAAACCGGCCAATCGCCCGAAGTCAAAGCGCTTGTTAAAAAATCGCTTGCCGATATGGTCTTCGTGAAGGGCGGAACCTTCAAGATGGGTGATTTCGGTCCCGAGGTATCACCGGAGAAGCTACCGTACACGTCGCAGGATGAAAACAAGCCGGGCCATCAGGTAACGCTCGATAGCTTTTCCATCAGCAAGTACAAGGTCACATACGCTGACTTCGACATTTACACAACTGCTACAGGAAAGCCTTCGTGGCCGCAGGACAAAATACCGCGCTCGTACCGAGTTTTAACTCATCCCGTCGGTGTGCCTTGGCAGATGGCGAAAGACTACTGTCAATGGTTGGGCAAAGAGAGCAACTTACCCGTCGATCTGCCCACTGAAGCGCAATGGGAATATGCCGCCCGCTCAGGTGGTAAGCCGGTTGTCTTTGCAACTGACAACGGCAAATACGAGCCCGATCGCAATTTCCCGAGCGCCGGTACGATCGCAGACAAACTCGCACCGGGCGTCGGAATTGTCCAGAGGTATCTGTATCCTGTTGGAAAGTACCCGGCAAATCCGCTCGGACTGTTCGATATGGGATTTGACGGACGCGACTGGATGAACGACTGGTTTAGCGCCGATTACTACGCGAACTCACCGGCGAAAAATCCCCAAGGGCCCGCGTCGGGTACAAAAAAGGTAATCCGCGGAGCCGAGGGCGGCAACGATGAAACCGCAATGACGATGTATCGCTACGGCACGGAGCCAGCGGGACATCCAATTCCCATGAACGGCGGAAAGACCGTGCCATCATCCTTTATCATCTACACGTTCCGCTGCGCGCTGCAAAGCCCTCAGCCGCAATAGCGACCTCGCGACGTCATGCCACCCGCACATCCGGCATATTTTGATAAAACGGGTGGGTGCCTGCCGCCATCTGGAACCCGTACTCGTGGGAGTCAACGGGCGAGACCGCGTAACCGGGAGTCGGTTCGGTCTTGAGCATCGCGGTCAGGCTGTCGTAATCGTTGTCCCGCGCTTGGACGTCTGGGGTCAGCGCGCCCGTTAGAGAAATCTGGCGAAATTCCCGCAGATGCATAACGTTCGCTTGACGAGAGTCACGACGAATCCCCGTTAGAACCTGTAATCATCCTGCTATCCGCCCGGAGATTGATCGCATGCATTTGCCACTGCCAAAGGTCTTTAAACTTACGACTGTTCCGCTTGCTGCATTCGCCTTTTCTGTCCCTGCGTGCGGCCAAACCGGTCAATCGCCCGAAGTGAAAACGCTCGTTAAAGAGTCGCTTGCCGATATGGTTTTCGTAAAAGGCGGAACCTTCATGATGGGAGACTTCGGTTCGCAAGTGACGTCGGAGAAACTCCCGTTCACGTCGCAGCAGGAAAACAAACCTGCTCATCCGGTGATGCTGGACAGTTTTTCGATCAGCAAGTACAAGGTCACTTATGCCGACATTGACATTTATACAGCGGCAACCGGCAAACCGTCCTGGCCGCAAGACAAAGCTGATCAGCCCTATAAAGTTGCCGGTAACCCTGCGGGCGTACCCTGGCAGATGGCAAAGGACTACTGCGAGTGGCTTGGCAAGCAAAGCGGCGTGCCTATCGATCTACCCACTGAAGCGCAATGGGAATATGCGGCGCGCTCCGGGGGTAAGCCTGTCGTCTTCGGTACTGACAACAGTAAGTACGAATCGGATCGTAACTTGCCTTCAATCAATACGATCAAGCACAAGTACACGCCGGCCTCTACGGTTTCCCAGTACCTCTATCTGGTCGGTAAATATCCGCCGAATCCACTGGGTCTTTACGACATAGGTCTGAACGGGAGGGATTGGGTCAATGACTGGTTCTCGCCCAGCTACTACGAACATTCACCCGAAAAAAATCCAACCGGCCCAACCAGTGGAACGACGAAGGTCATTCGCGGCGCGGAAGGCGATAACCAGGAGACCGCCATGACGGTTTACCGATATAACGCGCCACCACAAGGGTACGTCGTCAAACTCAAGAATGGGCGAACGCTGGGGCCTACGGCCGTGAACCTGACCTTCCGTTGCGCCATACAGAAATCCGATCACTCTTTTAAGTGACAGAATTTTAAGTCACCTACATGTCCGGTACTGCAGATACGAGGGATCAGTGTCCACGGTGGTTTTGCGATCGCGCCGTATGCCTGACGTTGCTCCCGCCAAAACAAAAGTTGTTGCAATTGCAAACACTGGAAATCGCCCGATCGAACTTAAAATATATTTGCCATCAGTCCGGAGATTTATCGCATGCGTTTGTCTTTCACGAAAGGCTCCATCCTCGGAGCGATCCCGCTGGCCATACTGGTTTTTTGCCTTCCTGCATGCAGCCAAACCGGTCAATCGCCCGAAGTCAAAGCGCTTGTTAAAAAATCGCTTGCCGATATGGTCTTCGTGAAGGGCGGAACCTTCAAGATGGGCGATTTCGGTCCCGAGGTATCACCGGAAAAGTTACCCTACACATCGCAGGATGAAAACAAGCCGGTCCATCAGGTAACGCTTGATGGCTTTTCCATCGGCAAGTACAAGGTCACATACGCCGACTTCGACATTTACACGGTTGCCACAGGGAAGCCGTCATGGCCGCCGGGCAAGTCACAGCGCTCGTACAGAGTTCCGACGCATCCCGTCGGTGTGCCTTGGCAGATGGCGAAGGATTACTGTCAATGGTTGGGTAAAGAGAGCAACTTACCCGTCGATCTGCCCACCGAAGCGCAGTGGGAATATGCTGCCCGCTCAGGTGGCAAGGACGTCGCCTTTGCCACTGACAACGGCAAATACGAGCCCGATCGTAACTTCCCCAGCAGTGACACGATCGCAGACAAACTTGCTCCGGACGTTGGACTTGTCCAGATGTATCTGTATCCGGTCGGCAAATATCCGGCAAATCCGCTCGGGCTGTTCGATATGGGATTTGACGGAAGTGACTGGGTGAACGACTGGTTCAGTGCCGATTACTACGCGAAGGCGCCGGCCAAAAATCCCCAGGGACCCGCGTCGGGTACGAAGAAGGTGATCCGCGGAGCCGAAGGCGGTAACGATGAAACCGCAATGACGATGTATCGCTACGGTACGGAGCCAGCGGGACATCCGATCCCCGTGAACGGCGGAATGACCATACCGTCAGCCTTTATCACCCTCACGTTCCGCTGCGAGCTTCAAAGCCCTCAGCCGCAATAGCGGCCTCGCGACGTCATTCCACCCGCACATCCGGCACGTTCTGATAGAGAGGGTGGGGTGCCCGCGGCAACCTGTGGCGCCATACAGGCCAAGGTCCTTGCGCTTTTCATCGCGATAATGTCCTGCGCACCCATACCGCTTCCTATTTATGCAATTTTTGCCCCAATGCGCCGTTCTCCTAATCGGCCACCAATACAGGCTTGCGATGTTCCTTCTCCAGCTTTCTAGGTAAGCTGACCATCACGAGATAAATGCGGACGAGCAGGCCAACAAACCAAAGCGACACTGGCATACCCAACACCGCCAAAGCGAACAACACGCCGTTTGTCCCAAAGTTTGACGACAGTAGTCGGCCGAGTATCAGATAGAACGGCGCGATACCGAAGGCGATATAAGAATAGATTTTTGGAAACGGCGAGCGCTCTTTATTGAGCCGCTCGAACAGTGCCATTCCGGCTTGGGTTCGATAACGAAAGTCAGATGCGTTCTCTTCGAAGGCCCGGTTGACGAAAGAGGTTTTCGTGATCGTATGCGTCACCGTTTTCCTCGACATGACTACCCAGTACAGCGTCAATGCAATCCCACCCAGTAGTCCCGGCCAACGCAGAACGGGTGACATTGGTGCAAACACGAAGTAGTAGAAGTAGGCAAATATGCCAAAGAAGAAATACGTGGCAAACGTCGTAATCGATAGTATCAGCCCGCATACCCACAGCAGATTCGAACGGCGGTACATTATCGAGATGGCGAATGGTACGAAGAAGCAAACCAGCGTAACAAGTAGTCCGATTTTCCATGGCCATCCGGATACCGCAAGATCGTCAGCATATGCCGCGTACGACACGCCGGCGCCCAGTAAAGGCAACAACAAATTCGCCGGTGCGGCTTTCTTCGTCATCTCCCAGATCGGGTCTTTCCGTTCTACTGGCAACATCGTGGGCGGTTTTGATTTCGGCATCGAGGGTCTCATTCCGGTGGAGGCGCTGGCACGACATGTACTTCACCCGATAGGCATCGTGGTCTTCGAGTATTCACTGTTCCAGGTATTTGGCCGCCGCATGTTCGGTAGACTTGCTGCGATTGAAGCCTAACCAATCAGAACGACGGATTTGCCCTACGAACACTCAAGCGTCAATGGCAGATGAATCATCAGCAGGCATTGCCTTACCAGTGGTCCGGCGACCCAAAGTGAGACAGGAAACATGATGATGGCACCGAGGTCTAGCTTCGCCTTCTCCGTTGCGCCGTACAGAAATCCGATCCTCTCTAAGTGACAAAACTTTAAGTCAGCTACATGTCCGGTACTGCGGATACAGGAGATCAGTATCCACGGTGGTTTTTCGATAGAGCCGTACGCCTGACTTTGCCCCCTCCAAAACAAAAGTTGTTGCAATTGCAAACACTGGAAATCGCCCAATTGAACTTATAATCTATTTGCCATCAGTCCGGAGATTTATCGCATGCGTTTGTCTTTCACGAAAGGCTCCATCCTCGGAGCGATCCCGCTGGCCATACTAGCTTTTTGCCTTCCCGCATGCAGCCAAACCGGCCAATCGCCCGAAGTCAAAGCGCTTGTTAAAACGTCGCTTGCCGATATGGTCTTCGTGAAGGGGGGAACCTTCAAGATGGGCGATTTCGGCCCAGAGGTATCACCGGAAAAGTTACCCTACACGTCGCAGGATGAAAACAAGCCGGTCCATCAGGTAACGCTTGATGGCTTTTCCATCGGCAAGTACAAGGTCACATACGCTGACTTCGACATTTACACAGCTGCCACAGGAAAGCCTTCATGGCCGCAGGACAAAATATCGCGCTCGTACAGAGTTTTAACTCATCCCGTCGGTGTGCCTTGGCAGATGGCGAAAGACTACTGTCAATGGTTGGGCAAAGAGAGCAACTTGCCTGTCGATCTGCCCACTGAAGCGCAATGGGAATACGCCGCCCGCTCAGGTGGTAAGCCGGTTGTCTTTGCAACTGACAACGGCAAATACGAGCCCGATCGCAATTTCCCGAGCGCCGGTACGATCGCAGACAAACTCGCACCGGGCGTCGGAATTGTCCAGAGGTATCTGTATCCCGTTGGAAAGTACCCGGCAAATCCGCTCGGACTGTTCGATATGGGATTTGACGGACGCGACTGGATGAACGACTGGTTTAGCGCCGATTACTACGCGAACTCACCGGCGAAAAATCCCCAAGGGCCCGCGTCGGGTACAAAAAAGGTAATCCGCGGAGCCGAGGGCGGCAACGATGAAACCGCAATGACGATGTATCGCTACGGCACGGAGCCAGCGGGACATCCAATCCCCATGAACGGCGGAAAGACCGTGCCATCATCCTTTATCATCTACACGTTCCGCTGCGCGCTGCAAAGCCCTCAGCCGCAATAGCGACCTCGCGACGTCATGCCACCCGCACATCCGGCATGTTTTGATAAAACGGGTGGGTGCCTGCTGCCATCTGGAATCCGTACTCGTGGGAGTCAACGGGCACAACCGCGTAACCGGGAGTCGGTTCGGTCTTGAGCATCGCGGTCAGGCTGTCGTAATAATTGTCCATCTCCTGGGCGTCTGGAGCTGGCGCGCCCGTTAGCGACATCTGGAGAAATTCCTTGAGGCGCTGTCGGCGTGTGACTAGGTCACCTTTCGCTCCGTTGGCGTCTATGTGCTGCACAACGTTGGCAAGATCATGCTTGGTGTGGGACCACTGCAGTATCTGTTTGACGGCGTCTTTGCGACGACCGTAATAGCGACCAAACGTGTGATTGGCCGGGTCGAGTCCGTCGGTGACAACCCAGTGGCGGGTCAGTTGAAAAATCATAATGCCCTTGGCCTCCGGCGTCGCATATTGAAGCATCCAGGGATTGCTTAGCACGCGGTTCATCAGCTGAACGCGCGCAGCTTCCTGCTCGTACGCGACGACCAACTGGGTGTACGCAGTCTGAATATCATCATACAGTTCGTCGACTGTCGAACTCAGATCCCTTAGTCCCTGGACGACCATCACCTGGATCTGCGTGAACGCGTCGAATGCTTCTTGGGCGACAAACTTCAGCCGCTGGAAATTCGCGTGATATAGCTGATAAAAGAACCACTTGAAGAACTCGGCGATGCGTAACGCATCCACCGACACTTCGATATCGCCCTTGACGCCTAGCCCCAAGCACAGTCCTGCCTTCGCCTTGATCCGGAAACGTCCCGCCGCGTAGCTGATATCGAGCATACAGGTCAAGCCCGCGCCCGCCATCGCAGTGACCGTATCGCCCACCTTGGCGAATGGTTTGTATTTGCCGCTAGGGCCCTTCTCTGCGGGCTCCATCCACTCAAGTGCTCCTTCAAGCGACAAGTCCGCACGTGCGCCGGCAAACACGTCGAGATCGGCATTCGCACTTGGATCGACCGGCTTGCCGCCCACCTTGATTTCGCGTTGCTTGGTGGTCGGGTTATCGACTGCGGCGCCGTACAGGCCCAGGTCCTTCCGCTTTTCGTCGCGATAGTCGACCACGACACCCAGTTGCGCAACCACGCTTGCACCGACCATCCCCGACAGCCCGAGTTCGCCTTTGAATCGGACTGCACCGAGCGGATAGGGCTTGCCGTTATCGCCATCCAGACTCCACATCCAGCCGGCGATGTCCGGATAATAGAAAGCACCAGAAACCTTACCCTCGGCAATAGCGAATTCGGCTTGCGCCGACGCCTTGATAGCCACGTGGCCCTTTTGCGGTGCCCACTCGGTGTCCAATCCCGCGCCTGCCAGATAGCGCATCAACTGCGCCTTGGCTTCGATACTGACGTTGTTGCCGAAGGCGGTCTGCTTAGGTTTCTCCGTTTCTTTCTTTTCGCCCTCACCACCCTCGCCGCGTTCAACCGGTTCTTCCGCGCCAGCACTGTAAGTGAGATCCTTGTTCCACTCTTCCGCCCATGCGAAAAGCGTCCCCGTCACGTGTTTCTCGACGATCTCGGAGGAGACTTTCGTTTTTTCGTATAACTGCGACTTGATCTTGCTCTCGCGGTTAATCAATACGCCTTCTTTCAGCTTGTCGACGTCGATCTTGTACTTGCCATTCGCATTCTTCTTGATGAAGCTTTTCGCACCGGTTTCTTTTTCTTCCTTGCGACCCTTCATGTCTTCGAAGGCGGCTGGGCCGAATTTATGCCAACCTGCCTTGATCTTGTTCGAGCGTACGTAATGCAGCTTGTACTTGGCGAATTTGACAGATTTCTTTCCGTCGCCATCGATATGAATAGGGATCAACTCGACCATGGTGAGGTCTTTGCTATCCAGCTTGCTGAGCGGTTCCAGTTCCTTTTTTAGCGCCTTGTGCGCGGTCTCGCGCTCTTTGAGCGCATTGTCGACGGCGGCCTTGTGCGACTCCCCGGCACGCGGATCGGACATGTGGTTCTGCACGTCCTCAGCGTATGCCTTCAGCACCACATCGAGCTTTTCATTGGCCTTGTGAAATTTGTCGACGCGGTCGTGCAGCAAATTGCATTCGCTTTGCAGACCGCTGACGTCCTCCGCCGGCACGAGAATGAATTCACCGGTCTCGGGCCGGAAGTAGAGCATGGGCGCCGGATCGTGCGGCACGTGCACGAGACTGTCGGGCGTCGTGTTAGTGGTGCCGTTGCCATCGGGTGCGTGGCTTGTGCTCGGAGCGTTCATGGATGTCGGTCTGCTTGAATGGGCAAAATGAATAGGCGCATCCACAGGACGCGCGTGTGCTCGTCGGCTAGAGTCAGGTGTCGAGAAACACTTTCAATGCGCTCGGTGTGCTCGTCATGATGCGCGAGGTCAGGCCTTGTTCATCGGTCATGCCCTCGAACACTTTGCCTTCCGCAGTCTCGACGCGGTAGCGCACGTAGGGAGCAGGGTCACCGGTGTGCTTGTCGTGAATCCTGAACTGCTCGTTGTAGGGCCCTTCGCCGGAGGGGAGTGCCGGTGGTTTGCTCGAAAGACTGGTCGGACCGGCGAAGGAATGGTCGCTGCCCTTGATATCGATTTTTCCAGGCGCATGGATTTCGATGTTTCCGTCTTTAATCCGGATGTACGCGCCGCCACTCGTCAAGAGGATGTCCTGTTTCGCTACCACCTCGACTTTCTCCGTCGCCGACAGCAACTTCAGGCTTTTTTGGGCGGTGACTTCAATGTTGTCAGACTGGGCCTGGATTTCGACTTTGCCCTTCGCCGCGAACAGTTTCATGCCGCCGTTCTGCACGAACAGACTGATTTTCTCCCCGACACTTGCCAGTAACGATTTGCCTGTCGCGATGTGCGTGCTCTGTCCGCTCACGAGGTTGATGTGCTGACCCGCTGCGATCTGAGCAGACTTCTGCGTCGACATCGCGATACCCGCCGGCGTCGCGAACAGCATGATCGGCTCTTTAAATGCGTTCGCGCTACCCGTACCGCCGCCAGCTGTGTTGCCCCCGCTGCTTGCGGCTCCTGTCACGCTGTTTTGCGTTGCGTCGGTGAAGGACTTCAGCGAGTCATGGCCGTCCTTGAGGCTTTCGGCCTGATGTGTTTCGCTCGCCTGGCTTAGCGACTCGATCACGCTTTCGGAATTGACCAGCTGGCTGCTCGCGTTTCGAACGTCGAGCGGCTGGCTCGATGCGCCCGTGGTCGGATGCGTCGATACATACATGCCTTGTGCTGCGCGGACTGCGCCATATGCGTCCGACTTCAGATCGAAACCGCTGCCCAGATAGGCGCCGCGCGAGTTGCCGGTCTGCGCAATCAGATAACCCAGATGAAGCTGCGAGTTCGCGCTGCTGCTGTACATCTGCACGCGGTTCTGGCCGGTCGCATCGTCCATCACCATCTGGTTGTAGCCGCTGCCCTGATATTCCTTCGACTTGTAGCCAGACAGGATCCCGTTCGAATGCCAGTCGGGTGTCTTCGCGCCGTTGTAGACGCGCCCGGTGACGATCGGCTTGTCGCAGTCGCCATCGAGGAACGAGACGACGACCTCTTCGCCGATGCGCGGTACGTGCACGCCGCCGTGTCCGCCACCGGCATTCGATTGGGATACACGCATCCAGCATGAGGCGTTTTCGTCGCCAGGATTCAGGCGGTCCCAGTGCATCTGGACTTTGACCCGGTTCAATGAATCCGTGAAAACCTCTTCGTTCTGCGGCCCGACCACGGTCGCGGTCTGCATGTTCATTTCGGGCTTGTGATGCTCGAACGGACTGCGGAACGAAATGGCCTTGCGTTGCGCTTCGACGGTCGCCATGAAGAAGCCTTCGCTGCCGTCTGCGGCCTTGCTGACCAGTGTCTGATTTGCGCCCTGTGCGGCGCGAGCCGCGGCCACGGCTGCGTTCAGGCTGTGCGGGAAGTCCGTCGTGCCGCCAGAGACGGGCAGGTTGTTTTCTACGACCCAGTTCACGGCGATCACCGCGAACTGCCGGTCCTGCTGGCTACCTGTGCTGTGGTCTGAGTGGTCGACGAGTTCGAACCAGCGGCCCGTATCGATGCGTCGTACCGCGCCTACGCCGTGGAAACGCTTTGCGCGCGATTCCCATTCCTCCATCCGCACTTTCGCGAGCTGGTCGCCACGATCCTGCTTGCCGTAGGTGTACGCGCCCGTGTACTCGTACACCTCGGCCTGTTGCGGCAGATCACCCTGCGTGCCCAACGTCGGGATCGTCGTGCCCTTCGGGTTCGCGGATGATGACGGTGCCTTGTAGTCGAACGTGCGGGTGGTGAGGGTCGTGCTCTGCAGTGTGCGCGTGCCGCTCCACTGCACGAAGGCATCGGTCTCGCTGTTGGTGCCCGAGCGGTAGAAATCCACCGTTTGCGGCGATAGCGGCTGCAGGCTGGCGATATCGTCGGTGATCACCAGCGTGTGCGATTTGCCGTCGGTGGCCTGCTCGAAGTAACCGAACAGCCCTTCCGTTTCCATCAGCCGGTGGCAGAAATTCCAGTCGTCTTCGTACTGGACGCAGAACGAGCGCTGCGGCAGCGTATTACGCAAGGCAAAGCGGAATGCCCCCTGCGCCTGGGGATGCATATTGAATACATCGGTGAGAATTTCATCAGCCGGTTTGTCCTGCCAGATGCGTGCGTCTTTTCTGAAGCGCAGAAAATGCATCCACGACACAAAACCGATCTGATAACTGGTTATGGCGCTGTCGGAGCCCAAACGGCGGGCGGTGTGGACATAACCGTGGCGCGGGGCGTAGGACTGGTCGGTTTGCTGCATCCACAGCGTGACGGGCTGGGCAATCAGCGTCTTGAGCTCGATACCGTCGTTGGTTGAAACGGCGTCGAGCGTGAATTCGTAATCCCGCCCGAGCCGCGACTGACCCACCAGCCTTTGTGGCAGAAGGACATTGGCGCCCAATGGCGTGTCCAGTTTAAGCAGGCGGTCGCTTTGCGCCAGCCCCCCTTTGATTGCCGCGATAATGTCCTGCGCGCCCATACCGCCTCTTATTTATGCAATTTGCGCCCCCGCGCTATCGCGCGATAATACAAAACATTACGGACTTATTGCAATCGCATATTCAAAAACAAATGTTAAATCGGAATTTGTTTCGGTTTGATTCGAGGTGCATATGGATTCGGTAAAAATAACATGCGCGTCCATAAATGCTGCAGCAAAAATACTTCTTGGCTATTTAGGGCGTCTCGCTGCGGGTTAAGCCGGCGACAGAGGCACGGGTTAATCGTTAGGCGTCGACGGACATCGTCTGCTGCGAGGACACCAGTTTCGGTGGCGGATGGCAGCCGCAGATACATAGGTCGTCGCTCAACGCGGCATGGCGTCCGTCCGGCGCGGTCATGACCTGGCGTGGTCCGTCGCACTGGATTTTTCCCGTTGTGTTGCAAGCGGGGCACGCGACCGGATCCCCTTCATGGGCGACGTCTTTATCGCTCAATTGAATGGTGGTCGGCACGGCCTGAACGACGCCGTTAGCTGTCGTCTTGTCGCCGTTTAGAATCAAGTATCGTTTCATCAGGTATCTCAGGTTTGAAGTAGTGGTTCAGACTTCGAGGTTATTACGGATCAGAAAGTCGCGCAAACACTGTGGGCAGACCCGCGTGGCTCCTTCCAGCAGTGCTTCCCCTTGTTCCCCCCGCTCCAACCGATCGGTCGACGATGCCAAATCTAGTCCCGGCCCAAACCGCTTATGCAAATAGTCGGCTTCAAACCAGAAGACATTTTCATGCTTGTCAGATTCCAAGATGGTTTTGATTAATGGACTGCTTGGAAGCGTGCCACCTGACTCAACTGCGTTAGCAATCTGCGATGAAGATCTCTTCGGACGTACAAAGCCATGTATCGGGCAGGGAAGAACGTCTTCTGACACATTGACGTCTTTCGCGATGAGCGACGTATCGAAAGCGCTCTCCCGCGAGGTGACCTGCAGGGGCTGCTCGTCCGAGCGCACCAACAATTCGTCGAGACAGCGTGGACAGACGAGAACCAAGGACCTCTCGATTGCGGCTATTGCCGGAAAGTCCTTCAGATGGGCAGTCTTTCCTGCGTGAGTGATGAGGTATGCATACTCGGCCAGTTCGGCCCGGTGCATCCAGACCTCCCTGCTGCGCTTCGGTCTGTCGAACGACATCTTGACTAGTTGACCGGCTGCAAACTGTCCCCTCGTTCGGATGCGGGCATCGACATCCTTTGATGATTCGATGAACCCCTGGAAACCGTGACGGGGACGCAGTCTGGGTGAACTCATCGTTCAAACCTCCAGCATGCCATATTGATTCATTTTATCGACTCTCGCGTTTTGTCGCTGACTCTAGCCGAATTGCCGTACTTGTCCTTGATCACGAATCGGTCGAGGTTGTATGGCGTGTAGTTGAATCCTTCGATGCTTAGGCCACCGTAGGTGGGCTCGGAGGAAAATACATCACAGCCGGAAAGTACGGCGAGTGTGAAAAGGAACAGGACCTGGCGTTTCATTTGTCTTTCGCGTGTGCCTGCTGATTTCAACGATAGCCGTGATTACCTCCGGTGCACCTTGGCCATCCGGATCGAGTTGCATCTGATTATCCATGCGGTGCCCTGATCGGCGATTTCGCTCGGATTGCGCGCCGCAGAGGGATTAGTCGCAAACAGATCGTCCAAGGGATGTGGCTACATGGTCGGTTACTGCTGGTTTATACGACTCAAGACGCGCTCTGGGACGCGAGCAGATTTCCCCTGATCGCCCATTTGCTTTGCATATCGTTGATACATTTCTTTTGCCTGAGGAATCATTTTATCCTGCCAATATGCGTCCGCAAGGTTAAGCTTCGCAACTACCCGATCAGGATATTTTTCAACAATGCGTTGCAAAAGCGGCGCCGAATCGTCGGCGCGGCCATTCTCAATCAAATAAAAAGCAATATCATTTACATCCTGAACACTGACGACATCAAGATTGTCCGCGAGTTCAAGGGGAACATAAAATGGCATGTTCGCTATGTACTGCTTCAGAGTCGCTTTGTCACGTTGCGCATTCTTAAACATTACAATTTCGTCTGAAATGTCATTTTTTAGCGCAGACTTTTCTTCATACCGATATGGCCCATCATTTCCGATCCGTGGGCATCCCACCACTCTTGCAACTTGACGGGAACCGAATAGGTCACCCGACGGAATATCCGGTTTTTCGCCGGTAACCTCCCGTATAAGGCACCAGTCTTCAATTTTTTTATTCCATTCGTAAATATGAATGAAAACTTGGCCTCCACGGCTCGAGCACGAGCCGTCAATTGCAATTTGCCCCTTTGCGGATAGCTGATAGATGGCCATCGAACTGCATTCGTCAAATTTTTCTTGATGATATTTTCGGTCCGAATTGGAAATATCGTCATGATAGACGATATTAATTCCAGCTGAATCGGCTGAATAAGAAAATCGACCAGCAGTTGTCTTGCTGGCGTCAGCCGATGCAACGGCAACTTCTATCGGAAATGCAAATTCAGGCAATGTTAGAAAAACACACGCCCCGACGATTAACGCTGTAATTAGCCTGAATTTCATAGATGAAACTAGCTCCCTGAACTGCTTAGTTGTTGAAGCTGCTGTTGGGCATAATTAAACACGCAGACGTTCGCGCCGATCCCATACCACTTCTTGTCTTTCGGTTGCCCGCGAGAATCGAGAGGATGTCCGTCTTGCGCATCTAATTCGAGGTAGCGAGTGTAGCCTGCTTGCGCCTCAGCACGATTTTTTGTTTTACCGGGTTTGTGTAGCCCGGGATCATTCCACAAGCCCCAGGCAAACGATGCGCGTTTTTCATTGTAGGCCCTGCTTTCTTTAAATTTGTACTCCCCTGATCGATTCAGTTTCATGCAAGACTGAATTCCCAAGACATCGATCGCCCGGTTTAAATAAGCTAAGCGATCGTCATAATGCGTATAGCCGCCGTTGATCGTGCGAGTGATCCAGATGAAATCGTCTTCGTCACTCGGGCCAAGAAGATGCGAGTGTATTGCGTAAAACCACGCAGCAGAACGAAGGGCATGAGGCGACTGCTCGAGTTTTCTCATAGCGGCAGGTCCGGAAGTCACGTCTTCTCCGGAATAATCTTGGTAGGCTTGGTAATTAGGTTGAAAAGTTATTTGGATCAAGCCACGTCCGCGCCAGGGGTCGTAGTCGAAGTGTTCACCCTGCTCCAGGGTGAACGCAAATTCCCCGCTTTCTTGAAGCATCTGTGCGATAAAGTGCGCTTTCGACGTACAGGATTTAATATTGAAGTCTTTAAATGCTTGATTTAATGAGTCAATATAAGAATTGAGATTCTGATTTGTTGCGTGAGTTGCGATGCGCTTCAGTTGTGCAACGGTCAAATCGGCATCGCAAGCACACGTCGCTCCAGTGAAATTGCCAACAATTCCAATTGGATGCAAGTGAAATACCGTCGCTTCAGGAGGAAAGTGGTCGACCGCTCCCGCCACGCCATGCCAGATGCGCAGTTGGTCAATCCGCTTCATCTCGGCCTGCCAAACCGGCAAACCCGCATGCATCTGGGGATTTAGCGCTTCCCACTTACTCATCGCGCCACCCCATTCGCTTTCATAGCGCACGATCAGGTGGTCGATACGATCGGACAACCATGGCTTGCGCAGCGCCAGTTGCAATTCGTGAGAAGTTATTTTTCCATCGCGCTGTTCCTGTCCGTCGATTGCGTCTTCCAGCTTCTTAAGAACGGCATCCGATCTCGCGCTATCGAATGATGTTTGGAAGGTGGCAATCTCATCGGGCGCGCCGTGATCAGCTATGAAGAGCGCACGTTGGAACATCTCCGAGACAGACGCCGTGTGATCTAGCACGTCGAAACCCGGCCAGTCCCACATACTTTTCAGCTCTACGAGCGCGTGTCCATGATCGCAGGCCCAGCCATCTGCTGCTGCATCGCTCTCATCGGCAACTTGCGCTGCGTACCATGTATTTCCAGCCCCGTCCGAGCAACGCTGCTTGCTAGTGATTGATACCACGCGCTGATAGCCCGCTGTCGGTCCAGTCGGTGATTGCAGGCTGAGTGGGAAACTTGTCCAGGCTGAACGCGTACCTGTCGCAGCAAGATCGCTTCGTTTGATCCATAGCGGCGTGCTTGGCGGATGGGGATGTGCCGGCGAACTCACTTGCTGGACCTTGCACCAAACACCTTCAGACGGCGAATCGGCAGTCGGCTTGATATTGATGCCGGCGTCAATGGAACTGTCCTCTGCACGAGGCAACGCGAGTTTCGCGCCTTTTGAAATCAGCAGCAGGGTGCGATCCTTTGCCGGCAGATGTTGTGCACGTTCACGACTGCGGGAGATGAAGGCACTGATGTCCTCGCCCGTGAACACTTCCAAATGCAACAACGGCCGTTCACCCAAGACAGGCGGCAACGGGCCACGCGCCCGGGCCTCGGCTAGTCGCTGATACTCACCAAGATAAGCGACTAACTCCCCGGCTGCTACCTTATGGGGCTTCGGCAACACATATATCTGATCCAACGCACTTGGCTTGGACTCGCTGTCCATTTCTGGCAAGAAAACCCAGCCCACTGACGCGCCCGCGGTTGGCGATTGTCCGGCATGGTAGCTCTGCACTGCCCCTTCCACGACACTTGAAATTTTCCCCCATTTACCATGCGTGGTCGCTATTTCAACCTTCGTCCCGCGAGGAAGCCAGCCTAGGATCGAACCGTTTGGTGAATGGGTTGATCGGATCCGCAAGCCTGGTTGAGCAGATGCGTCATGACCCGGCGACGATAACTGAAGGTCGGTTGATTTTGTCCCGACCACATACTGCTTTGTCGCACCGTAATACGCAGGCAGAGTTTTTTCGGCGGTGTGTTGCTGCGGATCAGCCTTGTAGCCGGCCCAAGCCAGCGTATGCATGTACAGGCTGAAAAATGTCAAAACATCTTGAGGGTTGTTTGTACCCGTTGTCTGCGGATTTGTCACCGGTGATGCCCGCAGGCGTCGCGAACAACATGATCGGTTCCTTGAATGCGTTCGCGCTGCCGGCGCCCCCACCTGCCGTATTACCGCCGCTGCTTGCCGCGTCTGAGACACTGTTCTGCGTCGCATCAGTGAATGCCTTCAGCGAATCATGACCATCTTTCAGGCTTTCGGCCTGATGTGTTTCGCTCGCCTGGCTGAGCGACTCAATCACGCTTTCCGAATTGACCAGTTGGCTGCTTGCGTTACGGACGTCGAGCGGCTGGCTCGATGCGCCCGTGGTCGGATGCGTCGATACGTACATGCCTTGTGCTGCGCGGACTGCGCCGTACGCATCCGACTTCAGATCGAAGCCGCTGCCCAGGTACGCGCCGCGTGAGTTGCTGGTTTGCTCAATCAGATAGCCAAGGTGTAACTGTGCATTCGTGCTCGTGCTGTAAAGCTGCACGCGGTTCTGCCCAGTCGCATCGTCCATCACCATCTGGTTGTAGCCGCTGCCCTGATATTCCTTCGACTTGTAGCCAGACAGGATCCCGTTCGAATGCCAGGCGGGTGTCTTCGCGCCGTTATAGGCTCGCCCGGTGACGATCGGCTTGTCGCAGTCACCATCGAGGAACGACACGATCACCTCTTCGCCTATTCGGACGCGCGCATCAACCTGGCGAGCGCATCGACCTTGGGCGGGTAAGGCTCAATCTGACCACCGCGCTCCCAGTATTTCGAGTTCCTGTAGAAATAGCTGGCCAGATAATTGAATCGATTGACCACGCGTTCGAGTGCCTGACCTTTGCGCCAGACATAACGGTGGCCGCGCGCGAGTTCGTCGAGCCCCTTGTCGTAAAAACTCAGGATTTCATAGATGGTCTTAAGGTGGTCCGCCTCCATCGCTTCCGGATCGGTCGACGGCCATGTTTTGACTGCCGTTTCGTATGCGGAGGCAAAGACCTTGAACGCGTTTTGTTTTGCTTTCCAAAGCGACAAGCTGGTCAGGCGCTGAAGCAACCAGAAAATCTCGCGCCGCGTGACGTCATCTTGCACGTTGTATTGATTCACGCCGCTTCGCTATGCTTCCGTGGACATCATTTGCTGCGAAGCCACCAATCGAGGTGGCGGATGGCACCCGCAAATACATAGGTCCTCACTTAGTGCTGCATGCCTTCCGTCCAGAGCGGTCATGATCTGACGCGGCCCGTCGCGCTGGATTTTCCCTAACGTATTACAGGCCGGACACGCGACTTCGTCGCCTTCATGAGCAAAGTCTTTGTCGCTCAATTGGATCGGAGTCGGCGCCGCTCGAACGACTCCGTTAGCTGTCGTCTTGTCGTCGTTCAAAATTAGAAATCGTTTCACGGAGTCTCTTTGGCTTTTGATTCTGCGGTTAATCTGGTTTGACCAGATGCCACGTCACCCAATGTACCGTTTGCTCGCCCAAGTTGCTCCGAACCATCAAGTCAGGCATCACATTACCTGCCGCAATCTGGATTGGAGCCGCCTCGTAATCCTTCGCTACCCAGAGCCCCGATACTGGACACTCCTCGCCGGTCCTAACTTCTAAAGCGACGTCGTTTACCTTCGGCGGCTTTTGAGCACCAACATCTGTGGCAAGGAAATACCCTGACTCATCGGCAACGATGCCATCCTTGTAACGATCGTCCTTCCAAAGCAGTCTCCAGTGCGTACCTACCTGTTCCACTCTTGAGGTCGCCTCGTTGTATTCAGCGATTCTAGGTGCTTGGGTTTCACTGACGAGATAGTTAAAACAACCGCTATTCATCACTTCTCTCCCACCCAGCGGAATGATACCTAGCAGCCGATCTTGATGGATTTTCACCGGCTCCCATATTCCGTCTACGGGCACTGATTGGCCGGACTGAATAAGTATGTCTGTACCTACAGGAACATCCGGCAACAATGGCGGAAAAACCGGATACGGGAGTTCATAGAAGCCGTAGTTGTAAGCACTCGGATTCAGAAGGTTGCCCGGATTTGACCAGTAGGCGCCTAAGTGAGACGAGGCATAGTCAATTTCGAGTGGGCTCTGATCACCTTGATACCGTGACGCCAGCATAAGTTGGTTCAACGCCTCTATCCTGGGTGGATAGGGCTCCAGTTGCATACCTCGCTCCCAGTATGCCGGATGACGATAGAAGTTAGTCAGTATCACACCGCTTTCACGCTTGGCCTCAAAGAGCGGCTGCCCGATACGCCAGACGAAGCGATACCCTTTCTGCAACTCGTCCAGCCCCTTATTGTAAGCGCTCAGGATGCCATAGATGCGCGGAAGGTTGTCGGCTTCGACTTGCTCGGGCTGGCTCTTTGGCCAAGTTTTTACTGCATCCTCATAGGCCCGCGTAAATATCTCCCATGCGTCGCGCTTTCTTTCCCATAACGTGTAGCTAGTTAAACGTTTGAGTAGCCAGAACACTTCCCTTCTGGTCCCCGCGTCATTCATGTCGTATTGCTTGATTATGTCGTTCATTGGCCATGTCCCTGATCGGCATTGCTCGGTGGAGTCGCCGCTGCCGCCTTGGATTTCGTTACCTTTGACTGGATTTCGTCGGCCGCGAGTTTTCGCGTATGAGCGCCTTCGGCTGCAGCGTCGTCCAGTTTGCTGTAACCGTAAACATCCTCAACGTTCGTCCAGTTGGTCGGACGAAATTCGACACGGATGCCGTTGTACTCGATGGGCTCGAATGCCTCACCAGCTTTGACTTTTTCGCCCATCTTGGAAATGTCGGAGCTCAATCCGCCGAGATCGATAAAGAGTTGCCTGCCACCACCTTCGAGATACTGATTTGGAAGCTTACTTCCGAACTGTTCAGCAATCTGCCCGGCCCATCCTTTCGCTGTGGACATGGCATTTTCAAGGTCGGAGGGGAAATGAAGAATCGCAATGAAGCCGTTCCCGTTCCACTCGTCCAGTACCGCCGAGTGAATGCGCCACTCCTCGGCGGTCTTGGGAATCGAGCCCATGCCCCAGAACATCCCCCCGGCGAAACTTTCGCTCGCATGGGTGGAAGCCTTGCCGAATGCCCTGTATAAAGTTTTTCCTGCCAATGCGCTCGCATCGAGCGCCTCGATTTCGCCGTGAAAGGAAGCTACGGTCTGATATACCTTTACCCCGGGGAAAGCAGGATTATCCTCTGTCTGTTTCATAAGAAGATTCGGCCAGCCGCCTTTGACCTTAGCCTGATACTTTGCCTTTATCTTCGCTTCAACGGGCCCGCCGTCCGCCAGACATTCAGCAGCCGGATACCTCCCTTGCCGGATTTCCCGCGCAAGCCGTCGTTCTTCAAGATACGCTTCCGCTTCGTGGCGCACCTTCGGCATGCCGCCCGTAGCAATTTCGTGAATTTCGCCGCGGTAGACCATGTTCTGCAGCGTTTTGAGCTTCGCCTCGAATTCCCGCAACGCCTTGGGGACCATCTACCGACTTTCCACGATATGTAGCACAGTGCCATCTATTTCTCTCACTTCAATACGGACATCCCTAGTAGAAAGCGCCGCCAGAAACACCACTAGATCTTTGGTTTCGATGACGTCGTAATACGCGACGCGCTCGGCTCCGATTTGTGCCGGAATTTGCGCTCTCAATGAGCCATCCGCATTCGCGATATACGCGCGATTTCCCGAAGGTTCGTACGGCGCCTCGACGACCGTGATGCCGCTTGCATCGCGAAGAAGTCTTCCGATCACACCAGCCGGGTTGCGGATGCTGTGATGAATGCCGGCCGACTGCCAAGTGAGTTCAACGGGTGTCAATTCTGCAACGGTTAACCGCAGAGGATTGTTCTCCCTGTCGTAACCCGGGTTGCGTTCGACGATCCGAAGATCCATGACCTTCGCTGCGGTACTCATTTAATTGCTCGCTGTATGCAAAGACGATAAGCCCAGATTGCTACAACTTCCGTTTCTTCAACGTGTAGGCAAACAGTGCGTATTCGGTGTTTGTATCGGGATCGAAATAGCCGCCTTGGGCCGCTCCGTCGTTCAGGTCGTCCCATGATTTTCCGAAATCTTTGCTGATGAATGTGAAGTCAACTGGCGCGCCGTCGCCCGTGGCATCTGTGGCGTAGACCAGCAGCACGCCTTGCTTACCTGCGCTGAGGCCATCAAGCATCAAGCGTTCATCAAACGTATGCAACTGCTGCACATTGGGTAGTTGGGCGTTCCCCCAAACCGAGAGCGCGCCTGTGCGGCGCCCCTTGTCGCTTGGATCGTCCCAATTGCGCGGCGCACCCAACCGGGACAACGCATAGAGCGAATAGCCTCCGGTCGCTTCCGGCGACGATTGCAGGTCGACTACCGTTTGGTTCGGCAGCACGACATCCTGCTCAAAGTCCTGTTGGTCCCAAGCTATCCGGTAGATAAGACTCGATGTTTTGACGCCGCCCAATTGTTCAACATAGTAAGCGACCCGCAGGACGCCATCAGGGCCAAGATTCACCGCGTCAAACGTTTTGCGGGGCTTGCCGACATCGGCGAGCGGCGGCACTTTAACTTCGTGCCACGACTGGCCGCCATTGGCAGTGCGCCATACGTGAGGTCCCCATCCGATTGCATAACCACGCTGCGAATCAAGAAACAGCAACTGTCCAATGTTGTGGTCTTCCGGCCAGCTCAATTGTGTCCAGTTCTGGCCGCCGTCGCTGGAACGCCAGAGTTTGGTGATTTGCGGTACCAGTTCGTTCGGTGCGTCGGGCGTCTTGTAATCCATCCATCCTGTGCTGACATACAGCGTGCCCCAGTCTTTCGAATACCACCAGGCGGCATCCTGACCGCGTTGCTGGAAAGTGCGTGTTAGCCCAGCGTCGATAGGTCCCCGCAAGAAGTTTACGGTTGACCGGTTGAGGCGCTCACCGGAGTCATTCATCCATGCTTCGGTCGGCTCTGCCACCTCCGGGTTCTTCAATTGATCGGCCGGCTTAAACGTGATTTCTGGACCGGCAAGCTTGAGACTGATCACTTGGGTTCCACGAATACGAAAATCCCCACCGCCGTAGGGTTTGTCAGCTTTGGCGAAAGACGTCGTGACCGTTTCCCAACCGGTCGCCAGGTTCTGGTAGCCGTAGGTTAAAACAGCCAGCAAGGAAAGGCCGCCAAGTAGTTTCTTCCAACGTTTTGATTTTTGCATGTCATTTTGCCAACGGGCGTCTAAGCGCCTCGCCAGCCGGAACATCGATGTCGATGCGATGCGCGATCAGCACTTGCTCAGGACTCGACCGAACGGAATTCCAGTGCAGGCGAAAGGCGCGGTTGGCTTGCGTCAGCGACGGGAAGCAAAAGCGCTCTACATCCAGACGGGAGAAAGATTTATCGTCGAGTCCGCTGTATGCAAAAACGATAAGCCCAGATTGCTACAATTTTCGCTTCTTCAACGTGTAGGCAAACAATGCGTACTGGGTGTTCGTATCGGGATCGAAATAGCCGCCCTGCGCCGCTCCGTCATCGAGCTCTTTCCAAGATTTGCCGGCATCAGTGCTAATAAAAGTGAGGTCTGCCGGTGCACCGTCACCCGTCGCATCAGTCGCATAGACCAGCAACAAGCCTTGCTTACCCGCGCTCAGGCCATCAAGCGTCAAGCGTTCGTCAAAGGTATGCAACTGCTGGACCGTTGGCCGCTGGCGATTCTCCCATGTTGAGAGAGCGCCTGTGCGGTGCCCCTTGTCGCTCGGGTCATCCCAATTGCGCGGTGCACCCAGCCGGGATAACGCATAGGCTGAATAGCCCCCGGTCGTTTCCGGGGACGATTGCAGGTCGACTACCGTTTGGTTCGGCAGCACGACATCCTGCTCAAAGTCCTGTTGGGCCCAAGACATCCGGTAGATAAGACTCGACGTCTTGACGTCGCCCAACTGGTCGACGTAGTAGGCAACACGCAGGATGCCATCGGGGCCAAGATTTACCGCATCAAATGTTTTGCGGGGCTTGCCGGCATCGGCGAGCGGCGGCACTTTAATTTCCTGCCATGACTGACCGCCGTCGGCGGTACGCCATACGTGAGGCCCCCATCCGATCGCATAGCCACGTTGCGGATCAAGAAACAGCAACTGTCCGATGTTGTGGTCTTCTTGCCAACTCAATTGCGTCCAGTTCTGGCCGCCGTCGCTGGAACGCCAGAGTTTCGTAGTTTGCGGTGCCAGTTCGTTCGATGCGTCGGGCGCCTTGTAGTCCATCCATCCAGTGCTGACATACACCGTGCGCCAGTCCTTCGAATACCACCAGGCGGCATCCTGACCACGCTGCTGGAAGGTCCGCGTCAAGCCACCATTGAACGTCCCTTTCAGGAAAGCTACCGTGCGTCGATTTAGCCGTTCGGAAGAGTCATCCATCCATGCTTCAGTGAACTCCGCAACATCGGGATCTTTGAGCTCACTTGCCGGTTTGAACTTCAGTTCCGGTCCTGAAGTCTTGAGGCTGATGATGTCGTTGCCACGAACACGAAATGCCCCACCACCGTATGGTTTGTCATCTTTGGCAAAAGTGGTCGTGACCGTTTCCCAACCTGTCGTCAGGCGTTGGTATCCATAGGTCAAAACAGCCAGTGAGGTAAGGCCGGCTAATAGCATGTTCGAGCGTTTCGATTTCTGCATGTCAATTTACCAGCAGGCGACCGAGAGCCTTGGTGGCTGGATCATCGATTTCGATGCGATGTGAGATCAACACTTGGCCAAGGCTCGACTAAGTTGATCCCCAGCGCAGGCGGAAGGGGCGACTGATACAAGGAGGCAAAGACGTGCGCCCTCCCCCAGACGGAAGAACGGCTTATCGTCGAACTCACTGCACGCAAAGACGATAAGCCCCGATGACTACAATTTTCGCTTCTTCAGTGTGTAGGCAAACAGTGCGTACTGGGTGTTCGTATCGGGATCGAAGTAGCCACCTTGAGCCGCTCCGTCATTCAGGTCGTCCCAAGATTTTCCGAAATCTTTGCTGATGAATGTGAGATCAAGTGGCGCGCCATCCCCCGACGCATCGGTCGCATAGACCAGCAGCACACCTTGCTTGCCTGCGCTGAGACCATCAAGCATCAAGCGGTTGTCAAACGTGTGCAATTGCTGCACATTGGGTCGCTGGCTATTCCCCCATGTTGAGAGCGCGCCTGTGCGATGCCCCTTGTCGCTCGGATCATCCAAATTGCGCGGCGCACCCAGCCGGGATAACGCATAGAGCGAATAGCCGCCGGTTGTTTCCGGAGACGATTGCAGGTCGACCACCGTTTGGTTCGGTAGCACGATATCCTGCTCAAAGTCCTGTTGATCCCAAGCCATCCGATAGATAAGACTCGACGTCCTGACTTCGCCCAATTGTTCGACATAGTAGGCAACGCGCAACACACCATCTGGGCCAAGATTTACCGCGTCAAACCTTTTGCGGGCCTTGCCAACATCGGCGAGCGGAGGCACCTTGATTTTGTGCCACGACTGGCCGCCATCGGCAGTGCGCCATACGTGAGGTCCCCAGCCGATTGCATAGCCACGCTGCGAATCAAGAAACAGCAACTGTCCGATGTTGTGGTCTTCCTGCCAGCTCAATTGCGCCCAGTTCTGACCGCCATCGTTGGAGCGCCAGAGTTTCGTAATTTGTGGTGCGAACCCGTTCGATGGACGAGGCGCTTTGTAATCCATCCATCCCGTACTGACATACACCGTGCGCCAGTCTTTCGAATACCACCAGGCGGCATCCTGACCGCGCTGCTGGAACGTGCGCGTCAAACCGCCGTTGAGCGTCCCGCGCAAAAAATTCACAGTTCCGCGATTCAGCAATTCGGCCGTATCGTTCATCCAAGCTTCGGTCGGCTCTGCAACCTGCGGATCTTTCAGTTGATCAGCGGGCTTGAAGGTGATCACTGGATCTGCGAGCTTAAGACTTATGACTTGGCTATCCTGAATCCGAAAAGCGCCGCCGCCATAGGGTTTGTCATCTTTCGAAAAAGTGGTCGTGATTGTTTCCCAACCCGTCTTCATGCTCTGGTATCCATAGGTTACGGCGGCCAGCAGCGCAAGCCCGCCAATTAAAGCCTTCCAACGTTTCGTTTTTTGCATATCACTTCGTCAACAGACGGCCGAGAGCTTTGCCGACAGGATCATCCATGTCTGAGTGGTTAATCATATTCGGCAGAACCACTTTGCCACTGTCGACTGCCTGCCCCCACGTTCGGCCGTCGCCCCACTCCTGGATGTTCGGTTGCGCCGAGATTTTTACCAGATCCGAAATTGGAAGATCCGCTAGACCTCCATCCAGATAAGCTAGGGGATGTGTCTTGAATGCGAAAGATTTGAATTTATCGTCATCAAGTTCAAGCCCGTACTGTTGCGCCGGCAAGCTGAAGCTACCGTTTCCTGGTTTCTGACTCCTCATTTGAATCTCGTCGCCCACCATGTTTTGCATTAACCCCTTCTCCATGTTCTTCTGAAGATACCACCGGGCACTCCGCAACCAAGCTTGCCCATCCGGGCTCAATTTCGGATACAACTTCGCTCCGTAGTTAGAGCAATAGTAGTACCCGTAACTGACGTAATACGAAGGCGGCTTATGCCCGCACCCGATATGCCGCATCATGAAATTGCCATGACGCGACCAATCGGAATCGGTGCTTTCAGGTGCGATCAACTGCTCGCGCCGATGCAGCAAACGACGTGCGACCTCCTTATCTTTCCACGGGTCCCACGACGTTGCGAAAGCCTTCACCGTCTCCCATGCGCTTGAGACGCTGACTTTCTCTACCGTTTCAAGATACTCACCGTGCAGTGGCTGGTAGTAGTACGGACATTTTCCGATAATCGAAGCAGCCGCAGGCGGCACTATCTTGTTGCAAGTGCTTAGCGCAACCTTCGGGCGGACCTGATACCCGCTGGGTGTCAGCATTGACGTCCCCGTTCCCAAGACGGAGTCCTGCGTGTCAGCCATCAATGGTTCTCCAGAAATTTAATCACCACATCTTTCGGCACGTGACTTTGTGTGAGTCCTGTTTCACCCAGCTCGTTCGTGACACCTTGTGAAATCAGCGTGCCATCAGAGAACATCTGAAACTTCGTATTGGCCGCGGGGATATCCGTGCCGGCCCAATGTGCGATAAACGCTTGGTCGTAGTTACCTTCCGACCCGGGCATGGCAGGCAGCGCGGTGGACATTTGTGTTGGCCCCGCAAACGAATGCTGGCTACCCTTGATATCAACCTTGCCCGGCGCATGAATCTCGATGTTGCCGTCCTTGACGCGTATATAGGCGCCCCCCGCCGTCAGCAGGATTTCCTGCTTTGCCGCCGCCTCGATCTTTTCCGTTGCCGAAAGCAGCTTCAACGTCTTCTGCGACGTGAATTCGATGTTATCCGAGTGCGCCTGGATTTCTACCTTGCCCTTGGCCGCGAAGAGTTTCATCCCGGCATTCTGCACGAACAGGCTCAGCCTCTCCGCGACGCTCGCGATTAGCGATTTACCGGTCGCGATGTGCGCGCTCTGACCGCTCACGAAGGTAATGTGCTGGTCCGCGGATACGTGGGCCGATTTCTGCGTGGACAGGGCGATGCCGGACGGACTGGCGAAGAGCATGACGGGCTCCTTGAACGCATTGGCATTGCCCGTTCCACCGCCCGCTGTCTTGCCACCCGACGAGCCCGAAACACTGTTCTGGGTAGCATCGGTGAAGGACTTTAATGCATCGTGTCCGTCCTTGAGACTTTCAGCCTGATGCGTGGTGCTCGCGTCGGACATCGCTTCCAACACGCTTTCCGAATTCACTAGTTGCGAGTTCGCCTCGCGCACGTCAAGTTGCTGGCTCGTTGCTGATTTCGCATGCGTGGAAACATACATGCCTTGACCAGCACGCACCGCGCCGAATGCATCGGACTTCAGATCAAAGCCGTTGCCCAGATATGACCCGCGTGTGTTGTCAGTCTGAGCGATGAGATAACCCAGGTGCAAATGCGCATTCGTACTCGTGGAATACAGTTGAATGCGGTTCTGGCCCGTCGAGTCATCCATCACCATCTGGTTGTAGCCGCTGCCCTGATATTCCTTGGACTTGTACCCGGACAGCAGGCCGTTGGAATGCCAGTGTGGTTGCGTCGCACCGTTATAAACCCGACCCGTTACGAGCGGTCTGTCGCAATCGCCGTCTACCCAGCTGATCAGGACCTCTTCGCCGACTCTCGGCACATGCACGCCGCCGTATCCGCCGCCCGTATCGGACATGGCGACGCGGACCCAGCATGAAGCTTTTTCATCGCCGCTATTAAGCCGGTCCCAGTGGAAGCGCACCTTGATGCGGTTCAACGAATCTGTGTAGACATCTTCGTTAGCCGGGCCGACGACGATTGCTGACTGCACGTGCATCGCCGGCTTCCGATGCGCCAACGGACTGCGATACGGCACCGCTTTGCGTTGCGCCTCAATTTCAACGAGGAAAAAGCCCTCGCTGCCATCGGCATGTGTGACGGTCAGCGCGTTGGCCTGCGTCGTGTGATCTGCCCGGATCGTTTTCAGTTCGCTTTGCAGGCTGTGCGGAAAATCGGTGGCCTGACTGGACACCGGGAGGTTGTTTTCAATGAACCATGCTGCCTCGATAACGGCGAACTGCCGATTCTGCTCGCTATCCGAGGCGTGAGCGGGGTGGTCATTCAGCTCAAACCAGCGACCGGCATCCGCACCGCGCACGCCACCTGCGCCAAAGAACCGCTTTGCCCGCGATTCCCATTCTTCCATGCGGATTTTCGAAAGGGCATCGCCCCGGTTCTGGCTGCCATAAGTGTAGGCGCCGGAGTATTCATAGACTTCGGCCTGCTGAGGCAGATTTCCCTGTGTGGGAAGTGTGGGGATGTTCGTGCCCTTCGGATTGGCGGGCGAGCCTGGTGCCTTGTAATCGAAGGTGCGGGTCGTGAGCGTCGTGCTTTGCAATGTCCGGGTTCCTGACCACTGAACCAAGGCATCCGTTTCGCTGTTCGTGCCCGCGCGATAGAAATCGACGGTCTGGGGCGAAACAGGCTGGAACGTGTCGAGATTGTCCGCGACGATGAACGTATGCGAATTGCCGTCGCTGGCCTGCTCGAAGTATCCGAACAGCCCTTCGCTTTCCATCAGTCGATGAGCAAAATTCCAGTCGTCCTCATATTGCACGCAGAACGATCGCTGGGGCAGCGGCTTGCTCAGGGCAAAGCGAAATGCGCCTTGAGCCTGTGGATGCATGTTGAAGACATCGGTCAGGATCTCGTCAGTCGGTTTGTCCTGCCAGATTCGCGCATCCTTGCGGAAACGCAGGAAATGCATCCACGATGCAAACGCGATCTGGTAGCTGGTCAGCCCGCTATCCGACCCAAGGCGACGGGCGGTGTGCACATAACCGTGGTGGGGCTGATACGACTTGTCAGTCTGCTGAATCCACAGCGTCACGGGCTGGGCAATCAGCGTCTTGAGTTCAACTGTGTCGGTTGTGGAAACGACGTCGACGGTGAATTCGTAATGACGACCGATTCGGGAATGACCGATGACACGTTGGGGCACTAGAGCGTTATTTCCCTGCGGAGCATCGAGTTTCAGCAGGCGGTCACTTTGGACGAGTCCTCCGGTTATTGCCGCGATTATGTCCTGCGCTCCCATACTGCCTCTTTCTGTTTACTTTTCACGCGCCCCCGCGTAATCGCGTGATTTTACAAAACATTTATGGGGTGAGGCAAATTGGATTATTGAAGAATGTTAAATGTTTCTTATATAGGTGCTCTTATATGCATTAAGCATTTTTTGGTGAGTTTTATTGAGGCTTGGTTGGGTCTGCTTTGGGTGGAACGTTGGACGATGCGGGGCGTCGGTCGGGCTTCGACATGCTCGATCTCGTGCGAGGTCTGCAGGCAAATAAATGAGGCGCGCATCCGCGATGACAACAGGTTGCCAACTCTTAATTGGCTGCTACGGTGACGATAAACCGACTGCGCCATTAGGCAAAATTGCTAGTTTCTTCCAAGGCAGGTTGTTTCTCTCGCCAGTTTGGGAGCGTTAGACGCATTGGGGTATCCGGCGCCCCTGTGCAACGACAACGCGCCCACGTCCTTGGGCCAACGCAACTTGCGTCATCTGCGACGCGAAGCCTCATACCAGCGTAGCCAGCCAAATTACGCACCCATCAAACCGCCTGCTCTTATATCATCACCTTTTATTGAGATAAGGACGACGCGGCCCATTCGAACAGGGACGCCTCTCGTGCCCTATTTCACCGCAAGACCAATCCGATTAGTTATCCCCAGCCGTCTGGGGGAGCCATCACCCGAAGAGATTTTGAGATGCAAAGTGACCTTGCTAGCTTGCGCGACCTCGTTCGTCAGTTTGCGGATGAGCGCGACTGGGACAAATTTCACACGCCAAAGAATCTGGCGACGGCGTTAAGCGTCGAGGCGAGTGAGCTGCTGGAGCCATTTCAATGGCTGACCACTGGCAACAAGAACGAACTGGATGAGAGCAAACAAGCCGCCATTCGTCACGAAATGGCGGACGTATTGCTCTACCTCGTCCGCCTCGCAGACAAGCTTGATGTCGACCTCTACCAAGCCTGTTTGGAAAAAATGGAGGTCAATCGCGCGAAATATCCCGCTGAAAAAGTCCGGGGAGATTCGCGTAAGTACTCCGACTACCAAGACTGAGAATCAAACCAAAACTAAAACGAAAATCAAAGACCAATGCGACTGTACGCAAACCATTGCAAGACATTCATCGAGGACTGCGAGCGCAACCAGATCGCAGAGAAACTACGTACGAGCTTCCAGCTATACGCCAAAAATCCGTCACCTAGTGAATTCCAATCCTGGCAAAACTCCCTGCGCGCGCTCGCACTCATTTTTTCGCGCGCAGGGTTGACCAACCAGGGCGTCATGCTCGAATTTCAACTGCCGACGAACTCGAAGCGTATCGACTGCTTGTTATGCGGCTTCGCGAAAGATGGAACGCCGACGGCCGTCGCGATCGAGCTGAAGCAATGGCAGACATGCGAGGAGTCGGCGGGGGACAACGAAGTCTCGACGTTCATCAATGGCTGCGTCCGCGACGTACTGCATCCCTCTGCTCAGGTAGCACGATACGCGTCCTATCTTCGGGACAATCATGAGGCTTGCTACGCGGACGAGACTCCGATTGAAGTCGCTGCTTGCGCCTATTTACACAACTACCATTCGCATCCAGCTGATCCGCTGCGGGCGCCTAAATTCTCGGCGTTGCTGGAGATGGCACCGACGTTCAGCGCCGACGACATAGACGAGTTCGTCAAGTTTCTGGTGGATCGGGTTGGAGGTGGCGACGGTCTGGAAGTGCTGCGTCGCATGGAAGAAAATCGCTATCGCCCTAGCAAGAAGCTGATGGACTATGTGGCGTCCGTGATCAAGAACAACCCGGAGTACACGCTGCTTGACGAGCAGCAGGTGGCATTCGACGCCGTGATGACCGCTGCGCGTCGCGGGGTGCATGACCGTCAGAAGCAGATCATCATCATCAAGGGTGGCCCAGGCACCGGCAAGTCTGTGCTGGCGATCAACCTCGTGGCGAGTTTGTTATCAAGTCACTACTCGACGCACTACGTGACCGGCTCCAAAGCGTTCACTGAAACGCTGCGGAAGATCATTGGTTCACGAGGTCAGGAGCTGTTTACGTACACGAACGGCTACGTAGACGCGCAGGCTGATTCGGTGGATGTGCTGGTCACTGACGAAGCACATCGTATCCGGGACGTGAGCAGCAATCGCTTCACGCCGGCGAACAAGAAATCCGGCCTGAAGCAACTGGAGGAATTGATCGCCGCCGCACGTGTTTCGGTATTTTTCATTGACGATCATCAGGTCGTACGCCCGGGGGAAATCGGCTCCGTCGCCTACATTCGGGAGTACGCGGAGAAGCACAAGTGTGCGGTGTACGAATCTGAACTCGAGACACAGTTCCGCTGCAACGGCTCAGATGCGTTTGTTCGCTGGATAAACACGATGTTGGGCATTGATGACCGTCCGCGCTTCGAATGGAACGATCACGACGCTTTCGATTTCCGGATTTTTCAGTCTCCGGAGGCGTTGGAAAACGCGATCAAGGATAAGGTGCAAGCGGGCGCAACTGGCCGGTTGGCGGCCGGCTTCTGTTGGCCTTGGTCAGATCCTAACAAGGACGGTACGCTTCAGGCCGACGTCGTGCTCGGAAACTTCAGCCGTCCGTGGAACGCAAGGCCCGATTCGGGGCGGCTTGCTGCAGGCATTCCGAAATCGTCGCTTTGGGCGTATCACCCGAACGGGATTAACCAGGTCGGATGCGTGTATACCGCCCAAGGTTTTGAGTTCGACTACGCCGGGATCATCTTCGGACAGGACCTGCGCTTCGATCCATCTCAAGACGCGTGGGTCGGGGATAAGACAAAGTCGCACGACTCGACTGTGAAGAAATCGAAGGACGACTTCACACGTTTGGTCAAGAACACATATCGCGTCCTGCTCTCTCGCGGTATGAAAGGCTGCTACGTCTGCTTCGCGGATGCTGAAACCGAGGATTACTTCAGAAGCCACGTTGCTGGGGCATTGCAGTAAGTATCGTTTTGCGGGGGGACGCGCTGGATCGGTTCGTCTCCCCAGCGCCGATAACGCCTCGCGCACGCTTACCTGGTAGTTCGCGGGCTTCCCTCTCCGACAGGCACGCGCACGCGTCGCTCGGGCGTCGACATGCTCGATCTCACGCGACGTCTATCAGGGCGAGTCTGTCTCAAATCTAGCGATGAAATGTGCCCACGGCTTTGTTGTTCATCGAGCGTTCGACGCAGTTGCACAACCCCCGACAATACGCGAAAATACATCGGATGCCTAACAACATTGCGCGACAATCACGACGTTTTACGTTTGTAAAGCATCACTGAGCGATTGGCTCGTTTAAGAGTAGAAGAGGACGCGAAAGCGCCGAGCCGAGCATCAAGGAGAACGAGAAAGGAGATGAAGCGCGGGACGCATGGGCTGCCACCCAAACGACCCGCTGACCACAACCAGCTCAGTAGAGGAGTTGATCATGGCTAACGCCAATCATAAAGCAGTTGCGCCCGTAACCCAACGCATCTTGACCATTTCGTCACAAAGACGCCCGCGACCGATGAAAACGTTCGCGCCGGATCATGTCAAATTTTTTCCAGACTTGCCGCCCGCACCTTGGATTCGGCTTTCGGGGAGGTGGTTGGAGGAGGCGGGGTTTGAGATTAGCGGAAGGATTCGGGTCGAGGTGGAAAGAGGGAAGTTGACTATTAGCCCGGCATAACGGCTGCGATGCCGATGCCGATGCCGATGCCGATGCCGTACCTAATTAAACATGATGGTGTCGGCCTAAAGTTCGATGTAACCGGGCCAAGAACGGTAGGACTTTCAAAGCTGATGCTGTTTTCTCGCAAAAGAGACGTAGGTGTAGAGAAACCGTGCAAAGCCCGCGTGGGCCATTTCCCCGACTCCTGAAAAATGGCCCAACTGCTCGACGCTCTGGCGCAAATAACTGTAGTCGGGAGCATTCGTTTAGCGGCAGATTTATTTCTGTAATGGAAGCGAACGGTACACGGCACAACACTAGAACGTTCTCGCGTCGATCAACTCAAGGGCAGCGCATGATCTCGCAGTGATGTCGAACGCTGATCTTGACTCCCGTCTGTTGTTGTTAGTCAGGTGAAGGTGCCGGTAGGCCACTTCTCGCGAACGCGGCGATTGTAGTAAGCATAGGGCAGGCGCCGCTAACACATCCATATGGAATACGCAATACGCCACCGGGCGATGTCTTTTTAGCAACAGCCTAGTTTCCCAGATAATATTATGCGATTGGGCTGCGCGAGCGAGGCGGGGCGACGTTCTATGCTGCGGCCGGTTAGGAAATGGCACGCAATTCATGCGGAAAGAGACGTCAACCGTTACGCCGACGAAACAGCCTCGACGAATTTACAGCCGCGTCACCGATCAGCATCGGGCCGTGGCTCGGTATAGACAATGACAGCTAAAGACACCCAGATAGAAACGCAAATTACGCAAAATGCCGCTATTAGCGAGCTCGCGGCTACGGGAGAGAAAGACGAGGTATTTCGGCTTCCAAGAACCGGGAACTGCGCGTATCGCACCCACGGGGGCGCCTACTATGTGGGTGATTCCAAGAAGGTGCTGAGGTCCAAGCCATTCAAGAAGCTACAGGGCAAGGTCCAACTGATACTTACGTCCCCGCCATATCCTCTCAACGAAAAGAAGAGTTATGGCAATTTGACCGGGGAAGAATACCTGAAATGGGTGGAGTCGCTCGCGACTGTATTTTCTGACTTACTCAGCGATGACGGCTCCATTGTCATCGAGCTCGGAAACAGCTGGGAACCGAATCGGCCTGTGCAAAGTCTGCTGGCCCTAGAAGCGCTACTGGCGTTCACCAAAGCTCAGGGCGCGGGCCTGAGGCTGATCCAGCAGTTCGTTTGCTATAACCCGTCCCGGCTACCATCGCCCGCGTCATGGGTCACCGTCCGGCCTTTGCGCGCAGTCGACAGCTTTACCCATGTGTGGTGGCTCGCAAAGACAGACTACCCGAAGGCGGACAACCGGAAGGTTCTGCGCCCATACAGTGACGCGATGAAGCGCCTTCTCAAGCGTGGCTCATACAACTCTGGAACACGTCCTTCAGAGCACCACGTCAGCGACAAAGGCTTTCTCAATGATCGCGGGGGGTCGATCCCACACAACTTCTTTGAACTCGAGCCAATGCAACCGGATAGGCCCGTTCGGCTTCCGAACTCCTTTTCGCTTTCCAATACCGCGTCAACGGATTTCTTCCATCGAGCCTGCCGTGAACGCGAGATTGTGCCCCACCCCGCCCGCATGCCAGCGGGGCTCGCATCGTTCTTTATCGAATATCTGACAGACCGAGGCGACCTGGTTCTCGACCCGTTCGGAGGCAGTAACACCACGGGTTACGCGGCAGCACTGTCGAGCCGCAGATGGGTTGCCATCGATGCACAGAAAGACTACGTAGAGCAATCGAAGCTCCGCTTCCTTGACCCGTTTCTCAGCGAGACCGCGCCATGAGCATCACCGATAACATCACGAAAGTCGATTTCTTCAAACGCAAGCAGGAAGCTGGTAAGTGGGAGTGGGACGCAGGCAAATTCGTAGGGCGTCCGTTCAAGATTTCATACACCGATACCTCGGTACTCGTTGCCGATGCTTGGAAAGAGAGAGCGCAAGGTATTCCCCAGGGTTGCTTCCTGCTCGCTTACTATGACTGCGACCCTGACAAGCTGGCGCTACACGAGGCTGTCTTGCTTCGCGTCATTGAGCCCGCCGAGTTGCCGACCGACAGGGATGTTGTCAGCTCAATGGTCGAGTACTATAAGGACACGATCCGCACTGGATCGGACAAGCAAAGCCAGCTGGACCAGTACTCACGCTACGAGTTTGGATTTAGCGGGGTGAAATGCAGCGTCTTGGGATGCTTCTATCTAGATGAGACCGGAAAGTTGCTGTTTGGTGCCGACTTGGAGAACTTCTATAGCGCACACAACTACTCGGTCATTAAGCCAAATGATGAGCTACTGACGGTCATCGTCAACTACCGCGACAAGGGCGTCCCCGGCGGGGCCGGCGACATCCGAATCGGCAAGGTCCGCTACAGCTCGAGCAGGCGCTTTGCATCAATTCAAGCAGACGTGCCCGTGTATGTGAAGGCGAAGGACTTCGCGGGGAAGCGAACTGCGTTGTTCGGCATGACGCGAACGGGTAAGTCCAACAGCATAAAGAAAATTATCCAAGCTAATGAGCAGATGAGCGCGCTGGCTCCAATGCTGTTGGACTCATCAAAGGAGTCGCCCGAGGAATCTCTTGAACCATTTAAAGGTGATGCCCCCAAATACCCAATTGGCCAAATCATCTTTGACATGAATGGAGAATATGCGAACAAGAATCTCCAGGACGAAGGCACGGCAATCTTTGAGATTTACAAGGACAAGACTGAGCGGTATTCGATCGTCGAGAAACCTGGCTTCAAGGTCATGAAAGTCAACTTCTACAACGAAGTTGAGTCTGGCCTTGAGCTAATGAAATCGTACCCCAGCGTGGCCGACGATATGACGAAGTTCATGGTGGGATTCCGTTCGGTGTTCTTGGACAAGCCGGAGAACTACGGCTCGGATATCTCGGCGAAAACGCGCTACGACAGAAGGGTTGCTGTCTACCACTGCATTCTCTATCGGGCGCTCTTCAAAGAGCCCGCCGGCTTGAAGGTCAAGTGGGAGGCTTCAGCTGAAATCTGTGGCGAGGTCAATAAAGCTCTGAAACCGTCCGCTGGCCTATCTCTCGAGGACGCGTGCAATTGGTGGGAACAGCTGTGGAAGATCTACGACTCGTCCCCTGCAGCCCAGGATTACAAGAAAACAAAAGGGCGGGAATGGGCTGACGACGACCTGAAGGCACTGCTTGTAATGTTGACTAGGTGTCGAACGTCAGGTGGTACGCCCGACTGTAATGGCTACAGGAACCTTCGCCCAGTTGCGACGCAGCACACCCCGCTGACGAAAACCGCCTTTGAGCAGGACATCTTGCAAGCATTGAGGGCCGGAAAGATTGTCATTGCTGACCTCTCCAGCGGCGACGAGGAATTGCAACGCATGTATTCCGAACGAATCACTCGTAAGGTGTTTCGGGACGCGATGGACAGGTTCACCTCTGCAAGGCCAAATAACTTTATCCAGTTCTACTTCGAAGAGGCCCATAACCTTTTTCCGAAAAAAGAAGACAAGGACCTGAGCCAAATCTACAACCGCCTTGCCAAGGAAGGCGCCAAGCTTCACATTGGCCTCGTTTACGCCACGCAAGAGGTTAGCTCCATTAGCGGCAACATCCTGAAGGCCACTCAAAATTGGTTCATATCCCACCTGAACAATGAGGACGAGATCAAGGAGTTGAGGAAATACTATGATTTCAGCGACTTTAGCGACAGCCTCGTACGCTTCAGCCAGGATACCGACAAAGGGTTCGTGAGGGTAAAAACGTACTCGAACGCGTTTGTCGTGCCGGTACAAATTGATAAGTTTTCTGCGCCTAAGGCAGACGCCAAATGAGCTACTCCTCGTCCGGACCGAAGCCCTATGAACGCGCGAGCAAATCATCACATCACCATGTAATCAATGATGTGACTGTGTCAGAAGCGCTGAAAGCCCTCTACGTGCCACCGAGGGGTGATACGAGTGAAGTCAAGAAATATCTAATCGAGTTTGAACCGACTGCGTCGCCAATACAACACGTTGTCGCCATTGATGGCGGCTACACGGAGGTGCCAATTCGCGAAGGGTTTCCGTCGGCAGCGATTCATTTCTTCCAGTTCGGTGCACTTCACTTTCGAATTGAGGACCTGGTGAAGCTTGAGCATTCTCAGCACGTTGCGCCAGAGGATATGCAAAAGCTTAAGAACATTGACCGTCTCAAGCTGCCACTTGCAACGGCCGGAGCTCGTCGGAAAGACTGTGCATCGCTAAAGGAGTCTGTTCGAAAGACGCTCTATGAATTTTTCGCGGGCGAAAACCTCGGTGAGGACGTCAGTCTCCTAGATACGTTAGCGTGGTTCGTTTTCAGGCGATATAAGAGTGCGCGTACGCCGCAGGACCAGAAGTGGGAAGTGAGCAGCAGTCCTTTCGACGTGCCGGGAACTGTCCTGTTCCAAGAGGCTAACATGTCGGGTGGCTACACGTTCCAGTGTCCTGAAACTGGCGGGACGTTGTATCTCACTGATGCGTTCCGCCTGCATGAGAGGATCGAGGAGGAAACGGGCGCGGCAGGTGTGGCTGGCTACATCGCGGGGGTTGTTGAGCACTTGGTATTGATCCATGTCGTGCGGAACTTGCTCAAGAAGAATGCAGCGGCGCTAAAGCAGGTTCTCTTTATCATGGACCGCCCAACCGGTTGGTTCGGGGTAACCGCACCGATGCACAAGCTAATGTTGGAGTTGAACAATTGGCTGTTTGACAACCATAATTTCTTTGCAGCTGGGCTTGAAAAGAGCGGTGCCTTTGTCGAGCATGCCGCGCTGATTCGGGAACACATCCCCGCCGGTAGCATACTGCTTCTTAACGATGCTTACATCTACAAATACATCTCGCCCGGTGAGGAGAACACCTCGCGGGCGTATGCCGAAACGTCGTACTACGGACACAAGGTGATATTCCGCTCTCGCCAAGGGCAGATGTATGTCGTGTCAATGCCCGTGAGAGGACTGAAAAAAATGCCATCTGCGGCTGACATCCCAAATCTCAACCTCGTTCTCACTCATATCGAACAATTGCACTGCGACATGTACGAGAACGCTCTGCTACCGGTTGCTCTCGCCAACAAACTTGTAAGTCTCTCTGCGCATCCAAGTTCACAGATATTGAAGGCCTTCGCCAAATCTACGGTCAATTAGAGAGTACAACTAGTTCTACCTAGTCGACTCAAAGGGCTTGCTTTTTTTTGATGAGTTTCTGATCTCATTCGGTATGCAGGTGAGTCGTGTTCCCGCCAAAAGCACCGCGCGACTTGGTTGCCTAAGCTTGCAGATTGGCTTATGCGATGACCACCGCTTGCAATCAGCTCGGTCGCGAGGATCGAGCTGATTGCTTGATTGCCTCTAGTAAAGCTACGCACATACATTCGTTGCGGGATGCCATAAGCGTAAAAATAGGAAAAGACAATGAAATATGATTCTAAGCGTGCCGTCGAGCTACTTCGCAAAGGGACGGGAAACCCAAATGCAGAATTCCGAGACGGTCAAGAAAACGCGATTCGACATATTGTAGAAGGCAACGGTCGGCTGCTCGTTATCCAAAAAACGGGTTGGGGAAAAAGCTCAGTTTATTTCATCGCTACTAAGCTCCTGCGTGAGGCCGGAAGTGGACCGGCCTTGCTGATCTCACCTTTGCTGGCTTTGATGCGGAATCAGATTAGCGCGGCCGAACGAATGGGGTTAGCAGCAGTTACTGTAAATTCTGATAACCAGGAGAAATGGGGCGACATCGAGAGTCGAATTGTCAACGACGAGATTGATATCTTATTGGTTTCGCCCGAACGGCTTGCAAACGAGCGATTTGTAACAGAAGTATTGACGCCTATCGCCGCGCGAACTTCATTACTCGTCGTCGACGAAGCGCATTGCATCTCCGACTGGGGGCACGATTTCCGTCCGCATTACCGCTTGCTGGAGCGAATCGTCAAAAATCTGCCACAAAATCTCCGGGTGCTCGCCACAACGGCAACCGCAAATAAGCGGGTCATGCGTGATTTATTGGAAATTTTAGGCCCCAACATTGAAGTTTCCCGGGGAGATTTGAACCGGGTCTCGCTTTATTTGCAGTCGATCAAGTTGCCCTCTCAAGCCGAACGTCTTGCATGGCTCGCTGAACAGGTGCCTAAGCTAAAGGGTAGTGGGATTATCTACGTGCTTACGAAGCGGGACGCCCACCAGGTTACGAGCTGGCTCCAAGCATGTGGACTCAATGTCGCTGCATACACGGGTGAGACGGGAGCTGCCCGTGAAGAACTTGAAGAGGCCCTCTTGGCTAACAAGGTGAAAGCACTTGTCGCGACGACAGCTCTCGGGATGGGATACGACAAACCTGATCTGGCATTTGTAATTCATTTCCAAATGCCCAGCTCTGTGGTCGCCTACTATCAGCAGGTCGGCCGTGCAGGACGAGCCCTGCCAGCAGCGTACGGCATACTTTTAAGCGGTGAAGGTGACGATGAAATTGCAGACTTCTTTATCAACAGCGCTTTCCCGAAGCCAGAAGAGGTGCAGGATATTCTCCAAGCCCTGAGCGCTGAAACTGAGGGGCTTTCAATCCCAGAACTTCTCACGCGAGTAAATATCAGCCGAGCACGCGTGGAGCAAGCTATAAACTTACTTTCTCTCGAATCGCCAGCGCCGATTGTTAAATCTGCTGCGAAATGGCAACTCACAGTCGCGACGTTGTCGCCGGAGTTTTGGGAACGTGCCAGACGACTCACGCAGCTTCGTCTCGCAGAACGCGAACAGATGAAAACCTACGCCGGCCTAGCGACGGGGCATATGGCTTTCTTGATTGCGGCGCTTGATGGAGATCCAGTGGTCGCTGTCGCGCCAAACTTGCCGCAGTTGCCTCAAGAGGTCGCCCCCGCTTCGGTCCAAGACGCGATTGATTTCCTGCGACGAAGCAATTTGCCGATAGAGCCACGGAAGCAATGGCCGCAGGGCGGTGGAATGCCTGTGTTCGGGGTGAAGGGGAATATAGCTGAGGCGTACAGAGCCGCAGAGGGCCGATCACTCTCCATTTATGGCGACGCAGGTTGGGGTAAGCTCGTGAGGGAGCAGCGATATAAAGCAGAAAAGTTCGGCGCGGACCTGGTCGAAGCCTGCGTTAAAATGCTAGCCGAATGGAACCCGGTACCTTTCCCTACTTGGGTCACATCTGTTCCGTCGCTTCGACATCCGGAACTCGTGCCGGATTTTGCAAAGAGGCTTGCTGACGCGCTTGGACTACCGTTTCATGTCGTGCTTCTGAAGACGGGGCATTCCGCTGAGCAGAAGTCGATGGCGAACAGCAGTACACAAGCTCTCAACATTGACGGGACACTGGAAGTTGTCGACGGAATTTGGAACGAAGGCCCCGTGCTACTGATTGATGACATTGTTAACTCGAGGTGGACTCTGACTGTTGCTGCGTGGCTTTTACGCCGCAAAGGTTGTCCTTGCGTGCTCCCGCTCGCCCTTGCTCAAACGGGACACGATTCATGAGCACGGCGGTTTCGGCTAATACGCAGGCGATTCTCTTGTTAACGGCCCCATTGCTGACTGGGTCGAAAACGGCTCGCGTAGCGGATCTGCTGACTAACACTGAATACAAAAAGTTGGCGCGACGGCTCCGCGAAATAAAGCGGCAGCCGGCGGATTTGCTGGCGTCTGATGCCAATGACGTCATCGAAGCTTGCAGTGATCTTGCCGACGCAACACGTCTTCGACGCTTACTTGGCCGTGGTTTTTTATTGAGCCAAGTTCTGGAGAGGTGGCTCGCACGTTCAATTTGGGTACTGAGCCGCGCGGACATCGACTATCCGCGGCGGCTAAAAGCTCGGCTCAAGGAAGATGCACCTCCCCTACTTTATGGTTGTGGCGACATTAATCTGTTAAATCGTGGCGGCTTGGCGGTAGTTGGGTCTCGTGATGTTGCAGAGACGCTGATGGAGTACACACGAAGGGTCGGGAAATTGGCGGCGAGCGCAGAGGTGACAATCATTTCGGGCGGAGCACGCGGTGTTGACCAAGCTGCAATGATGGGATCTCTCGAGGCCGGCGGTGCTGTTTGCGATGTGATGGCAGAGCAGTTGGAGAAGTCGGCGCTGGGCAACTCTTATCGGCGCTACCTTATGGATCAGACAATGGTCCTGGTTTCGGCATATGACCCTAGCTCGGGATTTAGCGTCGGGCATGCAATGCAGCGAAATAAGCTGATCTACGCACTTTCAGATGCTGCCTTAGTGGTGAACTCAAACATAAACAAAGGTGGTACTTGGGCCGGCGCTGTCGAACAGTTAGACAAGTTCAAATTCGTCCCGATTTTCGTGAGATCCGACGGCGAATTTAGCGAGGGGTTAGACGCGTTACAACGAAGAGGCGCCTCTCCATGGCCAAACCCACAAAATGCTGAGTCGCTGCTCGATCTACTTGCCGCCCTTCCGACACGCGCGCATGCGAGCGAGCAGGCAGATCTTATTGCTGCACCTTCGTCGGAGCCGTCAGCGAGAAGCGCGGAGACTGTGCCGATAGAGGGGGACATGCTGCCGGCAGAAGCGACGAGTTTGCCGACTGAGAGCATGTCCACAGAGAGTGTGCAGGACACGCCGGAAATTTCACACATTACCGAGATAACTGCTGACGCTCCGCCAGTAGGCTGTTCTTCCAAAAAAGTTCCCGCGGACCAACTGTGGGCAACCGCTCAGTCGTTGCTGGAGCAGATCCTAACATCCCCCATGAAAGAAGGAGATATTTCGGACGCTCTCGGCATATCCGCTACTCAGACAAAAGAGTGGCTGAAGCGACTTTTGGACGAGGGCGTTATTGAGAGGAAAGAACGTCCGGTAACCTACGTGCTTCGCAGCGGCAGATTACTGTAAAGAGAATTGTTGCTCAAGGATAGCCGACGAACCTCTTGTTTCGCTTAGCGTGGCTGACGGATGCCGTTGGTCATGGCAATCGACATGCCAGATTCGCGTCTGCACCAACGTCTGGACAGAATCCGATGTGAAAAGCGTGGCTGCAATGACCGGCCCGAGTGTGAGCTATTTGACCGGTCCTGAACAATTCATTTCGCGGACCGCTACGTCGTACCGCAACGTCGATGGCAACCCTGTGGTTGAACAAGGCAGCGAAAATGAAGATGCAAAAAAAGCGGTGGCTTCCTACGGATCATCCGGAGGCTGTGGTCGGCGCCGCGCAACACCGCTGTGCGGCGCATCGCAGGACGCGCCTTTGCGCCAATTCCGATCGCGCTTCAGGGTGTGATGCCCCCGCGCAAGCCCCGGTAGTATCTTCACGCCACCGAAGAAGCAGTCATCACGTCGGCGCGTTTTGCTGATTCGATCGTTTCGGCCAGCAAGTCTTCAACGCCAACTTCGCCTAGCCGCTTGCGAACGGGTCACGCTCAAAGTCACCCTGCAACGGGGCTGGCCGAGGGCACGTCGAAATCTGTCTCAGACAGTTCCGAGTGCAGCCGGTGATTAAGTAAAACCTGAATTATTGTGCGCACGGACTCCTCGGTCGGGACGATTCGCCCTCGCTGGTCGAACTTGAGATCCCATTGACGCGCCGCGCTCACGTCTCGGAGTCGTTGCATGTATTGGGGATTGGCGTAATAGGCTCTTTCTTGGACAACGGCCATGCGGCGCAGGTGCATCGTATTCGTACCCACATGCTCTACTAAAAGGCCTAAATCTGAAAAGGCTGCTTTAAAGTCGTCGCTTTGCTGAAGCTCGACGAATGATACGGCATAGGTCTGTTTATATTCCAGCAGCGATTCGAAGTTCGCCTTATTGACAATCAAAATATCCGTTTCTGTCGCAAAGAAATCAAAAGTTTTAGCGATCGTGAATGATTCATCACCCGACAGATCAAGCTGGTTGCCATTCAGAACCAAGTTTAGAACAGATGCTCTTTTTTTCACACGCCAGTCATTTGCGAGTCGGCGCACGCAGTATAGTACGTCGCCTCCCATTTGCAACCTGACCACATAGCCCGCACTGTTCTCGAGTTGATTAACATCTGTAATCAAATGTTCTTCCGGTGGCAAATCAATCAGCTCTTGCAATTCGGGAAACGATGTTTCATCACCTTCCAGATAGAGGCATCCGATTTCATTTGGCTGAACAAGCAACTGATAGTCTTCCACCTCTTGATAGCGTGCAAGACAGTCAACGGCAATCCGCTTTAGTTCAGCGGTTAAATCTTCCGTAGTCACAACGGAAAATGCTTTAAATTTTCTATTTTTTGCCGAACTTTTTTTGAACGACCATAAGGTAAGCGAGGCGTCAGCAATATTAAAATTTTTGATATTTGCTAGAGACTCATTGGCGGCCATGATTTTACTCTTTGAATTTTGAAAGCACATAGATTCCTTGAACGACGCATGATTTTAATTTGTCGCCCGGATATATCTTTGATTTTGATAGCGCGATAATGTTGCGGCCGTTGCCGTGGATGTCCGCGCTAATTTCATAAAGCTGCCAACCCATAGCAAGTAAAAGCGGATTCATCAGGATCTGACCGGACCGATAAGTTATAAGGAACATCCAAGCAAGGAACACTATAAATCCGTAAAACTTCCCGCTACCGCCCAAATCTAATCCCATGAATGAGACAACATAAGGAAACACGTAGTTAATAAGATCATTCGGGACAGTTTTCGATTCCTTGACAGTAAGCTCATGCAAACCGGGAATTCGATTGAGCACTAAAATGAAAAATAGTAGGCTAACAAGACAGATGGCAAAAAATGTCAACGATCGACCGGGATTGGATAAAATCGGAAACTCGCATTTTTTGAACGACCAACAGACCGATTTTGCCCAACTTTTTTCAGAGATATCTTGAAGAAATAGGATGGCACTCAAAGGAAAATATGAGCCGAGAAAGAGTGATACGGACGGTATTAATTTGACTTGCATCCTTGTCCCGAACCGCTAATGCGTTAATTGGTCGTATCGCGCTGCATTCTACGTGCGGATTGCGTTCTATGCTACCAGTGCAAAGACATCGGCACTAGTGGGTCAGGTCGCAGAAGCGGTGACGAATTGAAAGATTTGGACGACTGCAGCTCGGATCGATTATGACGGTGTGCGTCAGGAATGAGGCGTCCACGCCACGTGTCTCCCTGACGGGGTAAAAGAAAAGGGTTTGCATCGCTGCAAACCCTTTGAATTTCTTGGTGGGGTGTCTGTGACGCAAACACTCGACCTGCGGAATAAAAATACCGGTGCCCGTGCGGAACCTCTCTCGCCGATCAACTAGTCAATGATCAACGATGTCCGTCGCCCCTTCAAACATCAATATTCCCCGCCCTCAACGCATTCGACTCAATAAACGCCCGACGCGGCTCCACATCATCCCCCATGAGCGTGGTGAAAATGCCATCAGCCGCAATAGCATCCTCAATCTGCACACGTAAAAGACGACGCACAGCCGGATCCATCGTAGTCTCCCAAAGCTGCCCAGGATTCATCTCACCCAGGCCTTTATACCGCTGCTTGGAAACATTCCGCTCAGCATCGGCAATCAACCACCGCATCGCGCTCTTGAAGTCGGTAACCGCCATGCTCCGCTCGCCGCGCTTGATCATCGCACCCGCGCCGATCAACCCCTTAAACGTATCCGCCGTCGTCAAAAGCTGCTGATAATCCGCCGTCAGCTGAAACTCTTGATCCAGCACCGAAACCTTCTGATTACCATGATGCGTCCGCGAAACACGCAGTGAGCGCAGCTCACGCACCGGGTCATACATCGTCGTGACCTTCACCTCAGGCTTCAACGGATCGTCCCGAAGCTTCGCCTCAAGCGTCTTCGCCGAGCTCTCAGCCGCTTGCTCAGAAGACAGATCGATCACGACCCCATCCATCACCGCCTCAAGCGCGCCAGCGTCGTACAACCGGCTCAGCCGATCCACCACGCCTTGCGCCAGCAGATACGAACGCGCCAGCTCACCCAAGGCATCGCCTGCGATCGGCGTCGCATTCTCAGAAGGCAGCAGCTCCGACCCATTCAGCGCCAGCTTGAGCATGTGCGCGTTCAGCTCAGTTGCATCCTTCAGATACCGCTCGTCTTTACCCGCCTTGATCTTGTACAGCGGCGGCTGGGCGATATAAATAAACCCGCGCTCGATCATGTCCGGCATCTGACGATAGAAGAACGTCAGCAGCAGCGTGCGGATGTGCGCGCCGTCCACGTCAGCATCGGTCATGATGATGATGCGGTGATAACGCAGCTTGTCGAGGTTGTAGTCGTCCTTGCCGATCCCGCAACCCAACGCCGTAATCAGTGTCACAAGCTGTTCCGAAGAAAGCAGCTTGTCATAGCGCGCCTTCTCCACATTCAGCACCTTGCCGCGCAGCGGCAAGATCGCCTGAAACTTCCGGTCACGCCCCTGCTTCGCCGAGCCGCCTGCGGAGTCGCCCTCGACGATATAAATTTCGGACTTCGCCGGGTCTTTCTCCTGGCAATCCGCCAGCTTCCCAGGCAAGCCAACGCCGTCGAGCAAGCCCTTGCGACGCGTCATTTCACGCGCCTTGCGCGCCGCATCTCGCGCCCGCGCCGCATCAACGATCTTGCCGCAAATGATCTTCGCGTCGTTCGGCGTTTCCTGCAGGAATTCTTCGAGCGCCTTCGCGACCACATCTTCCACCGGCGCGCGCACTTCCGACGACACCAGCTTGTCCTTGGTCTGCGCGCTGAACTTCGGCTCCGGCACCTTCACCGAGAGGACGCACGAGAGCCCTTCGCGCATGTCGTCGCCGGCCGTCTCGACCTTCGCTTTCTTCGCGACGTCGTGATCCACGATGTACTTGTTCAACACGCGCGTCATCGCCGCACGCAAACCGGTCAAGTGCGAGCCGCCGTCGCGCTGCGGAATGTTGTTCGTGAAGCACAGCACGTTTTCGTTGTAGCTGTCGTTCCACTGCATCGCGACTTCAACGCCAATGCCGTCTTTCTCGCCGCTGATGTGGAAAATGTTCGGGTGCAGGACGACCTTGTTCTTGTTGATGTACTCAACAAAACCCTTCACGCCGCCCACAAACGCGAAATCTTCTTCCTTGCCCGAGCGCAGATCGCTCAAGCGAATCCGCACGCCGTTATTCAGGAACGACAGTTCGCGAATCCGCTTGGCCAGAATGTCGTAGTGATATTCGACATTGCCGAAGATCGTCTCGTCGGCCATGAAGTGCACTTCGGTACCGCGGTTTTCGGTATCGCCGGTCACCTGAATCGGTGACACCGCCACGCCGTCGATCTCTTCGATGATGCGGTTCTGCGGCACGCCACGGTGGAATTCCATGAAGTGCTTCTTGCCGTCACGGCGCACCACCAGGCGCAGCCATGCCGACAGCGCGTTCACGCACGAGACGCCCACGCCGTGCAGGCCGCCGGACACCTTGTAGCTGTTCTGGTCGAACTTGCCGCCGGCGTGCAGCTCGGTCATCACGATTTCAGCGGCGCTACGCTTCGGATCGTGCTTGTCGTCCATCTTGAGACCGGTCGGCACACCGCGGCCGTTGTCGGTGATCGAAATCGAGTTGTCCGCGTGGATGGTGACCTGGATGTCGTTACAGTACCCGGCCAACGCTTCGTCGATCGAGTTGTCCAGCACTTCGAATACGAGGTGATGCAGGCCGGTGCCGTCCGATGTATCGCCGATATACATCCCGGGACGCTTGCGCACCGCCTCCAGACCTTCAAGGATCTGAATGGACGAGGCGCCGTAGCCGCTGTTATCGGGTTGCGAATTGTTCGTTTCAGTCATGGATTTTTTCCGGTTCTGCGTTGCTGCTGGGTTGCTGCTCGGGACTTTTCAAAACACCATAAAAACGCCAAAGGGGCACTGCGCCCCTTGGTGTGTTCTCGGTTTCTGGACGCGTTAGATGCGCATCGGCATCACGACGTATTTGAATTCGTCGTTCTCGGGAATCGTGATCAACGCGCTGGAGCTGGCGTCGCCAAGGCTCACTTGCAACATGTCGACCTTCAGGTTCGCGAGCACGTCGAGCAGATACGTGACGTTGAACCCGATATCGACGCTGTCGCCGTCGTACGCGATTTCCAGTTCTTCCTGCGCCTCTTCCTGATCGGCGTTGGTCGACATGATCTTCAACTGGCCCGGCTCGATAATGCAGCGCACGCCCTTGAATTTGTCCGACGTCAGAATCGCGGCGCGTTGCAGCGAACGCTGCAGTTCTTCACGGCCGATCAAGAACTGATTCTTGTGCGACTTCGGAATCACGCGCTGGAAGTCGGGGAATTTGCCTTCCACCAGCTTCGACACCAGTTCGACCTGGCCGAACGTGAACTTCACCTGCGTTGCGGCGATGTCGATCTTCAGCGTGTCGTCAATGTCTTCCAGCAGACGCTGCAGTTCGAGAATCGTCTTGCGCGGAATGATGACTTCCTGGCGCGCGAACGAGCCTTCAATCTTCATCGACGAGAACGCGAGGCGGTGGCCGTCTGTGGCGACTGCCATCAGCTGGTCGCCGTCTACCACCAGCAGCATGCCGTTCAGGTAGTAGCGGATGTCCTGCTGGGCCATCGAAAAATGGACCATGCCGAGCAACTGGCGGAACGTTTTCTGGGGAACCACCAGGTTCGCGCCGTAGTCTTTAGCTTGAGCAACGGTCGGGAACTCGTCGGCCGCCAGCGTTTGCAGCGCAAAGCGGCTCTTGCCGGATTGCACGGTCAAACGCTTGTCGTTCAAGGTCAGCGTGACCTGCCCGTCGGGCATCGCGCGCAGAATGTCGAGGAGCTTTCTTGCTGCCACCGTGGTCGCAACCGAATCGCCGCCCACGCCAAAATCGGCACGCGTGGTGATCTGCAACTCCAGGTCGGTCGACAGGAACGACACTTCTGGGCCGTTCTTGGTAATCAGCAAATTGGCGAGGATCGGCAACGTATGGCGGCGTTCGACGATGCCGCTCACAGTTTGCAGCGGCCTGAGGAGGTTATCGCGTTCGGTCTTGACCAGTTGCATAGAGTTCCTTCGTTGATATGACGGCCTGCGCGCCTGACTTGCCAGCCTTACAGCGCGTAGCCGCGGCTCCCCGCCGGCGCCACGCAGCGCCTGTCACGGCGTGAATTCCGCCCGCGGCCGCCGGGCGGTTAAACCTGTATTGTGCCTGAAAACAGAACCGCTCCACTAAAATGGGGGCGAGTTCCGAAATAAACAGGTCGAAATTTCCGTCCGGCCTGCTTAACCTTTCAGCGTTTGCTCCAGCACGTGCAGTTCGTGGTTCAGTTGCGCGTCTGTACCGCGCTCGGCGGCAATCTTGCGCACCGCGTGCAGCACGGTGGTGTGGTCGCGCCCGCCAAACAGCTCGCCGATTTCCGGCAAACTTTTCTGCGTCAGTTCCTTCGCCAGATACATCGCGATCTGCCGCGGCCGCGCAATGTTCGCCGGACGCTTCTTCGAATACATGTCAGCGACCTTGATGCTGTAGAAGTCAGCCGTGGTCTTCTGAATGTTTTCCACCGAAATCTGCCGGTTCTGTACCGTCAGCAAGTCTTTCAGCGCTTCTTTTGTCACTTCAATCGTGATTTCGCGGCCGTGGAACTTCGAATACGCGAGGATCTTGCGCAGCGCGCCTTCGAGTTCACGCACGTTCGAACGCAGGTGCTTGGCGACAAAGAACGCGACGTCTTCGCTCAGGCTCACAAACTCGGACTGCGCCTTGCGCATCAGAATCGCGACGCGCATTTCCAGCTCAGGCGGCTCGATCGCCACGGTCAGGCCGGAGTCGAAGCGCGAGATCAGGCGGTCGTCGATGCCCGAGATTTCCTTCGGATACGTGTCGCTGGTGATGATCACCTGCGCCTTGTTCGCGACCAGCGCCTCGAACGCGTAGAAGAACTCTTCCTGCGTGCGGGACTTGCCGGAGAAAAACTGAATATCGTCGATCAGCAGCAGATCGAGCGAATGGTAGTAACGCTTGAAATCGTCGAACGCCTTGCGCTGGTAGGCCTTCACCACGTCGGACACGTACTGTTCCGCGTGGATGTAGCGAATCCGTGCGCCGGCCTTGTCCATCAGAAGCTGGTTGCCGATCGCGTGAATCAGGTGGGTCTTGCCCAGGCCCACGCCGCCATATAGGAACAGCGGGTTGTACGAGATGCCGGGGTTGTCCGCGACCTGAATCGCCGCGGCGCGCGCCAACTGGTTGGCCTTACCGGTCACGAAGTTGTCGAAGGTGAGCACGGGATTGAGCTTCGAACGCTCGTACATCGAGTCGTTCTCGCCGTTGCCGTTCGAGTTGGCGCTTTGGCCCGGACGCCACGTGCGGCGTGCGGCTGCGGCTTCGTTTGCGTCGAGGCTGGGAAGGTCGAGGTCGGCGGCATCTTCTGCCGCGGCGCGTGCTGCGTTCGCGTTGAGGTTTGCCATCGCGTTGTTCGCGCTGTTCGTGCCATTGGCGCGCGCGGCATGGGCCGATTGCACGGCGCCGACAGCAGCGTCCACTGCCGCACCGCCGCCGTTTGAACCAGAAGAAGAATGGCCAGCGCCCGTCGAGCCAGGCGCAGACGAGGGACGCGACGGAGCCGACGTCGCTGCCGCAGGCGCGCGCATACCGGCTTTCGGGTCCAGCACAAATTGCACGTCGACCGGCGTCTGCCAGAAATCGCGTGCCATATCGGAAATACGGCCGGAGAACTGGCTCTTGACCCAGTCGAGCTTGAAGCGGTTCGGCGCAGCGATGCTAAGCGTGTTCGCAGCGGCGTCGAAGGCGACCGGGGCCAACGGTTTGATCCACGTCACGTACTGCTGGGGCGTAAGCTCGCGCTCCAGCAATGCGGAACAGTGTTGCCAGAAATCGTTCATCGAGTTGCTGTCGTTATGGTATGCACGGCGGTTCGCCGCTGCCCCTGTCGCGTGCGCGCAACAAGGCCCTGAGCAGCCAGGCGTAACCGCTCCAGGCGCTTGTGCCACAAGGGTTTGCGGCGCAAGCGAGCCGGAGCGGCGTGCAGGATTTTTGGGAAGTAAGGCGAGATTCTAACGCCAAAACGCCAGCGAAAGGGAGTTATCCACAGGGACCGATCATCCGACGAAGCTTCTCCAGCCTGGCGCCGAACCAGGCTAAACTATTGACGGCCAAAAGAAAACCGGTTTAAATAGCGGGTTCCGCGAAAACCAATTCTGCACAACCTCCGGCCATTGCGCTTTCAGCGATGATCGCGCGGTTATTTTTCGATCAAGTGAGAGCAACATGAAACGTACTTACCAACCTTCCGTTACCCGCCGCAAGCGCACCCACGGCTTTCGCGTTCGCATGAAGACCGCAGGTGGCCGTAAGGTCATCAACGCACGTCGCGCGAAGGGCCGCAAGCGCCTCGCCATCTAAGGCAGGCGAGCGGATTGCGCGCTCCGTCTGTGGCTAGCGAGGCCCGCGGTGAAGCGGGAGCGGCAGGGGCGCCGCAACTGGGCTCGGTTCCGTTGCGAGCGCAAGCCGCCTTCCCCAAAGCCGCAAGGCTACTGAAAACGGATGAATTTTCATCCGTTTTTCGTTTGCGCCCGTGGCGCCGCACCGCGCACTTTGTGGTGTACGGCCGGCCCACCGGCAACGACGCTCGCTTAGGTCTCGTGATCGGCAAGAAATATGCGCCGCGCGCGGCCACGCGTAATCTGGTACGTCGAATCGCGCGTGAAGCCTTCCGGCTGCGTCGCGCGGAATTCGGCGGTTGGGATGTGCTGCTGCGTTTGCACACGCGCTTTGACAAGAAAGCTTTGCCGAGCGCTTCGTCGCCCCCGTTGAGGGCGCTGTGCCGCAGCGAGATAGAGGCGCTGCTCGACAAGGCAGCGCGCGAAATTGTCCGTCGCGAGGCGCCGCCCGCGGAAGCGCCCAAGACGGAATGACGCTCAAGTGACCGCCCAATGCGCAGCTATAGCAGCCATGCTGCGCGGGCGTCGCCCGGTACTCCACGTTGCGCGGCGCCGTCCGGCCGCACCAGCCATGCAAACGGTACTCATCGCTTTACTGCGTTTCTACAAGCTTGCTGTGAGCCCCATGCTCGGCAACCGGTGCCGTTTTTACCCTTCCTGCTCTGATTACGCGCGCGAAGCAATCCAGTATCATGGCGCCGCGCGCGGGACTTATCTCGCCGCCAGGCGTATTTGCCGCTGCCACCCGTTTTCCGCGGGCGGCATCGATCTCGTCCCGCCTCCCACTTCTGAAAAGCGCTGACGCGCCGTTCCATCGACACTGAGACAACGCATGGATATCAAACGCACCGTCCTATGGGTCATCTTTTTCATGTCAGCGGTCATGCTGTTCGACAACTGGCAACGCGACCACGGACGCCCGTCGATGTTCTTCCCGAGCGCCAACCCGACCAAGACCGTCGGTAGCGCCGCTCCGGGAACCACGACGCCGGGAACCCAGCCCGCCGATTTGCCGGCCACCAACGCAGCAGCGCCGGGCAACGCGCCGGCTGCAACGCAGTCGCAACTGGTCAAGTTCAGCACCGACGTCTACAACGGTGAGATCGACACTCGCGGCGGCACGCTGTCGAAGCTGTCGCTCGTCAAGCAAGGCGACGGCAAGCAGCCGGATCTGGTCATCACGCTGTTCGACCGCACCGCGAACCACACCTATGTGGCGCGCACGGGTCTGCTCGGCGGCGATTTCCCGAACCATAATGACATCTACACGCCGGTGCCGAACCAGCCGACCGATCTGACGGGCGACGAAAAATCGTTCAAGCTCAGCTTCGAGTCGCCGGTCAAGGGTGGCGTGAAGGTCATCAAGACCTACACGTTCACGCGCGGCAGCTACGTGATTGGTGTCGACACGAAGATTGAAAACGTCGGTACCGCGCCGGTCACGCCGTCGGTCTATATGGAACTGGTACGCGACGACACGCCGGTGGAAACGCCGCGCTTCTCGCACACGTTCATCGGACCGGCTGTCTACACCGACCAGCACCACTTCCAGAAGATGACGTTCAGCGACATCGACAAGAACAAGGAAGACTTCGTCAATTCGGCCGACAACGGCTGGATCGCGATGGTGCAGCATTACTTCGCGTCGGCATGGATTCCGCAGCAGGGTGTGAAGCGCGATATCTACGTCGAGAAGATCGATCCGGCGCTGTATCGCGTCGGCGTGAAAGAGCCGGTGCCGACCATCGCCCCGGGCCAATCGGCTGACGTCTCGGCACGCCTGTTCGCCGGTCCGGAAGAAGAGCGCATGCTCGAAGGCATCGCGCCGGGTCTGGAACTGGTGAAGGACTATGGCTGGGTCACGATCATCGCGAAGCCGCTGTTCTGGCTGCTCGAGAAGATCCACAGCTATGTCGGCAACTGGGGCTGGTCGATCGTGCTGCTCACGCTGCTGATCAAGGCCGTGTTCTTCCCGCTGTCGGCAGCAAGCTACAAGTCGATGGCGCGCATGAAGGCGATCACGCCGCGTATGCAAGCGCTGCGCGAACGCTTCAAGGGCGATCCGCAGAAGATGAATTCGGCGCTGATGGAGTTGTACAAGACCGAGAAGGTCAATCCGTTCGGTGGCTGTCTGCCGGTCGTGATTCAGATTCCGGTGTTCATCTCGCTGTACTGGGTGCTGCTGTCGTCGGTTGAAATGCGCGGCGCACCGTGGATTCTCTGGATTCACGATCTGTCGCAACAGGATCCGTTCTTCATCCTGCCGGTGCTGATGGCCGTCTCGATGTTCCTGCAGACCAAGCTGAACCCGACGCCGCCGGACCCGGTTCAAGCCAAGATGATGATGTTCATGCCGATCGCGTTCTCGGTCATGTTCTTCTTCTTCCCGGCCGGTCTGGTGCTGTACTACGTCGTGAACAACGTGCTGTCGATCGCCCAGCAGTACTACATCACGCGGATGATGGGTAAGTCGAAGGCGAAAGCGGCCTGATCGATGTCTTGCCTGCAGCGGGCAGTGGTAACGCCCGTTGACTGACAGGCAAAAGCAGAAGCTGGCCGTAAAAAAGCCGCCCGGTTTACACCGGGCGGCTTTTTTATGACTCGGCCTTATGACTCGGCCGACGAACTCTTAGGTTTCAATGTGTCTTCGGGCGCGGCGTCGGTCTCCGGTTGCGTGCCGCCGTCAAATTCAGTGATCAGTTCTTCCACCAGATTGCGCTGACGCGGCGATAAACCCGCGAACCGGTTAGCCATCTGCGTAACCAGCTCGACCGTTTCCGGCGTCAGCGGATATTTCTCGCCACGGGCGAGCGGCTTGGTCTTGCCCGAAGGCCCCGGCCCATATTGCAGCCAGTGAAGATCGACTTGCAGCCACTCGGCCAAAACCCGCAACTTATCGGGCTTCGGAATCGTCGTACCTGAAAGCCACTTATGCGCCGTTTGCGGTGAAACGGCGGGGCCACTGGCATAGAGGAAGTTGAATTTCTTGGATAAAGCTGTTCCACCCCTCAAATCTTTCGGGAGTGAGTCTTCCAGCCGTTTGGCGAAAGCGTGTTTTTCTTTGGAGGTCGGCATGGGCCCGATTGTGCAATCCGACGCATAATCAGTGGACAACCAGTTAGGTGATTTTATAGCTCAAATAAGCTATTTTTAGCCTGAAATGGCCACCAAATAACGCGTTTCGCGATTTTGTCGAATCCCGTCTTTTCCTTGTGTGACATACATTTCAGACATGCGGAACGTGTCGATCGGCCGCAAATAGGTTGCAAGCTATCTTAGCTTATTCAAGATAAATCCTAATTTGTCTGACAAAGCCCGCCTACACCCGAGAATCCAGTCGTGAGACGAGGGACTGCAAAGGCCCGCGTTACAATGCCCGGCGCCCACTCATGCGCATTCAATCCCTTCTGATAGCCTCGTCCCCATGCTTACCACCGATTCCGATCCGATCGTCGCCATTGCCACCGCTCCCGGCCGAGGCGGAATCGGGGTCGTGCGGATTTCGTGCGGCCGTGCCGGGGAAGCCGCCGCGCAGCCGCTGATGCAAGCGCTCACCGGCCAGGCACTCGCGCCGCGTCGTGCCAGTTACGTGCCCTTCCTCGACGACAGCGGCAATGCGCTCGACCGCGGCATCGCGCTGTATTTTCCCGCGCCGCACTCCTACACCGGCGAGCACGTGCTCGAGCTGCAAGGCCACGGCGGTCCGGTCGTGCTGCAACTGGTGCTGCAGCGTTGCATCGACGCCGGCCGTGCGTTTGGTCTACGTCTGGCCGAGCCAGGCGAATTCACGCGGCGCGCGTTTCTCAACGACAAGCTGGATCTGGCGCAAGCGGAAGCCGTTGCCGATCTGATCGAGGCCAGCACCGAAGCCGCCGCACGCTCAGCGGGACGCTCGCTCGACGGCGCGTTTTCGCGCGACATCCACGCGCTGGTCGAAGAGGTCATCACCCTGCGGATGCTGGTCGAAGCGACGCTCGATTTCCCGGAAGAAGAAATCGACTTTCTCGAAGCCGCCGACGCCCGTGGCAAGCTCACGCGAATCCGCGAGCGCCTCGCGCATGTGCTGAGCGAAGCGCGCCAGGGGGCGTTGCTGCGCGAGGGTTTGTCGGTGGTGCTGGCAGGACAGCCGAACGTCGGCAAATCGTCGCTGCTGAACGCGCTGGCCGGCGCGGAGTTGGCCATCGTCACGCCGATCGCCGGCACGACGCGCGATAAGGTCGCGCAGACCATCCAGATCGAAGGCATTCCGCTGCATGTGATCGACACGGCCGGCCTGCGCGATACCGAAGACGAGGTGGAAAAGATCGGCATTGCGCGCACGTGGAGCGAGATCGAACGCGCAGACGTCGTGCTGCATCTTCTCGATGCGCGAACCGGCATGAACGCCGAAGACGAAACGATCGCTGGCCGCTTCCCGAGCGGCGTGCCGGTGGTGCGCGTGCTGAACAAGACCGATCTGACCGGGCTCGCGCCGACCGTGACGCCGCTGGACGCGGATCTCGATCTCAGCGAAGTGCGGCTGTCGGCGAAACAGGGCGATGGCGTCGCGCTGCTGCGAGAAGAATTGCTGCGAATCGCCGGCTGGCAGGCGGGCGCGGAGAGCGTGTACCTCGCGCGCGAGCGGCATCTGATTGCGCTGCGTGCGGCCCAGGAGCATCTGGCGACGGCTGCGGCGCACGCCGATCAGAATTCCCAGGCACTCGATCTGTTCGCTGAGGAACTGCGGCTCGCGCAGGACCAGTTGAACTCGATTACCGGTGAATTTAGTTCGGACGATCTGCTCGGAGTGATTTTCAGCCGGTTTTGTATCGGCAAGTAAACCGAGTTAAAAATTTTCGCGCCAATATCTTATCTGACATGCCTGCACTGGCGATTCGAGATAACCTCTCCGACATGCACCGAATGCCATTTGTTGACCTAAATCTGCCTATTTCTTTGGTACACAGAGTACAGCTGGTTTAAAATCACCGCTGTCCGTGTATCAAAGACCCGCCATGCCAAAACTAGCCGCTCCCCTCACCGAAGCGCAGATCCGTGCGCTGGAACCCCGCGCCACCCGGTATTGTGTCGCAGACGGTAACGGCCTCGTCATCGAAATCATGACGACGGGCACCAAGGTCTGGCGCTTCCGCTATTCGCTGAACGGCAAGCGCCAACCGCTCGCCACAATCGGCGACTACCGGATGATTTCACTGCGGGTCGCGCGCGCCAAAGCGCAGAAGTACGCGGAGATGGTCGCGAGCGGCGTCTCGCCAGTGGCGACGGCGAGACGCGACCGCGGTGCAGAGAGCAAGGCCGAGGTGCTGCGTGAGGGCGCGGAACTCTATCTCGCGACGGAGATGGCCGGCAAGTCGGCGGAGTATCAGCGCACCACGCGGCGCGCGCTCGAAAAAGATGTGCTCCCCGCCATCGGCGCCAAACCGATCAAAGCCGTGACGGACGACGACATTCGCGCGATATGCGACCAGATCAAAAGCCGTGGCTCGCCAAAGATGGCGCTGCACACGCGCAACGCGGTCAAGCGGCTCTACGAGTACCTGATCGCCCGGCAACTCGCTACGACCAACCCGGCAGCGCTTATTCCGGCCCGCTTCATCGCGACGCCGGACAGCCGCACCCGCGTGCTCACTCCAGACGAAATGGGGGCCATGCTCCGGGCGATCTACGCATCGAACATTCGACGTCCGCTGAAATTGGCTTTGCACCTGCTTGTGCTAACGATGGTGCGGAAATCGGACATCGTCGAGGCGGCCTGGTCCGAATTTAACCTCACTGCAGCCCGCTGGACGATCCCCGCTGCGCGGATGAACAAGGGCCGCGAGCATGTGGTGTATCTCCCGGATCAGGCGGTCGCCCTGCTTCGCGAGCTTCAGGACACGAAGACCAGCCGGAATTTCGTCTTCCCGAGTGTCAGGGGCGACGATCGTCCGATCGCAAAGAGCACGCTCAATCAGGCCGTCAAATCGCTCGGACTCGATGTGGAGCATTTCGTCTTGCATGATTTTCGACGCACCGCCGCCACTCACTTGCGTGAGATGGGCCAGCCTTCGGAGGCGATTGAAAATGCGCTGGCGCATGCCGTCAAAGACACGCCGGGCGGAGACAACCACGCCGAGCATGTCGCACAACGGCGTCGCAGCTTGCAACTGTGGGCGGATTTTGTCGACGCCCAGATCGAGAGCGGCCGACAAGGTGTGATCGGCTAATTAAGGCAAATGCGACAAGTGCGACGTTGGTTGTCAGGGGCCGGTAAACCCACAGGCCAGCGGTGCGCTTGATGGTACACAACAAAATAAACATAAGCCGCAAACATCAGTCTTCAAAAAGAAATGCAATCTCTTCACAAGGTTCTCAATCCCACTGCGATCGGGCCCCGCCAGCCAATTCACGTCAATCCCGCCGCGCTGCCAGCCAACCCATCACAGCGCCCTTTCTTCTCGCCATTCATCGCCTAAACTAAAACATGGTTGCAAGCCGAGGCGGAGGCTCCGATGTCTGAATCGTTAATGGCTTATTTGTTGGGACCTTTGGTGATGCTGCTGGTCGGCGCGGTGATCTGGGCTGCGTCCCACCCTCGTCATAAGACAGGGCCGGAGCGCCTCGAGCGCTGGCTTGACACGCACTATGCGGAGTGGCTACATCACAAGCACTGAGGCACCAAGCAGAGTCACCCAACAAAAAAAGGCCGTCGCATCAATGCGACGGCCTTTTTCTCTGGTGCGCGCAAGCCTCAAAGCGGCGCGCGCCAGCGCATTCCGTTTACCAGCCCTGTTGCGGCTGCTGCGGATACCCATACTGTGCGGGCGGCGGCGCGCCGCACGCGACATACGCCCGCTGGTACTGGTCATAGCAGTATCCCGGCGGCGGCCCCGCATACACCGGCGCCTGCTGATAGACCGGCTGCGCATACACCGGCTGCTGGTAAGCGACCATAGGCGGAGGATTCAATGCGGACGTGACTACCGCGCCCAGCAAGGCACCGCCGATCAGCGCACCGACCACATCGCCGCCATTGCCGTGAGCTGACGCTTGACCCGCCGCACTCAGGCTCCCGACCATCAACAACGCCATCGCAATCTTTTTCATGTTTGACTCCCGCCGTTCAGGCATGGGACAGATTGTGTGGGTTGCGTGCAGAAATAGATGCTGCAGTTGGTAACCGGGCATTACGGGTGTAACGTCGCGCGAACGGTCCTGTAAAATCCGCCGCGTGACCCGTCGGACAAATCCGACGACCCGCAAAAGCTTTCCTATCCTTCGACCCGAGACCCACAAGTCGACATCGGGCGTCAGGACCAAGCCAAAAAGTTAAGGGGCGTGCGCGTGAAACAATGGACCATCCGGCAACGGATTCTGTGCAGCTTCGGGATCGTGCTGATCGTGATGCTGGCAATGGCAATCGTCACTTTCGAGCAACTCGGCGGCATCGACCACGACGCAAAGAGCCAACAGCAGGACTCGATGCCCGGCCTCTACTACGCCACCGCAATGCGTGCGGCCTGGTTCGAGAACTACACCGTCACGCAGCGCCTCATCTATGTCGACGCGGACCCGGATTCCGTAAAGCGCGACTCCTCCCGCTTGCAAGAGACTCAGCAGACGCTCGAGAAGCTCCTTAACGACTACGGCGCGACCATCTTCCGCCAGGAAGACCGTGAACTCTTCAACAATTTCCGGCAACAACACACGCAATACCTGCCTATCCAGGCGTCGCTGCTGACCGCCCTGGCGAGCTCGAAAGAGAACGCCGCGCAGATCTTCAACACGCAGCTCACACCGGTCTGGGAAACCGGCCGGCTGTCCGTGCGCAAGCTGGTGGACGACAACAAGACCTACGCCGACCAGTCCGCCGAAAGCATCCGCAGCTCGGTCGAGACGACCCGTATCGTGCTGCTCGTGATGCTGCTGATCGCCGCCGTCGCCGCCGTTCTGGCTGGTTACTGGCTGCTGCGCGCGGTCACCACGCCGATGGCGAAGGTGTTACAAGTCGTCGACGTCATGCGCACGGGCGATCTCACGCAGCGTCTGCAACTGAACCGCGCGGATGAAATCGGCGCCCTCGAAGCCGGCTTTAACCGCATGACCGACGAGCTCACCGCACTGGTCGGCCAGGCGCAGAAGTCGGCGGTCCAGGTCACCACGTCGGTGACGGAAATCGCCGCGACCTCGCGTGAACAGCAAGCCACCGCGAACGAAACCGCGGCGACTACCACCGAGATCGGCGCCACGTCGCGCGAAATCTTCGCAACCTCGCGCGATCTGCTGCGCACGATGAACGAAGTCTCCGAAGTAGCCGGCCAGTCGGCGGCGCTCGCGGGCACCGGCCACGCCGGTCTCGCGCGCATGGAGGACACCATGCGCCTCGTGATGGAGGCAGCCGGCTCGGTCAACGCGAAGCTGGCGATCCTCAACGAAAAGGCCAGCAACATCAACCAGGTCGTCGCCACCATTACCAAGGTCGCGGATCAGACCAACCTGCTCTCGCTGAACGCGGCGATCGAAGCAGAAAAGGCCGGCGAATACGGCCGCGGCTTCGCCGTCGTGGCGACCGAGATTCGCCGCCTCGCGGATCAAACCGCCGTGGCGACCTACGACATCGAGCAGATGGTCAAAGAGATCCAGTCGGCGGTGGCAGCGGGCGTGATGGGCATGGACAAGTTTTCCGAAGAAGTCCGGCGCGGCATGCTCGACGTGCAGAACGTGGGCGGCCATCTCACGCAGATCATCCAGCAGGTGCAGGCGCTCGCGCCGCGCTTCTCGATGGTCAACGAAGGCATGCAGACACAGGCCACCGGCGCGGAGCAGATTACCCAGGCACTGACGCAGCTCTCGGAGGCCGCGCAGCAGACGGCGGAATCGCTGCGTCAGTCGACCCAGGCTATCGACGATCTGACGCACGTCGCCAATAGTCTGCGTACCGGCGTATCGCGCTTCAAGGTGGTGGCCTGACGCGCCGCGGCGGGCTCATTCAGGCACACACCTCGACGCAAACACCGTACGTCACTCCACTCCAGCCCACGCCGATGCTCTTCATCCTCTTCACGCTCGATAGCGAACGCTACGTGATCGACGCGACGCAGGTGGAGCGTCTGATGCCGCTCACACCGCAGTCGCCGCCGAAAACGATTCCCGGTGCGCCGTCGTGGGTCGCGGGCGTGCTCGATCACGAAGGCGTGCCGCTGCCGGTGATCGATCTGCCGGCGCTCGCGCTCGGCCGCCCTGCCGCGCAGTTGATGTCGACGCGTGTCGTGCTGGTGCGCTATCCGCATGCGGGCACGGTGCGCCTGCTCGCGCTCCTGCTCGAAGGCGCAACGCGCACCATTCGCCTGAACGCCGATGCGTTTCAGGATGCCGGCATCGACATCCCACACGCACGCTATCTAGGCCCGGTCGCGAGCGAGGCAGGCGGTCTGGTGCAATGGATTCGCGTCGAGCATCTGCTGCCCGACAACGTCAAAGCCCTGCTGTTCCCCGAGGCGCACGCATGAACGCGCATCGCGACAATGCCCCGCTTTATCGACGCTTCGTCGATCTGCTGCATCGAACCATCGGGCTCGATGCAGCGTCGCTCGGTCATGGCGCGATCGAGCGCGCGGTTGATCAGCGAGCCACCGCCTGGTGCGCGGAGGGTCACGCCGACGCCACGCTCGCCGACTACTGGGATGCCGCGCAGGCGTCGCCTTCGATCGTGCAGGCGCTGGTCGAAACGGTGGTGGTGCCGGAGACCTGGTTCTACCGCGATGCCGACGCGTTCCGTGCGCTCGCGCGTCTCGCGCACGAACGCCTTGACGAGCGCGGCACTGCGCTGCCGCTGCGGATTCTGAGCCTGCCCTGCTCGACCGGCGAAGAGCCCTACACGATCGCGATGACGCTGCTCGATGCCGGCATCGACGCCGCGCACATGCGTATCGACGCAATGGATATCAGCGAACGCTCGCTGGCCGTCGCACAGCGCGCCGTGTACAGCCGCAACTCGTTTCGCGGCAACGCGTTCCCGTTTCGCGACGTGCACTTCACGCGCACCGAAGACGGCTGGCGTCTCGCGCCACGCATCGCCGACGCGGTCCGTTTCTCGCGCGCCAACCTGATGCAACTCGATGCCACGACGCTCGGCGTCTACGACTTCGTGTTCTGCCGCAACGTGCTGATTTACTTCGACCGCGAAACACAGGAAACGGCCTTGCGTACGCTCAACAGCCTGCTGGCCGAAAACGGCACGCTGTTCGTGGGTCCTGCGGAAACCGGGCTGTTGATGCGTCATGGCATGCAGTCGGCGAAAATTCCTTTGGCGTTCGCGTTCCGCCGCGCCACGCCCGGTGAAGTGCAGTTCAATGGCTGGCATACCGCGCCGCTCGCCACCGCTGCGGCACTCGCGATGACGCATTCGCCTGTGCCCGCTCTTGCACCGCTGCAGGTGTTCTCGGCCGAGCCTTTCGCGTGGCCCGATCCAGTTGCGCGCAGCTCATTGAACGATATCTCAACACTGACGCCGTTGAACGGTATTTCGCAGCACACGCCGACGCCGTTCAAAGCCGCCGCGCAGTCGCACGAGTTCATGTCACCGCAGATCATCGCGCCGACCAACGCCGCACGCGACACGCTGCAAGCCGCGCACGCGTTGGCCGACGCAGGCCGTTTGACGGAAGCGGCAAACGCGATCAACGCTTATCTGGAACAGCACGCACCGCACGCCGACGCGTTCTATCTGCTCGGTGTGCTGGCCGACGCCAGCGGCGATACGAACCTCGCACGCGGCCAGTATCGCAAGGCGCTCTACCTCGACCCGCAACACGCCGAAGCGCTCGCGCATCTGGCGACGCTGCTCGAACTCGAAGGCGACCGCAATGGCGCGCGTCTGTTGATGGAACGCGCGTCGCGCGCACAGGGAGCGCAACGTGGTTGAGGATCGCACGGTGAGCTTCGACGATTGCTGGAACCGCATCGGCGTGCGCGGAGATTCGTCGTGCGAGCGGCTGGTCGAATACGTGCGCTGCCTGAATTGCCCCGTGTTCGAAGCGGCTGCGGCCAGATTGCTGGAACGTCCGATCCCGCTCGTGGATCTCTCGCTGCATGACGCCCGCACGCCGGCGCAACAGCAACGACACGATCCGCAAGGTGCGAGTGAGTCATTCCTCATCTTCCGCATCGGCGGCGAATGGCTCGCGTTGCCCACGCCGATCTTCAAGCGCATCGTGCAGACGCGGCCAATTCATACGTTGCCGCACCGGCAACATCGCGCGGTGCTGGGTGTGGTGAATGTGCAGGGCGACTTGCTGGTGTGTCTGTCGCTCGCGCATCTGCTGGGTTTCGAGGCCGACACCACTGCGGCCGACGACAAAGCGCGTCACGATCTGCCGCGTTTGCTGGTGGTTTCGCGCGCGGAAGAGCACGCGGTGTTGCCCGTCGATCAGGTCGACGGCGTGCATCGGATCGCAGTCTCCACTTTTTGCCCGCCGCCCGCGACACTGTCGCACGCGGCCGCCGCGCACACGCGCGCCGTGGCCCCATGGCGCGGCATGACGGTCGGCCTGCTCGACGCCGAGGCATTGTTCGATACCTTGAACCGGAGTCTCGGATGACGGACGACCCGCGCCGCCCGTCGCTGATCGATCTCTTCCGCGAAGAAGCGCGGACCCAGGCACGCGTGCTCAACGACGGCCTGCTCGCCCTCGACCGCGCACCGCGCGATGCCGCCGCGCTCGAGGCCTGCATGCGTGCGGCTCATTCGCTGAAGGGCGCGGCGCGTATCGTCGGCGTGCAGGTCGGTGTCGAACTCGCGCACGCGATGGAAGATTGCTTCGTCGCGGCGCAGGAAGGGCGCGCGTTGCTCGACACTGCCTGGATCGATGAATTGCTGCGCGGTGTCGATATCGTTGCGCGCATCGGCAATGATGAAGACGAGTCGGCGCGTGACGCCGTCAGCGCGTGCGTGGCATCGTTGCAAGCGCGTATGGCGGGTGTCGTGCCGCATGGAGCGGCAATGCGGAGAGATGCTGTGCCGCCGGCTGCGTCTATTCCTGCTCACGTCGGCGTCTCTGCATCTGCACCCGGCGTAGCCACCGAACCGCAAACCGCATCGGCCGGCGCTGATCATGAGGCAGAAGCCGCATTCAATCTGCTAGCCAGCGCCTTGCGCGCCGAAGCGATGCCTGCCCCAGCCGCACCGGCCGGCACGACGGAAATCGGGTCCGCGTCAGCCTCTGCAATCCTGTCCGCTCCTGCAGGCGTCTCAGCGTCTGCCACCGCCGCAACCGCGCCCGCCTCGAACGAGGCAAGCGTCCCCTCAACAGACCCCGGCCGCATGCTGCGCGTACGCGCCGACAACCTCGACCGGCTACTCTCCTTATCCGGCGAATCGCTGGTCGAATCGCGCTGGCTCAAACCCTTCGCGCAATCGATGCTGCGCGTCAAACGCGTCCAACGCGACGGCTCGCGCGCGCTGGATCAGTTGCACGAAACGCTCGCCGACCTGAAGCTCGACCCACGTGCGCACGCCGCGCTCGAAGAATTGCGGCGTCTCACAGCGGAATCGCAACATCTGCTCGCCGAGCGTCTGGCTGATCTGGAAAGCTTCGACCGCCGCTCGACGCATCTGTCGCAGCAACTTTACGACGCCGCGCTGCAATGCCGGATGCGCCCCTTCGGCGACGGCACCAGTGGTCTCGCTCGCATGGTGCGTGACGTCGCGCGTTCGCTCGGCAAGAAGGTCCGCTGGCAACTGGTCGGCGAATCGACTCAGGTCGACCGCGACATTCTCGATCTGCTCGAAGCGCCGCTCGGCCACATGCTGCGCAACGCGATCGACCACGGCATCGAAGCGCCCGCGGTCCGTCTCGCGCACGGTAAGTCGGAAGAAGGCACGCTCACGCTCGACGCGCGCCACACTGCCGGCGCGCTGCTCATCACCGTTACCGACGACGGCGCGGGCATCGACCTCGACGCATTGCGTACCTCGATCGTCCGCAAAAAACTGGCGAGCGCCGAAACGGCTGCGCGCCTGTCCGAGACCGAGTTGCTCGAATTCCTCTTCCTGCCCGGCTTCTCGCTGCGCGATCAGGTCACCGAGGTCTCGGGCCGCGGCGTCGGACTCGACGCAGTGCACGACGTCGTCAAGCGCGTGCGTGGCACGGTGCGCATCACGCACGAACCCGGCCTCGGTACGCGTGTGCAGCTGCAGTTGCCGCTCACGCTCTCGGTGATTCGCAGCCTGCTCGTCGAAGTCGCGGGCGAGCCGTATGCGGTGCCGCTCGCGCATGTGAACCGCACGCTGCACGTCCGCCGCGCGGATATCGAATTGCTCGAAGGCCATCAGCACATTGCCTTCGACGGCCGCCGCATCGGCGTCGTCACCGCGCATCAGATTCTCGACACCGCGCCACCTGCCAACGAAGCCGATACCGTCAGCATGATCGTGATCGGCGACGGCGAAGAAACCTATGGCGTGGTGGTCGATCGCTTTCTCGGCGAGCGGATGCTGGTCGTGCAGCCGCTGGATCCGCGCCTCGGCAAAATCAGGAACATCACCGCCGGCGCGTTGATGGAAAACGGCGACCCGGTGCTGATCGCGGATGTCGACGACTGGCTGCGCTCGGTCGAACGGCTCGTGGCGGGCGGCGATCTGCAACACACGCAGCACAGCGCTGCCCTCGCCGCCCGGCGCGTCACACGGCGCGTGCTGGTGGTCGACGACTCGCTCACCGTGCGTGAACTCGAACGCAAGCTGCTGGCTACGCGCGGCTACGACGTGACCATTGCCGTCGACGGCATGGACGGCTGGAATGCGGTGCGCGGCGAGCGCTTCGACCTCGTGATCACCGACATCGATATGCCGCGCATGGACGGCATCGAACTCGTCACGCTCATCAAGCGCGATCCACAACTGCAGGCGCTGCCGGTGATGATCGTCTCGTACAAGGATCGCGAAGAGGACCGCCGCGCCGGCCTGAATGCGGGCGCGGATTACTATCTGGCAAAAGGCAGTTTCCATGACGAAGCATTGCTCGACGCAGTGCGTGATCTGATCGGCGAAGCTTACGGTTAAACCCACGGGTAAAACGGATGAAAATCGGAATCGTCAATGACCTGCCCCTCGCCGTCGAGGCGCTGCGCCGCGCGCTAGCGGCGCGCCACGACTACGAATTGCTGTGGGTTGCGCAGGACGGCCAGCAGGCGGTCGATTTCTGCACCGCGCAGCGGCCCGACATCGTGCTGATGGACCTCGTCATGCCGAACGTCGACGGCATCGAAGCCACGCGTCGAATCATGGCAAAGGCGCCGTGCGCGATCCTGATCGTGACCGTCGACGTAGGCGCGAATGCGTGGCGCGTCTACGAAGCGATGGGCGCGGGTGCGCTCGATGCGGTGGATACACCCTCGCTGAGCGGTCCGGACGCGCACAAGAGCATCGCCACCCTGATCGCGAAGATCGACCGCATCGCCGCGCTCGTCACGGAACGCAATGCACCTGGCGCAGCGGCTGCGGCAGCGCCCATCAGCGCGACCAATCGCGACACGCCGCTGATTGCGATCGGCGCCTCGGCGGGCGGCCCGGCGGCACTCGCCACCCTGCTCGCCGGTTTGCCGAAGGATTTCCCTGCGGCAATTGTCATCGTCCAGCACGTGGACGCGGCATTCGCCGCCGGCATGGCCGACTGGCTGAACCAGCAGTCGGCGCTGCCGGTGCGGATCGCCCGCGAAGGCGACCGGCCGCAAGCGGGCGTCGCACTGCTCGCCGCTACCGACGACCATCTGCATCTGAAGCTGCCTAACGTGCTCGGTTACACAAAAGTGCCGGAAGAAACGCCCTATCGGCCTTCCGTCGACGTGTTTTTTCACAGTGTCGTGTCACGCTGGCCGGCGCGGGCAATCGGCGTGCTGCTGACCGGCATGGGCCGCGATGGCGCAATCGGACTCAAGGCGATGCACACCAAGGGCTATCACACGATCGCGCAGGACGAGGCGACCAGCGCCGTCTACGGCATGCCGAAAGCGGCCGCCGCGCTCGACGCCGCCGCCGCGATCCTGCCGCTGCCCCGGATTGCCACTGCGCTCGCCGCCGCCGTTTGCGCGAGGTAGGCGCACACTAGCCGCACATTAGCCCGCTACGACTCATTGACATTCATTCTGGCTGACCAACATGGACACTTCCAAACCGCATCAGAACGCCACTGCGCCGAACCTTGCAGAACACGACGCGAACGCGCAGACGTACGCGGAGGACGCGCCCAACAGCGCTATCGACGACGCATTGGCGCGCATCCTCAGCAGTCCACCCGCGGCCGAGTGCCCAATCATGGTGTTGCTGGTCGACGATCAGGCGATCATCGCCGAGGCGGTCCGCCAGGCGCTGGCCGATGAAGCGAGCGTCGACTTTCACTACTGTGCGTCGCCCGAAGAGGCGGTGCGCTGCGCCGACGAAACCCGCGCAACGGTGATCCTGCAAGACCTCGTGATGCCCGGCACCGACGGCCTGACCCTCGTGCGGCAATACCGGCAGAATCCGTCGACGCGCGATATTCCGATCATCGTGCTGTCGACCAAGGAAGAGCCGTTAGTGAAGAGCGCGGCCTTCGCTGCGGGCGCTAACGACTACCTGGTGAAGCTGCCGGACCGCATCGAGTTGATCGCGCGGATTCGCTATCACTCGCGCTCGTACCTGAACCTGTTGCAGCGCGACGAGGCCTACCAGGCGTTGCGTCAATCGCAGCAGCAGTTGCTCGCGACCAATCTGGAATTGCAGCGGCTCACGCATTCGGATGGGTTGACGGGTTTGTCGAATCGCCGTTACCTCGATCAGTACCTGGCCGCTGAATGGCGTCGCGGCACGCGCGACAAAACCGGCCTCGGCTTTCTGATGATCGATGTGGACAACTTCAAGGCCTACAACGACACATATGGGCACGTTGCCGGCGACGAAGTGCTTAAACGCGTCGCCCACACCATCGAGTCGTGTCTCGGACGCTCACCCGATCTCGCGGCACGATTTGGCGGTGAAGAGTTTGCAGTGGTGTTGCCGGGGGCGTCTTCGGGTGGATTGCGCTTGCTCGCGGAAAAGATCCGCATTGCAATCGAAGGGCTCGGCATTCCGCATGCAGGTTCGGCAAGCGGCGTCGTGACGATCAGCATCGGCGCAGCGATGATCGTGCCGTCCGCAACCGAACCGGTGACGACCTTGATCGAAGCCGCCGATGTCGGACTGTATCGGGCGAAGCGGGATGGGAAAAATCAGGTGGCGGTGAGCGGCTGATCCGCATTGCCGCAAGGCCACACCCGGCCACGCCCATACGCGCTTCGCCACAATTTTCGACCGGTTGGCGGCGCGAGGCGCACACCACACAGCCTCAGGCGCTCACGAAGCCGCCGCTGGTCCGCGCGTATAACGCGCGGCCGGCGCCTTGTGCGACAGGTTCGGCTGCAGCTGCTGACGAGCGGTGTTGAATCGCTCCCAATCGGCCGCATCTGGCAGCGACGGGATTGTCACCAGTTCGCCTTGGTCAAGACCGGCGAGCGCGGCATCCACCATGTCCTCGGCGGTCATCACGATCTGCGTCGGCAGATGTTCGACCGCGAAACCGGCGCGGTCCCAGAACGCGGTGCTGGTGGCGCCCGGCAGCACGGCCTGCAACTGCACGCCCTTGCCGCCCACTTCATGATGCAGCGACTGCGTCAGATTCAGCACGTAGGCCTTGGTGCCGCTGTAAGTGCCGTTAAGCGTCTCCGGCGACAGCGCAACGATTGACGAGATATTGATCACGATACCGTTGCCGCGCGCCACAAAACCCGGAACGGCCGCTGCCGTCAGGCGTGTCAGCGCCGTCACGTTCAGGTCGATCATGCTTTCGAGCTGGTCCACGTCCGAGTCGATCAGCGAAGCCGTTGCGCCGACGCCCGCGTTGTTGACCAGCATCGTGATGCTGCGGTCGGTCCGCAGACGCTCTTCGATGCGGCGTGTGTCGGCTTTGTCGGTGAGATCGGCGGCGACGATATCGACATGGCGGCCGGTTTCGCTGGCCAGGCGCTCGGCCACGCCGGTCAGGCGTTTAACGTCCCGCGCCACCAGAATCAGATCGTAGCCGCGTCGCGCGAGGCGGTCTGCATAAACGGCGCCGATGCCTGACGATGCGCCCGTGATCAAGGCCGTGCCCTTGTTTGCTTGCGTCGCCATGGTGAATCTCCTTGCGGGCTTTGCGCGTCACGCCTGAGCCCTGATCGGTGAATGGGGAAACCTGAAACCTCCGCCGCTGTGCCTTTTTTGTGGGCATCGCGGTGTTGACGAGGCAAGTCTAGGCGCGTAGCCTTTTGTCTCAAATGTCGTATTTACCTCGTTTTGAGACATCGCAATGAAACGTATCGGCGTGGTGGTTTTCCCCGGCTTCCAGATCCTCGATATGGTCGCGATCTCCGTGTTCGAGCTCGCAAACCTCGAGGCCGGGCAGCCGGAGTACGCGGTGGAAGTCATCTCCGAACTGGGCGGGATGGTGCGCAGCTCGTCGGGCGTCGAGATCGCAACGCAAGCGTTCGGCGATCCGGCGTATGACACGGTGGTCGTAACGGGCGCGATGCAGATCGAGCCGTCATCGGCGGCGTTGCTGGGGTTTTTGAACGACGCGCTCGGCGCCTCGCGCCGCACCACCAGCATTTGCACTGGCGCTTTCGTGCTGGCCGAAGCAGGCATCCTAGACGGCAGGCATGCCACGACCCACTGGCACCATGCCCGCGAATTGCAGCGGCGCTTTCCCGATACGCGCATCGACGAAGACCGCATCTTTATCGTCGACGGCACCGTGTGGACCTCGGCCGGCATGACGGCGTGTATCGATCTGTGTCTGGCGCTGATCGAAAGCGATCTCGGCGTCGAGGTCTCGCGCGCTATTGCCAAGAAACTTGTCGTCTATCACCGGCGCACTGGCGGCCAGTCGCAGTTCTCGGCCATGCTCGACCTGGAACCGAAGTCCGACCGCATTCAGGACGCGCTGTCATACGCCAGGAACCATCTGCACGAGCCGTTGACGGTCGAACAACTCGCCGATGTCGCACATCTGAGTCCGCGCCAGTTCAGCCGCGCCTTTCGCGACGAAACGCGCCAATCGCCGGCCAAGGCCATCGAGGCGCTGCGCGTGGAAGCCGCGCGCACCATGCTCGAAGCGGGCCGTCACTCAATGGAAGCGGTCGCCGCTGACACCGGTTTCATCGATACCGAACGGATGCGGCGCGCCTTTCTGCGCGCGTTTGGCCAGCCACCGCAAGCGATCAAACGCGCAGCGCGCGCGTTGTAACACATGTGGTGGACAATATCGCCGACAGCAACTCCACCGTGATACAGACAGCACCCTAGAGGACGCGTGATGAACTACGACGACAGCAATCCCTTCGCGAAGATTCTGCGCGGCGAACTACCCTGCATCAAAGTGGCGGAAAGCGATGCCGCGCTGGCCTTCATGGACTTGATGCCGCAAGCGGACGGTCACCTGCTGGTCGTACCGAAGGAAGCGGCGGTTGAGATTTTCGAGTTGTCGGATGCCTCGACGGTGGCCTGCATGCGCATGACGCAGAAACTCGCCATCGCCGTTCGGGCGGCTCTGCGCCCCGACGGCGTGTTCATCGGCCAGTTCAACGGCGCGGCGGCGGGACAAACGGTGCCGCACGTGCATTTTCACGTGATCCCGCGCTGGGAAGGACAGCCACTGCGCATGCATGCACGCGAAGTGGCCGATGCGGCCACGCTCGAAGCGCTGGCCAAGCGTATTCGCGACCACTGGCGCGCTCACTGACACCGGGCGCGCCGTAACTGGTCACGCCCCGTAATATGTGTAATGGCCGGTGAAACCAGCCGCACGCGCTGTGCGGCTAGACTGGCACCTGCCTTGTACCCGCAAGGCATTGAGTGTGGATCTCTTTTCAGCCTGCCCGAAACGGCAGGCTTTTTTATTTGGGGATCGAATTCGCGAGCCGCCCTCGCCTCGTCGAGACGTTTGCCGCGCGCTCACCCATGCAGGCCGGCCACCTCAAAGCCGATGCCGCGAACGGCGCAGCGGATGCCGCCAGTCGATACGATGCCGTTTCATCGGCACGGGATTCATCTCGTGCAAATGCCGGTGTTCTTGCCACAATTCGTCAGAGAAAAGAAACGCGACGATAAGCAGCGGGATGACCAGAAAGGCGCCTAATATCAAGTGCTCGATCACGGTAGCCTCCATCGCAAGAGCCTGATTTCATTGTAGAGCACCCCATGTGCCCACACGGTGCCGAGCCCCTCACAAATTTGCGATAAACGCCCTGCGACAACGCGACGCCCCACCCTCGCCGAACCCGCGTGGCGCCTCGCGCTTTGCAAAAACGCGCCGCACCTTGGTCTGGCGTTGCAAGAACTCCCTGCGCTGAGCCCGGACTAACAGGAAACGCAAGCCGGAGCCCTCACCCTGAGCTTGCGCACTCAAACCAATAATTCTCAAGGGGAATCCAATGACTATCGAACGTAGCAGTGAACTGACCCTGCGTCCGCTCGAGCGCACCGATCTGCGCTTCGTCCATGAAGTGAACAACAACGCAAAGATCATGCGGTACTGGTTCGAAGAGCCCTATGAAACGTTCTCCGAACTGACCCAGCTGTATGACCAGCACGTGCACGATCTGCGCGAGCGCCGCTTCGTCGCGATCGACAACGACGGCCAAACCATCGGCGTCGTCGAATTGATCGAGCTGGACTATATCCACCGGCGCGGCGAGTTTCAGATCATCATCGCTCCGCACGCGCAGGGTCGCGGCTACGCTACCGTCGCCACGCAACTCGCGATCGATTACGCGTTTTCGGTCCTGAACCTGCGCAAGGTCTACCTGATCGTCGACAAGTCGAATACCGCTGCCATTCACGTCTATGAAAAGTGTGGTTTCCGGCACGAAGCCGAGTTAATCGAAGAGTTTTTCGGCAATGGCCGCTATCACAATGCATTGCGCATGTGCATGTTCCAGTCCGAGTTCTTCGAAGGTAATCAGCAGGCCGAGTAACCCGCTGCCAGGCCGCCCAGGGACGCCATGCTGCGTCGACTGACGCACCTGGCACCGTTTATCTTTAGTACATACACCGTTATTTCGTGATTTTTGATTAATCGGGTGAATGACTTTGTGTGCAATGCACCAAGTGCATCCGTTAATTGTATTAATTCACTTAATTGGTGCCCCTCGTTTACGCGAATACGCGCCGCAAAGCTTTACTGGTTAAAGCGGTGTGTCCCGCCCGTCTCTTAGTTATCCGTTGCAATCCACCCTGTTTAAGCCGCTGCTCAAGGTTTAAGCAGGGGCGAAACGTGGTGCGACAATTCGCCGCTGTTGCGACCGCACACAAGATGTGCTTGTCCTTCTTACGCGTTCTCCTAAAGTGCAAGGTGCGGGTTCGACGTTAAAGTTAAATACATAGCTAACCTGAGTATTCAACCCGCACCGGAGGAAAATATGAAAACGCGAATCGCCCTTGTTTTCGCCATTGTGGGTTTGGCTGCCGCTTCTGTTCAGGCGCAAGATTTCATGGTCAAGCCGCAGCAAACCATTCAGTTCAAGGCTAACGCGTACGGTTGCCTGTCGAAGGATAAACTCGACGCCGCCGACCAACATGCGCAAGCTGGTGAACAGCAAAAGATGCAGGAATTCTTCTCCGGATATCAGTGCGTTTCCGCGCCGGAAAACTCGAGTTTCCGAGTTGTACGCGTGGTTGGGCACGATGTCGAATTCGTGAATGCGGCTAATAGCGATACGGAAGGCCTCTGGGCAAACGATCGATTCATCAAACAATAAGCTAAACGCCAACGCTCCGGCGAAGCGCCGGAGTTTTTGACTTTCGCCATAAACTCTCTGGCTTTAAAAGCCCGGGGGCTGTGAACCTGCGAGTTATAAACCGGTCAGGCATTGCATGCCTGGCCGTTTTTATTTCTGCCCAATTTTTCCATGAAGTGAAACCGATAAAAAAGCCGATGCGGGATTTCGATCCGCATCGGCAATACGCCTTCTCGCAAAGCGCAGGGAGAAACGTTTAGCCGTTCAAACGGCGATCAATGCGAGTCGCGCGGCACGGGCGCGCCGCTCGATCCGACCAGGAAATCGAGATCGGCGCCCTGGTCCGCTTGCAGCACATGGTCGACGTAAAGCTTGTAGTAGCCGCGCGTGGGCGGCGCGGGCGGCTGCCACGCGGCGCGCCGGCGCGCGAGTTCTTCATCGGTGACATCCAGATGCAGACGGCGGGCGTCGACGTCGAGTTCGATCATGTCGCCGGTTTGCACGAATGCGAGCGGGCCACCCGCAGCCGCTTCCGGCGATACATGCAGCACCACCGAGCCGTACGCCGTGCCGCTCATGCGGCCGTCGGAAATGCGCACCATGTCCGTGATACCTTTTTGCAGCACCTTCTTCGGCAGCGGCATGTTGCCGACTTCAGCAAAGCCCGGATAACCCTTCGGCCCCGCGCCCTTGAGCACCATGACACAGTGCTCGTCGATGTCGAGCGAGTCGTCGTCGATCTTGGCGTGCAATTCCTCGATGTTCTCGAATACCACCGCACGGCCCCGATGCTTCAGCAGATGCGGCGTTGCCGCCGACGGCTTGATCACTGCGCCGTTCGGCGCCAGGTTGCCCTTGAGCACCGCAATGCCGGCCTTGGGCTTGAACGGCTCGGCAAATGTCGTGATGACCTTCTCGTCGTGATTCGGCGCGTTGCGCACGTTGTCCCAGATCGTCTTGCCGTTTACCGTCAGCGCTTCGCGATGCAGCAGGCCCTGTTCGCCAAGTTGCTTCAGCACGGCGGGTAGGCCGCCCGCATAGTAAAAATCTTCCATCAGGTATTCGCCCGACGGCTGCAGATTCACCAGACACGGCACGTTCGAACCGAGCTCCCAGTCTTCGAGCGACAGCTCCACGCCGATGCGTTTGGCCAGCGCGATCAGATGGACGACCGCATTGGTCGAACCGCCGATCGCCGCATTCGTGCGGATCGCGTTTTCGAAGGCCTGGCGCGTGAGGATCTTGTCCATCGTCAGATCCTCGCGGACCATATCGACAATGCGCCGGCCCGCCAGATGCGCGAGCACCTGCCGGCGTGCGTCGACCGCAGGAATCGCCGCGTTGTGCGGCAAGCCCATGCCCAGCGATTCGACCATCGAGGCCATCGTCGACGCGGTGCCCATCGTCATGCAGTGGCCGCGCGAGCGGTTCATGCACGACTCGGCTTCGGTGAATTCTTCCTGCGTCATCGTGCCGGCACGCACTTCCTCGGACATCTGCCAGACGCCCGTACCGGAGCCGATGTTCTTGCCTCGAAAGCGGCCATTGAGCATGGGGCCACCCGACACGGCAAGCGCAGGCAGATTGCACGACGCCGCGCCCATCAGCAGCGCCGGGGTGGTCTTGTCGCAGCCGACCAGCAGAATCACGCCGTCCATGGGATTGCCACGGATCGATTCTTCGACGTCCATCGAGGCGAGATTGCGGAACAGCATCGCGGTCGGGCGCAGATTGGTCTCGCCGAGCGACATCACCGGAAACTCGAGCGGCAAACCACCCGCTTCGTGCACGCCTTTCTTCACATACTCGGCAAGCTCGCGAAAATGCGCGTTGCACGGCGTCAGTTCGGACCACGTATTGCAGATGCCGATCACCGGACGTCCGTCGAATTCGTCGTGTGGAATACCCTGGTTTTTCATCCACGAACGATGCAGAAAACCATCGCGATCTTTGAGGCCAAACCACGCCTGGCTGCGCAGCGGCTTTTTAGTCTGGTTGGAATCAGCCATGAAATCTCCTGTTGGCAAGTATGTAGAGGGGGCGCCTAGCCCGGGGCGCCTAGCCCGGGGCGCCTAGCCCGGGACGCCTAGCCCGGGACGTTTAGCCCGGGGCGTGTATCAGTCGTCAGTGCACACGCTTGCTGCGGCGGTACTGGTCGAACAGCACCGCGAGCAGCAGAATCCCGCCACGAATCAGGTATTGGTAGAAGGTCGGCACATTCATCAGGCTCATTGCGTCCTGCACGGAACCCATGATCAGCACGCCGACCAACACACCGGAAATCGTTGCGACACCGCCCGTCAGCGAAACACCGCCGAGCACGCACGCGGAAATCACGCCGAGCTCGAGCCCGACCGAAGTTTTCGGATCGCCGAGACTCATGCGTGACGCAAGCATCACGCCTGCAAAGCCAGTCACGAGGCCCTGCAATACGAACACTGTGATCTTGATACGCGTAACCGGCAAGCCCGCGAGCAAAGCGGCCTCGCTATTGCCGCCGACGGCCAGCACGTTCTTGCCGAACACGGTTTTCTTCAGCAGAAAACCGAACAGCACGAAACCGACGATGTTGCTCCAGATCGGATACGAAATGCCGAGGAACGCGCCGCCGCCGAGGTCGAAGAAACGCTCTTCGGAGATCATCACGGCGTCGCCGTTCGATGTGATGTAGGCGAGGCCGCGCACGACTTCCATCATCGCAAGGGTGACGATCAGCGAGTTGATCTTGTAGCGCGCGACCAGCACGCCGTTGACCAGCCCGACCGCGCCACCCGCGAGTACCCCGGCGGCGATACCGATCGTCACGCTATGCGTCGCGGTGATCAGCGTGGACGCCACCACGCCCGCGAACGCGACGATCGAGGCCACCGACAAATCCACTTCGCCCAGCGCGAGCACGAACATCATGGTCACGGAGATCGAGCCGATCAGCGTGACGGAAAGCAGCAAGCCCTGAATGTTTCGCGAGCTTAAAAATTCCGGCACGGTGAACGACAATGCCGCGAACAGGATGATGAACACCATCACGATGCCGGACCGGTTGATCAGGTCCCAGGTGCGTGCGGCGCGTGCGCTCAGGCCCGCGGAAGCGACGGCTGGCGTAGTGGGGTCGGTTGAGGGTGTGTGCATGATGTCAATTCCGTTTTCAATGGCACGATTCAGTTGCCTTCGATTGCCTTAACTTGCCTGGTGAGTGCGGCGTCTTTAGCGAGGCAGCGCGAGCTTGATCAGCGCATCCGGCGTGGCCTGCGCCTTCGGCAGATCGCCGACGATGCGGCCTTCCTTCATCACGATCACGCGGTCCGCGACGCCGATCACTTCGGCGAGATCGCTCGATACGACGATGACCGTGCGGCCCGCTTCAACAAGCCCATACAGCAGGCCGTAAATCTCGCTGCGCGCGCCGACGTCGATGCCGCGCGTGGGTTCGTCCATCAGGAATACGTCGATGTTTTCGGCGAGCCAGCGCGACAGAATCACTTTCTGCTGGTTGCCGCCGGAGAGCGTGCCGATCGGCGTTTCGCCGTTACGCGTCTTGATCGCGAGCTTGCCGATGAACTCTTTGGCGATCTGCGCTTCCTTGCGGCCGTTGAGCACGTTGAAGCGGCTGAAATGACGACGGCAACTGATGTTGAGGTTGTCCGACACCGAAGCAATCGAGACGATGCCTTCCTGCTTGCGGTCTTCCGGACACAGCGCGACACCTGCACGCACGGCGTCGCGTGGCGTGGCGAAACGCACGCGCTTGCCCTTGAGCGTGATCTCGCCGGCAGCCGGTTTGACTGCGCCGTAGATGAGCTTCATCAACTCGGAACGTCCCGCGCCGACCAGGCCGAAGAAGCCGAGGATTTCGCCTTTACGTGCCTTGAACGAAGCCGGTTCGCGTAAGCCACGTCCCATCAATTCCTTGACGTCGAGCTGTATATCGCCGAGTTCGCGTGAGCGGTAGCCGTACACGTCGGCGATTGAACGGCCCACCATGCAACTGATCAGGCGATCGCGATCGAGCCCATCGCCCGCTTCGAATGTATCGATGCGGCGGCCGTCGCGAAACACCGTCACGCGGTCGCACAATTCGTAGACTTCATCCATCCGATGCGTGACGTAGATGATCGCGCGGCCCTCGGCCTTCAACGCGCGGATGATCCGGAACAACTGCGTGGTTTCGCGCGACGACAACGAACTGGTCGGTTCGTCGAACGCGATCACACGCGCGTCGCGCATCAGCGCCTTGCCGATTTCGATCATCTGCCGCTGACCGATCGACAGATTTTTCACCTGTTGCGAGGGGTCGATTTTTTCGCCGAGTCTTTCTAACTCACGCACCGCACGTGCAATCAGCGCCTTCTCATCCAGCACGCCGAAGCGGTTGGGCAGGGTGCCGAGCATCAGGTTTTCGGCAACGGTCAGTTCAGGCACCAGATGCAGCTCCTGATAGATGATTGCGACGCCTGCCGCGATGGCCGCCTTGGTGGTGACGAACTGCTGCTCGACACCGTCGAGCGACAGCGTGCCCGCTGCCGGTTGATTCACGCCGGACAGCACTTTAAGCAGCGTCGATTTGCCTGCGCCGTTTTCGCCCATCAAACCGTGCACCTCGCCGCGCCGCACGTCGAGCGACACCTGGTCGAGCGCGAGCACGCCGGGAAAGCGCACGGTGATACCGTCGAGTTGCAGATACGGATCAGTCGACGTAAGCGTAGGCGAGGGCGCTTGCGCGGGGAGCGCCGTTTCGCCGGTGTGAGAAACCGTCATCAAAAGCCTCTAGCGTATGGACAACCCGTGCAGGCCGCTCACGCGTCGGCGTGAGCATCAACGTGAAAACGGCCCGCAGTGTGCAGACTCGAATACCGCTTAAATTCCGAGCTCTTTACGCACGTCCAGCCAGTTGCCGCGCACCATCAACTTGCCGGTGGTTTGCGTGTCGGCGGGCGGCTGCTTGCCGTCCTTGATCCACTCGACGAGGTTCTCCGTGCTCTCCTTGCCGTGCATCGTCGAGCTCACGGCGATCGTGCCGTAGAAACCCGTGGGTTCCTTCTTCTGGAACTCGGCAAACGCTTCGCCCGCACCGTTGATGCCGACGCCGATCACGTCCGCCGCCGGAATGTGCAGTTGTTCAGTCGCGCGAACGCCGCCCAGCACGCTTTCCTCGTTGAGCGCGAAGATCACCCACTTCTTGATGTTCGGATGCTGCGCGAGCACCGGCGACGACGCATTGAAACCGCCTTCGTCATCAGTGGTCTTTTGCGGAGCGTCGAAAATGTTTTCCTTCTTGAAGCCGCCGGCCAACAACGATTCCGTTGCGCCGTCCGTACGCAGTTTGGCGGTCGGCAGTTCGTAGTTCGTGATGCGCAGCGCGCCGACTTCTTCCGGCTTCCAGCCGCGGCGTTTCATCTCTTCAGAGATCGCGGTGCCGACCTGATTGCCGATCTTGAACGCGGACATGCCCAGATGCGGCACGTTCGGCAGCGGCTTGCCGGTGGAGTCGACCAGTTGATCGTCGACGGTGACGAACTTCATGTTGTAGCGCTTCGCACGCGCCTGGATCGCCGGTCCGAGCCGGACGTCGGGCGCACAGATCACGAAGCCTTTGGCGCCTTGCGCGCCGAGGTTATCGATCGCGGCCAGCACCTTTTCACCGTCCGGCGTGCCGATGTTGACCACCGAGAAACCGTCCTTCTGACCCAGCGCGGTGGCAGCTTTCTGTTCGTTGATGAACCACGCCTGTTCCGGCATCTTCACAAGGAAGCCGACTTTGAGCGGCGTGTCCGCGTGCGCGGAGAATTGCGCGGAAAAGGGTGCGGCGAGGGCCGCGGCGGCGATCGCGGTTAGCGTCAAACGGCGAAGCTTGCTGGTCATGCTTGTCTCCTGAGGTTGAAAAGCTGCATTGATTTCGTTTATTTGCAGCGTGAAAGCACGGCGGCGTCAGCCGGAACGTGGATGGGCGATAGCGTGAGCGGCTCGAATCGCGGCAGCGTGCGCCCTGCAACACCATGCGTGCTGCGCGGTGAGATTCGCGGCCGAGTGAACTGCGAGATGCACGGTGGCTACGGCGCTGCAACGGGCGGAAGGTTGAGCCGTGGGAGAAGTGGCAAAGTAAGCATGCCTCATCGCCATCAACCCGCAACGTAGGCCGTTTTCACGGCCGTCCAGAAGGCTGCATCCGTTGCGCCATAGGCTGACGCTTTGCGGCCGCCGCCAGGCGCGTGGTGCTCGACGGCGGTAGTCGGCAAATTGATCGTGACGAGACCGCATTGCACGTGGCGGCGAAAATGCCGCGCGCGGCTCAGCGAGCGCGTGCAGATGCCGGCGCATAAACCGTAAGCGGTGTCGTTCGCGAGATGCAGCGCGTGGTCGTAGTCGTCGGCCTTCAGCACCACGGCTAGCGGACCGAAAATCTCTTCTCGCGCGATGCGGTGTTCGGGTTCACCGATAAACAAAGCCGGTTCGAAAAAATAGCCGCGCGTCGCGCGTTCAAGTTGGCGGCCGCCGTGCAGCAGTTGCGCGCCTTCCTGTTGGCCGACGCGTACGTAGTCAAGATTGCGCGCTAACTGCGCGACGTTGGCGACCGGGCCAATATCCGTGCCGTGCTTCAGTGCATGATCGACGCTGAGCCTGGCGAGCTTCGTCTGCAACGCGTCGACGAACGGCTCGAACACCGCACGTTCGACGACCAACTTCGACGCAGCCGTACTGCGTTGGCCGGTAAAGCTATAGGCCCCGCTGAGGGCTGCATCGACGGCGCCGTCGAGATCGGCATCGGCCAGCACCAGGAACGGATTCTTGCCCCCCATTTCCAGTTGCACGCGTGCGTGCCTCGCAGCGGCAGCCTGGAGGACACGCGTGCCGGTTTCCGCCGAGCCGGTGAAACTGATCGCCGCCACCAACGGATGCGTGACGATCCGCGCGCCGACCTGCCGGCCGCTGCCCAGTACGAGATTGAATACGCCGGCCGGCAAACCGGCGCGGCTGACGATCGACGCCAGCGCCGCCGCGCAACCCGGCGTCGATTCGGCCGGTTTGAAGACGACGCAATTGCCGTGGGCGAGGGCGGCGCCGATCTTCGCGGCAGCAATCGCCAGCGGCGCACTCCACGCCGCGATGATGCCGATTACGCCGAGCGGTTCGCGCGTCACATCGATCTCGACACCGGCGCGCGCCGATGCCCCGGACTCAGCAAACGCGTGGAGTGCCTCGGCGGCAAAAAACTTGAATATCTGGCCGGCCCGCGTTGCTTCGGCTAAAGCTTCCGGTAGCGTCTTGCCAACTTCTCGCGCCAGCAGCCGGCCCAGTTCATCACGGCGCGCGAGCATCTCGCTGCCGATCGTATCGAGCGCATCCGCGCGGCGTTGCGCCGAACCCAGGGACCACTCGCGAAAGGCCGCGCTCGCCGCTTCGATCGCGGTATCGGTCTGCCTTACATCGGCCCGCACGTAGTCGCCGACCGGTTCATCCAGATCCGACGGATTGAGCGACACGCCCGTGGTCGCGCCCGTCTCCCAGCCACCATTGATGTAATGACGGAACGGACTGGCAACGAGCGGGGCAAGCGGATCGCGATTCATCGAAGGGAGGGGCGCCACATGAGGAAAGCTCAAAGTCCACGAATGGTATGAGCCACCCCAATAACTTTCCAATCCCTTTTTAGGCCATCCTCATATCATTTTCGATATGGCATGATGGCGACCTGGTGACGGCAAATCGTCCGAAAGACGGCATCAAGCCGCATAAGGAGACAGGCCCATGACGCGTAGCTACTCGAACTGGTTCGTGCGTGCGCGACTCAAGACGCGGCAGTTGCTGCTGCTCGCGGCGATGGAAGAGGAGGGCAACGTCCGGCGTGCCGCGGACGTGCTCGGCATGACCCAGCCCGCCGCCTCGCGGCTCCTGAAAGAGCTGGAGGACATGCTGGAGGTGAGCCTGTTTGACCGCACGCCGCACGGCATGCACGCCACCCTGTACGGCGAAGTGATGATCCGTCACGCGCGCATGGTGCTCTCGAATCTCAGCCATGCGCATGACGAAATCTCCGCACTGCGCGCCGGTCTGGCAGGCCAGGTGCGCATCGGCGTGATCGCCGCGGCCGCCGCGACAATGGTGCCGCGCGCCATCGCCAGCGTGAAAGAACGTTATCCACAGTTGCAAATCTGGGCGGAGGTGGAGACGTCAGACGTTATGCTGCCGAAGCTCGCCGAAGGCGAACTGGATATCATGATCGGCCGGGTGCTGGAGCGGCAAAACCAGTTCAAGACCGAAGTCCGCTACGAACCGCTCGCCGACGAACCGCTGTGTGTGGTGGCGCGCCCCGGCCATCCTCTCGAAAATGAAACAGGTTTGACACTGCGTGGAATCGTCAACGCGAGCTGGGTTTTGCACCCACCGGGCAGCGTTTTGCGCCATCGCTTTGATCTGATGTTTTCACAGATTGGACTGAATCCACCCCAAAATGTAGTCAATACCAACAATTTTCTGGCGATTTCGAGCTTATTGCTTCAAAGCGACATGTTGGCGGTTTTACCCGATGAAGTGGCGCGCCAGTACCAACAGTACGGTGTTCTCAAGCAGGTACCGATCGATTTACCGTGCAGAATGGATACATTCGGTATCATCACGCGCCAGTCGCACCTGCTTTCGCCGGCGGCCTCCGTCGTGCTCGGAGCCTTGCGGGAAGCCGCTTCCGAGGTCTACGGCACCGCTTTCGAGCCGGCAGTGGCGCGATAAATGCTTCTCCCGTTGCAATAGTCGCAATGGCAGCCGACGTTCGGCTCGGGAGGAGCACGCGATGTACAACAAACACGGAAAACGGCAACGCGCCGTCGACGATTCTTTTTCTGTTCGCTCCGGTGGAGCGAGCGCCTGGTTTAGTAACGGCATGGCTCTAAAATCGACAATTTACAAGGCGGAACTCCAGATCGCCAACATGGACCGGCACTACTACGCCGACCATTCCCTGACGATCGCCCGCCATCCCTCGGAAACCGACGAACGGATGATGGTCCGCGTCGCCGCGTTCGCGCTGTTTGCGCAGGAACGCCTCGAATTCTGCAAAGGTTTGTCGGATGTCGACGAACCGGACCTCTGGCAGAAGGATCTCACCGGCGCGATCGAAACCTGGATCGAAGTCGGCCAGCCGGACGAACGGCGCATTGCCAAGGCGAGCGGCCGCTCGAACGAAGTGATCGTGATCGCCTATGGCGGGCGCACGTCGGACATCTGGTGGCAAGGGGTGCGCGGCAAGGTCGAACGCATGCGCAATGTGACGGTGTGGACGCTCGGCGAAGACATCGCCGCCGCGCTCGGCAAGCTCGCCGAGCGGACCATGCGCCTGCAATGCACCGTGCAGGACGGTGAGGCATGGCTCGGCAGCGCCGAAGCGGATGCGGTGAAGATCGAGTGGACGGTGTTGAAGGCGCCCGCTAGCGCCTGGTAATTACAGCGACGTCGCGCGCGCCGCTTCGGGCGGCCCTTTGAGCTCGACCATATTGCCCTCCGGGTCGAACAGATACAGCGATTGCCCAAATCCATCCGCCCCGTAGCGCAAAGCCGCCTCGCCAGGCCGCGCGCCGTGTTCGGCCAGATGCGCCTTGAGCGCCTCGGCATCGAACGGTTCAACGCGCAAACACAGGTGGTCCATATTCCGCCCCGCGCCCGGCACGCCGTTTTCGGGGTGATCGAGCTTCGCGCCAACCTTTAACAGGTCAATCAGCGAGCGCCCCGCGCGCAACTGCGTCAGGCCCAGATCGGGCTGCTCCTTCTCGACGCTGCAACCGAGCACCTCGCAATAAAAGCGCCTCATCTCCGGAACGTTCGACGCCCGAATGACGATGTGGTCGATCTCGCGAATGTGGATTTTCATGTCGAACGCCCCTTGGCTGCTTCGCAGAATGGATGAATAGCCACCACAGTTTAGAAGAAAGGACGGCGCAGCGAGAGCAGGCCGCGAACCGGTCGCAAGGGACAGATCAGGAATGTTCAGACGAAAAAAAGCCCGCTCTATGTGGAGCGGGCTGAATCCATATCAGGAGGAGACATGGAGGAGACAAGTACTAATATACACATGGGGTTGGTGCGACGCAATAACTTTTTAAGGGAAAACCCGATATCGTGCCAAATTGTCGCAGTTTGCGGCGAGACGAGCGCCTGGCGGGGCTTCCAACCTACGGGGAAGCGCAATGACAGAGCAAGAACCGGGGCGTAGTGTGTCGGCATGCGGCCTACATTGGTGAGCATCGACACCGTCTTTCCGGGACCATCATGAACCGCACCGACCATACCGATATCGACGCCGAAACCGCCGCCGGCACCACCAGCTGGGCCACCGACGCCGAGCGTTGGGAAGCCGTCACCCGCCGCGAGGCGCAGGCCGACGGCGCGTTCTTCTACGCGGTCAGAACGACGGGCGTGTTCTGCCGCCCCTCGTGCGCATCGCGCCAGCCGCGCCGCGAAAATGTTACTTTCTTCACTGACGCAAACGCCGCGCGCGCCGCGGGCTATCGCGATTGCAAGCGTTGCCAGCCCGGCGGCCTGCCGCGCGAGCTGGAGATCGTCAATCGCGCCTGCGCCGCGCTAGATGCCGATCCGCAGCAGCGCCTCACGCTCGCACAATTAAGCGACGCCGTGCACGTCAGCCCGTTCCACTTGCAGCGTCTGTTCAAGCGCGTGGTGGGGGTGTCGCCGCGGCAGTATCAGGCCGCGCAGCGCGGCGCCGCATTGCGCGACGCGTTGCAGAGCGGTTCGGACGTGACACGCGCCACGCTCGATGCCGGCTTCGGCTCGCCGTCGCGGATGTACGACAGCGCCTCGGCGGAATTGGGTATGGCGCCGTCCGCGTTTCGCCGCAAAGGCGCGGGGCTCACCGTGCGTTACGCCAGCGCATCGACCTCGCTCGGCTTCGTGCTTGTCGCCGCAACCGACAAAGGCATCTGCAAAATCGGTTTCGGCGACGATGCCGCGATACTCGCCGAGGACCTGCGCGGCGAGTTCGCCAACGCCGAGCTGGTCGAGGACGCAACGCGCCTCGCACCGTTCATCGCCCAGATCGACGCCTATCTGCGCGGTACCCGTCAGGACTTCGATCTGCCTTTGGATATCGCCGCCACCGCATTCCGGCAACGTGTATGGGACGCGCTGCGGCGCATTCCCTACGGTGAGACGCGCAGCTATTCCCAGATTGCGGAAGCGGTCGGCTCGCCGCGGGCCGTGCGCGCGGTCGCGAGCGCGTGCGCGACGAATCCGGTTGCGTTGGCGATTCCATGTCATCGGGTGCTGCAAAAGGGCGGTGCGCTGGCAGGGTATCGCTGGGGCCTGCCGCGCAAGGCCGCATTGCTCGACAACGAAGCGCGGCACGCGGGCGACGTTTCGCCCGATAAACCCGATCGCCGCGAGCACGCAGCCAATGCAACCACCACCGACATGGACCACGCCGCGTGAGCGCGCTTGACGACGTCGCAACACTCGAACTACCGTTCAAACCACCCTTCGACTGGCCGCGTCTGCTGCGCTTTTTCGGCGGACGCGCGACGCCCGGCGTCGAAGCGGTCGAAGACGGCACCTATCGCCGCGCGATCGATTGGGCCGGCGACAGCGGCACGCTGACCGTGCGCCTGCATCCGCGCAAGCGCTGCATCGTCGCCAACATCCAAGGTCCCGCGAGCCGTCATGCCGACGCGCTCGCCGCGCCGATCGCGAGAATGTTCGACCTGCACGCCGACCCGAAGAAGATCGGCAACGAACTATCCGCCGACCCATGGCTCGCACCGTTGATCGACGCCGTGCCTGGCTTGCGTGTGCCAGGCGCGTGGTCGGGTTTCGAACTGGTGGTGCGCGCCATTGTCGGGCAGCAGGTCAGCGTGAAGGCGGCGACCACGATCATCGGACGGCTGGTGCAGCGCGCCGGCGAACGTATCGAAGGTCATCCGCATGAGAACACCGCGTGGCGCTTTCCGACGCCCGCCGCGCTCGCGACTGTGGAACTGGAAAAGATCGGCATGCCGGGTAAACGCGTAGCGGCGTTGCAAGGCTTCGCGCAAGCGGTCGCTTCAGGCGAGGTGCCGCTCGACAGCAGCATCGCCGACGCCGACAGCCTGCGTGCAGCGTTACTCGCCCTGCCTGGCATCGGTCCATGGACAGTCGAGTATGTGGCGATGCGCGCCTGGCGCGATGCCGACGCGTGGCCCGCATGGGACCTCGTGCTGATGCAGTCGATCTGCGCCCGCGATCCCTCGCTCGTGAGGCCCACGCAGCAACGCACCCGCACCGACGCGTGGCGGCCGTGGCGCGCGTATGCGGCGATGCATCTGTGGAACGAGGTGGCGGATCGGGCGGGGGCCGCGCGCGGCGGCTGAGAGGGTATCGCGGGCAGGGAGAGCGAGGCAGCATGATGTAGCGACCAGACCGGCGCCCCCATGCGGTGACTAAGGTCATACAACATTCAGGGAGCACCGCCGCACAGGCTGGCGGACCGGGGCTAGCGTCCTCGCGTGGCGGCTAAGGTCGTACGCCAACCGGGGACAAGCGCGGATCGCGCCTCAGGCGCGTGACGGGTAGAGTGACAAGGCAAAGGACAGGCCGATTCATCCTGAAAATAGGCAGAGTTGAGTGGTCCGAGGGCCGGCCGGAGCGGCCTCAAGCAGCCGCCGTGGCGAGATGTTAAAGTGCCCGCTACCCGAAAATTCCGCCGAACGTTGTCAACCGCGCAGTGCTGCACATAAGCAGTGAAGCGGCACATGGCGGCCGACAACGCCCGACTCGCATCAATGCCAAACACGACATCCTCCCGCACGAACGACGCGTTCTCGCACCGCCTTTCCGTGCTGACCTCAGGCCCGCGGCGCGATGCGCTGGTACGTGGCTTGCGCGGCATCGAAAAGGAAAGCCTGCGCGTGACGCACGACGGCAAGCTCGCCATGACGCCGCATCCGCGCGTGCTCGGTTCGGCACTCACGCATCCGTCGCTCACCACCGACTATTCCGAAGCGCTGCTCGAACTGATCACGCCGGCTGAGCACGACGTCGCGATCACGCTCGATAAGCTCGATACGCTGCATCGTTTTGTCTACGCAGAACTCGGCGACGAGATCTTGTGGAACAGCTCCATGCCGGGCCTGCTGCCCGAAACAGACGACGGTATTCCAATCGCGCGCTACGGATCGTCGAATATCGGCAAACTGAAGTACGTCTACCGCATTGGCCTGGCGCTCCGTTACGGCCGCACCATGCAGTGCATTGCGGGCATTCACTACAACTATTCGCTGAACGAAGAAGTGTGGCGCGTGTTGCATGCCGATCAGCAATCCACGGCAACCGCCGTCGATTTTCAGTCCGACCGCTACCTCGCGCTGATCCGCAATTTCCGCCGCAGCAACTGGCTGTTGATGTACCTGTTCGGCGCGTCGCCGGCTCTGGATCGCCGCTTCCTGCGCGATCGCCAACACACGCTCGAAACGTTCGACGCCGACACGCTGTATCGCCCGTATGCGACCAGTTTGCGCATGAGCGATCTCGGCTACTCGAACACCACCGCGCAAGCCGCGCTGCACGCCGACTACGACACGCTGCCCGGCTACCTCGACGCGCTCGCGAAGGCCGTGAGCCAGCCGTACCCCGCGTATGAGGCGATCGGCACGCAACGCGACGGCGAGTGGGTGCAGATCAACACGAACGTGCTGCAGATCGAAAACGAGTTTTATTCGACGATTCGTCCGAAGCGTGTCACGTATCCGGGCGAGCGTCCGCTGCATGCATTGGCTGCGCGTGGTGTGCAGTATGTCGAAGTGCGTTGCATGGACATCGATCCATTTGAGCCCACCGGCATTTCACTGGAGACCTCGCGTTTTCTCGACGCTTACCTGCTGGTCTGCGCGCTCGACGACAGCGCGCCGCTGCCGCCGGACGCGTATGCGGAGGCGAATCAGAACTTCGGCCGCGTGACGATGGAAGGCCGCAAGCCGGGCCTTGAACTGACGCGCGACAGCCGACCGGTTGCGATGCTGGATTGGGCCAACGAATTGCTCGTCAAGATCGACGCAGCCGCGGCAACGCTGGATGCGTTGCACGGTGGCGACGCGCATGCGCGCGCCGTGGCGGTTCAGCGCGCGAAACTGGCGGATGCCTCGCTGACGCCGTCCGCGCGCGTATTGCAGACGATGCGCGACAAGCAGCAGAGTTTCCTCGCGTTCAGCCTCGAGCAAAGCGAAGCGCACGCCGCCTGGTTCCGCTCGCGTCCGCTAGACGCCGCGCAGACAAAGGAATTCACCGACCTCGCTGCACAATCGCTGGCAGAGCAAGCCAAACTTGAACAGGAAGAGGTCGGTTCATTCGACGCGTTTGTCGCGGCATACCGGGCGTACACCCTGAACCGCTTTAGCGTCTAACCGACGAACGTAGGCCGCGGCCTGATGCCGTTCAGTTAACACTGAACGGCATTTTCATTTGCGAAGCAGAGAGCGGCCTTGAGGGCCGCTTTTTTATTGCGCACAGGTAACGTCTACGCAAATCGATGCTGGCTGTCGACCAACCCGGCAAAATCTCCGCTTGTTTGACGATTCACGGATGCGTATGAAACACCACGCCGGGGATGCGGTCCAACTTGAATGACACGCTCCAGAGAGGGAGGCTTCACCGTGATGAAAAAAGGTCTGTTGGCCGGGCTATGCCTGGTGGCGACGGCGGGATGTTCGACGCAGGGGCAGGTCAACCCGGACGTCATGCAGATCGCGACAACGCCGTTGACGTGTTCGAACAAAGCCGAGTGTGATGTCTGGTGGCAACGTGCGCAGACGTGGGTAACGAGCCATTCGAAGTACAAGGTCGAATCCGCGACGGACACGTTGATCCAGACTGCCGGCCCGGACGGCGGCAGGCGCGCCTTGGCGTACCAGATTACGCGCACACCGAACCCGGACGGCACAGCGACGATCGGGTTTGCAGCGCATTGCGACGGCTCTTTGGGTTGCAAACCGAACCCATGGGAAGCGGGCGCCGATTTCAAGGAATACGTACGAGGCACGGTGACGTCCGCGCCGCAGAGCGGCGAAAAACCCTCGCAACCTGCGCCAACAGCTATGCACCCGGACACATCAGGACAATCGATCCCGGGAACGAGTGGGGAAGCGATAACGCAGTGAGGGGAACTAACCGATAATGCAGTCAGCGAGGAGAAAACGCTCACGCATGAAACGCGGGTGTGGCCTGAGAACAATCCGCCGCCCAAAATGCGGCGGGGTAGTTCAAGAAGTCCCCATCGGCGCGCGCAGCGCCGCCGGAAGTATGACGCCCTTGTCACTAACGTGGAATGTGCGAGAACACAGATTCCAGATGCACCACTACCGCGACTGTGCGGGGGCCCCACTTAAGAATTAGCGGTGTGAGCCGCTTTCTCTTGCCTACTTCTCTTTGCGGCGGCAAAGAGAAGTAGGTGCCGCCCCGCACAGGGGCAACGCTAATAAACCAATAACAATTCAAGGAAAGGCCAAAGAAGCCATACCAAGGAAAAGCCAACACCATAAAACCACAACCAACAAGCGCCGCACAGGCAAAAAAAACCTCAATGCCCCATAGAAGGCCCAACCCCCTTCCTGGGTTTAGTCACCCAAACCAGCACAGCAAGCACAAGAAACCCCGCACAGGAAATCCGGAAGAAATCATTAGTGGCCATCATATAAGCCTGCGCCGTAACGATCTGATTCAACTGCGCGGTGACACCATCACCAGAAAGCCCAAGACTCCCCAACGCATTGGTAAAAGCGTTCGTATTCGCTGAATAAACATTCACCGAATCGGTCAACATCGCATGATGGTAGATCGTATCGTTCTCCCAGTACGTCGTACTGATCGCCGTCCCGATCGCCCCGGACAAAGTCCGAAAAAAGTTCGACAAACCAGAAGCACTAGCGAGCCGATCATCGGACACGCTGGACAACGTAATCGTCGTCATCGGCACGAAGAAGCAGGCGACACCAATGCCTTGCACCAACCGTGGCCAGATCACATGATTAAACGGCACATCGAGTGTAAAAGTCGAGTTCCAGAACGACACGAACGCAAACACGATGAACGCAAAACTCGCCACCATGCGCAGGTTCAGCCGATGCATATTCTTGCCGATCATCGGCGACAAAAACAGCGCGAGAATGCCGACCGGGGCGGTCGCCAAACCGGCAAGTCCAGCGGTGTAACCCATCACGGTCTGCAACCAGAGCGGGAAAATCACCACTGACCCGAAGAACGCCATAAACCCGAACGAAATAATCACCACGCCGAGCGCGAAGTTACGATCCTTGAATAGCGAGAGATCGACAACGGGTTCCTTGTCCGTCATTTCCCACACCAGCAGGAACGCAATCGACACCACCGCGATAATCGCCAGCGTGACGATAAACGTCGAGTTGAACCAGTCGCGATCCTTGCCAAAATCGAGCACCATCTGCAGACACGACACGCCGATCACGAGCAACGCGAGTCCGACCGCGTCGATCCGCTGTTTGGTGACCTTGGTCTCGCGACCCCGCAGCAACAGGAACGCGCACACCGCCGAGAACAACCCGATCGGCACGTTGATGTAGAAGATCCACGGCCACGTGTAGTTGTCAGTGATGTAGCCGCCCATCACGGGACCGAAAATCGGTGCGCAAATCACGGTCATTGCCCAGAGGCCGAGCGCGAGTCCGCGCTTTTCCGGTGGGTATGAACGCATGAGAATCGTCTGCGAAAGCGGGACCATCGGCCCCGAGACGAGCCCTTGCAGGAGCCGGAACGCGATCAGCGACTCAAAGTTGTGCGCGAAGCCGCACAGCGCCGAGGCGATCGTGAAAAGCAGAACCGACAGCGTGAACAGCCGCGCTTCGCCGACGCGCCGCGCGAGCCAGCCGGTCAGCGGCACCGCGATCGCCGAGGCCACGGAATACGATGAGATGACCCAGGTGCCCTGACTGGTCGCCACGCCGAGGCTGCCGGAAATGGTCGGCACCGCGACGTTCGCGATCGACGTGTCGAGCACTTCCATGAACGTGCCGAGCGCGAGGCCGACGGTGAGCAACGCCAGCATCCCGCCTTTGAGCGGGGTGAGTTCGGCGGCAGGTAGGGCTTCGGCGGGAGCCGTAGCAGCCATGTGTTTCTCCTCAACTGGGAAAGCTTGTCGCGGCAGCTTTATCGCACCCACTGAGTGGCGCGTTTACATGCTGGATCACCCTCTGCCCAGACAGACATTTTCAAACGATGGCGCGTGCAAAAACGCCTCCTGATTACTGCCCGCCGTGATCTGGCAACGGCTCTTCGGGTGAATCTTCCTGCGATTCCTGCGACGGTCCGAGCCCGCAACACGCGCTTGCTTCCTCGCCGATGCCGTTCGCAATGAAACGGCCGAGCAGGTCGAGCAAGGCGGCATGGTCCGCGGCGGAAAATCCGCGCAATTGCTCGTTCAACACGGCGGCGCCCAGAGCGGGCAATTGCTGCGCGGCTTCGTGACCCTGCGGCGTCAACTCCAGCTTGACCATCCGGCGGTCGGCGTCACTGCGTGAGCGCATCACAAAGCCTTTCTTTTCAAGGCGATCGAGCAAACGCGTCATCGATCCGCTGTCGTATGACATGACGCGCGACAGCTCGAACGGCGTGCTCGCGCGTTGCGCAGACAACAGCAGAATCACACCGATTTGCTGGGTGGTCAGTCCTAACGGTTTGACCGCACGGTCCATCCGCGCGAAAAGCACGTTTCGTGCTTTCGTCAGGTAATAGCCAAGACTCGATTCGAGGTGAATCTCGTCCGCGTTGTAGGGCCCATCGTTCATCGTGTATCCGGGAACATCGTCAAGCAGAACGGATTTTAGCTGCCTAAGCAGACAAGTCAAATTTCATTTCGCGCAGCGCGGGCGGCGCAAAAAACAACACCCTCACTCCGCGCGAAGCAAAGTATCTTGAAATTTAATTGCATAGTCAATATTATTGTAGGCAACGAGTTACGCGCGATCCGCGCCACCCGAGACCATGTTCTGACCGATTGTCTGCACGCCGCAACGGCGCCGTGCGAAAAGGATCTTCCCGATGCTGTACCTCAAAAACACCCTTGGCGGCTTGAGCCGCTCCCTGACCGATTCCGCGCTGAGCACCTTTCAAGGGCCGCATCGCTGGTGGAAACTGGCGTTGTTCGCCGTGCTGTTCGTGCTGCCCGGTGGATCGGTGGGGGTCGCGGTGCTTGCGTGGGCGGAGCATCGGCGGGGGCAGAAGGGGGCTAAGGCGGCCCCAGAGGAATCGGTGTCCTCCGTCGCAGTGTCGAGTGCCATTGTAGCTACGAGTGCCGCCACCAGCCCTGCGGGCGCTTGCCAGGCGCGCTTAGGTGCGCCGTGTCGGGCTGCGGCTGGAAAGCTGGCCCGGCAGACTACTTCATCGGATTCGCGGGTTTAATTCCTGTCTGATAAAACCGTCCTTCGTTGCCTGAGCGGCGTTTTTGCCGCCCTCAAAGGCAACGAAGCCGGTAATAGCATGTAACCATCCCGACACCCTAAGTAACACACCTCCTTCTCCCCCCGCATTACCCTTTCAGTTTTCCGCGCCTGAGCGGCTCCATACGCTAACATCCCGGCAGAGCCATGATCTCGGCCGGCAGTGCCGCCAACGGCCGCACTGCGGCGTCCAGAAGGAATCCATTGCATGCAGTTTGATCGAATCTCGCGCGCGCGGACGATTACGCCCCGCGCCTTGACTATTGCAGTATCGGCGGCCCTCGCCACCCTGCTGGCCAGCTGTGCGGTCGGCCCCGACTACAAAACGCCCGGCGCTGAAATCCCAGCTTCCTACAAGGAAGCCGCCCCCGGCTGGAAAGTCGCCCAGCCGGCCGATCGGCAAGACCGCGGCGACTGGTGGAGCATTTACGAAGACCCGCAACTCAACGCGCTCGAAGACAAGCTGAACGCGTCGAACCAGACCATCGCCCAATTTGCCGCCGCCTACCGGCAAGCTCGCGCGCTGGTCGGCGAAGCACGCGCGGCGTATTTCCCGACTGTCGGTGCTTCGGCAGGCGCCACGCGCTCGGGCAACGGTTCGTCGTCGAGCGGCAACTCCACCACCGCCTCGAGCCGCTCCGGCGTCAGCAACAGCTTCAATGTGCAACTCGATGCAAGCTGGGAGCCGGATCTGTGGGGTTCGGTCACGCGCTCGGTGAATGCGCAGAAAGCCGGTCAGCAAGGCGCGGCCGCCGATCTGGCGAATGCGCGCCTGTCCGCCCAGGCCACGCTCGCGCAAACCTATTTCTCGCTCCGCGCGCTCGACTCCGCCCAGAAGCTGCTCGACGATACCGTCGCGGCCTATCAGCGCTCGCTGCAACTCACGCAGAACCAGTACGCAGCAGGCGTCGCCGCGCGCTCCGACGTGATTCAGGCACAAACGCAGCTGCAATCGGCACAAGCGGCCGCAATCGACAATGGTGTACAGCGCGCGCAGGACGAGCACGCGATCGCCGTCCTTGTCGGCGAACCGGCCTCGATTTTCTCGATTCCGCCGATGCCGCTCACCGCCACACCGCCCGCCGTGCCCGCGCAGATGCCGTCGGCGCTGCTCGAGCGGCGCCCGGATATCGCGTCGGCTGAGCGCAAGGCGGCAGCAGCGAATGAACAGATCGGCGTCGCAATCGCCGCGTTCTTCCCGTCGCTGACACTGTCGGCCACCGGCGGCTTCGAGAATTCGGTGTTCTCGCAATTGCTGACCGCGCCGTCACGCTTCTGGACGCTCGGCCCGCAACTCGCCGCAACGATTTTCGACGCCGGCTTGCGTAAAGCGCAGACCGACGCCGCCCGCGCCGTCTACGATCAGGACGTCGCGACATACCGTCAAACGATTCTGGCGGCGTTCCAGGACGTCGAGGACAATCTCGCCTCGCAGCGCATCCTCGAACAGGAAATCGTCGTGCAGCGGCAAGCGGTGGATTCGGCCAGGCAGGCGCTGGCCATCGTCACGAACGAGTACAAGGCGGGTACGGTCGGCTACGTCAACGTGCTGACCGCGCAGACCACCGCCTTCACCGCGGAGCAGAAACTGGAGAGCATCGCCGGGCAGCGGATGGTGTCGTCGGTGGGTCTGGTGAAAGCGCTCGGCGGTGGCTGGGATACAGCGCAAATGAATCGCGAAACGGGCGATGTGGCGGCGCCCGCGCCGCTGCCGGCAGCTTCGGCGACGCCTGTGGCACAAAACAGCGCCGCGTCGCAAGCGGCGCAGAGCAACTAGGCGCGCGATTCGCCAGGACAAAACAAAAGAGGCATAGCCGCGAAATGTGGCCATGCCTCTTTTTTTAACCGCGTGACACTCGCGCCAACCCGCGCCTCAGTGCACGAACGTCAACGCGACCGTATCCGGCCCGCTTGGCCGCCCCAGCAGATTCAGCAGTCCTGCGAGATTGTCGCGCGCTTCCGGGGCGGCGCTGGCCGTCCCATGAAACGACGTCGAGGCCGGTGACACGCTGCCATTGCCGGTCAGCATCAGCGGCCCCTTGAGGGTGGTCAGATCCAGCGTGGACGACACACCCTGCGCCTGAAACAACAGCCGGTATGAACCCAGCGGTTTGACCAGTGAGACGCGCGAACTGACATCGTTCAGCGTCACAGTCAGTTGCCCGAATGCTTCCTGATTGAAGCTGCGCCAATCGGACCATGCGAGACGCACGTCGCCTTGCAGATCGAGCGTATTAAAAGGCGCGCCGAGGCCGCTTAGCAGCGAAGCCGGTACCGCCATCGCACCCGGCGTGACGATGGCGCTGCGCGGGGTGATGTCGACGGTGATCGGATCGGGCATCGCTTCGCTGTGCCGCATGATCATCCGCACACGGCCGGTGAAGAGCGGCCAGAACGCGGTGCGCCATTCGATCCGCCCCGGCAGCAGGCTCGCTGCGCTCATGTCGGAACCGGCGGCAAGCATCAGTGTGGCCGAACCGTGCCACAGTGAGCCGGCTGGGTCGACGAGATTGATGTGGCCACGGGTCTGTTTGGCGAACTGCGGTGTGATCCAGGCGGCCGGCAACAACGTGAGCATCACGGCCGCGCTCGCCAGTATCGCGACCACCAGCCAGGGGAGCGCGACGCGCAGGCGCCGCATCCAGTAATTCATGCGAGATCCTGTAGCGGCGCGGTCATTTCGCGGTAGACGGCTGCAACGACGCCATCAGATCCACCTGGCCGTCTTCCTTGAGCGCGGTCACGTGCGCCTCGGCGACCTGCACCTTGAACTGCTTGCGCGCATCGTCGACCCAGCTCGTCCACGCCGGGAACGACGCGTTCTTCATCTGGATCTGCACCGCGTTGCCGATCACCTGCACCTGGGTCGCGGCAAGACCGTGATCGCTGAGCGAGGCGGTGAGCGCGTCCTTCAGCGCAGCGCCGGTCGGCGCCACACCTTGAGCCGCGGCGGAGAGCTGGCGCGCTTCATTCGACTGCGCGGTCATCTGCGCCAGCTGACGCTGCAACGTAGGCAGCGATTCACGCAGATGCGCGCGGCCATCCTGCGCCGGCGCCCACAGCACCGACCACGCGATCACTACGGCCAGCACGCCACCGCCCCATGCCAGCAGCGTTTTTTCGCGCTCGGTGCGCTGATCCCAGAATCCAGCCCAGCTTTGGGCGAGTTCAGCTTTCATTGTCCGTTCCTGATGGTCCACTTGCCGGTGTTGCTATCGATCGCGCCGGTCAACCCGTTGCGCGCGAGCCGCTTGGCGAAATCGGCATCGAGTTTCACTTCGGGCTTGAAGGTCACATCGAGCCGCCGGTCGTGATAGTCAAGCGCGGCGATGCCGTTGACCGGCACCGGCGCCAACGAACGCGCGAGACCGTCGGCGAGCGACAGAAAATCGTCCGGCGACAGCTCACCCGCCGCCACCCGCAACTGCTGCAACTGGCGCGACATCTGATCGGGCGCATCGAGCACAACCGTCGTCTTGGGGAAGGTGTTGAGGAACAGCTCGGTCATCTGCGTGTTGATCGCGTCGCGCTGGCGCGCGAGCATCAGCCACTGCACGTTCGCACCAATGATCGCGATCACCAGCGCGGCAACTGCCAGCATGACCGGCAGGCGCAGACGCCGCAGCGTCGCGCGGTCGAGCCGCCACGGCTGCGAGGCGAACTCGAATTGACACAGATCGAAGCGGCACTCCAGCGCACGACGCGCAAGTTGCTCGAAGGGCAGCGGGCTGGCCCCATGGATATGGGCAGCGAGCCTTGCGGGGCCGGTTGCAGCAAGACTCGGCTCGTTGCCGGGCGCCTCAGTCAGCATGTACAACGAAACTGGCGCCGCACCGGCGAGCGCGGCAAGCGTCGCGTTCACGGCGTTTGCCGGTACTGCCAGCCCTTCGCCTTGCACGCCGCGCGCAATAGCCAGTTCGACGCGCGGCGCGCCGCTGACCACCGCGCTTTCAATCGCGCCTTCGAGCAGCAACGCGGGCGCGGTCTGGACGACGGCGCCGAGCACGGCCGCCACCATCGGCACCGCCGACGCGACGCCCGGCGCCACCACGGGCGCCACGCCCGGCAGCGACGTCGCCACGCTAGCCGAGCCCGCCATGACCGGCTCGCCCGCGTTGACCATTTCCGCGACCTCGGCGGGTGTATCAAGTGCGACTGCTTGCGGCAGGCAGCGCGTAACCGGCACGGCGCGCACGCTGCGGTGCCCGGCTGCGGCAAAGCCCTCGCAGATGAAGCGGAACCAGCCCCGGTCGATGATCGCGAGCAATTGCCGGCCGCCCGCGACCGGCTGCGGGTCGACGGCGATGTGGCAGGTTTGCGGGTCCTGGATCAGCTGATCCTCGACGATATTCGGCAACGCCTGACGCAGCCGGGGGCCGCGCAATGGCGGCAGCTTGGCGGGCATCATCAGCAGGTCGCGGGCGGCGACCATCAGCACCGTCGACGAAGCGCGCGGCAGCAGCGCGAGCGCCGAGCGGCCCGTGCGTTGGGTGCGGCCCGACTTGTCGAGCAGGACGAACGGCAGGTCCGGCAGTTGCCATTCCTGCGATGGCACCGCCGGATCACGCGGCGGCAATAGAACGATCAGCGTGCTCAAAGGCCACTCTCTCTGGGGAAGGCGTTATTCATAGTTGATCTTGTACCCGCACGATACGCGTAGTGTGAGTCAATGCGTCGCGATAGACGAGGGTCGTGCGGTCCACTTCCGCGCGTTCGTGCTGCACGCGGCCGTGGATCAGAAAGTAATTCGTGTTGACGTCCATGTCGCTTGGATCAATCGCGATCGACTGTACGCCGGCGCCCGTCAAGGCGAGTTGCACATCGCTCACGTTATGGAAAAACACCGTTTGCCGGCGCGCGACGAAGGCTTGTGCGGACGACAGACTCATTCCCGGCACGATTGCCGCGATCACTTCGGCGGAGGCCGTATTCATGTTGACAGCCGATACGGTCGGCAGCACGGTAACGAACGGCCGCAAGCGCGCGATCATTTCCGGCGTATAGCCGGGGACGTCGAGCAGCGAATCGACGCTGATCATTTGCAGCGGCGCGAGCGCCGCGTTGTCGTCGCCGTCTTCCATACCGGGTTTGTCGGTGAAGCTGCCACCGGTGGCGCCGCCCTGCGGGGTCGGGGTCGCTGTTGTCCCGGTAGTGGACGTGACTGTCTGGAAGCGTGTCGCCGATTGAGCGAGGCTCGCGCGGACCTGGACGGCGGTGTTTTTTGCCAGTTGGCTGTTCACGCCGAGGGACACGAGCAAACGCTGATAGGCGCCGATCTGTTCCGTGTTCAGTTGCATGACGCCCGGCGCTGGGCTCGAGACCAGATTGCGGAGGTTGAATTTCGCCTGGGCGTCTTCGATCGAACCTGAGAGATAGGTTTCCTGACCTTGCTCGGCTCTGACTTCACCTATTTGCCCGAGGAAATCCGACAGTCGTGTTTTGGCGATGGGGACGCCCCAAAGGCCGCCCAGATAGGTGATGCCTGCTGAGGTGTCGCCCTCCGAGCGGAGAATCAGGCGCGTCCAGTCGAGCGCGCCTCGTGCGACCCATTGCGCCTGGGATAGGAGGCGCTGGTTTTCTATCCTGCGGATTTGGACTTGCTGGCGCCAGAGCATGCCTGATACCAGGATCGCTGATAGTGCGACTACCAGGAGGGCGCTGATGATTGCTACGCCTTGTTGTTTTGTCTGCGGATGCTTTTCTGGCTGTGCGCCTATGGCGTTGGCCTTTTCTTGATTTGCCTGCGGCCGCTTTTCTGGTTGTACGCCTGCGGCGTTGGCCTTTCCTTGGTTTGTTATTGGTTTATTAGCTTTCCCCCTGTGCGGGGGGGCACCTACTTTTCTTTGCCTGCTGCAAAGAAAAGTAGGCAAAAGAAAGCAGCTCAAACCGCTAACTCTTAAGCGGGTCCCCTGGCTTGGAGGGGGCAGTGGTCCATCTGGAATCTGTGCCCCCGTATCCTCAACCCGGAGCGACAAAGCCGTCATACTTTCCGCCTCGCGCTGCGCGCTCGCCGGACGGGTTTGCCTGGAAAACCAGTGGCTTCGTTTGGGGTGGGTGGGGGCCGTTGGCTTCGCCTCGGCGGGGCGCCTATCCGCTTTTTCTGCAGATGCCTGTGCGTGGGGCAAAGTGCCCACAGCCGAAAGGCGCGTCACGTCGAAACGATCGGATGATGAGAGCACAAGCGCTGATGGGAGCAGCCGTGCCTCCCCGCCTGCAAAGGCGATAGCCGCCGGGGCACGGGTGCCAGAAGAACCAAACGCAATGCCCATCGAGGCGTGAGTGTCGGAAACGCCAAAGATGGCGCCCGGTGCACAAGCATCAGAAGCACCCCGTGTTTTTCGTGATGTGCCGCTCGGCGCGCGCAGCGCCGCCGGAACGGATGACTGCCTTGTCACGAACGTTGAATGTGCGGGAGCACCGATTCCAGATGCACCACTGCCGTTAGCTGCGCGGGGGACCCGCTTAGCATTAGCGGTTTGAGCCGCTTTCTTTTGCCTACTTTTCTTTGCGGCGGCAAAGAAAAGTAGGTGCCTGCCCCGCACAGGGGCGACACAAATAGACCGATAAGAAAACAAGGAAAGGCCAACACCGCAAGATCGCAGACAAACACACGAAGCAGAGAAAGAACCGAAGAAATAGCCCGGCCGCACGCGCCCAAACATAACGCGTCGCGAAGACAACAACAACAACAAAACCCCATAGCGTCGCGGAGACAAAAAAGAGAACTTCATATTCATTCTCCGACGAGAAAAACCCGCGTAACAGGCCGCGCCAACGACTTAGCCCCAACACTTACTTCCAGCCCAGTCACCGACCGCGGCAGCGGCGCATTCCCCAACTGGGGCACCTTCAAATTATTATCGTTCTCCGTGATAGCACTCTGCACATCCTTCATCTGCGTGGTCCAGCCAACCTTCGGCACATAAAGACGGGCAGAAATAGCACCGACCCCACCCATCAAAGGCACCGCCGTCCAGCCATCTCCCTCACCGCCGCGCAGCGCGCGCCGCAACTCGCCCACATTCTCCAACGGCGGCGATGCATACCGAACCACGCGACCCTCGGACACGCGATACCTCACCACCTGCAAACGCGGCGCCGTCCCCGGTAACAACATCTCCCGCACGATCTGCAGCACGCTGCCTGAAACCGATACCGCCGCCTGTCCGGATTCATCATCCGACGCGGCCTGCCGTGCATCGATCCGCATCTGGTCGAAGAGTTGCGCAAAGACGCGCTCGTCTTCCATCGCGCTCGTGATCGTCTGTCGACCGCGAATGATCTGATCGAGCCCGCGCCACGACAGCACGGCAATCACCGCCATGATCGCAATAGCGACCAGCAACTCGATCAGCGTGAAACCACGCGCGCCCGATCGGCTACGGCGCTTAGAGCGAACGGTTGTTTTCATTCGCGACCACCGTAACCATCTGCGCAAGATTGCCGGAACGCCCTGGCATCGTCACCATCACTTCCACTCGACGAAACACCGGATTCGGCGTCGCCGTCACATGCTCGGTACAGATCAACTGCAAATTGCCCTGCGAACAGTCGAAACTCGTCGAGCCGACGTTCGGCCAGCCATGCGTCAAATGCAATTGCGCCAGCGTATTGTCCGCGCTCCATCCCGCGAGCAGACGACGATGCAAATCGGCTTCGCCATTCGCAAGACTCCCCACCGCGCGCAACGACGCCGCCAAGGCAATCGCGATAATCGCCAGCGCCACCAGCACTTCAATCATCGTAAAACCGCGCTGCGATACGCGCGCGCCCATGTCCCTGCAACGACGCATCTCAGTGCACCTCATAGCGGCCATTGCCGGTGCCGACAATCGTCGCGCGCCCCGCCGCCGAAAACAGCGTGATCTGCACCGGCACGTCGATCGCTTCGGTGCCGAACACGACACGGCTCGGGTGCGAATCCGACCCGGGGTAATTGATCGTTACGCCGGTCACGCCACCTTCCCAGTTGCGCGGTCCAAGCAGATCGTCACGCAGCGGACGCCAGCCGTCTTCGGTACGCATATCGAAGCGAAAGCCGCCATCGAGCGGTTGCCAGGCGATCGGCCGTGCGCGCACCTGCGCTTCGTCGCCGGCCGACTCGAACAACAGCGCGAGACGCTGCGCTTCTTCGTTCAGATCGGTGCGCGGGTTGCGCGTCATCGTCAGCGCGGTCAGCGATACCAGAATGCCCGCGATCACCAGCACCACCATCATTTCCAGCAGCGTGAAACCCGCCGCGCGCTTCGGGCCACCAGCGCGTAAGCCACCTGGGCCACGTGAGCCACGTGGCCCGCGCACGCGCGTTCCGGCGCACGCCATGCCCGGCAGCGGCGCCGTACACGGAGTGTCCACACGGGACTTGCAAGCGGACAGTCGCATAGTGCCGGCCACGAACGATCAACTAAAGATCAGAAAAACAATGAGTCGATAAGACGCGCGGTGGATCGCCAAAAGAGCAGGGCGGTCCGGCGCGCCTGAAAATCAACGGCGCTTGCTGAACTACTGAACTATCGGACTACTGCCACGAACCCACGTCGGCGTCGTTACCTTCGCCGCCCGCTTTACCGTCCGCGCCATAGCTGAACACGTCGATTTCGCCATGCACGCCCGGGTTCAGATATTGATAGCTATTGCCCCACGGATCGTTCGGCAGACGTTCGAGATAACCGCCGTCCTTCCAGTTGTTCGGCACCGGGTCCGTACCCGGCTTTTCGACCAGGGCGCGCAGGCCTTGCTCCTGAGTCGGATAACGGCCGTTGTCGAGACGGTAGAGTTTCAGTGCCTGCATCACGGTGCCAATGTCCTGCTTGGCCGCCACGCGCCGCGCTTCGTCCGGACGGCTCATGATTTTCGGCACGATCAATGCGGCGAGAATGCCCAGAATCGCGATCACGACCATGATTTCAATCAGCGTGAAACCGCGTTGACGACGGCTGCGCGGACCCGCGATTTCAGTACGGCGAGTGGTCGACAGTTGCATAGCTTGCTACCTCTTTTCAGGTGAAATTTTCGATCGGGCGGGATTCGCGTGTCAGACAATCAGGGTGCCATTGAACACGCCCGGCCGGTCATTTTAATGTCATGTAGTTGAAGGGTTGCGAGAAACCGCCGGGCCTGGCGCAAAGCGCCAGGTTAGGGCACTTTCCCCCAACGCAATTTTCACAATAGTCCGTACAATATGCGCATGAACGCCATCCAAATCCGCCTTCTGTCGCTCGCGCTGTTCGCCGTGTTTTGCGCGACGCTGACCTATTGGGTCATCACGATCTCCACGACGTCGGGCGCACCGTTGCCAGCGGCCGCCGCGCATGCGCAGGTCTCGACCGACCAGGCCGCCACACTCTTCGGCGGCCAGCTCACCCGCAGCGCCAACCAGGACGTGCATCTGTTCGGCATCCTCGCTTTGCGTGAAGGCGCCGCGGCCATCGTCAGCGTCGGCGGCGAACCGCCGCATGCGGTGTCGCTCGGCAGCACGCTCATGCAAGGCGCCAAACTCTCCGAAGTCCGTGCCCGCTCGATCGTCATCGACCGCAATGGCGCGCATTCCGAAGTGTTCCTGCCGGCTAATTCTGCAGGTCCTACGATCTACATGCGCTGAGTCGTCCCACATCGGATCGCTTCAGCTGATTGCGCGGCCGCCACATTCGCCACCTGAGCAAGCCGTCGGCATAGCCGCCGACATAGTCAGATCGGCCGCGCAACTTCAAACTCTCCCCGGTCACTGCACCAGGTTATTCAACTCGATGATCGGCAGCATCACCGCCAGCACGATCACGAGCACCACGCCCCCCATCGCCAGAATCAGCAACGGCTCGAGCAGGCTCGTCAGGAACATCGTGCGACGCTCCAGCTCGCGTGCTTCGCCATCGGCCGCGCGGTCGAGCATGGTCGTCACGTCACCGGTCGCTTCGCCCGAACGGATCAGGTGAACCAGCACCGGCGGAAACGTCTTCGTATTGCCGAGCGCGCGCGACAGGGACGTGCCTTCGCGCACCCGCACGATCGCATCGTCGATGTTCTCGCGCATAGCGTTGTTGCTGAGCGTTTCGGCGGCGGCTTGCAGCGCGCGCAGAATCGGCACGCCCGCTGCCGTCAGAATGCCGAGTGTGCTGGCAAAGCGCACCGTGTTGTAGCCGCGCACGAGTTTGCCGAGCAGCGGGGCGGTCAACAGCCACCGGTCGAAGGCGAGCCGCGGACCAGGCTGCCTCAGGATCGAGCGCACCAGATACACCAGTAAGACCACCCCGATCAGCATCGCCCACCACCAGTGCCTCACGAAACCGGACAGCGCCATCATCATGATGGTGAGAATCGGCAGTTGCTGTTTGGTGCTGGCGAACACGTTCACCACTTGCGGCACCACGTAGCTCAGCAGGAACGTGACGATGCCGAAAGCGATGAGGGTCACGATCGCCGGGTACGTAAACGCAAGCACGATCTTCTGCTTGAGCGCGTTGCGTTGCTCGATGTAGTCGGCCAGACGCGAGAGCACGAGACCGAGTTTGCCGGTATGTTCACCGGCGGCGACCAGCGCCCGATAGATCTCGGGGAAGTCTTTCGGATGCTGCGTCAGCGCATTCGCGAGCGAATGGCCGCCGAGCACTTCAGCGCGAATCGACGCCATCAGCTCGCGGATGTAGTCGCGCTCCGATTGCTCGGTCAGCACTGAAAGTGCTTCGTCGAGCGGCAAGCCGGCGATCAGCAGACTGGCCAGTTGACGCGTGAGAATTGCCTGCTCGCGCTGCGATAACCGCCGTCCCATCGACAGGCGCTGATTGCGCTCGCCACGGGTGCGCGTCGCCGCCGGTTCGACGACGAGCGGCGTCAGTCCTTGCGAACGCAGATTGGTCCGCGCGCCGCGCGCGCTGTCCGCGTCGAGCACGCCTTTTTGCGCCTTGCCCGCTGCATCGATCGCTTCGAAACGAAATGCCGGCATGCGCTTATGCTCCGCCCGTCACGCGGATCACTTCTTCGAGCGACGTCAGCCCGGACGCGAGCCAGCGGTCCGCATCTTCGCGCAGCGTACGCATACCTTGTGCGCGGCCCGCGATGAGAATCTCGGCGTCCGCTGCGTTGCGGTGAACCAGCGTGCGGATTTCGTCGTCGATCAAAAGCAGTTCGTACACGCCGCGCCGGCCTGCATAACCGGACTGCCCGCACTTGTCGCAACCGACCGGATGCCAGCGCACGCTGCCGTCTTCTTCGACGCGTTCTTCGCGGCACACCGAACACAAACGCCGCACCAGCCGCTGCGCCAGCACGCCGAGCAGCGACGACGCCAGCAGATACGGCTCGACGCCCATGTCGGTCAAACGCGTCACGGCGGATGCCGCGTCGTTCGTGTGCAACGTAGCCAGCACAAGGTGACCTGTCAGCGATGCCTGCACCGCGATCTGCGCGGTTTCCAGGTCGCGGATTTCACCGATCATGATGACATCCGGGTCCTGCCGCAGGATCGAGCGCAGCGCCCGCGCGAAGGTCATGCCGATCCGCTCGTTGACCTGCGTCTGGCCGATGCCCGAGAGGTCGTATTCGATCGGGTCTTCGACCGTCATGATGTTGGTGGTCGCGGTCTCAAGCCGCGACATCGACGCATACAGCGTGGTCGTCTTACCCGAACCGGTCGGGCCCGTCACCAGCACAATGCCGTGCGGCTTGCCGATCAGCTTGTCGAACTTGACGAGCGTATCCGGGGCCATGCCGAGCGCTTCAAGATTCAGTCGCGACGCGTCCTTTTCCAGCAGACGCAGCACCGCGCGTTCGCCGTGACCGGTAGGCAGCGTCGAGACGCGCACATCGACCGGACGTCCGCCGACACGCAGCGTGATACGGCCGTCCTGCGGCAAACGCTTCTCGGCGATATCAAGCTGCGCCATGATCTTGATCCGCGAGATCAGCGCGCCATGCAACGCTTTCTTCGGCCGCACGACATCGCGCAACGTGCCGTCGACGCGAAAGCGCACCACCGACGAAGTCTCGAACGGCTCGATGTGAATATCCGAAGCCTGTTCGCGCGCGGCTTGCGTGAGCAGCGCGTTGATCATGCGGATGATCGGCGCGTCATCTTCCGACTCGAGCAGATCCTCCACCTCGGGAATGTCCTGCATCAAACGCGACAGGTCGACTTCGCCTTCCACTTCGCCGACCACCTGCGCCGCGCTGCCGTCCTGGCGTGCATAGGCCTGGTTGATCGCCTGGGTAAGTTCGTCAGCCGGCACACGCACAATGGACAACGCGCCAAAGTTACGCGCGACCTCGGCAAGCGCTGCATCACTGGTGCGCTCGCTGATCCAGATTTCGAGGCTGTCGGCATGCTGATGCGCGACCAGAATCTGGCCGCTGCGGGCAAAGCCGTAGGGCACGAGGCGCGCGGCGACTCCTGACGGTGCAATGCGCTCGGCATGCTCCGCCACGACGGCGGGCGGCATTGCCGAGGCTTGCGTCGATGCAGCGGCGCGCGCCGCTGCCGACGACGCGGAAGCTGACGGCGGCGTGGACGGCGTACTCACGGCTGCACTCCGGGCGACGCGGTGGAAGGCGTCACCGTTACCGGGTTCGTCTGCACAGCGGCGCCATTCGTAGCGGGGTACGTCTGCTGCACGGTTCCGCCATTATTCATGACCGGGTTCGTCGTCACAGCCCCGCCATTCGTGACCGGCGCCGGCGCCGAAACTGCCGGCGGCGTTAGCTGCTGACGACGCATCCTGTCGAGATCGAACAGGTTCATCGCGGGCGAACCGCCCTGGCTCGGACCGATCGGCATCGGCGGAACCACCGGATCGTCGTTGTCCTTGATCAGGTTATTGTCCGACTTGTAGGCACCCTGTACGCCCTGGATGTAATCGTAGCGGTTCGAGGTCACGGCCTGCGCGGTAGCGCGGTCGGTGATGATCACGGGGCGCAGGAACACCATCAGGTTGGTCTTGTTGCGGGTCTTCTGTTCCGAGCGGAACAGCTGGCCGATCCACGGAATATCGCCCAGCAACGGCACCTTGCTGTTACTGACCTGATAGTTGTCCTGCATCAGGCCACCCAGCACGATGATCTCGCCGTTATCGGCCAGCACCGTCGACTGGATCGAACGCTTGGTGAACTCGGGGCCGGCAGGGTTGGTCGTCGCGTTGGTCGTGCCGTTCACGATCGCCGAGTCTTCCGTGTAGAGCTGCAGCTTGAGAATCCCGCCGTCGGTGATCTGCGGCTTGACGTGCAGCGTCAGACCGACGTCGACGCGGTCGTAGGTATTGAATGCCGACGTCGCGGTGCTGCTCGTGAGATTCGAATACGAACCGGTCTGGATCGGCACGTTCGTACCGACGACAATCTTGGCTTCCTCGTTGTCGAGCGTGATGAGGTTAGGCGTCGACAGCACGTTCGCGTCCGCGGTCTGCGACAGCGCCTGCAGCAGCGCGCCGAGTCCCTGCACACCGAAAATGTTGTGCACCCAACCGACGTTGAGCCCCTGTTGGAGCCCCCCGCTCGCGCTTCCGAGCGCCCCGGCGAGACCGCCGGTGGCCGCGCCTGCCGCGGCGGAGGCCGTCAGATTGATGATGCTGTTGCTGTTGCCGGTCGACAGGTTGGTGCCGGCAAACAATGAATTGTTCGCGACCTGCCACTGAATGCCGAGATTGGCGTTCGTGTTCGAGTTCAGCTCGACGATCAGCGCCTCGATATAGACCTGCGCGCGCCGCGCGTCGAGCTGGTCGATCACCGCCCGCAGGTTGCGGTATACCGGCTCGGCCGCGGTGATGATCAGCGAATTGGTTGCTGAGTCCGCCTGGATCATGCCGCCTGGCTGATTGTCGTCGCTCTTGTCCTTGTCGCCGCCTAGCAGGCCGCTGGAACCGGCACCGCCGTTCGAGCCGTAGCCTCCCCCGCTACCGCCCAACGGCGACGCCCCCGAACTACCGTTGAGTCCGCCCGACGGCAACGGCGGCGTGCCCGACGTGCCTGTCGAATTGCCGCCCAACCCACCGCCGCCGTTCTGGTTAAACGAATTCGCTTCGTTCGAGCCGCCCGACGAGCCGGTGTCGCCGGCTTTGCCGAGCATCCCGCGCAAGGTCTTCGCGAGCTTCGTCGCGTCCGCGTTGCGCAGCGCCACGACGTGCATGTTGCCAGGCATCGTGGTCGGCGTATCGAGTTCCTTCGCCAGTTGCTTCGCCGCCGCGAGCCGGCCACCGTTCGACGCACGGATCAGCAGCGAGTTGGTGCGCGGGTCCGCGGTGATCGACACCTTCAGCGTCGCGTCGGTGCTACCGATCGCGCCGGGGTCGAGCATCTTGGTCAACTGCGTGGCGATGTCGATCGCGTTGGCGTTCTTCAACTGCACCACCGAAACCGACTGGCCCGCCGCCGTATCGACACCCGCGATGATCTGCGCGATACGCCGCACGTTGTCGGCGTAATCGGTCACGACAATCGAATTGTTGGCCGGGTAGGCCGCCACGGTATTGTTCGGCGAGATCAACGGACGCAACACCGGCAACAGGTTGTTGGCCGATTCGTTCTTCAGCACGAACACCTGCGTGATGACCTGATCGCCTCGTGCAACCGGTGTATTGCCGACGTAGGTCGGCACACCTTGCAGCTTGGCGTCAGCCTCGGGCACGACCTTCAGGACGCCGTGATCCTGAACCAGCGCGAAACCCTGCATCCGCAAAGCGGATTGCAAGGTCTTGAGCGCCTGGTCTTCGGGCACCGAATTTTCCGAAACGAGGTTCAGTTGACCCTTCACGCGCGGGTCGACGATGATCGTTTTGCCGGTTGCCGCGCCGATCGCCTTGGCCACCTGGTCGATATCGGCGTTCACGAAGTTGAGTGTCACCTGTGCCTGTGCTGTCTGCGCGGTGATCAATCCAGCCACCAGCAGCGCCGTTGCGACGCGACGCAATGCCATACGATTTCTTCTCATGGAATGTGGGATCGATGCCAACGGCCGTAGCCGTCGACGGTCATGCAGTGCGAACATTTGAGCAGGCCGCCGCCCTATCGGTCTGCCAGCCGGCGTCACAGGCGATCAACGGCCCGGATGCCGGACATCCAATGTCCGAAAAAAATGAACAGTAACAGTTTTTCATGTCGGATTTGTCACAAAACAAACGGCCCGTGCGATTACTCTAAATACCGTTTCGAACCGTCAAGCAATTGAAAGCAAATGAGCTTCCATGCGCCAAACCGCAGAAGTCCTTGGTTTTACGCTTGATTATGTCGGTTAGCCAACTTGACGCGTCTAAGTCTGCCGGTATGATACGAGCCGTTCGAGGTACTGGTTGCGACTTGCCGACACGGGTTTTCCCCGATGTCCGACGAAGGCCCGGCCAGTGAGCCTCAGCGGCTTCCAGCGGCTGAAGTATGGCCGATGCATTACCTTACCGAACCTTACCCTTGCGATTTGTTTAGTCATCTTGACTGATGAAACGAACCTTCGTCACCGTCGCCGCAGGACTTGCCGTGCTGATCGCAGCAGGGTCCGCGCGCGCCGATTGTTTTGACGCGGCCGCAGGGTATCAGAAGGTCAACCCCTTGATTTTGCGTGCTATTGCGTGGCAAGAGTCACACAATCGGCCGGACGCGCTGCATAAGAACGCCAACGGCTCGACCGACTACGGCGTTATGCAGATCAACTCGATTCATCTGCCGACGCTCGCCCAGTACGGCATCTCGCAAGGCACGCTGATGGAGCCTTGCAAGAACGTTTATATAGCGGCATGGCATCTGCGCCGCCAGATGAACAAGTACGGCAATACCTGGCAGGCGGTCGGCGCGTATCACTCCGAGACGCCGGCACTGCGTGATAAATATGCACAGCAGATCGCCGCGATCCTGCGCAAGTGGAACCTGATGCCGGCTGCACACTGAGCGGTATCGTCGTGGGTCCTTTCGTCGATTCGTTGTCAGGCACTTTTGCTGGCGCTCATGCCGGTGCGGCTTTCCGGCCGGTGCTTGTCAGCGTGGCTGCTCAGGCATTCTGATCCGGCCCGTCACGCGGTTACTCCCCGTTTGATGCACAATGCGGCTTCGTGCTGCCGTCGCTGTTCGGCCATCTTCCGGTCCCGGAGTCATGCAACCCAAGCCCGGCACGCCTTCCAATCCTCTTGTCTTTCCGTACTGCGATGAACCAGCCGCTATTGCCAGTCACCGTGCTCTCCGGTTTTCTGGGCGCCGGCAAGACCACGCTCCTGAACCACATCCTCGCGAATCGCGCCGGTTTGCGCGTCGCCGTGATCGTCAACGATCTGGCCGCCGTCAATATCGACGCAACGCTCGTGCGCGACGCCGCTGCGCTTTCGCATGTCGAAGAACAGCTCGTCGAACTGTCGAACGGCTGCATCTGCTGCACGTTGCGCGACGACTTGCTGGTCGAGATCAGGCGGCTGGCCGGCGAAAAACGCTTCGATGCAATCCTGATCGAGTCGACCGGCGTAGCCGAGCCGATGCCGATTGCCGAAACCTTCACCTTCGTTGACGACGACGGCGTGTCGCTGTCCGATGTCGCACAGCTCGATACGATGGTGACCGTGGTCGATGCGTTCAACTTCCTGCGCGACTACGGTTCAGCAGATGCGCTCGCCGAACGGGGCATCGCCGCGACCGAAGAGGACGACCGGACGCTGGTCGAATTGCTGATCGAGCAGATTGAATTCTGCGATGTACTGGTGGTGAACAAGGCCGATCTGGTAAGCGCGGATGAGCTCACGCGTTTACAGCGCATCCTTGCCCGTATCAATCCGCGCGCAGTGCAGGTGGTGAGCCGTTTCGGCGAGGTGCCGCTTGCCGAAGTGCTGAACACCGGGCGCTTCGATTTCGACGAGGCATCGAGCGCGCCAGGCTGGCTGGCGTCGCTCAATCACGAGCACGAGCATGACCATGAGCACGGCCATGCTCATCATGGTGAAGCGGACGAATTCGGTATCGGCAATTTCATTTACCGTGCGCGACGGCCGTTTCACCCGGAGCGCCTGTGGGCATTGCTGCATGAGGAGTGGAAGGGTGTCTTGCGCAGCAAGGGCTTCTTCTGGCTCGCCACGCGCAACGACATCGCCGGTTCGCTGTCGCAGGCGGGCGGCGCTTGCCGGCATGGTCCGGCGGGGATGTGGTGGGCCGCTCAGGATCGCAGCGAATGGCCGGACGGCGATGACGAGCTGGCCGCCGAAATTGCCGCCGACTGGTATGGCGATCCGGACGACCTGAGCATCGGTGATCGTCGCCAGGAACTGGTGATGATTGGCGTCGGCATCGACCCGGCTGTCTGGAAAGCGAAGTTCGACGCGTGCCTCGTGACCGACGAGGAATACACGGCGGGATCGCATGCGTGGCAACAATTCGCCGATCCGTTCCCGGCATGGGATTTCGACGAAGACGACCACGACCACGACGGCCATGGTCATGGTCATGGTCATGGTCATGGCGAAATTGTGCATCGCCACGATTAGGCAGCCCTTGCCCTGGTGCTGAATGTTTGGCCGCGACGCCTGTTGCGGTTGCGGCTCAAACACAAAATCGCAGGCGAAAAAAACCCGCCATTGGCGGGTGTCAACTGCCAGGCAGTAATCTGCTTAGCGCTTGTTGACGGCGTCCTTGAACGCCTTGCCAGCCGTGAACTTGACGGTCTTGGCGGCCGGGATCTTGATAGTTTCGCCGGTCTTGGGGTTACGACCCGTACGTGCTGCGCGCTTGCCCGAACCGAAGCTGCCGAAGCCGATCAACTGGACCGCGTCACCCTTCGACACAGACTTCTTGATCACTTCAAGCAACGTGTCCAGCGTCTCACCGGTTTGAGCCTTGCTGGCGCCGGTCTGTCCTGCGACGGCGTCGATCAGTTCCTGTTTGTTCATTAAGGTTCCTTTCTGAGTTTAGGTTGACACGAACAGCGCGAACGCGCCGATTATACGTGCGCGAGCCACGCCGTCGAGCAGCTGCGGTCCGGATCCCCTCCGGACAATAGCGCCGGGCGATTTGACTACCCGTCGGCCGTGCTGCCGCTCCCTTCGCGGCGCTTGCTATGATAGCGCAGCGCAAACCCAATCAGGATAAGGGTTTCGAAGAAATTAAGCGGTTCCGGGGCCGATATCGAGGGGAAACCCTTCTTTTTTCGCTTCGCGAGCCTCGATTGGAGGCTCAAACCCTGTATGGACGGGGCTTAGCGTTGGTTTTTGCCAACGTTCTGAGCGTCTTTTTCGCCGCCCGGCGAGCTGCGCGCGCTGGTGGTAACGTCTGACCCGCTCTTTCGAGCGTCATTTTCCGTCGCGCATGACCGATCCGCTGATCCCCGCCGTCCTCGCGTTTCGCGACAACGGCACACCTTTTTCGCCGCTCTACGACGACATCTATCACAGTGCTGTCGGTAGTCTCGAGCAAGCCCAATACGTCTTCCTGCGCGGCAATGCGCTACCGGACCGATGGCAGGGCCGCCGCATTTTCACCGTGCTCGAAACCGGTTTTGGCATGGGCATCAACTTCCTGATGACCTGGGCTACCTGGCGTGACGATCCCGCGCGCTGCGAGCGGCTGCACTTCGTCTCGACCGAGAAACATCCCTTTACTCAAGCCGATTTGCAAAGCCTGTATGCCGCGACGATCTCCGATCCGGCGATTGCCACGCTCGCGCAAACGCTGGCCGACGCATGGCCGATGCTCGTGCCCGGCAGCCATCGGCTGGAATTCGAAGGCGGCCGGATCGTCCTGACGCTCGTGTTCGGCGACGCAGGGGAAACCTTGCCAAACCTGCGACTGCGCGCTGATGCGTTCTACCTGGACGGCTTCGCGCCGGCCAAAAACCCCGAGATCTGGACGCCTGCGATCTTCAAGGCGCTCGCCCGGATGGCGGGCGAAGGCGCCACATTCTCCACCTACACCAGCGCTGGCGACATTAAACGCGCGTTGACGCAATGTGGTTTCGAGTATCGCAAGGTCGACGGCTTCGGCTGGAAACGGGCGATGCTGGTCGGCCACTTCGCGCCGCGCTGGCGCGTGCGCCGCTACGAGCCACCAGCGCCGCTAGAGGTCGACGAGCGGCACGCCATCGTGATCGGCGCCGGTCTTGCCGGCTGCGCAATGATCGAGCGCCTGGCTGCACGGGGTTGGCGCGTCACCTCGCTGGAGCGCCATGCATCGGTGGCGCAGGACGCCTCGGGCAATCCGGCCGGCGTATTCCATCCAATGATCTCGCGCGACGACAGCGTCGCTTCGCGTGTCACGCGTGCGGGCTTTCTCTACACGCTGAGGCGCTGGGCAGCGCTCGAACGGCTTGGCCACTGTCCATTGCGCGGCGCCCCGGGACTGCTGCAAATCGCCGCGGACGACGACGAAGCACGCGCGATGAGTCAGGCAATCGCAACGTTCGGTTACCCGTCTGAATACGTGACGCCCGTATCACTGAGCGAAGCGCAAGCCCTTGCCGGTATGCCGCTCGTGCGAAGCGGCTGGCTCTTTCCTCATGGTGGCTGGATCGACCCGGCATCGCTTTGCGCCGCGCAGTGCGCAGCGGCAGGCGATCTGCTCGAACGCCGCTTTGGTGTGGACGTGGCGCGCCTCGAGCGATCCGGCAATCAATGGATCGTCTTCGATGCAGCAGGGCAGGCCATCGCTCGCGCGCCGGTGGTCATTGTCGCAAGCGCACACGACGCCGCGCGCATCGCCGGTTTGCAACACGCACCGACCCGCAGCATCCGCGGCCAGTTGACCTTGCTGCCACCGGGCACGGTACCTTCGCTTGGAGTGCCGGTGATCGGCGAAGGCTACGCTGTCCCGCTAGCCGACGGCGTCACACTCACCGGCGCCACCTACGAACTCGACGACCCTGACTCCTCACTGCGGCCTGATGGCCATCTGGAAAACCTCGAGCGTGTCGCGCAGATGCTGCCAGCCTTTGACGGCATCGTCGAGCCGTCACAGGCGGCAGCACTCGCCGGGCGTGTTGCGTTTCGCTGTGTCACGAGCGACCGCATGCCGATGATCGGCAACGTCGCCAACGAAGCCGCCTCGATGCGCGACGCCGAGCGTCTGCGTGGCGCATGGCCGCTCGATTTGCCGCGCGTCGACGGCTTGTACAGCGCATTCGCTTACGGGTCTCGCGGTCTGGTCTGGGCAGCGTTAGGCGCCGAGTTGATCGCCTCGCAGATCGAAGGCGAGCCATGGCCGCTCGAACGGGAGTTGGCCGAAGACATCGATCCTGCTCGCTTCCTCTTACGCGCGTTACGCCAGGGCACGGCGCGTTAACCGCACACGCTGAACATCGGCGACAGGAAAAGTTATCCACTGAAGCTTGTGGATAACCGCGCCGTTTACCGGTGCAACTCATGTGGAACCGTTGTGGACGTAAACGGGGTAACTTGGCTGCCGTCGAAAATCGCGAAAAGTTACCCTTGTATACCCGTCGCTGCCGCACACGCTGTGCATCCTGTTATACGAGCGGCAAGCTAATGAATTGATTCGGTAAACCAAGGTTATCCACAGAAAACGAGGCACCTTGTTAACTGTTACTACGTATACATACGGTAAACCTGTAAACAGAAGAGCCATCCCGAGATCGAGCGCATTCGTCGAACCAGAGTCGCCGAAAATCGATGGAAAAACATCCCGAGCGACGCTCAGAAAAAACATCTGCAACGTTGAATCTGTACGCTATGAGCGCCAGACTCGCCTTTTAAACGGTCGCTTTTTCCTCGTGTCTAGTAGATAACGTACGTTTTTACCGTTTTGCCTGCATGTTCCTGTCTTTTCGGTCAAGTCTGAAAAAGCTATGGCACAATCGCCGTTCTTTTCCGCGTCGTGCCTCGCCTCTGGCGGCACACGCTGCAACGGAACGGTGCCGCTCAATCAGAATCTGATTCAAAGTCGACGGCGTTCTTTCACCGTGCCGGGCCGGATGCTGCGGCCGCACCCCGGAATGCGCCGCGCTCCCTGCGGCTGCGGCGCATTCAGATCATCCGATCGTTGAAAACTCGCAACGCTGGTCACGCGAAACGATCGCGACAGTGAGCGCCTCATGCGCCCACCCGCTCGCCGGTATTTGCGCCGGTTCGTGTCGTCTGCCGTTGCTGCAAAGGAGAACCCATCACGATGAAATCGGCGTTTTCATTTTTTCCAGCCTGGCCCCTCACACCCGACGCCATTTTTTGGGCTGGTCTTGCATTGCTCGCCGCGGGTCTGTGCGGTGAACTTTGCTATCGCGCATGGCGTTTGCCGCGCATCTCCGGGTATGCGGTCATCGGCCTGATAGCAGGCGCCGCCGGTTTCGGCGTGATTGACGCGGATTCTGCAAGCGCCGCACGGCCGTTGCTCGATGTGGCGCTCGGTTTGTTGTTATTCGAGCTTGGCAGCCGACTCGATTTGCGCTGGATTCGCCGCAATCCCTGGCTGATTCTGTCGAGCGTTGCCGAAGCCACGCTGACGTTCGCGCTGGTTTTGCCGGTTTTGTTGTTCCTGAAAGTGCCGCTGATGGTGGCAACGGTGCTTGCCGCGATTGCCATGGCGACTTCGCCGGCGATGGTGATCCAGCTCAAAACCGAGTTGCGCGCGGAAGGTCAGGTCACCCAACGTTTGTTGACCCTTACCGCGTTGAACAGCATGTATGCGGTGGTGATCGAAAAGCTGGTATCGAGCTGGTTGCACCAGGAGGTCTACGGCAACGTGTATGCCACGATTCTGCAGCCGCTGTATCTGCTGGTCGGCTCGCTCGTGCTGGCTTATCTGCTGGCGCGCACGTGCACGTTTTTTTATCGCCGTCTGAACATGCAGGACGAGCATTCTTTCGTCGCGCTATTCGGCCTCGTGCTGCTGGCGATTGCGGTGGCGCATCTGTTCAAGCTTTCCACCATTCTCGCGTTGCTGGCCGCGGGCATCATCGTGAAGAATCTTGAAGCGCGTCCGCAGTTGTGGCCGGAACATTTCGGCACGGCCGGCTGGTTGTTGACCGTGATTCTGTTCGTGCTGACGCTTACTTCGTTCGAATGGAAAGACATCGCGCTCGGCGGTGTTGCGGCGCTGGGCCTGATTGTTGCGCGTCTGGTTGCGAAACTGGTGGGCGTAATGGCCTTCGCCAAACCAAGCGGCTTGAACTGGAAGCAGGGGATGGCGTTGGGTTTGTCGTTATCGCCCATGTCGGCGCTTGCGTATCTGCTCGTCGACGATACGTACAACCTCTATCCGAATTTCGACCCGCAACTGCGGGCTATCGTGATGTGCTCGATTTTCGTGCTGCAGATTCTCGGGCCGTGGCTCGTGTATCGCAGCCTTGCGCTGGTGGGTGAGCGGCGCGAAGAGTAAAGCACACGCCGCTTCTCGAAGCTGTACGCGCTTTATCCAATTTATTCGCTTCAAAAACGGCCGGGCATGTGACAAATACCCGGCCGTCCTGACTCAGGGGACGCCATGTCACTCGAACCCTTCATCGATTCGAAACCGTTCACTTTCGGTGTCGAACTCGAAATGCAGATCGTCAATACGCACGACTATGATCTGACCAAAGCCGGCTCGGATCTGATGCGTCTCATCAAGGATGAAAAAATCCCCGGCAACATTACGCCGGAAATCACCGAAAGCATGATCGAGTTGTCGACCGGTATCTGCACGACGCATGAACAGGCTGTCACCGATTTGCGCAAGATCCGCGACACGCTGGTTTCCGCTGCCGACCACCTGAATGTCGGCTTGTGCGGTGGCGGCACGCACGCGTTCCAGCAATGGAGTGAACGGCAGATCGTCGATACGCCACGCTTTCAATATCTTTCCGAGTTGTACGGCTACCTTGCCAAGCAATTCACGGTGTTCGGCCAGCACGTGCACATCGGCTGTCCGGATCCGAACAGTGCGCTGTATCTGCTGCATTCGATGTCGCGCTTCATTCCGCATTTCATCGCCTTGTCCGCTTCATCGCCATTCGTGCAGGGTGTCGATACCGGTTTTCATTCGGCACGACTGAATTCCGTGTTCGCGTTTCCGCTGTCGGGCCGCGCGCCTTTTGTGTTGACGTGGGACAGCTTCGAAGAATATTTCTCGAAAATGGTTCACACAGGCGTGGTCAACAGCATGAAGGATTTTTACTGGGACATCCGGCCGAAGCCGGGTTTCGGCACGATCGAAGTACGCGTGATGGATACGCCGATGTCGGTGGATCGCGCCGCGGCGATTGCCTGCTACATCCAGACGCTTGCACGGCATCTTTTGCTCGATAAGCCGATCACGCCGAAAGAAGACGATTACCTCGTCTACACGTTCAACCGTTTCGAGGCATGCCGGTTCGGTCTGGCCGGCAACTGTATCAATCCGCAAACGAGCGAACGCAAGACGATTTCCGAAGATATCCTCGAAACGCTGGATCTGATTGCGCCGCACGCCGAAGCATTGGGTTCGGGCAACGCGCTCGCCGAAATCGGTGCGATTGCGCGCGGTCAGGTCAATGATGCGACGTGGTTGCGTGGCGTCTTCGAGCGGGAAAAGTCCTTGCACGAAGCCGTAAGGCAGCAGTGTCTGCAGTGGCGAGCCTAGCCAGGTACAGGATTGCTTACGTCAAACCGTAAGGAAGACCCGCTTCGTGCGGGTTTTTTTTCGTAAATAATTTCCAGCTCGGGAGGCTTTAGGTTTTTCTAAAGTTTACGTATACAAACGTAGTAGTAGTTAACAAGCATTGCATCTGCCTGTGGACAACTGAATAATTCCCTGCAAAGTCAAAGTTCTACGTAAACTATAACTAGACTGGTCAGAGGTGCATTGGTACCGGGAAACGAGGACAACTTCTGTAAGACGGGGGCGGTCGGATTGCTTATCAAGAATCGACACACATGCCATCCCCTATGTTTTCCCATGGTTATCCACAGGTTGCGTTGGATAACTTAGCTGTACGATTCGCCGCTCTCGCATAGAATGTCGTTTTAGCCGCTTTGGCTTGCAAGGCGGTAAATTTTTGAGATAGTAGATTCCGTCTCGTCTGCTTTTGGGCGAGGCTACCCCACACAGGCTACGGGCGTGTTCGGCAGCGTTTGCCGGCATCGCACGCAAGCTTTAATAAACCAAACGAAGATTATGAGCGAAGGCGTATACGGAGAACAGGCATCCGGGCGAGTGACCCACAGCCTATTGCGATTGAGCACGGCCATGCGGAGCCAGGCTTGGGAATGGGCGGAGGGCGCAGGCCTGACGCCGACCCAGGGCGAAATTCTCGTCTTGCTGATGCAGCGCAAAGGCCCGATGCGGCTCGGCGAAATTGCCCGTGAAACGGCTCTGACCGCCGCGACCACCAGCGATGCCGTGAGCACGCTCGAGACCAAGGGTCTGGTCGAAAAACGCCGTGCCCTTGACGACGGCCGTGCCCTCGCCGTCCGTCTGACGGCGCGTGGCCGAACCGCCGCGAAGCGCGCTGCGCAATGGCCGGACTTCCTGGCTAAAGCGGTTGGCACGCTGCGCGACGAAGAGCAGGCGCTGTTCTATCGCACGTTGCTCAAGACCATCCACCAGCTGGAAGCGCAAGGCACGATTCCGCCGCACCGCATGTGCCTGAGCTGTACGCACTTCGAGCCGAGCAAGAATCCGAAGAAGACGCCGCATCACTGCGGGCTGCTCGACATGAAGATGTCGGACACGGATTTGCGTCTCGATTGCTCGGTGTACGAAGCGGCTGATGTCGCCACCCAAAAGAAGACCTGGAAGATCTTCGCCCAATAAGGCGGCTTCTCCAAGGACAATCCGCTACACTGCCATGCCGTGTTCCGGCGGGCGGCGATTGCCGTCTGCTGGCCGGTTCGCGCCGCGTAGCGGCAAGTCTTTAGTCAACCTGAAGGTGGGACAGGCTGATGAATCACGAAGTTCTGGCCATTCGCCATGTGCACTTCGAGGATCTGGGCAGTCTTGAACTGGAGCTAGGCGAACGTGGTCGCCCGGTGCGTTATCTCGATGTCGGCTTTGCCCGGATCGAAGCGCCGGACCCGGTTGCCGCATCGCTCATGGTCGTACTCGGCGGCCCGATCAGTGCAACCGACGACGCGCTTTACCCGACGCTCATTCCGTTGCTGTCTATGATCGAAAAGCGTATCGCCGCTGGTTTGCCGACGCTCGGCATCTGTCTCGGCGCGCAATTGATCGCGCGTGCGCTCGGTGCTCGGGTCTATCCTTCAGGCCATACCGAACTCGGCTGGACACCACTTACGCTCACCGATGCGGGCCGTGCTTCGCCAGTGCGCCATCTGGACGGCGCGCACACGTCGATGCTGCATTGGCATGGCGACACCTTTGATCTGCCCGACAATGCCACACGTCTCGCCTCGACCCCTGCGTGCGAAAACCAGGCGTTCGCCTGGGGCGATCATGTGCTGGGTCTGCAATGTCATCCGGAGATTCGCGCTGACCGTTTCGAACCCTGGCTGATTGGCAACGCCGGTGAGATTGCCGGCCACGGTATCGATGCGCGCCGGTTGCGGGCCGAGACCGCGCAGTTCGGTCCGGTACTGGAAGCCGCCGCGCGCCGGATGTTCGGCGAGTGGCTCGATCAGATCGAGCCGAAACCTTGATCTGAGCGCGCCTGCAGACAATCACCCGCGGTGCTATGCTCGTTCGCTCTCGGGTTTTTACTGGGCGTAATCCATGAGCGCGCTTTTTTCCCCGCTCACGCTGCGTAGCGTGACGCTTCCCAACCGTATCGTCGTGTCCCCGATGTGCCAGTATTCCGCGGAACGTGGCGAGGCTACGGCGTGGCACATGATCCATCTCGGCAGTCTCGCGTTATCCGGCGCCGGCATGTTGTGCATCGAGGCGACCTCTGTCGAACCGGATGGCCGCATCACGCCGGGCGATCTCGGACTGTGGGACGACGCCACCGAAGCCGCACTCGAGCCTGTCTTGGCCGCGATTCGCAAGCATTCGCACATTCGTGTGGCGATGCAGTTGTCACATGCAGGGCGCAAGGCGTCGAGTCAGGCACCTTGGGAAGGCGGTCAACTAATTCCAGTTTCGCAAGGCGGCTGGCTGCCGCATGCGCCGTCGGCGTTGCCGCATAAAGCGGGCGAAGAGCCGCCTTTGGCTCTCGATACACCCGCACTGAACCGGATTCGCGAAGCGTTCGCGGCTTCCGCGCGTCGCGCCGCGCGCCTCGGTATCGATGCATTGGAAGTGCACGCCGCGCACGGTTATCTGCTGCACCAGTTCCTGTCGCCGATTGCCAATCAACGCAGCGACGACTACGGCGGTTCGCTCGAAAACCGCATGCGCTTTCCGCTCGAAATCTTCGACATCGTGCGCGCGGCGTTTCCCGCCGACAAACCGGTTGGCGTGCGCGTTTCGGCGACCGACTGGGTCGAAGGAGGCTGGACGCTCGAGGACACGATCACGTTCGCACAGGAGTTGAAAAAGCGCGGCTGCGACTGGATCGACGTGTCGTCCGGCGGTGTCTCGCCGTTGCAGAGGATTCCGCTTGAGCCGGGCTACCAGATCCCGTTCGCGAGGGCCGTCAAACAGGCAACCGGCTTGGTTACCATCGGTGTGGGCCTGATTACCGATCCGCTGCATGCCGAACAACTCATCGAAGCGGGAGATGCCGATCTGATCGCGCTGGCCCGCGCGCTGCTGTACAACCCGCGTTGGCCGTGGCATGCAGCGGCGCAACTCGGCGCGACGGTCGAAGCGCCGCCGCAGTACTGGCGTTCACAACCGCGTGAACAAAAGGCCCTGTTCGGCGAGATTTCGTTCGGACAACGGTGAACTTGCCAGTGGGCCCTATGCACGCACGTCTTTTTGACGGTTGAACGAAGCTGTCTTGAGCGTGTAGGATGCCGGATGTGGCGCATGAGCGTCGCAAGTCGACGCGGCGCTCGCAAGGCGCCGCGTTTGCTATCCGCGTCAGAAAAAGCAGCGCGTTACGTGCGGGCATTTCTGGCGGCTGACGGATCTTCACCCCCAGTTCTTCACAAGGATTCATTCAATGAGTTCACGCAGGATCGCCGTGCGCCGTTCGGGTGTGCACGGCAAAGGCGTGTTTGCCATCGAGCCGATTGCGGCCGGCGAGCGGCTGATCGAATACAAGGGTGAGCGGATCTCCTGGAAAGAAGCGTTACGTCGTCATCCGCATAATCCGGACGAACCGAATCACACGTTCTATTTCGCGCTCGACAGCGGCAAGGTGATCGACGGCAAAGTGGACGGCAACAGCGCGCGCTGGATCAATCATTCATGCGCGCCGAACTGCGAAGCCGAAGAGATCGACGGCCATGTGTACGTGCACGCGCTGCGCGATATCGCCGAGGGTGAGGAAGTCTTTTACGACTATGGCCTCGTCATCGACGAGCGCCAGACCAAGAAGCTCAAGAAGGAATACGAATGCCGTTGCGGCGCGCGCAAGTGCCGCGGCACGATGCTGGCTCCGCCGGAGAAAGAGAAGGGCGCTTCCAGGTCCGACAAGACGGTAAGGAAAGCGAAAAAGGCGAAGAAGAAATGAAGCAGGCTGGCTGAGTTGAACGTAAACGAACTCAAGGCAGCCCGTGGCAGTGCATTGGCCCACCGCTGAGTCACATATCGATCGGCGCCGAGTGCGCCGATTTTTTTGCCGGGCGCAGCACCTCGGGATCGACGTCGTACTGAACGCTGCTCGGCACAAGCGGAATACGCACGATGAAGCGGGCACCGCCTTCCGGCGCATCTTCATAATGCACGCTGCCGTGATGCAGCACCATGATGTCGTGAACGATAGCGAGACCGAGACCGGCCCCGCTATCCACACCGGCGTCGCTCTGACCGTCCCCGCGGAAGAACCGTTTGAACAGATCGGCTTGCTGCGTCGACGGCACGCCCGGCCCATTGTCTTCGACGATGATCTCGGCCATGCGCAGATCGTCGATCACGGTTTGCGACACCGTCACGGTGATACGACCGCCATCGAAGCGCGACGGCGGCACGTATTTGAGCGCGTTATCCAGCAGATTGGCGATCACTTCGTGCAGCAACACCGGATTGCCGCGTGCTATCAGCGGGTGATCATTGGCGGGGTCGTCGAGGCGCTGGAAGCCCAGATCGACGTGGAAAGTCAACGCGCGCGGCACCCATTCCGCACCTGTATCGAAAGCGAGTGCGGACATATCCACGTTGACGAAACGTGCCGCCTGTTCGCCCGGCTCCGCGCGCGCAAGCGAAAGCAACTGGTTGGACAGCCGCACGGCGCGATCGGCCGCTGCGCGGAGCTCACGGACCGCGGCAAGGGTCTGCTGCGGGTCACGCGCGACCGCTGCCTGTTCCGCATGCAGCTTGACGGCGGTGAGCGGGGTACGCAACTGATGTGCAGCGTCAGCGATAAATTTGCGCTGGCCGTCGAGCGCGGTTTTCAGGCGGCCGAGCAGCGCGTTCAGCGCGCCCGTGAGCGGCCGGATTTCAACCGGTACATAGGTTTCATCCACTGGTTCGAGCGACGTGTGGGTTTGCCGGTTCAGCGAGTCCGCGAGATCGGTCAGCGGATTGAGCTGCTGGTTGACCACGCGCCACACGATTACCCAGCCCGCGAGCAGCAGCAACAGCAGCGGCATCATGATCGCGACCAGAAACTCGGCGGCGATGCGAAAACGGTGATGTACCGGCTGACCCACTTCGACGACGATCGGATTACCGGTCGGCTGATCGACGCGCACCTGTGCCACGCGTACCGTCACGCCTTCATGTTGCGCTTCGAAGACGTACGCATAGTGCATACGCCGTACGCTGGTGCCTTGCAGCGGCAGGTTGTGGTCGCCGGCGATTTCGGTTTCCCCGTTGCTGATTCGATAGACGAGGTGCTCGACCGGATCGGAGAACATGGCCTGCGCGAGCGGTGGCACCGTGAGGCGCGCATTCGGCCCGGCAATCTGGATCTGTTTGGAGATCGCGGTGGCGAGATCGGCGAGCGACCGGTCGACCACGTGCTGCGTGTACTGCCAAGCCAGCCAGTAAGCGATCAGGCCGCTCATGAGTGCGAGCAGCGAAAGGGGAGCAGCGAGGCGCCGCAGCAGCGTGCGGCGCAGACTATTGGCGGCCGGCTGGGGCATGATCGAACGCACGGGAAAAAGGCAACGGCATAAAGCACCGTAGTGCCGTGAAAATTCGCCGGATGCCGGCGAATTGCGCACCGAGTGCGCGGCGCCGGCCCGGCGCTGTCAGGCCGCAATACAGATTGCGGCCCTTGCGACGATTATGCGGCCTGGCGGATTTCCTGCAACAGGTAACCGAAGCCGCGCACCGTGACGATTTCGACACGGCAGTTTTCGAGCTTTTTGCGCACCCGGTGCACATAGACTTCGATCGCGGTATCGCCGAGATCGCCGCCGAAGTGCGTCAGATGGTCTTGCAGCTGGGCCTTGCTGACCACGCGGCCGTGGCGCAACAGCAGCATTTCGAGCACCGCGAATTCGCGCGGCGACAGTTCGAGCGGCTTGTCGTCGTTGAAAATGCGGCGATCGACGCCTGACAGACGCACACCACCCAGCGACACTTCCGGACGCGGCATATCGCCGTGCGGGCCGCTGCGGCGCATCACGGCGCGGATGCGCGCTTCGAGTTCGGTGGGTTCGAACGGCTTCAGCATGTAGTCGTCTGCGCCCGAATTCAGGCCTTGCACGCGGTCGTTCAACTCGTCGCGCGCGGTGAGGATGATCACCGGCGTATGACGATTGCTCTGACGGAAGCGCGCAAGCAGCGTCATGCCGTCGATACCGGGCAGGCCCAGATCGAGGATCACCAGCTCATGGCGGTTTTGGGTAAGGGCCTGTTCGGCGAAAATGCCGTCATGGACCATGTCGACAGTGAAGCCGGCTTGTTCGAGACTGCTTTGGATGCCGCGTGCGATGGGGCGGTCATCTTCGATCAGAAGGAGTCGCATGGATTTCGCTCAAGTACAATGGTTTTAGGCGTTTGGGCAAGCGGTTCGCCGGGGCGCCTGCTGCACAGGTAACGTGCGGCGTGGCCGTGCCGAACTGGCACGAAGCGGCCACGGAGCAGCTATCGAGCAGCCACGAAGTAGCCATAAAGCGGCCACCGAGCGATCACGAAGTCATGTCCGAGATAACGATTCACGAACTGGAAGCCGCGATCAACTTCTGGCGCGCCCGCTCACCTTCAAGCGGCGACGAACTCGTTCTGTGCAAGGAGGCAAGCGCGCTCTCCAAGCCGTATGCGTTGATGATTGTACAGCGTCAGCTCACCCTATCACCGGATCGTTTAGACGGGATTGCCAGGCAAGCGTGGGATTCTTACGTGCGCCTTAATAATAGCCTGTAGAACTGAAGGTTTGAGCGCCGGATTGCCTGCAATGCCCTTTCATTACCGCCGGATTGTTCGATGCAGCGTGCATCGAGGCATCTGATCGCCTGTATTAAGCAGTAATACTGTCGATAAATTGGGCCAATTTGATGTCCCGTTCAGTCAAGCCATTGGCCTCGTGTGTTGACAGTGTGATTTCCACCTTGCTGTACACGTTGAACCATTCCGGGTGGTGGTCCATCTCCTGCGCCCTGATCGCCACGCGTGTCATGAAGCCAAATGCTTCGTTGAAGTCGGCGAACTTGAAGTGGCGCTGGATTGCGTCGCGTCCCGCTACGGCTTGCCAGCCGTTCAGTTCCGCAATCTGCGCAGCGCGTTCTTCGGAAGTCAGTTTATGAATCATGGTGCTACCTCGTTAATCTGAACAGGCGCGCCAGTGGGCGCGCGCATTCGCTATTTTTTCACGGATACCGTCAGCCTGCAGCCGCCCTGCTCAGGCTGGGCTTCAGATATCGCCGTTGGTTTGCCAGCCTTCCTGCGAGCCGCGCGTGATGACGTGATCGTGCTCGAGCACGTTGCCAGCCGCGAATGCCGGTTCTGCAGCCAGCTTCGCCAGCAGCGGCGCGAAATCGGTTTGCGCGACGCCGAACAATTGCGCGAAGTCGTCGATCACGAAGTAGGTTTTCTGGAACGTATCGATGCGGTAGCGCGTGCGCATCACGCGCTCGAGGTCGAAGCCAAGCCGGTTCGGCGCGGCGCTTTGCTGACTGTAGAGCGTCTCGCCTTTGCTCGACACAATGCCCGCGCCGTAGATCTTCACGCCGTTCGGACTCGCCGCGTCGCGGATCAGGCCGAACTCGACTGTGTACCAATAGAGCCGCGCGAGCAGCGGCAGGGCGCCGGCATCATTGGCGGCGAGCGCGGCGCGGCCGTACGCGTGCATATAGTCTGCGAATACGGGATTGATCAGCAACGGCACGTGGCCGAACAGATCGTGAAAACAGTCCGGCTCCTGCAGATAATCGAGCTGGTCCGGCCGGCGCATCCACCATGTCACCGGAAAGCGTCGATTCGCCAGATGCTCGAAGAACACCTGATCGGGCACGAGTCCGGGCACGGCGACGATTTGCCAGCCCGTCGCGGGCGTCAGCTTTGCGTTGATTTCGTCGAAGGCGGGCACGCGATCGGGCGGCATGCCGATACGGTCGACGCCTGCCAGAAACTCATTGCACACGCGGCCCTTGAGCAACGCGGTCTGGCGTGCATAAAGTTGTTGCCATACAGCGTGGTCGATTGCGCCATATCGCTCGGTCGGCTGGTCGATCGTGAAATCGGCGCGGGTTTCGAGGCCGGCGTCGAATTGCTCCTTGAGTTTGGCGGTGTTGGCTGTGGACATGTTGATGCGCGCTCTGCGGTGACTGCGGTTGAAACGGTGATGCAAGTGTAGAGCGGCAGGCGTGCGGAAAGGGCGCAATGATGGCGTCACGATGTATCAATATGCAATAATCGCGCATCAATAACAGGTTTAATGCGGATATCGGTCATGTTAGAACTCGATCACTTCGATCTCGCGCTGCTGGACGTTCTTCAGCGCTTCGGCCGGGCTACGCATCAGCAATTGGCTGAGCAGGTGCCGCTGTCACCGTCGCAGATTGGGCGGCGTTTACAGCGCTTAGAGCAGGTCGGTGTGGTGGACGGTTATCGCGTCGTGCTGCGGCCGGAAAAACTCGGGCTTGGCGTGACCGCTTTTACCAGTCTGAAGTTGAAGCATCACGGCGATTCGATCATCGAGCAATTCCAGCAACAGATCGAGGTGCTATCGGAAGTACTGGAATGCCACGCGGTGGTCGGTGACGCCGATTATCTGCTGCGCATCGTCGCGCCCGATCTGAATTATCTCTCGACGTTCGTGATGAAAAAGTTGATGCGTGTACCGGGCGTCGACAGCGTGCGCTCCAATATTGTGTTGACCACGTTCAAGCGCAATGGCCCGTTGCCGCTCGGCCATCTGTCGCCGGGGGCGGCCGCCGCTTGATGCGGCGCCTTCCTGGCCTTTCAGGTTTTCAGGGTTTTTAGGGTCGCTGTTCCCGGATTGATGTCGCCGCGACCCATGATGCTTAAGTTTTACGCAGCTTGCTTCGGCTCGCTGTCCGGGCTCAGCAAATCCACGTAAGCCACCGCTACCAGATCCGATTCCGGCACGCCGAGGGTCGCGAACATCGCGTGTGCTTCGGCGTGGCCGCTCTCTTCGTCGTCGTCCTGAGCCAGTACGACTTCGAGCTCGACGAAGTCGCCGAGACCATCGACCCGATCCAGATGAATCCGCGTACGGCCCGTCAGATAGACGTGACGTTCCTTCGTGACGATCCCACGTGTGGTCAGCGCCGTGGCGAGCAGCGCGTGCATGGCTTCAGGGTTGGTCACCGGGCTGCGCGTGTAATACGACGCTTTTGGGCCGTCGCGGTCGTCGCGCTGATAGAAGATCAGTTCGGCCGGTGTGCCGTCATCGAACTGGCGCAGCTTCAGGCGGCCACGCGGCACGTCGTAGAAAAAGTCCTGCTGGCGAAAGATCAGTGGGGCGTCTGGTGCGAGCTTCGCGGCGCGTTCGCGCAGTTGCTCGAAATGCTGGGCGCGGGCTTTGATTTCAATATTGCGTGCCATGTCAGGCTCCTGTCGAAGGATGGCGTGGTCGGCAGCGCCCGGTGTTGCCGGGGCGAAGCTGCCGGGAAGGACAAAGTCAGACGGAACAAAAAACGACGCGGGGCCGGCGCGTGAGCGCGAACCCCCAATCTAACAAAAAGCGCGTGACGGTGTCGTTTCAGATAACGAGGCCGACGAGGATGGCTTGCCAATGTGACTTGCGAGATCGGCTAGCGCTGACCACCCACGCACGGCGATCGATGGCGGCGACCGGCAGGGACCGCTAGGGATGCCACACTAAAGAGGCAGTCAGCGACGTATCCATCGGCCGGGCCGAACCGCTACGCGGCTGTCATGAGAGTGGCTCATATCGCTCCCGTTTTGCCCGCAGGCACGCGTTGATTCTCGCTCTCAAGTCGCCCATTGCTGCTCGATCAGCTTCAATGCGGCAGCGATCACCGGTTCGTCCTTGCGTTCCGCCAGCGTGATAAAGCTGAGCTGGGTCGGCACGGTGACGCCTTCGACGATGGTCAACGCGTGCGCATGGGCTTCGGCGATCGCGGTGGCGTCGCGCGCGAGCGTTAGACCGACGCCTGACTTGACCAGATCGAGCATCGACGGCTCCTGATCCACCTCGGCTACCTTAACCGGTTTTACGCCGGCCTCACCAAAGCAGCGCGTCAACAATCTATTGTGCGCGGACGCGGGTGGCGTCCAGATCCACGGCAGTGCGGCGAGCGAGCGCCAGTCGCGCGCGCCTTTCACACGATCTTTCCAGCCCGCCGGGGCCAGCACGCGGTACTGGAAATGCGTGAGCGTGACGGCGTGAAAGGCAGCGCCGTCGCGGGTATCGTCATCGGATGGAAGGCCGATGTAGTAGCCCACATCCAGTTCACCCGCGCGAACCTGCTCCAGCACCCAGCCCGACATGCCGTGGCGCAAGGCCGTTTCGATGTGCGGCCAGGTTTCCACCAGTTGCTTGAGAAAGCCGCCGAGGCGCAGAAAGGCTGGGTCGAGAATCGTGCCGATCCGCAATCGGCCGCGCACTTCGTGGCGCAGCGACGCCGCCGCGCGCTGCACGTCGCTCGCGGCGCCCAGCGCACGTTCGGCATAGGGCAGCAGGGCCTGGCCGTCGCGTGTCAGCGAGAGCCCGTGCGAGGTCCGCGTGAACAGCGTCACGCCGAGCGTCTCCTGCAAATGCTTGATTTGCAGGCTGACGGCAGGTTGGGTCAGGTGAAGCTGCACCGCGGCACGCGTGAGGTTGCCCTCGCGTGCGACGGTGACGAACGCCCGTAGCAGAGTCAGATCCATATCCTGATATTAGCCCGGCTTATAGCGCAGTTGAGCATTACTCATTGGATTTGTCACCTCGAAGCGCCGTACGCTTGCGTTCATCACGCCGGTTGCGTTGGGCGGAAGACATTCATAGGAAGAGGACAGGAAGATGAGCGAGACATATCAGGACGAGACCGTCCGGAGCGAGACGGGTGCACGCGTGCTGACCCATTTCATCAACGGCAAGACTATCGACGGCACGAGCGGCCGTTTTGGCGACGTCTTCAATCCCGCGCTGGGCAGCGTGAGTGCGCGCGTGCCGCTGGCGAGCGTCGCTGAAGTAGACGCGGCGGTCGCTGCCGCCAATGCCGCGTTTCCTGCATGGAGCGAAACCGCGCCGATCAAGCGGGCGCGCGTGCTGTTCAAGTTCAAGGAATTGCTCGACCGTCACCATGACGAACTGGCGGAGTTGATCACCCGCGAGCATGGCAAGGTGTTTTCGGATGCCAAGGGCGAGGTGATGCGTGGCATCGAGATCGTCGAATTCGCGTGCGGCATTCCAAATCTGCTGAAGACCGATTTCACCGACCAGATTGGCGGCGGCATCGACAATTGGAATCTGCGTCAGCCGCTGGGCGTGGTCGCCGGCATTACGCCGTTCAATTTCCCGATGATGGTGCCGTGCTGGATGTTTCCGGTGGCGATCGCATGCGGCAACACGTTTGTGCTGAAGCCGTCGGAGCGTGATCCGTCTGCTTCGATTCGATTGGCTGAACTGTTCAAAGAGGCGGGTTTGCCGGATGGCGTCTTCAACGTCGTGCATGGCGACAAGGTGGCGGTCGATGCATTGCTCGTGCATCCTGAGGTGAGCGCATTGTCGTTTGTCGGTTCGACGCCGATTGCCGAGTACATCTATACGGAGGGCACGAAGCACGGCAAGCGCGTGCAGGCTTTGGGCGGTGCGAAGAATCATCTCGTGGTGATGCCGGACGCGGATCTCGATCAGGCTGTCGACGCACTGATCGGCGCGGCGTATGGTTCGGCGGGCGAGCGTTGCATGGCGATTTCGGTGGCTGTTGCAGTCGGGCATATCGCCGACGAACTGATCGAGCGACTGACGCCGCGAGTAAAGAGCCTGAAGATTCTGAACGGCATGGAGCCGGAAGCCGAGATGGGGCCGTTGGTGACAGCGGTGCATCGCGAGAAAGTGACTGGTTATATTGATGCCGGTGTTGCTGCTGGTGCGAAGCTGGTAGTTGATGGGCGTGGCCATCAGGTGGCGGGACATGAGAAGGGGTTCTTTCTCGGCGGCACGTTATTCGATGATGTCTCGACCGATATGAAGATTTACCGTGAAGAGATTTTTGGTCCGGTGCTGTGTGTTGTGCGGGTGCCGGATTTTGCTTCTGCTGTTGAGTTGATTAACGCTAACGAGTTTGCTAACGGGGTGTCGTTGTTTACCTCCGACGGCGGGGTGGCCCGGGCTTTTGCGCGACGGATCGAGATTGGGATGGTGGGGATCAATGTGCCGATTCCTGTGCCGATGGCGTGGCATTCTTTTGGTGGATGGAAGCGGTCGCTTTTTGGTGATCACCATGCCTATGGGGAGGAGGGTGTGCGGTTCTACACGCGGTATAAGAGCATTATGCAGAGGTGGCCCGATAGCATCGGGAAGGGGGCTGAGTTCACTATGCCCGTGGCTAAATAGGTTTGTTGTTTTGCCTACGGCGGTGGTTTTTTCTTAATCTGGCTTCGGTGGCCTGCCCTTGATTTGGTTGCCTTGCGCGGCACTTATTGTTGTATGCCTATGGCGTTGGCCTTTCCTTGAATTGTTATTGGTCTATTAGCGTTTGCCCCTGTGCGGGGCGGCACTTACTTTCTTTGCCGCCGCAAAGAAAGATAAGCAAAGAAAGCGGCTCACCCCGCCAGCTTATAAGTGGGTCCCCCGCACAGTTGCGGTAGTGGTGCATCTGGAATCCGGGCTCTCGCACATTGGGCCGTGGTGACAAAGCGCTCTTCAGCTCCCACTCCGCACTGCGTGCGTCGCGGATGGGTCTGCCAGGGAAACCTGGGGCTTCGTTGAAGTAGGGGGGGAGCCATCGGCTTTGCCTCGGCGACGACGGAGTTGCATGGGAAACCAAGGGGGCGTTGAGGGACGGTAGGGGCCATAGCTTTGCCTCGGCGGAGCATCGAGTGGAGCGCGAGTGTGGAACACAGCAATCGGTTTTATGAGCTGCGCTTCGGCGCGCGCAGCGCCGCCGGAAGAATGACGGCCTTGTCACTCACGCCGAATATGCGAGGGCACGAATTCCAGATGCACCACTACCGCAACTGCGCGGGGGACCCGCTTATAAGCTGACGGGGTGAGCCGCTTTCTTTGCTTATCTTTCTTTGCGGCGGCAAAGAAAGTAAGTGCCGCCCCGCACAGGGGCAAACGCTAATAGATCACTAACAAAACAAGGAAAGGCCAACGCCGCAGGCATACAGAAACGAGCACCCGGCAGGCAGACAGATCAAGAAAAGGCCAACGCTGCAGGCGTACAGACCGACCAAACGCCGAGCAGGCAAAAAAGCTTAGGAGACTAAACAAATGAGCAACATCGAAAAATCGCCACCGGCAACCCGCCGCCTGGAAGGCGAATTCGACTACATCGTAGTAGGCGCCGGCACGGCAGGTTGCGTACTGGCCAACCGCCTATCAGAAGACCCAGAAATACAAGTCCTACTGCTAGAAGCCGGCGGCAAAGACGACTATCACTGGATCCACGTGCCGGTAGGCTACCTCTACTGCATTGGCAATCCCCGCACGGATTGGCTCTACAAAACCCAATCGGAACCGGGCCTGAACGGCCGTTCCCTCTCATACCCACGAGGCAGAGTATTGGGCGGCAGCTCATCGATCAACGGCATGATCTACATGCGCGGCCAGCGCGAGGACTACGACGAATGGGCCCGCGTCACCAACGACAGCTCCTGGTCCTGGAGCTCTGTCCTCCCCATCTTCAAACGCAGCGAAGACCACCACGCCGGCGCGTCCGAATCGCATGGAGCAGGCGGCCCATGGCGCGTTGAAAAGCAGCGTCTGAAATGGAAGATTCTCGAAGAGTTTTCACATGCCGCGCAACAAGCCGGCATACCCGCGACCGACGACTTCAATCGCGGCGACAACACTGGCGTCGGTTACTTCGACGTCAATCAGAAACGCGGTATCCGTTGGAATGCGTCGAAAGCTTTCTTGCGCCCGGCGCTCAGGCGCCCGAATCTCACCGTCATCACCGGCGCGCACACCCAGCGCGTGGTGTTCGAAGGACGCCGCTGCACCGGTGTCGAATATCGTGGCGACAACACCGACTTCATCGCCAAAGCCCGCTGTGAAGTAATCCTCAGTTCTGGTGCAGTCAACTCGCCGCAATTGCTCGAACTTTCCGGCATCGGCAATGGCGCACGTCTGCAGAATCTCGGCATCGAGGTCGTGAAGGATCTGCGTGGCGTCGGTGAAAATCTGCAGGACCATCTGCAATTGCGGATGGCGTATAAAGTTGATGGCGTACGCACGCTCAATACCGCCTCCGCCCATTGGTGGGGCAAGCTGATGATCGGCATGCAGTACGCGCTCTTTCAAAGCGGGCCCATGTCGATGTCGCCGTCGCAGCTTGGCGCGTTCGCCAAATCCGATCCTGACGATCGCTCGCTCACGCGCCCCGACCTCGAGTATCACGTGCAGCCGCTCTCGCTGGATCGCTTCGGTGAACCGTTGCATCGCTTCAATGCGTTCACCGCGTCGGTGTGCCAGTTGCGGCCGACCTCGCGCGGCAGCATTCATATTGAATCAGCCGATGCTTCAGCGCCGCCGTTGATTGCACCGAATTATCTATCCACCGATTACGACCTGCACGTCGCCGCCAACGCATTGCGTCTTACGCGCCGCATTGCCGCGGCACCTGCGCTTGCGCCCTATCGCCCGCAAGAGATTCTGCCTGGTATCCAGTACCAGACCGAAGAAGAACTTCGGCGGGCCGCGGGCGCGGTCGGCACCACCATCTTTCATCCGGTCGGCACCTGCCGGATGGGCACCTCCGACGATCCTGGCGCGGTAGTCGACAACCGCCTACGAGTTGTCGGTGTTGACGGTTTGCGTGTGGTCGATGCGTCGGTCATGCCGCTCATTACCTCGGGCAACACCAATTCGCCGACGCTGATGATCGCTGAACGCGCCAGCGACATGATTCGCGAAGACCGTCGCGCACGCGTGGCCGGCAGCGTTGCGGTTCAGTCAAGCGCTGCGCCGTCCATGTCCGCTATGTGACACGCAGTGTGACAACGGGAGCCGAGTCGCGCGGGGCGTGCCTCGGACTTCCTCCGGCATGCTTCGAGCAAGGTCGAAGCACCCTTCGAGTATTCCCCGGGTCCGTCCCGAGCAAGGGCCAAGACCAACTCGAACACCCCTCCAGCCTGCCTGGGTCCGCCTCAAGCAGTCGTCATCCACTAAGTGCAAATCCCGATGAATGCGCTGCATCATTGGCGCGACAATGGCAGCCATGCTGCGTGCCGCCCCATGGATTACCGTCCGGATTGGTGCAGCACGCCAACGAGCGGCACGGGGTGCCCTCGTCGTAAAAAGTCGCGCAGCCGTTCGCGCGGAAGATCGTAATGCTTCGCCTTACTCCGTATGGAAGGGAACATGATTCTCGGCGATACGATTCTCGAAACGCGCGGTCTCACCCGCGAGTTCAAAGGCTTTATCGCCGTGAACGGGGTGAACCTGCGCGTGCGCCGTGGCTCGATCCATGCGCTGATCGGCCCTAATGGGGCAGGCAAGACCACCTGCTTTAACCTGCTCACCAAATTTCTCGAACCGACAGCGGGCCAGATCGTCTTCAATGGAATCGACATCACCAATGAGCGCCCGGCGCAAATCGCCCGCCGCGGCATCATCCGGTCGTTTCAGATATCCGCGGTATTTCCGCATCTGACCGCATTACAAAACGTGCGTATTGGCTTGCAGCGCGTGCTCGGCACGGCATTTCATTTCTGGAAGAGCGAACGCACGCTGCGCCAACTCGACGACCGGGCGATGGACTTGCTCACCCAGGTCGGACTGACCGATTTCGCCGACGTGCTCACGGTAGAACTGTCCTACGGCCGCAAGCGCGCGCTGGAAATCGCCACCACGCTTGCGATGGAGCCCGAGTTGATGCTGCTCGACGAGCCGACGCAAGGCATGGGCCATGAAGACGTCGATCGTGTCACCGCACTGATCAAGAAAGTATCGAGCGGCCGCACGATCCTGATGGTCGAGCACAACATGAACGTGATCGCCGGTATCTCCGACACCATCACCGTGCTGCAACGGGGTGAAGTGCTCGCCGAAGGGAGCTACGCCGAGGTGTCGAAGAACCCGCTCGTGATGCAAGCCTATATGGGCAGCGCAGACGCGGCGCTCGCTGGAGCCCACGCATGAATACGATTGCGGAGCGCGAAAGCCTCGAAGTGAGTGGCACGGCCGGTGGCGCACCCGCGCTGGAGATTGCAGGTTTGCGGGCTTGGTATGGGGAGTCCCATATCCTGCATGGTGTCGATCTGACGGTGAACCGCGGTGAAGTCGTGACGCTGCTCGGCCGCAACGGCGCGGGCCGTACCACGACGCTGCGCGCGATCATGGGCCTGACCGGTCGCCGCACCGGTTCGATCCGTATCGGCGGACGCGAAACCATCAATCTGCCCACGCATCGCATCGCCCATTGCGGCATCGGTTATTGCCCGGAAGAGCGCGGGATTTTTTCGAGCCTCTCGTGTGAGGAAAATCTGCTGTTGCCGCCGCCCGTCGGCGACAAGGCGCACATGATGTCGCTCGAAGAAATCTATTCGATGTTTCCGAATCTGCAGGAACGCCGCATGAGCCAGGGTACGCGGCTCTCGGGCGGCGAGCAGCAGATGCTGGCGGTCGCGCGCATTCTGCGCACGGGGGCGAGTTTGCTGCTGCTCGACGAAATCTCGGAAGGTCTCGCGCCGGTGATCGTGCAGGCGCTCGCCCGCATGATCATGACGCTCAAGGCGCGCGGCTACACGGTTGTGATGGTCGAACAGAATTTCCGCTTTGCCGCGCCACTCGCCGATCGCTTCTACGTGATGGAGCACGGTGCGATCGTGGAGCACTTCGGGGCCGCTGAGCTCGAAACCAAGATGCCAGTACTGCACGACCTACTGGGCGTATAAAAAGCGTCCGATTGCCTCTGATAACCACAAGCGAAGAAACCAGGAGACAGGAATGAAAAAGAACCCACTCGCGCGGCTTGCCACACTGTGTTTCGCGGTTGCCGCCGGCGCCGCGTTGACGATGAGCAGCGCGCAAGCGGCTGACGATGCGGTGAAGATCGGCTTCATCACCGATCTGTCGGGTCTGTACGCGGACATCGACGGCCAGGGTGGCCTCGAAGCGATCCGCATGGCAATTGCCGATTTCGGCGGCAAGGTCAACGGCAAGCCGATTACGCTGGTCTACGCGGATCACCAGAACAAGGCGGATATTGCCTCCTCGCGGGCGCGTGAATGGTTCGACCGTGACGGCGTCGATATGCTGATCGGCGGCACGAATTCGGCGACCGGTCTGGCGATGAACACGGTGGCGGGCGAGAAGCACAAGGTCTACATCAACGTCGGCGCCGGCGCCGACACGCTAACCAACGAGCAATGCACGCCGTACACGATTCACTACGCTTATGACACGACAGCGCTCGCCAACGGCACGGGTTCGGCGGTGACCAAACAGGGCGGCAAGACGTGGTACTTCCTGACGGCTGACTACGCTTTCGGCAAGGCGCTGGAAAAAGCGACTTCAGACGTCGTGAAAGCGAATGGCGGTCAGGTGCTGGGCGCCGTGCGGGCGCCGCTGTCGGCCTCGGATTTCTCGTCGTTCCTGTTGCAGGCTCAGGCCTCGAAGGCGCAGATTCTCGGCCTCGCGAATGCCGGCGGCGATACGGTCAACTCGATCAAAGCCGCGAAGGAATTCGGTCTGACCAAGACGATGAAGCTGGCTGCGCTCCTGATGTTCATCGACGACGTGCACAGTCTGGGTCTGGAAACCACGCAAGGTCTCGTGTTGACGGACAGTTGGTACTGGAACAAGGACGCCGCCACGCGCAAGTGGGCACAGCGCTACTTCGACAAGATGAAGAAGATGCCGTCGAGCCTGCAAGCGGCTGACTACTCGGCGACTATGACCTATCTGAACGCGGTTAAAGCGGTCGGCTCGACCGACACCGAAAAGGTGATGACGCAACTGCGGAAAACGAAGATCGACGACTTCTATGCGAAGGGCTACATCCGTCAGGACGGCAGCATGGTCCACGACATGTACCTGATGCAGGTGAAGACGCCGGCCGAATCCAAAGAGCCGTGGGACTACTACAAGATCATGGCGACGATCCCGGGCGAACAGGCATTCACGACCAAGGCACAGACGCGCTGCGCGTTGTGGAAATAAGCGCAGTGATAACCAGCAAACCGTCTATGTTCCCGTCTTGACGGGTAATTCGGGGCGGATTTTTGGTACACAGCCTGGCGGCAAATCGTTTCATATGCCGCGAGCGATCGGTGAATGGCTCGCCGATCGCTCGCCGGCTGGATCGTGCTTAACCGATCTTACCTGGGCGTTGGCTTAAGGGATTAAGGCTTCAATGGAAATCTTTGGCGTTCCGCTACCGGCAATGCTGAGCCAGCTGTTGCTGGGGCTCGTGAACGGCTCGTTCTACGCGATTCTGAGCCTGGGTCTGGCCGTGATCTTCGGCCTGCTCAACGTGATCAATTTCGCGCATGGCGCGTTGTTCATGCTCGGCGCGATGCTCGCGTGGATGGGCCTGTCGTATTTCGGTCTGCCGTACTGGGTGATGCTGGTGCTCGCGCCGCTGATCGTCGGCGTGTTCGGTATCGTGATCGAGCGCTCGATGCTGCGCTGGCTGTACAAGCTCGATCACCTCTATGGGCTGCTGCTCACCTTTGGACTCACGCTGGTTGTCGAAGGGGTGTTCCGTTCGGTCTACGGTTCTTCCGGCCAGCCGTACGACGTGCCGTCGGCACTCTCCGGCGCGACCGATCTCGGCTTCATGTACTTGCCGAACTATCGCGCGTGGGTGGTGGTGGCGTCGCTCGTGGTCTGCTTCGCGACGTGGTTCGTGATCGAGAAGACGCGCCTCGGCGCTTACCTGCGCGCGGGCACCGAAAACCCGAAGCTGGTCGAGGCGTTTGGTGTCAACGTGCCGTTGATGATCACGCTCACGTACGGCTTCGGCGTCGCACTGGCGGCGTTCGCCGGCGTGCTAGCCGCGCCTGTGATTCAGGTCTCGCCGTTGATGGGCCAGCCGATGATCATCACCGTGTTCGCGGTGGTCGTGATCGGCGGCATGGGTTCGATCATGGGCTCCATTCTTACCGGCCTGATGCTAGGCGTGATCGAAGGGCTGACGCGCGTGTTTTACCCGGAAGCGTCGGCGACCGTCGTCTTCGTGATCATGGCGCTCGTGTTGCTGGTGCGCCCGGCGGGTCTCTTCGGCAAGGAAAAATGATGCAGAGAAAAATGCTCTATGGTCTGCTGCTGATCGCGCTTCTCGCGGTGCCCGTGCTCGGCATCTATCCGCTATTCGTCATGAAGGTGCTGTGTTTTGCGTTGTTCGCCGCGGCCTTCAATTTGCTGATCGGCTACACCGGTTTGCTTTCGTTCGGTCACGCGATGTTTCTCGCTTCAGCCGGTTACGTCACCGGCTACGCGATGCAGACGCTCGGCTTCTCTCCGGAACTCGGCGTACTGGCCGGCACGGCTGCGGCGACGGTACTCGGGTTGGTGGTCGGCCTGTTTGCGATCCGCCGGCAGGGCATCTACTTCGCGATGGTGACACTGGCGCTCGCGCAAATGGTCTACTTCGTATTTTTGCAGGCGCCGTTCACGCACGGTGAGGACGGCTTGCAAGGCGTACCGCGCGGCAGGCTGTTCGGCTTGCTGGATCTGTCGTCGGACGTGACGCTGTACTTTGTCGTGCTGGCCGTGATGGTGCTGGCATTCCTGCTGATCGTGCGGATCGTGCATTCGCCGTTTGGGCAGGTGCTGGTGGCGATCAAGGAGAACGAGCCGCGCGCCGTGTCGCTTGGTTACGACACCGATCGCTTCAAGCTGCTGGCTTTTATTCTGTCCGCAGGGATCGCCGGTCTGGCGGGCTCGCTCAAGGTGCTGGTGCAAGGCTTCGAGACGCTGAGTGACGCCTACTGGACCATGTCGGGGCTCGTGATCCTGATGACGCTCGTCGGCGGCATGGGCACGCTGTTCGGGCCGCTGCTCGGCGCGGCGCTGATCGTCGCGCTCGAAGACCGGCTCGGCGATATCGGCACGGCGCTGGCTGCATCGACGGGGGTCGAATGGTTCCGGTCGCTAGGTGAATCGGTAACCATCGTCACGGGCCTGATTTTCATTGCCTGTGTGCTGGCGTTCAGACGCGGCATCGTCGGTGAGATCGTCGCACGCGTGCGGCCATTGCGAGCCTGAAACGGCACCGGATTTTAAATTGCTTTGGCATCCGATATAATTCGGCAGCCTTGAAGTCGGCTGGGCGGGTCCTTTATTGTGCGCAGTTGACCCCCGCGACCCAAGCTGCACCAAACGTGCCCCAAATTTGTGCCGCAGTGCACCACTAGGGTAATTGCTAGTTGTAGTCACCCAGGTGCTCGTTTAATCTTCATGCAGTTCTGATGCACCACGAATTTTGCAGGTGGAGAACGAGGAGACAATGAGGCACTCAGTGCCCAGACGAAAGCGCTGTTGGATTGATATCCAGCAGCGCTTTTTATTTGTGCTTTTCGTAATTCGCCATTCAAATCTTCCGCTAATTCGGTGCTCCTTTTTATTCATCGAATCACTCCCGATTTCACTCGTTGCCACCCTGCAAATTGCTTGCAGCGCGGGGCTTTTGTCCGCTAAACTTGCCATTCACCGACCGCTTGGTCGGCGAATCAAATCTGCGCATTTGAATTCAAATGAATAACGGGGTAGATAGGGGAGCGGGATGAAGTCGGCATTGCGTTGGATCAGCGCGGCATGGGTCGCCACCGGAGTATCCGCAATATGGAGCGGCCATGCATTCGCTGACGTGAAAATCGGCGTCACGATATCGGCAACGGGGCCTGCTTCCCACGGCATCTTCAACATGAGCACGAACGATCACGCCGGCCTCGACCAGCGTGGCGCGTGTGATGGTGGCGATCGTCGGCGGCAAGTGGCAGCTGTCCGGCGACTGAGCGCAGACGAAGCGATACGGAATCCCATTAAACAAGGCGCGTGCAGTTGACGCGTCTTTTTTATTGCCCGCGTCTGATGAATCGCGGTGCGTGAAGCGCGTTGGACGAGTGAAGGGCGGGCGGTCAAAGTACCGACAAAGCGGACTGTTTCAGGACAAACCCGTATTCGGGCGACAGTCTATTGACCATGGATGATGCAGAACGCAATACTACTAACATATTAGTGTTTAACGTATAAGAAATCGCAGCAGTGGTTCGCAGCAGGGAGTAGCACCAGAACGGAGAAGGCATTGGCGCTAAGCAGGGAAAACCATGCTTGGCATGCCTGAACCCTATAACTAGATTCAGACACCCGGCCCGTGAGCCGGATTCAGATACGCGCTTCAAAGCGTTTGGAGACTTGCAATGAAAAAGACAAAGCAATGGGTACGCACCGGTATCGCGATGGCGTTGATGTGCGGCGCGGGCGCTGCCTTCGCGCAGGTGAAAATCGGCGTCACGCTATCCACTACGGGGCCGGCTGCATCGCTCGGGATTCCTGAAAAGAACACGATAGCGCTGCTGCCGAAAGAGATTGGCGGCAAGACCGTGCAATACATCATCCTCGACGATGCATCGGACACCGGCAAGGCCGTGCAGAACACGCGCAAGCTGATCGACGAAGACCACGTCGACGCCATCATCGGTTCGACTGTCACGCCAAATTCGCTGGCGATGCTCGACGCAGCGTCCGAAGGCAAGACGCCGGTGATCTCGCTGGCGGCATCAGCCGCGATCATTTCGCCGATGGACGCCAAGCGCGCATGGGCCTTCAAGCCGCCGCAAAACGACAGCCTGATGGCTGACGCAATCGCCGACTACATGGAGCGTCACGGCGTGAAGACGGTTGGCTTCATCGGCTTTGCGGATGCGTACGGCGACGGCTGGAACAACGTATTCACAGCCGCGGCCGCGGCCCATCATCTGAAGATCGTCTCCAATGAACGCTTTAACCGCACCGATGCATCGGTGACCGGCCAGGTGCTGAAGACGATGGGCGCGAACCCGGATGCGGTGCTGATCGCGGGCGCGGGTACGCCGTCGGCGCTGCCGGCCAAGACGCTCAAGGAGCGCGGCTACAAGGGCAAGGTCTACCAGACGCACGGCGTCGCCAACAACGATTTCCTGCGCGTGTGCGGAAAGGATTGCGAAGGCGAGTTCCTGCCGGCTGGCCCGATCCTCGTGGCGGATCAACTGCCGGAATCGAATCCGGTGAAGAAGTCGTCGGAAGCGTACAAGGCAGCGTATGAGAAAGCTTATGGCGCGGGCTCGGTGGCGACCTTCGGCGGTCACGCATGGGATGCCGGCCAGATGCTGCAAGCTGCGATTCCGGTCGCGCTGAAGACCGCTCAGCCGGGCACTGAAGCGTTCCGCGTGGCATTGCGCGGCGCGCTTGAAAACATCAAGGAGCTGCCGGTCTCGCACGGCATCATGAACACCACGACCACCGACCACAACGGCCTCGACAAGCGCGCACGCGTGATCGTGCAGATCGTCGACGGCAAGTGGAAGTTGCAGAACGACTAATAACAAAAGCGATACGCGCCTCTCGCGCAACCTGCGGCACGCCATGCCGCATTGCCATTCTGTTCGATGACAATGGCAACGACCGCCGCGCCATGTTCCGGCGCGGCGGTCGCCTTTTCTGGCATTGCAGGTCAGTGACCGGCCGCGGGTCCGCCGCCACGACTGTTTCCCGGTTTCGATTTCGACGCTTCAGGACGAGGAAGTATGGATCTATCAATTGCGGCGATCCTCGCGCAGGACGGCATCACCACCGGCGCCATCTACGCGCTGCTCGCGCTTGCGCTGGTGCTGGTGTTCTCCGTGACGCGGGTGATCTTTATCCCGCAGGGCGAGTTTGTTTCGTATGGCGCGCTGACGCTCGCTGCATTGCAGACACAGAAATTTCCGGCGACGTGCTGGTTGCTGATGGCGATGGGTGCGGCATGTTTTGTCGTCGAGATTGCGGGGCTGGTGCGGCATCCCGAACGGCGTCGCCACGCGGCGCGCACGCTGGCGATGCTGGTCGGCAAATACCTGCTGTTCCCGATCGCGGTTTACGCGCTCACGCAAGGCGTTTTCCTGCATCCACTGCCGATGCTCGCGCAAATCGCGCTGACGCTGCTGATCGTGATTCCGATGGGGCCGTTCGTCTACCGGCTCGCGTATGAACCGATCGCGGAGGCGACCACGCTGCTGCTGCTGATTGTGGCGGTAGCTGTGCACTTCGCGATGGTCGGCCTCGGGCTCGTGATGTTCGGTGCGGAGGGTTCACGCACCACGGCGTTCTCCGATGCGACCTTCAACCTCGGCACGTTGTCGATTTCCGGACAAAGCCTGTGGGTGGTGGGCACGGCGGTGGTGTTGATCGGCGCGCTGTATCTGTACTTCGATCGCTCGATTTCCGGCAAGGCTTTGCGCGCGACGTCGGTGAACCGGCTCGGCGCACGGCTCGTCGGCATCGGCACGACGCAGGCAGGGCGCCTCGCGTTCACGCTCGCTGCGGGCCTCGGTGCGCTGTGCGGCATCCTTGTCGCACCCTTGACCACCATCTACTACGACTCGGGCTTCCTGATGGGTTTGAAGGGCTTCGTAGGCGCGATTATCGGCGGCCTGGTCAGCTATCCGCTGGCGGCGGCGGGCGCGATCCTGGTCGGTCTGCTGGAGTCGTATTCGTCGTTCTGGGCGAGCGCTTATAAGGAAGTGATCGTGTTCACGCTGATCATTCCGGTGCTGCTATGGCGGAGTCTGGCCAGCCCGCACTCGGAAGAGGAAGAGGAGTGACACGATGAAACGGATCATGCAAAACAAGTTCTTCTGGTTGTTCCTCGTGGTGCTGTTCGCATTGCCGGTGTTGCCGCATCCGATTCATGTGCCTGAGTACTGGGTAACGCTGCTCAACTACATCGGTCTGTATTCGATCGTCGCGATCGGTCTCGTGCTGCTGACGGGTATCGGCGGGATGACGAGCTTCGGTCAGGCAGCGTTCGTCGGCATCGGCGCGTATGCGACCGCGTATCTGACGACGACTTACGGCGTGTCGCCGTGGCTCGCGCTGATCGCGGGCGTGGTGGTGACGGCATTGATCGCGCTGATGCTGGGGCTCGTGACAATGCGGCTATCCGGCCACTTTCTGCCGCTCGGTACGATCGCGTGGGGGCTCGCGCTGTTCTATCTGTTCGGCAACCTGGAGATGCTCGGCAAGTACGACGGCATTAACGGAATTCCAGTGCTGAATGTTTTTGGCATCAACCTGGAGTCGGGTCGCCATATCTACTACCTGATCTGGGTGGTGGTGCTCGGTGCGGTAATTTCTGTTCAGAATCTGCTTAATAGCCGGCCAGGGCGGGCGATTCGCGCATTGCGCGGCGGCGGCATGATGGCCGAAGCGATGGGCGTCAACACGGCGTGGATGCGCGTGGTGATTTTCGTCTACGCCGCAGTGTTGGCGTCGATCTCGGGGTTCCTTTACGCGCACCTGCAACGCGCCGTGAATCCGACGCCGTTTGGTCTGAACCACGGCATCGAATTTCTGTTCATGGCGGTGGTGGGTGGCGTCTCGCACGTCTGGGGCGCAGTGCTTGGTGCGGCGATCCTGACCATCTTGCAGGACTATCTGCAAACGCTGCTGCCGAAGCTGCTGGGCGAGAACGGTAACTTCGAAGTGATCGTGTTCGGCATTCTGATGGTGCTGTTGCTGCAATACGCTCGCCAAGGCGTCTGGCCGTTTGTCGCGCGGTTTTTCCCGAAGGGGCCACGCGCACATTTGTCGGATCACGCGGAGCCTTTGCCGCAGCGCAGCAAGCCGGCCACGGGCGAAAGCCTGTTGACGGTGAATAAGGCGCGCAAGCAGTTCGGCGGGCTGGTCGCGGTGAACGATGTCAGCTTCGAGGTGAAAGCAGGGCAGATCATCGGTTTGATCGGCCCGAACGGCGCCGGCAAATCGACCACCTTCAATCTGGTCACAGGCGTGCTGCAGGCGACGAGCGGCGAAATTACGTTTCGCGGCGAACGTATCGATTCACTGAGTTCACGTGAAATCGTCAAGCGCGGTATTGGCCGCACCTTCCAGCACGTCAAGCTGCTGCCTGGGATGACGGTGTTGGAGAACGTTGCGATTGGCGCGCATCTGCGTGGCCAGGCCGGTGTGTGGCGCAGCGTGGCGCGGCTGAACGGTGCAGAAGAGGCGCGCTTGATGGCCGAAGCGGCTCGCCAGATTCGTCGTGTTGGGCTCGAACAGCATATGTACGACGAAGCGGGTAGCCTGGCGTTAGGACAGCAGCGAATTCTCGAAATCGCTCGCGCGCTGTGCTGTGACCCGACCCTGCTGCTGCTGGATGAGCCTGCCGCCGGTCTGCGTTATCAGGAAAAGCTGCAACTGGCGGACTTACTGCGCCGCCTCAAAGCCGAAGGTATGAGCGTGCTGCTGGTCGAACACGATATGGATTTCGTGATGAATCTCACCGATCGGTTGGTGGTGATGGAGTTCGGCACGCGCATCGCGGAAGGCTTGCCGCAGGATGTCCAGCAAGACCCGGCTGTGCTCGAAGCTTATCTGGGCGGGGTGGAGTGATGGAGAACACGATGAATGATGCTGCACCGATTCTCGACGTGAATGGGTTGTCGGTCCGCTATGGCAAGGTCGAAGCGCTGCACGGTGCGGCAATCAAGGTGCGGCCCGGCCAGATCGTCTCGGTGATTGGTCCGAACGGTGCGGGCAAGTCCACGTTGCTGAACGCGATCATGGGCGCATTGCCGACCACTGGTCATGCGAAGGGCTCGGTCCTGTATCAAGGTGAAGACGTCAGCGCGGTGCCGGTTGAAAAGCGGGTCGCGCGCGGTATGTGCCTGGTGCCGGAAAAGCGCGAGCTGTTCGCGTCGATGACCGTTGAAGACAATCTGGTCCTCGGCGCGTATCGGCGTAAGCGGGCAGGGGAGCGCAATTTTCTTGATCAACTCGAGCCAGTCTTTACGCTTTTTCCTCGTTTGAAAGAGCGCCGGAAGCAGGCCGCAGGGACGCTATCAGGTGGGGAGCGGCAAATGCTCGCGGTCGGGCGTGCATTGATGGGCAAGCCCGATCTGCTGATGCTCGACGAACCGAGCCTGGGTCTCGCGCCGCTGATCGTGAAGGAAATTTTCCACATCATTAGCGCGCTGCGGCAGACCGGCGTCGCGACGCTACTGATCGAGCAGAACGCACGCGCGGCGCTGCAAATTTCTGACTACGGTTACGTGCTTGAAACCGGTGAACTGGCGCTGGAAGGACCCGCGACTGATCTGGCGCAGAATCCACGTGTGATTGAAACGTATCTGGGGCTGGCTAAGAAAGTGGCTTAGTTCTCCACTTTTGTTCAGTTCGCTGTGGTTCGAAGCGGTGTGTTTCACGTGAAACACACCGCTTTTTTGTTGTCTGGCCATTCGGACGAAATTCGGGCCTAAACCGAACCCGTTATAATTCGCCCATACATTTTCCTCTGAAAGGCTCACGCGATGATCTGGCGTGAGATCCGCGATGCTTTTTCCCACAGAATTTGACGTAATCGTCGTCGGCGGCGGTCATGCCGGCACTGAGGCCGCTTTGGCCTCGGCACGCATGGGCAATACGACCCTCCTGCTGACGCATAACATCGAAACCCTCGGTCAGATGAGCTGCAACCCGTCCATTGGCGGGATTGGCAAGGGCCATCTGGTGAAGGAGGTCGATGCGCTCGGCGGTGCGATGGCGGCTGCGACGGACGAGGGCGGGATCCAGTTCCGCATCCTCAATTCGTCGAAGGGGCCTGCTGTTCGTGCGACGCGCGCGCAGGCGGACCGTTTGCTGTACAAGCAGGCGATCCGGCATCGACTGGAGAATCAGCCGAACCTGTGGCTGTTCCAGCAGGCGGTCGACGATCTGATGGTGGAAGGTGATCGTGTCGTCGGTGCCGTGACGCAGGTGGGGATTCGTTTCCGCTCGCGCGCCGTTGTGCTGACGGCTGGGACGTTCCTCGACGGCAAGATTCACGTCGGTTTGAACAACTACACCGGTGGCCGCGCCGGCGATCCGGCAGCGGTGTCGCTGTCTGCGCGCCTCAAGGAATTGAAGCTGCCGCAGGGCCGCCTCAAGACCGGGACGCCGCCGCGCATCGACGGTCGGACGATCGACTTTTCGAAGCTTGAAGAGCAGCCGGGTGATCTGGATCCGGTGCCGGTTTTCTCGTTTCTCGGGCGCGTCGAGCAGCATCCGCGCCAAGTGCCGTGTTGGGTGACGCATACGAATGAGCGTACGCACGACATTATCCGTGGTGGTCTCGACCGCTCGCCGATGTACACGGGCGTGATCGAAGGGGTGGGGCCGCGGTATTGCCCGTCGATCGAGGACAAGATTCATCGCTTCGCATCCAAGGAATCGCATCAGATCTTCCTCGAACCGGAAGGGCTGACGACCAACGAGTTCTATCCCAATGGGATTTCCACCAGCCTGCCGTTCGACGTGCAACTGGAACTCGTGCGCTCGATGCGAGGTTTGGAGCACGCGCATATTCTGCGACCGGGTTATGCGATCGAATACGACTACTTCGATCCGCGTGGGCTGAAGGCATCGCTGGAAACCAAGGCGATCAACGGGCTCTTCTTCGCGGGTCAGATCAATGGCACAACGGGCTATGAAGAGGCCGCTGCGCAAGGTTTGCTGGCGGGGATTAACGCCGGCCTGCAAGTGCAGGGCAAGGATGCATGGTGCCCGCGCCGCGATCAGGCGTACCTAGGTGTTTTGGTCGACGATCTGGTGACGCGTGGTGTATCCGAGCCGTATCGCATGTTCACGAGCCGCGCCGAGTACCGTCTGAGCCTGCGCGAAGATAACGCCGATATGCGTCTGACGGAAATGGGCCGCGAACTGGGGATCGTCGACGACGTCCGTTGGGACGCATTCAGCCGCAAGCGCGATGCTGTTTCACGTGAAACAGAGCGCCTCCGCACGACGTGGGTCAATCCTAAGACGTTACCGGCCGAAGAAGCGACTGCGTTGCTCGGCAAGCCGATTGACCACGAATACAGTTTGGCCGATCTGCTCCGCCGCCCGGGCGTGACGTACGACGGCGTCTGCGGCTTGCGCGCGGGCGCATGTGCTGCGCCTGAAACGCTGGCTGAAGACGACGTGTTGCTCGCCCAGATCAAGGAGCAGATCGAGATTGGCATCAAGTACCAAGGCTATATCGACCGGCAAGCTGATGAGATCGAGCGCAATGAGTCGCACGAAAGCACGCGTCTGCCGGAGGGTTTGGACTACGCCGAGGTAAGGGGGCTATCGTTCGAGGCGCGTCAGAAGCTGACGCAATTCCGCCCTGAAACTATCGGACAGGCGTCGCGTATTTCCGGTATTACCCCGGCGGCGATCTCCTTGCTGATGGTGCATCTGAAGCGTGGCTTGGGGCGCCGTTCGACGAAACCCGCCGAACCGGGCGCCGACAGCACGCCGGTGACGCAATGACGGTGAGTCTGAAGGGAAGTGGTAGCGAGGCATTGGCGCCGCTGTTAGCAGGCGGCGTCCGCGAACTCGGTCTCGATCTGAGTGACGCGCAACTCGGGAAATTGCTCGACTACGTAGCGCTGCTATCCAAGTGGAATGCTGTCTACAACCTGACGGCGATCCGTGATCCGCGACAAATGCTCATCCAGCACATCCTTGATTCGCTTTCGATCGTGCCGCACCTCGCTACGCGCGGTGCGTCCTCGGTGCTGGACGTGGGCTCTGGCGGCGGTTTGCCTGGTATCGTGCTCGCTATCGTGCTGCCCGACTGGACCGTCACCGTGAACGACATCGTTCACAAGAAGACGGCTTTTCAGGCTCAGGCCAAAGCCGAGCTCGGCCTGGCGAACCTGTCGGTCATTACGGGCCGCGTCGAGACTTTGCAGGCGGGCGCCGAAGTACCAGCAAAGTTCGACGTAATCGTGTCGCGCGCATTCGCAGAGCTCTCGGATTTCGTTACACTGGCCCGTCATCTGGTTGCGGAGCAGGGGGCGATCTGGGCGATGAAGGGTGTGCGTCCGGATGGTGAGATCGAGCGTCTGCCGGCGGGCGCCCACGTGGAACAGATCATTCGGCTGCAAGTGCCGTCGCTCGACGCGGAGCGGCATCTGATCAAGGTGCTGGTGGATGCCGATAACTGACGGGCATCGCTAGGCTCGAGGCACGTACCGCATACCAGACGCGCTTTCTACTTTATTCAGCAGCAAAAGGGACACACCAACGATGGCAAAAATCTTCTGCGTTGCGAACCAGAAGGGCGGCGTCGGCAAGACGACGACGGCAGTCAATCTGGCCGCGAGCTTGGCAGCGCAGGGACAGCGAGTCCTTCTCATCGATCTGGACCCGCAGGGCAACGCCACAATGGGTAGCGGTATCGACAAGGCCGCATGCGCGAACACCGTCTATGAAGTGCTCGTGGATGGCGTGTCGGTGGCGGATGCGCGAGTACGCCCGGAAGCCGTCGGCTACGACGTGCTGCCCGCGAACCGGGAACTGGCCGGCGCCGAGGTCGAATTGGTCAGCGTGCAGAGCCGTGAGCGCCAGTTGAAGATTGCCTTGGCGGCAGTCGAAAGCGAATACGACTTTGTGCTGATCGACTGCCCGCCGGCTTTGTCGCTGCTAACGCTCAACGGCCTGTGTGCCGCGCATGGCGTGGTGATTCCGATGCAGTGCGAGTACTTCGCGCTCGAAGGCCTGTCCGATCTGGTCAACACGATCAAGCAGGTGCATGCGAACCTGAATCGCGATCTGAAGGTGATTGGTCTGCTGCGCGTGATGTTCGATCCGCGCATCACATTGCAACAGCAAGTCTCGGATCAGCTGAAAGAACACTTTGGCGACAAGGTGTTCGACGTGGTGATCCCGCGTAACGTGCGCCTTGCCGAGGCGCCTAGCTATGGGTTGCCGGGCGTTGTGTTCGATAAGGCATCGCGCGGTGCGCAGGCGTATGTGCAGTTCGGTGCAGAGATGATTGAGCGGGTGCGCACATTGAATGACGCGCCCCAGGCGTCCTAAGCGGATCGAGGAAGCACGATGAATGCAGTAGCAAGAAAGAAGGGGTTGGGCCGTGGTCTGGAAGCATTGCTTGGTGGCAGTGCGGATATTACAGAGGCCGTGGCGATCGAGGGTGCGCCGAACGTGCTGCCGCTCAGCAAGCTACAGGCCGGCAAGTACCAGCCGCGTACGCGCATGGACGAAGGCGCGTTGCAGGAATTGGCGGCCAGCATCCGTGCCCAAGGGGTGATGCAGCCGATCCTCGTACGGCCGGTGTCGGTGGATAAGTACGAGATCATTGCCGGCGAGCGGCGTTTCCGCGCCGCGCGCCTTGCCGGCCTCGACGAGGTGCCGGTGCTGGTGAGGGACGTGCCTGATCAGGCCGCCGCGGCGATGGCGCTGATCGAGAATATCCAGCGCGAAGATCTGAATCCGCTAGAAGAAGCACAGGGTATTCAGCGCTTGCTCGACGAGTTTAATTTCACGCATGAGCAGGCAGCTGAATCGGTGGGTCGCTCACGCAGTGCCGTATCGAATCTGCTGCGTTTGCTTAACCTGGCAGCACCGGTGCAGACGATGTTGCTGGCCGGTGATCTGGACATGGGTCATGCACGTGCGCTACTGGCCGTCGATGCTGCGACGCAGATCACACTGGCCAATCAGGTCGTCAACAAGCGCATGTCGGTACGGGAGACCGAAAAGCTGGTGACGGCGACTACCAAGGCTGCGCCCACGGTGAAGGCGCGTGCGAATCAGGACGGCGGCCGCGACACGCGGCGACTCGAAGAGGAGTTGTCCGATCTGCTTGCCGCCACGGTAAAGATCAAGCTCGGCCGACGCGGCCGCGGCCAGGTGCTGGTGGACTTCGGTGATCTGGACGCGCTGGAAGGCATTCTTGTCCGGTTGCGTGGTAACGCCACGGTGTGATCATGACAAGTTGAGTGTGGAAGGGCGCTGGACATGCTTGCGAATTATCTGGATGGTTGCTAGCAAGCTGTTTGGCGCACTTTGTGCGCTTTCGATGAGGGGTTTGGTTTTATCGGGCTTGCCGGCGTCACGCTCAAGGGGTGGTTTGACGATTTCCCCGGATTGATCGGCACACCGTATTGGCGCTGGGTGGATTCCTGATTAAATTCAACGCAAAATAATCAGGAATACTGAGGTGTTGATCTGTTCAGCCGCTTTTGCAGTGAGGCAGCGTTGATTGTGTTGCGCGGGACTTGACTGAGCAAAGACTGGGCAGGCCGCAGCAGCGAAGAAGCGCACATCGCTCGTTTTTTGTTCTCGATCCGGGCCGCGATGAAACGGTCGGCGCCGCGTGTGAATTGGTCGGACAGAGCAGGGCGGACGTCAGTACGAAGCCGGGCAAACCGACTGTGCTCGAAGTTGGTTACCTGGCCAGAAGCACCGGACCTGACACGGGCGCTGTTATTCGCCATTGAAGAACTCCCCGTACAGAAGCATCGTCCGACCCTTACCCGGCGCCGTCTTGGATGTCTATCAAAGTGAGCAGAAATCGCCGTCTGTTGCATTTTTGAGACGTCCGCAGCAGCGTCGAAACGACGCATCCACGCACTTCAGCCTCCTCAATTCAAGGCGCATGTTTTGCCGCTCCCCGGCCGCCTTACATTTGCCGTGTACAAGCCGCCCGAAATCACGCTCCCGCATGGTGAAGGCCGTTTTCACGCAGGTTATTGAACGGCCTAAAGTCTTGAATTGCCTGCAACTATCGCTTACAATCGCCCGGATTTAATTGCACGGCAACCCCGTAAGCGCAGCGTAAGCTCGCGGGCTGGAACAAGACTTTCGGAACACTGCGATGGCGGTTAAAACGTCGAATCAGGCGCCACAGAATGGGCACGACGAACACCGCGCTGAACGCACCGATTCCGTTGCGTCTACCGGTCAGCACGTTACAACTGACGATGCGTGGGATGTCGAGCAACAAGATAACAATATCGTTCCGCTCACGCGGGTCGAGGCTGAAAAGCTGTTTGGCCCGAATGTGAGTCGTCCATCGCGTGTCACGCCTTTCAAGGTCGTGGCGGCGCAAATGGTTTTGTCCCTGGGTGCGACGCTGGTGTGGTGGCTGTTCTACAAGCCGCCGGGCGCTGCTGCGCTGTCCGCGTTCCTGGGGGGAGCGATCTGCTGGGTGCCGAGCGCGCTGTTCGCGGCACGTCTTAGAACGCTGAGCGGCGCCGAAACAGCGATGAGCTGGATGATCGGCGAAGCGCTCAAGATGGGGACAACGATCGCGATGTTTGTAGCCATCGCTTTCTGGTATCACGACGTACGCTGGGTGCCGCTGCTCGTGACTTACCTCATCGCGCTCAAGACTTACTGGATCGCCCTCGCGTGGCGCTAAGGTAGTAGCAAGAGTAGCAACACAAAATTCAGGCTGGCGCGTAGCGCTGGCGTAAGGAGTGCGGATATGACACGATCCGCACCCGGCGTGTTCCCGCAATACAGAATTGCGGCGGGAACGGCCTAAGACGATTTTCGACAATTTGGGTGGCATTAACGATATGGCAGCTAGCGAAGGCACGCGCGCTCTGGATCCGTCCGAGTACATCGCGCACCACTTGCAGAACTTTTCCACCGGGCACCAGACGTCGATTTTCGACATTCATGTGTGGAATCTGGACACCCTTTTCTGGTCGATCGTTTGTGGTCTGGCCACGATCGCCATCCTGCATCTGGCGGCCCGCAAGGCAACGTCCGGCGTGCCGGGTCGTTTCCAGTGCGCGATCGAAATGCTGGTCGAGATGGTCGAAGATCAATCGAAGTCGATGATCCACGGCTCGCGCACCTTCATCGCCCCGCTGGCACTGACCGTGTTCGTCTGGGTCGCCTTGATGAACTCGCTCGACTTTATCCCCGTCGACCTGCCGGGCCGCGTGATCGGCTGGCTGGGTCTGTCGCAAGTCATTCCCCATCACCGCATCGTGCCGACGGCTGACCTGAACGGTACGCTCGGTATCGCACTCGGCGTGTTCGCGCTGATGATTTACTACAACTTCAAGATCAAGGGCGTAGGCGGCTTCGTGCATGAGCTGCTGTCGGCTCCGTTCGGCGCGCATCCGCTGCTGTGGATTCCGAACCTTGCATTGAACATCATCGAGTTCGTCGCAAAGACGGTTTCGCTCGGCATGCGGCTATTCGGCAACATGTACGCGGGCGAGCTGTTGTTCCTGCTGATTGCCCTGCTCGGCAGCATGTGGGGTTTCGGCGCGGACGCGTCAGTGCTCGGCTTTATCGGCCACGTCATCGCAGGCACGGTTTGGGCGATCTTCCACATCCTGATCGTTCTGCTGCAAGCATTCATTTTCATGATGCTGACGCTGGTGTACATCGGACAGGCACACGACAGCCACTAATCACGGCTTGTTGAACGACGAATTGTTTTAGTTTTGTTTTATTAAATCCCAGTTCCAACCAGTTCCAAAAGACTTTTCACAAAGGAGTGATCATGCAAGCTTTCATCGCCAACATCCAGGGTCTGACCGCCATCGGTATCGGCATCATCATCGGCCTGGGTGCAATCGGCGCCTGTATCGGTATTGGCCTGATGGGCGGCAAGTACATCGAAGCATGTGCTCGTCAGCCGGAATTGATGAACCCGCTGCAAACCAAGATGTTCCTGCTGGCTGGTCTGATCGATGCGGCTTTCCTGATTGGTGTTGGTGTGGCAATGCTGTTCGCGTTCGCGAACCCGCTGCTGTCGAAGCTGGCAGGCTGAGGTTCCTCGGAAGTTTGCGCCTGAGCTATAACTGGTAAAGGCGCAGGGCGGAACGGGCACTTAGGCGCTGATCGAATACAGAATCGATGAGCGCCTTGCCGTTTCACTTTCCGAACTAGCAACGTTTAAGGAAACACCGTGAATCTCAACGCAACCCTGTTTGCGCAAATGGTCGTGTTCCTGATCCTCGCGTGGTTCACGATGAAGTTCGTGTGGCCGCCGTTGATCAACGCCCTCGACGAGCGCTCGAAGAAGATTGCTGACGGTTTGTCTGCCGCTGAAAAGGGCAAGGCTGAACTCGAAGCCGCTCACAAGCGCGTCGACCAGGAACTCGCTCAGGCACGCAACGACGGTCAGCAACGTATTGCTGACGCGGAAAAGCGCGCTGTGACAGTCGCTGACGAAATCAAGGCTCAAGCACAAGCTGAAGCCGCTCGCATCATCGCGCAAGCGAAGGCCGACGCGGACCAGCAAGTCGTGAAGGCACGCGAAACGCTGCGCGGCGAAGTCGCTGCACTCGCCGTGAAGGGCGCTGAACAGATCCTGAAGCGCGAAGTCGACCAGGCAGCCCACGCTGACCTGCTGAATCAACTGAAAGCCGAGCTCTGATCATGGCCGAACTTGCAACCATCGCCCGTCCGTACGCAGAAGCGCTGTTTGGCGTGGCCGAAGCTGGTGACATCGCCGCCTGGTCCACGCTCGTGCAGGAGCTGGCACAGGTTGCGCGTCTGCCCGAAGTGCTGTCGATCGCCTCGAGCCCGAAAGTAAGCCGCGCCCAGGTCAGCGAACTGCTGCTGGCCGCGGTCAGGTCGCCGCTCAAGGACAACGCGCAAGCGAAGAATCTGGTGCAAATGCTGGTGGATAACCATCGCCTGCAATTGCTGCCGGAAATCGCTACGCAGTTCGAAGAGTTGAAGAACGCCCGCGAAGGAGCGGCAGATGTGCTGATCGTCAGCGCATTCCCGCTCGAAGGCGCGCAGTTGAACGAACTCGTCGCAGGTCTCGAACGCAAATTCAAGCGCAAGCTGAAGCCGACGGTCGAAGTCGACTCGTCGCTCATTGGCGGCGTGCGCGTGACGGTCGGCGACGAAGTGCTCGATACCTCGGTCCGCGCGCGGCTTGCCAGCATGCAGACGGCTCTGACGGCCTGAAGCGCATAAAGCGCTGAAGCGGCTGGCACGCAACAGAATTGACTATCAGGAGCGAATAATGCAACTCAATCCCTCTGAGATCAGTGAGCTGATCAAGAGCAGGATCCAGGGCCTTGAAGCGAGCGCAGACGTTCGCAACCAGGGCACCGTGATCTCCGTGACCGACGGTATCGTGCGTATTCACGGCCTGTCGGAAGTGATGCAGGGCGAAATGCTCGAATTCCCGGGCAACACCTTCGGTCTGGCACTGAACCTCGAGCGCGACTCGGTCGGCGCCGTGATTCTGGGTGAGTACGAACACATTTCGGAAGGCGACATCGTCAAGACGACGGGCCGCATTCTCGAAGTGCCGGTGGGTCCGGAACTGCTCGGCCGCGTGGTCGACGCACTCGGCAACCCGATCGACGGCAAGGGCCCGGTCAACGCGAAGAAGACCGACGCAATCGAAAAGATTGCTCCGGGCGTGATCTGGCGTAAGTCGGTTTCGGAGCCGGTTCAAACCGGTCTGAAGTCGATCGACGCGATGGTGCCGGTTGGCCGTGGCCAGCGTGAGCTGATCATCGGCGACCGCCAGTGCGGCAAGACCGCAGTCGCTGTCGACGCGATCATCAACCAGAAGGGCAAGAACCTCTTCTGTATCTACGTCGCGATCGGCCAGAAGGCTTCGTCGATCATGAACGTGGTGCGCAAGCTGGAAGAAACCGGCGCACTGGAATACACGATCGTCGTGGCCGCTTCGGCTTCGGAATCGGCTGCAATGCAGTACCTCGCGCCCTACGCCGGCTGCACGATGGGCGAATACTTCCGCGACCGCGGTCAAGATGCGCTGATCGTTTATGACGATTTGACCAAGCAAGCTTGGGCATACCGTCAGATCTCGCTGTTGCTGCGCCGCCCGCCGGGCCGCGAAGCTTACCCGGGTGACGTGTTCTATCTGCACTCGCGTCTCCTGGAACGTGCTGCTCGCGTCTCGGAAGAGTACGTCGAGAAGTTCACGAACGGCGAAGTGAAGGGCAAGAGCGGTTCGCTGACGGCGCTGCCGGTCATTGAAACGCAAGCAGGCGACGTGACCGCATTCGTTCCGACGAACGTGATCTCGATTACCGACGGCCAGATCTTCCTGGAAACCGATCTCTTCAACGCAGGTATCCGCCCGGCAATTAACGCCGGCGTGTCGGTCTCGCGCGTTGGTGGTGCGGCTCAAACCAAGGTCGTGAAGAAGTTGTCGGGCGGTATTCGTACCGACCTCGCACAGTACCGTGAACTCGCAGCGTTCGCGCAGTTCGCATCGGACCTCGACGAGGCGACTCGTAAGCAGCTGGAGCGCGGCCGCCGCGTGACGGAGTTGCTGAAGCAGCCGCAGTATCAACCGCTGCAAGTATGGGAACTGGCGATCGCGCTGTTCGCTGCGAACAACGGTTACCTCGACGATCTGGAAGTTGCGCAAGTGCTGCCGTTTGAAAAGGGCCTGCGCGAATACCTGAAGTCGAGCCACGCTGACCTGGTCAAGCGCATCGAAGATACCAAGGAACTCTCGAAGGACGACGAAGCCCTGCTGCATACGGCTCTCAAAGACTTCAAGAAGTCCGGCGCTTATTGATCCGCGAGTGATCCGCAAGGCATAAACGGACCTTGAAGCGGCGCGGGCCGCAGGCAACTGAACCCGCGCTGCTTCGATCGCTTTGCATGGGACCCGAGTGCTGAGCGCTAACTCGGGCCGACAAGGAGCAAGCAATGGCTGGAATGAAGGAAATTCGCGGCAAGATCAAGAGCGTGCAAAACACGCGCAAGATCACGAAAGCGATGGAGATGGTGGCCGCATCGAAGATGCGCCGCGCTCAGGAGCGCATGCGCGCTGCTCGCCCGTATGCCGACAAGGTCCGCGATATCGCTGCGCACATGAGCCGTGCGAACCCGGAGTATCGTCACCCGTTCATGGTGTCGAACGAAGGCGCGAAGACGGCCGGCATCATCCTCGTCACGACCGATAAAGGTCTGTGCGGCGGTATGAACACCAATGTGCTGCGTGCGTCGCTGCAGAAGTTCAAGGAACTGGAAGGCCAGGGCAAGACGGTCGAAGCAACTGCGATCGGCACCAAGGGTCTGGGTTTCCTGAATCGTCTGCGCGCCAAGGTGGTGTCGAATGTCGTGCATCTGGGCGACACGCCGCATCTGGAAAAGCTGATCGGCGCGGTGAAGGTGCAGCTCGACCTGTACTCGGAAGGCAAGGTTTCGGCGGTGTACCTCGCGTACACGCGCTTCGTCAACACGATGAAGCAGGAGCCGGTGATCGAGCAACTGCTGCCGCTGTCGGCAGATCAGTTCGAGCGCAAGGACGAAGACGGCACGACCCCGAGCACGCAGTGGGACTACATCTACGAGCCGGATGCACAGGCAGTGGTGGACGAACTGCTGGTGCGTTATGTCGAAGCGCTGGTCTATCAGGCCGTCGCGGAAAACATGGCATCGGAGCAGTCGGCACGAATGGTCGCAATGAAGGCCGCTTCGGACAATGCGAAGACGGTCATCAACGAACTGCAGCTCGTGTACAACAAGAGCCGTCAGGCCGCGATTACGAAAGAACTGTCGGAAATCGTCGGTGGCGCAGCGGCAGTCTGACCATAAGGGTCAGGCACGCCGCTTCGTGCGCGCCCGTGAGGCGCGCCCCGTCTCGGCGGCCCCATCGAAATTGCGCCTTTGCGCGAGTGAAGAATTGAGTATCTAAAGGAAAAGCGATGAGTACTACTGCTTTGGTAGAAGGCAAGATCGTACAGTGCATCGGCGCGGTGATCGACGTGGAATTCCCGCGTGACCACATGCCGAAGATTTACGACGCGCTCATTCTCGACGGTTCGGAACTGACCCTCGAAGTCCAGCAGCAGCTGGGCGACGGCGTTGTCCGTACCATCTGTCTGGGTGCCTCGGACGGTCTGCGCCGCGGTACGACGGTGAAGAACACCGGCAAGCCGATCAGCGTGCCGGTTGGCAAGCCGACCCTCGGCCGGATCATGGACGTGCTGGGTCGCCCGATCGACGAAGCCGGCCCGATCAACTCGGACGTGACGCGCGGCATTCACCAGAAGGCTCCGGCGTTCGACGAACTGTCGCCGTCGACGGAACTGCTCGAAACCGGCATCAAGGTTATCGACCTGATCTGCCCGTTCGCCAAGGGCGGTAAGGTTGGTCTGTTCGGTGGCGCCGGTGTGGGCAAGACCGTGAACATGATGGAACTGATCAACAACATCGCTAAGGAACACGGTGGTTACTCCGTGTTCGCCGGTGTTGGCGAGCGTACCCGCGAAGGGAACGACTTCTATCACGAAATGAAGGACTCGAACGTTCTCGACAAGGTCGCGCTGGTGTACGGCCAGATGAACGAGCCGCCGGGCAACCGTCTGCGCGTTGCGCTGACTGGTCTGACAATGGCTGAGCACTTCCGTGACGAAGGGCTCGACGTGCTGTTCTTCGTCGACAACATCTACCGTTTCACGCTGGCAGGCACGGAAGTGTCGGCACTGCTCGGCCGTATGCCGTCGGCAGTGGGCTATCAGCCTACTCTCGCTGAAGAAATGGGTAAGCTGCAAGAGCGTATTACGTCGACCAAGACCGGCTCGATCACGTCGGTTCAGGCCGTGTACGTCCCTGCGGATGACTTGACCGACCCGTCGCCGGCTACGACCTTCGGTCACCTGGACGCAACCGTCGTGTTGTCGCGTGACATCGCTTCGCTGGGTATCTACCCGGCAGTGGACCCGCTCGATTCGACTTCGCGTCAGATCGACCCGAACGTGATCGGTGAAGAGCACTACGCGATCACGCGCGGCGTGCAGCAAACGCTGCAGCGCTACAAGGAATTGCGAGACATTATCGCGATTCTGGGCATGGACGAACTGGCGCCGGAAGACAAGCTCGCCGTGGCGCGCGCTCGTAAGATCCAGCGTTTCCTGTCGCAGCCGTTCCACGTTGCTGAAGTGTTCACGGGCTCGCCGGGCAAGTACGTGCCGCTGAAAGAAACGATTCGTGGCTTCAAGATGATCGTTGAAGGCGAGTGCGACCACCTGCCGGAACAAGCGTTCTACATGGTCGGCACGATCGACGAAGCCTTCGAAAAGGCCAAGAAGATCCAGTAAAGGTCGGGTGTAACGAAGCGGGCGCCGGCCTCGCGCGTATCGATACTCAAGCGGTATTGGAACGTAAAACCGGCGCCTCTTACTACGCTCAACCAGGAGTCGACACTTATGGCAACAATCAAGGTAGACGTCGTCAGCGCGGAAGAGCAGATCTTCTCGGGCCAGGCGAAGTTCGTCGCGCTGCCGGGCGAAGCAGGTGAACTCGGCATTCTGCCGGGCCACACGCCGCTCATCACGCGGATTCGTCCGGGTGCGGTGCGCATCGAAGCTGAAAACGGTGAAGAAGAGTTTGTCTTCGTCGCCGGGGGCATCCTCGAAATCCAGCCGGGCGCTGTGACGGTTCTCGCCGACACGGCGATCCGCGGCAAGGATCTCGACGAAGCCAAGGCCGAAGATGCACGCAAGCGTGCGGAAGAAGCGCTGCAGAACACGGGTTCGAACCTCGAATACGCAACCGCGCAAGCGGAATTGGCGTATGCGACGGCGCAGCTCGCTGCGATTCAGCGTCTGCGCAAGCTGCGCGGGCAGAATTAGGCATTACGGATCAGAGAAAAAGCAGCCTTTACGGCTGCTTTTTTTTGACCTCTACTTGACGTTTACGGAAAGGTCAGCAAAATCGTATGCTTGGATTGGACGTTGGGCAATTACACCTCCGGCAGCCGGCGCTCTCGCAGAGGGCGGGTAACACTTGATGCCGTACGGACATACGCCGGTGGCACAATCGGTTTCAAATTCATTTCAATAGACTGGGCGAGCTTCCGGTCACGGAGACAACACCATGGCAACGCACCTGTCAGGCGTAGGAGCACTCATCGAACCCAAGGACAACCTGTCGTATGTTCGCGGGTCGACCGAGATTCCGTTGAGTGACGCGCCGCTAGGCCAATTTCTGCGCGACACCGCAGCGCGCTTCCCGGACCGTCTGGCCGTAGTATTTCGCGAACAGCGTATTCGCTGGACGTGGAAGGAGTTCTCTGAGGAGATCGACGTGCTGGCGTCAGGGCTGCTTGCGCTTGGTATCGAGAAGGGCGACCGGGTGGGCATCTGGTCGCCGAACCGTGTGGAATGGTTGCTCACGCAGTTCGCGACAGCGCGCATCGGCGCCGTACTCGTCAACATCAACCCAGCTTATCGGCTCGCGGAACTCGAATATGCGTTGAACAAGGTCGGCTGCAAGGCGATTATCGCTGCCGAGCGGTTCAAGACGTCGATGTACCTCGAGATGCTTCAGGAGCTCGCACCGGAACTGGCGACGCAAGCGCCGGGCGAACTGCGAGCCGCTCGGTTGCCGGCATTGCGCTACGTGATTCGCATGTGCGACACGGAAACACCCGGTATGCTGACTTTTTCCGACGTGATCGAACGGGGCCGCGCGACACTAGACGTCGCGAAGCTCGACGCCATCGGCGCGACACTCTCCTGCCACGAACCGATCAACATTCAGTTCACCAGCGGTACGACGGGCAATCCGAAGGGCGCGACGCTCACCCATAGCAACGTCGTCAACAACGCGCGCTATATCGCGATGGCGATGCGTCTAACGGAGCAGGACGCCCTGTGCATTCCCGTCCCGCTCTATCACTGTTTCGGGATGGTGTTGGCGGTTCTGGCGTGTGTATCGGTCGGTGCGAATATGGTGTTCCCGGGCGAAGGCTTCGACCCGGCTGCGACCCTGGCCGCCGTCGCCGAAGAGCAGTGCACCGCGCTGCATGGTGTGCCGACGATGTTCATCGCCGAACTTGATCATCCGAACTTCGCCACCTATGATTTTTCGCGCCTGCGCACCGGCATCATGGCCGGCTCGCCGTGCCCGATCGAGACGATGAAGAAGGTCGTCTCGAGGATGCATCTGAACGAGATCACCATTGCCTATGGCATGACGGAAACGAGCCCGGTGTCTTTCCAGAGTTCGACCACCGATCCGCTCGACAAGCGCACCACGACCGTCGGTCGGATCCAGCCGCATCTGGAAGTGAAGATCGTCGATCCGCTCGGCGAAATCGTGCCGGTGGGCGAGACGGGCGAGCTGTGCACCAAGGGCTATTCGGTGATGCAGGGCTACTGGGGTGACGAAGCGAAGACGCGGGAGAGCATTGTTGACGGCTGGATGCATACGGGCGATCTGGCCACGCTCGATGCCGACGGCTACTGCAACATCGTCGGTCGCCTGAAGGACATGCTGATTCGCGGTGGCGAAAACATCTACCCGCGCGAGATCGAAGAGTTTCTGTTCCGTCATCCGAAAATCCAGAGCGTGCAGGTGTTTGGCGTGCCCGATTCGAAGTACGGCGAGGAAGTGTGTGCGTGGATCGTTTTGCGCTCAGGAGAGCAGGCCACCGCTGAGGAAATCCAGCAGTTTTGCCAGGGGCAGATCGCGCACTACAAGGTGCCGAAGTACATCCGCTTCGTCGATGAATTGCCCATGACGGTGACCGGCAAAGTGCAGAAGTTCATCATGCGTGAACGGATGATCAGCGAGTTGAAGGTGCAGGAAGGTAAGACGGCCTGACGGACATGCTGGTTCGGCGGGGGGCGGAAATAAGCGGCGCCCCCGGGCCCCAAATTTTTGTTAAAAAGATTTTGGT